>CAVZXE010000014.1:0-20181 GCA_963779155.1 uncultured bacterium | reverse complement strand
CCATGCCCGGCGCAAGCGCGCCGATGTCGTCGCGGTTGAGCACCGTCGCGCCGCCCAGCGTGGCGATCTCCAGCGCCTCGCGCGCGCTCATGGCATCGGCGCCGCGCGCCACGCGCTGCATCAGCATGGCCTGCCGCGCCTCGGCCATCAGATCGCCCGCGTCGTTGCTGGCGGACCCATCGACCCCCAGCCCGACGCGCACGCCCGCATCGCGCATCGGCCGCACCGGCGCGATGCCCGATCCCAGACGGCAGTTCGAACAGGGGCAATGCGCCACGCCGGTCAGCGATTTCGCGAACAGGTGGATTTCGGCGTCGTCCAGTTTGACGCAATGCGCGTGCCAGACATCGGCGCCGGTCCAGCCCAGATCCTCGGCATACTGGCCGGGGCGACAGCCGAATTGCGCCAGCGAATAGGCGACGTCCTCGTCGTTTTCGGCCAAATGCGTGTGCAGCGATACGCCCTTGGCGCGCGCCAGCAGCGCCGCCTCGCGCATCAGGTCGCGGCTGACGGAAAACGGCGAACAGGGTGCGATCCCCACGCGCACCATGGCATTCGGCGCGGCATCGTGGAAACGGTCGACGACGCGGATGCAGTCGTTCAGGATCGCGGTCTCGGCCTCGACCAGTGAATCGGGGGCAGCCCGCCCTTGGATTCGCCGATGCTCATGGCGCCGCGGGTGGCGTGGAAGCGGATGCCGACATCGGCGGCGGCGTGGATCGTGTCATCCAGCTGCGACCCGTTCGGAACAGATACAGGTGATCGGACGACGTGTCCGTGCACCCGAAAGCGCCAGTTCGGCCAGCCCCAGTTGCGTGGAGATGTGCATGTCGTCGGGCGTATAGCGCGCCCAGATCGGATAGAGCGTCCGCAACCAGCCGAACAGCAGCGCAGTCCTGCCGCCCGGCACGGCGCGGGTCAGCGTCTGGCGATACAGGTGGTGATGCGTGTTCACCAGACCGGGCGTCACCACGCAGCCGGTGGCGTCGATCACTTCGGCGTCCGGCGCGGTCAGCCCGTTGCCCAGCGCGACGATGGCGCCGGCGTCGATCAGGATCGAGGCACCGGCCAGTCCGCGGCGCGTCGTGGCGTCCATCGTCACGACGGTATCGGCATTGCGGATCAGGGTGGCGGTCACGGCATCCTCCGGATCGGTGTCCGACGCGCCGGACCGGTGGCCCGCGTCGAGTGTAGCGCGTCACGAAGCGCCTGTCTCAGTGATCGGCAACCGACGCGCCGGCAGCGCGCCTCGTCCTCGGTGCCCTTGGCGCCGTTGAAGAAGGCGTTCAGGACCACGGCAACGATCGACGCCAGCAGGATGCCGATTCGATCAGCGGGTGCAGCGAATGCGGCATCCACATCTTGAAGTTGGGCGCGATCAGCGGGATCATCCCGAAACCGAGGCTGACGGCGACGACGAACAGGTTGTTGCGGTTCTTTGCGAAATCGACCGCCGGAGAATGCGGATACCGGTTGCCGCGACCATGCCGAACATCACGACGCCCGCACCGCCCAGAACCATCTGCGGCAGGGCCTCGACCAGCGCGCCCATCTTCGGCATCAAGCCCAGCACGATCAGGATCAGACCACCCGCCACGCAGACAAAGCGCGACTTGATGCCGGTCACGCCGACCAGGCCGACGTTCTGGCTGAACGAGGTATAGGGGAAGGTGTTGAAGATGCCGCCGATCAGCGTGCCCAGACCGTCGGTGCGCAGACCCGCCGACAGCATCGGTTGTGTCACGCGCTTGCCGGTCATGTCGCCCAGCGCCAGGAACATGCCCGTCGATTCGATCATCACCACGATCATCACCAGCGACAGGGTGATGATCATCACCGGGTCGAACGTCGGCGCGCCAAAGTGGAACGGCGTGACGAGCTCGAACCAGGTCGCCTCGCCCACCTTGTCGAAGTTCATCGCGCCCATCGCCGATCACCGCACCGATGAGGATGCCGAGAAGCACGGCGATGTTGGCGACAAAGCCCTTGCCGAATTTGGCAATGGCGAGGATCGCCACCAGCACGACAGCCGAGACACCGATGCTTGACAGAGGCGCATAGGCCGGGTTGTTGACCCGCGGCGCCAGGCCCGACCGCCGGAACTTCCGGCAAACCGGTCACGGCGCGCCGAGGTGATGCCTTCCGTCACGGCCTGAAGCCAGGCGGCGTGTTCGGGGTTGACGATCTGCGGCGCGGTCGGGCCGAACGGGTTGCCGAAGATCCAGTTGATGCCGATGCGCATCAGGCTGACGCCGATCACCAGGATGATCGTGCCGGTCACCACCGGCGGGAAGAAGCGCAGCATCCGCGACACCAGCGGCGCGATCAGCATCGCGACGATACCGGCGCCGATGATCGCGCCGAAGATGGCGCGCGCACCGTCGGTGCCGCCTCAGCGTTGGCCATCGCCACCATCGGTCCGACGGCGGCAAAGGTCACGCCCATCATCACCGGCAGCTTGATGCCGAATACTGGGTCACGCCGAGCGACTGGATCAGTGTCACCAAGCCGCAGGCAAAGAGGTCGGCCGAAATCAGAAAGGCGACATCGGCCGGTGCGAGCTGCAGCGCACGGCCGACGATCAGCGGCACCGCGATGGCGCCGGCATACATGACGAGAACGTGCTGCAGGCCGAGCGCGGACAGGGCCCGGCGCCGGCAGCATTTCGTCCACCGGGTGGACTGCGGATTGACCGCGTTGTCGGCATCCTCGATTTCGAAGTGGCCGCTGCCTGCACTGCGACAGCCGGCCGGCCGGCCCTGCCTGACTTCACCCGGCGCGCCCTCGTCGAACCAGCGTCCGATCAGCGCGCGTTCGGCATCGGTGATCTGGGTTGCGTTGTTCATCGGCATGGTCCGACCACCACCGCCTGCTGGACCATCATCTGCGCGTTCTTCGCCACCTGCTCGGCGTGGTCAGCAGCATGACGTTCCTGCTTGCCAGTCGCTCGTTGTGGCACAGCACGCAGCGCGTATCCAGCACCTCGCGCAGTTCGGCATACGTGACCGGCGCGGCGCCGGCGGCCGCCTTGGGCTGCGGCGCCGGCATCAGCCAGACCGCGATCCCGACGATGATCAGCGTGCCGACGACCGCGTACTGCCAAGGCACTGCCTTGCCCTGCACCAGCGCCTTGTGGCGGGCGACGAACGAATGGCGGATCAGCGCGCCGGCCAGCATGATCAACACCAGCACAAGCCAGTTCTGCGGCGCGCCGTAGAGGAAGCCGTAGTGGTTGCTGAGCATCGCGATCAGCACCGGCAGCGTGAAGTAGGTGTTGTGCACGCTGCGCTGCTTGGCGCGTTGCCCGTGCACCGGGTCCACCGGCTCGCCGGCCTTGAGCTGCGCGATGACCTTGCGCTGCCCGGGAATGATCCAGAAGAACACGTTGGCGCTCATCGACGTCGCCATCATCGCGCCGACGAGCAGGAACGCGGCGCGCCCGGCGAACAGGTGGCACGCGAGCCACGACGCGAACACGACGAAGATCGTGACGCCGATGCTGACGATCAGGTCGCCCCCCTCGCGGCGGCCGAAGGCGCGGCAGATCACGTCGTAGACGAGCCAGAACACGACCAGGAACGCCAGCGCGGCGGCGATCGCCGCGGCAGGCGTCCAGTCGTGGAGGTTCCTGTCGATCAGGAAGCTGCTGGCCTGGTAGAGGTAGATCACCGTGAACAGCGCGAAGCCGGTCAGCCAGGTGGAGTAGCTCTCCCAGTAGAACCAGTGCAGGTGCTCGGGAATCTTCTTTGGCGAGACCAGGTACTTCTGCGGGTGATAGAAGCCGCCGCCGTGCACCGCCCACAATTCGCCGCCCACGCCCTTGTCCCGGAGCACCGGGTCGGTCGGCGGCGTCAGGCTGTTGTCGAGAAAGACGAAGTAGAACGACGAACCGATCCAGGCGATGGCCACGATGACGTGAGCCCATCGCAGCAGCAGGTTGAGCCAGTCCAGCACATAGGCATCCATGCGTTCACTCTCGAGTTGTCGGCAGGATCGGCTGCAAGAACCGGGCCGAGACCCTTACCACTGCGGGCGCTGTAAGGAGTGAATGTCGCGACTCGTTGGACGACCGAGGCTCCGCGGCGACAGGCAGATACACTGTATACACTTTGCTCCGCGACAGTACACAGTACAAACCCGAGGTCGCGCCTTTCCCGTCAGCTTCCGCGGTAGGTCGAGTACGCCCAGGGGCTGGCGAGCAGCGGCACGTGGTAGTGGGCGCCGGTGTCCGCGAGGCCGAAGTCCAGCGGCACGGCGTCGAGGAACGGCGGGTCGGAAAGCGCAGCGCCGCGGGCGCGAAAGTACGGCGCCACGTCGAACAGCAGGCGGTAGGCGCCCGCGACGAACGCGTCGCCTTCCAGCAGCGGGGCGTCGGCGCGGCCGTCGTGGTTGAGGGTCAGCTCCTTCAACAGCCTGGCGTCGCCGCCCGCCAGCGCGTACAGCCGCACGCGCATGCCGGCGGCCGGGCAGCCGTTCATCGTGTCGAGCACATGGGTGGTGAGTTTGCCCATCGCGGTTCTCCTTGGCGGCGCGCACCGCAAGAAAGTGTTTGCAGAATTCGCAAAAGTGTATACAGTTTGCGTTGCAATGCAAGCCCCGTCTTCCCATCCCTCCTCGCCATGCTGCCCGTGCCGTCGCGCAAGCCGAAGCTGACCCGGCCCGCCATCGCGGTGGCGCGGGGGCGCGCGCGCAAGCCGGCGCGCGAGCTCGGCGTGGCCGACGCCGCCAGCCCCGGCAGCACGGCCCGCATCGTCGAATCGATCACCACGGCCATCGTCGAGCGCAGGCTGATGCCCGGCACCAAGCTGGCCGAGCAGAAGATCGCCGACATCTTCCAGGTCTCGCGCACGCTGGTGCGCCAGGCGCTGAACCAATTGAGCCGCGACCGCCTCGTGACGCTGGAGCCCGCGCGCGGCGCGCGCGTGGCAGAGCCCAGCGTCGATGAGGCGCGCCAGGTGTTCGAGGTGCGCAACATGCTCGAGGCGGCGCTGGTGCGCCGCCTGAGCGCCGCCATCACGCCGGCCCAGGTGGCCGAGCTTCGCGCGCACCTGCGCGACGAGAAGGCGGCGCTGGTCCGCACCGACGTGTCGGGCCGCACCCGCCTGCTGGCCGACTTCCACGTGGTGCTGGCGCGTTTGCTGGGCAACGAGACACTGGCGCAGATGCTGTCCGACCTGCTTTCACGTTGCTCGCTGATCGCGCTGATGTACCAGTCGGCCCACTCGGCCGAGCACTCGTTCGAAGAGCATGTGGCCATCGTCGATGCCCTCGAGCGCGGCGACGCCCGCGCCGCCGCAAAGCTGATGGAAGACCATCTGCATCACGTCGAACGCAACCTCCAGCTCGACCCCCGCGTGCGCGACCTGGGCCAGGTGCTTCGACCCTCGCCGTGAAATGACACAAGCTCCGTCACATTGTAGATGGCAGTCGCCCATCGGCCCGTTGCTGACCTTGAATGTCCGCTCTGCGGGCGAGTCCTGGCGCGGCAAAGGCACGTCCGGGCAGGCCGCTTCGCTTCACTGGGGCGGTCTTCGCTTCGCTCAGACTTCCCTGCGATGCTCGGTCTCGTGGCCCCGTCGCAGAACTCATTTCGCTCACTGCGTTCGCTGCGTTCGGACATCCGCGACGAGTCAGAGGACAACTCGCGCTTCGCGCGAGGCCACGAGACCTGGCCTTGCAGGCCGCGCCGGGCCAGTCGGCCCGGCCGTTCGCAAGGCGCAAGCGGTCCCCCGGACCGCTTGCCCCCGGGCTCACCTTCTCGGCGCCCCAGAGGCGCTGCGCGTCCTGCCCGAACGCGCCTTTGCTGAGGCGTTGGTGTTGCCCGCTGGCGGAACACCCATCGCTGCAGCGCGGCGGGCGGTACCCGGTGGGGGCGATTTCTGTGGCGGCGAGGAGCGGAGGGCTCCAGTCGGCGCGCGCAGCGCGCTTCGTAGACTGACTCGTCGCAGTTGTCTGAGCGCAGAGAGCGAAGCGAACGAAGCGAGTTCTGCGATGCGACTGAAGGCCGAGCACCACAGCGGAGTCGGCGCGCAGCGCCGACCGCCACAGCATGAGCTTCCACCGGGTACCGCCTGCCGCGCCGCGCTGACGCTACACAAGAGCGGACGCAGGCGAATGGCGGCAACGGGCCGAGACCTGACCTTCACTCCCCCGGAGCGACGCATGCGCCAAAGTTCGCGCAGGACGCCGTAGCCCAGCCGAGACCCCGAGACCCCGAGACGACCATGATGACTGCCGACTATCCACGCGACCTGATCGGTTACGGCCGCAACCCTCCGCACGCGCGATGGCCGGGCGGGGCGCGCATCGCCGTGCAGTTCGTGCTGAACTACGAAGAAGGCGGCGAGAACTGCGTGCTGCATGGCGACCCGGCGTCGGAGACCTTTCTCTCCGAGATGATCGTCGCCCAGGCCTTCGAGACGCGACACCTGAGCATGGAGTCGATGTACGAGTATGGGGGGCGAGTCGGCTCGTGGCGCATCCTGCGCGAGTTCCAGAAGCGCGGCCTGCCGCTCACGGTGTTCGGCGTCTCGATGGCGCTGCAACGCAACCCCGAGCTGACGCAGGCCTTCGTCGAGCTGGGCCACGAGATCGCCTGCCATTCGTGGCGCTGGATCCACTACCAGCACATGAGCGAGGCGCGCGAGCGCCAGCACATCGCCATCGGCACGCAGATCATCCAGGAGATGACCAAGGGCCAGTGGCCGCTGGGCTGGTACACGGGCCGCGACAGCCCCAACACCAAACGCCTCGTCGCCGACCACGGCGGCTACGCCTACGACAGCGACTACTACGGCGACGACCTGCCGTTCTGGATGCCGGTCACGAAGACCGACGGCAGCACGCTGCAACGCCTGATCGTGCCCTACACGCTGGACACCAACGACATGCGCTTCGCCTCGGCGCAGGGCTTCAACACCGGCGAGCACTTCTATCAATACCTCAAGGACGCGTTCGACGTGTTGTATGCCGAGGGCAGCCCGAACGGCGACGATCGGCCGAAGATGCTCAGCATCGGCATGCACTGCCGGCTGCTCGGCAGGCCGGCGCGCTTCCTGGCGCTGCAGCGCTTCCTCGACCACGTGCAGCGGCACGAGCATGTCTGGATCTGCCGCCGCATCGACATCGCCAGGCACTGGATGGCGGCGCATCCGGCGCCAGCCGCAAGCGGCCCCGAAGCCGAGCAGGGTTGAACCATGAGCCACACGATCACACTCGAGCAACTGAACACCGCACCGGTACCGCAGGCCCTGGCCTGGCTGGACGGCCTCTACGAGCACTCGCCGTGGATCGCAGAGAAGGCACTCGCCGCGCGGCCCTTCCGGAGCCTGGCCCAGCTCAAGCACGCCCTGGTCGGTGTCGTCCGCAGCGCCGGTCGCGACGCACAACTCGCGCTCGTGCGGGCGCACCCTGAACTCGCCGGCAAGGCAGCCGTGGCCGGCACGCTGACGAGCGAATCGACCCACGAGCAATCGAAGGCCGGTCTCGGCGCTTGCAGTGCGGCGGAGTTTGCGCGCCTGCAGCAGCTCAATGCCGACTACAACGCGCGTTTCGGCTTCCCGTTCATCCTCGCCGTGCGCGGACCGCGCGGGCTCGGCCTTTCGCGGCAGAGCATCATTGAGACGTTCGCGCGGCGCCTCGAAGGCCATCCCGATGTCGAACTCGCCGAGTGCCTGCGCAACATCCACCGCATTGCCGAGATCCGCCTGAACGACAAGTTCGGCGAAGTCCCCGAACTCGGCAACCTGGTCTGGGACTGGGCCGAAGCGCTCGCCACCGAGAGCGACCCCGGCTACAAGGAGCAGCGCCAGCTCACCGTGACCTATCTGACGCAGGCGCACCAGGCCTGCGCTCGCCGACTGCAGCAGTGGATGAAGGAATGCGGCTTCGACGACGTGCACATCGACGCGGTCGGCAACGTGGTCGGCATCTACTGGAGCATCGACGACGCAAAGGCCATGACCAGCCACGTGCCCTCACCCGGGGCGGGGCGGGGTGGGGACGCGTCGGGCCACAAGGCGAGCGGCTTTCCGGTGAGCAGCCGCAGGCTGCTCACGGGGTCGCACTACGACACGGTGCGCAACGGGGGCAAGTACGACGGGCGGCTCGGCATCCTGGTGCCGATGGCCTGCGTGCGCGAGCTGCACCGCGCCGGCCGGCGGCTGCCCTACGGCCTGGAGGTCGTCGCCTTCGCCGAAGAGGAAGGCCAGCGCTACAAGGCGACCTTCCTCGGCTCGGGCGCGGTGATCGGCCAGTTCGACCCGGCCTGGCTGGAGCAGCGCGATGCCGACGGCGTGAGCATGCAGGATGCGATGCACGCAGCCGGACTGCCCGGCACGCTGGAGACCATCGCCGCCTGCAGGCGCGACCCGGCAGGTTACATCGGCTTCGTCGAAGCGCACATCGAGCAAGGCCCGGTGCTCAACGAAATCGACCTGCCGCTCGGCGTGGTCACCTCGATCAACGGCAGCCTGCGCTACCTCGGCGAAGTCATCGGCATGGCCAGCCACGCCGGCACCACGCCGATGGACCGGCGGCGCGACGCCGCCACTGCGGTGGCCGAACTCGCGCTCTTCGCCGAACGTCGGGGCGCCTCGGCGGCGCACCTGGTGGCGACGATGGGCATGCTGCAGGTGCCGGCCGGGTCGATCAATGTCGTGCCCGGCCGCTGCCAGTTCAGCCTCGACATCCGAGCCACCACCGATGAGGTGCGCGATGCCTGCGCGAACGACGTGCTCGCCGAGCTGCAACGCATCTGCGAGCGACGCGGCGTGCACTACCGCATCGAGGAAACGATGCGCGCCGCCGCCGCCCCCAGCGCGCCCGCATGGCAGGCGCGCTGGGAGCGGGCGGTCGCCGCAACCGGCCTGCCGGTACATCGCATGCCCAGCGGCGCCGGCCACGACGCGATGAAGCTGCACGAGGCGATGCCGCAGGCGATGCTCTTCATGCGCGGCGGCAACGCCGGGATCAGCCACAACCCGCTGGAGGAGATCAGCAACGACGACACCGAGCTGTGCGTTCGCGCCTTCCAGAACCTGCTCGACCAACTCGCAACGGAGGCCGTATGAGCCGCGAAAGAGGGGCCCCACGCATTGGGGATCGAAGCGAGCGAGTGCGGCCAGTGGCCGACCTCGCGACGATTCTTGGATGCGCCGCTGTTTCGGAGGCCACCGCATGAACGACACGACCTACGCCCAACTCGACGCCTGGATCGACGCCCACTTCGACGAGGAAGTGCACTTCCTGCAGGCCCTGGTGCAGGTGCCCACAGACACCCCGCCCGGCAACAACGCGCCACACGCCGAGCGCACCGCCGAACTGCTGGCCGGCTTCGGCTTCGCGGCAGAGAAGCACCCCGTGCCGGCGCAGGCGGTGGCCGACTACGGCCTCACCTCGCTGACCAACCTGATCGTCCGCCGGCGCTATGGCGAAGGCCGGACCGTCGCGCTGAACGCCCACGGCGACGTGGTGCCGCCCGGCGAAGGCTGGACGCATGGCCCCTACAGCGGCGAGATCGCGGACGGCAAGCTCTACGGCCGCGCATCCGCCGTCAGCAAGGGCGACTTCGCCACCTTCACCTTCGCCACCCGCGCGCTGGAGGCGCTTCGGGCGCCGCTGAAAGGCGCGATCGAACTCCACTTCACCTACGACGAGGAGTTCGGCGGCGAGCTCGGCCCGGGCTGGCTGCTCGAGCACGGCCTGACAAAGCCCGACCTGCTGATCGCGGCCGGCTTCAGCTACCAGGTGGTGACCGCGCACAACGGCTGCCTGCAGATGGAAGTCACGGTCCACGGCAGGATGGCGCACGCCGCCATTCCCGATACCGGCGTCGACGCGCTGCAGGGCGCGGTGGCGATCCTCAATGCGCTGTACCACCAGAACACGCTCTACAGGAAGGTGAACTCGGGCGTGCCCGGCATCACCCACCCCTACCTGAACGTGGGCCGCATCGAAGGCGGCACCAACACCAATGTGGTGCCCGGCAAGGTGGTGCTGAAGCTGGACCGCCGCATGATCCCCGAGGAGGACCCGGTGCAGGTCGAGGCCGACGTGCGGCGCGTGATCGAACAGGCCGCGGCCGGGTTCAACCAGGGCGGGCCCGCGATATCGGTCGAGATCAAGCGCCTGCTGCTGGCGCGTTCGCTCAAGCCGCTGCCCGGCAACGCGCCGCTGGTCGAGGCCCTGCAGCGCCACGGCGCCGCGGTGTTCGGCGAGGCGATCCCCACCAGCGGCAGCCCGCTCTACACCGACGTCCGGCTGTACTGCGAGCGCGGCATCCCGGCCGTGATCTACGGCGCCGGGCCGCGCACGGTGTTCGAGTCCAACGCCAAGCGGGCCGACGAGCATCTGGTGCTCGAGGACCTGCGGCGCGCGACCCAAGTCGTCGCGCGCACGCTGTTCGACCTCCTCCGGTGAGGGATGCACCGGCATAGCGCATCCCCCGATTCCCAGCCGCCCCTGCCGAGCACAGAATTTGCTGCTGTGCCGCTGGCTTCCTGGCCGCAGGCCGGACCACTCTGGAGAATCCGATGTCCCCGTTCCCGCTGTCCCGTCGTCTTGCGCTGATCGCCGCCGCGGTCATTTCCCAGTGGCTGGCACCTGCCGCGCAGGCGCAGGAGACTCCGGTGAAGTTCCAGCTCGACTGGCGCTTCGAAGGACCGGCGGCGATGTTCCTCGTGCCTGCCGCCAAGGGCTACTACGCGAGCGAGAAGCTCGCCGTCACCGTCGACGCCGGCAACGGCTCGGGCGGCACCGTCACCCGGGTCGCCTCGGGCGCCTACGACATGGGCTTCGCCGACCTGGCCGCACTGATGGAGTTCCACGCCAACAACCCGACGGCGCCGAACAAGCCGGTCGCGGTGATGATGGTCTACAACAACACGCCGGCCGCGGTGCTGGCGCTGAAGAAATACGGCATCAAGGCGCCGGCCGACCTGAGCGGCAAGAAGCTCGGCGCGCCGGTGTTCGACGCCGGGCGCAAGGCGTTCCCGATCTTCGCCAAGGCCAACAACGTCACCGGCGTGGTGTGGACGAGCATGGACCCGCCGCTGCGCGAAACCATGCTGGTGCGCGGCGATGTGGATGCCATCACCGGCTTCTCGTTCACCTCGCTGCTCAACCTCGAGGCGCGCGGCGTCAAGGCCGACGATATCGTCGTGCTGCCTTACCCGAACTACGGCGTCAAGCTCTACGGCAACGCGATCATCGTCGGCGAGGAGTTCCTGAAGAAGAACCCCGCGGCCGTGAAGGCCTTCCTGCGCGCCTTCAGCAAGGGCATGAAGGACGTCATCGCCGACCCGAAGGCCGGCGTGGCCGCCGTCAAGGCACGCGACGGCATCATCAACGAAGAGCTCGAACTGCGCCGCCTGAACCTGTGCCTCGACGCCACCGTGCTCACGCCCGACGCGCGGGCCGAGGGCTTCGGCAATGTGCTCGGGCCGCGCCTGAGCCTGATGGCGAGCCAGGTCTCCGACGCCTTTGCCACCAAGGAACGCGTGAATCCGGCCGTAGTCTGGAACGGGACGCTCCTGCCCAGCGCTGCCGAGCGCGACATCTTCGCGCTGCCGCCCAAGAAGTGACGGCCTTCGTCGATTTCCACAGCGTCTGGCTCGCCTACAACGACGAGTTGCTGGCGAAGAGCCAGTTCGCGGTCGAGGACATCTCGCTGCAGGCGGCCGAAGGCGCCTTCATCGCGATCGTCGGCCCCTCGGGCTGCGGCAAGTCCACCTTCATGAAGCTCACCACGGGCCTGAAGATGCCGAGCCGGGGCAGCATCCGCATCGGCGGCGCGCCCGTCACCGGGCCGCTCAAGATCAGCGGCATGGCGTTCCAGGCGCCGTCGCTGCTGCCCTGGCGGACCACGGTCGACAACGTGCTGCTGCCGCTGGAGATCGTCGAGCCCTACCGCTCGCAGTTCAAGGCGAGGCGCGACGAGTTCCGCCAGCGCGCCTGCAGGCTGCTGCAGACCGTCGGGCTCGCGGGCTACGAAGACAAGTTCCCGTGGCAGCTATCGGGCGGCATGCAGCAGCGCGCGTCGATCTGCCGCGCGCTGGTGCACGAACCGAAGATGCTGCTGCTCGACGAGCCCTTCGGCGCCCTCGACGCGTTCACGCGCGAGGAGCTGTGGTGCACCCTGCGCGACCTTCACGCGTCGCAGAATTTCAACGTGATCCTGGTCACGCACGATCTGCGCGAGAGCGTGTTCCTGGCCGACACGGTCTACGTGATGAGCAAGGGGCCGGGCCGCATCGTCGTCCGCCGCGAGATCGACCTGCCGCGCCCGCGCGACCTGGAGCTGACCTACACGACGCACTTCACCGACATCGTGCACGAACTGCGCGCGCACATCGGCGCGGCGCGAAGGCCCGTCGGCAGCATCGCCGCGGCGGGAGCCGCGCCATGAGCAGGCAACTCGAGCGCTGGGCGCCGCTCGTCCTGCTGCTCGCCACGCTGGCGCTGTGGCAGGCGATCTGCAGCGGCTTCAAGGTCAGCGAGTTCATCTTTCCGAGCCCCTGGCGCATCGTCGATCAGGCCTGGGAGCACCGCGTGGCGATCCTCGGCCACGCCTGGCGCACCTACTGGGTCACGATGGTCGGTTTTGCCATTGCCATCGCGGTGGGCGTGCTGCTGGGCTTCCTGATGGGCAGCTCGCGCCTGGCCTACACGGCGATGTACCCGCTGATGACGGGCTTCAACGCCTTGCCCAAGGCGGCCTTCGTGCCGATCCTCGTGGTCTGGTTCGGCATCGGCGCCGGGCCGGCCATCCTGACGGCGTTCCTGATCTCGTTCTTCCCGATCATGGTCAACATCGCCACCGGCCTGGCGACGCTCGAACCGGAGCTCGAAGACGTGCTGCGCGTGCTCGGCGCGAAGCGCTGGGACGTGCTGGTCAAGGTCGGCCTGCCGCGCTCGATGCCGTATTTCTTCGGCTCGCTGAAGGTGGCGATCACGCTCGCCTTCGTCGGCACCACGGTGTCGGAGATGACGGCCGCCAACGAAGGCATCGGCTACCTGCTGATCTCGGCCGGCTCGTCGATGCAGATGGGCCTGGCCTTCGCGGGACTGGTGGTGGTCGGCGCGATGGCGATGGGCATGTACGAACTGTTCACCGTCGTCGAGCGGCGCACCACCGGCTGGGCGCACCGCGGCTCGAACGCCGCGTGAGCCGCGGGGGCGAGTGAAACGAATGACGTGGGGCGTGCCAGCACCTGCCGCGGGCTGCACATTCACTCCAACGGCCGCCCCCTTGCGGCAATGAAGGCTGCTACTTCCAGCTCAGATCGAGCTTGCGGTGAGAGGCCGCGCAGTCCCGCAAGTACAGGTTGATGAGGCTCTGGTATGGAATGCCCACGCCTTCAGAGATCGACTTGAAGTACATGATGGACTCTTCGTCGAGACGGATCGTGATCTGCTTCTTCAGTTGCGAGGCGTATGGATTCTTCCTCGCCGCGGAGAAGTCGTACTCTTTGCGCATGTGACACCTCTACGGGTAAGACCTGGATTCCCTGGCAGTCGCCTTGCGGGCGGAGACGATGCGGATGACGTTGCCTTCACTGCGATAGCAGTGGCAGACAAGCAGCAGTCGAAGCGCACTGCTCAGTCCAAGAAGGACAAAGCGATCTTCGTCTTCGGAGTGATCCGGATCGTCGATCAACTTGGCTCGTTCATCGACGAAGACTGACCTGGCTTCCTCGGAGCCGACGCCGTGCTTCTTCGCGTTTGCCGCGGCCTTGCGTTCGTCCCACTCGAAGCGAATCGCGCCCATCCCAAAGTGTACTTACAGTGTAGTTTTCCGACAAGCCCTGTCCAGAAGCCCTGGGCACGGCCCGCCGCGGCTCGAACGCGGCGTGAGCCGTTGAACTTGAGCGAGGCCGAGACCACCGGGTGACCGGCCGCCTCCGTGTCCCCCGCCGCCTGCCGGCTGGCCGGCAGGCGTCTCCTCCTTTACCTGCGGCATCCGGTCACCCGGCGCCCTCGACCCGGCAGCCGCGTTGCACCGCACCCGTTCAGACCAGCCCCGCGCGCCTCGGCGGTGGTACGAGCGTCAGGGCGGGCTGGCGTGTTCTGCGCAGGTAAAGGAGGAGTCGGCAGCCGTCAGGCTGGCGGCGGGAGACACGGAGCAGAGCACGCCAGCCCGCCCTGGCGCTCGCGCGCTGACCTCTGAAGGCCAGCGTCTTGGGCAGTGCGCTCCGCAGGCCCAGGCGTCGTGCCACCGAAGGGCAAACGCGATTTGCGGGCGACGCTTGCTTTGATTGCAAGCGCGGAAACACCGAAGCCGGCCACGCGGGCCGGCTTCTTGTCGGGGACGGAAGGGGCCAAGGCCCATGCGTTCAACGCCGCTGGTTTCGCCTTGCCAGCGCCAGTGCGGTCAAACCGGCCAGCAGCAACGCATAGGTCGCAGGCTCCGGCACCACGAGCACATCGCCAGGGCGCACGGCCATGGCACCCAACGCACTGCCCTTGCCGGAAAAACCATTGGTCTGGTTGCCGGAGTTGGTACCGAAGGACCATGCGAGGACGCCCAGCTGGTACTCCAGACCGGACCAGTAACCGTTGGTCAGTAGATTTTGGAAGTTGCCGGTGTTGGTCAGGCCCAAGCCGGGTTGCGGACACGAACCGGCGGTGTCGCAGAAGGCCTTGTTGCCCAGCGCCACGTACCACAGGTGCGCCATTTCGCTGTAGGTCGTGCCGCCACTCCTGGTCTGCATGTTGTAGCCGCAGTCGGTCCCGGCATAGGCGAAGTTGCAGCCGGGCGAGCCGGTGTCGATCATCGTCGGCAGCCGCCAGCCACCGAAACCGCCAACCACCAGCGTGTTAGCCCAGGAGTTGGCGGTGCTCCAGTCCTTCTGCCCAATCACGTCCGCATTGCGCAGCCAGGTGATGTTCAGCGCCGTGTCGTAGAAGGCCTCCGGGCCGTTCAATGCGTTACCGTCCAGATCGCGCGGCTGCAGCGTGGTCTCCCAGGTGCCCTGGCCCGGCACGCCCGCCGCCTGCACCACACCGCTCAGCAGCACCGCTGCCACTCCTGCTGCACCGAACACGGCGCGCCTCAACCCCTTGGCTTGCATCGTCAACTCCTCTTTGTTGCTGTTGTTGCAGGGCCGCCAACGCGGCAACCCCGGGCGTCTAGCGTCCCCCCCCCGAACTGTCAATCCCTCATCTCGGGGGTTCCGCGCCTCGGCACTGCGCCCCCGCACTTGCACGCGCGGGTCCCGTGCTCGAAAAGCCGGCGCGCCACGACGTTCGGTGTTCGCCACCCGGTCCGCGCAGGCGTCGCTGCGCGTGGGCGGCGATGGCACTCACTTCTTCCCGTAGGCGCTGTCGTGGTCTGGTGCGATGGTGAGCATGCGAATGAAGTCGCCGTCGCGAAATGCCGTCGCTCGGCGCGACTGGGTGATGCGCAACGAGTAGATGGCAGCGACACCCGATGGCGGCTTGGCGCCGGCCACCTTCTCCCACTTCAGGCCACTGTCGCGGTAGACGCGACTCCAGGTCAGTTGACGAATCTTGTTCAAGGTATCCAATGCCGCGTGCCGTTCCGGCTTCTGCAGCGAGAGCAGGTTTTCCTGGAACACCGGATTGTTCAGGTCGAGCCTGACCAAGGCGTCCGGCTCAAGCTTGGTCACCGGCCTTTCGCCAGCTTGCCGATCACGGCATCCACATCGGAATCGCGGGCTGGATTGGCCCTGGCCCAGGCCAGTGCACGTGCCAGGTCGGCAGCGGCCTTGGGCGCGTGCAGCCAGCGTTCGTTGTCGGCGATGACGGTGGCGGTACGCACCAGCCAGACGCCCGGCTCTTGTTCCTCAACCAGCACCTGGCGCCCGGCAAATTGCTTGCCAAGGGAAATCTGGCCGTTTGCGCCAATCACCTTGACGCTGGGGGGTGTAGCCAAAGCGGTCATGCAACCTCCACAATTCCTAATAAAGTGCTGCACTATCGCACCAAAAAAATAATTTGGCAAACTCGCCGGAATTCCGTACAAGTCTGCTCCGTCGTCGTGCTCGGATGGCACCGCTCCGGCCCGGGCGAGGCGAAGCCGGGGTCGGCGACGACGCGAAATTCGACCACTTGGCGTGAGGTCGAGGCCACCGGGTGACCGGCTGCCTCCGTGTCCCCCGCCACCTGCCGGCTGGCCGGCAGGCGTCTCCTCCTTTACCTGCGGCATCCGGTCACCCGGCGTCCTCGACCCGGCAGCCGCATTGCATCGCGCTGGTCCAGACCAACACCGCGCGCCGCGGCGGTGGAAAGAGCGTCAGGGCGGGCTGGCGTGTTCTGCGCAGGTAAAGGAGGAGACGCCAGCCGTCAGGCTGGCGGCGGGGGACACGGAGCAGAGCACGCCAGCCCGCCCTGACGCTCTCGCGCTGACCTCAGAAGGCCAACATCTTCGGCAGTGCGCTCCGCAGGCCCGCGCGTCGTGCCACCGAAGGGCAAGCGCGACTTGCGGGCGGCGCTTGCTTTGATCGCAGGGGCAAACACACTGAAGCCGGCCACGCGGGCCGGCTTCTTGTCGGTGACGGATGGGGCCAAGGCCCCTGCGTTCAACGCCGCTGGTTTCGCCTTGCCAGCGCCAGTGCGCTCAAGCCGGCCAGCATCAACGCATAGGTCGCAGGCTCCGGCACCGCGGCCACATCGCCAGGGCGCACAGCCAGGGCATTGAAGTCCCAGCTGTCGTAGTACCAGCCCTGGGAGCCGTCGCTCGGAGTGAAGATCCAATGGTTGCTCTTGCCCAGAATCAACCCGCGGTCCACACCGGACCAGTAGTTGTAGTGTGAGCGCCGAGACGAATCTGCTCTTCTTCAGCCGGTCTGAACGTGCCTGACTGCATGTTCTGGAAGGTTCCCGTGTTGGTCAGGCCCGAGCCCGGTTGCGGAACACAACTCCCAGGCGAAGCATCGTTCGGTGTGCACTGGCCCTTGTTGCCGAGCGTCACGTAAAACAGGTGCCCCATCTCGGATGCCATAGCCCAGCCCGTGCCGGTTTTGGCGTAGCCGCGGTCGGTGCTGCCGTTATTCGCGAAATCGGTCTGGAATGCGTGGCCGTCGACCGGACTCAGCGTCGGCAGCCGCCAGTCGCTCCAGGCCCCCACCACCAGGCCGTTGGCCCAGGTGTTGGCGGTGTCCCAGGTCATCCGCCCGTTCACGTTGGCATCGCGCAGCCAAGTGACGTTCAGCGTCGTGTCGTACAGGAACACCGCGTCAGCGCTGGACGCAGCCACCGCGTGACCGCCGATGTCGCGACCCAGCAGCGTGGTCTCCCAGGTGCCCTGGCCCGGCACGCCCGCCGCCTGCATCACACCGCTCAGCAGCACCGCTGCCGCTCCCGCCGCACCGAACACGGCGCGCCTCAACCCCTTGGCTTGCATCGTCAACTCCTCTTTGTTGCTGTTGTTGCAGGGCGGCCAACGCGGCAACCCCGGGCGTCTAGCGTCCCCCCCCCCCGAACTGTCAATCCCTCATCTCGGGGGGCAGCGGGCGTTCTCGCCCGACCGCAAGCGCGCAAGCTCAGGCACCCGAGCCGGACGAGTCAGAATTACCCGATGGACTTCCCCAACCCCGACCCGAGCCCGGCGCAGTTGCTGCGCCACCTGAAGCGCGCCAACGCGGTGGCGCAGCGAGCGTTGGCACTGGGCCGCCACCCGTTCGGTGCGATCCTGGTCGCGCCCGATCACGAGACCGTGCTCGCCGAGCAGGGCAACGTCGATAGCGTGAACCACGCCGAGAGCGTGCTCGCGCGCACGGCAACGCTCAACTTCTCGCCTGAGTACTTGTGGGGCTGCACGCTCTACACCACCGTCGAACCCTGCTGCATGTGCGCCGGCACGCAGTACTGGGCGCACATCGGCCGCCTGGTCTACGGGCTCGAAGAGCGGCGGTTGCTGGATCTCACCGGCAACCATGCCGAGAACCCGACCTTGAACCTGCCCTGCCGCGACGTGTTCGCGCGCGGCCAGAAGGCGATCCGCGTCTGGGGGCCGCTCGCCGAGGTCGAGGCCGAGATCGCCGCCCTGCACGCCGGCTTCTGGGGCGCGCACACGGCGACGTCGGCCTGATGGGCTGGGCTGGCCGCCTGGATCTCACCTACCGCAGCGAGCCCTGGCACGACGGCGCGCGGCGCACCGTGCTGCACAGCCGCCACAGCGGGCCGCTGCGCGTGCTGGCGAGCCTGTATCCCGAAGCACCGGCGGTGTGCCACAACGTGCTGGTGCATCCACCCGGCGGAATCGCCGGTGGCGACACGCTGCACATCGAGGCCGTACTGGCCGAAGGCGCCCATGCGCTGCTCACCACGCCCGGGGCAACGCGCTTCTACCGCAGCAGCGGGGACGCGGCGTTGCAGTCGGTCGTCGCTCGTGTGGCTGCGGGCGCGCGCCTCGAATGGCTGCCGCTCGAGACCATCGTTCACTCCGGCGCGCTGGCCGAGAACCGGATGCGCTTCGAGCTTGCGTCCGGCGCCGAGATGATCGGCTGGGACGTGCTGGCACTCGGCTTGCCGGCAGCAGGCGAGGGCTTCGACCGTGGCCGCTACACGCAAAGCATCGAGCTGCCCGGGGTTTGGCTCGAACGCGCCCAGCTCGACGCAACCGACCGGCGCCTGTTCGATTCCCCGCTCGGCTGGGACGGTCACAGCGTGCTCGCCACGCTGTGGTTCGCCGCCCACGCGCCGCTGGCCGACGCACGCCGCGATGCGTTGCTCGACGCGGCGCGCACAGCCGCATCCGCAAGCCCGCTGGCAGCAAGCGCCGGCGCGAGCTCGGCTCACGCCGAAGCGGTGGTGCTGCGCGTGCTCGCGGCGAGGGTGGAGCCGGCGATGACGCTGCTGACCCAGGTGTGGGGGCGCTGGCGCGTGCTGGCCTGGGCGCTCGCGCCCTGCCCGCCGCGGGTCTGGCACACGTGATTGCGCACTCGGCACGAGGGGCTGATCTCCGGCGCCTGCCGCGGCCATCAATCCGCATCGCCGCGCTTCCTGAGGTCGCCGCGCGAGATCGGCGGCACCAGATAGTCGCCCGTCATGCCCCGCCGCCCGCGCGCATGAGTGAGTTCCTGCCTCGCCACCACGCCCAGATGAGCCTCGTCGGGCCCATCGAGGAAGCGCAAAGCGCGTCCCCAGGTCCACAGGTAGGCCAACGGCGTGTCGGGCGAAAGCCCCATCGCACCGAACACCTGCATCGCGCGATCGACGACGCGCGTCTGCAGTTGCGCGGTGACGACCTTGATCGCCGACACGTCGGCCCGCGCGGCCGCATTGCCGTGGCGGTCGATCAGCCAGGCGGCACGCAACACGAGCAGGCGCGCCTGGTCGATCTCGATCCGGCTGTGCGCGATCCAGTCGCGGATATTGGCGAACGCCGACAGGTGGCTGCCAAACGCCTTGCGCTCGAGCGCGCGGTCGCACAGCAACTCAAGCGCGAGCTCGCACTGGCCGATGCTGCGCATGCAGTGATGCACGCGTCCCGGGCCGAGGCGCGCCTGCGCCATCGCGAAGCCGGCGCCCTCCTCGCCCAGCAGATTGGTCGCCGGCACGCGCACGTTGCGCAGCAGCATCTCGCAGTGCCCGTCGATCGCGCGGTGCTGCATGATCGGCACGTTTCGCTCCACCACCAGCCCGGGCGAAGCCATCGGTACGAGCAGCAGCGAATGACGCCGGTGCGGGTCGGCAGCCGGCGAATCGTCCGACACGCCCATCACGATGGCCAGCTCGCAGCACGGGTGCAGCGCGCCGGTGATGAACCACTTGCGGCCGTTCACCACATAGTCGTCGCCGTCGCGGGTGATGCTCGTCTGCAGGTTGGTCGCGTCGCTCGACGCGACGTCGGGCTCCGACATCGCGAAGCACGATCGGATCTCGCCCTCGAGCAGCGGGTGCAACCAGCGCTGCGCCTGCTCGGGTGACGCGAAGAGTTGCAGCAGCTCCATGTTGCCGCTGTCGGGCGCGCTGCAGTTGAACACCTCGGAAGCCCATGGAATGCGGCCCATGATCTCGGCCAGCGGCGCGTAGTCGAGGTTACTCAGGCGCGTGCCGGGCTGGTCGGCGCGCAGCCCGGGCAGAAACAGGTTCCACAGGCCTGCGGCTTTCGCTTGCGCCTTGATCGGGTCGATCACGTCGAGCGGGTACTCGCCCTCGTCGGCCCAGCGGTGCCAGTCGCGGTTGCTGGGCAGCACCAGGCGCTGCATGAAGTCG
>CAVZXE010000013.1:0-23920 GCA_963779155.1 uncultured bacterium | reverse complement strand
CGCTATGCAAAGCTATCCATAGCGACCCACAGTTGACACTCGTCAGCACGGAATGATCGCCGCAAAGCGGCCGGCCAAGACTGCGGCAATCGATCGGCGACGGCAAGAGCACTATGGGTTCGCACCCATACCGATGTGGCTGGCCAGGACCTCGATACTCTGCCGCCTTCCTCGAGCACGCTGCATTGCCAGGCCAGAACGCCATCGCGTGCAGCGTCGGCCGGGGAGAGCCGTTCCCGAAGGTACGCTCAATCAGCCTCGCCGGGTACCCTCGACCAGTTCACGGCGACTTCGTGCACCGCGCTGTGTGGAATCAGTAGGCACCGTGAATCAGGTTGGTAGGCCGGCCGGCGATGAAGTTCTCGATGTTGTCCACCAGCTGATCGGCCAAGGCCTGTTGCGCCTCGTCGGATGCCCAGGCGACGTGGGGTGTGAGGATCACGTTGTGGCGCGCCGCTGCCTGCATTAGCGGGTTGTCCGGCTTCGGTGGCTCGCCGTCGACCACGTCGAAGCCGGCGCCGGCAATCAGCCCGGCATCCAGCGCTCGTACCAAAGCCGCCTCATCGACCAGGCCGCCGCGCGCCGTGTTGACGATCAGCGGGCGGCGCTTCATGGCCTCGAACTCCGGCATCGCGATCATGCCGCGCGTCAGTGGCGTCAGCGGCGAATGCAAGGTGATCACATCGCTGGTTTGGAGCGCCTCCTGCCACGGCGTGTACAGCGGTCCGAGGCCGCTGCTGCCCTTGTGCGCGGCAAACAGCGGCTGCATGCCGAAGGCCCGCGCGATTTCAGCCACGCGCTGGCCGAGCACGCCTTCGCCGATGATGCCCAGCCGGGCGCCGCGCAGGTCGCGGATCGGGTGATCGAAGAAACAGAACTGCCCCGACTGCTGCCAGCGCCCGGCCAGCACCGACTCGCGATACGCCACGATGTTGCGGCGCAGCGCCAGGATCAGCGCGAACGTGTGCTCGGGCACCGTGTTGACCGCATAGCCGCGGATGTTGCACACCGCCACGCCGCGCGCAGCGCAGGCCGCCTTGTCGACGCAGTCGGTGCCGGTTGCCGCCACCGCGACGAGCTTCAGCGCCGGCAACTGCGCGAGTGCGGCCTCGGTGATCGGCACCTTGTTGGTGATGACTATCGACGCGCCCGCCAGGCGCTCGACCACCTGGTCGGGCTGCGTTTCCGCGTGCTCGATCAGTTCGTGCGCGAACGACGGCGGCCGCACGCGGATCTGCGGCGCGATCGTCGCGCGGTCGAGGAAGACGATGCGGTGGGTCATGGAGTGGCCCTCGCTGATTGGGTGGCAAGCAGGCTGCGCGCTTCGGCGACGATGGCTTCGGGCGTGATGCCGAAGTGCGGGTAGAGCATTTCAGCCGGTCCGGAGGCGCCGAAGCCGGTCATGCCGACGAAACCACCGTGCTCGCCGAGCCAGCGGTCCCAGCCGAAGCGCAGCGCAGCCTCGCAGCCCACACGTACCGTGCCGCTGCCGAGCACGCTCGCCCGGTAGCCGGCGTCCTGGGCCGTGAACAATTCCCAGCTCGGCATAGAGACCACGGCCGTCGGCGTGCCGGCCGCCTGCAGCGTTTCGCGCGCGGCCAACGCAAGCGCCACCTCGGAGCCGGTGGCAAGCAGTGTGACTTTGCGCGGCCCCTGCTCGGCATCGGCGAGCACATAGGCGCCACGCCGCGACAGGTTGGCGCTGGTGTGCATGCGCCGCACATGCGGCAGCGTCTGACGAGCAAAGACCAGCGTCGATGGCCCGCTGCGATGCTCGAACGCGATCTCCCAGCACTCTGCCGCCTCGGCCGCATCGGCCGGACGCAGCACCAGCATGTTCGGCATCGCACGCAGCGCCGCCAGGATCTCCACCGGCTGATGCGTCGGCCCGTTGCGGCCGATGCCGATCGAGTCGTGGCTGAAGACGAACTTCACCGGCAGCCCCATCAGGGCAGCCATGCGCATCGCAGGGCGCTCGTAGTCGGAGAAGGCCAGATAGGTGACTGCCAACGGCACGATGCCGCCGTGCGCGGCCATGCCGTTGGCCATGGCGCCCATCACATGCTCGCGCACGCCGCAGTGCACATAGGCGCCATGGCGGTCTTGCGCCGTGAAGGCGGAAAGGCGCCGCTTGTGGTTGGTGGGCGCCTCGAGGTCGGCGCAGGCAACCATGCGTTCGGGCATGCGATCGACCAGCAGGTCGTTGATCTCGGCGGAGACAAAGATGGCGCTCGCCAGTGGCTCGCGCTCGATCGCGCTGCGCTTGTATTCCAGCAGCACCTCGCGCCAGCCCTCGGGCAGCTCGCCGACGGCGACGCGTTCGAATTCAGCTCGCTGAGGCTGAGGTAGCGCGGCCACGCGTGCGCGCCAGCTCTCGCGCTCAGCGCCGCCGCGACGTCCGGCGTCGCGCCAGGTCGCCAGCACGTCGGTGGGCACTTCGAACGGCGGCGACGACCAGCCCAGCTGCTCGCGCGCTGTCGTTGCGTCTGCGGGCAGCAGCTTGGCGCTGTGGCCGCCACGCTGGCCCTGCAGCCGCGCGATGCCCTTGGCGATGACCGTGCGGCACGCGATCAACGACGGCCGCGGATCGGCCTTGGCGGCGCCGATGGCCGTCGACACGGCTTCGAGATCGTGGCCGCCGACTTCGACGACGTGCCAGCCGGCAACACGGAAGCGCGCCGCAACGTCCTCGCTGATCGACAAATCGGTGGCGCCGTCGTCGGTGATGCGGTTGTCGTCCCACAGCAGGGTCAGCTTGCCCAGACGCAGGTGCCCGGCCAGCGAGATCATCTCCTGGCCGACGCCCTCCTGCAGGCAGCCGTCGCCGACGAAGGCGTAGGTGCGGTGGTCGACCACGCCCGCGCCGAAGCGTGCGTTCAGATAAGCCTCGGCCACCGCCATGCCGAAGGCGTTGGCGATGCCCTGGCCGAGCGGGCCGGTGGTGACCTCGATGCCCGAGGCGTGGTCGTATTCCGGGTGGCCCTCGCAGCGCGAGCCGAAGTCGCGAAAGCTGCTCACCTGCTCGATGCCGATGCGCTCGTAGCCGCTGAGGTAGAGCAGCGCATACAGCAGCATCGAGCCGTGGCCGTTGGAAAGAACCACGCGGTCGCGGTCGGGCCAGCTCGAGTCCGCTGCATCGAACTTCAGGTGCCGCGTGTACAGCGCCGTGGCGATCTCGGCCATGCCCAGCGGCACGCCCTGGTGGCCTTCGCCGGCGCGCACGATGGCGTCGATGGCGAGGAAGCGGATGGCGTTTGCCAGCGCGGCTGGGGCGGGCGTATTGTCCATGCTCATCCCATCCATGCCTTGATGCGGGCGCCCAGCGCTTCGCGACTGATTCCGTAGCGGTCATGCAGCGTCGGTAGCGCGCCCGCGTCGAG
Organism: uncultured bacterium; assembly: GCA_963779155.1. GTDB lineage: Bacteria > Pseudomonadota > Gammaproteobacteria > Burkholderiales > Burkholderiaceae_C > CAIKUF01. Next base: position 20,540 of record CAVZXE010000013.1, on the reverse strand, counting down.
GAAGGCATCCGGTAGCCCGGCCAGTTGGAAGCCCGCCGGCTGCACACGATGACGCAGCAAGGTGCTGGCCACCGCTTCGCCCAGGCCACCAATCACCGAGTGGTTCTCGGCCACAACCACCAGGCGGTGCTGGTAGCGCACGGCTTCGACGATGGTCGCTTCGTCGAGCGGCTTGACCGTCGGGCAATGCAGCACCGCCACACCCACCTTGTCGGCGGCCAGATCCTGCGCCGCCTCCAGCGCTCGCATCGTCATCAGACCACTGGCGATCACGAGCACGTCGTCGCCATCCCGCAGCAGCTTGGCCTTGCCCAGTTCGAACTTGTAGTCGAATTCGTCGAGCACCAGCGGCACCTGGCCGCGCAGCAGCCGCATGTAGACCGGGCCCTGGTGCGCGGCGATCTGCGGCACCGCCTGTTCGATGTCGAGCGCGTCGCAAGGGTCGACGATGGTGAGACCCGGGATGCCGCGCATCATCGCGATGTCTTCGATCGCGGCATGGCTCGGGCCGTATCCGGTGGTCAGCCCCGGCAGTGCGCAGCAGATCTTGACGTTCAGGTTCTCCTCAGCGATCACCTGGTGGATGAAGTCGAAGGCGCGACGCGTGCCGAATGCGGCGTAGGTGGTGGCGAAAGGAATGAGTCCCTCCTTGGCCATGCCACCGGCCGCAGCCATCAGCAATTGCTCGGCCATGCCCATCTGGTAAAAGCGCTCGGGGTAGGCTTGCGCGAACAGATGCAGGTCGGTGTACTTGGCCAGGTCGGCGGTCAGGCCGACGACCTCGGGCCGATTCGCAGCGTATTCAACCAGCGCCTTGCCGAACGGCGCGGCCTTCACGCGCTGCCCCTCGGAGGCGATTGAGGCGATCATCGCCGACGTGGTCAGGCGCGGCTTCTTGTCTGCAACGGTGGTGCTCATGCCGAGGCTCCTTCGGGCTGCTGGTACGGTCGGGATTGATCCAGAATCTCGAGGGACTGCTGCCACTCGGGCGGGTCGACGCGGATGAAGTGGTTCTTCTCGCGCTGTTCGAGGAAGGGCACGCCCTTGCCCATCAGCGTGTCGAAGAGGATCACGCGCGGCTTGGCGTCGGCCAGTTCGCGCGCGGCGTCGAAGGCCTGCAGCACGGCCGCCATTTCGTTGCCGTTGACGCGCTGCACGTGCCAGCCGAAAGAAGTCCACTTGTCGGCCAGCGGTTCGAAACCAAGCACCTTGCCCGATGGCCCGTCGGCCTGCTGGTTGTTGATGTCGACGAGGCAGATCAGGTTGCCCAGGCGGTGGTGTGCGGCACCCATCGCCGCCTCCCAGGTCGATCCTTCGTCGAGTTCGCCGTCGGACATCGAGTTGTAGACGAAGGCCGGATTCCCTTTCTGGCGCAGCGCCAGCGCCATGCCCACGCCGATTGCCAGACCCTGCCCGAGGGAGCCGCCGGAGATCTCCATGCCGGGGGTGTAAGTCGCCATGCCCGACATCGGCAGGCGGCTGTCGTCGCTGCCGTAGGTCTCGAGTTCGGACTCGGCGATGATGCCGGCCTCGATCAACGCGGCGTAGTGCGCGATGGCGTAGTGGCCGTGCGACAGCAGGAAGCGATCGCGGCCCTCCCACTCGGGGTCGCCCGCACGGTAGTTCATCGCATGGCCGTAAGCGACAGCGAGCACGTCGGCCCAGCCCAACGCCTGGCCGATATAGCCCTGGCCTTGGACTTCGCCCATGCGCAGTGCGAAGCGGCGGATGCGGTAGGCACGTTGTGCCAGCGTGGCCACCGTGTTCGGATTTGCAGTCATCGATTGATTCCTTTGATGTTGGATAAGGTCACTTGAGCGTGAAGGCCGGCACGTATGAGATGAGTGCCAGCACGGCGAACGCGACCAGGTAGAACGGCGTCATCGCGCGCACCGTCTGGCCGACCTTGACCTTGGCCAGCGCGCTCGTGATGAACAGCGTCGTCCCCACCGGCGGCGTGTACAGGCCGATCGCCAGGTTGACGACCATCATGAGTCCGAGCTGCACCGTGTCCATGCCGATAGCGTGCGCGAGCGGCAGGAACACCGGCGTCAGCAGCAGCACTGCGGCGGGCAGGTCGATGAACATGCCGATGAACAGCATCATCAAATTCATCAGCAGGATCACGACCCACTTGATGTGGACGTTGGACTGGACCCAGTTCGCAATGCCCTGCGGCATCTGGTCGAAGGTCAGCAGCCAGCCGATCGCCGCCGAGGCCATGATCACGAGCAGCACGACGCCGGTGGCCAGCCCGGCCTCGATGACGGCGGCATGGATGCGCTTGATCGTCAGGTCGCGGTAGATCGCCAGCGAGATCAGGCAGGCGTACAGCGTCGACAGCACGGCGACCTCGGTGGGCGTCGCAATGCCGAAGCGCAGGAAGATCACGATCAGCACCGGCATGATCACTGCCGGCAGCGAGAACAACAGGTTCCTGCGGAAGGCCGCCCAGTCGACGATGCCGGTCTCGCGCGGCAGGTTGCGGCGCTTGCCGACCCACCAGCAGGCGAACATGAAACCGCCGCACAGCATCAGGCCGGGCAGGATGCCGGCGTAGAACAGTGCGGCGATCGACTCGTTGGCGGTCAGCGCGAACAGGATCATCGGGATCGACGGCGGGATGATGATGTCGATCGTCGCGGCCGACGCGAGCGCGGCGGCCGAGAAGGCCATCGGGTAGCCGAGCCGGCGATGCCATGGCATCAGCAGCGCACCGATGGCCGACGCGTCGGCCACCGCCGAGCCAGAGACACCGCCGAACAGCGTCGACGACAGCACGCTGACCTGCGCCGGTCCGCCGTGGAAGCGCCCGACCAGCGTCGACAGCGTGCCGACGATGGCCTCGCCGAGGCGGCCGCCCATCATCAGCGCGCCGGTCAGCATGAAGAACGGGATCGCGATCAGCGGGAAGCTCTGCACCTGCGCCACCATCTGCTGCACCAGCAGGTCCAGCGGTACGCGGTCTGTGGTGGCGGCTGCCGCCATGGCGGCCATCAGCAGCGCATGGGCGATCGGTACGGCGGCAACCGCGGCACCGAGGAATACGACGAGGATCAATGCACTCATGGGTAGTCTCCTTTGCGCGGTTCAGTGGTCTACCAGTGCGGCACGTGGAGTTCGGGCTCGGCGAGCGGGTCACGCCGCGGCAGGGGGCGCGCAGCCCGTGCGGCCGACTGCAGCGCGAGGATCGCCATCAGCGCCATGCCGCCCATCACGCAGCCGTAGGTGACCGATCCGGGAACATGCAGGATCGGCGAGGTCTCGTCGTGCACGATGTCGAGCATGCGATAGGTGGCCCACGACAGGGTCGCGTACATCGCCGCCACGGCGAGCCAGCCGCCGACACCGACCGCGCGGCGCACGCCATCCGGTACCGCCTCCATCAGGAAGACGGTGGCAATGTGCGCGCCGCGCAGCGCGGCCAGCACAACGCCGGCCATCACGAGCCACGGGAACAGCAGCTCGGGCAGCTCGTTGGCCCAGCCGAGGCTGGAGCCGGTCGTGTAGCGAAGCGCGGTGTTGGCGACCAGGATCGCGAAGATCACGGTCGTGCTCAGCCACAGCACGATGCTGCACAGGCCGGCCACGCCGCGCTCGAGCAGGTTAGGCTTATCGTTGTCGCTCATGTTTGTCTCCTGGCGGGAACTCGCCCGGCGCAACCTCTTCGGGTGTCTACTGGGCGCGGGCGCCCGCGATGACCTTCTTGACGTAGGGGCCGATCGGCGATGCGATCCACTTGTCGTCCACCGATGCGGTCGCCTTCGCGAACGCTGCCTTGTCGACCGTCGTCACCTGCACGCCCTTGGCCTTGAGTTCGCCGAGCAGCCTGTCGTTTTCCTCCTGCGACAGCTTGCGCTGCAGCGCGGTGGCTTCGACGGCGGCCTCCTGCAGCGCCTTGCGGTCGGCCTCGGACAGGCGATCCCAGGTGCGCTTGCTCATCAGGAACGGCGTCATCTGGAACTGATGGTTGGTCATGGCCAGGTACTTCTGCACCTCGTAGAGCTTGCTCGCGTAGATGTTGACGAGCGGGTTCTCCTGGCCGTCGACGACCCCCTGCTGCAGTGCCACGTAGAGTTCGGCGAACTTGATCTGCTGGGCCTCGGCGCCGAGCGCCTGCATGATGTCGACCAGCGTCGCGTCGGGCGGCGTGCGCATCTTCAGGCCCTTCATGTCCTCGACCTTGGTGATCGGCCGCTTGCTGTTGGTCATCTGGCGGATGCCGTTGTCCCACCAGCCGAGCACGATCAGGCCCTTCTCGGCCGACTTGTCGGCGAGTTCCTTGCCCAGCGGGCCGTCGAGAAGCTTGAAGGCCTGTGCGGGGCTCGAGAAGAGGAACGGCATGCCGAAGGCGGCGTACTCGGGCACGGCATTGGCAACCGCGCCCTGCGAATTCGCCGACAGGTCGAGCGCGCCGGTGCGCAGCGCGGTGACCATCGCCGCATCGTCGCCGAGCTGCGCCGACGGCGCCACCTGCACCTCGATGCGACCGCCGCTCTTGGCCTTGGCGACCTCGGCGAACTTGACGGATGCCTCGTGGCGCGGGTTGCCGACGGCGGCGCCGTGGCCGAGCGTGAGCTTGACGGCCTGCGCGTGCGCTGCAAGCGGCAGGGCGAGGACCGCGGCCAGCGCCAGCGCGGCGCGCGTGAAAGTCTTGCGTTGCATGATGTGGATGTCTCCTGTGGGGTTCGGTGGGGTTCGGTTGGGTGCGGTCAGTGGATCAACATGCCGCCGTTCACGTCGAGCGTGATGCCGGTGCAGTAGCTGGACAGGTCGCTGGCCAGATAGAGGCAGGCACCGGCGACGTCGGCGGTCACGCCGAGGCGGCCGAGCGGAATGTCTTTCGCGATCTCGGCCTTGCGCTCTTCGCTGAGCTTGCCCTTCTGGATGTCGGTCTGGATCAGCCCGGGGGTAATGCAGTTGACTCGGACTCCGTCGACACCCAGCTCGCGCGCCATCGCACGGGCCAGGCCGAGCACTCCGGCCTTGGCCGCCGAGTAGTGCGGGCCGCCGAGGATGCCGCCGCCGCGCTGCGCGGAGACCGATGAGATGCAGACGATCGAGCCGCCGCGCTGACGCTGCATCGGCGGGATCACGGCCTGCGACATCAGCAGCGTGCCCCGCAGGCTGACGTCGAGCACCGCGTCGTAGTCGGCGTTGGTGATGTCCACCGTTTTGCGCGGCTGCGTGATGCCGGCGTTGTTGACCAGCACATCAATGCGGCCGAAGGTCTTCAGCACCGCAGCAATGGCGGCGTCGCACGACGCCTTGTCAGTCACGTCAGCAACCAAGCCGAGGTGGCCGTCGCCCAGCTTGGCGGCGGCAGCGGCAGGCTCGGCACCCGCCAGGTCCAGCACTGCCACACGCGCGCCGTGTTGCGCCATCAGCTTGGCGGTGGCGAATCCCAGGCCGTTGGGGCCGGCGCCGCCGGTAATGACGGCGACTTTGTCTTTGAGCAGCATCTCGATCTCCTGTGCAGGGTGGTGTTCGGGTTCGAACACGGGAGATGCCGCCTGCTTTCCAGCCCCGGGGGGCCTTGGGCCCTCTTCAGGGCCGCGACCCGTGGGCCGCGGCTTGTCTCGTCGAGTTCGTGGAGCGAATGGTGAAGCGGCAGCCACCTGACGACAAGCGATGCTTTTTCAACCTAAGATGATGCATTGTCATCTGACGTCCGGAGAAACCCCATGGCGGCACTCCCTCCCATGCCCAACCTGCTGGCCTTCGAAGCGGTGGCACGGCGCCGCAGCTTTGCATTGGCCGCCGCCGAACTCCACCTTACGGCGTCGGCCATCAGCCACCAGATTGCGCGGCTCGAAGCGGATCTGGACATCCGGCTGTTCGAGCGTAGTGCCCACGGCGTGCGCTTGAGCCCCCCAGGCCAGCAATACCTGTCGCGGCTGTCCGGTGCGCTCGCTGCCATCGCCGCGGCCACCGACGACCTGCGTCAAGGTGTCAGCAACAGCCTGTACGTGCACTGCTCGCCGAGCCTGGCCACCCAGTGGCTGATGCCGCGGCTGCATCTGTTTGCGCAGGCCCATCCCGACATCTCGCTCAACCTGTCGGCCGCCCACATCCACAGCGACTTCGCGCTCGGTCAGGTGGACATGGACATTCGGTATGGTGTGCCGCAGTGGCCGAACCTCGTGGTGGAGCCGCTGTTCGAAGAGCGCATCCTGCCGCTCGCGAGCGCGGCCTTCATCCGCCAGCATCGTCTCAAGCGCCCCGAGCAATTGCTGAACGTGCCGCTGATCCAAAGCAACGTGAGCGTGGTGCAGTGGTCCGATTGGTTCGCAGCGTATTCGGACAAACGTGCTCCCGACCGCTTCACCCTGCGCTTCGACCGGGCGCACATGTCGCTCGACGCCGCCGCGCAAGGGCTCGGCATCGCGCTCGAAAGCACCACCACGGGCGGCAAGCACCTGGCCGAAGGCAAGCTGCGTCCCGTGCTCGGTATGGACAAGTGCCTGCGCGTGAAGGCGCACTTTGCGGTCTATCCGGCGCGCCATGCCAAGCGACGCCCTGTGGAGGCCTTCCTGGCGTGGCTCCACGGCGAGGCCGCCGCGACCTCTTTGCTCACATCCGACATCAAGCGGACGTGACGATCAGCGGATCCGCGGCCACCCTAAAGCAGTGAGGCGGCGAGCCTTGCGCGATCCGTGTGGCATGTGATTGGCGTGTAAGGCGCATGATTGGACCACCACATAGCTGGCGTTCGCGAACTACCGGTCATGGCCGTCAGCGTGAATCGGCTGGCAGCGGCTGAGCCGCGGCTCCCGCTGCACTGCTGCCCTTGCCATGAAAGGGCTCGGCGACGTTGACGGCAGACTCGCACCTCGGCGCTTCACGCCTTGCGGGCCGTTGGACCCGCCCTGGCCTCGGTGATACTGGCGCGCCATGTCGCTCGCGATCTTCCTGAAGCTGACCGCGATCTTCGCCGTCGTCGCGCTCGGCTGGATCGCCGGTCGCGCGCGCTGGCTCGGCACCGGCGACGTGGCACGCGTGCTGTCCAACGCGGCGTTCTTCCTGTTCATCCCGGCGCTGCTGTTTCGCACGACGGCGCGGATCGACCTGTCGGTGATGCCCTGGGTCACGCTGGCCGCCTTCTTCGTGCCGGTGCTGGCTTTCACGGGGACGGTCTACCTCGCCATGCGCCGCTACGCGTCGGCCGCGGGCGCTGCGTCGCCCAGCGTGCGAGCCATCTCGGCCAGCTTCGGCAACACGGTGCAGCTCGGCATCCCGCTGGCCACGGCGCTGTTCGGTGAGGCCGGGCTGTCGGTGCACCTGGCGATCGTCAGCCTGCATGCACTGACGCTGCTGACGCTGGTTACGGCGCTGGTCGAACTCGACCTAGCGCGCGCCCATGCGCGCAGCCGGGGCGTGGACGCATCGTTCGCCGCCACGCTGCTCGCGACGGTGCGCAATACCGTGATCCATCCGGTGGTGCTGCCGGTGCTCGCCGGGCTGGTGTTCAACCTTTGCGGGCTGACGCTGCCGGCACTGGTCGACGAGACGCTGCTGCTGCTGGCGCTCGCCGTCGTGCCGTTGTGCCTGGTGGTGATCGGCATGTCGCTCGAGCACTACGGCGTCAAGGGCTCGCTGCGCGGCGCGCTGTGGGTCAGCGCGGCCAAGCTGGTCGTGCTGCCGGGCCTGGTGCTGCTGGTGGGGCACGGGGTCGCCGGGTTGCGCGGCGTGCCGCTGGCGGTGATCGTCGTCTGCGCCGCGCTGCCGGTCGGCTCCAACGCGCTGCTGTTCGCGCAGCGCTACGCGACGCTGGAGGCCGAGGCCACGGCCGCCATCGTGCTGTCGACCTTCGGCTTCGTGCTCACCGCACCGCTGTGGCTGCTGGTGCTGGGCTGGATCGGCTGAGCGGGGCTGCGGCTGTCGGGGCTGCGGCTTGCCGTGCTGCGCCGGCCTGACGCATCATTGCGGGTCTGCAAACCCCCTGGAGGAACCACCATGCGACCCGCACTCCGTCACTCGCTGGCACTCGCCCTGCTGGGCGCCGCCGGTCTGGCCCACAGCGCCGGCTTCACGCTCAGCAGCCCGACCATCAAGCCCGGCAGCACGCTGACGCAGGCGCAGGTGTTCAACGGCTTCGGTTGCAGCGGCCAGAACATCTCGCCAGCGCTCAACTGGAGCGGCGCGCCGCCCGGCACCAAGAGCTTCGCGGTGACGCTGTACGACCCCGACGCGCCCACCGGTTCCGGCTGGTGGCATTGGGTGGTGATCAACCTGCCGGCCGACAGCACCGGCCTCGCCGAAGGCGCCGGCACGGCCGACGGCAAGGCGCTGCCAGCCGGCGCGCGCCAGGGCCGGACCGACTTCGGCGCGCCCGGCTTCGGCGGCGCCTGCCCGCCGCAGGGCGCCAAGCCGCACCGCTACATCTTCACCGTCTTCGCATTGAAGACCGACAAGATCGACGTGCCGGCCGATGCATCGGCAGCGTTGATCGGCTTCATGCTCAACGCCAACAAGCTCGCCACGGCAAGCTTCACGGCGAAGTACGGGCGCTGAATGACCGCCGGAAGAGACCTGCAGTGGCGCTTGCGAAGGCGATCTCCGTCCTCGCGCGACGGTCCGCCGAGGATCGGGCGCGGCGCCAGCCGACAGCGCCGGATGCGAAAATGCGCCCCATGGTGAATCTCGAACTCGAGCCTTATATGGCAGGTGTCGGGCAGGCCGCGCGCTCAGCGTCGGCCGTGCTCGCGGCAGCCTCGACGGCGGTGAAGAACGCGGCGCTGACCGCGCTGGCGCGGCGCCTGCGTGCGCAGGCGCCGGCGCTGCAGGCGGCGAACCGCGAGGATGTCGCGGCAGCGCAAGCGGCGGGCCTGGCGGCGCCGATGGTCGAACGCCTGAAGCTGACCGAGCGCGTGATCGAGCAGATGGCCGAAGGCTGCGAACAGGTCGCCGCGCTGCCCGACCCGATCGGCGAGATCACCGAGCTGCGCCGCCAGCCGAGCGGCATCGCCGTCGGCCGCATGCGCGTGCCGCTGGGCGTGTTCGGCATGATCTACGAGAGCCGGCCGAACGTGACCATCGACGCCGCGGCGCTCGCCATCAAGAGCGGCAACGCCTGCATCCTGCGAGGTGGCTCCGAAGCCCTGCGCTCGAACCGGGCGCTGTGCGAGCTGGTGCAGGCGGCGCTGGCCGACGCCGGCCTGCCCGTCGACGCAGTGCAGCTCGTCGCGACCACCGACCGCGCCGCGGTGGGACTGCTGATCTCGAACCCGGCCTTCGTCGACGTGATCATTCCGCGCGGCGGCAAGGGCCTCATCGAGCGCATCGCCCGCGAGGCGAAGGTGCCGGTCATCAAGCACCTCGACGGCAATTGCCACGTGTATGTCGATGCGCAGGTCGACCTGGAACTCGCGGTGAAGGTGACCGACAACGCCAAGACGCAGAAGTTCAGCCCCTGCAACGCCGCCGAATCGCTGCTCGTGCACGAGGCCAGTGCGGCCGCGTTCCTGCCGCGCATCGGTGCCGTGTTCGCGGCCAAGGGCGTCGAGATGCGCTGCGATGCGCGCGCGGCGGCGCTGCTGCGCGACGTGCCGGGGGCGAAGCTCGCGCCGGCGACCGAGGCCGACTGGTCCGAGGAGTACCTGGCGCCGATCATCAGCATCAAGACGGTGGCCAGCCTGGACGAGGCGATCGCCCACATCAACCGCTTCGGCTCGCACCACACCGACGCGATACTGACCGAGCATCACCCGAACGCGATGCGCTTCCTGCGCGAGGTCGATTCGGCGAGCGTGATCGTCAACGCCAGCACGCGCTTCGCCGACGGCTTCGAGTTCGGCCTTGGCGCCGAGATCGGCATCAGCACCGACAAGCTGCACGCCCGCGGGCCGGTCGGCCTGGAGGGCCTGACCTCGCTCAAGTGGGTCGTGCTCGGCAACGGGGAAGTGCGGTCCTGAGCGGAGGCACCGCCGACGCGCGCGCCGTGGACGCGCGTCGTGCGCTCGTGCTCTTCAGCGGCGGGCAGGACTCGACGGCCTGCCTCGCGTGGGCGCTCGCGCGTTATGCGCAGGTCGAGACCGTGGGCTTCGACTACGGGCAGCGCCATCGGATCGAACTCGACTGCCGGCCGCGCCTGATCGACGCACTGCGGCGCGGGTTCCCGCGGTGGAGCAGCCGCCTCGGCGCCGACCACGTGCTCGACCTCGCGGTGCTGTCGCGGATTTCGGACACCGCGCTGACCTCGCAGCGCGCCATCGAGATGCAGGCCAACGGCCTGCCCAACACCTTCGTGCCAGGGCGCAACCTGCTGTTCCTCACCGTCGCCGCGGCGCTGGCCTACCGGCGTGGTGCGTCGGTGCTCGTTGGCGGCATGTGCGAGACCGACTTCTCGGGCTACCCCGACTGCCGCGACAACACGCTCAAGGCGCTGCAGGTGGCGATCAGCCTCGGGCTCGACGCGCCGATGACGATCGAAACGCCGCTGATGTGGTTGACCAAGGCCCGGACCTGGGCGCTGACGCACGAACTCGGCGGCGATGCGCTCAACGCGTTGATCGTCGAAGAGAGCCACAGCTGCTACCTCGGCGACCGCTCGCAGCGCCACGCCTGGGGCTACGGCTGCGGCTGGTGCCCGGCCTGCGAACTGCGGCGTGGCGGCTGGGCCTCGTTCACGGCCCTCGGGAGCCGACCGCGGCACCCGGCGGACGCGGGGCGCCAGTGACCACGAACGAGATCGTCGCGGTCGTCGGGTTGGCGGTGATCGCGTTCTGGATGCTCGGTGCCTACAACCGCCTGGTGCTCCTGCGGCAGGCGATTGCGGCCGCCTACGCGCAGCTCGAGATTCATTCCGTGCGGCGCCACGACCTGCTGGCCGAATTGATCCAGGCGGCGGCAGGCGAACTGATCGACACGCCGCAGGCGTTGGTCGCAGTGGAGGCCGCGCGGCAGCAGGCGCGGATCGCGGCCGACCACGCGGCGCAGCGCCCGACCAGCGTCGGGCGCCTGGCCAGCCTCGCGCTCGCCGAGCAGGTGCTGCGCACCGCGTCGTCGCGCCTGCTCACGCTGGTGAAGGCGCGCCCCGCGCTGCGCGGCGACCCGGGCCTGCGCGCGGTGATGAAGCAGCTGTCGACGACGCAGCACCGCCTGTCTGCGGCGGGCCACGGCTTCAACACCGCCGTGCTCGACTACAACCGCAGCGTGAAACAGTTCCCGACCCGCATCGTCGCGGCGATGTTCGGTTTTCGCGCAGCGGGCACGCTGTAGCGCCGACGGCTCGCCAGCGCCTCGACGTGCTGGCAAGCTTGCCCGCCGGGCGCCAGGGCTCGGTCGGACGCCGGGCCGCAATCTGGGCCGTCGGCCCGGATGTCGGCCCGGATTGCGGCCCGTCCCGCGCCGACATACAGTCGGCCACGAAGGCGAGGGAGAACCCAATGAGATCGATCGGAACGACGCTGGTGTGCAGCGTGCTCGCCGCATGCCGCTCTTGGGACGCGACGCGCAGTCTCAGGGGAATTGAATGAAGGGCGAGCCCTCCGCCGAGGGCGTGAGCCCGCCGGGCCGCCCCAAGGGCGAATACCGGAGTGCGACGCACGAAGGTACACCAGTGACCGCGCCGGTCGAGCGGGCCCCGGCGGCGGACGAGTCGATGCACAGGCCGCCGCCGGTCGACCTGCGCAGCGGCTCGCTCCTCGTGCTGGCCATCCTCGCGGGCGTGTTCATGCTGCATTGGGCGCGCGCGGTGTTCATCCCGCTGATGCTCGGCGTGATGCTCAGCGTGGCGCTGTCGCCGCTGGTCGACTGGATGGAGCGCTGGCGCCTGCCGCGGGCGCTGGGTGCGGCGCTGTTGATGCTCGGCGCGCTCGGGGGCATGGTCGTCACCGCGTACTCGCTCGCCGACGATGCCGCCGCCCTGATCGAAACCCTCCCCGAGGCGGCGCACAAGGTACGCAAGTCGCTGCAGGAGCGCCAGGGCGACGCGAAGGGGCCGATCGAGAAGGTGCAGCAGGCCGCCGCCGAGCTCGAGCGCGCGGCAGCCAACTCCGCGCCGGCGGCCGCCGCGGGCGGCGGTGGCGTGACGCGGGTGCAGATCGAGAAGGCCGGATTCAGCCTGCGCGACTACCTGTGGAGCGGCACCCTCGGGCTGGCCGAGATGCTCGGGCAGACGATCATGGTGAGCTTCATCGCCTACTTCCTGCTGGTCTCGGGCAAGACCTTCCGGCGCAAGATGGTGCGCATCGCGGGCCCGACATTCAGCCGCAAGAAGATCACCGTGCAGGCGCTCGACGAGATCACCGCGCAGATCCAGCGCTACCTGCTGGTGCAGCTGTTCACCAGCGCGGTGGTCGGCGTTGCGAGCTGGCTGGCCTTCCTGTGGATCGGCTTGAACCATGCCGCCGTGTGGGGCATCGTGGCCGGCGTGCTCGACCTCATTCCGTACATCGGGCTGATCGTCGTCGGCGGCAGCACGGCGCTGGTCGGGTTCCTGCAGTTCGGCACGTTCGAGATGGCGCTGCTGATCAGCGGCGCGTCGGCAGTGATCCACGGCATCGAGGCCTACCTGCTGACACCCTGGCTGACCAGCCAGGCAAGCCGGATGAACCCGGTGGCCGTCTTCATCGGCGTGCTGGCCTGGGGCTGGCTGTGGGGCATCTGGGGACTGCTGCTCGGCGTGCCGATCCTGCTGGTCGTCAAGGCGGTGTGCGACCGGGTGGACGATCTGAAGCCGATCGGCGAGCTGCTGGGTTCCTGACGCGGTCCGGAGAGCGGGCACCCCGCAGGCGGGGCGGCTTGCCTCAGCTCTGGCCCATCACCGAGGCGGTCGCGACGAGTTCCTCGAACAACGCCATCGACACCGCGCCCGACACGGCGTAGGGATCGAGGCTGGCGGTCTCGGAGTACTTCAGCAGCAGCGCCGGGTTCAGGCGCGCCAGATTGACCTGCCCCATCGCCCAGCCGGCGAAGCGCCGCTCGCTGATCTCCTCGAAGCTGAGCAGCACCACGTCGGCGTGGCGCGGGTCGCTCGCGATGCGGTTGTAGAGCTGGCAGACCACGCTGCGCCCGCCCTCGAGCACCTGCATGAAGATGTCGCCCGAGTAGCACAGCACGCCGGTCACGCCCAGCGCCGGGTTGTTGGCCTTGGATTGCCTGAGGATCGCGCCGAGCGCGTCGGCGTCGAGCGGCGCCGCGACCCGGCTGGCGTAGAGAAGGCGCACGAGCATGGTGAACTCCTAGGTTTTCTTGGAAAGCAGCGAGAGGAACTCGCGGCGCAGGCTGGCGTCCTTCAGGAAGGCGCCGCGCATCACGCTGTTGGTCATCATCGACTCGTCGTCCTTGACGCCGCGCCAGTGCATGCAGAAGTGGTCGGCTTCCATCACGATCGCCAGCCCGTCGGGCTTGACGCGCTCCTGCAGTTCGTTGGCGAGCATCATGACCGCTTCTTCCTGGATCTGCGGCCGGCTCATGATCCATTCGCAGATCCGCGCGTACTTCGACAGGCCGATCAGGTTCGAGTGCTCGTTGGGCAGGATGCCGATCCACACCTTGCCGAGGATCGGGCACAGGTGGTGCGAGCACGCACTGCGCACCTTCACCGGGCCGACGATCATCAGCTCGTTGAGCCGCGAGACGTTCGGAAACTCGGTGACGCTGGGCATCGGCACGTAGCGGCCGCTGAACACCTCCGACAGGAACATCCTGGCCACCCGCTTGGCGGTCTCGTTCGTGTTGTGGTCGCTCTCGGTGTCGATCACCAGCGCCTGCAGCACGCCCTGCATGCGCGCCTCGACCTCGGCCCTGAGCTCGTCGAGCTCCCCCTCGCGGATGAAGGCCGCGATGTTGTCGTTGGCGTGGTAGCGGCAGTCGGCGCCGACGAGCCGGTAGCGGATGCGCTCCGAGGCCGGCAGGCTCGACAGCTCATCCTCGCTGCGAAAGATCGGCGCCGCCGGCGGGCGGGGGGTCGGGTCGGACATGGGCCACCTCGGGAGTCGGCAGAGGGCAGAGCGTACCGCAGCCCGATTGCCCCGACACGGGAGCCGGTCGGGCCTAGACTTCGCGGCGTGAGCGCCAACCCTGCCGCAGCCGCTGTTGCCACGTCGTTGCCGCTGGCGCGCCTGCTCGGCCACGCCGCCGACGCGTTGCTGGCGGTGCGCTCCGGCCGTTCGCTGACGGCGGCGCTCGCGCAGTGCCCGGCCGAGGCGAGGCCGGGGACGCAGGCGCTGTCCTTTCACGTGTTGCGCTGGCTGGGCAGCGCGCAAGCCGTGCGTGCGCGCCTGGCGCCGCGGCCGCCGCCGCCGTCGGTCGATGCCCTGCTGACCTGCGCGCTCGCGCTGCTGTGGCCGGCCGGCCCGCCGCCGTACAGCGAACACACGCTGGTCGATCAGGCGGTGCGTGCCGCGCGTCTGCGATTGAGCCCCCCGCACGGCCGCCCGAAGGCGGGCTCGGCCCCGATCGGCGGGGCGGCGTGCAGCGCCAGCGTCGAACCGGTGCGCGGCGGGCGCGACAGTGCAGCGTTCGTCAACGCCGTGCTGCGCCGCTTCCTGCGCGAGCGCGACGCGCTGGTGGCCGCGGTCGACCGCGACGCGCCGGCACGGTGGAACCATCCGGCGTGGTGGATCGAACGCCTGCGTCGCGACTGGCCGGCGCTGTGGCAGGCCCTGCTGACGGCAGACAACCAGCACCCGCCGCTGACGCTGCGGGTCAACGCGGGGCGCGGCGACGCGGCGGCGTTCGTCGCCCGGCTGGCGGCGCAGGGCATCGCGGCGCGGGCCGTCGGCGCGCAGGCCGTCAACCTGTTGCAGCCGCGGCCGGTGTCGATGATCCCCGGATTCGCGCAGGGCGAGGTTTCGGTGCAGGACGCGTCGGCCCAGCGGGCGGCGCCGCTGCTGATCGGCAGCGGCCTCGCGCCGGGCGCGCGCGTGCTCGACGCCTGCGCCGCGCCGGGCGGCAAGACGGCGCACCTGCTGGAGCTTGCCGATCTCGACGTGCTGGCGATCGACAGCGACCCTTCGCGCCTGCTGCAGGTGCAGGACACGCTGGGCCGGCTCGGCCTGCAGGCCCGCCTGCTGGCGGCCGATGCCGGCGATCCGGCGGCATGGTGGGACGGCGTGCCGTTCGACGCCATCCTGCTCGACGCGCCGTGCAGCGCTTCGGGCATCGTGCGCCGCCACCCGGACGTCCGCTGGCTGCGCCGCGCGAGCGACATCGGCGCGCTCGCCCGCACCCAGGCGCGGCTGCTCGACGCGCTGTGGCCACTGCTCAGGCATGGCGGCCGCCTTCTGTACTGCACCTGCTCGCTCTTCAAGGCCGAGGGCCAGGACCAGATCGACGCGTTTTTGCAACGCCAGGGCGGCGCCGGGCAGGCACGCCTGCTGCCGTCGCCGGGGCACTTGCTGCCGCTGCCCGACAATGCAGGCGAGGGTGAGGCGCCCGCTGGCGTTGCTCCGCTCGACGGCTTCTATTACGCGTTGCTCGAAAAGGCCCCCCGCTGAACCTTCCCCCTGCTGCACTCCCCGCGACGTGGCCCCTGGGCCGCGGCCGTGTCAGCTCGGCCGTATGGCTCGGGGTCGCGGCGTGGCTGCTCGCGGTGATGTGCCTGGTCTGGCCGCGGCCGGGGCGCGCCGAGTCGGCGGAGCTGACGACCTTCAGCGTGGTGCGCAGCGAAGAGGGCGTGCTGCTGAGCTTCACCGCGACCTTCGAGCTGCCGGGCAGCGTCGAGGACGCGCTGATCCGCGGCGTGCCGCTGTACTTCGAGGCCGAGGCGAGCGTGCTGCAGTCGCGCTGGTATTGGCGCGACCGGCGGGTTGCGCGCGCCCTGCGCAACTGGCGCCTGACCTACCAGCCGCTGACACGCATGTATCGCGTCAGCACCGGCGGCCTGAACCAGAACTTCGAGACGCTGCCCGAGGCGCTGGATGTGTTGCGGCGCAGTTCGCGCTGGAAGATCGCCGAGCCGGGGCAGGTGGACGACGACGGGCGCTACTACGTCGAGTTCCAGTACCGCCTCGCCACCAGCCTGCTGCCGCGCCCGATGCAGATCGGCATCGGCGGCGAGGCGGCCTGGTCGCTGTCGGCCGAGCGCACGCAGCGCCTGAACTAGTCGCGGCCGTCGATGCGCTCCGTGATCAAGGCGAACCGCTGGGGCTGGATCGTCTCGCTGGTCGCGCTGACCGCGGCGGCGCTGGTGCTGTTCTTCCTGCTCTCGATCGCGACCGGCAACCGCGCCGCCTACGAGACGTACTACGTGTGGCTGTTCTGGGTCAACGTGGTGGTGGCGCTGCTGCTGCTGCTGGTGATCGTGATCGCGCTGGTGCGCCTGCAATTGCGTGTGCGGGGTGGCAAGTTCGGCAGCCGCCTGCTGCTGCGCCTGGTGGGCATCTTCGCCTTCGTCGGCATCGTGCCGGGGCTGCTGATCTACACGGTGTCGTACCAGTTCGTCTCGCGAAGCATCGAGAGCTGGTTCGACGTGAAGGTCGAGGGCGCACTCGATGCCGGCCTGAACCTGGGCCGCGACACGATCGAGGCCCAGGTCAAGCAGCTCGGCGCGAAGACGCTCGCGGCCGCCGAGCTGCTCGGCGAGGGGGGTGCTCCCATCCAGCCGCTGGCGCTGGAGCGGCTGCGCGAGCAGCTCTCGGCGCAGGACGTCGCGGTCGTCGGCGCCGGCGGCCAGATCCTGCTCGCGGCCGGCAGCTCGTCCAGCGCGCTGACCCCGGACCGCCCGTCGCCGAAGCTGCTGCGCCAGGCGCGAGGCTCGCGCGTGGCGAGCCTGCTCGAAGGGCTCGACGACGATGCCAATGGCGGCGGAACCCAGGCGCGCGTGCGGGCGCTGGCACTGATCCCGAGCAACAACTTCGCGCTCGGCGAGCAGGAGCGCTTCCTGCTCGCGACGCAGATGCTGCCGCCCCGGTTGGCCGCCAATGCGCTTGCCGTGCAGGCCGCCTACCGCGAGTACCAGCAGCGGGCGCTGGCGCGCGAGGGGCTGCGCCGCATGTACATCGGCACGCTGACGCTGGCCCTGATCCTGGCGGTGTTCGGCGCGCTGCTGTTGGCCGCGGCCCTCGGCAACCAGCTTGCGCAGCCGCTGCTGATGCTCGCCGAAGGGGTACGCCAGGTGGCGCAGGGAGACCTCACGCCCAAGCCGGTGTTCACCTCGCGCGACGAGCTGGGCGGGCTGACCCGGTCGTTCGCCGAAATGACCGAGCAACTCTCGGATGCGCGCTCCCTCGTCCAGCGCAGCGTGGCCCAGCTCGAGGCTGCGCGGGCCAACCTGCAGACCATCCTCGACAACCTGACGGCCGGTGTGATCGTGTTCGACCGCGAGGGCCGCATCGATACCGTGAACCCGGGCGCGACGCGCATCCTGCGCCTGCCGCTGTCGGCCTACCGCGGGCGCCGGCTCGACGAAGTGGCCGGCCTCGAAGGCTTCGCCCAGGCGGTGACGGCACGCTTCGAGTCGCAGGCGGCCAGCCGCGAACTTGGCGAGCGCGACCACTGGCAGGATGCCTTCGAGCTGCAGACCGCGCCCGAGCGCGAGAAGCTCACGTTGCTGGTGCGCGGCGCCGACATGCCGCAGGACGCGCGGCTGATGGTGTTCGACGACATCAGCGAAGTCGTCTCCGCGCAGCGTGCCGAGGCCTGGAGCGAGGTGGCGCGGCGCCTGGCGCACGAGATCAAGAACCCGTTGACGCCGATCCAGCTCTCGGCCGAGCGCATCGCCCACCGGCTATCGCCCAAGCTCGAAGCCGCCGATCAGGCGATGCTGGCGCGTTCGGTCGACACCATCGTCAACCAGGTGCAGGCGATGAAGCAACTGGTCAACGAGTTCCGCGACTATGCGCGGCTGCCGGCGGCCCAGTTGAAGCCGCTCGACCTGAACGAGCTCGTTGCCGAGGTGCTGGCGCTGTACGCCACGGCGCAGGAGTCCGGCCAGCTGCGCGCCGAATGCGCGCCGGCGCTGCCGCTGATCGTCGGCGACGCCACGCAGTTGCGCCAGGTGATCCACAACCTGGTGCAGAACGCCCTCGACGCGGTGGCCGATCGGCCCGATGGCCTGGTGCGGGTGCAGACGGAGGCCGCGCGCAACGAGCAGGGCGAACTGCGCTCGGTGCGCCTGCTGGTGATCGACAACGGGCCCGGCTTCAGCGACAAGGTGCTCAAGCGCGCGTTCGAACCCTACGTCACCACCAAGGCCAAGGGCACCGGCCTGGGCCTCGCGGTGGTGAAGAAGATCGCCGACGAACACGGCGCGCGCATCCGCGTCACCAACCTCGCGCCAGACCGCGCACCCGGGGCCGACGGGCAGCCCGCCGAGGGCTCGGCCCGCGGCGCGCAGGTTTCGTTATCATTTTCCAACTTCCCCACGGCCGATCGCCACGCTGCAGCCGCAGCGCCAGACGCTGCCGCGGCGCATTGAGCACTCATGGCCACCATCCTTGTTGTTGACGACGAACTCGGCATCCGTGCCCTGCTGTCGGAGATCCTGACCGACGAAGGCCACACCGTCGATCTGGCCGAGAACGCGGCGCAGGCGCGCGCCTGCCGCGAGCGGCAGCGTCCCGACCTGGTGCTGCTGGACATCTGGATGCCCGACGTCGACGGCATCACGCTGCTCAAGGAGTGGGGCAGCACGGCGCAGCTCACGATGCCGGTGATCATGATGTCGGGGCACGGCACGATCGATACCGCGGTCGACGCCATCAAGTTCGGCGCGATGGCATTTCTCGAGAAGCCGATCACGCTGCAAAAGCTATTGCGCGCCGTCGAGCAGGGCCTGGCCAAGCCGGTGCCGCGCGGCGCGCAAGCACCGAGTGCTGTGCGCACCGAACCGGCCCTGGGCGGCGAAGCGGCGCTCGCAGCAGGCTTGGCGCAAGGCCCTGCGGCGCCGCCACTAGGCCCGCAGTCGGAACAGACTTTCGAGCTCGACCGCCCGCTGCGCGAGGCGCGCGACGCCTTCGAGAAGAGCTACTTCGAGTTCCACCTCGCGAAGGAGGGCGGCAGCATGACGCGCGTTGCCGAGAAGACGGGCCTGGAGCGCACGCACCTGTACCGAAAGCTCAAGCAGCTGGGCGTCGACCTGACGCGCAACAAGCGCAGCTGAGCGCACTGGGCCGCTGCCTGGTGGCAACAGCGCCCCGCGCCGCCAGCGCGAAGGCCGCGCCCCGGCGACCGCTATAATTCGCGGCTTCGGCCTGGTAGCTCAGTTGGTAGAGCAGCGGATTGAAAATCCGCGTGTCGGTGGTTCGATTCCGCCCCAGGCCACCACTCCATTTCTGCGGGTTTGCGAGGAAGTGGTAGGGATCGGTAGGGGTCCAGTTCGAGCGTTGCTCCTGCCTACCCAGCCCGATACAGCGAACCGCATGGCCCGGCAGGTCAAAGAATCAAGGACTTGCGCGTGCGCCGCCTGACGCCATCCGGCCAAGGCGCTCCGACTCGGCACGTGCTTCGGCCAGCAACTGGCACCAGTCCGACGGCGGGCGGCCGCTGTCGAGCATCCTGCGGAACACGCGGTAGGCGTCGTCGGCGCTCTCGTAGGCCCGCTTCGTGTCCTCGTCGTTGACCCAGGCGAACACGATCACCTTGGCCTGTGCGTGGAACCGGAAGAACAGCCGGTACTGCTGGAAGAACTTGGCCCGGAACCAATGCTTGTGCTCATCGCCGAGCGTGTTGCCCTGGCGGTACTCTGGCCTGGCGGGGTCCTGCGGAATCACCTCGAAGGCCAGCTTGGCGATGGCGGCTAGTCGCTTGGTGGCGTTCTTCTTGACGTATCCGGCCGGGTCCTTGCGCTTGAGCGTCTTGACTTGCGCCGTTAGCGCGTCGAGTTGGTCAAGGAAGATCGGGTGAGCAAAGATGGTCCAGCCGTTGACGACCAGCGGCTTGCCGCCGCTCATTCATCGTCCGCCGAAAGCGGGGCGTCCAGATCGACATCGACACCGTCGACCAGCGTCTGGATGCGCTGCGCAAAGCCAGCGTCCACGGACTGGAGCCGCTCGGGGTGCTCGGCCAAGTCGCGGGCCAGGAAGCCGAGGAACGGCGCCAGCCCGGGATCGTCACTTTCACCCGCGGCCGCTCGCGTGAGCACGACCTCGCCGTCCGCACGGATCGTGTAGTGGATTTTGTCGCGCTTGCCCAGGCGCAGCGCCCGACGCACCGTCTCGGGCACCGTGGTCTGGTAGCGGTCGGTCAGCGTCGATTCGACTTGCAGGTTGGCGGGCATGGCTCTTCTCCGGCGAGGATGCTGTGTACAGAGAGTAATGCGTCTGCATTTCCATGTCAATGCAGTTGCATTGTCTGTCGGCGATCAGGCCGGCAACGATGCCAGAGCCTGTTGCAACGACCGGTACTGGCCTGCCGGATCGCCCTTCGCGTCGATGCCTTGGTCTTTGGCATCCTGCAACCAGCGCCTGGCCCACGCCATCGCCTCGTCGCGGTCGAACCGGATTGGCTTCTGAACCCTACGATGCGGGACGCCGAGCGAGTCTCGCGTTTGCCTGTGGCTGACGATACACAGGGGCAACGCAGTCACGTGCGCGATCTCGCGCGGGTCCATCAGATTCGAGCCGTTCGGGCGGACGACGTCGCCGGCACTCTCC
>CAVZXE010000012.1:0-507266 GCA_963779155.1 uncultured bacterium | reverse complement strand
ACACCACGCCGCCGACGGTGACGGCGACCACGCCGGCCAGCGGCGCGACCGGGGTCGCCACGACGGCGGCGGTGACGGCCACCTTCAGCGAGGCGATGGACCCGGCGACGATCGGAGCGAGCACCTTCGAGCTGCGCACCGCGGGAGGCGCGCTGGTGCCGGCGGCGGTGAGCTACAACGCGCTGACCAACGTCGCCACGCTCACGCCGAGCGCGGCGCTGACGGGGCTGGCGACCTACACCGCGACGGTGACGGTCGGGGTCAAGGACCTGGCGGGCAACGCGCTGGCGGCGGCCAAGGTCTGGAGCTACACGACGGCTGCCTCTGACACCACGCCGCCGACGGTGACGGCGACCTCGCCGGCCAGCGGCGCGACCGGAGTCGCCACGACGGCGGCGGTGACGGCCACCTTCAGCGAGGCGATGGACCCGGCGACGATCGGAGCGAGCACCTTCGAGCTGCGCACCGCGGGCGGCGCGCTGGTGCCGGCGGCGGTGAGCTACAACGCGCTGACCAACGTCGCCACGCTCACGCCGAGCGCGGCGCTGACGGGGCTGGCCACCTACACCGCGACGGTGACGGTCGGGGTCAAGGACCTGGCGGGCAACGCGCTGGCGGCGCCCAAGGTCTGGAGCTTCACGACGGCTGCCTCCGACACCACGCCGCCGACGGTGACGGCGACCTCGCCGGCCAGCGGCGCGACCGGGGTCGCCACGACGGCGCCGGTGACGGCCACCTTCAGCGAGGCGATGGACCCGGCGACGATCAGCACGAGCACGCTTGAGTTGCGCAACCGCGGCCGGTGCGCTTGGTTCCGGCAGCCGTGACCTACAACGCGCTGACCAACGTCGCCACGCTCACGCCGAGCGCGGCGCTGACGGGGCTGGCCACCTACACCGCGACGGTGACGGTCGGGGTCAAGGACCTGGCGGGCAACGCGCTGGCGGCGAACAAGTTGTGGAGCTTCACCACCGGGATAGCAACCTGTCCGTGCACGATCTGGCCGTCTTCGAGCGTGCCGACCATCGCGAGCGAAACCGATACGCTATCAGTCAATGTCGGTGTGAAGTTCAAGTCCGATCTGGACGGCTTCATCACGGGGATACGCTTCTACAAGGGTGCGGCCAACACCGGCACGCACGTCGGCACGCTGTGGACCAGTGGCGGCGTGCAACTCGCCACTGCGACGTTCAGCGGGGAGACTGCTTCGGGCTGGCAGCAAGTGGACTTCGCTGCGCCTGTCGCCGTGACGGCCAACACCGTCTACGTTGCCTCGTACCTCGCGCCCAACGGTCGCTATGCCCGTGACCTCAGCTACTTCGCCACCAAGGGCGTCGACAATCCTCCGCTGCACGCGCTTCAAAACGGTGTGAGCGGAGGCAATGGCGTGTATGCCTATGGAGCGGGCACGGTCTTCCCCAGCTTGACCTATCAGTCGACGAACTATTGGGTCGATGTGGTGTTCACGAGGTCGACCGACACCACGCCGCCGACGGTGACGGCGACCACGCCGGCCAGCGGCGCGACCGGGGTCGCCACGACGGCGGCGGTGACGGCCACCTTCAGCGAGGCGATGGACCCGGCGACGATCGGCGCGAGCACCTTCGAGCTGCGCACTGCGGGCGGCGCGCTGGTGCCGGCGGCGGTGAGCTACAACGCGCTGACCAACGTCGCCACGCTCACGCCGAGCGCGGCGCTGACGGGGCTGGCGACCTACACCGCGACGGTGACGGTCGGGGTCAAGGACCTGGCGGGCAACGCGCTGGCGGCGCCCAAGGTGTGGAGCTTCACGACCGTCTCGACCGACACCACGCCGCCGACGGTGACGGCGACCACGCCGGCCGATGGCGCGACCGGAGTCGCCACGACGGCGGCGGTGACGGCCACCTTCAGCGAGGCGATGGACCCGGCGACGATCGGAGCGAGCACCTTCGAGCTGCGCACCGCGGGCGGCGCGCTGGTGCCGGCGGCGGTGAGCTACAACGCGCTGACCAACGTCGCCACGCTCACGCCGAGCGCGGCGCTGACGGGGCTGGCGACCTACACCGCGACGGTGACGGTCGGGGTCAAGGACCTGGCGGGCAACGCGCTGGCGGCGCCCAAGGTGTGGAGCTTCACGACCGTCTCGACCGACACCACGCCGCCGACGGTGACGGCGACCACGCCGGCCAGCGGCGCGACCGGGGTCAGCGTCACGGCGGCGGTGACGGCCACCTTCAGCGAGGCGATGGACCCGGCGACGATCGGAGCGAGCACCTTCGAGCTGCGCACCGCGGGCGGCGCGCTGGTGCCGGCGGCGGTGAGCTACAACGCGCTGACCAACGTCGCCACGCTCACGCCGAGCGCGGCGCTGACGGGGCTGGCCACCTACACCGCGACGGTGACGGTCGGGGTCAAGGACCTGGCGGGCAACGCGCTGGCGGCGCCCAAGGTGTGGAGCTTCACGACCGTCTCGACCGACACCACGCCGCCGACGGTGACGGCGACCACGCCGGCCGATGGCGCGACCGGGGTCGCCACGACGGCGGCGGTGACGGCCACCTTCAGCGAGGCGATGGACCCGGCGACGATCGGAGCGAGCACCTTCGAGCTGCGCACCGCGGGCGGCGCGCTGGTGCCGGCGGCGGTGAGCTACAACGCGCTGACCAACGTCGCCACGCTCACGCCGAGCGCGGCGCTGACGGGGCTGGCGACCTACACCGCGACGGTGACGGTCGGGGTCAAGGACCTGGCGGGCAACGCGCTGGCGGCACCCAAGGTGTGGAGCTTCACGACCGTCTCGACCGACACCACGCCGCCGACGGTGACGGCGACCACGCCGGCCAGTGGCGCGACCGGGGTCGCCACACGGCGGCGGTGACGGCCACCTTCAGCGAGGCGATGGACCCGGCGACGATCGGAGCGAGCACCTTCGAGCTGCGCACCGCGGGCGGCGCGCTGGTGCCGGCGGCGGTGAGCTACAACGCGCTGACCAACGTCGCCACGCTCACGCCGAGCGCGGCGCTGACGGGGCTGGCCACCTACACCGCGACGGTGACGGTCGGGGTCAAGGACCTGGCGGGCAACGCGCTGGCGGCGCCCAAGGTGTGGAGCTTCACGACCGTCTCGACCGACACCACGCCGCCGACGGTGACGGCGACCACGCCGGCCGATGGCGCGACCGGGGTCGCCACGACGGCGGCGGTGACGGCCACCTTCAGCGAGGCGATGGACCCGGCGACGATCGGAGCGAGCACCTTCGAGCTGCGCACCGCGGGCGGCGCGCTGGTGCCGGCGGCGGTGAGCTACAACGCGCTGACCAACGTCGCCACGCTCACGCCGAGCGCGGCGCTGACGGGGCTGGCGACCTACACCGCGACGGTGACGGTCGGGGTCAAGGACCTGGCGGGCAACGCGCTGGCGGCACCCAAGGTGTGGAGCTTCACGACCGTCTCGACCGACACCACGCCGCCGACGGTGACGGCGACCACGCCGGCCGATGGCGCGACCGGGGTCGCCACGACGGCGGCGGTGACGGCCACCTTCAGCGAGGCGATGGACCCGGCGACGATCGGAGCGAGCACCTTCGAGCTGCGCACCGCGGGCGGCGCGCTGGTGCCGGCGGCGGTGAGCTACAACGCGCTGACCAACGTCGCCACGCTCACGCCGAGCGCGGCGCTGACGGGGCTGGCCACCTACACCGCGACGGTGACGGTCGGGGTCAAGGACCTGGCGGGCAACGCGCTGGCGACGCCCAAGGTGTGGAGCTTCACGACCGTCTCGACCGACACCACGCCGCCGACGGTGACGGCGACCACGCCGGCCGATGGCGCGACCGGGGTCGCCACGACGGCGGCGGTGACGGCCACCTTCAGCGAGGCGATGGACCCGGCGACGATCGGAGCGAGCAGCTTCGAGCTGCGCACCGCGGGCGGCGCGCTGGTGCCGGCGGCGGTGAGCTACAACGCGCTGACCAACGTCGCCACGCTCACGCCGAGCGCGGCGCTGACGGGGCTGGCGACCTACACCGCGACGGTGACGGTCGGGGTCAAGGACCTGGCGGGCAACGCGCTGGCGGCGCCCAAGGTGTGGAGCTTCACGACCGTCTCGACCGACACCACGCCGCCGACGGTGACGGCGACCACGCCGGCCAGCGGCGCGACCGGGGTCAGCGTCACGGCGGCGGTGACGGCCACCTTCAGCGAGGCGATGGACCCGGCGACGATCGGAGCGAGCACCTTCGAGCTGCGCACCGCGGGCGGCGCGCTGGTGCCGGCGGCGGTGAGCTACAACGCGCTGACCAACGTCGCCACGCTCACGCCGAGCGCGGCGCTGACGGGGTCTGGCCACCTACACCGCGACGGTGACGGTCGGGGTCAAGGACCTGGCGGGCAACGCGCTGGCGACGGCCAAGGTGTGGAGCTTCACGACCGTCTCGACCGACACCACGCCGCCGACGGTGACGGCGACCACGCCGGCCGATGGCGCGACCGGGGTCGCCACGACGGCGGCGGTGACGGCCACCTTCAGCGAGGCGATGGACCCGGCGACGATCGGAGCGAGCACCTTCGAGCTGCGCACCGCGGGCGGCGCGCTGGTGCCGGCGGCGGTGAGCTACAACGCGCTGACCAACGTCGCCACGCTCACGCCGAGCGCGGCGCTGACGGGGCTGGCGACCTACACCGCGACGGTGACGGTCGGGGTCAAGGACCTGGCGGGCAACGCGCTGGCGGCGCCCAAGGTGTGGAGCTTCACGACCGTCTCGACCGACACCACGCCGCCGACGGTGACGGCGACCACGCCGGCCAGCGGCGCGACCGGGGTCAGCGTCACGTCGACGCGGTGACGGCCACCTTCAGCGAGGCGATGGACCCGGCGACGATCGGAGCGAGCACCTTCGAGCTGCGCACCGCGGGCGGCGCGCTGGTGCCGGCGGCGGTGAGCTACAACGCGCTGACCAACGTCGCCACGCTCACGCCGAGCGCGGCGCTGACGGGGCTGGCGACCTACACCGCGACGGTGACGGTCGGGGTCAAGGACCTGGCGGGCAACGCGCTGGCGGCGCCCAAGGTGTGGAGCTTCACGACCGTCTCGACCGACACCACGCCGCCGACGGTGACGGCGACCACGCCGGCCGATGGCGCGACCGGAGTCGCCACGACGGCGGCGGTGACGGCCACCTTCAGCGAGGCGATGGACCCGGCGACGATCGGAGCGAGCACCTTCGAGCTGCGCACCGCGGGCGGCGCGCTGGTGCCGGCGGCGGTGAGCTACAACGCGCTGACCAACGTCGCCACGCTCACGCCGAGCGCGGCGCTGACGGGGCTGGCGACCTACACCGCGACGGTGACGGTCGGGGTCAAGGACCTGGCGGGCAACGCGCTGGCGGCGCCCAAGGTGTGGAGCTTCACGACCGTCTCGACCGACACCACGCCGCCGACGGTGACGGCGACCACGCCGGCCGATGGCGCGACCGGGGTCGCCACGACGGCGGCGGTGACGGCCACCTTCAGCGAGGCGATGGACCCGGCGACGATCGGAGCGAGCACCTTCGAGCTGCGCACCGCGGGCGGCGCGCTGGTGCCGGCGGCGGTGAGCTACAACGCGCTGACCAACGTCGCCACGCTCACGCCGAGCGCGGCGCTGACGGGGCTGGCGACCTACACCGCGACGGTGACGGTCGGGGTCAAGGACCTGGCGGGCAACGCGCTGGCGGCGCCCAAGGTGTGGAGCTTCACGACCGTCTCGACCGACACCACGCCGCCGACGGTGACGGCGACCACGCCGGCCAGCGGCGCGACCGGGGTCAGCGTCACGGCGGCGGTGACGGCCACCTTCAGCGAGGCGATGGACCCGGCGACGATCGGAGCGAGCACCTTCGAGCTGCGCACCGCGGGCGGCGCGCTGGTGCCGGCGGCGGTGAGCTACAACGCGCTGACCAACGTCGCCACGCTCACGCCGAGCGCGGCGCTGACGGGGCTGGCCACCTACACCGCGACGGTGACGGTCGGGGTCAAGGACCTGGCGGGCAACGCGCTGGCGGCGCCCAAGGTGTGGAGCTTCACGACCGTCTCGACCGACACCACGCCGCCGACGGTGACGGCGACCACGCCGGCCGATGGCGCGACCGGAGTCGCCACGACGGCGGCGGTGACGGCCACCTTCAGCGAGGCGATGGACCCGGCGACGATCGGAGCGAGCACCTTCGAGCTGCGCACCGCGGGCGGCGCGCTGGTGCCGGCGGCGGTGAGCTACAACGCGCTGACCAACGTCGCCACGCTCACGCCGAGCGCGGCGCTGACGGGGCTGGCCACCTACACCGCGACGGTGACGGTCGGGGTCAAGGACCTGGCGGGCAACGCGCTGGCGGCGCCCAAGGTGTGGAGCTTCACGACCGTCTCGACCGACACCACGCCGCCGACGGTGACGGCGACCACGCCGGCCGATGGCGCGACCGGGGTCGCCACGACGGCGGCGGTGACGGCCACCTTCAGCGAGGCGATGGACCCGGCGACGATCGGAGCGAGCACCTTCGAGCTGCGCACCGCGGGCGGCGCGCTGGTGCCGGCGGCGGTGAGCTACAACGCGCTGACCAACGTCGCCACGCTCACGCCGAGCGCGGCGCTGACGGGGCTGGCCACCTACACCGCGACGGTGACGGTCGGGGTCAAGGACCTGGCGGGCAACGCGCTGGCGGCACCCAAGGTGTGGAGCTTCACGACCGTCTCGACCGACACCACGCCGCCGACGGTGACGGCGACCACGCCGGCCGATGGCGCGACCGGGGTCGCGCACGACGGCGGCGGTGACGGCCACCTTCAGCGAGGCGATGGACCCGGCGACGATCGGAGCGAGCACCTTCGAGCTGCGCACCGCGGGCGGCGCGCTGGTGCCGGCGGCGGTGAGCTACAACGCGCTGACCAACGTCGCCACGCTCACGCCGAGCGCGGCGCTGACGGGGCTGGCCACCTACACCGCGACGGTGACGGTCGGGGTCAAGGACCTGGCGGGCAACGCGCTGGCGGCGCCCAAGGTGTGGAGCTTCACGACCGTCTCGACCGACACCACGCCGCCGACGGTGACGGCGACCACGCCGGCCGATGGCGCGACCGGAGTCGCCACGACGGCGGCGGTGACGGCCACCTTCAGCGAGGCGATGGACCCGGCGACGATCGGAGCGAGCACCTTCGAGCTGCGCACCGCGGGCGGCGCGCTGGTGCCGGCGGCGGTGAGCTACAACGCGCTGACCAACGTCGCCACGCTCACGCCGAGCGCGGCGCTGACGGGGCTGGCCACCTACACCGCGACGGTGACGGTCGGGGTCAAGGACCTGGCGGGCAACGCGCTGGCGGCGCCCAAGGTGTGGAGCTTCACGACCGTCTCGACCGACACCACGCCGCCGACGGTGACGGCGACCACGCCGGCCGATGGCGCGACCGGAGTCGCCACGACGGCGGCGGTGACGGCCACCTTCAGCGAGGCGATGGACCCGGCGACGATCGGAGCGAGCACCTTCGAGCTGCGCACCGCGGGCGGCGCGCTGGTGCCGGCGGCGGTGAGCTACAACGCGCTGACCAACGTCGCCACGCTCACGCCGAGCGCGGCGCTGACGGGGCTGGCGACCTACACCGCGACGGTGACGGTCGGGGTCAAGGACCTGGCGGGCAACGCGCTGGCGGCACCCAAGGTGTGGAGCTTCACGACCGTCTCGACCGACACCACGCCGCCGACGGTGACGGCGACCACGCCGGCCAGCGGCGCGACCGGGGTCAGCGTCACGGCGGCGGTGACGGCCACCTTCAGCGAGGCGATGGACCCGGCGACGATCGGAGCGAGCACCTTCGAGCTGCGCACCGCGGGCGGCGCGCTGGTGCCGGCGGCGGTGAGCTACAACGCGCTGACCAACGTCGCCACGCTCACGCCGAGCGCGGCGCTGACGGGGCTGGCCACCTACACCGCGACGGTGACGGTCGGGGTCAAGGACCTGGCGGGCAACGCGCTGGCGGCGCCCAAGGTGTGGAGCTTCACGACCGTCTCGACCGACACCACGCCGCCGACGGTGACGGCGACCACGCCGGCCGATGGCGCGACCGGAGTCGCCACGACGGCGGCGGTGACGGCCACCTTCAGCGAGGCGATGGACCCGGCGACGATCGGAGCGAGCACCTTCGAGCTGCGCACCGCGGGCGGCGCGCTGGTGCCGGCGGCGGTGAGCTACAACGCGCTGACCAACGTCGCCACGCTCACGCCGAGCGCGGCGCTGACGGGGCTGGCCAGCTACACCGCGACGGTGACGGTCGGGGTCAAGGACCTGGCGGGCAACGCGCTGGCGGCACCCAAGGTGTGGAGCTTCACGACCGTCTCGACCGACACCACGCCGCCGACGGTGACGGCGACCACGCCGGCCGATGGCGCGACCGGAGTCGCCACGACGGCGGCGGTGACGGCCACCTTCAGCGAGGCGATGGACCCGGCGACGATCGGAGCGAGCACCTTCGAGCTGCGCACCGCGGGAGGCGCGCTGGTGCCGGCGGCGGTGAGCTACAACGCGCTGACCAACGTCGCCACGCTCACGCCGAGCGCGGCGCTGACGGGGCTGGCGACCTACACCGCGACGGTGACGGTCGGGGTCAAGGACCTGGCGGGCAACGCGCTGGCGGCGCCCAAGGTGTGGAGCTTCACGACCGTCTCGACCGACACCACGCCGCCGACGGTGACGGCGACCACGCCGGCCAGCGGCGCGACCGGGGTCAGCGTCACGGCGGCGGTGACGGCCACCTTCAGCGAGGCGATGGACCCGGCGACGATCGGAGCGAGCACCTTCGAGCTGCGCACCGCGGGAGGCGCGCTGGTGCCGGCGGCGGTGAGCTACAACGCGCTGACCAACGTCGCCACGCTCACGCCGAGCGCGGCGCTGACGGGGCTGGCCACCTACACCGCGACGGTGACGGTCGGGGTCAAGGACCTGGCGGGCAACGCGCTGGCGGCACCCAAGGTGTGGAGCTTCACGACCGTCTCGACCGACACCACGCCGCCGACGGTGACGGCGACCACGCCGGCCAACGGCGCGACCGGGGTCAGCGTCACGGCGGCGGTGACGGCCACCTTCAGCGAGGCGATGGACCCGGCGACGATCGGAGCGAGCACCTTCGAGCTGCGCACCGCGGGCGGCGCGCTGGTGCCGGCGGCGGTGAGCTACAACGAGGCAACGCTCGTAGCAACGCTGACACCGGGTGTTGCGCTGGGACCATTGACGACCTACACGGCGACGGTCAAGGGTGGTGTCACCGAACCGCGGATGAAGGACCTGGCGGGCAACGCGCTGGGGGCCAACGGGACGTGGACGTTCACGACGGTGGCCGCGCCCACCGTGACTGCGACGTCTCCTGCCTCCGGCGCCACGGGCGTGAGTCCGACGGCGACCGTCACCGCCACCTTCAGCAAGGCGATGGACGCGGCGACGATCAACACGAGCACGTTCGAGCTCAGGGATCCGACGAGCTCCGTGTTGGCGGCCACGGTCACGTACAACCCGACCTCCCGGATTGCGACGCTGACGCCGAGTTCTACGCTCGGCGCCGGGAAGGTCTACACCGCAACCGTGCACGGCGGATCGACAGATCCCCGTGTCAAGGACTCTTCAGGCATCGCACTGGCTGCCGACAGGGTCTGGACGTTCACCATCGAAACGACACCGCCTACCGTCACGGCGATCTCACCGGCGAGCGGCGCGACGGGGGTCAGCGTCACCGCGAACGTCACGGCCACCTTCAGCGAGGCGATGGATCCGGCAACGATCGGTGAGAATACATTCGAGTTGCGCGACCCGGCCAACGACTTGGTGCCTGCGGTCGTGACGTACAACCCGACCTCTCGGGTGGCAACGCTGAACCCGACACCCACGCTCGCCGCGGCAACCACTTACACCGTGACCGTCAAAGGCGGTGCCACCGATCCGCGTGTGAAAGACGTGGCGGGCAACGCGCTGGCGGTCAACCGGACCTGGACCTTCACCACGGAAGCTGCGCCCACGGTGACTGCGACGTCTCCCGCCTCCGGCGCCACAGGCGTGAGTCCGACGGCGAATGTCACCGCCACGTTCAGCAAAGCTATGGACGCGGCGACGATCAACGCGAGCACGTTCGAGCTCAGGGATCCGAGCAGCGCCGTGTTGCCCGCCACGGTCACCTACAACGCGACATCCCGTGTGGCCACGCTGAACCCGACGGCTACGCTCGGCGCCGGGGTGGTCTATACCGCGACCGTGCATGGCGGATCGACAGATCCCCCCGTCAAGGATTCGGCAGGCATCGCACTGGCTACAGACAGGGTCTGGACGTTCACCATCGAGACGACACCGCCGACCGTCACGGCGATCTCGCCGGCAAGTGGGGCGACCGGCGTGAGTCGGACGGCCAACGTGACTGCCACGTTCAGCGAGGCGATGGACCCGGCGACCATTAGCACGAGCACCTTTGAGTTGCGCGACCCGGCTGGCACCTTGGTTCCAGCAGCCGTGACTTACAACGCGACCTCGCGGCTGGCAACGTTGAATCCGAACTCCAGCCTCGCCGCGACGACAACCTACACCGTGACCGTCAAGGGTGGGGCGGTCGATCCGCGGGTGAAGGATGTCGCAGGGAATGCATTGGCGGTGAACAGGACGTGGCCGTTCACGACACGATAGACAGTCTGTCGATGGGTCGCAGTCAACTTGGGCGTCGACACTCGTCGGAAGGGGTGAGGTCAGGGATTGAGGCAGTTGACGCCGACCCGCGGAAGAGCAAAATCTGAAAATTGTGATAACGCGAGTGAGCGCTGCCACCACAAGAAATTCTTCGGCAAGGGAGCATCTGAGGATCGGGGCAAACGCTGAACGTTCCCTCAAGACGATCGAGCGTGTCAAGGTGGAGTTCGGACGCTTGTGGCTCGGCCGTTTCGTATGATTAAGAATGTGCACCATCACTAATCACTAGAAGGCTCGCGCCTTTCGAAGAAGCACGTACGACGCTACGCCTTGTTTGGGTTGGGTCGCCTCGCAATAAGCAAGGAACGGTCTCGACGAGGCGCTACGCGCCATAGGTATTCCCTTAGTCGGAATCGGCCCAAAGGCGGCTGGAGTTGAAATGATAAATCATCCCTTCAGGTTATTCTCGCCTGGAGTTGCCGCATTATGAAGAGCACAATGTCACGAAGATCAGATATTTCTGACTGGGTCGCTGAACGGCGCTTCGCGCGATGCCGACCGATGTCTCGCATGCTTTGTGGGCTATCGCTACTCATTGCCTGCACTCGTGCGTTCGCTACGGCAACCGTCCTGACGGCAACCTGTAATCATGGGGCAGACCTTTGCGCTACGGGCGTCCAAGCCTTCAAACTACGCAACCAGCTTTATGATGTGACCTTCTTTGAAGACTTCAACGCACACTACACCGTCCCGTCAGACTACCCACTGTTCTTCGGCAACGCTCCTCTAGCAGGGCAAGCCGCCCATGGCCTTGCGTCAGAGCTAAAGCATGCTGGCGTTACTGGGTTCAACGCAGGGACGAGCGCGGTATTCTTTGCCATTGCTGACGCTGAATGGGATGGGGGAATGGGATGGGGGGCGTCCATCTCATATTTCGGCTACGGGGAAGATCCGAACAAAGGCAAATTCCCGCTGGTAGCGGACTACCAACTCTACTACCGTGACCATGCTCTGCATGCCCTGTTCATCCCGGCTGCCGTAGTCCCAGAACCGGCTACGCTTGCGCTCGTGAGCGCAGGCCTACTTGTCGTTGCTGCGCGCCGACGGAGCAGACCGGCTTTCTGAGTGTCCGGGAAAGAATTGGCCATGCGTAATGGCTCTATGCCGTTTCGTGTGGAAGGCAACAATCTCATTTCGGCGCCACAAGCCGAGGACCCGGCAGGCCGCCGCGGCGCCAAGCGTTGGCTGGAGTTCTTGCACGCTGGCCATCACCTGCTCCCGAGCTTGTCGTCGGGTGTAGCCAAGCCCAACAGCAAGGCAAGTTTTTTTTGAACCTCGATCACCAGATGCGCCTTGTCCAGGCTGCTCTGCAGGCGCAGGTTGTCGCGCGTGAGTTGCGCAATCAGCAGCGCGTCGGCACGGCTCGGGTCCGCCTTGGGTCCGCGCCTTTGCGGCGTCAGTGCCGCCAGGTCGGCCGCCTCGCGCTGGCCTCGCCAGGTGCTCAAGGAAGACGAATACACGCCCTCGCGGCGCAGCAAGGCGCCGATCTCGCCGGGCCTGGTGCAACGGTCGGCCGCGGCCAAGATGCGACGCTTGTCAGCGTTGGAGAAGTGCCGACGCCGAGCCTGCGGCACGACCTCCGAGGAGGTGCCAGGCGGCACGGCCGGCGCCGCCGATCCGGGCGCATCTTCAGTCGCGCTACGCGCTCCTTGCGATGCGCCCGGATCGGGGAAAGAGTGCACTGCGTGCATGGATACCTTGGGTTGATGGATCTTGGTCATACCTACCTCGTTGCTCACTGATCTCTCAGGGGTAGGTGCAGCAGGTCATATTGGCACGGGGGGGCCGTGCTCGCCGGCCGCGGCGACCGCGCCGGACCAAAGCTCTGACGGAATCCGCTCGCCGGCCCGGCGTCCGGCGCGCCACTGATCAAACTGCCGCTTCAGCCGTAACAGCCCCTCGCTGCAACCCGTCGTCTGCACCGCCTTGCTCGTCACTTCCATCGCCCGTCTCCTCGTCGGATTGCAATGGAAGTGGAACTTATCGACCTTGCGGCGTCACTTCATGTAGATTTGCCGGAAGGACACGCTTCGTCAGCGTGGACACGGTGCGCTACTCGGTGCCCGAGCGCTTGGTGGGCAAGACGGTGACGGTCTACAAGCACTACGAGCGCGTGGAGATCCATCATCGCGGCGCGGTGGTCGCCAGCCACGACCGTGTGATCGGCGAGCGCGACGTGCGCCGCACGCTGCCTGGACATCACACCGTGCCGCAGCGTGCACCGCGCGAGCCGGCACTGGCCGAGCAGTTACTGCGCGGGGAGCACGAGGTGCTGCAGCGCTACGCCAGCGCGCTCAAGCTGCATCACCATCATGGCCGCGGCGTGCGCGCGCTGCATCGCCTGGTGCAGATCAAGCGCACCTACCCGCGCGAGCCCTTCCTCGCCGCGGTGGAGCAGGCGTTGAAGTTCGGACTGTTCGACCTCACCCGCTTGGAGCACCTGGTGCTGCGCCACGTGGCGGGCGACTTCTTCGCGCTGGGCCGCGACGATGACGACGACGACGCGTGAGCAGCTGCGCGCGCTGCTGGGCGAGCTCAACCTCAAGGGCATGGCGCGCGCGCTCGATGACGAACTCGACCGTGCCGAGCGGCAGGCCGAACCCGCCGTCGACGTGCTGCACCGCCTGCTCACCGAGCAGGCCTCGTTCCAGCGCGAACGTCGCCTGGTGTACCGCCTCGCGCAGGCGCGCCTGCCGTGGCCGTGGACGCTCGATACCTTCCCCTTCGCCAAGCAGCCCGGCGTGGACCGCAGCCAGATACGGGCACTGGCCGGCCTGGACTTCGTGCGCCGTGCGCAGAACCTGGTCCTCATTGGCCCGACCGGAACGGGAAAGACCGGAATTGCCGTCGGCCTGCTACGCCAGGCCTGCCTGAACGGCTACACAGGGCGCTTCTACAACGCCCAGGATCTGTTCGACGAGCTGTACGCCTCGTTGGCCGACCGCACCACCACCAAGCTGCTCAAGGCCATGTCGCGCATGCGGCCCATAGTCATTGACGAGCTCGGCTACCTCACCCTCAAGCCCGAGCAGGTCAACGCGTTCTTCCGGCTGATGGAGCAGCGCTACGCTCGGGTCAGTACGGTGATCACTACGAACCTCGATTACCCGTCGTGGTACGAGCTGTTCGGCAACAAACCAATGGTAGACGCGCTGCTCGATCGGCTGCGCCACCAATGCATCACCATCCGCATCGACGGGCCGTCGCTGCGCGAACCGACGCCGTCCCCCGAAGCCACCACGTCGCCGGTGACAGGCGTTGCAACGCCAGGCGGCGACCAGCGCGCCAAGAAGCTCTCTCGCAAGCCGGCCTGACGGCCACCGCCTCGATCGATGCAGGTCGCGCCGGCGCTGTGCGCGAGGCGCCAGCACACACCCCGAGCGCGCCCAACCACCATCGAAGCGGCGAGCCCATTGACGGTCCCCTCGCCCACAAATGCCTGCGCACTTGCTGGGTCAGCTTCTGGTGAGCAGACCTGGGTCAGTTCCGGTGAGCGCCCAAGAACTGGAAGAAGTCCAGGTGCCGCCACGAGCGGCGCAATCGGTCGTGGATGCGTTGCTCGGCCGTGCCGCACTGCGGGCACGCCAGCATCTTGGCCGAGCAGCGCACCTCGAAGTCGATGCGCCGGCGCGCCGTGTCGAGCTCGACCTTGTCCACCTCCCACGGCGGCACCAGACCCAGCGCGCTGGTGAACAACGACTCGATGCCAACGCTCATGCGAACCCCAATGCACTCAACTCAACCCCGCCCCATGGGCATGTGGACAAGCCGCTGCCGCGACTTGCCCACATGCCCACCGGGCCCGACCACCACCGGCCATTGTGAATGTTGGTTTCCACACTAAACGACGAAGGACCCAACACAAGCCAGTGGTCGTTGGCGAGCGCAAGCCGCGCGACTTGCCCCAGTTCCTGTGGGTGAACACGGTGCTCGGCAATCTCAAGACCACGCTGGCCGGGGCGTACCACTCGCTGAAGTACCGCAAGTACGCCGCACACTACTTGGCCGCATTCGCCCACCGGTTCAACCGACGCTTCGATCTGCGCGACCTCGTCGCGCGGCTGATCGTCGACGTCGCTCGGTGCGCGCCCCTCAAGGAATCGGTGGTCAGGCAGCATGCTGAGGCAGGTTTCCAATCAGGAACGACGAAGGACCTGCGTAAATAGGGATTGCGTTCATTGGAATTACTGTACCGACTCGCTGTCACAGCGGAGCGCGGTTCATTACGTCGGCCGTACAATTTGACTTAACGATAGTTGACGGATTGCCAGAAACAATCGAAAAAGGAGGTATGCTGCATGTAACGAATGCACCTCCTGCGATTCTGCTTCCGCGGCCAATAGATAGCCCACCAACAATGATTGCATGTGGACCAATCCACACCTCATCCTCTATAATTGGATATTTCGTAAAAACAGTTCCGTCCGATGATATGTGGTCACGGCGGCCGATGGTAACACCATGAAAGAGGGTTACGTTCCTTCCTATTCTTGCACCGGGACTGACAACAAGTCCCCACCCGTGTGTTATGGCAATACCGGCTCCAATCTCTGTCTGCCAAGCAAAGTCCATCGCCGCCCGGTGCGTGGCGAGACGATGAAGTATTCTCAACGGGGGAAGAGTCCATCGAAGAGGGCCTTGTGTAGTGGCGGCTGCTTGGCATAGTCGCATCGTAACCACAACGCGAAATGTTCGGTGGATGATCGCGCCCTTGATTGCTCGGCCCCAGCTGAAATACCCGTATTGTCGATGTGTATCAGCTCTCAATTCATGCCATGTCATTGTTTGTGCCCTCTCAATGGTTCATATGATTGTAGGTACATATTTCATATGAATTCATATGAACCGCATCGCACTCAACCGTAACCTGAGGTTAGAAATAGCTTGGCTAGGTAAGCTATGCCGGCCAACAGGTGGGTCATGAAGACCGCAGCTATAACCCATAACCGTGGGTCGCGAGGCCCCCTTTCCTGGAGTCGAGCTGAGCCCTCGGCTGCGGTGACGAGAAAGGTCAGGTAGGCACAGACAATACCTTGCCAGAAGAAATTGCCATGTCGCTCGCGCGGGCCGGTCTCGGTCAGCAGGATAGCAATCACAACCCCTACCAACTGACACAGTAGTGCATAGCGCATAGCTTGGCTTCGCCACGCCTCGGAGGGAAAGAGCGCGATATAGACGATGGGAAATAGCAGCGAGGCTAGTATTGAAAGTGGGATGCTCCAGGTATACATGGACCAAACGTGAAAGGGGGCGATCGTTATTCCGCTCTGACCAGCCGGGCCGACATTCAGAGGCCGGATGTAGATAAACACGTAGAGCACGGCGAGCACGGCAGCGCCGACTGCCAATGGCAGTAGCTCAAGCAACCAGCGGCGACTTAGGCCATGGGCTTGAAGTAGCATCAACGGGTAAGCAACCGCAAATACCATGAAGAAACTCGGCTTGATCAAGATATTTAACGCTGCAAGCATGGTGATCAGCAGTGCACGCCCGAGACTGGGATGTGTCAACTGGCGCAGGGATGTCCAAAACAGGAGTAAAGCAAAGGGCATTAAGAAGATGGTGGTTGAGTTATGCCATACATTCGGCGGCAACTGACCTAGATAATAATGACGTACCGGCAGGCTGAAGACCACCAGTAACATAGCGCAAAGCAGAAGTAGGTGGCCTTCTCGGAGTAGTCGCGCCGATGGGAGGGCTGAATATTCTGCAAGTCTGTCGCGCAAGAAGGCGAAACTGATCGCGAACTTGGCAGCAACGGACAGCGCCAGCGATAAGGCTGTGGCCAGCAACAGCATGTTGAACTCATCGCTGAACAATGCAAGCGTACGGATCACCAAGTAAAGGACAAAATTCGAAGGTAGATCGGCATCGCCCCGCGCATAGT
Source organism: uncultured bacterium (assembly GCA_963779155.1). Taxonomy (GTDB): domain Bacteria; phylum Pseudomonadota; class Gammaproteobacteria; order Burkholderiales; family Burkholderiaceae_C; genus CAIKUF01. The sequence goes on along the minus strand of CAVZXE010000012.1, from coordinate 490,653 downwards.
CACGGATGAAACCAGCGTGGAGTTGCAGGTCAGTACCAATTTCCTGCCTAAGGATGGATCCGAACACCAACAGGGCGAAGCCGAATGCCGCCACGATGCTGCCGAGCCACCACCCTCGACTTACCACGTTTGCCTTCGTCATCTTATACATTCCACCGCCAACTGTTAAGTTATTAACTGATCTAGTCTTTGTCAACAAAGTGATTCATCCACCGTCGTTTGCAGCACTGACACTATTGGACTCGTGCGATGAACTCGGCAAGCGTGCCCTCAATACGCACTTGCGTCGCGACCCCGGCGGCGAAAATGATCCGCTGATCGTGGGCGCCTGCGACGTCGTATAGCCGTGACTTCACCAAACGCTGACGGTCGTGTCCCGGCGGATGGTCTGAGTCCACTGCACTGACAGGCTAATATGTGGTGCTCAGCAATCTAAAGCGGCCGGCAGTGGAAGACTGGGTCATTCAACGACTTCGTACAAAGTGTATGGCGGTGCTGCCAGACGCAATCTAAGAGTGTCGAGTGGTATATCAGGCAAAGGATAACCATCTGCGCGCAGGACATACATCGATGTTCCCTCTTGCCTCAGTTTCTCCCTCTCCTGTGAACTCAACGCGGTGCAAAATATCACCGGCTCCAATTCCGTGGGTGCTCTGGAGGTACATGTCTCGGCAGCCTTCTTGTTTGGGAGCTTTGTCAAGACTAGATCTGCGCTCTCAGGGTATGAGGTTCCAAAGTATCGAATCAAACCAACGTATTCCTGAATCGATTTCTCATTGGTCAAATGTGTATCAGGCCAAACCAGGTAAGCTGACCGAGGCGGAGTATATAGAAACTTCGCAAGTTCGTGTGCCTGAGTGTATTCAAAGGTTGATCGTTCTCCTATAGGTCGCATGAGTAGGCCAAGTCTTGAATCCGCATTGTTTGCCGAAGGTGCAACTCCGCTACGCCTCGACGAAGCAACGAAGACATGTCGTTGGTTTTCCGGAGAAAGATGGTTCATTGCCATCTCTCGGAGCATGTGTAGTACCATCGAATAGGGAGTAAGTGACATGAGCAACAATAAACCAAGGGCAACCACCAATGGTTGCAGGCGTCCATGATGCACGAAGTGCCTAAGAATCCAGGTCCATCCTTCTCCGGCAAGAATCATCAGCGGCAAGACCTGAATGTACGCCATACGAACCTGAATCGCTCCTCCAGTTAGGCCTGCCACAAGCATGGGCAGAAGTGTGAGCGCAAGCCAGGTTGCCGCGAATCGGACAACCGGGTCGTGTCGCTTTGCCAGCGACGCGATAGCTCCAATCCACAGCAAGCCCCCAGCAACTAGTATTTGGATCAAATTTCTAAGCGGCGGAAGACCTTCATACATTAGCTTTGCGGCCGCAGAGAAGTTCGCCAGTGTTATGGGGTCGACCAGCGGGGAAAACCATGATGCATAAACTGCATAAGCAGAGTAGCCGACCAGCGCGGCGACAGTCGGGTACGCCCATAATGTGGCTTTGCCGCTCGCCAACAGCGCGCCTGCCAATACGACGAGAAAGGTGACCCCTGCCAGCACCGCATCGGCGCGAATGAAGAACACGAGGAATAGCAACCCGCCAGCAATTGTTGCGGCCAGCAGTGACCGCCGCTCGACAGCGCGCAGCATGACCAAGGCGAACAGTGCGGAGGCAGCGAAGGCCGGGGGTTCGCTGAGGATATGGCCATGGAGACCGCGGAAACTGTCCGAAGCGACATAGGTGGCAGCGGCGATGGCGTAACCTGCCCACCAAGTTGGATCTGGCTTTTGTGATTCAAACAGCGCGACCAAGCGCAGGCCTATTGCGAGGCAAAGCGTGATGCCGAGTGCCATGAAGAGACGATATAGCCACTGCATTGCCACCAGGGCAGTCTCGGATGAACCGAATAGCCACGTTACCTCGCCAATAATGAGGATGTGTCCGATGCGAGTGAAGTACCAGTGGGCACCAGCCGGCCGAAGTTCGATCTCGTGGGCGTGCTTGCGGTATCCAGCCAAGATGTGAGTTTCGGCTGCCCGTTTTGATAGCTGAACGTAGATCGGTGCATCCCAGTGCGTTTCTTCGAGCGGCGCCAGATCGATATGGGAAAAGAGTGAAACGAAGAACACAACCACCATAACAAACGCGGCTCGGAATCGTTCACTCACCAGAATGTTCTCAGACATGTTCCTGAATCCGTGACCACCTGGTGCGCCGCATCGGCCAAGTCGTTGATGCAGCAGGCGAAGTCGTTCGGGTAGGCCCTGACGTCGCATCACCCTGCGGGTGCGTTGACGGGGGGTATCTCTTCGATGCCCTCCATCATGCCCAAGATGCCGCGTCCGTTAATCGTCAAGCAACTCAAGTACGACCTCACGCCCGTTGCCGGTTTGGCACTCGTTGGCCACTACCTCAATGCCGTGCGTCCCGTGCTCGGCCGTCTTGATGCCGCGCTGCCCGTCAAGGGCGGCGTCGCTAACAGCGACATCCTGCGCAGCTACCTCGGCCTGCTGGTTCAAGGCAAGAGCGACTTCGACGCCATCGAGAACTTCCGCGTCGATGCGTTCTTCAAGCAGGCGCTGGGCATCGGCCTGCTGCCGTCGAGCCCGACGCTGCGCCAGCGCATGGACGCGCGCGCAGCCGAAATGTTCGACTTCATCGCGCCCATGACCGAGTCTTTGCTGGGCAGCCAGCGACCGGACTACGGTGTGCTGCCCTGCGGCTGGCTGCCGCTGGACGTGGACACGTTCGCGATGGACAACGGCGGCACGGCCAAGGAAGGCGTGGGCCGCACCTACGCCGGCGTGGACGGCTACTGCCCGCTGGCGGCGTACCTGGGCAGCCACGGCTTCTGCCTGGAACTGGCCCTGCGCCCGGGCGTGCAGCACTCCGCCAGCGAGACCGACTTCAACCTCGAACGGGTGGTGCCCATGGCGCAGCGCCTGAGCGCGCAGGGGCCGAAGGCGCCGATCCTGGCGCGGCTGGACTCGGGCTTCGACTCCGTGCGCCTGATGCGCCAGATCGAGACTTGCAACCAACCGGGTCTGGTGCAGGTGGACTGGCTGATCAAGTGGAACCCGCGTTCCACCGACGTGGCCGGTCTGGCCGCGCAGCTCGATGCCGAACCGGCCACGCGGTGGGAGCAGCCGCGTGCCGGCAAGCGCGTCACGACTTGGGAGCAGCCCGTACAAGTCCAGGGGATCGATCGGGCCGTGCGCCGCGTGCTGCGGCTGATAGAGCGCACCATCGACAAGCGCGGCCAGGCGCTGCTGGTGCCCGAGTTGACGCTGGAGGGCTGGACGACGAGCCTGCCCGGCAGCCTCGACGCCCGGGGCATCATCTCCCTGTATGCCGACCACGGCACGCACGAGCAGTTCCACTCCGAGTTCAAGACCGATCTGGATCTCACAAGGCTGCCCTCGGGCAAATTCGACACCAACTACCTCGTGTGCCAGCTCGCGGCGGTGGCGATGAACATCCTGCGCCTGATGGGCCAGCGCGGGCTGCTCGGGCCCGACGCGCCTGTAAGGCACAGCGCCAAGCGGCGGCGCATCAAGACGGTGATACAGGAGTTGGTCTACCGCGCCGGACGGCTGATCCAGACCGGCCGCCGAATCATCCTCGGCCTGGGCGCGCAGGACCGCGCAGCCAAGGCCTTCATGCGCTCGTTCGAGCAGTTCGCAGCCACCGCGTAGCGAGGCAAGGCTGCGGGGACTCGGCCCGCTGGCGTTTATCCAGTACCGACCATCGCCGAAAGCTGTGCGCAGCAGGCTCAACCACGCCCAGCAAGCGCCGAAACGCGCGAATTGGCGTACATGCAGGCTCAATCAGCACCCTTCTGCAGGCCAATGGCCGCACGCGACATTAGTCGGTCGAATTCCAGCGACGAAATCGACGTTGCAATCACGAATTAGCCATCCAGTACGGCAACTTCGCAGGCAGGGTCACGGATTCAGGATGTTAGTAGTGAACCTGAAGCCTGGACCTTGCCAAGTGCTGACTCCGCCGAGTTGTTGATCTGACAGACGAACCGGTAAGCGTTGATTCCGAAGGCGCGCCCTGCGGGTGACTTGCTGTGGGGTGCCTGAAATGATACTGCGAGCCTCGCCAAAGGCCATACGCATGTCGATTGTTGCGCAACGCCACTACGCCCAGAGGACGGCAGCTGGCTTGGCCTTGACGGGACACTACCTGAATGTCTATACGTTGCGACCTGTGTCCGGTAGGCTCGCTGCTGCACTGCCCGTCAAGAGTGGTATGGCCGACAGCGGCAGTGTGCGCTGTTACCTGGGCCCGCTGGCGCAATGCAAGAGTGACATCAATGCCACCGCGAACTCCCGTGGCGACGTGGCCAGCAAGCAGTCGCAGAGCATCACCGTGCAGTCTTCGAGCCCGACGCCGCGCGAGCGCATGGACTTGGGTGCTGCCGAGGTGTTCGACTTCGCGGCGCGGTTGATCGAGAGGCTTCTGGCCGGCCAGCGTCCTGACTACGGTTTTTTGTACGTGTTCACGGGGTACCCCCCTGCTGTCTGTCACGGCCTGACCACAGACCGCCACGTGACTTGAAGTAGTCATTGCAAGTCGTTGATTTGATTGCGACACTTCGCGTGTGCAAACCAAGCCGACGGTTGCCGGGGGTCTCAAGTCGCCAGAGGCGGCGATGGCGCAGCTACCGCAGACGGTTCCCGAGTGCCACGCCGTCATTGCGCAGTTGCTGGAACGGGTAAAGCTGTTGGAGGAACGGGTCAATCTGGACTCCAACAACTCATCGAAGCCACCGTCGACAAACGGCCCGGGCCGGATGAACCGCGCTCAGCGCCGGGCCAGCAATCGCAAGCGCGGCGCCCAGCCCGGCCACAAGGGCCACAGTCGCGCCATGCTCGACGAAGGCGAAGTCGACCGTGTGGTGGACTGCAAGCCCGAGGCGGTGTGCGAGTGCGGCGGCCAGGTCGAAGTGGCAGATGCACCGCAGCGCCACCAGGTCTTCGAGGTGCCGCCCCTGCGCGCCCAGGTCGACGAATACCGGCTCTACAGCGGGCGCTGCGCGGGCTGCGGCAAGCCGCACGCAGGCGTGCTGCCGCCCGGCGTGCCCAAGGGCCAACTGGGCCCGCGCGCGCTGTCGCTGGTGGGCGTGCTGGGCATGCGGTATCACCTCACCCAGCGCAAGATCCGCAACCTGCTGGACCAGCTGCTGGGCTTGAGCTTCAGCGTCGGGGCGATCTCGCAGGCCCACGGCAAGGTCGCCGTGGCGCTGAAGGCGCCGGTGGCCGAGGCGGCGGCGTCGCTGTGCCGGGCCGATGCGCTGTGGATGGACGAGACCCACTACCCGCGCGAGGGCATCGGCAACTGGGTGTGGGCGGCCGTGCAGCCGCTGCTGGCGGTGTTCGCCATCTACCCGTCGCGGGCGCGCTACGTGATCCTGGACTTCATCGGCGAGACCTGCACGGCGGCGGTGACGACGGACCGGTATGCCGGCTACGCCTTCATCGATGTCGGGCGCCGGCAGCTCTGCTGGGCCCATCTGCTGCGCGACTTCAACCGCATCAGCCAGCGCCACGGCCTGGCCGGGCAGATCGGGCGCCGCTTGCTGGGGCTCGGCCTGGTGATGTTCCGCAAGCGCGACAAGGCGCACCTCCGCGGCGCGGTCCTCGACGGGCTGCAGCGCCGTACGCGCCAGGCGCTCGAACGCGGTGCCGGGCAGGATCAGTGCAAACGCACGGCCAACACCTGCGCCAACATCCTCAAGCTCTGGCCGGCGCTGTGGACCTTCGCCACGCACGACATGCTGGTGCCGACCAACAACGCGGCCGAGCAGGCGCTGCGCAGCCTGGTGCTCAAGCGCAAGATCTCCGGGCCCACGCGGTCGTTGCGAGGCGACCAGTTCCTGGCCCGCGGCTTCACGGTTCACGAGACCTGCCTGCGCCAGGGCGTTGACATGTGGGACTTCATGCACAAGGCCGTGCATGCCTTCATCGCCAAGACGGCGCCGCCGAGCTTGATGCCACGGCCGATGTCGGTGGCCGTGGCGCCGACGGGCTGAGCGCCAGCAGCGCGCTGGACCAGCGCGTGAGCGCCGCTGCCCTGGGACGGCCGGTTGGCGCCGATCGGAATACCCCGTGAACACGTACGGTTTCTTGCCCTGCGGCTGGTTGCCACTGGACCTGGACACCTTCGCGACGGACAACGGCGGCACGCTCGGGGAGGACGTGGGTCGCACCTACGCGGGTGTGGACGGCTACTGCCCGCTGGCGGCCTATTTGGGCAGCCATGGCTTCTATCAACTGTAACTGGCGCTGTGCCAGGGCGTGCAGCACCCGGCTGGCCAGACCGACTTCAATCAGCAACGCGTCATACTGTTGGCCCAGCGCCTGAGTACGCTCGGACCCAAGGCACTGATCCTGGCTCGGCCGGACTCGGGCTTCGGCTCGGTGCGTCTGCTGCGCGAGAGCCTGAAGCCGGCCGGGCCTGCCGCAGGTGGACTGGTTGATCAGGTGAAACCCGCGCTCGACCGACATGGCCGCGCTGGCCGCGCGGCTCGATGCGGACACCGCCACGCATTCGGAGCAACTGCGCGCGGGCAAGCGTGTGCAGTGAACTGGAAGGAGGCCATCGTCGTCGAGGGCACCCTGCGGCCCTTGCGCCCGGTGTTGCGACTCATAGAGCGCAGCATCGACAAGCGAAGTCAGGTGCTGATCGTGCCCGAGCTCACGCTCGAAAGCTGGACGATTAGCCTGCCGGTTAAACTTGATACCAACGAAACTATTGCGCTGTATCGCGACCACTGCACGCACGAGCAGTTCCACACCGAATTCAAGACCGACCTGGATCTCACAAGACTGCCCTCGGGCAAGTTCGATACCAATCATCTCGTGGGCCAGCTCACGGCCTTGGCAATGAACGCGCTGCGCCGGATGGGTCAGCGCGACTTGCTCGGGCCGTATACGCCGATCAGGCACAGCGCCAAGCGCAGGTGCATCAAGACGGAGACGCAGGAGCTGACCTACCGCGCCGGGTGTCTGATCGAGAAGGGTAGGCGCTTCACTCTCGGGCCCGGCGCCAACGACAGAACGCCCACGGCCTTTGCGCGAGGGCACGGCGGGTTTGTCGCCGCGTGCGAGCAACTGTCGCACCCGAGCACCGATCACCTCACGAATCACGTGAATCGCGCTCAGCGCGCGTCGCGCCATGAATAGCTGTCACTGGGTGCGGGTGCGAAGGCGAATACTGCGACGTCGAAGCGCCATGCCGCGCTCCGGATTGTGGAAATGTTCTCATCGGTTTACAAATGCGCGCAACCGAATTGAGCCTCGAACTACGTCAAGAGATTTTCGTTGCACAGATTCAGAAGCATGTCAGTGGGCGCGGTGGTCGCAGATTCAGCATAATCGTAGCGGGCATCATTCATGTCGTCTCACAGACCACCTCTATAATGTTCTCGATTACCTCGGATTGTTGTTCCTCCAGCCCCAACCACAGCGGCAGCCGGACCAGCCTGTCAGCCAGTTGGTCGGTCACCGTCAACTCGCCATGGGCGCGACCAAAGCGCAGGCCGGCCGGCGCGCTGTGCAGCGGAATGTAGTGAAACACGCACTGAATGCCCGCTTGCTTCATCTTGTTGATGAATTCGGTGCGTGCGTCCAGGCTTGCCAAGAGCAGATAATACATGTGTGCGTTATGCCGGCACTCCGTAGGCATCTGTGGCCGGCGGAGCCAGCCCGCGCCTTCTGCAGCGGCGAGACGCAAGTGGTACTGTGACCAGAGCCCGACTCGCCGGTCAGTTATAGATTGTGCTTCCTCCATCTGGGCATACAGAAACGCTGCGATGATTTCACCTGGCAAGTACGAGGAACCGATGTCTACCCAAGTATATTTGTCCACTTGGCCACGGAAGAATAGGCTCCGGTTGGTGCCCTTTTCGCGGATTATTTCGGCGCGTTCGGTGAATTTCGGGTCATTGACGAGCAATGCCCCACCTTCGCCAGAGATGATGTTCTTGGTTTCGTGGAAGGAGAGGGCGGCCATGTGCCCGATGCTGCCGAGCGGCCGGCCTCGATATGTGGACATTAGGCCCTGCGCTGCATCTTCAATCACCAGCAGGCCATGCCGGCGTGCAATGTCCATGATCGTGTCCATCTCGCACGCCACGCCAGCGTAGTGCACTGGCACGATGGCCTTGGTGTGCGGCGTGATGGCCGCTTCGATCTTGGCCTCGTCGATGTTTAGCGTGTCCGGCCGGATGTCCACGAATACCGGCACGCCGCCGCGCAGCACAAACGCATTTGCGGTCGAGACAAACGTGTAAGACGGCATGATCACTTCGTCGCCCGGGCTAATGTCAGCCAGGATAGCGGCCATCTCCAAGGCTGCGGTGCACGAGTGTGTCAGTAGGGCGCGCCGCGATCCGGTACTCTGTTCGAGCCAGCGGCTGCACTTGCGTGAGAAACCACCGTCCCCGGCAAGATGCCCTTGGGCATGCGCCTGAGAGACGTACCAAAGTTCCTTGCCCGTCATGTACGGTTTGTTGAATGGGATGTTCATATGTATGTATGCTCCTTGCGCGTAGCGTACGATGTTGTTCCACCGAATAGAAACCGAATTCCTCGTCATTTGATGTCTATCTCATCTTCCAGAGCAGAGTTCACCTGCTCATGCAGAGGGGGAGCACAGGCTGGACATCACTAGTCTGTGCCGTTGATGGTGTCCGGGTAGTTAAAGCCCTTCATCATCGCAATAGCCAAGCGGGTTCAGCGAAAATTCGTTACCTCAATCGACCCCGCTGAGCCGGAAACACCCAGTATTTCTGCAGCAGGAATGTCAGTACGGCGATCGAGACGATCGCAAGACCTTGAACCGCTTGGTGTGGCAACCCCGCATGATCGACCAAGACAGTCAGCATTGCGACATTGACGGCGTAGCCGATCGCGTAGGAAGCAAAATAGCGCATCAAGGACCAGCCGACCTTGCCGCTATGGGCGAAGGTCCAGCGACGGTTGAAGGCGAAAGTCTGTAGAACAGCGAGCCCATAGGTCAAGGTCATGGCCTTCATCGGCGGCAGACCCTGCTGCGTCAGCAGGATGTACAAAGCGTAGAAGAACGCATTCGACAAGACGCCAATAACCGCGAACCGAGCAAACTGTCGAAGGGCCAGGGCGGACTCAGACATTTAGCGGATCGTCAGTCCTGTGAAACGTCATATCGGCTTCACCAAACCGAAAGCCAAGCGTTGCGTAGAGATTCATCACCGGAGTGTTATGAGCCGATATCGTGGTTTCTACCGCACGCATTCCGGCATCACGGTGGCGTGTCATCATGGCCTTCCAAAGGGATTTGCCGACGCCTCTGTGCTGGAAGTCTGGAGAGACAGCCGTCAGGTGCCAATAGGCTGTGCCATCCGGGCGTGATTCGACGATGAAAAAGCCGGCGATGCGGTCATCGATCACTGCCTTTAGAACCTGGTGTTGTGGGTCAGCAAAGCTGTTTCGGACCCATACGGAGTACCGCTCGTTGGCCAGGCGAACGTCTAGCCGCTCGTCCAATACAAATCGTCCAGTGACGAACGCGGAGCGAGCGATGTTTTCTATTTCCACAAGATCGTCTGCGGCCGCCTCGTAGATTCCCAGGTCGGTCTGAAAATCTGGAAGCCGGGATAGATCTTCAAAGCGAGGCCTGTACACCATCTCGATGAACCGAAACCCGCGGCGCTCCAGAAACCCAGACTCACGCAAGCGGTCGTGCGGCATGCGGCAGCAGACCAGTCTGCAGCCAATATCGTGACACCACTGCTCGAATGGAAGGAATGCTGGCGCAGGGTCGCCGTCGACAATATCTATGCCTTCTATCTGAACCACCGGGAAGCCAAATATTGTCGAGTCCCACGGAACATTGAAGTAACGCATCTTCAATGCAGGTGCATCGATCAGATATGGAACAATATCAAGTTTCATGACGATGCTCAATATGGTGAAGATGAACACCAGAAGCGTCGGTTTGCGCCAAAGTGTCAGCTCTTGATAACGGTGCCGTCGTTCCCTCGCGTACAACGTATACCGGTTGCTCCATCGATCTGAAATGCATGCGGGCCAAGTATTCGCCGATGATACCAAGGGCAAACAACTGGGCACCAGAGAAGAGCGTCACTACCGACGCGATGAACGCAAAGCCCGGCACTGCGGCGCCGTGCAACAGGTAGTTGCCCACCACAAATCCGAGGATCAAGAGGCCAAACAAGGTGAACGCAAACCCGATGAGGCTGGCCAGCTGAAGCGGCACGGTGCTGAATCCGGTCATCATGTTCAATGCGTGGACGATCAGCTTGCGCAAGGTGTAGCCGGACTGGCCGACGGTGCGTGGCTCGTGCCTGACTTCAACATGCGTGAAGCGGGTGGAGCCCCACGTCAGCAGCACGTCGATCGACACGTAAGGGCTTTTATACGACCCGAACGCATCGCGCAGCCTGGTGCGGAATACGCGAAATGCACTGACATTGCGAGCTGTTTCGGCTCCCATCGCACTCTGTAGAGCAATCTTGGTGATCCTAGAGGCCTGGTCGCGCAGGAAGCCGTGCCGTTCGCGCGCCGGCTTACCGTAAACAACATCAAAATCGGTGCCCAGCTGCTGCAGCAGCCTTGGGATCTCCTCCGGGGGATTCTGCAAATCATCGTCCAGCGTGACCACCAGATCATAAACTGCCTTCCGGATGCCACAGAGCAGCGCATTGTGCTGTCCATAGTTGCGACTCATCCGGATCCCGCGTACTCGGTCGTCTTCGCTGGCTATTTGCTCAATCACTTCCCACGATCCGTCACCACCTGCATCCTCGACAAAAAAGATCTCGAAGTCGGGTGTCAAGTTCGTCAATACCGAGACGAGGCGTTGATGGAGTATACGCAGCGTCTCTCGCGAACGAAACACCGGGATGACAACGGAGATGCTGAGGTTTGGCATTCGCACTGAGAGAGAATTGGAAATGTTGCGGGACTCGTCTTGCATCGTGCCCTCGAAAGAGTCAGCTAGCATACCCGCGCTCACCGCGATCGAATCCCATGAGTTCTCATTCGTTCCATGTTGGCGTGAAGTTGACGACGAATTTCGGATATCGATCGGTCGCTCTCATGCGTAGCCTGGATAGGGTGGTAGAGATGTGATGGTCCAGGGCTCGTCGCGAAGGTGTACGGGTACTTTTCTGCCCAATGGGTCAACCAGTGCTGCCGACTTCAATTCCGCCCATAGGTGTCGTCGTAACGCACGATGTCGTCCTCGCCCAGATAGCTGCCCGATTGAACCTCGATGATCTCGAGCGGCACCTTGCCGGGGTTGGCGAGCCGGTGCACCTGGCCGAGCGGGATGTAGGTACTCTGGTTCTCGGTGAGCAGGATCACCTGGTCGCCGTTGGTCACCTCAGCGGTGCCGCTGACCACGATCCAGTGTTCGGCACGATGGTGGTGTTTCTGAAGGCTCAGGCTGGCGCCTGGCTTGACCAGGATGCGCTTGACCTGGAAGCGATCGCCGTGGTCGATGCTGTCATACCATCCCCATGGGCGATGTACCTTGCGGTGCAGTTCGTGCTCGGCACGGTGCGCAGTGCCGAGCACGCCAACGATCTTCTTGACGTCTTGGCTGCTCGACCGGTCGCTGACCAGCACCGCGTCGGACGTCTCGACCACCACCACGTCGTGCAGCCCGATCACGCTGACCAGGCGGCTGGCCGCGTGCACCAGCGAGTTGCGGCTGTCGCTGAACAGCACATCGCCGGTGCCGACATTGCCCTGGGCGTCCTTGGCGGCCACCTGCCACACCGCGTCCCACGCGCCCAGGTCGTTCCAGCCAGCAGCGAGCGGGAGCATGCGCAGGTCTATGCCGGTCTCCGCGAAGCTGCCGGGGCACTGTTCCATCACGGCGTAGTCGATCGATTCCGCCGGGATGGCCGTGAACTCTGCCTTGCCGGGGCGCACGAACAGGGCGTCCGTGGTGCGTTGGTCGAAGGCGGCGCGGGTCGCCGAATCGATATCGGGGCGAAAGCGCTTCAGCGCTGCGAGCCAGACCGAAGCCCGCAGCACGAACATGCCGCCGTTCCAGTAGTAGTGGCCCTCGGCGAGATAGTGGCGCGCGGTCTCGGCATCGGGCTTTTCCACGAACCGAACCACACGCGGGGCTTCGCCGCCGTCATTGGCCGCCTGGATGTAGCCGAAGCCGGTCTCGGCGCGGTCGGGCGTGATGCCCAGGATCACGATGCGGCCCTTGACTGCGGCCAGATGCACGGCGCGGCGCAGCGTGTCGGTGAACGCGGTCACGTCGGTCACGGTCTGGTCGGCCGGCGTCATCACGAGTACCGGGTCGGTGCCGTCGGCCATCGCGTCCAGCGCGGCCAGTGTCAGTGCGGGCGCGGTGTTGCGACCGGTCGGCTCGAGCAGCACGGCCCTCGGTTCGACCTTCATTTCGCGCAACTGGTCGAGTATCAGGAAGCGATGCTCCTCGTTGCCGACGATCAGCGGTGCAGCAATGTCGAGGCCGGCGGTGCCGAGTGCCTGCATTCGCTGCACCGCCTGCTGCAACAGGCTCGTGGTGCCGGACAGCACCAGGAACTGTTTGGGATAGCCGGCGCGCGACAAGGGCCACAACCGGGTACCGGAGCCGCCGGCCATAACCACCGGTTGAACGTGAATGCTCATGCCTCGAATCCGTGGGGGTTGTTCAACTGCCAGCGCCAACTGTCTTCGCACATGCGCTGCAGGCCGTGTTGCGCTTGCCATTGCAGCCGTTCGCTGGCCAGCGTCACATCGGCGTAGCAGGCATCGATGTCACCCGGCCTGCGTGGCGCAAAGACGTAGGGCACCTGGCGACCACTCGCGTTCTCGTAGGCGCGCACCACGTCGAGCACGCTGTGTCCCTGGCCGGTACCCAGGTTGACGGTGATCGAGTCCCGCGTGTCCAGCAAGTAGCGAAGCGCCGCGACGTGGCCCTCGGCGAGGTCGGCCACGTGGATGTAGTCGCGCACGCCGGTGCCGTCGTGGGTCGCGTAGTCGTTGCCATAGACCTGCAGATGTGGCCGCCGCCCGATGGCGACCTGGGCGACATAGGGCATCAGGTTGTTCGGCGTGCCGCGCGGGTCTTCGCCGATCAGGCCGCTATCGTGCGCGCCGACCGGATTGAAGTAGCGCAGGCAGGCGATCGCCCAGGCGGGTTCAGCCGCCTGCAGGTCGCGCAGAATCCCCTCGCTCATCAGCTTGGTCGCTCCATAGGGGTTGGTCGCGGCGAGCGGCGCGTCTTCTCGAATCGGCAGGTGTTCCGGGCGTCCGTAGACCGTCGCGCTGGAACTGAAGACAAGCGTTTCGCATCGATGGCGCTGCATCGCCTGGCAAATCGCAAGCAGCCCGCCGAGGTTGTTGGCGTAGTACGCGAGTGGCTTGGCGGTGCTTTCGCCGACGGCCTTGAACGCGGCGAAGTGAACCACCGCGTCGATGCGATGCTGGTCGAACACCCGTTCCAGGGCGCTCGGGTCGCAGACGTTGCCGCGTTCGAAGGTGGGCCGTCGCCCTGTGAGGGTCTCCATCCTTGCAAGCACTACCGGCGAACTGTTGGAGAAGTCGTCGATGCCGACCACGCGGTACCCCGCAGCCAGAAGGGCCAGCCAGGTGTGCGATGCGATGTAGCCCGTGGCGCCGGTCAGAAGGATTGTCGGCGCGCTCATTGCAGTTTGAGCTGTCCCGAGCAGCTGACGTAGCTGCTGCTGTAGTCGTATGACTGCCCGGTGGCAACGGCCTCGTCCGACGCGCTGCGCTTCTGGTAGAAGATGTTGCACGCCAGCAAGCTGCTGCGCGTCGGCGCATAGCTCACACCCAAGCCAATGCTCGGGGTCAGGTCGGTACCGTACTGTTTTCCAAAAATCGTGCTCTGGCCGTAGTCGTTCTGCACGAGGCCGATGTTGCCGTTGAACGTGGTCTTGCCCGTGGCGGCATAGTTCGCTGACAGGCGGAGGATCTTGCTGAGTTGGCTGTTCTCGACCGTCGTCGGTCCGAGGCCAGTGAAGGCGAAGTAGGTCGCGCCCGTGCCGGGAACGACCAGAAACGCCAGCCGGGTCGACAGCTTGCCGCTCGCCTGGTAGTTCCACCCCAATGCGCCGGTGAGGCCGTGGTAGTCCGCGCCGGTGTTGATCGTGTAGGCAACGTCGGTGAAGCTCAGCCTCGCGTCGAGCGAGCTCAAACCGCTGGGAATCCAGGCCACCGTGAAGTCGACGTTCTTGCCGGTCGAGTCGTCCGCGATGTAGGGGTCTGTGGGTGCAGTGATGGGGTCTGGGTTCCTCAGATAGTTGGGGTAGTCGGTCTTCTCGAGCCGCAGGCCCAGACCCACGTTCAGCACACCGCTCTGGCCATAGCGCAGCCCGAGGCTGAAGACGTTCTGCTTGTATTCCTGGTAGGCATAGGCAGACGCTGAATAGTTCAGATACTTGAAGTCATAGCCGGCGTCTAGCGTCACGCGTGGCGTGATGCCGTAGTGCGCCAGTAACGCGGCAGTCCCCACGTTCTGGATGTTCTTCTCGGTGATCGTCGGCGCGCCCGCGGTGGCATAGTTGGCAAGGCCCTGGCTGGCCACCAGCCGCACCGTGCCCGACAGGCGCTCGACGGTCTGCCAGTCCACCCCCGCGTTCAGGCCGTAGCTGTTGTTGTTCAGGTACCTGACGGTGTCGTTCGTGAAGTAGTTGTAGCCGAAGGTGCCGTTGGCGTAGACGCGCTGGCGCCCGATCGGCTGGTCGAAGCCGCCGATCAGGCTGGTTGTCGAGATCCCGCTGTTGATGGTGTCGGTTGCCGACGAGAAGACATTGGTCTGGTAGGTCAGCGCCTCGCTTGCGCCGATGTAGTACGGATTGGGCTCGTCGGCGCCCGCCGGGCCACCGAATGCGAGCGCCAGGCAGGCGGCCAGGTGCCGGACCTGGATGGGGTGAGGCTGCATGCGAGACATCTCCGCGATGAGGTGTGGGGCCGTGCTTGGAGCCGACATCAATAGGCCTTGCGGTCGAAGAACATCAGTCGAATGGTACGCACGATGATCTGCAGGTCCAGACCGAGCGACCAGTTGCGCAGGTATTCCAGGTCGTACTCGACCCGTGCCTTCATCTTGTCGAGCGTGTCGGTCTCGCCGCGATGGCCGTTGACCTGCGCCCAGCCGGTGATGCCGGGCTTGACCTTGTGCCGCACCATGTAGGCCTTGATCATGTTGCGGTATTCCTCGTTGTGGGCCACGGCGTGCGGGCGCGGACCGACGATGCTCATGCTGCCCTGGAGCACGTTGAAGAACTGCGGCAATTCGTCGAGCGAAGTGCGCCGGATGAAGGCGCCGAAGGGCGTGATCCGCGGGTCGTCCTTGGTCGCCTGGCGTACCACCGGGCCGTTGTCCTGCGTCGTCATCGAGCGGAACTTGTAGACCATGATCTCTTCGCCGTCGAGGCCGTTGCGGCGTTGCTTGAAGATCGCTGGGCCGGGCGAGCTCAGCTTGACGCCGATCGCCACCGCCAGCATGACCGGCGAGATCAGCACCAGGATGAGGCTCGCCAGCACGACGTCGCTGATCCGCTTGACGAGTTCGTTGGTGCCGGTGAAGGGGGTCTCGCAGATGCCCACCACGGGAATGCCGTTCATGTCCTGCAACCGGCCCTGGATGATGCTGATGCCGAACACGTCCGGCACGAAGAAGATCGAGGCGGTCGTGCCCTGCAGGTTCTCGAGCAATTGGATGATTCGCGGTTGCGAGCCCAGCGGCAGCGTGATGAAGACCTCGCGCACGCCGTGAGTCGTGATGTAGCCGGCCACGTCGCTCAGGCCGCCCAGGCGGCGCGTCACCGCCTCGGCGTGGAGGCGGGTGTCGGTGCGGTCGTCGAAATAGCCGACGAAATCGACTCCGCTTTCCTCGCTGTCGCCCAGCGCCCGCGCCACCTTCACCCCCAACGCGCCGGCGCCGACGACCACGGCCGAGCGCCGCGCGGACGGTAGAGCTGCGTTTCGCCGCACCGCGCTGGCACCCGCCCACACGGCAAGCCACTGGAGCACCGGTGTAGACAAGGCCCAGGCGAGCAGGACGTCCTCTTCGAAGAACTTGAGGCTGCGCGTCGCGTAGCCGCACAGCGCGAGGATGGCGAGCAAGGTCACCCACGACGTGAAGACGTCCACGGCGGCGGCAAGCAGATTGTCGCGGAAGCGGTTGCGGCCCGGGAACGTGAGCGCGAAGACCAGCAGGCACAGCGTGAGCGACGGGCGGTCGATCGGCTCGTCGAACCACAGGCTGATGAACACGAAGGCCAGCACGCTGATCGTCGGCTCGAGGAAGGCCGCGACCAGCGACGTCACCGACTGCGGCGCGCTGTAGAACGTTCTCTTGTAGGTGCGGTCTTCGAACATCAGTGGGGAAAAGGGTCGGCTCCGGCGCGCAGTGTGAATGGAATGTGTCGAGTTCAAGCGCCGAAATGCAGCACCAATACCGCCCACCAGAGACGGTGGATGACATCGCAAGCGAGTTGGGTGACGGGGCCCGGCACCAAGGTCATGGCCGGCTTCTTGCTCAAGGGATTCTCGCTCAGAAACTGAATCATCCATCCCCATGACCGCGGGGGCAGGCACGGTGCCGGTGCCTACAATCCGTGCATGTTTAACGCATTGACTTCGTCGCTGCAGGCCGCGCTCGTCGAGCGCCTGACCCTGCTGCTCAACCACGTGCTCGCGGCGGAACCGGTGGCCACCGAGCGCCTTCGCGCCCACAGCGTCCGCAACGTGCAACTGCAACTCGACGGCTGGCCCGCGCTGCTGCCGACCCTGCCCGAGCTCGCGTTTCGCGTCACACCGGCGGGGATGCTCGAGTGGTGCGGCGGCGCGCCGAGGCTGGGCGACGACACCGCACCCGACCTGCGCCTGCGGCTCGACGCGTCGAATCCGGCCTTGGCGCTGGTGCAATGGACGGCTGGCGAACGGCCGCGGGTCGAAGTGCAGGGCGACGCCCAGTTCGCCGCCGACCTGAGCTGGCTGATGGACAACCTGCGCTGGGACGTGCAGGACGATCTGGCTCGCCTGGTCGGGCAGGCGCCGGCCAACGAGATCGCCCGCCTTGGCCGCCTGCTCGCCGGTGGCCTTCGCGAGGCCTTGCGCACGCTCTCGGGCTGGGCGACGCGCTCGTCCACCGGCGCGGCCACCGACGAGCGGGGGCCTGCCCCCCGATGAGGCAATTCGCGCGGCTCGTCTTCATCGTCGTCACGCTGCTGCGCTACGGGATGGACGAGCTGGCACTGTCGGGCTTCCGGCAGCGCTGGGTGCGCCTGCTGGTGCGCGTGATCACGATCGGGCGGCGCCTCGATGCACCGCGCGGGCAGCGCCTGCGGATGGCGCTCGAGAGGCTGGGGCCGATCTTCGTCAAGTTTGGCCAGGTGCTCTCGACGCGGCGCGACCTGCTCCCGCCCGACGTGGCCGACGAGCTGGCCCGCCTCCAGGATCGCGTGCCGCCGTTCCCGGCCGCCGAGGCGCGACGCCTGGTCGAGCAGGCCTTTGGCAAGCCGATCGAAAGCATCTTCGCCCAGTTCGAGGCCGAGCCGGTGGCCAGCGCCTCGATCGCGCAGGTGCACTTCGGGGTGCTCATCGGTGGGCGCGAGGTGGCGGTGAAGGTGCTGCGCCCGGGCATGCTCGAGGTGATCGACGGCGACCTGTCGCTGCTGCGCACGCTGGCGCGCTGGATCGAGCGGCTGAGCGTGGACGGCAAGCGGCTCAAGCCGCGCGAGGTGGTGGCCGAGTTCGACAACTACCTGCACGACGAGCTCGACCTCGTGCGCGAGGCCGCCAATGCGGCGCAGCTGCGACGCAACATGCAGAGCCTCGAGCTGATCATGGTGCCCGAGATGGTGTGGGAGCTCTGCACCAGCAGCGTGATCGTGATGGAGCGCATGCACGGCGTGCCGATCAGCCACATGCAGCGCCTGCTCGAAGGCGGCGTCGACATCAAGAAGCTCGCCCGCGACGGGGTGACGATCTTCTTCACGCAGGTCTTTCGGGACGGCTTCTTCCACGCCGACATGCACCCGGGCAACATCCAGGTCAGCCTGGCGCCGGCCACGTTCGGGCGCTACATCGCGCTCGACTTCGGCATCGTCGGCACGTTGACCGAGTTCGACAAGGAATACCTGGCGCAGAACTTCATCGCCTTCTTCCGCCGCGACTACAAGCGTGTGGCCGCACTCCACGTGGAGTCGGGCTGGGTGCCGCCGAGCACGCGCGTCGAGGACCTGGAGGGCGCGATCCGTGCCGTCTGCGAGCCGCACTTCGACCGCCCGCTGAAGGACATCTCCCTCGGCAACGTGCTGTTGCGGCTGTTCCAGACCTCGCGCCGCTTCAATGTCGAGATCCAGCCGCAGCTCGTGCTGCTGCAGAAGACGCTGCTCAACGTCGAGGGCCTGGGGCGCCAGCTCGACCCGGAGCTCGACCTGTGGGCCACCGCCAAGCCCTTCCTCGAGCGCTGGATGAACGACCAGGTCGGCTGGACGGGGTTCGTCGAGCGCCTCAAGAACGAGGCGCCGCGCTACGTTCAACTGCTCCCGGAGCTGCCGCGCCTGGTCCACCAGGCGCTGCAGGGCCCGCCGCGCACCGAGCCACACCTGCTCGAGGCGCTGCTCACCGAGCAGCGCCGCACCAACCGGCTGCTGCAGGGCATCGCCTACGGGGCGATCGGCTTCGTGCTCGGCTTGCTGGCGATGCAGGCGCTGCTGTACGTCAACCGGTAGTCGCCACCGCGACGGCGGCGCTACTTCCCCGCCTTGAAGTTCGTGAAGATGCGCGTCTGCACGCGCCGGATATCCTGCGGCAGGCTGTCGGGAGCGGTCATCTGCGCCAGGGCCTGCGGGCTGAGAAAGATCGACGGGTTGGCGGCGACGTCCTTGGCCACGAACTTCAGCGAAGCCCGGTTCGGGTTGGCGTAGAAGACCTTGTTCGTCAACGAAGCATGCACCTCCGGGCGCAGGATGTAGTTGATGAACAGGTGGGCGTTCTTCGGGTGCGGCGCATCGGCCGGAATGGCCATCGAGTCGAAGAAGAGCGTGGCGCCGTTGGCGGGAACCAGCGCTTCGATGACGTGGCCCCGCTTGGCCTGCAAAGCGCGCGAGCGGGCGATGTTGATGTCTCCCGAATAGCCCATCACCGCGCACAGCGCGCCGCCAGCCAGCTCGTCGATGTAACCCGACGACGAGAAGCGCGTGACGTAAGGCCGAACCTTCGCGAGCATCTCGGCGGCGGCCGTGTAGTCGGCGGCGTTGCGGCTGAAGGCGGGCTTGCCGACATACAGCATCGCCACCGGCAGCACCTCGGAGGCCGAGTCGAGAAAGCTGACCCCGCAGCTCTTGAGCCGGCCCGCGTACCGGGGGTCGAACAGCAGCGACCAGGGGTTCTGCGGCATCGGCAGGTCGCCCAGCGCCTTCTTGACCTGGGCGACGTTGATCCCGACGGTGATATAGCCCCACAGCCAGTCCACGAGGTACTGGTTGCCCGGGTCCACCTTGGCCATCTGTTCGAGGATGGCGGGGTCGAGGTTGCCCCAGTTCGTCAGCTGCGAGCGGTCGAGCTTCTGGAACAGCTTGCCGTCGATCTGCTGCTTCGCGAAGTGCGCGCCCGGGACCACGATGTCGTAACCCGTCTTGCCCGCGACGAGCTTGGCGTGCAGGATCTCGTTGTTGTCGTAGTTGTCGTAGTTGACCTTGATCCCGGTCTCGCGCTCGAAGTTCTTGATCGTGTCTTCGGCGATGTAGTCGGACCAGTTGTAGATGTTGAGGACCTTGGCCTCCGGCGTAGACGGCGGCGCGCCGACGGCCGCGCCGGCAGCGAACATCGCGACCAGCAGCGCTGCCCCGCTGGCGGCCAGGACACGACGGAGGGAAATGCGGTTCACGGATGGCTCCTTAAGGTTGAGGGACGACACACGCGCCCGCGGACGAGGCGCGCCGCTCGTGGCTGGATCTCGGCAAAAGATTCTAGGGCGCCACGCATCGCGCCTGGCGGCGCTCGTATAATTCAGGGTTTTTCTTTTCGAATCAAGGGCTTAGCCATGCCGATCTATGCCTACCGCTGCGAATCGTGCGGGCACGCCAAAGACGTGCTGCAAAAGCTCTCCGACCCGCTGCTCACGACCTGCCCGTCGTGCGGTGCCGAGGCATTTCGCAAGCAACTCACCGCCGCCGGGTTCCAGCTCAAGGGATCGGGCTGGTACGTGACCGATTTCAAGGGTGGCCCGCCCGTGGCCAAGCCCGATGCGGCCAAGCCCGATGCGGCAAAGCCCGATGCGGCAAAGCCGGCTGGCGCCGGCGAGCCTGCGGCCAAGGCGGGTGCCGAGCCGGCGCCTTCGGCGCTGCCGGCCAAGCCGGTTCCCGGCCCGGCGTCGGGCACAGGCACAGGCACCAGCGCGGCACCCGCCGCCAGCGGCCCCACGCCCGCCGCGCAGTGACGCCGCCCGCCCCAGCCGATTTGCCGTGACTGTGAAGAAGTACCTGATCACGGGCCTGCTGGTCTGGCTGCCGCTGACCGTCACCATCTGGGTGCTGCAGGCGGTGCTGGGAGTGCTCGACGGCGTGTTCGGCGCCATGCTGAGCGCGACCCAGGTCTTGCTGCCGAGCGATGCCCACGGGCCGATCGAAAGCCTGCGCCGCGTTCCCGGGCTTGGGTTGGTGGTGCTGCTGGTCGCACTGCTGCTGACGGGTGCGTTCGCGGCCAACATGTTCGGCCAGTGGTGGCTGCGCCAGGGCAATCGCCTGCTCAACAAGATCCCGATCGTCAAGTCGATCTACAACTCGGTCAAGCAGGTCTCGGACACGCTGTTCTCGAGCAGCGGGCAGGCGTTTCGCGAGGCGGTGCTGGTGCAGTACCCGCGCCAGGGTGCATGGACGATCGCCTTTGTCACCGGGCGGCCGAGCGGCGAGGTGGCGCAGCACATCGGCAGCGAGCATGTCAGCGTCTATGTGCCGACGACGCCCAACCCCACTTCCGGCTTCTTCCTGATGCTCCCGCGCGCCGAGGTGGTGCGCTTGCGCATGACGGTCGATGACGCGCTGAAGTACGTGATATCGATGGGCGTGGTCGGCCCCGAGGGCCCGGTGAGCGGCGGCGGGGTGCGAAACCTGCCGGGTTGACGCCCGGCAAGCGCTCAACCCGACCCCGCCCGCGGCACCGCGCCGCCAGTGCCCCCCAACCCCCCGGCTGCCGCCGAGTCGGCAGCCCATCCAGAATTTCGAACGGAGTGACAAGCATGCGAACGACTTACTGCGGCCTGGTCAGCGAAGCGCTGCTCGGCCAGACCGTGACGCTGATGGGCTGGGCCCATCGCCGGCGCGACCACGGCGGCGTGATCTTCATCGACCTGCGCGACCGCGAAGGCCTGGTGCAGATCGTCTGCGACCCCGACCGCGAACAGATGTTCAAGGTCGCCGAGGGCGTGCGCAACGAGTTCTGCCTGAAGATCGTCGGCAAGGTTCGCGCTCGTCCCGCCGGCACCGTCAACGCCAACATCACCAGTGGCGGCATCGAGGTGCTGTGCCACGAGATCGAGGTCTTGAACCCGAGCCTGACGCCGCCGTTCCAGATGGACGACGACGGCCTGTCCGAGACCACGCGGCTCACCCACCGCGTGCTCGACCTGCGCCGGCCGCAGATGCAGCGCAACATGATGCTGCGCTACCGGGTCGCGATGGAGGTGCGCAAGTTCCTCGACGCCAACGGCTTCATCGACATCGAAACGCCGATGCTCACCAAGAGCACGCCCGAGGGCGCGCGCGACTACCTGGTGCCGAGCCGCGTGCACGAGGGCCAGTTCTACGCCTTGCCGCAATCGCCGCAGCTCTTCAAGCAGTTGCTGATGATGGCGGGCTTCGACCGTTACTACCAGATCGTCAAGTGCTTCCGCGATGAGGACCTGCGCGCCGACCGCCAGCCCGAGTTCACGCAGATCGACATCGAGACCTCGTTCCTCGCCGAGGAAGAGATCCGCGAGATGTTCGAAGGCATGATCCGCAGCACCTTCAAGCACGCGATCGGCGTCGAGCTGCCGCCGTTCCCGGTGATGCTCTACGCCGACGCGATGCGCCTGTACGGCTCGGACAAGCCCGACCTGCGCGTGAAGATGGAGCTGACCGAGCTCACCGACGTCATGGCCGACGTCGACTTCAAGGTCTTCTCGGGCCCGGCAACGACGCCCGGCGGCCGCGTGGTGGCGCTGCGCGTGCCCGGCGGCGCCGAAATCAGCCGCGGCGAAATCGATGCGTACACCGAGTTCGTCCGCATCTACGGCGCCAAGGGCCTGGCGTGGATCAAGGTCAACGACGCCGCCAAGGGCCGCGAAGGGCTGCAGTCGCCGCTGGTGAAGAACCTGCACGACGCCGCGCTCGCCAAGATCCTCGGGCGCACGGGCGCGCGCAACGGCGACCTGCTGTTCTTCGGCGCCGACAAGGCGAGCATCGTCAACGACGCGATCGGCGCGCTGCGCGTCAAGGTCGGCCACAGCGACTTCGGCAAGGCGCACGGCCTGCTGCAGGGCGACTGGGAGCCGCTGTGGGTGACCGACTTCCCGATGTTCGAGTACGACGACGCGGCGCAGCGCTGGAACGCGGTGCACCACCCGTTCACGGCGCCCAAGGAAGGCCACGAGGACTGGCTCGAGACCGACCCCGGCCGCTGCATCGCCAAGGCCTACGACGTGGTGCTCAACGGCATCGAACTCGGCGGCGGCTCGGTGCGGATCCACCGCGAGGAAGTGCAGAGCAAGGTGTTTCGCGCGCTCAACATCAGCGCCGAGGAGGCCGAGGCCAAGTTCGGCTTCCTGCTCGACGCGCTGCAGTACGGCGCGCCGCCGCACGGCGGCATCGCGATCGGGCTGGATCGCTTCGTGATGCTGATGACGGGCGCCGAGTCGTTGCGCGACGTGATCGCCTTCCCGAAGACGCAACGCGCGCAGTGCCTGTTGACGCACGCGCCGAGCCCGGTGGACGAAAAGCAGTTGCGCGAGCTGCACATCCGGTTGAGGAATCCGCAAGCGGCCGCCTGAGCGCGGGCGACACGCGCGTCCGGTCGAACGGCAGTCGTTCGCGAACCTCCTTCCGACAGATGAGCCAGCCCAGGGGCCCCAAGATCCCGGAGTCGGTGCTGGTGGTGATCCACTCACCCGCGATGGAGGTGCTGTTGATCGAGCGCGCCGACCATGCCGGGTACTGGCAGAGCGTGACCGGATCGAAGGACCGCGCGGACGAGCCGCTGATCGAGACCGCCGTGCGCGAAGTGGCCGAGGAAACAGGGATCCGCCTGGCGGCGACGCCCTCGGTCGTCCTGGGCTCTCCCCCTCACCGGGTCGTCCCCCACGAGGGGGGGAGGAGCTCGACAGTCCCCTTGGCCAGCTTGCGTGACTGGTGCCTGGTCAACGTGTACGAGATCTACCCGCAGTGGCGGCACCGCTACGCGCCCGGCGTGACGCACAACACCGAGCATGTGTTCGGCCTCGCGGTGCCGCGCGACATCGCGATCACGCTCGCGCCGCGCGAGCACCTGCGCTACCAGTGGCTGCCGTGGCGCGAGGCCGCGGACCGCTGCTTCTCGCCGTCGAATGCCGAGGCGATCCTGCATCTGCCGCGCTTCACGACATGACCGCCGCGCGCTCGACCCAGCACCCGGGCCATCTGCTGCGCGTGGCCACCTACAACATTCACAAGGGCGTGCGCGGCGTCGGCCCGAGGAAGCGCCTCGAGATCCACAACCTCGGCCTGGGCATCGAGGCGCTCGACGCCGACCTGGTGTTCCTGCAGGAGGTGCGCAGCTTCCACCACCGCGAGGCGCGGCGTTTCCAGCGCACCTCGTTCGGCTGGCCCGACGAACCGCAGGCCGATTTCCTCGCGCCCGACGGTTACGTAGTGGCCTACCGCACCAACGCCGTCACGCGCGGCGGCGAGCACGGCAACGCGCTGCTGTCACGCTGGCCGCTGGGCGACGTCGGGCACCACGACGTGTCGGACCACCGCTTCGAGCAGCGCGGCCTGCTGCACGTGCCGGTGCTGTGGAACGGTGTCACGGTGCATGCCATCGTCGCTCACCTCGGGCTGATGCACGCCGGGCGGGTGCGGCAGGTCGAACGCATCGCCGCGTTCATTGCCGCCGAGGTGCCGGCGGGCGAGCCCCTGGTGGTGGCGGGCGACTTCAATGACTGGGGTGAGAAGCTCGACGCGCCGATGCGCGAGATGGGCCTGGCACGCGCCGCCGCGCAGACGCCGGGTGCGTCGCACCCGCGCACATTTCCATCGCGGGTCCCGGTGTTCTCGCTCGACCGCATCTACACCCGCGGCTTTGCCTGCCGCGCCCTGCTCGTGCCGCGCGGGACGACTTGGGCCCGCATGTCCGATCACCTGCCCTTGCTGGCCGAGCTGGAGCTGGCTTGAGCGAAGCGCCGCCGCAAGCGGGCGAGGCGCCGTCCGGCTGGGTGCTGCACGGCCTGCCGGTCTATACCGGCGGCAACGAGGTGACGCTGCTGCGCGGCGGCGACGCCTTGTTTCCGGCGATGTGCGAGGCCATCGCCGCGGCGCGCCACGAAGTCTGGCTCGCCAGCTACATCTTCCACGACGACCCCGCCGCGCGGACCGTGACTTCGGCGCTCATCGGCGCTGCCCGCCGCGGCCTGATGGTCAGCGTGGTGGTCGACGGCTTCGGCATCGACGCCACCTGGCCCGCGCTGCAGGGCGAGCTGCTCGCCGCCGGCGTGCACGTGGCGCTGTTCCGCCCGCTGCACCGCTGGTGGAACTGGCTGCAGCCGGGGCAGTTGCGCCGGCTGCACCACAAGCTCTGCGTCGTCGATGCCAACGTGGCCTTCGTCGGCGGCATCAACCTGATCGACGACCGCTTCGACCTGAACCACGGCTGGAGCGAGTTGCCGCGGCTGGACTTCGCGGTGCGCGTGCGTGGGCCGCTCGCGCCCGCCGTGCAGCGGACCGCGCGCGCGATGTGGACGCGCGCCTCGCTCGGCCAGGCCTGGCGTGAAGAGGTGGTCGCGCTGGCCAGCAGCGCCGAGCCGCTGGCGCGCGCGAAGCGGCTGCTCGACCGGCTGCGCTCGAGCGCCCCGATCCCGGCGCCCGCCGAAGCCGACCTGCGGCCCGTGCGCGCCGCCTTCCTGGTGCGCGACAACCTGCGCCAGCGGCGCAGCATCGAGCGCAGCTACGTCGAGGCGATCCGCCGGGCGCGCCACCGCATCGACATCGCGTCGGCCTACTTCTACCCCGACCGTCCGATCCGCCGCGCGCTGCGCGACGCGGTGCGCCGCGGCGTGCGCGTGCGCCTGCTGCTGCAGGGGCGCTGGGACTACCGCATGGCCGAGCTCGCCGCCTACGCGCTGTGCGACGAACTGCTCGCCCAGGGCGTGCAGGTCCACGAGTACACGGTTGCCTTCCTGCATGCCAAGGTGGCGGTGGTCGACGACGACTGGGCGACCGTCGGCAGCTCCAACATCGACCCGCTGTCGCTGCTGCTCAACCTCGAGGCCAACGTCGTCGTGCGCGACCGCGCCTTCGCGGCCAGCCTGCGGCAGGAGTTCGAGGCCGCGCTGGCCAGCTCGGTGCCAGTCACCGAAGAGAGCGTCGGCAGCGGCCCGCGGCGCCTGCTGCGACGCGGCTTCATCGCCTGGTGCGCGCGGCTGTACCTGCGGGTGGCGGGGGCGGCCGGGCGCTACTGACTCGCGGCCGCGTCCGGCGATGCGATGGCTACACCTCGCGCGCCCTGACCCTCGCGCCGTCGCTCACCGCCGCCGGCGGGTACACGATCACCTTCGCGCCGGCCTCCAGGCCCTTCTGGATCCAGGCGTCGTTGCCGTTGCGCGCGCCCACCGTCACGGCCCGCAGCCGGGCGCGCCCCTGTTCGAACACGAACACCGCCGAGCCGGCCGCCGCGGCGCCCTCGGTCTGTGGCAGCGGGAACACCGCGCTCACCGGCACCCGCAGCACGGCGTCCTCGCTGCGGGTGACGATGCGCACGCCGACGCGGTAGCCGTCGCCTAGCGCGGCCCACTCGGCCGCCGGGCTCGCGATGTCGATCAGCACGTTCACCCGCTGCTCCTCGACGCCGAGCGCCGAGACTTTGGTGAACGCCGCCGGCTCGATGAGGCGCACGCGGCCCTGCAGCACGTTCGGGCCACCCCAGCGCTCGACGCGCACCGCGCTGCCGGGCCGGGCGAGCAGCGCGTCGGCGGTCAGCAGTTCGGCCACGATCTCCAGCTTGCCGGTGTCGCCGATCTCGAGCAGCGGCGCGCCGAGCGCGACCGTGGCCTCGCTCGTCGTGTGCAACTTGAGCACACGCCCGGCGACGGGCGCGCGAATGGCGAAGGCCTCGCCGCCGCCGGCCTTGCCGCCCGCCGTCGCGCCACGCACCGCGCTGAGCGCGGCGCGGGCCTGTTCCAGCTCGTGGCGGGCGACGTGCTCGCCCTCGACGGCCGTGTCGAGCTCCTTCTGCGCGGCCAGCGCGGCGAGCCGGTCGGTGTCGGCCTTGGTCGGCGCGACAAAGCCCTGCTGCGCTAGCTGCTCGGTGCGGCGCAGCTCGTTGCGTGCCTGTTCGAGTGCCACCTTCGTGGCCTCGATGCGCAGCGCGGCGCGCTTCAGGCCAGCCTCGGCCGCGCCGATGCGCGCCTGCTGCTCGCGCAGCGTGCGCTCGTCGAGCATCGGGCTGAAGCCCGGCGTCAGCGTGGCCACCACCGCATCGGCCTCGACCGCATCGCCCTCGCGCAGCGCGATGCGCTGCAGCCGGCCCGCGAGCGGCGCCGAGACGACGAAGCGGTCGCGCAGCCGGGTGCGCGCGTCCTCGTCGATCGTGGTCTCGAAGTGGCCGATGCTGGCCTCGGCTACCTCGACCTCCACCGGCCGGGGCGCGAAGGCCCAGGCGAGCAGGGCCGCCAGCGCGATGCCGCCAGCAGCGGCAACGAGGATCGTTTTTCGGTTCAAGGCATCGCTCCCTCACTCCCGCGTCTTCAGCGCGGCCACCATGTCGAGCCGGTCGATGCGCCGGCGCACGACCAGCGCGCTGGCCACGCCGGCCGCGACGATGCACAGCGCCGCCCAGGCGTAGGTGCGCGGCAGGATGACCACCGGAAAGAAGAACTGGTCGCTCTTCAGGAGCCCGGTGATCAGCTGCACGAGCCCGAAGCCCAGCGCCATCCCCAGCGGCAGCGCGACCGCGATCGAGATCGCCATCTCGCCGAGCAGCAGCGCCGACACTTCGGCGCGCGTGAACCCGAGCACACGCAGGCTGGCGAGCTCCCAGGTGCGCTCGGCAAGCGCGATGCGCGCGTTGTTGTAGACCACGCCGACGGCGATCACAGCGGCGAACAGCGTCAGCACCGTGCTCATGATGCGGATGTTGCGCGCGCTGATCTCCTCCATGTTGCGCAGCATCGTGGCCTTGCTGAAGGCGCCGGCCACGCGCGGCATCTTGCGCGTGGCGGTGAGGAGCGCGGGCTCGGCGCCGGCGTCGAGCGCGAGCATGAAGCCGCTCGACAGGTCGCCCTCGCCGAGCGCGCGGTTCAGCGCCTCGCGGTTCATGTAGGCGTTCAGACCCATCATCTCGCGCACCGTCGCGTCCACCACCAACTCGAGCGTGCGTGGCCGGCCCTCCAGCACCTCGGCCAGCACCACGTCGCCCACGCGCAGGCCGAGCTTGGCGGCCAGGCGGTCGGTGAGCACGAGGCCGTCGCCGGCCGGCAGCGTCTCGCGCCGGTCGACGTCGATGATGCGGTAGAGCTCGGGCACGGTCGCGTAGCCGCGGATCTGGCTGCGCTCGCGCCGGTGCCCGTTGACGAGCGTCACCGGCACGAAGCGGGTCGACTCGGCCGCCTTCACGCCCGGCAGGCGCAGCAGCTCCTCGCGCGCGCGGTCGGACACGACCTCGAGCGTCCACACCGCCACGTCGTTGCGCATCACGAGGCGGAACTGGCTATCGACGATGAACTCGATCGCGTCGCGGAAGAAGTTGCCCATGATCACGATCGCCACCGCCGCCGCGACGCCGCCGATCGACAGGCCCGTGCGCAGCGGCCGGCGCTCCATGTTGCGCAGGATCATGCGCAGCGAGGTCGGGATGCGCATGACGCCCAGCCGCTCGAGAAGCGTGCGCCGGTAGCGCCCCGGCGCCGGCGGCCGCATCGCCTCGGCCGGCGCCAGGCGCACGGTGGCGCCGATCGCGTTCAAGGTGCCGAGCACCGCCGTGGCGACGGCGATCAGCAGCCCGACCAGCACCAGCCACGGCGCGATGCGATGCTCGAAGTCGGGGAAGCGGAAGAACTCCGCGTAGAGCCCGGTGAACATCGCGCCGAGCGCGTCGCCGAGCGCAATCCCGAGCCCGAAGCCGACGCCGACGATCGCCAGCACCATCTTCAGGTAGTGGCCGGCGATCGTGCGGTTCGGGTAGCCCAGCGCCTTCAGCGCGGCGATCTGCTCGCGCTGCGTGGCCACCAGGCGCGAGACGACGACGTTGAGCAGGAACGCCGCGACGCCGAGGAAGATCGACGGCAGCACGGTGCCGAGCACGCGCTGCTCCTTGATCTCGTTGTCGAGCATCGCGTGCGAGGTCTGGTCGGCGCGGCCGTGCGCTTCGCGCCCGCCGTAACGCGCAAGCTGGCGCTGCAGCGCGTCGATCACCGCGCGCTCGTCGGCGCCCGGCGCCAGCTTGACGGCGACGCGGTTGAACGCGCCCTGCATGTCGTAGGCGGCGGCGAGCGCCTCGTGGTCGACCCAGAACACGCCGAAGCCACGCTGGTCGGGCATGCCCCACAGCCCGGCGAATATGTACTCGGGCGAGAGCGCCACGCCGGCCATCACGAGCGTGCGCTGCTTGCCGTTGATGAGCGCCGACAGCCGCGAGCCGGGCACCAGGCCGTGCGCGACGGCGAACGCCTCCGACACCCAGACCGGCAGCGCGCCGTCGGTGCCCATGCGGCCGGGCGACATCGAGGCGTCCGCGGCATGGCCGCTGCGCAGCGTCAGCAGGTTCATGCGCTGCGGGCGGCGGCGGTCGATGCCGATCAGCTGGCCGATGATCGGGTCCGACAGGCCCTCGATCTCGATCCGCACCAGCTCCTCGGTGGTGGTCTGCACGTCGGCCACACCGGGCAGGGCGCGCAGGGTCTCGGCGAACGCGTCGGGCGCGCGCTTGACGCCGGCGAACACGTCGGCGAAGCGGCCCTGGGCATAGAAGCGGTCGCGCGCGAGCGCGAGCGAGTCGACCGCCGACAGCGTGGTGATGAAGCCACCGATGCCGCTGGCCACGACGAGCGCGATCGTCAGCGCCTGGCTCCACATGAGCCTGAGGTCGCGCAGCAGCTTGCGGTCGAGGGCTTTCATTTCATGACAGCCCCCCGGCTGCGGAGTACCGCACCCGACCCCCCGAGGGAGTCTCGCCCGCCTTGGGGCGGCCCGGCGCCGGGCTCGTCATCACCAGCTCAGCTCCGAAGGCGCGAGCTTGTGCGCGTTGCGCTCGACGCGCTGGATGCGCCCGTCACCGAGGTAGATCACGCGGTCGGCCATGCCGGCGATCGCGGCGTTGTGGGTGATCACGACCGCGGTCGTGCCGAGCTCGCGGTTGATCTGCGCGATCACGTCGAGCACGAGCTTGCCGGTCGCATAGTCGAGCGCCCCGGTGGGCTCGTCGCAGAGCAGCACCTCAGGCTTCTTGACGATCGCGCGCGCGATCGCCACCCGCTGCTGCTCGCCACCCGAGAGCTGCGCCGGGAAGTGATCGCGCCGCGGCGTGAGGCCGACCAGCGCGATCGCCTCGTCGATGCCCATCGGGTCGGCGACGATGTCGGTCACGAGCGCGATGTTCTCGCGCACCGTCAGGCTCGGGATCAGGTTGTAGAACTGGAACACGAAGCCCACGTGCTCGCGCCGGTAGCGCGTGAGTTCCGCCTCGCTCGCGCCGGTGAGGCGGTGGTCGGCAAAGCTCACCTCGCCGCTCGTTGGCACGTCGAGCCCGCCGAGGATGTTGAGCAGCGTGCTCTTGCCGCTGCCCGACGGCCCGAGCAGCACGACGAACTCGCCGCGCGCGATCTCGAGCGACACCTCGCTCAGCGCGACCACCTCGACCTCGCCGGTGCGATAGACCTTCGAGAGGCCTTGGGCGCGAAAGACGATGTCGGCGGCGGGCATGCGGGGCGGGCTCCTGGCGCCGATTCTCGGCTGCGATGTGGCGTGCCGCTTGAGGCAAGTCAAGGTGCGGCGGAAGCGGCTGCGTCTCCGTGCCGTGCGGTTCGCATGGACCTGGGCTCGGTGCCGTGCTCCATCGCAGCGACAGCATCGATCGGGCACTTCCGACCAGATGCGCCCGGACACCGACGCCCGAGTCAGGCCGGCCTGCCGATCGGCATCAGCGCCAGTGGCCGTTCGCCGGGCGAAAGGCGTAGCGTCGCAGCCACCGCGGCATCGTCGAAGGCGCCGATCACGACGCTGCCCAGCCCGAGCGCAGCCGCCTGCAGCGCCAGGTTCTGCGCCGCCGCGCCGGCCTCGAAGGCCACATACCGGCCGGCCCGAGCGCCGTACTTGCGCGCCGTGCGTTCCTCGACCGCCGCGATCACCAGCACCGCCGCGGCGTCGCCTACGGCACGCTGAGGGCTTGCGGCGTGCAGCAGTGTCTGCGCCGAGGGCTCGGCCGCGGACAGCCGCAGGCTGTGCGTCGCCGGCACGTAGCGATGCACGCCCGCCACGAGCCCTTCGACCCGCGACGCGACGAGGTGGAGTTCCAGCGGGTAGAGCGCCCCCGCCGAAGGTGCGGTCCGCTTGCCGTCGGCGGTGCTCGTTCCCTGTGCGGCCCACAGCAACTGCAGGACACTGGCCAGCGAGACGGGCGCCGTCGAATAGCTGCGCACCGAGCGGCGCCGCGCCAATGCCTGTTCAAGCGTGACTGCGCCACCCGTCTCGGAATCCGCAGGCGCCTTGGCCGCCACCGTTGGTTGTGCCAGCGAGGACGCGGCCAGCGTGCCCACCGCGGCGGCGGCGCGCGAGATCACCGCACGGCGCTTCACGTGGGCCCTCGGATGCAATCGTGGCTGGAACTGGGCATGGGCTGTCTCCCTTGCGCACACGATGCCACCGGTTGCGTGCTGCGCTGCTGCGCCGGATCAATTTCTGCACACGCCGCGTGGGCGGTGATGCGGCTTCGCGCGCTTGAAGACGCCGAGTCCGCTGGCGCTACGCCATCGCCGCCTGCGTCGCCAGCACCTCCGCACGCACCTGCTCGGTGAGTTCGGCCTTCAGCTCCGCGAACAGCGGTGTCGTCTTCACCGAGTAGCGGCGCGGGTGCGCGATCGGCACCTCGTGATCGACCTTGATGCGGCCGGGGCGGGCACGACGGCTTAGCGTCACCAATCCTTCGGCGTGTACCTCACGTCGAACGTCCGCCAGGGGGTGGTCGATGTACCTTTGAATCCGCTTCCGTTGTACGTCAAGACGAACCGCGAGCCGGAGACGGTCGTGTAAGTGACTGTACCGTCAGAACTGATCTCGATGTCGATAGCACTGTCGACGGTGCCCTTAAAGGCCATTGTGGCTTGTAGTTTCTTTCCCTCACTGAGGAAGAACTTTGCCGTTTGCCTTCCCCCCTTGCTGCTGGTGTTAAAGACATCGACGAACCACGCCGACGAGAGGAGAATCTTCGTTACATTTTCGGCGACATTGGTAGAAGTGCTTGGCTGGCTTTGCGATTGGATATTCGTCACTCCTGAGGCGGGTTCGTCAGCTGCTTGCACGATCATGGTGGCGAGCACGGAGAGCGCAACGGAAATCGATAGGGTTTTCGTGTTCATGATGGCCCGTTCTTAGGGCGGCCGTCAGTGCCATGGCGGCGACGGCGATGCAACGGGGGCTCGGGGTGATTTATGAGCGATGGCTCCTCGGGGCTTGAAAGGGAACTCGGCTCAGCGCTCGCCGGGGCCGTCGCGAGAAGGTCGAATGCACCTCGGTGGGTCGCGCCATGGGCGGCTCGGGGCTGTCACCTCACGGGCCCGGGGCAGGGTGCGCGGCTGCCAGGTCTGGGTCTCGATGAGGCTTCACACGAAGGCAGCCGACGTGCCGACCCCAGGCGCCGTTCGGCCCGGAGGGCAGGAGCGCAGCCGGCTTGGTCGGGTCGAGCCGGTTTGGCCGGCCGAGCCGGCGGGGTCAAGCCGACGCCGGCGCGACGCTCAGTCATCGGCCAGCACGACTTCGTCGAGGTCCGCCGCCACCACCACGCGCCCATGGAAGTCGCGTTCGACCTCGCGCCGCAGCACCTCGACCATGGCGTCGTCGCCGCGCGGCCGCTGATGTGTCAACACCAGCGTCTTGACACCGCACTCGGCCGCAATGCGGCCGACCGTGTCGCCGCAGGCCAGGGTGTACTTGGCCAGGCGTTCGAAGTGCGGCGAGGTGATCTCGGCGGCGGCCAGGTAGCAGCACTGCACCAGCACGTCGGCCCCCTGCGCCAGCCTGCGCAGGCCGCCGCAGTCGACGGTGTCGCCACTGATCGCGACCACCTTGCCGTGCGCCTCGAGCCGGTAGCCGTAGCAGTTCCAGCGCTTCACGAAGGCGGGCGAGAAGTCGAGCCCGTGGCCATGCACGACCGCCTCGGCGTGGACGCGCCAGGGCCCGGCTTCATGCGCCAGTCCGGTGCCGACATCGTGGCCGAGCATCGGCGGCCAGCCGCCGTGCACCGGCTCGCCCTCGCTGCGCCACTCGATGTCCTTGTCGTACACCTGCGTCAGCAGCGCCTGCATGAGGCGCCTGGTGTCCGGCGGGCCATGGATGGTCAGCGCCTCGCGCCGCCCGGCGAACCAGCTCGACAGGCCCACGTCGTACAGGTCGCCGATGTGGTCGAAATGGTGGTGGGTGACGAACACATGCCGCAGCGCCTGAAGGGGGACGCCGGCGCGCAGCATCTGCACCACCACGCCGCGCCCGGCGTCGAAGAGCACCGGCTCGTCGCCAATGGTCACCAGCGTGGCCGGCCCGCTGCGCCGCGGGTCCGGCCGCGGGCCGCCGGTGCCGAGCAGGCGGACCTTGATCGTCGGCGTGGCCATGCGCTTGCGGCCTACTGATCGAGCGTGAAGCCGGTGGCGCGGATCACGACGCCCCAGTTGCGGTTGTCGCGCTGCACCTTCTGCGCGAAGTCGGCGGCATTGAGGGTGCTCGGCACGATGTCCTCGCGCTCCAGCGCTTCGCGCACCTTGGGCGAACGGTAGGTGGCCACCAGTGCGCGGTTCAGGCGCTCCACTTCGGCCGCTGGCGTGCCCTTGGGCGCGAAGAACCCGTACCACAGCGACGCATTGTCCATCTCCTTCAGGCCGAGCCCGGCTTCGGCGAAGGTGGGCACTGCCGGCAACAACGGCGAACGGGCGGTGCCCGTCACCGCCAGCACCTTAATCTTGCCGGCCTTCGACTGCTCGACGGTCATGCCGCCGGTGAGCATGAAGGCGGCCTGCGTCTCGCCCGAGAGCAGCGCCTGCATGGCCGGCGCGCCGCCCTTGTAGGGCACGTGCAGGGTGTCGGTGCCGGCCGCGCGGTTGAGCATCACGCCCAGGAAGTGCGACGGCGTGCCGGCCCCGAAGGAGCCGAAAGCCGTCTTGCCGGGGTGGGCCTTGACATATGCCAGCCACTCGGCGAGGTTGTTCACCGGCACCGCGGCACCGACGACCAGCGCGAAGTTGAAGGTGCCCAGCTCGGCGACTGGCAGGAGGTCGGCCAATGGGTCGAACGTGAGGTTGCGGTAGATGTGCGGCATGAAGGCCGACACCACCACCGGCGCCAGCAGCAGCGTGTGGCCGTCGGGTTTGACACGGGCCACCGTCTGCGCGGCGATCAGGCTGCCGGCGCCAGCCTGGTTCTCGACGATCACCGTCTGCTTGGTGTCTTCGGTCAAGACCTGGGCGACCGCGCGCCCCAGGACGTCAAGGGTGCCGCCTGGCCCGAACCCGACCAGGATGCGGTTTGCCTCCTGGGCCGGGGCAAGCTGTACGGCAAACAGCAACAGCAGGGCGAAGAAAAGCCGCTTCATGAGGTGATCCTTGCGGTCGGCCATCTGCGCCAGTCGCAGATGATCACGTCGAGAGTATCCACAATGCCGGCAGGCCGTCGATCGAGCGGAACACGCGCGACAGCGCGCCGCCGGTGACGAGGGCGGTGGCACGCTCGATGTCGGGCGCGAGATAGCGGTCGCGCGCCACCGACGGGCACTGCGCGCGCAGCAGCGCGTGCACCGCCTCGAGCGCCGCCGAGCTCGTCAGCGGGCGCAGGAACTCGATGCCCTGCGCCGCGGCCAGCAGCTCGATGCCCAGGATGTGCGCGGTGTTGCGGATCATCGGCTGCAGGCGGCGCGCGGCGAAGGTGGCCATCGAGACATGGTCTTCCTGGTTGGCCGAGGTGGGCAGCGAATCGACGCTCGCCGGGTGCGCGAGCGACTTGTTCTCGCTCGCCAGCGCGGCGGCAGTGACGTGGGCGATCATGAAGCCGCTGTTGAGCCCGGCATCCGCGGTGAGGAAGGGCGGCAGCCGCGACACGCCGGCGTCGATCAGCATCGCGATGCGCCGCTCGGCGATCGCGCCGACCTCTGCGATCGCGCAGGCCATCGCGTCGCAGGCCAGCGCTACCGGCTCGGCGTGGAAGTTGCCGCCGGAGAGGATGCTGCCCCCACGCTCGCCTTGCTCGCCGCCCCCCGAGGGGGCGAGTCCGGGCTCGGGGCTGAGGCCGGACACAGCCAGTCCCTGCGGACTGGCTGTCGCCTGCCGAAGGCCGTTGGACTCCTGCCGTTGGCGGCCCGGCGCCTGTCCCGTCCCGTCTTCGGCAAACACGAGCGGGTTGTCGGTCACCGCATTGGCCTCGCGCCAAAGCACCAGCGCGGCGTGGCGCAACTGGTCGAGGCAGGCGCCCACCACCTGCGGCTGGCAGCGCAGGCTGTAAGGGTCTTGCACGCGGTCGTCGCCGTCGGTGTGGCTGGCCCGGATGGCGCTGCCGCCAAGCAGCGCGCGGTAGTAGCAGGCGACGTCGATCTGGCCGGGCTGGCCGCGCAGCGCGTGGATGCGCGCGTCGAACGGCCCGTCGCTGCCGCGCGCGGCGTCCACCGTGAGCGCGCCGACCACCAGCGCCGATTCGAGCACCGGCTCGAAGCCGAACAGCGCATGCAGCGCCAGCGCGGTCGAGGTCTGCGTGCCGTTGATCAGCGCCAGGCCTTCCTTCGCGGCGAGCGCGAGCGGCGCGATGCCGGCCGCGCGCAAGACCTCGGCTGCCGGGCGGCGTCGGCCATCGACGAGGAACTCGCCCTCGCCGATCAGCGCCAGCGTCATGTGCGCCAGCGGCGCCAGGTCGCCCGAGGCGCCCACGGAGCCCTGGCTCGGCACATAGGGCACGAGGCCGGCGTTGTGCGCCGCCAGCAGCGTGTCGATCACGATCGGGCGCACGCCCGAATACCCGCGCGCCAAGCTGGCCGCCTTCAGCGCCAGCATCAGCCGCAGCACGGCCGGCTGCAGGGGCTCGCCGACGCCGACGCTGTGCGAGCGGATCAGGTTGAGCTGCAGCGTGGCCAGGTCGGCTTCGCTGATGCGCGTCGAGGCCAGCTTGCCGAAGCCGGTGTTGACGCCGTACACCGGCGCGTCGCCGGCCGCGGCACGCTGCACCAGCGCCGCGCTGGCGTGCACGGCGGGCAGGGCCTGCGGGTCCATCAGCAGGGGCTGGCCCCCGGCATGGATGGCCTTCAATTCTTCGAGCGTGAGGCTCCCCGGTCGCAGCAGCATCACTTGGCCACCATCGGAAGGTTCAGGCCCTGCTCGCGCGCGCAGGCCACCGCGTCGGCGTAGCCGGCGTCGGCATGGCGCATCACGCCGGTCGCCGGGTCGTTCCACAGCACGCGCTCGATGCGCTTGGCCGCGGCGTCGGTGCCGTCGCAGACGATCACGACGCCCGAGTGCTGCGAGTAGCCCATGCCGACGCCGCCGCCATGGTGCAGCGAGACCCAGGTCGCGCCACCGGCGGTGCTCAGCAGCGCGTTGAGCAGCGGCCAGTCGGAGACGGCGTCGCTGCCGTCCAGCATGGCCTCTGTCTCGCGGTTCGGCGACGCGACCGAGCCCGAATCGAGGTGGTCGCGGCCGATCACGACCGGCGCCTTCAGCTCGCCGGACTTCACCATCTCGTTGAACGCGAGCCCGGCGCGGTGCCGCTCGCCGAGGCCGATCCAGCAGATCCGCGCCGGCAGGCCCTGGAAGGCGATGCGTTCGGCGGCCATGTCGAGCCAGCGATGCAGGTGGGCGTCTTCGGGAAAGAGCTCCTTCATCTTGGCGTCGGTCTTCTTGATGTCCTCAGGGTCGCCCGACAGCGCCACCCAGCGGAACGGCCCCTTGCCGCGGCAGAACAGCGGCCGCACGTAGGCCGGCACGAAGCCGGGGAAGGCGAATGCGCGCTGAACTCCCTCGTCGAACGCGACCTGGCGGATGTTGTTGCCGTAATCGACGGTCGGGACGCCCATCGCCTGGAAATCGAGCATCGCCTGCACATGCACTGCGCAGCTCTTGGCCGCGGCGTCGCGCAGCGCGGCGTGCTGCGAGGCGTCGGCCTGGGCCGACTTCCAGGCCTCCACGCTCCAACCGGCGGGCAGGTAGCCGTTGACGAGGTCGTGCGCCGAGGTCTGGTCGGTCACCAGGTCGGGCTTGATGCCGCCCGCCTTCGCGCGCCTGGCGAGTTCGGGCAGGATCTCTGCCGCGTTGCCGAGCAGCCCGATCGAGACGGCCTTGCCTTCGGCGGTGTACCTCGCGATGCGCGCCAGCGCGTCGTCGAGGTCGCGCGCCTGTTCGTCGAGGTAGCGCGAGCGCAGGCGAAAGTCGATCCGGCTCTGCTGGCACTCGATGTTGAGCGAGCAGGCGCCGGCGAAGGTCGCCGCCAGCGGCTGCGCGCCGCCCATGCCGCCCAGGCCGGCGGTGAGGATCCAGCGGCCATGCCAGGGGTCGGCCCCTCGTCCGCCGGGAACGGCGGCCGGTCCTCCGAGGGGACCGCGTCCGGCTTGGGGCGGCCCGGCGCTCGGGCGCTCGCCGCCAAAGTGTTGACGTCCCGCCTCGACGAAGGTCTCGTAGGTGCCCTGCACGATGCCCTGGCTGCCGATATAGATCCATGAGCCGGCGGTCATCTGGCCGTACATCATCAGGCCCTTGCGGTCGAGCTCGTGGAAGTGCTCCCAGGTCGCCCACTTCGGCACGAGGTTCGAATTGGCGATCAGCACCCGCGGTGCGTCGGCGTGGGTGCGGAACACGCCGACCGGCTTGCCCGACTGCACGAGCAGCGTCTCGTCTTCGCCGAGCGCGCGCAGCGCCTTCAGGATCGCTTCGTAGCAGTCCCAGTTGCGCGCCGCCTTGCCGATGCCGCCGTACACCACGAGCGCGTCGGGGTTCTCGGCCACCTCGGGGTCGAGGTTGTTCTGCAGCATGCGG
Source organism: uncultured bacterium (assembly GCA_963779155.1). Taxonomy (GTDB): domain Bacteria; phylum Pseudomonadota; class Gammaproteobacteria; order Burkholderiales; family Burkholderiaceae_C; genus CAIKUF01. Next base: position 453,199 of record CAVZXE010000012.1, on the reverse strand, counting down.
TAGGCAGCCTCGATCAGCCAGTTCTTGCAGGCGAGCGCGGTACCGCGCGGCGCGCGCACCGGGTGCGGCTGGGCAGCACGGGGCCTGAGCGGGTCGGCGGTGGAGAGATCGGTCATGGGGCCTCGGCGGGATGAAACGCGTGGAGTCTGGACTTTACTTGTCTAGACAAGTAGGCACAAGCGACGCCGCGTCATGGTTTTCCCTGATCCGTTGCGTGTGCCGCCGACTTGTCTAGACAAGCCTATCCCGCTACGATCCTGCCATGTCCTCGCCCCCCCGATCCGCCGCCGCGCCGTACACCCGTGTCAAGCAGCACCTGTTGGACGCGCTGGCGCAGGGCCGCTTTCCGCCCGGCGCGCTGATGCCCTCCGAGGCCGAGCTGGTGGCCCGGTTCGGCGTCAGCCGCATGACCGTCAACCGCGCGCTGCGCGAGCTGCAGGCCGAGGGGCTGATCGAGCGCGTGCAGGGCGTGGGCACCTTTGCGGCGCAGCTGCATCGCGTGTCCTCGACGCTGACGATCCGCGACCTGCACGACGAGATTGCCGAGCGCGGTCATCGCCACGAGGCCCGCGTCGAAGTGGCCCGCGAGGAGGCCGCGCCCCCGGCGCTGGCGGCGCAACTCGGCCTCGCGCCGGGCGCTCCGGTGTTCCACACGCTGATCGTCCACTCGGAGGAGGGCATCGCGCTGCAGTGCGAAGACCGCTACGTCAACCCGGCCTGCGCGCCGGGCTACCTCGGGGTCGACTTCACGCAGACGACGCCGACGCACTACCTGTTCGAGGTCACGGCGCTGTGGCGCGCGCAGTATTCGATCGAGGCCGCGCTGCCGACGCCGCAGGAGGCGGCGCTGCTCGGCATCTCGGTGCGCGACCCCTGCCTCGTCGTCGTGCGGCGCACCTTCACCCGCGACGCGGCGATCACCATCGCACGCCTGGTGCAGCCGGGCGCGCGCTACACGCTGCAGGGGGAGTTCGCGCCATGAGCCCGCCGGGCCGCCCCAAGGGCGAATACCGGAGTGCGCAGCACGAAGGTACTCCAGCGAGCCCGCCGGGCCGCCCCAAGGGCGAATACCGGAGTGCGCAGCACGAAGGTACTCCAGCGAGCCCGCCGGGCCGCCCCAAGGGCGAATACCGGAATGCGCGGCACGAAGCTGCCCTGATGAGCGGCCCGGGCGCGCACGGCCACGCTGCCGGGATCTCGCTGCCGCTGGCGCAGCTTCGCGCCGCCGACGTCGCGCCGCAGCCCTGGCGCAATGGTGGCGGGCGCACGCGCGAGCTGCTGGCCTGGCCCGCCGGGGCAGGCTGGCGGCTGCGGCTGAGCCTGGCCGACATCGATGCCGACGGCCCGTTCTCGGCCTTCCCCGGTGTGCAGCGCTGGTTCGCGGTGGTGGCAGGCGCGGGGGTCGAACTTGCGCTGCCCGACCGCGATGCCGCACCATCATCGCATCGGCGACGTTCAGATGCTTCGCCGCGTCGGCTCACGACGGCGAGCGAGCCGCTGTGCTTCGATGGCGCCGAAGCGCCGGAGTGTTGCCTGCTCGAAGGGCCGACCCGCGACCTGAACCTGATGCTGCGCGGCGGCGCGCGCGGCTGCCTGCGGCGCGCGGCGGACGGCGCGACCTGGGGCGAGCCCTGGCCGTGGCGCGCCTGCTTCACGACCGGCGCCGCGCGCTGGCAAGGCGGCGACGGCCCACCCATCCAACTCGACGCGCTCACGCTGCTGTGCCACCTCGGCCCGGCGCCGTGCCGCCTGGTCGCGCGCGACGCCGAAGCGCCGATGTTCTGGATCGGCGTCGACATCGGCCCCTCGGGAGCCTCTACATGACCACCGCGCCCGCGCGCACACTGTGGCGCAACGCGAAGCTCGCCACGCTGGCGGGCAGCGCACCCTGGGGCTGGGTGGCGCGAGGGGCGCTCGTCACCGAAGGCGACCGCATCGCCTGGGTGGGCGACGAGGCCGCGCTGCCGGCGGCGCTTGCGGCCGAGGCCGAGCACGATCTGGGCGGCGCGCTCGTCACGCCGGGCCTGGTGGACTGCCACACGCACCTCGTCTATGGCGGGCAGCGCGCCGCCGAATTCGAGCTGCTCTTGCAGGGCGCGAGCTACGAAGCCATCGCCCGCACCGGCGGCGGCATCCGCGCGACGGTGGCGGCCACGCGCGCGGCGAGCAACGCGGCGCTGTTCGCCGCGGCGCGTCGGCGCGCGCTCGAATTGATGGCCGACGGCGTGACGACGCTCGAGGTGAAGTCGGGCTACGGCCTCACGCTGCTCGACGAGGCGCGCTGCCTGGCCGTGGCGCGCCGCCTCGGCGCCGAGCTGCCGCTCACGGTGCGAACCACCTTCCTCGGCGCGCACGCACTGCCGCCCGAGTTCGAGGGCCGGGCCGACGACTACGTGGATGCCGTCTGCGGCTGGATGGCCGAGCTGCACGCGCGGGGCCTCGTCGATGCGGTCGATGCGTTCTGCGAGCGCATCGCCTTTTCGCCAGCGCAGACGCGGCGCGTATTCGATGCCGCGCGGCGCCTCAACCTGCCCGTCAAGCTTCACGCCGAGCAGCTGAGCGACCAGGGCGGCGCGGCGCTCGCGGCCGAGTACGGCGCGTTATCGTGCGACCACCTCGAACACCTGAGCGACGCCGGCGTGCAGGCCATGGCGCGCTCCGGCACGGTGGCGGTGCTGCTGCCCGGCGCGTTCTACTTCCTGCGCGAGACGAAGCTGCCGCCGGTGGCGGCGCTGCGCGACGCCGGCGTGCCCATCGCGATCGCGAGCGACCACAACCCGGGCTCGTCGCCGGGGCTCTCGCTGCTGCTGACGATCAACATGGCGTGCACGCTGTTCCGGCTGACGCCCGAGGAAGCCGTGCGCGGCGTCAGCGTCAACGGCGCGCGCGCGCTCGGCCTGGCCGACCGCGGCACGCTGGCGGTGGGGCAGCGCGCCGACTTCGCGGTGTGGGAGCTCGAACACCCGAACGAGCTCGCCTACTGGTTCGGCCACAACCCGTGCCGGCGCGTCGTCGTCGGTGGCCTGGAGCGACTGCCATGAACGACGGCGAAGTGGTCACGCTGTACCGCGGAACGCTGCCGCTGCTGGTCAGCCTGCCGCATGTCGGCACGCTGATCCCAGACGACATCGCGGCGCGGCTGCGACCGCAGGCGCTGGCCGTCGAAGACACCGACTGGCATCTCGAGACGCTGTACGCCTTCGTTCGCGAGCTCGGCGCCAGCGTGCTCGCGCCGCGGTACTCGCGCTACTGCATCGACCTCAACCGCCCGCCCGAGAACACGCCGATGTACGCCGGTAGCAACAACACCGAGCTGTGCCCGACGCGCGCCTTCACCGGCGAGCCGCTGTACCGCGAAGGCCACACGCCCGACGCGGCCGAGATCGCGCGCCGCCTGCAGATCTACTGGCGTCCGTACCACGACGCGCTGGCCGGCGAGCTCGCGCGTCTCAAGGCGGCGCACGGCCACGCCGTTCTGTTCGATGGTCACAGCATCAAGTCCGAACTGCCGTGGCTGTTCGAGGGCCGGTTGCCGGACCTGAACCTGGGCACGGTCGGTGGCGCGAGTTGCAGTGCCGCGCTGCGCGACGCGCTGGCCGCCGTGCTGGCGGCGCAGACGCAGTTCACGCAGGTCGTCGACGGGCGATTCAAGGGCGGCTTCATCACCCGCCGCTACGGGCGGCCGGCCGACGCCGTGCACGCGGTGCAGCTCGAGATGTGCTGGCGCTGCTACATGGCCGAGTCGCCGCCGTTTGAGTTCAACCCGGCGCGCGCTGCGGCCGCGCGGCCACTTCTGCGCCAACTTGTCGCGACGATGCTGGCGTTCCGGCCCGCGCCTGAGGCCGCCGCATGACGCACAAGCCCGTCCCGCAACTGTTCTGGGCGCGGCGCGCCTGGGTCGAGGGCGGCTGGCAGCAGCACGTGCTGCTGCAGGTGGACGCGCAAGGCTGCTGGGCCGATGTGCGCGGCGGTGTGGGCGTGGCGCCGCCTTCGGCCCAGGTGCTCGACGGGCCGGTGCTGCCGGGTCTCGTCGATGCCCACAGCCACGCCTTCCAGCGCGCGATGGCGGGCCTGGCCGAGCGGCGCGAAGCGGGCGAGGACGACTTCTGGTCGTGGCGCGACCGCATGTACCGCGTCGCGTTGCGCATCACGCCCGATCAATTGCGCGCCATCGCGGCGCAGCTCTACGTCGAGCTGCTGCGCGGCGGCTACACGCAGGTCTGCGAGTTCCACTACCTGCAGCACCACCCCGACGGCACGCCGTACGCCGACCCGATGATGCTCTCGTGGGCGCTCGCCGACGCGGCCGAAGATGCCGGCCTCGGACTCACGCTGCTGCCGGTGCTCTACGAGCGCGCGGGCTTCGCACATCCCGCGCTGTGCGACGATCAACGTCGCTTTGCAACCACGCCCGCGTCGGTGCTGGCGCTCGGCCTCGCCGCCGAGCGCAGCGGGCGCCGCCACGTCAATGCTGGCGTCGCGATCCACTCGCTGCGTGCGGCAACGCCCACGTCGATCCATTCGCTGCAGCGCCTGGCCGATGGCTTTGCCGGCCCGCTGCACATCCACGTCGCCGAGCAGACGGCCGAGGTCGCCGACTGCCTGCAGGCCACCGGCGCGCGCCCGATCGAGTGGCTGGCGCGCGAGGGCCTGCTCGACGCGCGCTGGCAGCTCGTTCACGCGACGCATGCGCTGCCGGGCGAGATCGACGCCGTCGCGCGCAGCGGCGCCGGCGTGGTGATCTGCCCGGCCACCGAAGCCAACCTCGGCGACGGCCTCGCCGACCTGCCGGGCTGGCTCGCTGGCGGCGTGCCGATCAGCCTGGGCTCGGACAGCCAGGTCACGCGCGCCTGGGCCGAAGAGTTGCGCTGGCTCGAATACGGCCAGCGGCTGGCACGCCGGCAACGCAACGTGGCCGCGCAGCCGGGCGTGCAGCCGGCCACCGCGGCACGGCTGTTCGAGACCGTGCTCGCCAGCAGCGCCGCGCCGGCAGGCCTCGCGACATGGGGGTTGAGGCGTGGCGCGCGGGCCGACTTCCTGGTGCTCGACGGGGCGGACGCCAGCCTGCTCGGCGTGCCCGCCTCGTACCAGCTCGACGCACTGGTGTTCTCGAGCCCGGGCGACGCGATCCGCGACGTCTATGTGGCCGGCGAGGCCGTGGTGAGCGCGCGGCGCCATGTGGCGCAGGATGCCATCGCCAGCCGCTTTGTGCAGGCGATGGCGGCACTCTGGGACGAACCCGGCTGACTCGGGAGGCCGGCGGGCGGCGCCGGGCCGCTCCCAAGCCGCCTGAGCTCCCCCTCGAGGGCGCGAACGCAGTGAGCTTTGGGGTGGTCAGCCCCCGGCCTTCAACTGCATCGCCGCCAGCGTGTAGCCGCCCGAGGCGCCGTCGATAAAGTGCACGTGGTCGCTGTGCGTTGGCAGCGGCGCGATGCAGGTCATCAGCGCCGTCGCCTCGCGGTGCAGCCCGTAGCGCGCGGTGCCATCGTCGCGCGCCTGCCGGAGCATGGCCTCGATGCGCTCGGACTGCGCCAGGGTGCAGTCGATGGTCATCCGCAGGCCGTCGTCGTAGCCCCTGAAATCGGCGTTCTCCACCATCTCGCGGCGGTACCGTTCGGGCTCGAAGCCGCCCACCTTGAGGCCGCTCCAGAAGATCATTGCGGCCACCAGCGTCCGGACGCCGAGGCGGACCTTGCGCACCCAGGCCCACTCGCCGGGCCGCCGCTGCACGATGGCCAGCAGCGCCAGGCCCGACGGCGGCCAGCGAAGGGGCGGCCCGCCTGCGGGGAGCGGGCAGCGCGCCTGGCCCCGGTCGGCCAGCAGCGCGTTCAGGCGCGCCACCAGCGCGAGGTAGCGCGGGTCGTCGTAGGCCCGCGCCGGGGTGACCATGAGGGTCAGGATCACACCCAGAGCGCTCGGGACCGCCTCCCAGTTGCATGACAGCCCGTCGAGGTCGGGCCGAGCGCCCTCGGGCGCCTCGGCGAGCCTGAAGTGGCCGAGCTTGATCTGGCCCTCGGCCCAGCGCAGGCCGCCGCCGGCGAACATCGCGTAGCGCACCTGCGGCGACGCGGCGAAGCGCGACACGCGGACGTCGAGCCCGGCCTCGCGAATGGCCTCGATCGGCACCATGCCGACGCGCATCGGCAGCTCGAGGTCCTGCGTCGCCCAGCGGGCCACCGCGGCAAGCGCCGCACCGGCCCTGGCGGCGAGTTCGGGCGGCACCGCGAAGCTCGCGCCGTCGCCACCGAACACGTACGGGATCTCCGCCCCGCCGAGCGCGTTGGTCACCGCGGCGATGACGGCCGCGCCGGCGATGTTGACGGCCTTGCCGCGGCCCTCGGCCTTGGCCTGCGTCGACTTGACGACGTCGGCGTTGCCGAGCATCCAGCCCGCGGGCAGCGGCTTGTAGAGCGCCGGGTCGGCGACCTGGTCGAAGTCGTCGAAGACCGGCACCGAGGCGTAGAACGGATCGCTGGCGCGGGGCGCGGCGGGGCGGGCCGGGGCCGACATCGTGGCGCTCAGGACGCGTTGCCGGGGGCGCCGGCGAGCGACCGCCGCAGCGCCGCGCTGGCGCGAAGCGCGCCGACTTCGATGCCGCGCCAGTTGCGCAGCGTGCAGTCGCTGAAGCCGCGCATGAACGCGGCGTCGCCGGCGGCCAGCGGCAGGCAGGCCTCGACCGTGGCGGCGAGCGCCACCTCGGCGGCGCGCGCGTTGTTGCCGTCGTCGATCTTGATCGCCACGCCCAGCCCGCGCTCGGGCAGCGTCGCGCAGTACATGCCCTCGGCACCGACCTTCATGAAGACGCGATCGCCCAGGCCCTCCATCACCCGCGTGTCCATGCGCCCGCTGCCGGCCACCATGAACGGCTCGCGGGCAACGGCCTGGCGCAGCTGCAACGCCGCGCGCGCATGTTCGCCCGACAGGCCGACCCCGGTCCCGACGCGCGCAAAGGCCAGCGCGAGGCGGCGCAGCGGGATCGCGTAGGTCGGGATCGAGCAGCCGTCGGTGCCGCGCGGCGCGCCCGCGAGGCTGGCGCCGGTGGCGGCTTCGAGTGCGGCAGTCACCTCGCGCATCACCGGATGATCGGGCCGCACGTAGCCGCGCGCGAAGCGGCGCAGGTCCGCGCCGGGGCCGGCCAGTTCACAGGCCAGGCACAGAAAGCCGGCGTGCTTGCCCGAGCAGTTGTTGTGCAGCGCCGAAGGCTGCTGGCCACGCGCCGCGAGCTCGCGCGCGGCCGGCTCGTGGTAGGGCCAGTGGGTACCGCATTCCAGGCACTCGGCGTCCAGCCCGGCCTTGGCGAGCATCGCCGCCGCCGTGCTCGCATGCAGCGGCTCGCCGCCATGCGAGGCACAGGCCAGCGCCAGCTCGGCGTCGTCGAGGTGCAGCCGCTCGGCAGCGCCGCTGGCCACCAGCGGCAGCGCCTGCAACACCTTCACGGCCGAGCGCGGGAAGACCGGGCGCTCGATGTCGCCGATCGCCGCAATCACGGCGCCGTCGGCGTCGAGCACGGCCAGCGCGCCGGCATGTTGAGATTCCACAAGGTTGCCGCGAATCACTTCGACGAGAATCGGGTTCATCAAAGATCCGTTCGACTGCCCCAAAGCATGCACTGTAGGACAAGCCGAGACCGGGGGGGAGGGCCGTGTTGCGGCTCGGTTTGCGTGCATCTGCGCGGTGCTCGCCACGCCGCTTCCGCCGCCCGCGCGGCCTTCCATCCGACCTGAACCCATGGTGCCTCCCTTCACGCTGTCGGCCGTGCCCCTCGCCGCGGCATTGACCTCGGCCGCCAGCCGCCTCGGACCCGCCGCGCTGGCGCTGCTCGCGCTCGTCGCAGCCGGATCCGCGCGCGCCCAGCCCACCCCGACCCGGCTCGACCCGGTGGTCGTCAGCGGCAACGGCGTCGAGCGGCGCGCCTTCGAGACGCCGTTCTCGGTGAGCGTCGTCGATGCCGAGGAGCTGCGCTCCGGCGGCCTGATGGTCAACCTGTCGGAGACGCTCAACCGCGTGCCGGGCCTGGTGGTGAACCTGCGCAACAACTACGCGCAGGACCTGCAGATCAGCTCGCGCGGCTTCGGCGCGCGCTCGACCTTCGGCATCCGCGGCCTGCGGCTCTACACCGACGGCATCCCGGCCACGATGCCCGACGGCCAGGGCCAGGTGTCGAACTTCGACATCGCCGGCGCGCAGCGCATCGAGGTGCTGCGCGGCCCCTTCTCGGCGCTCTACGGCAGCAGCTCGGGCGGCGTGATCTCGCTCGTCAGCGCCGCGCCGGTGGATCGCGCGTATGCGATCGATGGCGACATCGGCAGCAACGGCACCTGGCAGGCGCGGCTGGGCATCGAGTCGCCGCTGCCCGGCGGCTGGAACATCCGCGCCCAGGTGAGCCAGTTCGAGACCGACGGCGTCCGGCCCCAGAGCGCGGCGCAGCGCACGCTCGGCAACATCCGCCTCGGCTGGGTCGGCGAGAGCGACACGCTGACCGTGCTGCTCAACAGCGTCGACCAGCCGGCGCAGGATCCGCTGGGCCTGACGCGCGAGCAGTTCGACGCCGACCCGTACCAGACCACGCCCCAGGCGATCCTGTTCGACACCCGCAAGACGAGCGCCCAGACGCAGCTCGGCGGCACCTGGCGCCACCGCTTTGCCGATGCCGGCGCGCTGACCGAGAGCGCGGTCACGCTCTACGCCGGCCAGCGCGACGTGACGCAGTGGCAGGCCATCGCCCCGGCGACGCAGGCCAATCCGCGCCATCCCGGCGGGGTGATCGACTTCGGGCGCGACTACTCCGGCGTCGACGCCCGGCTGATCTGGCGCTGGGACCGCGCGGCGCTGATCGCCGGCGTCGCGACCGAGCGCCAGGGCGAGGACCGCCGCGGCTTCGAGAACTTCACCGGCAGCGGCGCCGACCAGATCCTCGGCGTGACCGGCACGCAGCGCCGCGACGAAGCCAACGGCGTGCGAACGAGCGACCTCTACGCCCAGGGCGAAATCGAGTTCGGGCCCTCGCTCACGGCCTCGTTCGGCCTGCGCAGCGGGCGGCTGAACGTGACCACCTCGGACGCGTACCTGGCCAACGGCGACGACTCCGGTTCGCTCGCATACAGCTACACCACCCCCGTCGTGGCGCTGCAGTGGATGCCCACCCCGGCGCTCAACCTCTACGTCAGCGCGGGCAAGGGCTTCGAGTCGCCCACGCTCGGCGAGCTGGCGTACCGGCCCGATGGCGAGACCGGCCTCAACACGGAGTTGCAGCCGCAGACGAGCACGCAGGTCGAGCTCGGCGCCAAGTGGCGCGATCCGGCGCTCGGGCTGGCGGTGGAGGCGGCGATCTTTCGCGCCGACACCGAAGACGAGATCGGCGTGCTCACCAATGCCAGCGGGCGCTCGACCTTCCAGAACGTCGGCCGCACGCGCCGCAGCGGCGCCGAGCTGGGGCTGCGCTGGCAGCCCGCGCCGGCGTGGCGGACGCAACTGGCGCTGACCTACCTCGACGCAACCTACCTCGACAACTTCGAGACCTGCAAGGGCGTGCCCTGCACCAGGCCCGCAGACCGCGTCACGGTGCCGGCCGGCAACAAGATCGCGGGCACGATGCAAAAGAGCGGTTTCGCGAGCGTCGCCTGGCGCGCGCTGGACACGACCGAACTCGCCTTCGAGCTGCGGGTCCAGGGCGCGATGCCGGTCAACGACCGCAACAGCGACTTCTCGTCCACGGCCGCCGTCACGGCGCTGCGCGCCAGCCACAGCTTTGCCCTCGGCCCCGGCACGCTGTCGCTGCTGGGCCGGATCGACAACCTCGCCGGCCTGCGCTATGCGGGGGCGGTGATCGTCAACGACGTCAACGGGCGCTACTTCGAGACGGCTTCGGGCCGCATCTGGCTGCTGGCGGCGCATTGGCGGATGGCGTTCTGAGCCCCCGGGGCCGGGCTGCGCGCGGCCCGCTTCTCCCAGTGGGGTCGGGAAGGGCTGGGGCGCCCCGGCGTTTCCTCGAGAGCCTGGCCTTTGCCCCGGCGCGGGCGGCGCAGCCCAGGAGGGTGACTCCAGGCTCGCCGCGATTGCTCCCGACCGGCTTGCGCTCCGGTCCGGCCTCGCCAGCCACTCGCGGGCGGCACGCCGCCGGCTGAGCGCGGCATGTCCGCGCTCCCACTGTGCCTGGTGCTCGCGGCGGCGCTGCTGCACGCCAGCTGGAACCTGGTGGCCAAGCAGGCCGGCGGCGGCAACCACTTCGTGCTGCTCGGTGCGCTGTTCGTCACCGTGCTCTGGGCGCCAGCGGCGGTCTGGGTCGGCGCGGCCGCCGTGGCCCGGCTCGGCGGGCTCGAATGGGCCGTGCTCGCCTCGAGCGCGCTCGTGCACGTGCTGTACTTTCGCGCCCTGCTGCACGGCTACCGCGTGGCCGACCTGACGGTGGTCTATCCGGTGGCGCGCGGTAGCGGGCCGCTGCTGACCTCGCTCGGCGCGGTGGCGCTGCTCGGCGAGACGCTGTCGCTCGTCAGTGCGGCCGGCGCGGCGGCCGTGGTGTGCGGCGTGTTCCTGATCGCCGGCGGGCCAGGCCTGTGGCGCCGGGCGCATGACGCGGCGCAGCGCGAGCGCGTGCGCCGCGGCGTGCTGTGGGGTGCGCTCACCGGCAGCTTCATTGCCGGCTACAGCGTGATCGACGGCTATGCGGTGAAGGTGCTGCTGCTCTCGCCGATCCTCGTCGACTACATCGGCAACCTGTTGCGCGTGCCGGTGCTGCTGCCCTTCGCGCTGCGCGACCGGCGCGGCTTCGCGCAGGCCTTGCGCAGCCAGTGGAAGCCCGCGCTGGTGGTGGCCGCGCTCGGCCCGCTGAGCTACGTGATGGTGCTGTACGCGGTGACGATGGCGCCGCTCAGCCACGTGGCGCCGGCGCGCGAGGTGTCGATGCTGTTCGCCGCGTTGCTCGGCGGGCAGTTGCTGGGCGAGGGTGACCGGGCGTTGCGCCTGGTCGGCGCCGTGGCGATCGCGCTCGGCGTGCTCGGCCTGGCAGTGGGTTGATACGAAGACGCACCCCGGCCCGGCGGCTCCCGGGCGCGTAGCGCCGCGATGCCCCTCGCGCGCCGGCGCAAGCGGCCTCGCGGCGGTGCGCCAGGTGGCGGGCGCGTGCGGCGCGGTGTGTGGCCCGTGCGGCCGGGATCGGCGACGGGTGGTCATGGGCGCGTGCTCGACTTCGCCGCCCGCCCAATGGATACTGGCGCCGACGCGAGACCATCGACAAGCCTGTGCGGTCAGGATCGTGCGACTCCGGCGCGCGCCGACTGCGCCGAAGACGCCGCTGGCGGCGCGCAGGGAGTGGGGAGTCACAGTGCAGCTGATCTACTACGCACACAGCTACCGGCAGGTTGACGACGAGGTCAACGAATTCTTCCAGGAGCTGATGGTCGACGAGCAGCTGACACCGAGCCTGGACCCCAAGTCAGACCGGCTCAATGCCGCAAAGCCCGAGCGTCACCTTCGAAGCACCGATGCGATGGTCGCCGTGATCACCTGGCGTGACCCGGCGCCTTCTGAATACATTCGCTGGGAGGTCGGGCTGGGCCTGCGTGCGCGCAGGCCGCAGCTGGTGTTTGTCGAGGACGTCCTGCCGGACGGTTTGGTGCCCGCGGGCTTGCTGCAGCGCCGGTTCTCCCGCCGCCGACTGCTGCGCGAGGCCCGTGACCACCGGCATGCGATCCGGCTGCTGAAGGGCTACGTCGGCGACGATCCCCCGCCGAGCTACCAGCCGATGAGCACGCGCCGACGCTGCGTGGTGATCGGTGCGTCGCGGCTTGGCCATGATCCGCTGGCCGCTCTTCTCGCCTCGCTCGAGGACCTGCGCTACAGCCCGTTGCCACTGCCACGCGGACGGCAGCTCCCGGAAGACCTGGACCTCGAGCAGACGGTGCAGCGAGCGGCACTGTGCATCGCGCTGGTCGAGGGCCTGACGCCAGCGGAGTATTACCTGCTCGGCATCGCGCGTTCCTCGCTCACGCCCACCGTGCTGCTGACGCACGATGCCGCGCATCCCTATCACCCGGTGATTCCGCGCGAGTACCAGCCGCGCTATGTGCCCGGCGGCGACGTCGATGCGCTGGTGCGGACTGTCGCGACCGAGATCGACATCTTCGAAGAGGACTATCTCGAGCTGACGGAAGACAAGCAGATCAAGCGCTACAAGGCGTTCCAGGAGTCGCTGCTGCGTTCACAGCGCAACGGCTACTCGCAGGAGGCGCGCAGGCAGGTGTTCAACTTCATGGGCAATGCGGAGGTCGACATGTCGAAGGACAAGATCCAGGTCAGCGGGGTGGTCGGGCCGGTGAATATCAAGTCGCGTCTCGACCATGTGACGCAAACCGTGCAGCAGGCACCCGGCTGGAGCGACGAGCGGCGCCAGGAGTTGGAGCAGCTGGTTGCCGAGCTTGCGGAAGGCCTCAAGGTCGTCGCCGAGAAGAGACCTGACGATGCCGAGCGCGTGACCAAGACCGCCGAGCTCGTGTTCGCCGAAGCCACGAAGGAAAAGCCCGACCATGGGTTTCTTTCGATCAGCGTGGAAGGCCTGAAGCAGGCCGCGAAGGCGGTGGCCGACATCGCGCCAACCGTCCTTGCCGTCGCCGGCAAGGTGGCCGCCTTTGTCGCAGCCTTGGGTTGACCAGGGGAGCACGGTCGAGCAACTGCCGGCCCGGGACCGGCCCGGACCGGCCGCCCGACGGTCTCGCGCGCCGCTCAGGCCGCGCCGACGAACGCCCGCAACTCCCCCGCCATCCGCTTCAGCGAAGGCCCGTGGATGTACATCATGTGGCCGGCCTCGAAGTAGCTGACGGCGATCTTCTTCCACTGCTCGTCGCGCAGGCCGAGGTGGTTGATCGTGTAGTCGCCCGCCGCGTGCGGCGTCGCCAGGTCGTAGTAGCCGCTGGCCACATAGACGCGCATGTGCGGATTCGAGTGCATCGCGCGGCGCAGCGTGGCGCCGACATTGACGTACTTGTTCGCGAAGTCCTTCCAGCTCCACTTGTCCCAGATCGGCGCGTGGACCACGTAGGGCGCGTCGCTGTCGTAGTTCAGCGTGTGCTTGAGCAGCCGGTTGATGCCGCTCGCGTAGGCGCCGAGCAGGTTGCTCATCGCAGCATCGTCCTCGGGCTTCTCGCCCACGTCGTCGCGGTCCAGGCCCAGGAAGCGCGTGTCGAGGCGCCCCACGGTCTGGCCGCGGTGGCGCAGCAACTCCTTGAAGTAGCGGAATTCACCCAGCCGCAGGTCGCTGCGCAGCACGTATTCGGTCGCCAGGCCCGAATAGCGCGCCACCTGGCCGGCGATGTGTTCGCGCGTCTGCGCGTCCAGGCGCGAGCCCTGCAGCAGCGCGGTGCTGTAGTCGCCGAGCGCGAACGCCTCGGCCTGCACGATCACGTCGCGCAGCGGCTTGCCCAGCAACTCGGGCGCGAGCGCCTTGTGGTACCAGGCCGTCGCCGCGTAGGTGGGCAGGAAGAGCGCGTAGGGTAGCTCGTTGCCGTGGTCGAAGCACAGCGTCTGCAGGTCGATCGCGAGCGAGACGAGCATCACGCCGTTGAGGAAGATGTCGTGCTTTTCCTGCAGGTGCAGCGACAGGCCGGCGGCGCGCGTGGTGCCGTAGCTCTCGCCGATCAGGTACTTCGCCGAGCCCCAGCGCCCGTAGCGGCTCAGGTACAGGCGGATGAACTCGCCCACCGCGTCGAGGTCGCGCTGGTAGTCGTGGAACTCGGCCACCTTCTCGCCCTCGGCCATGCGCGAGTGGCCGGTGCCGATGGGGTCGATGAACACGAGGTCGCTGTCGGTCAGCAGCGTGTGCTGGTTGTCCTCCAGCGCATAGGGGGGAGGAGGCGCGTTGCCCATCTCGTCGGTCACGACGCGCTGCGGGCCGAGGATCCCCAGGTGCAGCCACACGCTGCTCGACCCCGGCCCGCCGTTGAAGCTGAAGGTCAGCGGGCGGGGCTTGTCGGCCTTGGCGCCATCGAGCGTGTAGGCGATGAAGAAGAGTTCGGCGCGCGGCTTGTCGGCGCTGCGCTGGCCTTCCTTGCCGGCTTCGTCTTCGCGCAGCACCAGCGTGCCGCAGGTGGCGGTGTACGCGAGCGTGCGCTTGCCCAATCTGAGCTTGTGCTCGGTGCTCACCAGGCGCTCCTTCAGCGGCGCGGCCGGGGCGCTCGGGGCGGGGGTGGATGGATCCCTGGCATCGGACATGAATCGTTCTCGGTAGAGTCGGGTCCCCGCACTGTAGCTTCTGATCGTGACCCCTTCGCCTCGCGTGCCCGCCGCGATCGCCGGCATCGACTTCACCAGCCGGCCAACGCCGCGCAAGCCGGTCACGGTGGCGCTCGGCTACGTGGAGCAGCGCGTGGTGCGGCTGGCGCGCGTCGAGTCGCACACCGCGTTCGAAGGCTTTGCTGCATGGCTGCGCACGCCCGGCCCGTGGCTCGCCGTCTTCGACCTGCCGTTCGGGCTGCCGCGCGAGCTGATTACGGCGCTCGGCTGGCCGGCCGAGTGGCTGCCGCTGACGCGCCACTACGCGGGGCTCGAACGGCGGCAGATCCGCGACGCGTTCAAGGCCTTCTGCGACGCGCGGCCGCCTGGCGCGAAGTTCGCGCACCGTGCCACCGACGGGCCGGCCGGCTCGTCGCCCTCGATGAAGTGGGTCAACCCGCCGGTCGCGTGGATGCTGCACGCCGGCGTGCCCTTGCTGATCGACGCCGGGCTGCACCTGCCCGGTCTGCACGATGGCGACCCCGAGCGGGTGGCGCTCGAAGGCTACCCCGGCCTGCTGGCAAGGGAGCTGCTGGGTTCGCGGCCCTACAAGAGCGACGACCGGCGCAAGCAGACCGCCGAGCGGTTGATCGCGCGCAAGGACCTGATCGATGCGCTGGAGCAGGGTCGCACGCGCCTGGCGCTGCGATTGAAGCTCACCCACGCGCAGCGCGACGCGCTGATCGACGACGCGAGCGGCGACAGGCTCGACGCGGTGCTGTGCCTGGTGCAGGCGGGGTGGGCGAGCGCGCAGCCGGGGTACGGATTGCCGGCAGATGTCGATCCGCTGGAGGGCTGGATCGTCAGTGCCTGATCGATGAGAGGCGCGCGCCGCGGGCCCGGACGATACCGGTCGCCCGATGGCATCCTGGAGACCGTCGCATGCGCATCTTGATGACCGGCGCCACCGGCCTGATCGGCCGTGAACTGGGCGAGGCCCTGGTGGCACGAGGCGACACGCTCGTCTGCCTGGTGCGCGACCCGAGCGCGGCCCGGCGCCGGCTGCCGTTTCCGGCGGTCTGCCATGAGTGGAACCACACCCTCCCGGTGCCGCCCGACGCCTTGCGCGACGTCGATGCGGTGGTGAACCTGGCGGGCGAGCCCGTGGCCGACACCCGATGGACCGCAGCGAAGAAGGCGCTGATCCGCGACTCGCGCGTCGAGGGGACGCGGCGACTCGTGCAGGCGGTGTTGGCGCGCGGCCCTCGCGTCACGGCGTTCGTGCAGGGTTCGGCCAGCGGCTACTGGGGCGACCGTGGCGACGAACGGCTGACCGCGGGCAGTACAAGAGGCGCGGGCTTTCTGGCCGACGTCGTCGAGGCCTGGGAGGCCGAAGTCCGCCCACTGGCCGATCGCCGGCCCGACATCCGCGTGCCGGTCGTTCGCACGGGCATCGTGCTGGCGCGCCGGGGCGGCGCGCTGGCCGAGATGTTGCCGATGTTTCGGCTGTCGGCCGCCGGCCGCCTGGGCAGCGGTCGGCAGTGGATGAGCTGGATCCACCTCGACGACGTCGTCCGCCTGTTCATGCATGCGCTGGACTCGGCAGGGACGAGCGTCCTGGAAGGGGTGGCGCCGCAGCCAGCATCCAACCGGCAGTTCACGACGGCGCTGTGCCGAGCGCTCGGGGTCATCGAGAACCTCCCGGTGCCGCGCCTGGCCATCCAGGCCCTCTATGGCGAGCGAGCCGCCATCGTGCTCGGCAGCACCCGCATCGAGCCGGCCGCCACGCAAGCGTCGGGCTTCGGATTTCGCTTCCAGGCGGTTGGCGAGGCACTCGACGACCTGCTCGTGCCCTTGCGCGGCGGGGTGCGCGAGCGGACCTGGGAGCAGTGGCTACCTCATGCCGCGGCGACGGTCTGGCCGTTCTTCGGCAATGCCCACAACCTCGAGGCGATCACGCCGCCCTTCCTCGGCTTTCGGGTACTCGCGCTGTCGACCCCCGAGATCGGCGCCGGCACGCTGATCGACTACCGACTCAAGCTGAACGGGATCCCGATCGACTGGCGGACGCGGATCGATGCCTGGGATCCTCCGCGCCGCTTCGTCGATGTGCAGGCGAAGGGGCCGTACACGCTGTGGCATCACACGCACGAATTCATCCCGCTGGGGCCGGGCACGCTGATGCGCGACACCGTTCGCTACCGCCTGCCCGCGGGCTGGCTCGGCGCGCTGGCCGGCGGCGCCAAGGTGGACGCCGACGTGGGGCGGATCTTCGATTTCCGCTCGCGCAAGATCGACGAACGGTTCGGCGTCGAAACGTGCGGATCGGCACCTTGATGTCGCGCCTGCAGGCCGACTCGGCCGCACGGCAGGCCAGCGGCATGAGGGCGCCAACGCGGCGCGACCTGCGCCTGCGGCGAACGGCGCTTCGTGCCGGCACGCGGCCACCGCAGCTTGCCGCGTCACATCTCGGGGCGCCGCCACAGCCACCACGCAACCACGGCGAGGCACAGCGGCAGGCCGAGCTTGACGGCGAGCGGCGCCGCGGAAACGCCGATCAGCCCGCTGCTGGCGAGCATGGTCGCGCTGGCGAACCACTTGGCGCGCCGCGGCACGGCCCGATGGTCGCGCCAACGGCGGATCGCCGCGCCATGGCGCGGGTGCGCGAGCAGCCACGCCTCGAGCCGCGGCCAGCCGCGCCCGCCGGCCCAGGCCGCCACCAGCAGGAAGGGCACCGTCGGCAGGCCGGGCAGGAAGACGCCGATCACGCCGAGCACCACGCAGACGACGGCCAGCGTTCGCCACAACATCACCGTGACGAGGCGTGTGAGCATCGGCAGATCGTATCCGGCGCGGATGCTCACGCGCCCGTGCACCGCGACGAGCCGATGCCATTGGCCGCCGTCGATCCGGCCGCAGGCGCCCGGCCGAGGCCCAGGGCCGCGGGAACCGGCGGCTGCAGCGGATACTGGCGCCGATGAGCCAGGCCGCCAAACCCACCCCCGCCGCCCAGGGCCCCCGATGAGAGGAACCGGCTGGATCCACCGCGCGCGCGGAGGTGCCGCTTGCGGCGACAACGCCGCCATCCTCCCCCGTGTTGCGCGGGTGGCGGCGTGCTGGCTCGCGCTGGCGGGAGCGGGGCTGGCGGCGGCGAGCACGATCGAAGGAACGGTCGTTCGCGTGACCGACGGCGACTCGGTGTGGCTCCAGCCCGAGGCGGCCGGCGCCGGGCCGTTCAAGCTGCGCCTGCAGGGCATCGATGCGCCCGAGCGCTGCCAGCCTGGCGGCATGGCCGCCCGGGAGGCGCTTGCGGCGCGGGTGCTGAATCGGCGCGTGCACGTGGCCACGCGCGCCATCGACGACTACCGGCGCACCGTGGCGACGCTGCGCCTGGACGGCGAGGACATCGGCGCCTGGATGGTGCTGCAGGGGCATGCCTGGAGCTCGGGCTACCGCCGCGCAGCGGGGCCCTACGCACAGCAGGAGGCCGAGGCACGCGCAGCGCGCCGAGGCGTGTTCGCCGACCCGCAGGCCCTGCGACCGCGGCAGTTCCGCCAGCAGCACGGGCCGTGCCCGTGATCGGCCCGCAGGCGGCCGTCGGCGCCGTCGGCGAGGCTCGGCTACAGTGCGCAGCGGCGCCAGAACCGCATCCGCCGCGCGCAGCGGCCCACCCGTGCCCGAGGGCACGCCACCACCACGAGCGACCCGATGAATGCCTCAGCCTTTTGCAAGCCCCTTTTCGCCATGTCGCTCCTGGCGGCGTGCAGCTGGGCGCAGGCCCAGGCCTTCGACGCCGTGCGCCTGTTCGGCGTGCCCGAGGGCGACGGCGCCGGCACCGTGGGCGCGGTGGTGATCTCGGCGCCCGAGTACATGGGCTCCGATCAGCGGCGCCTTCTGGTCCTGCCCAGCATCGACTACCGCTGGAAGAACGGCTGGTTCGCCGGCTTCAGCAACGGCGTCGGCTACCTGTTCCCGTCGCGGCCCGACATGCAGTACGGGCTGCGGGTGACGGCCGACATCGGCCGCAAGGAAAGCCGCTCCGACGCACTCACCGGCATGGGCAGCGTCCAGCCGCGGCCGGAGGCGGGCGCGTTCTTCAACTACTTCCCGACGCCCGAATGGTTCCTGACCTCGTCGCTGCGCTATGGCGCGGGCAACGACCGCAACGGGATGCAGATCGACCTCGGCGCCGGCTACGCGACGCAGCTCTCGGCGCAGTGGCGCACGGCCCTCGGCGTGGCCACGACCTATGTCAACGCCGACTACATGCAGGCCTTCTTCGGCGTCACGCCGCAGCAGGCGGCCGCCAGCGGCTATGCGGTCTACAGCCCTGGGGCCGGCTTTCGCGACGTGCGGCTCAATGCGTCGGCAACCTACTTCATCGACGCCCGATGGTCGCTCACGGGGGCCGTGACCGTGAGCTCGCTGCAGGGCGACGCCCGCGACAGCCCGATCGTCTTCGAGACCGCGCCGGTCACGGGCGTGCTGGCGCTGAGCTACAGCTTCTGAGCACCCCCAAGGCCGCCGCGGTGCGGCGCCCGTCCCCCGAGGGGGAGCAAGAAGGCTTGGGCCGGCCCTGCGCCTTCTTGTGAGCGCCCCCAAGGCCGCCGCCTTGCGGCGTCCGTCCCCCCCGAGGGGGGAGCAAGAAGACTTGGGGCGGCCCGGCGTCTTCTTGTGAGCGCCCCCAAGGCCGCCGCCTTGCGGCGTCCGTCCCCCCGAGGGGGAGCCAGAAAGCTTGGGGCGGCCCGGCGTTTTCTTGAGGGCGCCAGCCGCCGATCCCGTCGATCGACCTACAGCCTGCTCGCGGGCGCCGCGTCGGGGCTGACGGCGCTTGCGATGCCTTGCATCCCACGCGGGGATACGTTCACGCGTCGGTCCAGACCAGCATCGTGCGCACCGGCATGCGGCCGAGTTCGGGCTTGGCGCCGCCGAGCCCGGCCTTGACGGGCGCGATCTCCTCGGCGAGGAACATCACCCGCATGCGTTCGGGAAATGTCTGGTTGATCTCGTACAGGCCGCCGTGGCCGACGCCGATCTGCGCGCCGGCGCCGAGCGCCATCGCGAGCGAGGCCTCGCCGCCGATCGAGCCGAGCTGCTGCGTGGTGAGCCGGTAGGTCATCGCGGTGGCCGAACGGGTGTCGCGGATGACGTAGTAGCGGTTGTCGGCGCGATAGTGCAGCGAGGCGATCACGGGAGCCAGCGCCTTGTCCAGCACCGCGTCGTTGACGACCTGCCGAACCGGGTTGACGATCTCGAACTCGAGGGTCTCGGCGTCCTGCGCGCCGAGCTTGCCGCTGTAGCTGTCGAGCCCGAGAAAGCGCGCGAACATGCCGACGCTCGCCTGCACGCGCTGCTGCACCCGCGCCGCCGCCTCAGCGCCCTCGCGGGTCTGCATCGCGATCTCGTCGACCAGGAAGCGGCGCCCCTGGTCGTCGATGCGAAAGAGCGTGCCCACCGGCTCGAGGGTGGTCGGCTTCGCATATAGCTGCCAGCCGTCGTCGAGCAGCTGCGCGGGCTTCTTCTTGTCGCTTCCGAAGAGTGAGAAGGGCATGGGGTCCTCGCAATCAGACGAGCTTGCGCAAGCGCGCCACGGCGCTGCGGATCGATTCGAACTGCATCATGAACAGCTGCGGTGTGCCGCGCAACTGTTCGGCGTTGAGCATCCAGCCGGTGATGCTGCCCACGTAGGCGATCTTGATCGCCGTGTCGAGGTGGATCTGCAGCAGCAGCTTGCGCCGCCAGCATTCGCGCGCGTTGTCGGGGTCGAGCGCCTGGCGGACGGCGGCCGCGGCAATCCGGCGCACCGGCTTGTCGAGCGGCTGCTCGACCACCCCCCGCGCGTGCAGCCACTGGTCGATCGCCAGGATCGCCCGCAGCAGCGTGAAGCGGTGCACGTCGCCGAACAGCGACGCCGCGTGGATGTAGTGCTCGCGGCGCTGCATCATCGCCAGCACCAGGTGCTGCGCGTTGGTCAGCCGACCGAGCTGGAGCTTCTCGAGGAAGCTGGCCAGGTCGCGCTGCCAGTGGTAGAGCGCGGTTGCGAACAGCGCCTCGACGAGCCCGACGAGCCGTCGGTCGGACGCCGCCGCGTCGGTTGCCGCCAGGCCGTCCAGCACTTCCTGCACCAGCGCCGCACCCTCGCCGTCGGCGCCGGCTTCGTCGTCGAACCAGCGGGCGTGGTTGAAGTCCAGGTCCTTCAGCGTCTCGCGCCACTGCTTCTCGTTGGCGCCGACCTCGCTGTGCTCGTCGGTGGCCTGTTCGAAGAGCGGCAGGTCGAAGCCGAAGCGCGCGAACTCACGCGCGTGGCGTCCCAGCTTGACCACGGCATTGCCCACCCTCGTCTCCAGCGGGGCGGCGGGGTCGACGAAGGCCCCGAACGCGCGCTGATCGTGCCCCTGGGCCAGGTGCCCCAGTTCGTGCCCGACCAGGAACAGCAGCAGCATCGAGAACTGCTCGACGGCCTGCGCGTCGGCGCCGTCGCGGCCCGGCAAGCGGTCGAGCGCGCGAAGCCGCTCCACGTAGGCGTGCGGATCGGCCCGGATGCGCGCGACCAGTCCGAACAGGTCCTCGTCGCTGCGCAGGTACGGCGTGGCCAGCAACTCGCCCGCCAGGTTGAACGAGCGCAAGGCAGCCTCGGTCTCGAGCAGGAAGGCCTCGTTCAGAACGATCGCGTTCTCGGCGCGCAACGCCGCGCAGTTGGCGCTGAAGTAGCGCCCCTCGAGGACCGGCCGCGGCGCGAAGCGGAAATCGCAGACATAGAACTGCACCTCGCGGTGGCGCTGTGCGGCCGCGGTGCCGGCGAGCTGCGCCAGCATCGCCTGCATCGCCCGGCGCAGGAACGCGTCCTGGGTCTCCAGGGGCGCGAGGTCGCGGTCGATGCCGGTGGCCATCGGGTCAGCGCGGCGGATAGAGCGACGCGAAGTGCTGCTGCTTCCACGCCGCGCCGTCGATCTCGGGGTGATCAGCGAGGTAACGGTCGACGCAGCGGCGAAACGCCGGCTCGGCCTGCTGCCAGCGCGCCGGATCCAGCTCGGTGGCGAGCCGGCCGAAAAGGTCTTCGGCGGCGGCAACGGCGGGTGCAGGGTCTGCGCCCGCGGCATCGCTCACCTGGATCAGCACCAGCCGGGTAATGACGTCCGTCTCCGGATGGTCGGCCTGCCGCAGGTGCGCGAGGCTCGCCTGCAGGCGCGAGATCGCCTGATCGAAGCGGCCGCTGTTGGCGCACTGGATCGCGACGTTGGTCGATGCGGAGGCGGCGTCGCCGTAGCGCTGGTGCGCCAGCGCGATCCCAAGCGCGGCTTCGTTGGCCGCCTCGCAGGCGGCGATCTGCCGCAGCGACATCTGGAGGTTGGCGAGGTTGAGCAGGTCGGCGCAATGCGCGCCGGCGTTGCCGAGCTGCGCGTCGAGATCGATGGCGGTCTGGACGGCCATCAGGGCGAGGTCGGGGTGCCCGCAGCGGGCGAAGACCAGTGCGGCAGACCCCGCCTCCTCGCGCCGCACCAAGAGGTCGGGGAGCCGCTCGAAGGCCTGGAGCGCCGTGTAGAAGTGCGTGCCCGATTCGTCGAAGCGGCCGGCGCGCGCCGCCGCGATGCCGGCATCGACATCCTGCCTTGCACGCTCGACGGCTTGGGCACTCATACGCGAACTGGCCTTTGAACCTGGAAAAATGATAGCCCGAACGGGCCGCTCGCAGCCAGCCACGCAGGCCGCGGCCGCGCCGGCCCTACTACCTTCCCCGCCCGCGGCCGACCCACAGCGGCATTGCGGCAAACACGATCAGCATCGCCGCGTACACCGAGCCGGAGACCGGATCGCGGCTCGCAAAATAGCGCTCGAGCGTCAGGCCCTGCAGCCAGAGCACGAGCGTGAACTCCGCCACGAGCAGCATCGCCAGCGCCAGAACGCCCGCGCCGAGCCGTGCGGCGGGCTTCGGTGGCAGCGCGCAGCGGCGCACGACCCAGCGCGCAGCGAACACGATCACGGCGAGCATCAGCGGCATCTCGATCAGCTCGGCCGTGCGCATGCCGAGCCGCGGTACGAGCAGCGATACCCGCACCGCGCCGAGCGCGAAACCGGCGCCGAACACGCAGGCGAAATACAGCGCGCCGGCCTTGACAATCCGCAGTGCGTCTGACGGGTGCGGCATCACGGCCTCAGCGCTTGCGATCGAACTTGCGCCAGTAGCCGAACTCGTCGGCATGGCATTCGATGTCGAGCTCGCCGACCCGCCTCTGCATCTGGTCTTGCGCGTCGGCGATCGCCTGGTTGTAGATGCTGGGGCCGATCTCCTCGAGAAAGAAATTCAGCAGCGCGGCGGCCTGGATGTTGCCGATGCGCTCTTCCATGTTCTCCCTGAAATAGCGCTCGATCGAGCCGACGGCCTGCGTGCGCACCTCCTTGCTCAGTTCGATGCTCATCGTCTGGAGATTTCTGCGAATGATGGGGCGCCGTTGTCGGCGCGGCGGTGCCAGCCGACCCGCCGCACGCCGGAGGCATTTTCCAACAGGGCGACGCGGCTCGAGCGAGACATAGGGCTAGAAGCCTTCGACGCTCACCAGTCGCGCCGAACTGCACTCGTCGCGGATCGCCTTCAGCCCCTGGTAGACAGGGCCGTTGTAGAAGGCCTCCCAGGCCTCGACCGACGGGAACTCGAGCAGCACGATCCGCCGCGGCGACCAGTCGCCCTCGTGAACCTTGTGCGCGCCGCCGCGAGCCAGGTAGCGCGCGTCCGCGGCCTCCAGCGCGGGCTTGACCTGCTGCATGAAATCCTGGTAGCGCTGGGCGTCGCGAATCTCGACGTCGAAGATTACATAGGCGGCCATGGGAGTCCTTCGATGAAAGGTGTCACTGCTCTGACGCAGGGCTCAGTCCGCGCGGGGTCGGGATCGGGTCGGCGTGTCGCTCGCGTCGTCGTGCTTGATCATGGTGTATTTCACGATGCCGTGCGGGTAGACAGCGTGCGCATAGGCTACCTGGTAGCCCAGCAAGCTGTACAAGTCGGGAGCCTGGAAGCTGAACGTCTCCAGATAGAAGGACGAGCACCCACGACCTCTGGCGTGCGCCTCGAAGGCCCGCACGAGCTGCGCGCCGATGCCTTGGCGGCGGAGTGGTGGCTCGACCCAAAGTTGCTGGAGTTCACAGCATGTGCCCCAGGTTCTACCGACCGCGCCACCGACGACGCGGCCGGATGCCGATCGAGCGAAGCAGGAAATGGGTTGGACTTCGTGCAGCGGTGCGGCGGCGTCGTTGGCCTGGCCCAAGCCCATGTCGACGAGTTGCGTCTCGTCAGGCGGGTGGCTGTCGTGCATGCTGACCGAGATCGTGGACAAGATGCTCCTCCTGCGATCGGCGTTGAACCTGGGCGGCTGGTGAGGGGTTGCGCGATGCGAGGGTCAGGGAGCAGGCCTCGGCGCCAGCGTACACGCCGACCGATCGCATGCAGCATTGGTGATACCGGATGCCTGACTCAGGCCCGCCCGACGCGGGAAGGCCGCCCCACCGAGGCGAAGAGAGCGCACACCGCGACGACGGTGACGAGCGAGCTTGCCGCCATGGCGAGCGCCGATGGTGGAGGCGGCGCGACGGTCATGCCGACCACGGTGAACGCCAGGATGACGACGCCCAGCGCAGCGATCGTGAACGACTTGCCGCGGGACAATCCGCTGCCAGGGAGGAACAAGAACAGGCCGAGCGCGACGATGGCCGCTTCCAACAGAAGGGCGACGGGCATGGCGTTCCACAACCCGAAGCCCACCACTCGCGACGTGGTGCCGGCCAACGGCATTTCGGGCCGGTGAACGAGCGCGTCAAGCAGCCAGTGCGAGAAGACTGCGGCGGCAACGAGCATCGCGGCACGTGCCCGCACGACGCCGAGACCGGCACAGGCGGCCCAGGCAACTGCTGCCGCGACGGCCGACCAGACGAGACTGGCAACAAGACCGTGCGAATACGGGAACACGAATTCCGCTTGATGCGTGTCACCGAAACTGGCGGGAAGGGTGACGGACTCCCAGCCAAGCAGCACAAAGAGCCAGAGCAGGACGTCAAGGAGCAGAGCCGCAGCCACGGGCACGCCAACGTTCAGCCGTCGCTCGGCGCGGCCGAGTGCCATGGCAACCCCGATGTGACCGGCGAACATGGGAGCCTCCTTGCGCTGCGAACGGGCCGTGCGTGAAACCCTGCCGATAGCCGCCTATCGCGACCGCGCGTTCGGCTGAACCTTCCCCTGAACTGCCCAGGCCCTCGCGGTCAGGGCGATCGAGCCATCGGCGGCCACGGGAAGGCGAGCCTTCAGGGTGTCGCGGATGCGATCACGGGCGTCAGCGTCCAGGCCCGCAAGGTAGGTGGGCGCTGCACCCTGCTTCCCCAGGAAGGGAGACCAGTAGTCGTCGAAGTCCCGGAACAGCGTGGCGACGTCAATCGCGCGTACGGATATCGAGTTCAGGCCAAGCTCGCGAAACAAGGTCTCTAGGGCTACAGGGTGGCAGATCGGA
This sequence comes from uncultured bacterium, assembly GCA_963779155.1. Taxonomy (GTDB): domain Bacteria; phylum Pseudomonadota; class Gammaproteobacteria; order Burkholderiales; family Burkholderiaceae_C; genus CAIKUF01. The sequence continues at coordinate 428,504 of CAVZXE010000012.1, read as the reverse complement.
AAGCGCTCGGCCTGATCGTGCTGGGAATCATGCGGATGGATCTGCACCGCGACATCCCAGAAATGCCTCATCATCTGCATGCCGCCTCCGTAGTCCCAGACGTAGACGCCGACGGTGCCGCCGGCGCGCGTGACCCGCAGCATTTCGGCGGCCATGGCCCTCGGGTTCGGCACGAAGTTCAGGACCAGCCCCGATACGGTAGCGTCGCACGAGTTGGCCGGCCACGCGAGCGTCATGGCATCGCCCAGGTCGAAGTGGACTCTCGGGTCCCTGACCCTCTCGCGTGCAGCGCGAATGAACCCGTCGGCACGGTCGATCGCCACGATCGAAACCGGATCCGAGGCCGCGAGGATGCGCTCCGTGAGAGCGCCCGTCCCACAGCCAACGTCGCCCCACCTCAGGCCTGATTCGACGTCCAGCCACCCGAGAAATTCCGCAGCCACCAGGCGACTCCAGCGCCCGACATACCGCTCGTAGGCATCACCGGAACCCCACGCTTCTTTCGCGCTGTCGGCCATTCCTGACCCTCCCACGACGCCCGACGATCGGGACAGCCCTCACCGTTGACGCTGAAGATGAACTGCTTTGGATGCCGCGAAGGGTGATCGACGCGGCGCACGCGCCATGCGCCGCCCGGTCGCGGGTCACGATGGCTGCGGCATGCTGTGCCACCAGGTGCGAGCCTCGCAGCACAGGTGACCGGAGAACCAGGCGTGAAGGACGCCGTCGAGAACCATCCGAGGCAGAGGATCTTCAGGTCGGCGCGAGACCGGGTTGGTGCCGGTCGACCTGGCCCAGACTTGGAACAGCTCTTCCGACGCCACCTGATAGGTGGTGTGCCAGTGCGCAATGCCGGCGTTCCCGGTGCTGGCGAGAACCTCGACCGTGAGCTGCACATCTTGCTGGAGCTTGACGCGCTTCCAGTACGCCGCCAGCTGGGCCGGCCCGCGCTGCACGGCGAAGGGCGTGTTGTGGTACTCCCCGTCGGGCCCGAAGAGCGCGACGAACAGGGATTCATCACGTTGCTCCCACGCCGGCTGGTACGCTTGCATGAACCGTTCGATGCTCACAACGTTCCTCGTGCGAGTGCCGGTCGGCGCCCGACGAAGGAGCCACGGCGCACCTCTTGCAGACTGGCGTTCTGGCACCTGTTCAAGGCTTCTTTCCGACCGCGCTGCCGGTCAACAGCGTCTCGGACCATTGGCCGATTTCAGCAGCGACGATATTCTCCATAGTCCGCACGAAGTCTTCCAGCTGTGGATCGCCTTCCGTCCTGCGTTCGGCGCGAATCTCGTAACGCAACTTGGCCCACTTCAGGGCTTCCGCCGCAGAGGCGAAGTTGACATATTTGCGCCGAAAGCCGAATGCGGTGGCCAGGCCAGCAGCGATCGTCGTCGTGACTGCTGGAAGTACCACGACCCACCTGTACCTTGCGTCCAGCTCGAGCGAAGCCGCAAGCGCGGTGGCGCCGGCTGCAACGATGATCGCCACCTGCAGGACTGTATCCAGGATCCTCTGCACCTTCTTCTGCGACTCATACCAGGCGATCAGTTCATCGCACCGCTGGACGGCGCGACCCTGCGCGCTGTGGCTATCTGTGCTGGCCATCTTGATGCTCCTGCTCCGGACGGCGCAAATGTTGCGCGCGGACGAGTGAATTCACCGCGCCCGCGCGAACCTTCACGCGGGCGCGGTGCGATGACGGGTGGGCACGTGATCGACGCCGCCGCGCGCTGACTCACTTCGCCCGAAAGATGCCTCTGACAAGCCGGATCTGGCGCGCCTGAAGGCTTCGCCGCGCGTTCCCGGCCCCTTGCGCGAGCCTGTCGACGTACACCCCCACGGTCAGCGGGCTCGGTGCGGCGTCTGCGGTGGTCCTGCTCAAGTGGGCCTCGCTCGTATCCTCGAAGAGTTCGGCGACGAAGCCACTCTCGGCGAGAAGCGAGCAAATCTCTTCGGCAGGGATCAGGAAGCTGTCGGCAGGGTCGGTAGCCCACGGAAGCGGAAAGCAGGACGCCGCCGATTCGCCCGCCGCCATCTGCTGGAAAGATGTTCGGGGCCGGTCTTGATCTACGAACCGGAAAGGGGCGCAGCGGGCGGGCAAAGGCGCGCTTGCCTTCGCCGCATCCGTGGGTTATGCTGTATATAAACACAGTATCCGCGATGACCGCTCCCTCTGCCGCCTTGCATTCGTCGAGCGCTGGCGCTGTTGCTGCCGACCCAGCCGGGCCGGCGCGGCGCTTGCTCGATGCATTGCGCGAGCGGCTCCGCTACTTGCACCACAGCATACGGACGGAAGAAGCCTACGTCCATTGGGTGCGTGCCTTCGTGCGCTTTCACGGCCTGCGCCTGCCGTGGATGAATGCGATGGAGCGGCCGCAGCGCAAACCGCGGCTGCCGGTGGTGCTGTCGGCCGGCGAGGTGCGAGCCGTGCTGGCATTGCTCGGGGGCACGCACGGGGTGCTGGCGCAATTGCTCTACGGCACCGGCATGCGCATCACCGAGGCACTGCAACTGCACGTGAAGGATGTCGACTTCGAACGCCGCGTCATCGTGGCGCGCTCTGGCAAGGGCGGTAAAGACCGGGTGGTGATGTTGCCTGCCGCGCTGGCGCCCGCGCTGAAGCCGCAGTTGCAGCGCGCTCACGTCTTGTGGCAGGCCGATGCGCGCGACGGGCGCGGTGGTGTGCAGCTGCCCGATGCGCTGGGGCGCAAGTACCCGCGGGCCGGCGCGTCGTGGGGTTGGTTTTGGCTTCGGCCGCTGACGCTTGACTTGGCTGGCGCCAAGTCAGCCTTCGCCGCAGTTGCGCTTCGCTTGCTGTGGGTCTTTGCGCAGGCCGAGCATTCGGTCTGCCCGCGGTCGAGGGTGCGGCGGCACCACGGGTTCGACCAGACGTTCCAGCGCGCCTTCAAGCGCGCGGTGCAATGCGCCGGCATCACCCGCCCGGCCACGCCGCATACCTTGCGCCACGCGTTTGCCACCCGCCTGCTGCAATCCGGCACCGACTTTGGCTTCGGCCGCTGCGCTTCACGTGGGCTTCGCCCACATGAACCTGCGCCGCAACTGCACGTCGCTCGTTGTCGCACGGTGCAGAAGCTGCTGGGCCGCAGCGACGTCTCGACGACGATGATCCATACGCATGTGCTCGAGGTAACGGGTGGCGCGGTGCGCAGCCCGCTGGATGCGCTGCTGCCAGCCTGAAGCGCCGCCGAGCCGCCGTACCGACAGGCCGCTCCGGCCATGCTCCCCGCCTACGCCGAGCTGCACTGCCGCAGCAACTTCAGCTTCCTCAGCGCCGCGTCGCATCCCGAGGAACTGGTGGCGCGTGCGGCAGAGCTCGGCTACAGCGCGCTGGCGATCACCGATGAATGCTCGCTCGCCGGCGTGGTGCGCGCGCACGGCGAGGCCAAGCGCCGGCAACTGCACCTGATCGTCGGCAGCGAGGTGCAGCTCACGCTGCCGGGCGCTGCCGGCGCTGCTGCACACGCGCGCCTGGTGCTGCTGGCGCAGACGCGGCGCGGCTACGGCAACCTGTCGGAGTGGATCACCGTCGCGCGACGGCGGGCGCCGAAGGGGCACTACCTCGCGCACCCGTCGGACCTCGAAGGCAAGGTGCCCAACGCGCCCACGCTGGCCGGTCTGCCGGGCTGCTTCGCGCTGCTGCTGCCGCGCGCCGACCAGCCGTTCGAAGCGATGTTCGCCCACGCGATGTGGCTCAAGACCTGGTTCCAGCACGATCGCTGCGCGATCGCCGTCGAGCTGCTGCACCACGCCGACGACGAGCAACTGCTGGAGGCGGTGCAACGCGTGGCCAAGGTCAGCGGCCTGCCGCTGGTGGCCGCCGGCGGCGTGCGCATGCACCTGCGCTCGAGGAAGCCGCTGCACGACGCGCTGACGGCGACGCGCCTTTCGCTGCCGGTGGCGCAGTGCGGCTTCGCACTCGAGCCCAACGCCGAGGCGCACCTGCGCTCGCGCGGCCGGCTCGAGGCGCTGTACCCGCCCGAGTGGCTGCAGCGCACGCTCGAGATCGCCGGCCAGTGCAGCTTCTCGCTCGACGAGCTGCGCTACGAATACCCGCGCGAGATCGTGCCCGAGGGTCACACGCCGCAGAGCCACCTGCGCACGCTCACCGAGGCCGGGGCGCTGCGGCGCTACCCCGGCGGGGTGCCCGACGCGGTGCGCGCGCTCGTCGAGCACGAACTGGCGCTGATCGCGCAGCTGAAGTACGAGCCCTACTTCCTCACCGTGGCCGACATCGTGCTGTGGGCGCGCGCGCAGGGCATCCTGTGCCAGGGGCGCGGCAGCGCGGCCAATTCGGCGGTGTGCTACTGCCTGGGCATCACCGAGGTCGATCCGTCGCGCATGAACGTGCTGTTCGAGCGCTTCATCAGCGCCGAGCGCAATGAGCCGCCCGACATCGACGTCGATTTCGAGCACCAGCGGCGCGAAGAGGTCATCCAGTACATCTACCGCAAGTACGGCCGCCACCGCGCAGCGCTGACGGCGGTGGTCATCAGTTACCGGCCGCGCTCGGCGCTGCGCGACATGGGGCGGGCGCTCGGCCTCGACCTGTCGGCCATCGACGCGGTGGCCAAGAGCCAGCATTGGTGGGTCGATGCGGCGGACGAACCCGGCGCCGGGCCGTCCCAAGCCGGGTTCGCTCCCCTCGGGGGGCGACGCCAAGGGCGTCTTGGGGCCGTCATTCACCCCGAACGCCTGCGCGAGAACGGCTTCGACCCCGACGCGCCGGTGACGAAGCTGTGGGTCGAGCTGACGCAGCAGCTGATCGGCTTTCCGCGCCACCTGAGCCAGCACCCGGGCGGCTTCGTCATCGCGCGCGACCGCATCGCCGAGCTGGTGCCGGTGGAGAACGCCGCGATGAAGGACCGCAGCGTCATCCAGTGGGACAAGGACGACCTCGACACGCTCGGGCTGCTGAAGGTCGACATCCTGGCGCTCGGCATGCTGAGCGCGATCAGGCGCTCGCTGGAGTTCATCGGCGCCAAGCTCGGGCGGGAACCGAACCCGGCGCCGGGCCGCCCCAAGCCGGGTTCGCTCCCCTCGGCGGGCGACGCCGAAGGCGTCTTGGGGCTGTCATTCGAGATGCAGGACGTGCCGGCCGAGGACGCAGCCACCTACGACATGGTCTGCCGCGCCGACACCGTGGGTGTGTTCCAGATCGAGTCGCGCGCGCAGATGAGCATGCTGCCGCGCCTGCTGCCACGCTGCTTCTACGACCTGGTGATCGAGGTGGCGATCGTGCGGCCGGGGCCGATCCAGGGCGGCATGGTCCACCCCTACCTCAGGAACCGCGCCTTGCCGGCGAGCGAGGTTGTCTATCCCAGCGCCGAGGTCAAGCAGGCGCTGGAGCGGACGCGCGGCGTGCCGATCTTCCAGGAGCAGGTGATGCAGCTCGCCATCCTGGCCGCCGACTTCACCCCCGGCGAGGCCGACAGCCTGCGCCGCGCGATGGCGGCGTGGAAGAGGAAGGGCGGGCTCGGCCCCTTCCACGAGCGGCTGGTCGGGCGCATGGTCGAGAAGGGCTACCAGCGCGACTTTGCCGAGGCGATCTTCAAGCAGATCGAGGGCTTCGGCGAATACGGCTTCCCCGAAAGCCACGCGGCGAGCTTCGCGCTCTTGGCCTACGTCAGCAGCTGGATCAAGCGCCACCACCCGGATGCCTTTCTCGCCGCGCTGCTCAACAGCCAGCCGATGGGCTTCTACGCGCCGGCGCAACTAGTGCGCGACGCGCGCGCACACGGCGTCGAGGTGCGCGCGGTCGATGTGCGCGTCAGCGGCGCCGAGGCGACGCTCGAAGGGGAGGGCGAGGGCGACGGCCACCATGATCACGATCACGATCACGATCACTGTCACGGTCACGGTCACGGTCACGGTCACGATCACGATCACGATCACGATCACGATCACGAGCATGGCCACGGCGACGAGAGCGACGGCGAGAGCGGCCGTGCCAGCCGGCGCGAAGGCTGCGTCGGACGCGCCGGCGAAGGAATGCCGCCGCGCGCTGTGCGCCTGGGCCTGAACCAGGCGAGCGGGCTCGGCGGCGCGGCGGCGCGGCGCATCGTCGCCGCACGCGCGCAAGCACCCTTCGCCAGCCCGGAAGACCTGGCGCGCCGCGCCGCACTCGACGCGCACGAACTGCAATCGCTGGCGCAGGCCGGCGCGCTGCAGGGCCTGCTGTCGGTACCCCGAGGAGGGCCTCAGCATGGCCCCCTCGAGGGCGCGCCGTCGCCTCGGGACGGCCCGGCGGCGACGGGCTCTGGCGGTGCCCACCGCCACCAGGCCGCGTGGGCGGTGGCCGGCATCGATACCCGGCCCACCGCGCTGCTGCACGCCACCCGCATGGCCGAAACCCCGGCGCAGCTCGCTGCGCCGAGCGAGGCCGAAGACATGGTGGCCGACTACCGCGCGCTCGGCCTCACCCTCGCGCGCCACCCGCTGGCGCTGCTGCGCGACGAGCTGGCGGCCTTCCACGTGCAGCCGTCCGCCGTGCTGCACTGCTACCCGAACGGGCGCCTGGCGCGCGCCAGCGGCCTGGTGACGCACCGCCAGCGGCCCGAGACGGCCAAGGGCACCGTCTTCGTGACGCTCGAAGACGAGACCGGCGCCGTCAACGTGATCGTCTGGCCGCGCGTGGCCGAGGCGCAGCGCCAGGCGTTGCTCGGCGCGACGCTGCTGACGGTCTACGGCACGTGGCAGCGTGAAGGCAGCGACGAGCACGCGGTGATGCATCTGGTAGCGGCGCGGATGATCGACCACTCGACGCTGCTGCAGGGCCTGCTCAGCCGCAGCCGGAACTTTCGGTAGAGCGCGAAGCGAAGGGCGAGGGGCCCCGTTCACGGGGATCGACCAGCGCAGCGATCGGCGAGGGAGTGGGCTCGATGCCCGCGACCGAGAGCGCGAAGCGAAGGGCGAGCGGGGTGGAGGGCGTGAAGCGAACACGGCCTGCGCCGTGTTCGCCGCCCGGAGCGCCTGCCGGCCTGCATGCCGGCAGGCCCCGTTCACGGGGATCGACCAGCGCAGCGATCGGCGAGGGAGTGGCTCGATGCCCGCGACCGAGAGCGCGAAGCGCGATGCGCTGGCGATAATCGAGCGCCTTCCGTCGCGCGCCCGCCCCCATGCTGTTGCTGCTGTCCCCCGCCAAGACGCTCGACTTCGAATCGCCCGCGCCTGCGCTGGCGCCCACCACGCCGAGCTTCGGCGCCCGCTCGGCCGAGCTGATCGGACTGTTGCGCGAGAAGACAGCCGACGAGATCGCCGCGCTGATGAGCCTGTCGGCGCCGCTGGCCGCGCTGAACGTGCAGCGCTACGCCGCCTGGCGGCCGCGCCCCGGCGCGAAGGCCAGCCGCCCCGCCGTGTTCGCCTTCGACGGCGACGTCTATGGCGGGCTGGCCGCGCGCAGCCTGCCCGAGGCCGATCTCGCGTGGGCGCAGCAGCACGTGGCGATCCTCTCCGGCCTCTACGGCGTGCTGCGCCCGCTCGACCGCCTGCAGCCCTACCGGCTCGAGATGGGCACGGCGCTGGCCAACCCGCGGGGGCGCGACCTGACCGTGTACTGGGGCGACACGATCGCCCGGCACCTGAACCGCCGCCTACGGGCCGACGCGACGCCGGTGGTCGTCAACCTCGCGTCGCACGAGTACTCTCGCGCGGTCGACCGCCGGGCGCTCAAGGCGCGCGTGATCGACTGCGTGTTCGAGGACTGGAAGGACGCTCCTGCCGGCGGCCAGTACAAGGTGATCGGCTACTTCGCCAAGCGTGCCCGCGGGCTGATGGCGCGCCACGCGATCACGCGTCGCGTCGCCACGCCCGAGGGGCTGCGCGGTTTCGACGCCGAGGGCTACGCCTTTGCCGCCGCCGCGTCGGCACCCGACCGGCTCGTGTTCCGACGCCGCCCGCGGGCCTGAAGCCTGCGCCGGGTGCTTGGGCAGAATGTCGGTCCATGAGCGGGCAGATCGTCACCGCCGAGTTGCGCCGCTGGATCGCCGAGCAGACGCAGGCCGGCCTGCCGGACGAGGCCGTGCTCGACGCGATGCTCGCCAGCGGCTGGAGCCGTAGCGTGGCGAAGGGCGCGCTCAAGGACGTGCGCCGCGACCTGGCGCCGCGGCCCGCGCGCGTTGCGATGCCGCGGCCGGTGCTGGCCGACGCGGCGAATTCGACCCGCGCCGACGACCGCGAGGTGCAGGTGCTGGCGGCCATGACGGAGCCGCACGTCGTCGTCTTCGGCGGCCTGCTCGATGCGGCGGAGTGCGACGAACTGGTGGCGCTGGCGCGTGAGCGGCTGGAGCGTTCCGAGACCGTTGCGCTGGCAACTGGCGGCAGCGAAGTCAATGCCTCGCGCACCAGCGAGGGCATGTTCTTCGCGCGCGGCGAGAACCGGCTCGTGGCGCGGATCGAGGCGCGCATCGCCGCGCTGCTTTGCTGGCCGGTCGAGAACGGCGAGGGCCTGCAGATCCTGCGCTACCGCCCGGGCGCCGAGTACAAGCCGCACTACGACTATTTCGACCCGGCGCAACCCGGCACGGCGAACGTGCTGCGTCGCGGCGGGCAGCGCCTCGCGACCCTGGTGATGTACCTGAACACGCCGCTGCGCGGTGGCGCGACGACCTTCCCCGACGTCGGGTTCGAGGTGATGCCGGCGCGCGGCAACGCCGTCTACTTTGGCTACGACCGGCCGCACCCCGACACCCGCACGCTGCACGGCGGCGCACCGGTGCTCGAAGGCGAGAAGTGGGTGGCCACCAAGTGGCTGCGGGAAGGCCGCTTCGACTGACCCGGGCCGGTCAACCGATGCGGCTCCGATGCATTGCGCAATGACGCAGACCGCGCACCGCCGCCCCGACCCGCCCGGCCCCGGCCTCTTCTTGGGCGGGACGGCCGATTCAGAGCGTGACACTCTCCAGGTGCCCCGGCACCCGCACGCGCCAGCCGAGTTCGTCCTGCACCCTCGAGCGAAGCGTGTCGGCGGCGTGAGGCTCGCCGTGGACGACGAAGGTCTGGGCTGGTGCGGCCTCGAAGCCGCGCAGCCACTGCATCAGCTCGTCGGCGTCGGCGTGGCCCGAGAAGCCTTCGAGGTGGCTGACCTCGGCCTTCACGGCGACGTACTCGCCGAAGATCTTCACGTCGCGCGCGCCTTCGACGAGCTTGGCGCCGCGCGTGCCCGCCACCTGGAAGCCCGGAAAGACGATGTGGTGCCGCGCCTGCGGCGCCATCGCCTTCAGGTGGTGCAGCACGCGACCGCCGGTGGCCATGCCGCTGGCCGAGATGATCACGCCCGGCCAGCGCGAGCGGGTGAGCTTCTCCGAATCGGCCGCCTTGGCGACCAGTGTCACGCCGTCGCACAGGCGGGCCGCCTCGCGGGGTCGGATGCGCAGCAGCTTGGCGTGCCGCTGGTACAGCGTGGTGGCCAGCGTGGCCATCGGGCTGTCGAGGAAGAGCGGCAGGTCGGGCGCGATCTCGCCCGCGTCGCGCAGCCGCTGCAGCACCAGCAGCAGGGCCTGCGCGCGGCCGACCGCGAACGACGGCAGCAGCACCGAGCCGCCGCGGCGCACCGTGGCGCGGATGATCGCGCCCAGGCGCGCCTGCGCATCCTCGGAGGGGTGCAGCCGGTCGCCGTAGGTCGACTCGACGAGCAGCACGTCGGCCCGCGCGAGGCGCTGCGGCGCAGGCATCAGCAGGTCGGCGCTGCGCCCGACGTCGCCCGAGAACGCGAGCGTCGTGCCGCCGGCCTGCAGCGTGACCGCGCAGGCGCCGAGCAGGTGCCCCACCGGCGTCAGCGAGACGCGCACGGCGCCGATGCTGGTGCTGCGCCCGGGCGCGAGCGGCACGATGCGCGCGAGCGCGCACTTCGCGTCGGCGGTGGTGTACAGCGGCAGCGCCGGCGCGTGGCGCGAACTGCCGAGGCGGTTGGCGCGGCGGGCGTCTTCTTCCTGCAGGTGGGCGCTGTCGAGCAGCATTACCTCGCACAGGTCGCGCGTCGCGGGCGACGCGAAGATGCTGCCCCGAAAGCCGCCCTTCACAAGAGCCGGCAGGAAGCCGCAGTGGTCGAGATGGGCGTGGCTCAGCACCACCGCGTCGATGCTGGCGGGCTCGACCGGGAACGGCGCCCAGTTGCGTTCGCGCAGCGTCTTGTAGCCCTGGAACAGCCCGCAGTCGAGCAGGATGCACGAGCCGCCGACCTCGATCAGGTGGCGCGAGCCGGTGACCGCGTCGGCGGCACCGAGGAATGTGATCTTCATCTGGGCTCCCGGGCTTGGCTACGTCGGCTTGATCGTATCGGAGCGCCGCCCCGACCTTGCGCGGGAGGCCGGTCTCCGATTGAGCGCGGTCAATCCCGCTGCCGGCCGAACTCCTGCATGCGGGCCGACGACAGCACCTGCACGCCCGGCGCGCCGTCGTGCATGGCGCGCAGCAGCGCCTGCGCCACCGCGCCGGCCTCGATCGGGCGCACGCTCGCCGGCACGAGACCCATGAACGGGCGCAGCAGCCGCGTCGCCCACACCTCGCCGGGCCGCGCCGGCTGGCCCAGCGCCTCGCGGTCGCCGACCAGCAGCGACGGCTGCGCGAACAGCACCGACTCGTAGCCGAGCTGCGCCACGGCGGCCTGCATCTCGCCCTTGACGCGGTTGTAGAACACGCCGGACGTCGCGTCGGCGCCGAGCGCCGAGACGACCGCCAGGCGGCTTGCGCCGGCGGCCCGCGCAGCGCGCGCGGTGTCGAGCACCGCGTCGAAATCGACCGCGCGAAAGGCGGCCTGCGAACCGGCCACCTTGATCGTCGTGCCGAGCGCGATGTAGACGTCGTCCACCGCCGGCAGCGCGGGCAGGGCGCTGAAATCGACCTCGTGCGCCACCAGCTTGGCGTTGCGCGGCAGGTCGGCCACAGCGCGGCGCAGCAGCACGTGAACCCGGGCGTAGCGATCGCCCTGCAGCAACAGCGGCAGCATTGCACGCCCGATCAGGCCGGTCGCGCCGGCCAGCAGGGCCGCGCGCGGCGCGCCCTCGGCGCGTGCGCCCTGGCGCCTCGAGGCTGTTGGCGAATTGCTCATCGGAACCTCCCGCATGCGCAGTCTACGGCGGCGGCACAGCCCGCCACGCTCGCAGGCGGGCCGACGCTTTCTCGAATCGGCCTCATCGGCCGGGCCGGCCGCCGCCGCCCGTGCCACCACTGCCACCGCGTGCGCCGCGGCCGGCGCCGGCGCGCGGCGCCGACGGGCGCCCGCCGGCGGGCGCGCCGCCGCCATGGCGCGCCGAGGGCGGTCCGTCGTGGCGGCCGCGTCCGCCCGGTGCGCCACCGGCATTGCCATTGCGATGCCCGCTGCTGCGCCCGCCACGATTGGCGCCTTCGCCGATGACCATGCGGCCGAGCACGATCGGCTCGGCGCGCTCGTTCGGGTTCGGCTCGAAGCCGGGCACCACTTCGCGCGGGATCGAGCGCTTGATCAGGCGCTCGATGTCGCGCAGGAACCCTTCTTCATCGACGCAGACGAGCGAGATCGCCTCGCCGGTCGATCCGGCGCGGCCGGTGCGGCCGATGCGGTGCACGTAATCTTCGGGCACGTTCGGCAGCTCGTAGTTGACGACGTGCGGCAACTGGTCGATGTCGATCCCGCGCGCGGCGATGTCGGTCGCGACCAGCACCTCGAGATCGCCGGTCTTGAACTCGGCCAGCGCCTTGGTGCGCGCGGTCTGGCTCTTGTTGCCGTGGATTGCCATCGCGCTGATGCCGGCCTTGTTCAGGTGCTCGGTCAGGCGGTTCGCGCCGTGCTTCATCCGCGTGAAGACGAGTACCTGGTCCCAGTCGTTCTTCTTGATCAGGTGAATCAACAGATCCTTCTTGCCTTCGCGGCTGACCGGGTGCACCTTCTGCTCGATCAGTTCGGCGGTCTGGTTGCGTCGCGCGACCTCGATCAGCGCCGGCGCGTTGAGCAGCCGGTCGGCGAGGTTCTTGATCTCGTCGCTGAAGGTGGCCGAGAAGAGCAGGCTCTGCTTCTTCTGTGGCAGCAGCGCGAGCACCTTCTTCACGTCGGGCAGGAAGCCCATGTCGAGCATGCGGTCGGCCTCGTCGAGGACGAGGATCTCGACGTGCGAGAGGTCCAGCGTGCGCTGCCCGGCGTGGTCGAGCAGGCGGCCCGGCGTGGCGACGAGGATGTCGACGCCGCGCCTCAACTTGTCGATCTGCGGCTGCATGCCGACGCCGCCGAAGATCACCATCGAGCTGCTCTTCATGTACTTGCCGTAGATGCGCACGCTTTCTTCCACCTGCGCCGCGAGTTCGCGCGTCGGGGTCAGGATCAGGCAGCGAATCGGCGTCCGCCCGCGCGCGTCGCGCGGCGGCGTGGTGAGCGACAGGCGCTGCAACATCGGCAGCACGAAGCCGGCCGTCTTGCCGGTGCCGGTCTGCGCGCCGCCCATCAGGTCGCCGCCGGCCAGCACGACCGGAATGGCCTGCGCCTGGATGGGGGTCGGCGTGTCGTAGCCGTGCTCGTGAACCGCGCGCAGCAGGGGCTCGGCGAGGCCGAGTTCATCGAATTTCATAGGGGATTGGCAAACAGATCGGCCCGTCGCTCAAGGCATGAGCGCCAGTCGCAGGCGTCAGGGTGGGGGACAAGCGCAGCAGGACGCGCGCTCGAGTCGAAGACGACGGCAGCAAGGAGACTGGATCAGCGCTGCGTGCTGGGATTCTACCAGCCGGGCTTGCGCCGCGCCGAGCGCCCGGGCAGCGTCAGGTTTACCATTTGCAGGCGACTCACTCCCGCGGGAAGAGGCGGCGATGGGCGAGACGAACACACGGCAACGGCTGGCGGCGATCCTGGCGGCAGACGTGTCGGGCTACTCGCGCCTGATGGCCTGCGACGAGCCCGGCACCGTCGACGCGCTCGACGCCGCGCGCGAGGTGTTCGGGCGCCGCATCGCGGCCAACCAGGGCCGCGTGATCGACATGGCCGGCGACTCGGTGCTGGCCGTGTTCGAGACGGCGGCCGGCGCCGTCAACGCGGCGCTGGCGGTGCAGGACGAGATCGCGACCCGCACCGCGGGCCAGGCCGAGGACTGCCGGATGCGTTTTCGGATCGGCATCCACCTCGGCGACGTGATCGAGAAGGCCGACGGCACGATCTACGGCGACGGCGTCAACACGGCGGCGCGGCTCGAGTCGCTGGCCGAGCCCGGTGGCGTGTGCGTTTCCGACGCGGTGGAGTGCGCCTTGCGCCACCGCGTGCCGGCCCGCTTCGAAGACCTCGGCGAGAAGACGCTGAAGAACCTGGCCAAGCCGGTGCGCGCCTACCAGCTGCGTGCGGCGGGCGCGCCGGCGGCAACGCCGACCCCCGCCGCCGCGCCGGCGCGCGAGCGCGTCGACAAGCCGGCGATCGCGGTGCTGCCGCTGAACAACATGAGCGGCGAGGCCGAGCAGGAGTTCTTCGCCGACGGCATCACCGAGGACATCATCACCGAGCTGTCGCGCTTTCGCGAGCTGTTCGTGATCTCGCGCAACTCGTCGTTCAAGTACAAGGGGCGCCCGGTCGAGGTGCAGAAGTTCGCCCGCGAGCTCGGCGTGCAGTACGTCGTCGAGGGCAGCGTGCGCAAGGCCGGCAACCGGGTGCGCATCACGGTCCAGCTGATCGACGCCGAGACCGACCGCCACGTCTGGGCCGAGCGCTACGACCGCGAGCTGGCCGACATCTTCGCGATCCAGGACGAGGTCACTTCGGCCATCGTCTCGACGCTGCCCGGGCGCATCGAGGCGGCGTCGCGAGACCGCGCCGCGCGCAAGACGACCGACAACATGGCCGCCTACGAGTGCGTGCTGACCGGCAAGGTGCTGCATCACCGCAGCAACCGCGCCGACAACCTGCGCGCGCAGCGGCTGCTGGAGCGCGCGATCGAGCTCGACCCGGGCTACGCGCACGCGCATGCGTGGCGGGCCTGCGTGCTCGGGCAGGCCTGGGTCTACAACTGGTGCGAGGACCGCGATGCGACCGAGAAGGCGATCGTCGACGAGCTCGAGACCGCGCTCGCGCTCGACGAGAACGACAGCGACGTGCACCGCATCCTGGCCGCGGTGAACCTGGTGCGCGACAACCACGACCAGTGCGTCTACCACCAGCAGCGCGCGCTCAGCCTCAACCCGAACGACGACCTCGTCGTGGTGCAGCAGGGCGAGATCCTCACCTGGCACGGCCAGGCCGACGAGGGCGAAGGCTGGATCCTGAAGGCGATGCGGCTCAACCCCTACCATCCCGAGCGCTTCTGGAGCCACCTCGGCCGGGCCCGCTTCGTCGCCCGCCGCTACGCGGAGGCGCTGGACGCCCTCAAGCACCTCAGCGCGCCAGACGCCGCGCAGCTCGCCTTCGTCGCCGCCTGCCAGGCCCGGCTGGGCGATCTCGCGGGTGCCCGGACGCGCACGGCCGAACTGCTCGGCCGGTCGCCGCCAGTCACGCTGGCCGACTGCCTGGCAACGCTGCACTACCGGCACGCGGCCGACCGCCAGCACCACGTCGACAGCCTGGCGCTGGCGGGGTTGACCGGCTGAGCCGGGCTTGCGACCGTGCCTGCGCGCGGGCTGGCACGGTCTGTCGGAGAGGCCATCGGCCCGTACGCCGTTGTCCGGCCCGCAAGCCTGAGCCGCACGCTGCCGCGCGTCAGGCCGCCTGAGGCAGCCGCTGCTGCAACCGCTGCGCGAGCTGCGCCGCCGGCATCGGGCGGTCGATCAGGTAGCCCTGCACCTGGTCGCAGCCCAGCCGGCGCAGGAAGTCGAGCTGCTCGTTGGTCTCGACGCCCTCGGCCACCACCTGCAGCCCGAGGCTGTGTGACAGCGCGATCACTGCCTGGGTAATCGTGGCATCGTCGCGGTCGTCGGGCAGGCCGCGCACGAACGAGCGGTCGATCTTGAGCGTCTGCGCCGGAAAGCGCTTCAGGTAGGCGAGCGACGAGTAGCCGGTGCCGAAATCGTCGATCGAGATGTGCACGCCGTGCGCATGCAGGCGCTGCAGGATGCGGTTGGCGCGGTCGGGGTCGGCCATCAGCACGCTCTCGGTGATCTCGACTTCGAGCAACTTCGCCTCGAGCCCGGCGGCGCTGAGCGACTCGAGCACATCGTCGAGCAGCGATTCGCAGCCGAACTGGCGTGCCGACAGGTTCACGGCGCAGCGCGGCACCTCGAAGCCGGCGTTGCGCCAGGCGCGCAGCTGCCGGCACGCCGCCTGCAACACCCAGCGACCGAGCGGCACGATGAGCCCGCTGTCCTCGGCCATCGGGATGAATTCGCCCGGCGGCAGCAGGCCGCGCTCGGGGTGCTGCCAGCGGATCAGCGCCTCGACGCCGCGCATGTGGCCGCTGGCCAGATCGATCTTCGGCTGGTAGTGGAGCACCCACTCGTCGCGCTCGACCGCCAGGCGCAGGTCTGACTCGAGCGCGAACAGTTGGGCGGCCTGGACGGCGAGCGCCTCGGTGTAGAAGTGGAAGGTGTTCTTGCCCGCGGCCTTGGCCTGGTACATCGCCGCGTCGGCATTCTTCAACAGCGTTTGGGCGTCCTCGCCGTCGCCCGGGAACATCGCGATGCCGCAACTGCCGGTGACCCACAGGCTGCGCCCCTCCAGAAGCATCGGCTCGCTCACGGCGGCGAGCATCTTGCGTGCCACCGCCGACAGCGCGGCCACTTCGGCCTGCCCCTCGAGCAGCACGACGAACTCGTCGCCACCCAGGCGCGCGACGAGGTCGCTCTCGCGCAGCAGGCCGCGCAGGCGCGCCGCCATCGCCGTGAGCAGCGCGTCGCCGGCGGCATGGCCGAGGCTGTCGTTGATGGTCTTGAAGCGGTCGAGGTCGATGAAGCACAGCCCGAAAGGGTTGCCGTTGCGGCGCGCCCGGGCAAGCGCGCGCTCGAGCTCGGCGATGAACATGTTGCGGTTGGGCAGCCCGGTCAGGCTGTCGTAGCAGGCGAGTTGCTGCACCCGCTGCGCGGCCAGGGTGGCCTGCGTGTCGTCGGTGCCGACGCCGCGATAGCCCTTGAACACATCGTCGGCGTCGAAGACCGGCTCGCCGCTGATCCGCAAGTGGCACCTCCCGCCGTCGGGCCGCAGGTAGGCGTAGCTGAAGTCGCGAAAGGGCTCGCGCTTGGCCACCTGCGCCAGGTGCTTGCGTACCGCTTCCTCGGGTGCGTCGAAGGCATCGCTGCCCAGGCGCCGCTGACCGATCAGCGCCGCCGGATCGATGCCGGTGGCCGTCTGGAAGCCCTCCGAGAAGTAGGTGAAGCGCAGATCGGCGTCCTGCTCCCAGATCCAGTCGGCCGACAGCGAAACCAGGTTCGCGAGCCGGCTTTCACTCAGGCGCAGCGCCTCGGTGCGCTCGTGCAGGCGGGACTCAAGCTGGGCCTGGTCGCGGTCGGCCTTGGCATAGGCGCGGCTGACGCGCTCGAGCAGCCCGCGCCAGGGCGGCGAAGGCACGGCGTCGGCACCGAGCCCGAGTCGCTTGAGCTGGCGGGCCAGCAGCGGATGCGGTTCGAGGCGCATCCGCGTCAGGGCGCGGCGCGCGGCGCCAGCGCCGTCGCGCGGTTTCGCGCCTCGCCGGCACCGGGCGCGGGCAAGACCACTCGGCCACCGCAAGGCAGGCCGCCAGGGCGCGCACCCGAGGGCGCGGAGCCCGGCGCGTCTGGCGCAGTCGGGAGCCCTGATCGGCCAAGGGGATGGGGGAGGGTCTCGAGAAGCACGGGGTCTCCCGACGGTGCAAAGGCACGGGTGGTACCGCCTGATATCGGCCGCGGCGGGCTCGCCTTGAGACGGTCGAACCGCCAGCCACGGGGGTGGCCGCGATCTCAGGTTCGCGCCGCCGCCAGGCGCAGGCTCAGTCGTAGCACGGCCAACGCGGCCAGCGCGAAGGGCACGCCGACCCATGACAGGCGCGAGAACCCGACGCTTGCCGCCACCGCGCCGCCGAGCGCCGCGCCGGCCGCCGTGCCGAGGTAGAGCATCGACCCATTGAGCGAGAGCAGGATCGGCGTCTGCGCCGGCGCCAGCGCGGCCAGGCGCGACTGCTGCGGCGCCATCATGCCGAAGCCGGCCACGCCCCAGACCACGAACGCCGCGACCATCAGCGGATAGTGGCCCCGGGTCAGCGGCAGCAGCGCCATCGTCGAGCCGAGCACGGCAAGTTGCACCGGCAAGGTGCGACGCGCCCCGAAGCGGTCGGTGGCCCAGCCGCCGATGAGCGTGCCGACCACGCCGGCCAGGCCGAACAGCAGCAGCGTGAACGACATCCATTCGGCCGACATCGGCAGCAGCGCCTGCAGCACCGGCCCGATGTACGAGAAGACGAGGAAGATCGCGACGAAGTAGAGCAGCGTCACGCCGAGTGTCGACGCGATCGCTGGCTGCGCGAGCAGCCGCGGCAGCCCCCTGAAGCTCGCCCCCGGCGCGGCGATGTGCTTCGGCAGCAGCAACGTGAGCGCGAGCGCGGCCACGAGGCCGGCTGCGGCAACGGTCACCACCGGCCATCGCCAGCCGTAGCGAAAGCCGAGCCACGCGCCGAGCGGCATCCCGACCACGTAGCTCAGGCTGACGCCGAGGAACACCAGCGACAGCGCCCGGCCGCGCTGCGCCGGCGCGACCATCGCGACCGCAATGCCGCCGGAGATCGGGGTGTAGATGGCGCCGATGCCCATCAGCGCCCGGCCCGCCAGCAGCACCGGCAGGTTCTGCGCCAGTGCGCACACCAGGCACCCCAGCGCGAACAGCAGCAGGCCGAAGACCAGCGCCGCCCTGCGCGGCCAGCCCCCGGTGAGCACCAGCACCGGCGGCGCCAGCAGCGCGGTCGAGACGGCGTAGGCCGTCATCACCTGCCCGGCGGCGGCCACGCTGACGTGGAGCGACTCGCTGACGGGCACCAGGATGCCGCCGAGCACGAACACCCCGGTACCCAGCACCAGGTTGCACAGCATCAGCAGGTAGAGCAGGCGCGGCAGCGGGGGAGAGGTCACGGGGCGGCGGCGGGCGGGGACGCGCGACGCTAGCAGAAAGCAGCCGGGCATGCCGAGCGGCGACAATACGCGGTTGGCCGCCGCAGCGGCCGTTTCAGCTGACTCAGGACACCGCACCCATGGCCCAGTACGTCTACACCATGAACCGCGTCGGCAAGATCGTTCCGCCGAAGCGCCAGATCCTCAAGGACATTTCGCTCAGCTTCTTTCCCGGCGCCAAGATCGGCGTGCTTGGGGTCAACGGCTCGGGCAAATCGACCCTGCTCAAGATCATGGCCGGGCTCGACAACGAGATCGAAGGCGAAGCGACGGCGATGCCGGGCCTGAAGATCGGCTACCTGCCGCAGGAACCGAGGCTCGACCCCGACCAGACCGTGCGCCATGCGGTGGAAGAGGGTATCGGCGGCGTGCTGGCGGCGAAGAAGCGCCTCGACGAGGTCTATGCCGCCTACGCCGAGCCGGATGCCGATTTCGACGCACTGGCCGCCGAACAGCACGAGCTCGAGGCGCAGATCGCCGCTGCCGGCAGCGAGAACACTGACCTGCAGCTCGAACTCGCCGCCGACGCGCTGCGCCTGCCGCCGTGGGAGGCGACGGTCGACAAGCTCTCGGGCGGCGAAAAGCGCCGCGTCGCGCTGTGCCGGCTGCTGCTGTCGAAGCCCGACATGCTGCTGCTCGACGAGCCGACCAACCACCTCGACGCCGAAAGCGTCGAATGGCTGGAAGTCTTCCTCAAGCGCTTTCCGGGCACCGTGGTCGCGATCACCCACGACCGCTACTTCCTCGACAACGCGGCCGAGTGGATCCTCGAGCTCGACCGCGGCCGCGGCATTCCGTACAAGGGCAACTACAGCACCTGGCTCGACCAGAAGGAGCAGCGTCTCGAGCAGGAGCAAAAGACCGAGGACGCGCGCACCAAGGCGATGAAAAAGGAGCTCGAATGGGTGCGCTCCAACCCCAAGGGGCGCCAGGCCAAGAGCAAGGCGCGCCTGGCGCGCTTCGAGGAACTCTCGGACGTCGACTACCAGAAGCGCAACGAGACGAACGAGATCTTCATCCCGGTCGGCGAGCGGCTCGGCCACGAAGTGATCGAGTTCAACCACGTCAGCAAGAGCTTCGGCGACCGGCTGCTGATCGACGACCTCTCCTTTCGCGTGCCCGCCGGCGCGATCGTCGGCATCATCGGGCCGAACGGCGCCGGCAAGTCGACGCTGTTTCGCATGATCAACGGCAAGGAAAAGCCCGACTCGGGCGAGGTCAAGATCGGCCCGACCTGCCGCATGGCCTTCGTCGACCAGAGCCGCGACGAGCTGCAGAGCGACAAGACGGTCTGGCAGGACGTCTCGGGCGGCCTCGACAACATCGTCGTCGGCAAGTTCGTGATGCCGAGCCGGGCCTACATCGGGCGCTTCAATTTCAAGGGCAACGACCAGCAGAAGCTCGTCGGCAACCTGTCGGGCGGCGAGCGCGGCCGGCTGCACCTGGCCAAGACGCTGGCGCAGGGCGGCAACGTGCTGATGCTCGACGAGCCGAGCAACGACCTCGACGTCGAGACGCTGCGCGCGCTCGAAGATGCGCTGCTCGAATTCGCCGGTTCGATCATGGTCATCAGCCACGACCGCTGGTTCCTCGACCGCATCGCGACCCACATCCTGGCCGCCGAGGGCGACTCGAAGTGGGTCTTCTTCGACGGCAACTACCAGGAGTACGAGGCCGACAAGCGCAGGCGCCTCGGCGAGGAGGGCGCCAAGCCGCACCGGCTGCGTTTCAAGCCGATCCGCTGAGCCAAACGCGCCGCGCCGGTTGAAAGGCGACCCTCCGGCAGGGCGCTGTCGACCGGTTCGGCGTGATCAACCGGCCTTGCCGGTATGGCGCCAGACGACGACCGCGAAGCACACGAAGGCGACGCCCACGAGGATGGAGCAAACGCCCAGGACCGGCTCCACGGCACCGTTGCCGCGATAGAGCAGGGTCAGTAGCACCATCTGCGCGAATTGCGCCGGCACGTAGATCCAGAAGTGGGCCTTGGCCAGCATCGAGTCGGCCGCCGCCGGGATCGCGCGATAGAACAGCCCGAACAAGCTCATCGCGACCCAACCCAGCAGGTTCAGGTGCGCGTGCACCGGGTGCAGGGTGTGGTCGCCGCTGGCCCCCATGTAGATGCCCAGCGACACGCCGACGATGATGTACAGCACGGCGATTCTCAGGAACCAGTTGCTCATGGCACGCCTCCAAGATGCTTCGCTGTCGATCGCTCGGGCTGCGCCAGGTTCGTGTCGGGCGGGTCCGCGCGCCTGCCGCCGCCGGTCGGGCGTTGGCCCGTACATGTTGACACATGTCAAGCTGGGCGACAACGGGCCGAGAGGGCCCTCCGGTGCCAAGCCTCAGTGCGCGCCATGACGCGCCAAAGACCGGCAAGCAAGCGTTGGAGTGGAAAGGCGGGAAAATGTCTGCTCATTGCCATGCCGCGCTCCGACCCGTTTCACTCGGCCACCGGTAAGCGCCTGTGCCGCGAAAGAAGTTCATGCCCGTTTCAAACCGATCTGCATTGAGCATGGCCTTGCTGTGCATTGGCTTGAGCGCATGCGCTCAGCTTGCCGAGCCCTCAGGGGCGCAGGGCAAGGCTGTGGCGTCTGCGCCGATCACGGCGTCTCCTCCCGCTGATGGCCCCGCGCCGATCGCGGCGACCGTTCCGGCCCTGGCGCCGCGCCCCGCCGCCGTGCCGGTCACGGTGGTCGCGCCGGGCGGCGCGCTGCGTCCGTTTGCCGATGTCGTCAAGGACGCCAAGCGCGTCGATGGCCTGTTCACACTGTGGCAGAAGGAAGACAAGGTCTGGCTCGAGCTCAAGCCCGAAGACCTGAACCAGCCGTTCTTCCTTTCGCCGAAGATCAAGACCGGCATCGGCGAGAACTTCTTCTTCGGCGGGCTGCTGGGCTTCGACGACGGGTTGGTCGAATTCCGCCGCATCCACAACCTGATGCAGCTGGTCTGGGTGAACACCGAATACATCGCCAGGCCCGGCACGCCGGAGGCGCGTGCCGTGGCTGCGGCGTTCTCGCCCAGCCTGCTCGCGAGCACGGCGGTGCTCAGTCTGCCGCATCCGGAGCGCAAGTCGATTCTGATCGAGGCCAATTCGATCTTCGTCGCCGACTTGCTCGGCACCGCCATGCAATTGCAGCGGACCTACCGCCAGGGCTACAGCCTGGACACCCGCAACTCGGCCATTACCGCGCTGCGCAATACGCCCGACGTGACCGTGATCGAGGTGCTGAGCCACTTTGCGGCCGGCTCGATCGCGGTGCCGCAGCCGGGCTCGCCGCCCGGCGCCCCGGTGCCCACCGTGCCGCGCGCGCTGCCCGACGCGCGCAGCCTGTTCATGACGCTGCACTACTCGTTGGCGAGGATGCCGCCGCAGCCGCTGCGCCCGCGGCTGGCCGACGCCCGGATCGGCCACTTCACGACCGGCGTCATCGATTTCAGCGACGACATCGCGCGCAACCCGCGCCAGCGCTACGTCAACCGCTGGCGGCTGGAGAAGAAGGAGCCCTCGGCCGAGCTGTCGGAACCCGTCAAGCCGATCACCTTCTGGCTCGACCGCAGCATCCCGCTGAAGTACCGCGCCGCGGTGACGGCAGGCGTGCTCGAATGGAACAAGGCATTCGAGAAGATCGGCTTCAAGGATGCGATCCGCATCGAACAGCAGCCCGACGACGCCGAGTTCGACACGCTGGACTTCGGCCGGGCGTCGATCCGCTGGATGACCAACGCGCGACCCGGGTTCGGCGGCATCGGGCAGAGCCACGTCGACCCGCGGACCGGTGAGATCCTGCATGCAGGGATCTCGATCGAAAGCCTCGATTCGCGCAACGTGCGCTCGGTGCGCTCGCAGATCCTGACGCCGGGGGCGGGCGAACTGCCGCCGGCGCACGGCACCGGCCCGGCGTCGCACCTTGCGGCAGGCCACGAATGCAGCTTTGCCGACGCGGCCGCCGAGCAGCTTGCCTACGCACTCGAACTGCTCGACGTGCGCGGCGAGATCGACCCGTCCAGCCCCGAGGCGCAGAAGTTCGTCGAAGCCTACGTGACGCAGGTGACGATCCACGAGGTCGGCCATACGCTCGGCCTGCGCCACAACTTCCGCGCCTCGCGCGCCTACACCGAACGGCAGCTTGCCGACCCCGAGTTCACCGCTGCCCACGGCACGGTAGCGTCGGTGATGGAGTACATGCCGATCAACCTGAACGCGCCCGGCGAACGCCGCACGCTCTACGGCACGCCGTTCAACACCGCGCTCGGCCCCTACGACTACTGGGCCATCGAATATGCCTACCGGCCGTTCGACGAGAAGGACGAAGCGGCGGCGCTGGCGCGCATCGCCGGGCGAAGCGCCGAACCGCTGCTTGCCTTCGGCACCGACGAGGACGCGAGTCTCGGCCTCGACCCCGAGACGCTGCAACTCGACCTGGGCAACGACGTGGTGGCGTTCGCGCGCAAGCGCATCGCGATCGCGCAGGACATGCTGCGCCGGCAGGAGTTTCGCGAGCCCCGCCCCGACCAAGGCTACGTTGTCTTGCGCCGCTCGGTGCTCTACGCCGTCAACGACGTCGGCCGCTCGGCCGGCATGCTGGCGCGCCAGATCGGCGGCGTGCGCACGGTGCGCGACGCGCCGGGCAGCGGGCGCGATCCGCTGCAGCCGGTGCCCGCCGCGCAGCAGCGCGAGGCGCTCGAACTCATCACCGGCAGCCTGCTCGCGGCCGACAGCCTGCGCATCTCGCCCGCGCTGCAGCGCCGGCTCGCGACCGACTTCCTGGCCCGGCGCGACGCCCTGCAGTCGGGCGACGCCGCGGCCGGCACCGACTTCTCGATCGCCACCCAGGTGCTCGAGATGCAGCGCGGCCTCCTCGGCATGCTGATGAGCGACACCGTGGCGGTGCGCCTGCTCGACAGTGCCGAGAAGACGGGCTCCGGCGGGGATGGGGCGCTGCCCCTGTCGGAGCTCTATGCCAGCCTCGCGAAGGCGGTCTGGAGCGAACTCGCCGGCGCGGGCGAGATCGCGCCACTGCGGCGCGAGTTGCAGCGCGATCACGTCAACCGCCTGGCCAACCTGCTGCTGCGACCGCAGGCGCTCAGCCGCGCCGACGCGCGCAGCCTGCTGCGCGTGCAGGCCAAGGCGCTTTCGACGCAACTCGACATCGCGTCGCGCCGCCGCGGCCTCAGCCCGGAGGTGCAGGCGCACCTGAAGGACAGTGCCGAGACGCTGAACCAGGCGCTGTCGGCACGCATGGTGCGCGCCGGCGTCTGAGTCTCGGTGGCGCTGCGGACCACGAGGTCCTCGCCCGTTGATCTGGCTCAATGTCTGCACCCCCGATTCAAGGGGGGGCGGGTAGGCCATTTGTGGCGATGAATTTAGCGTTTGCCTAATGGTGGCAGCCCAGACTTGCCACAGATGCTTTCACGTCAGCCTGCAACTCCGGGAGATCGTTCATGAGTACCCGCCACCTTCTGCGCCGCAGCACCCTCAGCGCCGCCGTTCTGCTGGCGATGGCGCCATCGGCCTTTGCGGTCGATTTCATCTTTTCCGGCGGTGACTACAACCCCGGCGTCACCGCACCGGAGCCACTGCTCGCTGGCGACGTGCTGCAGATCAACGCCGGCGCGAACAAGTTCTTCATCGGCACGACCCTCACGAATCAGTCGGGCCTGGTGAACTGGAACGCCGGCACGCTGTACCTGAGGGACGGTGCGCTCATCAAGAACCAGTCGATCTGGGACGCCCGCAGCGATGACGCCTTCGTGTACAACGGCGGGGCACTCCCGACCTTCAACAACAGCGGGACCTTCCGCAAGAGCGCCGGCGCAGGCGCCACGTCGATCGGAGCGATCGCATTCTTCAACAGCGGCATCATCGATGCCCAGACTGGCACCATCAACTTCAGCGGCGGCAATGCCACCTTCAACGCTGGCAGCCAGTTCATCGGCGCAGGGTCCACGCTGGTCAGCAACAACGCAATTTTCAATGGCGCCTTCACCGCGTCAAACCTGTCGCTGACCAATGGCACCTTCACCGGCGGCGCGGCACAGGTCAACGGTAACGTGAACTTCAACGGTGGCGCGCTCACCGGTAGTTGGGAAGTCGCGGCAGGCCAGTCGCTCTCCGGCATGTCCGGGGGCAACAAGTTCCTGGTCGGCGCGGCCCTGACCAACAACGGTAGCGTTCAGTGGCAGACCGGCGCGGCGCTGTACATGCGGGACGGCAGCAGTTTCACCAACAACGCCTTGCACGACATCCAGGCCAGCGCTTCGATCGTCTACAACGGCGGCTCGTTGCCGACGTACACCAACAGCGGTGGTGCCACCTTGCGCGTGGCGGCGGGGCAGACGTTCGACATGGGCGCCATCGGCTTCGTCAACAACGGCGGCAGGCTGACGGCCAACGGCACGCTGAACTTCGGCGGGGGGATCGCGACCTTCAACAACGGCACGGTGTTCGATGGCGGCGGCACCAATCTCATCACGAGCGACGCGAGCTTCAACGGCGCGATCAGCAGCGGAAACCTGGTGCTGCAGAACGGCACCTTCACCGGTGGCGCAGCGGTGCTCAGCGGCAGCGTGGGTTTCACCGGCGGCTACCTCACGGGCGGCTGGGAACTGGCCAACGGCCAGGTGCTCAACGGCATGAGCGGCGGCAACAAGTTCATGAGCGGCGCGGCCTTTGCCAACAAGGGCAGCGTGCGGTGGCAGACGGGCCAATCGCTGTACATGCGCGACGGCTCCAGCTTCGACAACCAGGGGACGTTCAACATGCTCACCGGCACGGCGCTGGTGTACAACGGTGGTGCCTTGTCGAGCTTCACCAACAGCGGCACGCTCAGTGTGGCCGCAGGGGAGTCGGGCAGCGTTGGCGGCATCGCCTTCGTCAACAACGGCGGGACCGTCGACGTTGGCGCCGGCGGCACGCTGACTTTCGGCGGCGGGAACGCCACGTTCAATGCGGGCACCCGCTTCACTGGCGCGGGGGTCAACCTTGTGACCAACGATGCCCGCTTCATCGGCAATGTCAGCTCGCAAAACGTGCGGCTCGTCGCGGGCAGCTTCTACGGTGGCGACGGCACGCCAGCGTCGAAGGCCGTGGTCAGCGGCACCGTCGATTTCGGCGGTGGCACGCTGACCGGCAACTGGGAACTGGCCGCGGGCCAAACCCTGGCCGGGACCAGCGGCGGCAACAAGTTCATGAGCGGCGCGGCCTTTGCCAACAAGGGCAGCGTGCGGTGGCAGACGGGCCAATCGCTGTACATGCGCGACGGCTCCAGCTTCGACAACCAGGGGACGTTCAACATACTCACCGGCACGGCGCTGGTGTACAACGGTGGTGCCTTGTCGAGCTTCACCAACAGCGGCACGCTCAGTGTGGCCGCAGGGGAGTCGGGCAGCGTTGGCGGCATCGCCTTCGTCAACAACGGCGGGACCGTCGACGTTGGCGCCGGCGGCACGCTGACTTTCGGCGGCGGGAACGCCACGTTCAATGCGGGCACCCGCTTCACTGGCGCGGGGGTCAACCTTGTGACCAACGATGCCCGCTTCATCGGCAATGTCAGCTCGCAAAACGTGCGGCTCGTCGCGGGCAGCTTCTACGGTGGCGACGGCACGCCAGCGTCGAAGGCCGTGGTCAGCGGCACCGTCGATTTCGGCGGTGGCACGCTGACCGGCAACTGGGAACTGGCCGCGGGCCAAACCCTGGCCGGGACCAGCGGCGGCAATAAGTTCATGAGCGGCGCGACCCTCACCAACAAGGGCAACCTGCGCTGGCAGACCGGGGACACGCTCTACGTGCGCGACGGCTCCAGCCTGCTCAACCAGGGCACGATCGACCTGCAGGCCGACGCGGCGATCGCCTACAACGGCGGTGCGGCCGGCAGCTTCATCAACACCGGCCTGATTACCAAGACCGGCGGCAGCGGCACCTCGACGATCGGCAACAACCTGGGCTTCGACAACCAGGGGGTCGTCGACGTGAGCACCGGCACGATCCGCCTTCCTGACGCCTTCACGAACAACGGCACGCTCAAGGGCGTGGGAGCGTTCGCTACCAACGAGCTGACCAACGCCGGCCATCTGGCCCCCGGCAGTTCGCCCGGCTCGCTGACCTTGAATGGCAAGTACGTGCAGACGGCGGCTGGCTTCTTCGATGTGGAGCTGGCCAGCAGCACCCTGTTCGATGCCTTTCTCATCAACGGCACCGCCAAGCTCGACGGCACGCTGGCGCTGAGTTGCGTGCTCGGCTGCGCGCTGAATGACGGCGACGTGTTCGTGATCCTCGACTCCACGGGTGATCTGACCGGCACCTTTGCCGCCACGACCTTGCTGAACTTCGGCACCGGCTTCGAGTACGAGGTGATCTACGACTACGGCGCCGACCTGGTGAAGCTGCAGGTCATCCACGCCGGCGTGGTGCCCGAGCCCGAGACCTGGGCGATGTTGATCGCGGGTCTGGGGGTTGTGGGCACGCTGGCACGTCGCCGCCGCAGCAACACGCGCCACTGACCGTCGCCTCCGGCCGGACCGGCCCACCACCCGTCTGAGGGGTGGCCGGCTGCCAGCGTCTCGGCAAGAATCGAAGGCGCCGCTAAAGCGGCACTTCCGAGACGCTCTTGCATGGCTCCCACGCACCCTGGCGAGTTACAGGCTGACGACGAGCCTGCGCAGGTGTGGCCGGAGGGCAGGGGCAGGCAGTGGCAGGTGCAGCTTCTGGGCGGCCTGACAGCGCGCAACGGCGAGGTCACCCTGACGCACTTCGTCAGCCACGCGATCGGCGCGCTGCTCGCCCGGCTGGTCTTGCTGCCGCGGCGCGACCATCCGCGCGAAGAACTCATCGAGTTGCTCTGGCCCGGTGTCGAGATCGGCGCCGGCCGCAACCGCTTGCGCCACGCACTGTCCACGCTGCGCCGCTTGCTCGAGCCGCCAGGCCGGGCAGGCGCCTCAGTGCTGCTCGCCGATCGCCTGACGGTGCGGCTGAATGCCGAAGCTGTCGGCTGCGATGCGCTCGACTTCGAGCACTGCATGCGAGAGGGCGACTTCGCGCAGGCGCGGGCGCTGTACCGCGGTGACTTGCTGCCCGGCTTTTACGACGAGTGGATCCAGGTCGAACGGGCGCGACTCGCCGCGCTGTTCGAGCACGTCACCGCCGCTTCGGGCGAGGTGCCTGTCGGCGGCCCGAGGCCGCTGGCTGCACCGCATCGTCGCAGCCATGCCGAGGTCGAGACCGACGTCGTTGCGCCGACGCTGCCGTTCTACCTGACGCGGCTGGTCGGGCGCGAAGCCGAATGCGGGCAATTGATGCGGCGCGTGGCGACGCAGAGGCTTGTCATCCTGAGCGGCATCGGCGGTTGCGGCAAGACGCGCCTCGCCGTCGAGGTGGCGCGGCGCACGCGCGACTTCGAGCTCGTGGCCTTTGTGCCCTTGGCCGACTGCACGGCGGGAGGCCCCCTCGCCGAAGCGGTGCGGGTTGCCTTGCGTCTGCCGGGCGGCACGAAGGACGCCTTGGCCCAGGTGATCGCTGCGCTCGCAGGCCGGCACGCGCTGGTGGTCCTCGACAGCTTCGAGCAACTTGTCGATGGCGGGGGTGGGGCGCTGGTCGAGACGCTGCTGGCACGCGCACCGCGCCTGCACCTGCTCGTCACGTCGCGGCGCGTGCTCGGCGTGCCCGGGGAACAGGAGTTCACGCTGGCGCCGCTGCGCTCGCCCGAAGCGGATGCCTCGATCGAACAGGTGGCGGCCAACCCCAGCGTTGCGTTGTTCGTCGACCGGGCGCGCAGCGTGCGGCCCGACTTTCAGGTGACCGCACGCAATTGCGAAGCGCTGGCGGCACTGTGCCGCGGGCTCGAGGGCGTGCCGCTGGCGATCGAGCTGGCGGCCTCGCGCAGCCGGGCGTTCTCGCCGCGCGACATGCACCGCGCGCTGGCTCAGCGCTTTTCGCTGCTGGCCCGCACCGGGGCGCGCGGTGCAGGTCGCGGCACGGCGGCTCGGCACGATTCGCTGCGTGCGGCCATCGATTGGAGCTGGCGCCTGTTGCAGCCGCACCAGCAACGATTCCTGTCGGCACTGTCGGTCTTTCGCGGCGGCTGGGCGCTTGCGGCGGCGCACGCGGTATGCGACGAACCACGCGCCGGCGAGCAGCTCGATGCGCTCGTCTCCGATTCACTGCTGCGCGGCGAACCCGATGCTCATGACTACCAGCGCTTCTTCATGCTCGAGATGATTCGCGACTTCGTCGGGGAGCAACTCGCCCCCGCCGAAGCCCAGACACTGCGCCGCCAGCATCGCGCCCACTACCTGGCGCTGGTCGTGGGCCAGCGAGCGCGTGGCGCGCTGGAGCTGGATGCCGCCGAGCTGCCCAACGTGTACGAGGCGCTGCGCACCGCGGTCGATGACGGCGAGCCGGGGATCGCGTTGCACCTCGGGCTCGCCGCGCGCAGCCATTGGGACAGCAAGGGCATCGCATCCGAAGCCCTGGGCTGGCTGCGGCGCGCCATCGATGCCGCGCACCCGTCCGACCGTTCGCTGGCGCCAGCCTGCGCCATGGTGGCGCTGCTGTTGCTGAGCGCAGGCGACGGGCTGGCGGCACAGGCGCTTGCCGACCGGGCATTGGCCGTGGCCGCCGAGCAGCCCGTCGCGCGGGCCGTGGCCCTGTGCACCGCGGCCCGCATCGCACTCGATCTGCATCGCAATGCGGACGGGCTGATCGCGCTTCTGGAGGAGGCGCGCGCTCTGGCCCGCGACGCCGACGCGCGCGACATCGAAGCCCAGGCCGTGGCGCTGCTGGGGACGGTCGAGCTGCGCGTGCGGCACGATGCGGCGCGCGCCGACCTCCTGCTGGCGCAGGCGTGCGGCATGCAGGTCGCGGCAGGCCAACTGCACGAGGCCATCGTCACGCAGTTCGAGCGTGCAATGTGCCTGCGCGAGATGGGGCGCCCGCGGGATGCGCTGGCGCAGGCCCAGGCGCTGGAGGTGCAGTGCCTCGCGATGCGAGACCGCCAGCGCGCGCTCGGCAGCATCAATCTGCAGGGCGGGATCCACTCCGACCTTCGCGAGTGGCGTGCCGCGCTGCACACGTACCGGCGCTGCGCCGAGCTGGCGTGGCAGACCCATAACTACTACTGGCTGGGCTTGGCGCTGTGGAACCAGGGGCGCAACCTGGCGCGCCTTCGCCAGGCCGAACAGGCCGGCCTGTTGATGGCGTTCAGCGAGCACTATTGGGCCACCCACTTCGGCAGCCTCGGCGTCGAAGACCAGCGCTACGCGCGTCAGGTGCGGCGGCTGGTGCGTTATCAGTTGGGCGCCGCGCGGACCGACGCACTATGGCGGCGCGGGCGGCAGATGGGCCTGAGTGAGGTCGTGCGGCTGGTCCGGCGCGACTGAAGCCCGCGACGGGGCCGATGCCGGCGCAAGGCATTGGCCGCCGAGGCGATGCGCCGTCGGTACGTTGCCCGCCGCCGTTCGACCCCGCCAGACCGTCGTCGATCGCAGCGTCGCGGCGGCGTCGCGGCGGCGGGCTGGTCAGCACGGCGCCCGCCGGCTATCGTTGCGCTCCATGAGCGTTGCCTCTTCGTCCGCACCATCGTCGCTGCTCGGTCGCTGGGTGGCGGCGCTGCCGGCGCGCCGCGTCCTCGTCGTGCTGCTGCTGAGCGTGCTCGCGGCAGTGGTGCTCAACCCGATCTTCATGACGCCGTTTCCGGTCGTGCTCGGCCGCACGCTGTTCGTCGGCATCACGCTGCTGCTCGCCTTCAGCGCCGCTGGCCACTGGCGCCAGCGCTGGCTGCCGCGCTGGCTGGTGCAGGTGCTAGCGGTCGGGCTGCTCGCGCCGCTGGCGACCTTTGCCGTCTATCTGCTTTCCGTCGACGGCGACGTGGCGGCGCTGATGCGTCACGAAGGCATGGTCACCGGCTTGGGACTGATCTCGATCACCGCCGTCGTCGTCGGGATGGTCGTGGCCCTGGGTGCGCTGTACCGCGAGCGCGACGCGCAGGCGCGCGCGGCGGACCTGCAGTTCGCGCTCGAGAAGAGCACGCTCGAACGCCAGGCGCTCGACGCCCGCCTTTCGCTGCTGCACGCGCAGATCGAGCCGCACTTCCTGTTCAACACACTTGCCAATGTGCAGGCGCTAGTCGATTCGCGTTCCGAGCGCGCCGCGCCGGTGTTGCGCCACCTCGTCGCCTACCTGCGCGCGGCGATGCCGCGCCTCTCCGATGCCGACGCAACGCTGGCGACCGAGGCCAACCTGGTGCGTGCCTACCTCGAGCTGATGCATTTGCGCATGCCAGACCGCTTGCATTTCGAGGTCGCGCTCGCGCCCGAACTGCGCAGCCTGCATTTTCCGACCATGGCGCTGCTGACGCTGGTGGAGAACGCCGTCCGCCATGGCATCGATCCGAGCGAGCAGGGCGGGCGCATCGAGGTCGGTGGCCGCCGCGATGGCGAGACCGTCACGCTCTGGGTCGCCGACACCGGCGTTGGCATGGCCGAGACTGCCGCGCCGGGCACCGGACTGGCCAATCTGCGCGCGCGCCTGCATGCCTTCTACGGGGCCGAGGCGCGGCTCGAGCTCCTCGAAGTGACGCCGCATGGGCTGCGTGCCGAGATCGTGTTCCGTGTTGGTGCACAAGGATGAAGGACGTCGCCACGGCATTGATCGCCGACGACGAACCGCTGTTGCGCGCGAGCCTGCGCAGCCATCTCGCGAGGCTGTGGCCCGAGCTCGGCATCGTTGCCGAGGCGCGCAATGGCCGCGAGGCGGTGGAGATTTTCGACACCCACCTGCCGCAGATCGCGTTCCTCGACGTGCACATGCCGGGCCTGAACGGGATCGAGGCGGCGCGCTTGATCGCCCGGCGCGCGCAGATCGTGTTCGTCACCGCCTACGAGCAGTATGCGGTCCAGGCGTTCGAGCACGGAGCGATCGACTATCTCGTCAAGCCGATCGACGGGGCGCGCCTGGCCGACACGGTACAGCGCCTGCGGGCGCGGCTGGCGCAGGCCGCCGAACCAGCGCCGGGGACCGAGGCGGTGCTCGAAGGTGTGGCCGAAGAGTTGCGCCGGCGCGCCGCGCCGCGCGCGTTTCTGCAATGGATCAAGGCTTCAGTGGGCGCGAGCGTGCGCCTGATTCCGGTCGAGCAGGTCGCCTTCCTGCGCTCGGACGAGAAGTACACGCTCGTTGCCTGGGACGGCGGCGAGGCGCTGATCCGCAAGACGATCCGCGAGCTCGCCGACGAGCTCGACCCGGATCGCTTCGCGCAGGTCCACCGCTCGGTGATCGTCAACCTGCACCGCGTGAGCCAGGTCACGCGCGGCCTGAACGAGACGGCCGATCTGCATCTGACGGGGCGCAGCGAAGTGCTGCCGGTCAGTCGCAGCTTCCTGCATCTGTTCCACCAGATGTAGGCTGGCCTTCAGCGCACGACGGCGGCGGACGGCGGCGCCGCGTCGGCGCGCGCGACCGGCGTGGCCGGCAGCGGGCGTTGCGCGCTGACGACCACGCGGTCGAGTTGAACGATGCGCTGCGGCGGCAGGTGGCTCTGCGCGATCTCGGTGACGAAGGCACCGAGCGCCGCGGCCAGCATCGTCAGGGTCAGGGCGGGCATGAAGAGGCGTTCGAACATGGCGGGCTCCCGGGCTGGCGAAAGGGTTGCGTTGGAGGCCACTGTAGGAGCCCCGCGCATCGCCGCAAAGGCCGATCCGACAGACTGCGTGAAACGCGGCTCGGGCTGCGCGCACGGCCGACGGCCGGTGCGCCACGGTGCGGTCGCTCAGCGCCGCCGTGGCGGCGCGTTCCAAAGCCAGGCTGCACCGCGCACGCCCGACGAGTCGCCGTGCAGGCTGCGCACGAGCCGCGTGCGCACCGGCTGCTCGGGGCCGGCGGCGAAGACGTGCCGGGCCCACTGCGCCGGCACGTTCGCGTAGAGCCGATCGATCTGCGACAGCCCGCCGCCGAGCACGATCACGTCGGGGTCGAGCAGGTTGATCATCGTCGCCAGCGCACGCGCCAGGCGCGCCTCGTAGCGCTGCAGGCTGGCTTCGCAGCGCGCGTCGCCGGCGGCAGCGCGCTGCGCGATCTGCTGCGCCGTCAGCGCGTCGCCGCCGCGCCGCACGTGGTCGCGCGCGAGGCCCGGGCCGCTGAGCCAGGTCTCGACGCAACCCGCCTTGCCGCAGTAGCAGGCCGGCGCAGGAACGTCGTCGGCATCCGGCCACGGCAGCGGGTTGTGGCCCCATTCGCCGGCCAGGCCGTTGGCGCCGGCCAGCAACTCGCCGCGCACGACGATACCGCCGCCGACGCCGGTGCCCAGGATCGCTGCGAACACCACCTCGGCGCCCGCGCCCGCGCCTTCGGTGGCTTCCGACAGCGCCAGGCAGTTGGCGTCGTTGGCGATGCGCACCGGCCGCGCCAGCATCGCCTCGAGGTCGCGCTGCAGCGGCTGGCCGTTGAGGCAGGTCGAATTGGCGTTGCGCATCAGGCCCTCGGCGGTAGCCGAGCCCGGGGTGCCGACGCCGACGCGCGCGCCGGACACGCCGTTCTCGCGCTCGGCCCGCGTCACCAGCGCGGCCACCGCTGCCAGCGTCGCGCGGTAGTCGCCCTGCGGCGTCGCGATGCGCTCGCGCCAGCGGCTGCGGCCGTCGGCGTCGAGCAACAGCGCCTCGATCTTGGTGCCGCCGAGGTCGACGCCGATCGACGGCGCCGTATCGCCCGACGGTCGGTGTGGCTCGCTCAGCACGGCCTCACAGGGCTTGCGTGCGTGCGATCAGCCAGGCCAGCGCGTCGCCCGAGACCCGCGGCGCCAGGCGCCGCCGAACCTCGGCGTGGTAGGTGTTCAGCCACGCCACCTCGTCGTCGCGCAGCAGGCTGCGCTCGATGCAGCGGGTGTCGATCGGGCACAGCGTCAGCGTTTCGAAGGCCAGGAACTCGCCGAACTCGTTGCTTTCGGCGGGCACGTTCAGCACCAGGTTCTCGATCCGCACGCCCCAATGGCCGACGCGGTACAGGCCGGGCTCGATCGAGGTGATCATCCCCGGCTCCAGTGCCATGTTCGCGTCGGGCACGGTCTTGCTGATGCTTTGCGGGCCCTCGTGCACGTTCAGGAAGTAGCCCACGCCGTGGCCCGTGCCGTGGCCGTAGTCCAGGCCCTCGGCCCACAGCGGCGCACGCGCGATCGCGTCGAGCATCGGCGCCAGGGTGCCGCGCGGGAAGCGTGTGCGGCTCAGAGCGAGCGTGCCCTTGAGCACCAGCGTGACGTCGCGCTTCATCGCCGCGCTCACGTTGCCGATCGGCCAGACGCGCGTGATGTCGGTCGTGCCGCCGAGGTACTGGCCGCCGGAGTCGATCAGCAGCAGCCCGTCGCCGGCGACCACCGCGTGCGATTCGGGCGTGGCCCGGTAGTGCGGCATCGCGCCGTTGGCGTTGAAGCCGGCGATGGTGGCGAAGCTCGCTCCGCGCAGGCCGGGTTGGCGCGCGCGCGCCGCGCCCAGGCGCTCGTCGATCGTCAGCTCGGTGAGGCGCTCGCCGCGCGCGAGAGCCTGCTCGAACCAGGCGTAGAACTCGCACATCGCGGCGCCGTCGCGCTCCATCGCCTCGCGCACGTGCGCCGCCTCGGCCTCGCTCTTGCGGCTCTTGGCGAGCGTGCTCGGGTTGATCGCCTCCACCACGCGCACCGCGGCCGGCACCTGCTCGCGCAGGCCGAAGGTGACGCGCTTGGGGTCTATCAGCAGGCGGGCCGCGCTCGGCAGCCCCGCCAGCGCGGCGGCGGCCTGTGCGTAGGGGGCGAGCTGCACGCCGTCGGTGGCCAGGCGCGCTCGCAGCGCAGCGTCGATCTTGCCGTCGGCGACGAAGAGCGTGGCGCGCCCGGATTCGATCAGCGCGTGGGCGAGGAACACCGGGTTGTAGCTGACGTCCGAACCGCGCAGGTTCAACAGCCAGGCGATGTCATCCAGCGTCGAGATGAAGTGGTGCGTCGCGCAGTGCGCGGCCATCGCCGCGCGCAGCTGCGCCAGCTTGGCGGCGCGCGCAAGCGGCGCATGGGGCGCGAGGTGCTCGAACAAGGGTGCCGCGGGCAGCTCTGGCCGATCGGGCCAGGCCTCGGCAAATAGGTCAAGGTCGGTGCGCAGCGTCACGCCGGCCGCGTCGAGCGCGGCGCGCAGTGCCTGCGCCGCCGCCAGGCCGATCACCTGCCCGTCCACGGCCACCGCCTGCCCGGCCGCGACCACTTCGGCCAGCCACGCGACATGCGCTGTCGAGGCGCCGGTCGGGATCTTCACCAACGCGATGCCGGTGCCGGCGAGCTCGGCCTCGGCCTGCGTCCAGTAGCGGCTGTCGGCGAAGAGTGCCGCCTGCGTGCGCGTGACGACCAACGTGCCCATCGACCCGCTGAACCCCGACAGCCATTGCCGCGCCTGCCAGTGCTCGGGCAGGTACTCCGACAGATGGGGATCGCTCGACGGCACCAGCACCGCCTCGAGCCCGTGGCGCTGCAGCGCTTCGCGGACCTGTTCGAGGTGAAGGCGGATCGGAGAACTGCGGGTGTCCATCGTGTGGGGCTCCGTGGATCGCCATGCCGGATGGGCTTGCCGAGTGGATCCGATTCTAGGAGGCTATCGGGTTCGACGGCGGCCCGCACGCGCGTGCCCCTGGCTGCCGCTTCGGAGTCCGCCGCGCCGGCGCTGCGGCCGCAGAGCGGGCCCGATCCTCATTCGGACGCGCCGCGCGCGGCAAGCGCCTGCAGCCGGCTGCGCACCAGGTGGATGTGGCCGCGCAGCGCATAGAGTTCATCCACGTACGACAGCGGCACCGCGATGCGCTCGACGCGCGTCTCCAATGCGTCGAGCTCTCGCGCCAGGTCGCCCGCATCGCGGCGCCCGACTTCGGCTTCGACCGCGCGCAGCTGGCCGTACCAGCGAAAGATGCGCGAGCGTACCCGGAACTCGTACAGCGGCGGCAGCATGCGCGACAGCGGCACCAGCACCGCGATCAGCGTCACCAGCACCGGCCACATGCGCTCGAACAGGTTGGCCAGCCAGAACGGCAGGTAGCGCTGCAGAAACGGCACGCCGCTGCGATAGAAGCGCTCGGCCTCGGCGGCCAGCGGCCGCTCGGTGTTGCGCGCGTTCGGGAACTCGCCCTTGTGGTGGAACCAGCCGGCGCCGCCGTGCACCTGCTGCGCCGCCTGCACGAAGAGCTGGATCAGCGCCGGGTGCGTGCTGTCGCGCGCCACCAGCGTGCCGGTGGGGGCGACGAGGGGCACGTCGCGCGGCGGCATGTCCCGCGCCAGGTCGATCACGCCGCGCGGCAGGGTGACCGGGCTCATGAACGGAAACTGGCGCGAATAGGCCTCGGCCTGCGCAAAGTGGAGCAGCCCGATGCCCGGCGTCTGCAGCAGCATCTGCACCATCAGCGACTCGGGCGCCGAGATGAACACCATCGCATCGAGCGGGCCCTCGAGCAGCCCGACGACCGCCGGCGTCGGGCCGAGCCGCGTCAGCTCGAGCGCTTGCGGGTCGAGGTGGTTGGCCTCGATCAGCTTGTCCATCAACACCGCCACGCCGCTGCCCTGCGGCCCGACGTTGATGCGCCAGCCGGGCAGCTGCGACAGGCTGTCGAACGGGCGGTCCTGCAGGAGCCGGCGTTGCGCGTCCTCGCGGTAGAACACCCACACCGGCTCGTAGAACAGGCTGCCCAGCGAGACCAGGCCGGCGTCGGGGTTCTCGTCCGGGCCGTACCTGCGGTCGGCGCCGCCCTGCACGAAGGCGAGGTCGACGCCCGAGCCCGGATCGCGCAGCAGCTTGAGGTTCTCGGCCGAGCCCTGCGTCGCGCGCAGCTCGACGGTGATGCCTTCGGCCCGCAGGATGTCGGCGTAGCGCTTGCCGAATTCCGCATACGCGCCCTGCTCGGTGCCTGTGGCCAGCACCACGCGCCGCGGCGGCGAAGGGTCGAGCACCCAGTAGGCCAGGGCCAGCAGCGCCAGCGCGAGCAGCACGAAGGGGACCGTGGTGGCCAGCAGGTCGCGCGTCGACAGCGGGGTCGGATGGAGTTCTCGGGGCATGACGATGCGTTGCAGGTGGCCAGCGCGAACGATACCGCGCGGCGGCGCAGTATCCTTCTCGGCGTTCAAGCGATGGGGCCCACAAGACGATGCGACTGCTGCTGGTCGAAGACGACCGCATGATCGGCGACAGCCTGCGCCAGGCGCTGCGCGACGAGGGCTATGCCGTGGACTGGGTGTACGACGCGCGGGCCGCCAACGCCACGCTCGCGTCGGAGCGCTTCGACCTGGTGCTGCTCGACCTCGGGCTGCCCAACGCGCAGCAGTGGGGTGGCGGGCTCGACGTGCTGCGCGCGCTGCGCGAGCGCAAGGACGCCACGCCGGTGATCGTGCTGACCGCGCGCGACGCGCTCGGCGACCGCGTCGCCGGGCTCGACGCCGGCGCCGACGACTACCTCGTCAAGCCCTTCGAGCTCGACGAGTTGAACGCGCGCATGCGCGCCGTGCTGCGCCGCCATGCCGGGCGCGGCGAGCCGGTGCTCGAGCACGCCGGCCTGCGCCTCGACCCGGCGACGCGCCAGGTCACGCTCGGCGGCGAGCCGGTGGCGCTGTCGGCGCGCGAGTTCGCGGTGCTGGAAGCGCTGCTCGCGCGGCCGGGCGCGATCCTGTCGCGGGCCCAGCTCGAAGACAGGCTCTACGGCTGGGGCGAAGAGATCGAGAGCAACGCGGTCTCGGTCTACATCCACCAGCTGCGGCGCAAGCTCGGTGCCGAGGTGATCAAGAACGTGCGCGGCGTGGGCTACTACATCGGTGGCGCCGCATGAGTCGTCACGCGCGCATCGGGCGCGGGCGGGCCGGGCGCCGCCCTCAGTCCGCCAGGCCGGCCCGCATCGCCGTGGGGGATCGGTCGAGGTACCCGTCGGCCGAGGGGCGGACATGACCTCCATCCGCGCCCGCCTGCTCGCGTGGATCCTGGCCACCCTCGCCTTCGGCGCGACGGTGATGGGCTTCGCGGCCTACCGCAACGTGCTGCGCGAGACCGAGGCGCTGTTCGACTACCAGCTGCGCCAGATGGCGCTCTCGCTGCGCGACCAGGGCGAGATCGCGCCGGCGCAGGCGGGCGCGCTGGCCGACGCCGACTTCGACTTCGTGGTCCAGATCTGGACCGTCGACGGCCGCGCAATCTACGCCTCGCGCGCGCACAGCGAGCTGCCGGCGCGGGCGGTGCTCGGCTTTGCCGACGTCGCGGTGCAGAACAAGACCTGGCGCACCTTCAGCGTCGCCACGCCGAACCGGGTGATCCAGGTCGCTCAGCCGGTACAAATCCGGCGGCGCCTCGCGGCCGAGGCGGCGCTGCGCAGCGTGCTGCCGCTGCTGGCCGTGGCGCCGTTGATGGCCGCCGCCGTGTGGTGGCTGGTCGCGCTCGCGTTCAGGCCGCTGCGGCGCGTGGCCGACCACGTGCGCACGCGCGACGCCGAATCGCTCGCGCCACTGGCGCTGGACGGGCTGCCCGACGAGGTCAGGCCGCTGGTGCAGGCGCTGAACGCACTGCTGCAACGCCTGGATACCGCTTTCGGCGCGCAGCGCGCCTTCGTGGCCGACGCGGCGCACGAGCTGCGCTCGCCGTTGACCGCGCTGCGCTTGCAGATCGGCCGCCTGCGTCGTTCGCCCGACGAGGCAGCGCGCGTGACGGCGCTCGACGCGCTGTCGGCCGGCGTCGAGCGCGCGGTGCGGCTGGTCGAACAGCTGCTGACGCTGGCGCGCAGCGAACCGGGCGCGCCAGTGGCGAGCTGCGAGACGATCGATCTCGCCGAGCTGGTGCGCCAGGCGGTCGCCGATACCGTGCCGTACGCCGTCTCGCGCGGCACCGAGTTCGAGCTCGACGCCGAGGCCGGCGTGCCGATCGAAGGCGACCGGGCGGCGCTTGCGGCGCTGGTGCGCAACCTGGCCGACAACGCGGTGCGCTACGCGCCGCCGGGCTCGCGCGTGCAGGTGCGGGTGGGCCTCGACGAAGGTGCGCCGACGCTGTGGGTCGACGACGCAGGCCCCGGCATCCCGCCAGCCGAGCGCGAGCGCGTGTTCGACCGCTTCTACCGCCGCGAGGCCGACGGCGAGGGCGAGGCCGCGCAGGGCACGGGCCTCGGCCTGGCGATCGTGCGCAGCGTGGCCGAGCGCCACGGCGCGAAGCTCGCGCTCGCCGAGTCGCCGCTCGGTGGCCTGCGCGTGGTGGTGCGCTTCGTTGCGCTGACGTAGCGGCGGGCCAGTGTCGAGGCCGGCGGGTGCCGGCCCGCCTGGCCGGACGGATCGGCATCGAGCGCGCCATGAAGCCGAGCCCGCAGGGCGGCGCCGAAGCGTAAGAGGATGTGCGAGAATCATCCTACATGGCATCGCCCCCGCGCAGATCACGATCCCGCTGGCCTCCAGCGCGCTCTGCGCGGTCGCCCCGGCGTTGAGCCTCGCTTGCCCTCAGGAGCCCATGATGCCGCCGCGCCAAGTTGTTCGCCATGGGTCCGGGCTTGGCCTGGCCGTGAGCTCGATACTCATGGCTACGCCACCCGCCGCGGCCCAGACGGCCGTCGCCGCGGCGCAGTTGGACAAGGTCGAGGTCAGCGGCCACTACGACAACAGCGTCGGCAGTTCGGACGCGGCGAGCCAGGGCGTGTTCGGCCAGCAGCTGATCGAGGAGCGGCCGCTGCTGCGCCCCGGTGCGCTGCTCGAGTACGTTCCCGGCCTGGTGGTGACGCAGCACAGCGGCAGCGGCAAGGCCAACCAGTATTTCCTGCGCGGCTTCAACCTCGACCACGGCACCGACTTCGCGACGCGCTTTTCCGGCATGCCGCTGAACCTGCGCACGCACGCCCACGGCCAGGGCTATACCGACCTGAACTTCATCATTCCCGAGCTCGTCGGCAACGTCGACTACTTCAAGGGGCCGTACTACGCGAGCGTCGGCGACTTCGGCTCCGCCGGCGGTGCGAACATGCACCTGACCGGCGGGCTGAAGCAGAACCTCGCGCTCGCCACGCTGGGCGACTTCGGCTACGCGCGCGGGCTGCTCGCGGGCTCGCCGCAACTCGGCGACGGCAGGCTCACCTACGGCCTCGAACTGATGCACACCGACGGCCCGTGGGAGGTGCCCGAGGAC
This sequence comes from uncultured bacterium, assembly GCA_963779155.1. Classification (GTDB taxonomy): domain Bacteria; phylum Pseudomonadota; class Gammaproteobacteria; order Burkholderiales; family Burkholderiaceae_C; genus CAIKUF01. The sequence continues at coordinate 389,351 of CAVZXE010000012.1, read as the reverse complement.
TATCGCAAGGTGAACGGCCTGTTGCGCTACACGACGCGGCTGGGCGACGGGCAGCTCGCGTTGACCGCGATGGGCTACACGGGCAAGTGGGACTCGACCGACCAGGTCGCGCAGCGCGCCATCGACTCGGGGCTGATTGGGCGCTACGGCTCGCTCGACGACAGCAGCGGCGGCGAGACGCAGCGCTACAGCGCGTCGGTGGACTATGCCGTGCCGCTGGCCGGCGGGCTGTTCCAGACCACGGCGTACTGGTTCCAGTACAGGCTGAACCTGTTCTCGAACTTCACCTACTTCTTGAACGACCCGGTCAACGGCGACCAGTTCGAGCAGGCCGACGACCGCAACGTCGTTGGCTGGCTGGGCGAGTGGAACCGTGCCGGCGAGCTGTTCGGCCGGCCGACGAACAACACGCTGGGCTACGAGTTCCGGCAGGACCGCATCAAGCCGGTGGGGATCTATGCCACGCTGCGCCGCGAGCGCCTGTCCACCACCCGCGAGGACGACGTGGTCGAGGGCAGCCTCGGCCTCTACGGCCAGAACGATACGCGCTGGAACGAGTGGTTCCGCTCCATCGCCGGCCTGCGCTACGACACCTACCGCTTCAACGTGACGGCGCTGAGCGACCCGGTGAATTCGGGCAACGTGACGGCCGGCATCTGGTCACCCAAGCTCTCGCTCGTGTTCGGCCCCTGGGCGCAGACCGAGTATTTCGTCAACGCGGGCTACGGCTTTCACAGCAACGACGCGCGCGGCGTGACGATCAAGGTCGACCCCGCCACCGGCGACCCGGTGGACCCTGCGACGCCGCTGGTGCGCAGCAAGGGCGCCGAGCTCGGCCTGCGCACCGAGGCGGTGGCCAACCTGCAGTCGTCGCTGGCGCTGTGGGTCTTGAAGCTCGACAGCGAGCTGGCCTTCGTCGGCGACGCCGGCACCACCGAGGCCGGCAGGCCGTCGCAGCGCTATGGCGTGGAGTGGACGAACCGCTGGCGGCCGCAACCCTGGTTGTCGGTGGACTTCGACTTCGCGTGGAACCATGCCCGCTTCACCGGCAACGCGCCCGAAGGCAACTACGTGCCGGGTGCGCCCGACGTGGTGGCCTCGGCAGGCCTCGCGGTGCAGCAATACGGGCCGTGGTCGGGCGCGCTCTTCCTGCGCTACATCGGCTCGTACCCGCTGGTCGAGGACAACAGCGTGCGCTCCGACCCGCAGACGCTCGTCGATGCGCAGCTCGGCTACCTGTTGACGCCGCAGCTCAGGCTGCGGCTGGACGTGTTCAACCTGTTCAACCAGAACACCAACGACATCACCTACTACTACACATCGCGCCTGCCCGGCGAGCCGCCCGAGGGCGTGAGCGACACGCACGTGCATCCGGGCGAGTCGCGGAGCTTTCGCGTCTCGCTGTCGTACCGCTTCTGAGGGTGGCGCGCGCAGGCTCGCGCGCAATGCGACAGGGCGCGGCTACAGCGTCTGTCCGCGCCCGACCGCGAACACCTCCACCGCCGCGGCCTTGCCCTTGAACGGCACCGCGCCGAGCGCTTCCACATCGGCGCGTTCGCCGAGCGCCGTGCGCGTTGCCTCGTCGATCAGGATCGCCCGCTGCGCCACCTTGGTGTGCGCCTCCAGCCGCGCCGCCAGGTTCACCGTGTCGCCGATGCAGGTGTAGGTGGCGCGGCTTTGCGTGCCGGTGTAGCCGGCCACCATCTCGCCGGTGGCGATGCCGATGCCGATCGCGATTGGCGCCTTGCCCTCGGCCCCGCGCTCGGCGTTGAAGAGCTTGATCATCTCGATCATCTCGAGCGCCGCGCGCACCGCGCCGCTGCAGTGGTCGACCAGCGGCAGCGGCGCGCCGAAGATTGCCATCAGCCCGTCGCCGATCATCTGGTTGACGACGCCGCCGTGGCTGCTGATGGCGTCGAACATCAGCGTGTAGTAGGTGTTGAGCAGCTCGATCGTCTCCTCGGGCGGCTGCGACTCGACGAGCGCGGTGAAGCCGCGGATGTCGGAGAACATCACCGAGCCCTGCACCCGCCGCCCACCGAGCGCGAAGCCCGATTGCGCCAGGTCCTGCGCCACCTCGGTGGTGGCAAAGCGCCGCACCAGGGCCGATTGCTGGTCGCGCAGGCGCTTCTTCTCCAGGCTGGCGCCGATGCGCGCGCGCAGCAGCACCGGGTTGACCGGCTTGGGCAGGTAGTCCTCGGCGCCGAGCTCGATGCAGCGCACGATGTTGGCAACGCCTTCCACCGACGAGGTCACGATCACCGGCACGTCGCGCAGCTGCACGTCGGCCTTCAGGTGCTCGAGCACCTGGAAGCCGTCCATCTCCGGCATCTCGATGTCGAGCAGCAGCAGGTCAAAGGCCTCGCCACGCAACATCTCGAGCGCGATGCGGCCGTTCTCGGCCAGCGCCACGCGGTGGCCCAGCAGGTCCAGGCTGCGCGCCATCAGCAGGCGGTTGACCTTGTTGTCGTCGGCCACGAGCAGGCGCGCGCCGTTCTGCGACGCTGCCGGTCCGCCGCGGGCCGACGCCGCGGGCGCCCTGGGGCTCGTGTCAGCCATGACGCAGGCCCTTCAGTTCGGCGGCAGCTTCAGCGTACGCGGCATCGACCGCATCGATCGCCGCCAGATCGGCCGCCGGGTCGGCGCTCAGGCCGCCGAGCTCCAGCGTGCGGGCCAGCGTGCCGAGCGCGGTGGCGCCGAAGGTGTGGCTGTTGGACTTGAGCGAGTGCGCGGCGCGGCGGAAGCGCTCGGCATCGGCCGCGGCGCGCGCATTGCGCAACTCGGCCAGCAGCGCCGGGGCGTCCTCGAGGAAGGTGTCGACGAGCTCGGTGACGAATTCGGCGCCGGCAGATTCCTGCAGCTCGGCGAAAGTGGCGCGGTCGATGTGCATCGATGTCAACTCCCCTTGCGTGCATGCACGCGGTTCAAGGCCTCGACCAGGTCGTTCACGCGGATCGGCTTGGTCACGTAGTCGTCCATGCCGGCGGCGAGGCACGCCTCGCGGTCGCCCTGCATCGCGTTGGCCGTCATCGCAACGATGCGCGGGCGGTTGTTCGGCTTCCATCGTGCCGTGATGCGGCGCGACGCTTCCAGACCGTCCATCTCGGGCATCTGCACGTCCATCAGCACCACGTCGTAGGGCTGGCGTGCCACGCATTCGATGGCCTCGATGCCGTTGCTCGCCAGATCGGCGCGGTAGCCCATCTGCTGCAGCAGGCGCAGCGCGAGCTTCTGGTTCACCACGTTGTCCTCGGCCAGCAGGATGCGCAGCGGGTGGCGCTGGGCGAGGGCGACGTCGATCTTCGGCCGGCTGACCGTGGGCGCCGACCGAGCCGCGGCGCCGGGCGCGATCAAGGTGACGAGCGTGTCGAAGAGCTGGCTCTGGTGCAGCGGCTTGGCCAGCGTCGCGGCGAACAGGGCGCCGGCAGACCCTTCGGCCGCCTCGCGCCGGCCGAGCGAGGTGAACAGCACGAGCGGCAGCGTGTGCCCGGCTTCGCGGATGCGCGCGGCCAGCGCGGCCCCGTCCATGGCCGGCATGTGCATGTCGAGGATCGCGAGGTCGAACGCCTCGCCCGATGCCTTCGCGTCCGCCAGCCATTGCAGCGCCTCGGCGGGTGACGCGGTGTCGCGCGCCACCATGCCCCAGCGCGCGGCCTGCAGCGTCAGGATGCGCCGGTTGGTGGCGTTGTCGTCGACGACGAGGATGCGCTTGCCCTGCAAGGCCGGCTGCGCGCCGCTGAAGTCGCGCCGCATCGAGGCGGGCGCTGTCGCGATCGGCACCCGGATGCTGAAGCGGAAGGTCGAGCCCTTGCCCGGCCCTTCGCTCTCGGCCCACATGCTGCCGCCCATCAGCTCGGCCAGGCGCTTGCTGATCGCGAGGCCCAGGCCCGTGCCGCCGTACTTGCGCGTGGTCGAACTGTCGGCCTGGCTGAAGCTCTGGAACAGTCGCCCCATACCCTCGGCCGTGAGGCCGATGCCGGTGTCGCGCACCGCGAAGGTTATCTCCACCTGGCCGTCGGCCGTGGGCGCGCCGGCGTTCACGGTCAGCACGACCTCGCCTTCATGGGTGAACTTCACCGCGTTGGCCAGCAGGTTCAGCAGCACCTGGCGCAGCCGCGTCACGTCGCCGCTCACGGCCGCCGGCACCTCGTTCTCGAGCAGGTAGGCCATTTCCAGGCGCTTCTCCGCCGCGCGGCTGGCAACGAGGTCCAGCGCCGATTCGACGCACTCGCGCAGGTCGAAGCGCTGGTGCTCGATATCCATGCGACCGGCCTCGATCTTCGAGAAGTCGAGGATGTCGTTGATGATCGTCAGCAGCGAGTCGCCGCTGTCGCGGATGGTGCTGGCGAAGTCGCGCTGCTCGTCGGTCAGCTCGGTATCGAGCAAGAGCCCGCTCATGCCGATGACGGCGTTCATCGGCGTGCGGATCTCGTGGCTCATCGTCGCCAGGAAGGCGCTCTTGGCTTCGTTGGCGCTTTCGGCCTGGGCGCGTGCCTCCTGGGCTTCGCGGAACAACCGCGCGTTCTGGATGGCGATCACGGCCTGATCGGCGAAGGTGGTCAACAGGGTCAACTCCTTGGCGTCCAGAACCTGGTTGACTTCACGCGCGATCAAGATCGAGCCAATGCCACGACCTTCCCAGATCATCGGCGCCACGGCCACCGAGTAGTTCTCGCCAAAGCCGATCGCGGATCTGCGCAGCTCCGCCGGCACGTGCGGATCGTTCATCACGTCGGCATAAATGACCGCGCGGCGCTCGCGCAAGGCTTGTTCCGTGGCGGTCCCTTCCAGCATTCCCGGAAAGAGCTTGCGCGTACGCTCTTCGCGCTCAGCTTCTGCCGAACGCACGGCGCCCAAGTGAAGCTGGCCGTCCTCACCGACCAGGAACACGATCATCTGGGTGGCCACAAATAGCCGCTCACAGCTCAGCAAGATCCTGTCGAATACTGGCTGCGTGTCGGCCACCGAGTTGCTGATAACGCTCAGGATTTCGGCCGAGGCCTTCTGCTGCTCCAGTGCTTCCGTGGTCTCGTTGAACAGGCGCACGTTCTCGATCGCGATCACGGCCTGGTCGGCGAATGTGTTGAGCAGCGCCACGTCCTTATCGCCGAAGGCGCCGGGACGGCGCCGGAAGACGCCCAGCGTTCCGATCGCCTCGCCGGCGCGCAGCAGCGGCGCGAAGATCGCCGCGCGGCAGCCCTGCTTCAGCGCCATCTCCCGCGCGCGCGGGTAGAGGTCGGCCGTCTCGAGCATGTCGGGCAGGTGGATCGTGCGCGCCTCGAGCACGCAGCTGCCGACCGCGCTCGTTCGGTCCACGGGCACCGGGCCGGTGTTCATGCCGACGTGGGCCTCGACGTGCAGCACTCCCTCGTGGACCAGGCGCAGCGCGACGACGCTGTCCTCGAAGAGAAAGCGGCAGCTCTCGACGATGGCGTCGAAGACGGGCTTGGCGTCCGTCATCGAGTCGCTCATCGCCGACAGGATGCGCGCGGTCGCGGTCTGCCGGTCTAGCGCCTCCTTGGTCTCGTTGAACAGACGCGCGTTCTGGATCGCGACGACCGCCTGGTCGGCGAAGGTGCGCAGCTGCTCGATCTCCTTGTCGCTGAACGGCCGCGGCGGCGCGCGCGCGACGTCGATGGTGCCGATGCCCTGGCCCTGCCAGATCATCGGCGCGCAGGCGAGCGAGAAGTTGTCGTAGCCCTGCGCGACCAGCGTGCCGATGTAGTCCGGCAGGTTGCCGGTGGTTGCCGCATCGGCGATGTGCACCGTGCGGCCGGTCTGCATCACGCGCTCGCTCACCGAGCCGGCGAGCGGCCGCGGGTAGTGCTCCTTGATCATCGCGGTGAAGCGGCCGCGGTAGGCCGGGAAGTCGATCATCCCGTCGCGCACCAGGCAGATGCCCATCTCGTCGGTGCCGAACAGGCGCTGGCAGCTGTCGAGCACCTTCTCGAACACCGGCTGCGCGTCGGCCATCGAGCCGCTGATGACCTGCAGCACGTCGGCGCTCGCGGTCTGGCGCTCCAGCGCGGCGCGCGTCTCGTCGAAGAGCCGGGCATTCTGCAGCGCGATCGTCGCCTGGCGCGACAGGCCTTGCAGGAAGGCGAGGTCGCGCGCCTCGAAGGGGCTGCCGCCGCTGCGCCACACCGCCATCGCGCCGAGCACCGTCGCCTCGCCGGCGAGCAGCGGCACGACCATCAGCCGCTCGTCGCTGCGCGTCTGCGTGCCCGGGATCTGCAGCGCGCGCGGGTCGGCGGCCGAGCTGTTGATGAACTCGGCATGGCCGCTCTGCAACAGGCTGCCGATGATGCCGTGACCGGGCTCGATCGTCGTTGCCTTCAGCGCGTCGGCGAGCTCGCCGTGCGCGACGATGGCGCGGTAGTGCCCCGTGGCCTCGTCGGGCAGGAAGATCGCCGAGTTCTGCGCCGCCAGCAGCTCCCTGGCGTGACCGGCGATACGGTGCATCACCGTCGACAAGTCGAGCGTGGCCGACAGGTCGCGGCCCACATCGGAGAGCGCCGTCGATTCGCGCTCCCGGCGCTGAGTGTCCTCGAGGAGACGAGCGTTCTCCAGCGCCACGCCCATGCTCGCCGCAATCGTCGACAGCAGCCGCGCGTCGGAGTCGCCGAACGCGTTCTCGCGCTCATAGTTCTCGAGCACGATCGCGCCGAGGAAGCGTTCACCGGCAAACATCGGCGCGAACAGCGACGACAGGCTCTGGTCGGTGCCCGGGAAGTGATGCAGGCCGAGCCCGTCGGCAGCGGCCCGGTCGGCGACGACGACCGGCTTGCGCAGTAGCAGTGCCTGGTCGATCGGGCGCGCCAGGCTGTCGGGCACCGGCGCGTGCGCCTGCCGCACGCCGTGTTCATAGGCGTAGAGGATGCGCCGCATGCCGACCGCCTCGTCGCGCCAGGTGATCACGATGTCGCCGGTGGCGAACACCTCGCGCAGCTTGTCGCCGACGAGGTCGACGATGGCCTGGAAGTTCATCTCCTCGGCCATGCCCTGCTGGATGCCGTTGATCACCGCGAGCTCGGCATTGCGCTGCTCGGTCTCCTTCAGCAGGCGCTGCGTCTCGTCGAAAAGGCGCGCGTTCTCGAACGCGACGGCCAGGCTGCCGGTCAGCGTCTCGAGCAGGCGCACGTCGGCGTCGGTGAAGGCCTCCTCGCGGTCGTGTTCTGGCCGATCGCCGACTCGCCCTTTCGCCGACGACCATCGGCACGAAGACGGCGACTTGGCCCGGTCGCTGAAGAAGGGCTGCCCGGAGCCCATGCGCTCCCGCGCCCGCTCGATGTCCTCGTTGATCAGCAGCGTCTGCCGTGTGCGCAGCACGTGCGGGCCGAAGCCACGCTCGCCGAACGGCGCGCTCGGCACTTCGCGCCGCTCGCCATCGTCGCCGCGCATGTACGGGATGTGGATCAGATTCGTGACCGCGTCGTGAAAGCGGATGTTCACACTGCGCCCGGGAAGACCTCGCGGAGCTTGTCGCCCACCAGGTCGTAGATGGCCTGCATGTCGAGCTTGCCGGCCAGCGCCTGCTGCACGCTGTTGATGACGGCCAGCTCGGCGTTGCGCGCTCGGTCTCCTTCAGCAGGCGCTGCGTCTCGTCGAAGAGCCGCGCGTTCTCCAGCGCCGTGCCCAGGCTCGCGACCACGGTCTGCAGCAGGCGCACGGCGGAGGCGTCGAACGCGTCCTCGCGCTCGAAGCTCTCGATGCCGACCTGGCCGATGTAGCGTTCGCCCACCATGATCGGCACGTACACACCGCTGCTGGGCATGTCGGTGCCGGGCATCACGGCCATCTGGTAGGCCGCGAAGTCGGCGCCGTTGCGGGCGACGAGGGTGCGGCCGGCGCGCACCTCTCGGACCCAGACGCGGTCGTCGCGCGGCACGAACGGGGCCTGAGTCAGGCGCACGCCGTGCTCCACCGTGTAGGGCATGTGCATCGCCTTGCCGTCGGGGTCGAGCAGACCGATGTAGAGATCCTGGCTCGCGAACACCTCGCGCAGCTTCTCGCCGACCACCTCGACGATGGCCCCGAAATCCAACTGCTCGCTCATCGCACGCTGGATGCCGTTGATGATGGCCAGCTGGCCCGCGCGCCGTTCGGCCTCGGCCTGCGCGGCCAGTGCCGCCGCGCTGCGCTCGGCCACTTTCTGTTCCAGGCCTTCGGCATGGCGCACGTTGGCCAGCGTCGCGGCGGCCTGGCTGGCCAGCATCGCGAGCAGGTCGCGGTCGGCGGTGTGAAAGCGGCCGAACGCACCGTCGATGTCGCAATACAGGTAGCCCAGCAGTTCGCGCTGCGCGATGAGCGGGGCGACGAGGCAACTGTGCTGGTCGAGGGCGTTGGCGCCTTCGGGCCCGTGACGCAGAGTCACGGCGCGGGTCTGGCGGGCTTCGTTGAGCCACGGCGTGATGGCATGCAGCAGCGCGATCTCGCTCTCGCCGCCGTCGTTGCCGTTTCCAACCGGCAGCAGCGAGCCCGCAAGCCGGGGGCCTTCGGGCGCTTCCAGCACCAGCAGCACGCGCTCGGCGCCAGCGAGCTCGGTCGCCTCGTCGATCAGGAAGTCGTGCAGGTCGGCCTCGCGCCTGATCTCGTCGAGCCGCAGCCCCGTGTCGACCAGCCTCTCGAACGGCCCGCGCAGGTTCGCCTCACCGGCGAGGTGCGCTTCGTGCTCCTCGCGCGACAGATTGTGCTGGCGGGCATGCTCGAGCCATGCCTGCACCACCTCGCGGCGCGACGCCAGCTTGTTGAGCGCGTTGCGGCGCAGGCCTTCGTCGCCCAGGGTGGCGATGCCGGCCAGCACGAAGCGGTAGGCCTGTGCCAGCGCCTCGTCGGCCTCCGCGCACAAACCGTTGGCGACCAGCGCTTGGCGGTGGTGCCACCACAGGTCCACGGCGTCGAAGCCGTCCATGGCGGCCGACCCCTGGGCGCGGTGCAGCTTGATGGCGCGGCGTGTGGCCGCCAGTGCCTTCGCGGGCTGCCCGGCTGCGAGATGGGCCCAGCCGGCCAGGTGCAGGTAGTCGATCCGGTGCGACAGCGCGTCGCTCCCGGCCTGGCGCAGCGCGCTGGCAAAGTGGCGCGCCGCCTGCGCGGGGCGGCCCTGGCGCATCGCGATCCGTCCCGCCACCATCGTGGCCTGGTGCTGGCCCAGGCGGTTGCCCAGCGTGCGCGCCAGGGTGGTGGCTTCGGCGGTCAGCGTCACGGCCGTGTCGACGCTCCCCACCTCCAGTTCGAGCATTGCGAGGTTGAGCAGAACGCCGATCGCCGCCGACTCCCGGCCGCTGCGCCGCAGCCCTTCCAGCGCCTCGCTTGCCAGCCGCTGCGCGCGGCGGAGCAAGCCCAGTTCCTGGTAGGTGCCGCCGAGATTGCCGATCACGATGCCTTGCCCGCCGACATCGCCCACCGCGCTGTAGGAGGCCAGCGCCTCGGCGTAAAGCTTCAGTCGAACCGCGGCGTCCACCGTCGTGAAGGTCAGCAGGTTGAGCGTGTTGCCCTGGTTCCGCAGGTCGCCGCTCTGGCGCGCCAGGACCAGAGCCTCGTTCGCCAGATGCTCGGCATCCGTTGCCTGGCCCTGCCGGAACAGCGCGACGGCCTGGAAATACAGCGCGCGTCCCTGCCAGGCCGGCTGACCGAGCGTCGCGAAAAGGGCGCTCGCACGCGCCATCCTGTTGGCGCCTCCGTCGAGGTCCGCCCCGCTGAGGCTTTGCGCGCGTCCCACGAACAGCAAACTCAAGGCCTGGAGCAGTGGGTCGCCGCTGCGCGCCGCAAACTTCGACGCGGCGGTGGCGGCGGTCAGCGCGGCGTTCATCTCGCCGGTCTGGAACTGCAGCAAGGCCTGCAGGTTCAGAGCCTGCGCCTGCAATGCCGGGCTGCGGGTTCGTTTTGCCAGCCTTTGCGCCGCCTGCGCGTCGTCCCCGGCGTTCGCCATGTCGCCCGTCAGCAGATGGCTTTCTGCGCGCAGCACCAGCAGGCCGGCCTGTTGCTCGGCGCTCAGGCCTTCGGCGGCCAGCGCCTCGGTCGCCAGCGCGATGGCCTGAGTCTGCTGCCCGGCCCAGGCGAGGGCGGCGATGCGGTGGGCAGTGTCGGCAGCGGCGGCCTTCATCGGCGTTGCTCCACTTGCACCAGCGCGGCGACCAGCGCGTCTACTCGGATCGGCTTGGTCACGTAGTCATCCATCCCGGCGGCGAGGCACGCCTCGCGGTCGCCCTGCATCGCGTTGGCGGTCATCGCGACGATGTGCGGGCGCTGGCCGGTGGGCCACTTGGAGACGATCCGCCGCGAGGCTTCCAGCCCGTCCATCTCGGGCATCTGCACGTCCATCAGCACCACGTCGTAGGGCTGGCGCTCGACGCATTCGATGGCCTCGATGCCGTTGGCGGCGACGTCGGCCCGGTAGCCCATCTGCTGCAAGAGCCGCAGCGCGAGCTTCTGGTTCACGACGTTGTCTTCGGCCAGCAGGATGCGCAAGGGGTGGCGTTCGGCCATGCCCGCGTCCAGGCGTGGCCTGGCGGCGGAGGGCGCCGCCTTGGGCGTCGCGTCGTGCGCCAGCAGCGACACCAGCGTGTCGAACAGCTGGCTCTGGCGCAGCGGCTTGGCCAGCGTGGCGGCGAACAGGCTGTCGCCGGTCTCCTTGCGCCCCAGGCTGCTGAACAGCACCAGCGGCAGCTGGTGCCCGGCCTCGCGGATCTTCTGCGCCAGCATCGCCCCGTCCATGCGCGGCATGTGCATGTCCAGGATGGCCAGGTCGTAGGGCTGCGCCTCGAGCATCTCCAGCGCCTGTGCCGGGAACTCGGTGTCGTGCACCGCCATGCCCCACTTGGCGGTCTGCAGCGCCAGGATGCGCCGGTTGGTGGCGTTGTCGTCCACCACCAGAATGCGCTTGCCGGCCAGCTGTGGCTGGGTGCCGAGGAAGTCGCGCCGCGCGCCCTGCGGCAGCTCGGCCGGCACGCAGCGGATGGTGAAGTGGAAGGTCGAGCCCAGGCCCGGCCCGGCGCTCTCGGCCCACATCGTGCCGCCCATCAGCTCGGCCAGCAGCCTGGAAATCGCGAGCCCGAGCCCCGTGCCGCCGTACTTGCGCGTGGTGCCGCTATCGGCTTGGCTGAACTTCTGGAACAGCCGGGACAGCCCCGTCTCCGAAAGCCCGATGCCGGTGTCGCGCACGGTGAAGTGCAGGCGGCTGCCTTCGCCGGTCTGCTCGTCGCCTTCGACACGCACGCTCAGCACCACCTCGCCCTTCTCGGTGAACTTGACCGAGTTGGAGAGCAGGTTCAGCAGGATCTGCCGCAGCCGCGTCACGTCGCCGTCGATCGCGGCCGGCACCTCGCCTTCGAAGACATAGGCGATGTCCAGGTGTTTCTCGGCCGCGCGCGCGCCGATCAGGTCCATCGCCGACTCGACGCACTCGCGCAGGTCGAACGGGTGGCGCTCGATGTCCATGCGCCCGGCCTCGATCTTGGAGAAGTCGAGGATGTCGTTGATGATCGTCAGCAGCGAGTCGCCCGAATCGCGGATGGTGGTGGCGAAATCGCGCTGGTCCTCGGTCAGCGGCGTATCCAGCAGCAGCCCGCTCATGCCGATGACGGCGTTCATCGGCGTGCGGATCTCGTGGCTCATCGTCGCCAGGAACGCGCTCTTGGCTTCGTTGGCAGCTTCGGCCTGGGCACGCGCCACCTGCGTCTCCTTGAACATCTTCGCGTTCTGGATCGCGATCACCGCCTGGTCGGCGAAGGTCTTGATCAGCACGATCTCCTTGTCGGTGAAGGGCTTCATCGGGATGCGCGCGACCTCGAAGGCGCCGATGCCCTGATCCTTCCAGATCAGCGGCACATACAGCAGCGAGATGTTGCCCATCCACCTGGTGTCCTCGCGCACCGAGGCCGGCACGGCCGGTCCGTGCTGCACGTCGGGGAAGTTCAGCACGGCGCGCTTGTGGGCGCAGTAGCCATGCATCGTCTCGCGTACCGGCGCCGGGTAGGTGGCGTGCAGCCACGCGACCACCTTCGGGTACATCGGGTCGCCGGGAAACTGCGCAGCCCGGTTCACGTCCATGTGCACCAGACCATCGTCACCGATCAGCCCGATGTTGACGAAGTTGGTGTTCAGGATGTGCCGCGCGCTGTCGACGATGCGCTCGAACACCGGCGCCGCGTCGGACACCGACTGGCCGATCACCGTCAGCACCTCGGCGCTGGCGGTCTGCTGCTCCAGCGCCTCCTGCGTCTCGTTGAAGAGCCGCACGTTCTCCATCGCAATCGCGGCCTGGTCGGCGAAGGTGCGCAGCAGCGCGATGTGCCTGTCGTCGAAGGGCTGCACCTCGGTGCGGCGCACCAGGATCGCGCCCAAGGCGCGGTCCTCGCGCAGCAGCGGCACGGCCAGCGTGGTGTGGTGGCCGTGCCTGCGCGCGAGCTCGCTGCCGCGCGGGTAGTCGTCCTGCGCCTGCTGCAGGTCGGCCACGTGCACCGGCCTGCGCTCGACGATGGCCCGGCCCATCACGGTGCTGCGGTCCAGCGGTATCGGCTCGCTGGGCCCGCCGATGTTGCCGAAGGCGGCGACGCCGCGGATCGTTTCGCCTTCGCGCAGGATGATGTCGACGAACCGCGCCGCGCAAATCTTGGCCGCGCGCTCGGCCACCGCCTGCAGCACCGGCTGCACGTCGGTGGGCGAGCCGGAGATCACCTGCAGGATCTCGCTTGTCGCGGTCTGCTGCTCCAGCGCCTCCTTGGTCTCGTTGAAGAGGCGCGCGTTCTGGATCGCGATCACTGCCTGGTCGGCGAAGGACTCCAGGAGCGCGATCTCCTTGGCCGAGAAGCCGTTGGCCGGCTGGCGGATGGCATACAGGAACCCGACCGCCTCGTCCTCCCAGCTCATCGGCGCCAGCACTTGCGAGTAGTGCCCGATGCCCAGATGTTCGGCGACCTCGCGGATCGTCCAGTGCGTCGCCGCGTCGAGCGTGTCGACGACATGCAGCGTGCGACGCGTCCGGATGCCCTGCACGTAGGGCGCGGCGGGCACGCCGCGGGCGTAGAAGTCCTGCAGCTTGCTCCGTTGCGGCCCGTGGTGGGCCGCGATCTCGACCATGCCGTCCTTGCGCACGAGCACGATGCCCTGCTCACTGCTCGCGAACAGCTTCTCGCAGCTCGACAGGATCATGTCGAACACCGGCGCCGTGTCCGAGACCGAGTTGCTGATCACCTCCAGCACGTCGGCCGAGGCCTTCTGCTGCTCGAGCGCCTCCTTGGTCTCGTTGAACAGGCGCACGTTCTCGATCGCGATCACCGCCTGGTCGGCGAAGGTCTGCAGCAGCTCGACGAGGTGCGGCGCGAACGGCCCTGGCTCGTGCCGCGTGACGCTGATCATGCCGATCGGCCTGCCCTCGCGCAGCAGCGGGCAGAACAGCATGCTGCGGTAGCCGCGCTGGCGCGCCAGGTCCCGCACCATCGGCGGCGCCTGGGCGGCGTCCTCGGTGTCGGTGATGCGCACGATGGTGCCTTCGCGCAGCGGCGCGGCGAGCGGGAAGTCGGCGAGGCGCATCGGGAACGACGCCTGCAGCGCCGCATCCGCCTCGGCACTGACGCGCGTGAATGCGACGAGGTGCAGCGTGTCGTCGAAGATGCGGAACACCGCCGTCGAGTAGCCGCCGATCAGGCGGTTGGAGCTCTGCGCGATGGCCTCGAACACCGGCTGCACGTCCGAAGGCGAACTCGCGATCACCTTCAGGATCTCGGCCGTGCCGGTCTGGCGCTCGAGCGCTTCGTTCGTTTCGCGGAACAGCCGCGCGTTCTGGATCGCGATCACCGCCTGGTCGGCGAAGGTCTGCAGCATCGCCAGCTCCTTCGGCTTGAAGGGGCCGGTCGAGCGCGCCACTCCGATGGCCCCGATGCCGTGCTCGTTCCACAGCATCGGCGCGAAGACCATCGAGCGGTAGCCGATCAGCTTGGCCATTTTGCGCAGCACACCGGGTACGTCGTCGCCGTCGATCAGGTCGGGCCAGTGCATCACGCGCCGTTCGCGCAGCGCGCGGCCCGCGGGCGTACGTTCCACCGGCGCCGGGAAGGTGGCGGCGACGATGTCGCGCGCCACGCCACGGTAGGCGGCGATGTTCAGCTGGCCCTGCTCGTCCACCAGCAGCACGTCGAGCTCGTCGCCGCCGAACAGGTGCTTGCAGCTGTCGAGGATCTTCTCGAACACCGGCTGCGCGTCGGCCATCGAGTGGCTGATGACGGCCAGCACCTCGGCCGAGGCCTTCTGCTGCTGAAGGGCCTCCTGCGTCTCGTTGAACAGCCGCACGTTTTCGATCGCGATTACCGCCTGCGCGGCGAAGGCTTCGATCAGTGCGATCTGGTGCTCGTCGAACGGCTTGCCGTCCGGATGCGCCGTGCCGATCGACCCGATGACCTGCCCGTCGCGGATCATCGGCGTGAACAGCACCGAGTCGAAGCCGAAGTCGCGCGCGAACTGCTGCGTGCCCGGCGGGGTGGCCGGGTCCGCGAGCGCAGCGAACTGCGTGGTCCGCCTGGACAGCATGACCAGGCTGCCGATCGTGCTGGCGTCCAGCGGCCGCGGGTAGCGCTCGGCCAGCCTCTCGAACCCCGGCTTGCCACCAGCGGCCGGCATCGTGACGATGCCGCCGCGCAACAACTGCACAGCGGCGAACTCGGTTCCGAAGAGCCTTAGCAGGCTGGCCACGATGGCGTCGAACACCGGCTGCACATCGGTGGGCGAACTGCTGATCACGCGCAGGATTTCTGCGGTCGCGGTCTGGCGCTCCAGCGCTTCGCGCGTCTCGTTGAACAGGCGCACGTTCTCGATCGCGATCACGGCCTGGTCGGCGAAGGTGCGCAGCAAGTCGATCTGCTTCTGCGCAAACTCGCCCGGCTGTTCGCGGCAGATCGCGATCGCGCCGATGGCCTTGCCGTCGCGCAGCATCGGTACCGCCAGGTTGGCGCGGTAGCCGGCCAGCAGCGTGGCCTCGCGCAACCGATAGTTCGGGTCGGCCAGGACGTCCGGGTTCTGCGCCGGACGGCCTTCGAGGATCGCCCGCGCCGTGGTGGCGCCCGAGCCCGGTGGCAGCGGGAAGGCGGACTTCAGCGCCTCCTCGGCCTGCGGGTGGGCGCCGCGGAAGGCGACGAGGTGGATCCACTCGCCGTCGAAGCGCGCCACGCCGCCGATGTTGGCGCCGCACAGACGCATCGCACGGTCGCAGATGGCGTCGAAGGCCGGCTGCACGTCGGTGGGCGACTCGCTGATCACGCGCAGAATGTCGGCCGTGGCCGTCTGCTGCTCGAGCGCCCGCTGCGTTTCGTCGTAGAGGCGCGCGTTCTCGAGCGCCACGCCCATCGAGGCGGCCACCGTCTGCAGCAGCCGCACCTCGGCCTCGCCGTAGGCGTTCTCGCGCTCGTGGTCGTCGAGCGCGATCAAGCCGATCAGCCGGTCGTTCGCGTACACGCCGATCTGTGCGGTCGACCGGCTGGGCTCGGTGCCGGGCACGGTGCGCAGGCCCCAGGCGTCCATCTCGGCGCGGCTGTTCGCGACCACCGGCTGCCGCGCTTGAATGGCCTTGAACGTCGGGCCGTTCATGTCCGGGCGCACCGGCTCCAGCGTGATGCGTCTGCCGTGCTGGCAGGCGTACAGCGGGTGCCCCGTCTGCGTCTGCGCGTCCCACAGGAAGATGATCAGGTCGCCGGTCGCGAAGACCTCACGCAACTTGTCGCCCACGAGGTCGACGATGGCCTGGAAGTCGAGCGACCCGGCCACGCCCTGCTGGATGCTGTTGATCACCGCCAGCTCGCCGGCGCGCTGCTCGAGCTGCGCAGTGCGCTCGGCCACCTTGGCCTCGAGCTGTTCGCTCGCGCGCACATTGGCCAGCGCGACGGCGGCCTGCGCCGCGAGCATCGCGAGCAGGTCGCGGTCGGCGTCGCCGAAGCGGCCGAAGGCACCCTCGATGTCGCAGTACAGCAGGCCCAGCAGTTCGCGCTGCGCCACGAGCGGCGCGACGAGGCACGAGCGCTGGTCCACGGCCTCGGCGCCCTCGGGCCCGTGGCGCAGGCTCACTGCGCGCGTGCGCCGGGCCTCGTCGAGCCAGGGCGTGACGGCGGCCAGCAGCGTCTGCTCGTCCTCGCCCTGCGGCAGCAACGAGCCGGCAAGACGCCAGCCCTGGGCCGTGTCGAGCACGAGCAGCACGCGCTCGGCGCCGCACAGTTCGGTCGCCTCGTCGATCAGGAACTCGTGCAGCTCCGCCTCGGTCTTGATTTCGTTCAGCCGCAGCCCGGTGTCGACCAGGCGCTCGAAGGGCTCGCGCAGCTCGGCCGCGCCGGCGAGGTGCGCCTCGCGCTCCTGGCGCGGTAGGCCGCGCTCGCGCGCGTCGCGCAGCCAGGCGAGCACGATCGCGCGCTCGTCCTGCGGCTTGTTCAGCGAGTTGCGGCGCAGGCCGGCGTCGCCGAGCGTCGCCACGCGCTCGCACACGAAGGCGTAGGCGCGCGCCAGCGCCGCGTGGGCTTCGTCGGGCAGCCTGTTCGCGCGCAGCGCTTCGCTGTGCCACCACCATGCGGCGGCGGGCTCGAAGTTGTTCACCGACGCCAGACCCTTCGCAAGGTGCCAGTCGGTAACGCGGCGCGTCAGCGCCAGCGCCTTGGCGGGCGCGCCGGCGGCGAGGTCGGCCGACGCGGCATGGGCCAGGCAGGTCAGCTCGATGGCTTCGCTGTCGGGTGCGGTCACCCGGGCCGCCGCCGTGAAGTGGCGCGCCGCAGCGGCGGGCTGCTGGGCGTGCAGGGCCAGATGGCCAGCCATCCAGGCCGGCCAGCCGGCGTACTGCCTGCCGGTCAGCTCGCGGTTCAGCGCCGTGGCCTCGGCCACTCGCGCGCGCGCCGCCTCGACATCGCCCATCTGCAGTTCGAGCAGCGAGAGCTGCCAGTTCGCAGCGGCCAGGCCGCCCCGCGTGCCGGTCTGGCGCGCGATGGCGATCGTCGCCAGCCACAGCCTGCGCGCGCGCCGCCGCAGCCCGAGGTCGCCATAGACGCCGGCCAGGTTGCCGGTGACCACGCCCTGGCGTTCGACGTAGCCGGCCCGCTCGAACAGCGCCAGCGCCCGGTTGAGCCTGCGCAGGCGCACGGCCACGTCCGGCTCGTTGAAGGTCAGCGAGTTGAGCGCGTTGCCCTGGCCGAACAGGTCGCCGCACTGGCGGGCGAGCGCGAGCGCCTGTTCGCCCGCGCGGTCGCCCTCGGCCGCGAGGCTCTGGTCGTTCAGCGCCGCCTGCAGCGCCCACAGCGCGCGGCCCTGGTGGACCTTGTCGCCGAGCGCCTCGAAGGCCGCCGCGGCCTGGCGGGCGGATGCCTCGGCAGCCGCGCCTTGCCCACGGGAGCGGAACCGGGCTTCGGCCAGGCGCAGCAGGCACAGTGCCTCGATGTCGGGCCGGCCGCTGCGCCGCGCCGCCGCGAGCGCCTGCGTGGCGCTTGCGAGCGCCGATCGAACATCCCCCTGGCGCATCTCCACCAGCGCCGCGCGCTGCAGCGCGCGCCCTTGCAGCGCGGCGCTCCGGGCCCGGCGCGCGATGGCGTGCAGGGCCTCGGCATCCGCCGCGGCGCGCGGCAGGTCGCCGAGCGCCACGTGGCTCTCGGCGCGCAGGTCGAGCAGATCGAAGCGCGCCGCCGCGTCGAGACCGGGTCTGGCCAGCGCCACGTCCGCAGCCGCGACGGCGTCGGCCTGACGGCCCGCCCAGGCGAGCGCAGCGACTTCGTGGGCAGGGGCCCTCTCGTGCCGGTCCGGACCTGCCATCTGCAATGCTCCTGCGCGATCGATCGGCGCGGCACCCACGCGCCGCCGCCAGCGAGTCTAGATCGCTGCCGCCGGGCCCGACCCTCGCGTTTGCACCATACCCGCCGCGGCCGTGCCGCTATGCCGATTCAGCGGCCGGCTTTCGCCTGCGCGCCTTGCGCTCGACGTGCTTCCAGCGCCGGTGCACCCAGTACCACTGTTCGGGGTGGCGCACCACCAGGCGCTCGAGCGCCTGGTTGTAGGCGCGTGTGTTGAGGCGGATCGCCTCGGTCGTGTTATCGCGCTCGATCGGCGCGAGCGGCGCCTCGAAGCGCAGCACGTGGCGGCCATCGCTCTCGCGCCAGCTCGACGCGGGCAGCACCGGCGCGCCGGTCGACAGGGCGATGATCGCCAGGCTCTTGAAGGTCCAGGCCGGGTGGCCGAGGAAGTCGACCTCGATGCCGTCGGGCGGCCCGGCGTGCTGGTCGAACGGCAGCACCACGGCGTCGCCGCGGGCCAGGCATTCGAGCAGCGCGTCGAGCGAGTCGCGCTTGGAGAAGACGCCGAAGCCGGCTTGCTCGAAGCGCCGCGTGACGAGCCGGTCGAGCCACTCGGGCTTGATCGGGCGGCGCACGAAGTGGAACTTGCCGCGCATCTCGGGGAAGAGCGCGAGGCCGGCGGTGGTCGAGACCTCCCAGTTGCCGAAGTGCCCGGTCAGGATCAGGATGCCCTTGCCCTGGTCGCGCGCGGCAAGGAAATTGTCGATGCCCTCGACGCGCACCAGCGCCATCTTCTGCGCCGCGCCGAGCCAGCGAAAGCGCAGGAACTCGCCGATCAGCCGCCACAGGTGGCCATAGTGCGCGGCGGCGAGGCGCGTGATCTCGGGCTCGCTCACCGCGTCGCCGAACACGCGCTTCAGGTTGGCCATCACCACCTCGCCCCGGATCGGCACGAAGCACTGGATGAAGCGGCCGGCGCGCGACGGTTCGATCCGCGCCGGCTCGGCCAGCGCGACCGCCGACGCGGTGCTGCGGTCGTGCGTGAGCGAGAGCTTGACCGAAGCGATGCGGTGGCGGTCGAGCAGGTACTGCGCGTTGGCGTTGCAGACGAGCTGCGGCGCGCCGTAGTTGTCACGCGCGACCGAGAAGTCGGTCAGCTCGGCCTGGCCCAGCGCCGCCTCGCGCGGGAAGAGCTTCAGGCAGGCCTCCTTGGCCGCAAAGCGCGCCGCCAGGCTGGCCGCCCGGCCCGGGCCGTCGCCGGCGTCGGCAAGCTCCTGCGCGGTGAAGAATGCCGCCAGGCCATCGGCCGGCGTCTCGCGCAGCAGGCGCACGATGCGCGCGATCTCGACGCTGTCGATGCCGCAGCGGTTCGCGCCGGGCGCCGCCACTGCGGTCATCGGGCGGTGGCGCCGGGCATGGGACGGCGCCTCAATCCTTCAATCGCGTGATCTTGTTGCCCTGCACGCCCAGGCCGCCCATCAGGCCCTTCTGGCCGAAGATGAAGGCATAGATGTCGTCCTTGGCGGTCGTCGTCGTCACCGACTTGGCCATGCCCTGGTCGACGACGACCACGCTCGGGCCGACGCCAACCTCGAAGCCCTCGTTTGCGCCGAGTGCGGCTACCGCCTTGTCGTTCATCAGGCACATCGCGTAGCCGTAGGTCTGCGCCCCCGCCTGCAGGCCGAACGACGCCCCGCTGGTGTTGTAGTAGCCGACGGCCTTGCCACCCTTGAAGAGCACGCCGTCGCCGTACTGGCCGCCGACGCCGAGGCCGGCCTTGGTGACCTTGGGAAACACGAGCACCGCGGCGGCGCTGCCGGACAGCGACTTGGCGGCGGGAACGGTCGAAGTCAGCCGCTGGAGCGCGGCGCGGGCGTCGCGCTCCAGCGCGGAGCGATCGGCCGCGAAGGCGCCCGCCGGAGCGAGCAGCCCGGAGAGCAGGGCGGCGGCAAGAACGCGGCGGGAGAGGTTCATTGCTGGCATGACTCTGTCCTTTCAAGTTCAGGTCACGGGGCGCGCAGCAGGAGCGTCGCGTTGGTCCCTGCGAAGCCGCGGCAGATGACGAGCGCGGTGTCGCTGCGTGGCGCTCGAAGTGTCGCAGACACTTGCAGTCCCGCGCAATCGGGCGCGACCTGGTCCAGCGTCGCAATGCCGGGCACGACGCGCTGCTTCAGCGCGGCCAGCGCGAGCACCGCGTCCAGGATGCCGGCCGCGGCGATCAGGTGCCCGAAGGCCCACTTGAACGCCGTCACCGGCGGCATCGCGGCGCCGAACACCTGGCGCAGCGCGGCCGCTTCCGACGCGTCGGATTGCGGTGTGCCGTTGCCGTGGGCGACGATCATGCCGACGTCTTCGGGCCGCAATCGCGCGTCGTCCAGCGCCTGGCGGATGGCGCGCACGACGCCGTCGCCATCGTCGCGGATCGTCAGCAGGCCCTCGCCCTCGCTGGCGTTGCCGCCGCCGAGCACTTCGCCGATCACGTTCGCGTTGCGTGCCGACGCGGACGCCTCGGTCTCCAGCATCAGCGCGCCCGCACCTTCGCCGAACACGCTGCCGTCGTGGCGCGCGTCGAAGGGCCGCAGCGCCTCGCTCGCGAGCAGCCCCACGCGGTGGTAGTAGAGCAGCATCTGCGGCTCGATCGGCGCGTCGTGCCCCACGGCCACCGCGCGGTCGGCCTCGCCGTGGCGCAGTGCCTCGAAGGCCTCGATCACTGCCATCGTGCCGCCCACGCTGTGGTTGGTGATGCAGGCGTTCGGCCCTTTCAGGCCGTGGCGGATGCCGATGTGGCCGAGCACGTTGTTGGGCAGCGTGCGCAGCAGCCACATCGGGTTGACGGTATCGACGAGCTGGCGCCCGAAGGCCTGCAGGTCGGCGTGCGACTCGGTCAGCAGCGGCAGGTAGTCGTACTGGTTCTGGTAGTTGCCTCCACCCGAGCCGACGAAGACGCCGGTGCGGTCGCTGTAGAGCGCTGCCGCGGCTTCGTCCTGCAGAGCGCGATGGGCCAGGATGCACGAGCCCTCGATCGCACGGCCGGCGGCGTGCAGGCCGAACAGGTCGGTGCGGCGGATCAGCTTGTGCAGCTTCCTGTCTTCGACCAGTGCGCGCGGGTTGAGGTCCACCACCTCGCCGGCCTCGTGCATCGGCCAGCCGGTGGTGTCCCATTGCTTGACGGGGCCGATCGCGCCGCGCCCTTCGAGCACGGCGGCCAGGATGGCCTCGGGGTCCATGCCCGCGGCGCAGACCGCGCCGCTGCCGGTGATGAGGATTCTGTTCGGGGATGCCATGGGTGCTCCTGCCGAGGCGCTGTCAGGACACCGAAGCGGCCGGCCCGCCGTCGACTTCTTCGGGGTGACGCAACACGACGCAGCTGTTCGAGCCGCCGAAGCCGAACGAGTTGGACATCGTCATCCGCACCCGCTGGCGGCGAGCCTGGCCGAGCACGAAGTTCAGGTCGCAGTCGGGGTCGGCGAGCCGATAGTTGGCGTTGACGGGCATCTCGCCGCGCTGGATCGCGAGCGCGCAGGCGGCGATCTCGACCGCGCCGGCGGCAGCGATCAGGTGGCCCATGCTGCTCTTGGTCGAACTGACGTTCAGGCGCGCCACCGCGTCGCCGAACACCGCGCGAGTTGCCGCGCTCTCGCTGCGGTCGTTCATGCCGGTCGAGGTGCCGTGCGCGTTCAGGTAGTCGATGTCGGCCGGCGTTGCGCCGGCGTCGGCCAGCGCTGCGCGCATGGCCTGGATCGGCCCGTCGCCGTCGGGCGGCGAATCGGTGATGCGGTAGCTCGACAGCGAGTTGCCGTCGCCGGCCAACTCGGCGTAGATGCGCGCGCCGCGCTGGCGGGCCGATTCCCACTCCTCGAGCACCAGGAAGCCGGCTCCTTCGCCGAGCAGGAAGCCGTTGCGCGTGGCGTCGAAGGGCCGGCTCGCGCGCTCGGGCGTGTCGTTGTCGGGCGAGAGCGCACTCAGCAGGCAGAAGCCCGCCATGCCGACCGGGCTGATCATCGAATCGTAGCCGCCGGCCAGCACGCGATCGACCGCGCCGCGGCGGATCAGCTTGAGCGCCGTGCCGAGCGCCTGTCCGCCCGACGCGCACGCGGTGTGCACCGACGTGGCGTAGCCCTTGATGCCATGGCGGCGCGTCAGCAGCGCCAGGCCCTGGTTCGCGTTGCTGCGGCAGAACACCATCGGGTCGTTGACCGACGGGTCGTTCAGCATCAGGTCGGCGTGCAGCACGCCGTCGGCGGCGGAGTGCGCGTGCAGCGCGGCGAGGTCGCTGAACTCCGAGGTCATCATGCCCGCGCCGACCGCGCAGCCCCAGCGCGCGGCCGTGGCATCGGTCGGGCGGATGCCGGCGTCGCGCAGCGCCTGTTCCGCCGCGACCAGCGCAAAGCGGTGTGCGCGCGTGGTGTGCTTGAGCAGCCGGCGGTCGCCGATCGCGTCGTCGGCGAGGCCCTTGACCTCGGCCGCGATGTGCACCGGAAAGCCGCTGGCGTCGAACAGGCTGATCTGGCCGCCGCCGCTGCGCCCGGCGAGCAGCGCTTGCCAGGTCGTCTCGACGTCGTTGCCGACCGGTGTGACGAGCCCGAGTCCGGTGATCGCCACGCGGCGCTTGGCTTGTTTCATGAGGCCTCTCCCGGACTGAGTTCGAGCCGGGCGGTGGCGACGGTCTTGCCGTCGGGCGTCCGTGCGCTGAGCAGGATGCGCAGGGCATCGGCAGGGGCGCGCTCGGCTTCGAGCAGGAGCACGTCGCCCGGCGCGATGAACGAGCGCATCTTCACGTGCGTCATGCGCAGTGGCTTGGCGCCGGCGGCGGCGAGCTGCATCGCGTGGCCGATCTGGGCATCGAGCAGCAGCGTCGCCGGGAATACCGGGCGGCGCGGAAAGTGGTCGCCGAAGAAGGGCGCGGACGCGGGCACGTGCAGCGTCGCCGCGGCGGACTCGCCGGGCACGCCTTCGGCCTCGACGAGGCGCGGCGCCACGACGCCGTGAAAGCGCCCCGGCGCGGCGCCCGCGCCGAGCAGCAGTTCGAGGCGCTCGGCCAGCGCCGCGGGCGAATCGAAGTCTTCGACGGGCAGCATCGGGCCGAGGCAGTCTTGCAGCTCGATCACGAGCCGGCCGCCGACGCACGCCCAGCCGGCGTAGGCCACCGCCTCGTCGTCGCAGTGCTCGACCTCGACGCCGAGCTCCAGCGTATCGCCCGGCTTCGCCTCGCCGTGAAAGCGCGTCTCGTTGGCGAGTGCCGCCACCGGCCGGCCGCGAAACGAGATCTTCGCCATCGCCACCCAGGCCGCGAGCTGGCCAACCGCCTCGGCGACGAGGCAGGACGGGAACGCCGTGACGTCGCGTGGCACCGCGAACTCGCCACGAGCCCGTATGCCGGCTTCGAATGCGGTGATGCGGTCGACGAACGAGAACGCGGCGAAGTGCTCGGCCATTGGCGGTCGAGGTCAGGCCGCCGCGCCGGCCTCGCGCTGCGCGGTGATCACGAGCTTGCAGAAGGTCTCGGGCGTGAACAGGCGCGGGATGTCCTTCGCCTTCATCGGCGTCTTGAAGCGCTCGGCCGGGATCTCGCTCAGGTAGCTGCGCAGCTGCGCCATGCCGGCCTCGCTGACGATGCCGCCCGCCTCGAACTCGGCTTCGGTCAACGCGCCGCGCGCGTTCTCGACGATCTTGCCGCGCGGGATCTTGATCTTGAACGCGCGCTCGAGGCGGAACACCATGTCGAGGAAGTCGATCGACTCCGCGTCGAGGCCCTCGATCAGCGACACGTCGAGCTTGATGTCCTCGAGGTCGCAGCCGAGCGCGTCGGCCATCGTCTCGGCGACGGTCGGAAACACCGCCGCGATTTCTTCCTTGGTGATCTGGGTCATCGTCATTGTTCTCTCACTCCATTTTGAAACCACCGTCGATGGCGAGCACCTGCCCCGTCACGTAGCTCGCGTGCGACGAAGCGAGGAACCATACCGCATCGGCAATCTCTTCGGGCTTGCCATAGCGGCGCAGCAGGATGCGCGACAGCACCGCGTCGCCCGACTGCTCGCGCACCTCGGCCGACATCTCGGTCTCGACGACGCCCGGCGCGACGCCGTTGACGCGAATCTTGCGCGGCGCCAGCTCCACCGCCAGCGCGCGCGTGAAGGCGTTGATCGCGCCCTTGCTCGCCGCGTAGTTGGTCTGCCCGCGGCCGCCCTTGTCGCCGGCCACGGAGCTCAGGTTGACGATCGTGCCCGAGCGCTGCGAGGTCATGTAGGGCACGACCGCGCGCGTCACGTTGAAGACGCCGGTCACGTTGGTCGCCAGAACCTCGGCCACGTCGGCGTCGTCGAACGCGGCGAGCGGGTTGTCGCGCGTGATGCCGGCGTTGTTGACGAGGATGTCGATGCGGCCGCAGCGGTCGGCGATGCGCTCGACGGCGGCAGCGCAGGCCGCGGAGTCGCGGATGTCGAGTTGCTCGGACGAAACCTTCCAGCCCGCGGCCAGCGCGGCGGCAACGACCTCGTTCGCCGCGGTCGCATTCTCGCGATAGAAGAACGTCACGTCGGCGCCGTCGGCGGCGAGCCGCTCGACGATGGCGCGGCCGATGCCGCGGCTGCCGCCGGTGACGATGGCCGCTTTGCCCGCAATGCCGGATTCGGTCGCCATGTCAGCCCGAGATCGCAAAGCCGCCATCGACGATCAGCGTGTGGCCGTTGATCATGTTCGCCTCGGGCAGGCACAGCAGGTAGACGGCGTCAGCCACGTCCTGCGGTGTCAGCACCGGCCCGGCCGGCGTGCGCGCGGCATAGTTGGCCAGCACCTCGTCGCGGTTCGGGAAGTAGGCCAGCGCGTCGGTGTCGACCACGCCCGCGCTGACCGTGTTGACGCGGATGCCGCGCGGCCCGAGCTCTTGCGCCAGCGCCCGCGCCAGGGCCTCGAGCGCCGCCTTCGACGCGCCGATGAAGCCGTAGCCCGGCATCGCCCGCGACGCGCCCAGGCTCGACAGCGCGACGATGCGGCCGCCCGCGCGCATCAGCGGCAGCGCGCGCTGCGTCAGCAGGTTCAGCGCCAGCGCGTTGGTCTCCATGCACCAGCGCCAGTGCTTGAGCGTCATCTCGGTCGTCGGCTTCAGCACGCCGCTCGCGGCATTGCTGACGATGATGTCGACGCGGTCGAAGTGCTTGCCGAACTCGGCGAACAGTTCGTCCAGGCTGTCGGGGATGCCGACGCTCGCCTGGATCGCCACGGCGCGCCGGCCCATGGCGCGGATCTCGGCGCACAGCGCCTCGGCTTCGGCGGCGCTGTTGTAGTAGTTGGCCGCGACGTCGCAGCCCTCGCTGGCGAGCTTGAGCGCGATCGCGCGGCCGATGCCGCGTGCCGCGCCGCTGACGAGCGCGACCTTTCCGCTGAGTGCGCCTGGCATGGTGGGGGATCCCTGCTCCGCTCTGGTTGCGACATGACTTGAGTACAAGTCAGTCTTCTCTGAAACTTCGTCTTGGCGTGGGTGACGTCCGGCGCGACCGTGTCGGCGGGCAAGACGACATTTTACCCGCTCACCCGCGGCGGCCGGCCTTCACGGCGGCGAACCGCGCAGCCGAAGCTCGGCCAGCGTTGCCGGTGACCTGGAAGGCCCTGGGCCTGTCTGCGCCGGCGATTCCGCGCGGTGCCGTGACCGTGGGTCAACGGCCGGTCCCACCCGACTCCTAATCCTGGCTTCACCTTCGGCTAATCGAGGCCTAACCGGGCGCTCCTACCGTTGCGGCATCGGGGTGCGTCGCGCCTCCTCCTCTCTGCAAAGGATTCGCCGTGAACTTGAAGCCGCTCGTCTATGCGCTTGCCGCCGCCGGCCTCGTGGCCGCCGGAAGCACCGGCGCGATCAGCCTGAACCCGAAGACCTGGCTCGCCAAGGAGGCCCCGGCCGCCACGGCGCCCGCTGCGCCACCGGCTGCAACCACGCTTGCCGCGGCACCCGCCCCGGTGGCGCCACTCCCGCCCGGAGCAACACCGAACTTCCGCGCGATCGTGCAGCAGGCGGGCCCGGCGGTGGTCGGCGTCACCGTCGAAGGCACGCGCAAGCCCGACCCCGGCGAGATGCAGGAAGACCCGTCGCAATTCTTCCGCGGCTTCCCGGGCTTCCCCGGTCGCATGCCGGGCATGCCCGGCATGCCGGGACACGGGCAGGGCGGCGAGATGCCGTTTCGCGGCCAGGGCTCGGGCTTCATCATCAGCGCCGACGGCCTGATCCTGACCAATGCGCACGTGGTGCGCGACGTGAAGGAGGTCACCGTCAAGCTCAGCGACCGGCGCGAGTTCAAGGCCAAGGTGCTGGGCACCGACCCGACAACCGACGTCGCGGTGCTGCGCATCGACGCCAAGGGCCTGCCGACGGTGCGCGTGGGTGACGCGCAGCAACTGCAGGTTGGCGACCCAGTGATGGCCATCGGCTCGCCGTTCGGGTTCGAGCAGACGGCCACGCAGGGCATCGTCAGCGCCAAGGGACGCTCGCTCCCCGGCGACGCGGCCGTGCCGTTCATCCAGACCGACGCCGCGGTGAACCCCGGCAATTCCGGCGGCCCGCTGTTCGACGGCACCGGCGCGGTCGTGGGCATCAACTCGCAGATCTACTCGCAGTCGGGCGGCTATCAGGGGCTGGCGTTCGCGATCCCCATCAACGTGGCGTTGAAGGTGAAGGACCAGATCGTCGCCACCGGCAAGGCGCAGCACGCGCGGCTGGGTGTCACGATCCAGGACCTGAACCAGACGCTCGCGCAGTCGTTCGGACTCGAGCGTCCTGATGGCGCGCTGATCGCCAATGTCTCGCCGGGCAGCGCGGCCGCTGCGGCGGGCCTGAAGTCGGGCGACGTGGTGACCGAGGTGAACGGCGAGCCGATCGTGCGTTCGGGGTCGCTGTCCAGCCGGATCGGCCTGGCGACGCCGGGCGAGACGGTCAAGCTCACGGTCTGGCGCGACAAGTCGCCGCGCAACGTCGAGGTCAAGCTCGGCAGCGCCGACGACGGCGGCAAGGTGGCGGCCAACGGCAAGCAGGAAGTCGAGCCCGGCCAACTCGGCCTCGCGCTGCGGCCTCTGACGCCCGACGAGCGCGCGCAGGCGAAGATCGAGCAGGGCCTGCTGATCGAGGGCGTGGCCGGCCCGGCTGCGCGAGCCGGGCTCGCCCAGGGCGACGTGCTGCTCGCCATCAACGGCCAGGCCGTGGGCTCCATCGAGCAGGTGAAGAGCATGATGGAAAAGAAGCCCAAGAGCGTCGCGCTGCTGGTCGAGCGGCGCGGCGAACGGATCTTCGTGCCGGTGAACCTGGGCTGAGAGCGCGAAGCGAAGGGCGAGGGGCCCCGGAACGGGGATAGCCCAGCGCAGCGATCGGCGAAGGACCGGGCTCGATGCCCGCGACCGAGAGCGCGAAGCGAAGGGCGAGGATCGCGCGAGCCGCCCGTCCTACGAAGTGAGGCAGGCGAGCGCGATCGTGATGCGCCTGCACTGCTTGCTGCGCAACGCGGACGTTGCGGCGCAACCCCGGAACGGGGATCGACCAGCGCAGCGATCGGCGAAGGAGCGGGCTCGATGCCCGCGACTGAGAGCGCGAAGCGAAGGGCGAGGATCGCGCGAGCCGTCCGCCCTGCGAACTGAGGCAGGCGAGCGCGATCGAGTTGCGCCTGCACTGCTTGCTGCGCAACGCGGACGTTGCGGCGCAACCCCGTTCGCGGAGATAGCCCAGCGCAGCAATCAGCGAAGGCGCGCGCTCGACATCCGCGACCAGGGCTGGCGTCCGCTACAGGTCGGTGCGCAGCTTCCAGATCTCGGGGAACAGCACCACGTCGAGCATCTTGCGCAGATAGCCGACGCCGCTCGTGCCGCCGGTGCCGCGCTTGAAGCCGATCACGCGCTCGACCGTCGTGACGTGGCGGAAGCGCCAGAGGCGGAAGCTGTCCTCGAGGTCGGTCAGTTCCTCGCCGAACTGGTACAGGTCCCAGTGCGCCTGCGGTGCACGATAGGCGACCAGCCAGGCCTGCTCGACGGCGTCGCTCGCGACATAGGGTTGCGTCCAGTCGCGTTCGACGTGGCTCGTCGGCACCGGCAGGCCTCGCCGGGCCAGCAGTCGCAACGATTCGTCGTACAGCGACGGCGCGCGCCAAGCGGCCTCGACGCGCGCCAGCAACTCGGGGCGGTGCGAATGCGGCTTCAACATCGCCGCGTTCTTGTTGCCGAGCATGAACTCGATGCAGCGGTACTGCCAGCTCTGGAAGCCGCTGCTGTTGCTGAGGTAGGGCCGGATCGCCGAGTACTCGGGCGGCGTCATCGTCGCCAGCACGTCCCAGGCATGGACGAGCTGCTCCATGATCCGGCTGACGCGGGCGAGCATCTTGAACGCGCTGCCGAGCTCGTCGCGCGCGATGCAGGCCACGGCGGCACTCAGCTCGTGCAGCATCAGCTTCATCCACAGCTCGCTCGTCTGGTGCTGCACGATGAACAGCATCTCGTCGTGCGCCGGCGACAGCGGGTGCTGCGCGGCGAGCACGGCGTCGAGGTGCAGGTAGTCGCTGTAGGTCATGTCGCGGCTGAAGTCGAGCTTGGCGCCTTCGTCGGCGACGATCTTTTCCCCGCTCATGTCACGCTCGCCCGCTGGCTGAAGCGAGCCTCGCGCCATTCGCCGCTTTGCATGACCAGGCGCAACTGGTCCACGGCGTCCCAGGCGTCGGTGAAGCGCGTATACAGCGGCGTGAAGCCGAAGCGCAGGATGTCGCGAGCCTGCGCATCGCCGGCGCGGAAGTCGCCGATCACGCCGCGCGCGATCAGCGCCTGCACGATCGCGTAGCCGCCCGACCGACCTTCGGCGTCGTGGGCCAGGCACACCTGGCTGCCGCGCTGCGCTGCATCGCGTGGCGACACGACATTCAGGCCCATCCCTGCGCAGCGTTCGTCGACCAGGCGCGCGAACAGCTCGGTCAGTGCCACCGACTTCGCGCGCAGCGCCGCCATGCCGCCCAGCGGCTCTGCGGCGAGCAATGTGTCGATGCCGCACTCGAGCGCCGCCAGCGACAGCACCGGCGGCGTTCCGCAGAGGTAGCGTTCGACGCCCGGCGCCGGGCGGTACCCGGTCGCGAACTCGAACGGTGCGGCGTGTCCCATCCAGCCCGACAGCGGCTGCCAGAAGCGATCGGCGTGGCGCGGGTGGACCCAGACGAACGCGGGCGCGCCGGGGCCGCCGTTCAGGTACTTGTAGCCGCAGCCGACCGCGAAATCGGCCTGCGCCGCGCACAGGTCCACCGGCACCGCACCCGCGCTGTGCGCCAGGTCCCACACCGCCAGCGCACCGGCGGCGTGCGCCAGCGCGGTGAGTGCGGCCATGTCGTGCATGCGGCCGCTGCGGTAGTTCACGTGGGTCAGCATCAGCAGTGCCACGTCGCCTTGCAGGCGCGCGGCGATCTCGTCCGGTGGCAGCAGCACGAGCTGCCAGCCGAGCTCGCGGCACAGACCCTCGGCGATGTAGAGGTCGGTCGGGAAGTTGCTGCGTTCGGAGACGATCACCCGCCGCTGCGGGCTGTCCTGGCGCACGATCCTCGAGGCCGCCGAGAGGACCTTGAACAGGTTGACCGAGGTCGAGTCGGCCACCATCAGCTCGTTCGCGCCGGCACCGACGAGCGGTGCGATCTTGTTGCCCACGCGCCGCGGCAGATCGATCCAGCCGGCCGTGTTCCAGCTCTGGATCAGGCCCTGCCCCCATTCTTGCCGAACCACCTGCTGCACCCGGGCCGCGGTGGCCCTGGGCAGCACTCCGAGCGAGTTGCCGTCGAGGTAGATCAGCTCGGGCGGCAAGTCGAACAGCCCGCGAAGCGGGGCCAGCGTGTCGGCCGCATCCAGGGCCAGGCAATCTTCTCGGGTCATCAAGGTTCCTTCGTGCTCCACACTCCGGTATTCGCCGAGGGGTTCGCACGGGGCCCCCTTCTTGGCTCATGGCGGCCCGGCGGGCTCACTGGTGCAACTTCGTGCATCGCACTCCGGTATTCGCCCTTGGGACGGCCCGGCGGGCTCATGGCCGGAGTTCCCGCAGGACGGCCCTGACGGGCGAGGCGTCGGCGTCCACCCACTTCAGCGGCAGCGCGATCAGTTCATAGTCGCCTTCAGGCACGTCGTCGAGCACCAGATTCTCCAGCACGCGCAGGTCGAGGCGGCGCAACTGCTGGTGGCTCTCGAGCGACTTGCTCGCCGCCGGATCGATCGAGGCGGTGTCGATGCCGATCAGCCTGACGCCTTGCGTCGCCAGCCATTCGACCGTCTCGGGCGCATAGGCGCTGAAGTCGTCGACCCATGCGACGGCCGCGCGTTCGCAGGTGCGCACCAGCACGCGCGGCGGCAGGCCGCTCGCCGCATGCGCCAGGTGTTGCACCAAGACGAGCGGCCCGCAGCCGATGGCATGGATCACCCGGCAGCGGCCGAGGAAGGGCTCGAGTGCGACCGCGCCGATCGGCTGCGCGCCGTCGGCGTAGTGCAGCGGCGCGTCGGCATGGGCGCCCAGGTGCGGCGAGAGCGTGATGGCGCTCACGTTGACCGGGCAGCCCGGGGCGATGCGCGCCACCCATTGCTGCGCGTAGGCGGTGTCGCCGGGAAACACCGGCGAACGGCCCGAGACGGGCGGCGAGATATCCCAGACCTTCATGCGATGGCGGGTGTCGGTTGCGAGAAGGGCGCACAGTAGCACCGCGGCGCGGGCCGTGGTGTCGGCAAATCGCCACGGGTTCGGCTTTGCCGTCCGGCGCGGCACTCACAGAATGGCCGCGATGTCGAGGAGCCTGCTTGCCGATGCCGTGTTGTTGCTGCACTTCGGCTTTCTCGCCTTCGTCGTCAGTGGCGCCTTGCTCGCCTGGCGATGGCCGCGCCTGGCCTGGCTGCACCTGCCGGCGCTGGCCTGGGGCGCCTATGTCGTGCTGGCCGGCGAGATCTGCCCGCTGACGCCGCTCGAGAGCGCGCTGCGCCAGGCCGGTGGCGGCAGCGGGTACGCCGACTCGTTCATCGAGCACTATCTGCTGCCGCTGATCTACCCCGGCGCCGTGCAAGGCACAACCGGGCGCGGCCTGCAGGTAGCGCTGGGCGTGGCGCTGCTGGTGTTCAATGCGCTGGCCTATGCGCTCGTCTGGCGGCAACGGCGCCGCCGCCGGCGCGACAGGCTGGCCGACAATCGCGTGCCGACCGACTGACCGCGCTGTTCAGCCAAGCGCCCCGCCGCCGTGACCCAGCCACTCCCCGCGAAGCCAGAATCCCCACCCGCACGCGCCGCCGTGCCTGCCGACGATGCGCAGCGCCTCTTCGGCCGCCCGGTCGCGGGCTGGCGGCAGCGCATGTACACCATCATCTTCGAAGCCGACACGCCGGCCGGTCGCCGCTTCGACCTGGCGCTGATTGCTGCCGTGCTGGCCAGCGTGGCCGTGGTGCTGCTCGACAGCGTGGTCTCGCTCAACGCGAAGTACGGCCGCTGGTTCGAGGTGCTCGAAATCGGCTTCACGCTGCTGTTCTCGATCGAATACGTCGCCCGTCTGGTCTGCGTGCGCCACCCGCTGCGCTATGCGCGCAGCTTCTTCGGCGTGATCGACCTGCTGTCGGTGTTGCCGACCTACCTCGCGCTGTTGATTCCCGGCCTGCATGCGCTGATCGACGTGCGCGTCCTGCGCCTGCTGCGGGCCTTTCGCGTGCTCAAGCTCGGCGCCTACGTGGCCGAGTACCGCGCGCTCGGCACGGCGCTGGCCGCGAGCCGGCGCAAGATCGTGGTGTTCCTCGTCTTCGTGATGATGATCGTGCTGATGAGCGGAACGCTGATGTACCTGGTGGAGGGCGCGGACAACGGCTTCACGAGCATCCCGATGGGCATCTACTGGGCGATCGTGACGATGACGACGGTCGGCTTCGGCGACCTGACCCCGAAGACCGACATCGGACGCTTCATCGCGTCGCTGCAGATGCTGCTCGGCTGGGGCATCCTCGCCGTGCCGACCGGCATCGTCAGTGCCGAGTTCACCGCGCAGCGCGTTCAGCGCCTGCCGACGACGCGTACCTGCCACGAATGCCTGAGCGAGGGGCACGAGGCGACGGCCAAGTACTGCAAGGACTGCGGGGCCGGACTTCCCGCCTACGTGGTAGGGCGGTAGTACGTCAGCCGATTCGGCCGAGCAAGAGGTACTCCATGAGTGCCTCTTGCACGTGCATGCGATTTGGGCTCCGGCCCGCGCCTGCGGTGCTTGACTTCGCTGGCGCGAAGTCAGCCTCCACCGGAACAGGATGCCGGCCCTCGCGGGCCGCCTGCTCGGCCTCTAGCCGATCCGGCCGAGAAGAAGGTACTCCATGAGTGCCTTCTGCACGTGCATCCTGTTCTCAGCCTCGTCCCAGACGACGGACTGGGGGCCGTCGATGACCTCGGCTTCGACCTCCTCGCCGCGGTGCGCCGGGAGGCAGTGCATGAAGAGGGCGTCGGGGCGGGCGGCGGCCATCATGTCGGCGTCGACGCACCAGTCGACGAAGGCCTTCATGCGGGCCTCGTTCTCGGCCTCGTAGCCCATGCTCGTCCAGACGTCGGTCGTGACCAGGTGGGCATCCTTGCAGGCGTCGAGGGGGTGGTTGAAAGTCTTCACGCAGGCACCGTTGGCCACACCGGCCACCCGGGCGTCGATCTCGTAGCCGCCCGGCGTGCTGACGTGCAGCGTGAAGCCCAGGATGTCGGCCGCCTGCAGCCAGGTGTTGGCCATGTTGTTGCCGTCGCCGACCCAGGCGACGACCTTGCCGGCAATCGCGCCGCGGTGTTCGATGAAGGTGAACACGTCGGCCAGGATCTGGCATGGGTGGTATTCGTTGGTCAGGCCGTTGATCACCGGCACGCGCGAGTGCGCGGCGAAGGCCTCGAGTTTGGCCTGCTCGAAGGTGCGGATCATCACGATGTCGACCATGCGGCTGATCACGCGGGCGCTGTCTTCCACCGGCTCCGAACGGCCGAGCTGGCTGTCGCCGGTGGTCAGGTTCACGACCGAGCCGCCCATCTGGTACATGCCGGCCTCGAAGCTCACGCGGGTGCGCGTGCTCGCCTTCTCGAAGATCATCGCCAGCGTGCGGTCCACGAGCGGCTGGTACTTCTCGTAGTTCTTGAAGCGCCGCTTGATGATCGCCGCGCGTTCGAACAAGTAGGCGTACTCCTCGGTGCGGAGGTCCTTGAACTGCAGGTAGTGCTTGATGAGGCTCATGCCGGGCTTCATGGCTGGGGTTCGGAGAGGAAGGCGCGGATCAGCGGGCACAGGATGGCGACGATCTGCGCCGCCTCGTCCGCGCTCAGGATCAGCGGCGGCACGAGTCGGATCACGCGATCGGCGGTCACGCTGAGCAGCAGTCCGGCGTCGGCGGCGCGCCCCAGCAGCACGCCGCAGGGGCGGTCGAGCTCGATGCCGAGCATCAGCCCCTGGCCGCGGATCTCGACCACGCCGGCCACGCCTGCCAGCTCGCGCTCGAGACCCGCCTTGAGTGCCGCGCCGACGCTGGCGGCATTGGCGAGCAGGCCCTCGTCTTCCATGATGCGGATCGTCTCGACGCCGGCGCGCATCGCCAGCGGGTTGCCGCCGAAGGTCGTGCCGTGGTTGCCGGGGCCGAAGACGTCGGCGGCGCGCGGCCCGCAGACGACGGCGCCGACCGGCACGCCCGAGCCGAGGCCCTTGGCCAGCGGCATCACGTCGGGCTGGATGCCCGCCCACTGGTGGGCGAACCACTTGCCGGTGCGGCCCATGCCGCACTGCACCTCGTCGAGCATCAGCAGCCAGTCGCGTTCGTCGCAGAGGCGGCGCACCGCGCGCAGGTAGTCCAGCGTCGCCGGGTTGATGCCGCCCTCGCCCTGGATCACCTCCAGGAACACCGCCGTCACGTCTGGGTGGGTGCGGGCGATTTCCTCGAGCGCCGCGACATCGTTCAGCGGTACCCGCACGAAGCCCTCGACCAGCGGGCCGAAGCCGGCCTGGATCTTCGGATTTCCCGTCGCCGAAAGCGTCGCGATCGAACGCCCGTGGAAAGCCTTCTCGTAGACCACGATTTCCGGGCGCTCGACGCCCTTGTCATGACCGAACTTGCGCGCGATCTTGATCGCCGCCTCGTTCGCCTCCAGTCCGGTGCTGCAGAAGAAGACCTTGCTCAGCCCGGACAACGCGCACAGCTTGGCGGCCAGCGTCTCCTGCAGCGGCACGTGGTAGTAGTTCGACGAATGGATCAACTTGCCGATCTGCTCCTGCAGCGCCGGCACCAGCTTCGGATGGGCGTGGCCGAGGGTGTTGACGGCGATGCCGCCCAGCCCGTCGAGGTACTTGCGGCCCTCAGTGTCCCAGACCCAGCATCCTCGCCCATGCGACAGCGCCAGCGGCAGGCGACCGTAGGTGTGCATCACGTGCGGTTCCTGCGAGGCGACGAGCGTTTCGGGGGCGTTCATGTGGGCTCCGGAAAGAGACAAGGCCGGACAGGGCAAGCCGCCCCGTACCGCGCCTGAATCATTCTAAGTCGGGGCAGCGAATGGCCGAAGACAAGGCATGGACTCGCTAGGCCTCGGCATCGACCGTGCTGCGCCGCAGCAAGGACAGGGCACAATGGGTGCTCTCGCCAGGCTGCGTCCGAAGTGGCTGTGGGGCGAGCGGCCCTTCCGGCCGACCGAACCCCATTTCTTGCCCCGCATGACCCCGTCACCGCCGCGACAATTCTTCATCCAGGGCCTGACCCGGGACGGGAAGCGGTTTCGTCCCAGCGACTGGGCCGAGCGGCTGGCCGGCGCGATGTCGAGCTTTCGCCCCGAAGGCACGGCGCGCGGCATCGGCGCCCACATCGGCTACTCGCCGTACTGCGTGCCCAACACCATCAACGGCGTGAAGTGCGTGATCGTCAGCGAGGCCTTGCGCGGCGTCGAGCCGATGGCCTGGGACTTCGTGATGAACTTCGCCCGCGACAACGACCTGCAGTGCACCGAGGCCTGCCTGCTGCCGGACCTGCCGAGTTGACCCTCTGGCGCCACTTGCAAACACAAAGGCCCGCGACTGCGGGCCTTGCTGATTGACTCCGGCGTCACATCGCTGCGCGATCGAGAGCCTGCGCCGAAGCGCGAAGCGCTTGTCGTCGAAGGACCCGCGGTCAGGCGGCGGCGGTCATCGCCTTGACCTTGGCCGACAGGCGGCTCTTGTGGCGCGCCGCCTTGTTCTTGTGGAACAGGCCCTTGTCGGCAATCGAGTCGATCACCGGCTGGGCGGTCTTGAACAGATCGGCGGCCCGGGCCTTGTCGCCGGCAAGCACGGCCTTCTGCACGTTCTTGATGACGGTGCGGAATTTCGAGCGCAGCGCGGTGTTCGCCGCATTGAGCTTGACGTCCTGGCGGACGCGCTTGAGGCCCGATGCGATGCGGACGGTCTTCTTCTTGGCTTTGGACGAGGTGGCCATGCTGGATAGTGTTCAGGTGGAGCGAAGCCCGAAAGTATAGCAGTTCGCTGGATCCGACCGCCGCCGCTCCGTTAGGCTCGGGCAGGCGCTTCCTATAATTGCGGGCTGCCCCTGCACCGCTTGCGCCCAGCCGCCGGCCCCCCGATGAACCTGCTGCGCGCTGCCTCGACCGTTTCCCTGCTGACCCTGGCTTCGCGCGTGACCGGACTGGCGCGTGAACTGCTGGTGGCGGCCAGCTTCGGCGCCAGCGCCTGGACCGACGCCTTCAACGTTGCGTTTCGCATTCCGAACCTGTTGCGGCGGCTGTTTGCCGAGGGCGCGTTCTCGCTGGCCTTCGTGCCGATCCTGGCCAGCACCCACAGCCGCGAGGGCGAGGAAGTGACGCGGCGCCTGGTCGACGCCGTGGCGACGGTGCTCTTCTGGGCCGCTGCGTGCTGACCAGCGTGCTCGGCGTGCTGCTCGCGCCGGCCGTGGTGTGGCTGATGGCCTCCGGGCTGGCCGAATTCGATGCCGCCGTGGTGATGACGCGCGTGATGTTCCCCTACATCGTCTGCATGTCGCTGGTCGCGCTGTCGGCCGGGATCCTCAACACCTGGAAGCGCTTCGCGGTGCCGGCGGCAACGCCGGTGCTGCTGAACCTGTCGGTGATCGGTGCGGCCTGGCTGCTGGTGCCGCGCTTTCGGCTGTGGGGCGTCGAGCCGGTGTACGCGCTGGCGGTGGGCGTGATGGTCGGCGGCATGCTCCAGCTCGCGGTGCAGGTGCCTGCGCTGTGGCGCATCGGCATGCTGCCGCGCTTCGGCCTATCGCCCGGCGCGCTGCGCGCGGCGTGGCGGCATCCTGGCGTGCGGCGCGTGCTGAGCCAGATGCTGCCGGCCATGGTCGGCGTGTCGGTGGCGCAGCTCTCGCTGCTGATCAACACGCAGATCGCCTCGCACGTCGGCGTCGGCGCCGTGTCGTGGCTGACCTATGCCGACCGGCTGATGGAGTTCCCGACCGCGCTGCTCGGCGTGGCGATGGGCGTGGTGCTGTTGCCGCAGCTCTCGGCGGCGCAGGCGCGCAACGAACCGCAGGTGTACTCCGGCCTGCTCGACTGGGGGCTGCGCCTGGTGGTGCTGCTCGCGCTGCCGTGCGCGGTGGCGCTGCTGGTCTTTCCGAAGCCGCTGGTGGCCGTGCTCTATCACTACGGCGCCTTCAGCCCGCGTGACGTGCAGCAGACCGTGCTCGCGCTGATGGGCTACGGCGTGGGCCTGATGGGCCTCATCGGCGTGAAGGTGCTGGCGCCCGGCTTCTATGCGCGGCAGGACATGCGCACGCCGGTGCGCATCGCGATCGGCATGCTGGTGCTGACGCAGCTGATGAACATTGTCTTCGTGCCGCGGCTCGGCCATGCCGGCCTGGCGCTGTCGATCGGCCTGGCCGCGCTGCTCAATGCGCTGCTGCTGCTGCTCGGCTTGCGCCGCCACGGCATCTACCGGGCTCAGCCGGGCTGGGCCGGCTTCATGCTGCGCGTCGGTGCGGCCACCGCGCTGCTCGGCGCGGGCCTGGCCTGGGCCGCGCAGGCGATCGACTGGATCGCGATGGGACAGCAGCCGGCGGCGCGGATCGGCTGGCTGACACTGGCGCTCGCCACGGCGGCGCTGGTCTACTTCGGTGCGCTGGCGCTGTTCGGCCTCTCGGTCCGACAGTTCGTTCGCAGGGGTTAGCGACGACCGCCCGAAGCCCGCTGCGTTCGCTTTCCCCGAGGGGCGCAGCCGCTCCGGGGCGGCCCGGCGGCGGGCTGGCTGCCGCTTGGTCGCACCATCACGGCAAGCTGTCACGGCAAGCCTGCGGTGTCCTACACTGCCGCCATGTCCGGAACGCTCCGCTTCGAGGTGCCGAGTGCGCTCGACTACTTCGCCCTGCTGGTGGCCGACGATGCCAGCCTGTCGCTGGTCGAGGCGGCGGTGAGCATTGCGCAGGACACGCATCCGCAGCTCGATGTGCAGGCCGTGTTGGCTGATATCGACGCACTCGCGGCCAGGCTCAGGCGGCGCCTTCCTGCCGATGCGGTGCCGCTGCAGCGCCTGCGCCTGCTGAACCGCTTCTTCTTTCACGAGCTGGGCTTTGCCGGCAACGTGAACCACTACTACGACCCGCGCAACAGCTACCTCCACGAGGTGCTGCGATCGCGGCGCGGCATTCCGATCACGCTCGCGGTGCTCTACATCGAGCTCGCGCAGCAGATCGGCCTGGCGGCGCGCGGCGTTTCGTTTCCCGGGCACTTCCTGATCAAGCTGCGCCTGAACCAGGGGCAGCGGCAGGGCGAGGTGCTGATCGACCCGTTCACCGGCCATTCGCTGTCGCGCGAAGAGCTGAGCGAGTTGTTGCTGCCCTACCGGCGCAGCCATGGCCTGGTCGGTGAGGACGAGGTGCCGCTGGGCCTGTTCCTGCAGCCCGCGACGGGGCGCGACGTGCTTGCACGGATGCTGCACAACCTGAAGGAGATCCACCGCGCCGAAGAGGACTGGGCGCCGCTCCTGGCCGTGCAACGCCGCCTCGTCGTGCTGCTGCCGCGTGATTGGGAGGAGCGGCGCGACCGCGGCCTGGCTTACGCCGAACTCGGCTGCGTCGTCGAGGCGGCCGACGACCTGGCGGCGTACCTCGAACATCGTCCGGCGGCCGACGACCATCGCGCGCTCGCCGAGCGGCTCGCCGAACTGCGCCGCGCGGCGCCGCCGCGGCGCTACTGAGGGCCGCCAGGGTCGGGCTTTGCCCAACCCGCCCACAGCCGGGAGTCGAGGAAGCCTGGGGTGGTCCGGCGTCTTCTCGAGCGCACCCGGTTCAGCGCACCTGCGTCGGCGCTTCGCCCGCGTGGCGCGCCTCGATGCGGCCGATCCGGTGGACAAGCTGTCCCGTCGCCGCGAGCAGTCGCTCGGCCCGATCGGCGTCGGATGCGGCGACGATCAGCACGAAGCCGATGCCGCAGTTGAACGTGCGGTGCATCTCCGCCTCGGCGACGCCGCCCTCGCGCTGCAGCCAGCCGAAGATCTCGGGCTGCGGCCAGGACTGCTTGTCGAGCACTGCCTTCGTGCCCTCGGGCAGGCAGCGCGGAATGTTTTCCACCAGCCCGCCGCCTGTGATGTGCGACATGCCCTTGATGCGCACGTCCTGCAGTACCGCCAGCACCGGCTTCACGTAGAGTCGGGTCGGCGCCATCACCCGTTCGCGAAACGGCGCGTCGTCGAGCGTGGACGGCAGCCCGGCGCCCGAGCCACCGGCACGCTCGACGATTTTGCGCACCAACGAGAAGCCGTTCGAGTGCACCCCGCTCGACGCGAGCCCCAGCACCACGTCGCCGGCCACGATGCCGCGCCCGTCGACGATGCCGCTCTTCTCGACCGCCCCGACACAAAAGCCCGCCAGGTCGTACTCGCCGGCCGGGTACATCCCGGGCATCTCGGCCGTCTCGCCGCCGATCAGCGCGCAGCCGCTTTCCTCGCAGCCGCGCGCGATGCCGCCGACCACGCGGGCCGCGGTGTTGACGTCGAGCTTGCCGCACGCGAAATAGTCGAGGAAGAACAGCGGCTCGGCACCCTGCACCAGCACATCGTTGACGCTCATTGCCACCAGGTCGATCCCGACCGTGTCGTGCGCGTCCCACTCGAACGCCAGGCGCAGCTTGGTGCCCACGCCGTCGGTGCCGCTCACCAGCACCGGTTCCCTGTAGCGCTTGGGCAACTCGAACAGGGCGCCGAAGCCGCCGATGCCCGCCAGCACGCCTTCGCGCATCGTGCGCCGGGCGAGCGGCTTGATGCGCTCGACAAGGGCGTCGCCGGCATCGATGTCGACACCTGCGTCGCGGTAGCTCAGGGGGGGTTGGCTCATGGTGAACGCGTCGCCGATCGACGACCCTTAGAATTTGCGCAATTTTAGGGGGCCGATCGGGCAAGCCCTGAAGTGCGCCCTGGCCGGCGACCGACCACGTGAAATGACCCGCAGTTCCATGCACCGACCCCACAGCGCCAACCCGTCCCGCGGATGAGGCAGATTCCCCTGGCCATCGGGCCGAAGCCGGCGCGAACCTTCGACACCTTTC
Source organism: uncultured bacterium (assembly GCA_963779155.1). Taxonomy (GTDB): domain Bacteria; phylum Pseudomonadota; class Gammaproteobacteria; order Burkholderiales; family Burkholderiaceae_C; genus CAIKUF01. The sequence goes on along the minus strand of CAVZXE010000012.1, from coordinate 350,102 downwards.
TGGCCGCCAGCAACCGGGCGGCGCTCGAGCATCTGCGCCAGCTCACGCCGCAGTCGGCGCCGACCTACCTCTGGGGCCCCGCCGGCAGCGGCAAGTCACACCTGCTCAGCGCGCTGGCGACGGCCTGGCAGTCCACCGGCGCCCGCGTGGGCTGGTTCTCTTCCGCGACCCGGGAACCCTGGACCTTCGAAGAAGGCTGGAAGCTCGTCGTGCTCGACGACTGCGAGGCGTTCGACGCGGCGCAGCAGCAAGCGGCCTTCACGCTGTTCGTCGAAGCCATGTCGGCAGGGCTGCCGGTGGTCTCGGCCGGCAGCCTGCCGCCGGTCGATCTGCCGCTGCGCGACGACCTGCGCTCGCGCCTCGGCTGGGGCGTGGTCTTCGCGCTGCAGCCGCTCGCCGAAGCCGACACACGCGCGGTGCTGCGGCGCGCGGCCGACCAACGCGGCATCTTCCTGTCCGACGAGGTGATGGACTACCTGCTGACGCGCTTTGCGCGCGACCTGGCGCACCTGATGACGCTGCTCGAGCGGCTCGACGAATTCGCGCTGTCGAAGCAGCGCGCGGTCACGGTGCCGCTGCTCAAGCAGATGCTCACGGAAGGTGCCGCACCGGAAGGCGGCGCATGAGAGACCTGTGCCTGTTCGACCTCGACGAGACGCTGCTGCCGCTCGACTCCGACCACGCCTGGGGCGAGTTCATCATCGGCCTGGGCTGGGTGGACGAGGTCGAGTTTCGCCGCCGCAATGACGCGTTCTATGCGCAGTACCAGGCCGGCCAGCTCGACATCCACGCCTACATCGCATTCGCGACCGCGCCATTGCGTGCGCGCGATGCGCCCACGCTGGCCGAGGCGCACGCACGCTTCATGCGCGAGGTGATCGTGCCGCGCATCCTGCCGCCGGCGCTGGCGCTCGTGAGAACGCACCAGTCCAGGGGCGATCTGGTCGGGCTGGTCACGGCGACCAACGATTTCGTCACCGCGCCCATCGCGGCGGCCTTCGGGATCGAGCACCTGATCGCGGTGCAGCTCGAGCGCGATGCGGGGGGTACCATCACCGGCGGCATCCGCGGCACGCCGAGCTACCGCGAAGGCAAGGTCGAGCGCGTCGGCCAGTGGTTGCAGCAGCTTGGCCTCGCGTGTGGCGATTTCGCGTCGTCCATTGTCTACAGCGATTCGCTGAACGACCTGCCGCTGCTCGAGCGGGCCCACCACCCGGTGGCCACCAACCCCTCGCCAGCGCTCGAAGCGCTGGCACGGGAGCGCAAGTGGCGCATTCTGAGGTTGTTTGATGATCAAGAAATTCATCGGTAAGTGGCTCGGCAAGGCGGCGGGCGCGGGCAAGGGCACGCTCGGCAAGCGCGTCGAGCTGGCGAAGGCCGAGCACGGGATCGACCCGACACTGCTCGACGCCAACGCAGTGAAGGTGGTGCAGACGTTGAAGGAGGCCGGCTACGAGGCCTACGTCGTCGGCGGCGCTGTGCGCGACCTGCTGCTCGGCCTGCGGCCGAAGGATTTCGACGTCGCCACCAACGCCACGCCGGAGCAGGTCAAGGGCCTGTTCCGGCGCGCGTTCATCATCGGGCGGCGCTTTCGCATCGTCCACGTCGTGTATGGCCGCGGGCGGGACCACGAGGTGATCGAGGTCTCGACCTTTCGCGCCACGCTGGAGGCGGCCGATGCCGAGCAGGTCAGCGGGAACGAGAAGACCTCGCGCGCCGAACTGGCCGGCAAGAGCCACGTCGTCGATGCCGAGGGCCGCGTGCTGCGCGACAACGTCTGGGGCCCGCAGATCGAGGATGCGGCGCGGCGCGACTTCACCGTCAACGCGATGTACTACGACCCGCTCGGCGAGGTCATCGTCGATTACCACCACGGCCTGAAGGACGCGAGGAAGCGCGTGCTGCGCATGATCGGCGACCCGGCCACGCGTTACCGCGAAGACCCGGTGCGCATCATCCGCGCCGTGCGCTTCGCGGCCAAGCTCGGCTTCGAGATCGAGCCGAAGACGCGCGCGCCGATCGGCGAGATGGCTGCGCTCCTCGAGAACCAGCCGCCGTCGAGGCTGTTCGACGAGATGATCAAGCTGCTGCAGACCGGCCACTCGCTGCGCAGCATCGACGAATTGCGCAAGCAGGGGCTGATCGGCAAGCGCCAGGGCGTGTTCCCGATCCTCGATGTGGTGCTCGGCGAGGAGCGGCGCGAGGAGCGCGACCGTTTCGTGCAGCTGGCGCTGGCCGACACCGACCGACGCGTCGGCGAGGACAAGCCGGTCGCGCCGAGCTTCCTGCTCGCCTGCATGCTGTGGCATGACGTGCAGGCCGGCTGGAACCAGCTCCAGGCCGGTGGCGAGGCGCCGTTCCCGGCCTTGCAGCAGGCCGTCGATGCAGTGTTCGACGCGCGGGTGGGCGACATCTCCGGCCGCGGCAAGCTCGGCGCCGACATGCGCGAAATCTGGCTGATGCAACCGCGCTTCGAGCGAAGAACGGGCAATGGCCCGTTCTCGCTCGTCGAACAGCCGCGCTTTCGGGCCGGCTTTGACTTTCTGCGCCTGCGCGCCGATGCGGCCGAGATTTCGACCGAGCTCGCCGAATGGTGGGAAGACTTCTCGCTCGGCACCGACGAGGAGCGGCGGGCGCTGATCGAGTTGGTGCGCGAGCAGAGCCAGGGTCGCCGCGCTGGGCCGCGCGGCCGGGCCCTCGCTGCGCCCGAACCGGTGCATGCGGTGGAGGCGGCCGAGGATGCCGCCGCGCCGGCGCGGCGCAAGCGGCGCCGGCGGCGCAAGCCCTCGGGCGCGGGCGGATCCGGCGAGGCACTTGCGGCCGACGCCTCTTGAGCACGGGCCCGTTCATCGGACAGCGCGGGTGAACGACCCCCAGGCCACAGTCCCGCGCAGCGGCGGACGGCGGCGTCGATGTTGCGCGTGGATCGGCGTCGGTGCCAACCTCGGCGATGCCGCCGCCGCGGTGCGTGCCGCCCTGGCGGCGCTGTCCGTGCTGCCGCGGACGCGGATGCTGGCGCACTCGGCGCTCTATCGCACCGCACCGATCGATGCGAGCGGGCCGGACTACCTGAATGCCGTCGCGCGGGTCTCGACCGGTTTGAGCGCTCAGGAGCTGCTCACGCACCTGCATGCGATCGAGCATGGTCACGGGCGCGAACGCCCGTTTCGCAACGCGCCGCGCACGCTCGACCTCGACCTGCTGCTCTACGGCGACGAAATCATCGCCACCCCGCAACTGACCGTGCCGCATCCGCGGCTTCATCAGCGCGCCTTCGTGCTGGTGCCGATGGCCGAGCTGGCACCCGAGCTCGTGATGCCGGGGCTCGGCCCGATCGGGGGCCTGCTGCCCGGCGTGGCCGGTCAGGCGATCGAGCTCGCATGATGGCGCTGATCCCGACCCGGCACGCATGAGCACTCCCACTCCCGTTTCGGTGCAGACGGTCATCCTGCTGATCGGCTCGAACATGTTCATGACCTACGCCTGGTATGGGCATCTGAAGACCTTGGGTGACAAGCCCTGGCTCGTGGTCGCGCTGGTGAGCTGGGCCATCGCGCTGTTCGAGTACCTGCTGCAGGTGCCGGCCAACCGCATCGGCTACGCCGGAGGCATCAGCCTGGCGCAACTCAAGATCACGCAGGAAGTGATCACGCTCGGCGTGTTCGTGCCCTTTGCGATGCTCTACATGAACCAGCCGTTCAAGCTCGATTTCGTCTGGGCCGGGTTGTGCCTGGTCGGCGCCGTGTACTTCATCTTTCGCACCTGATGGCACCCGCACCTCACTCCCTGCGGGGCTATCGCCACATCGTCGTCGAAGGCCCGACCGGGGTCGGCAAGACCGCGCTGGCGCGCCGCCTCGCGCGACACCTCGAGTCCCGGGCGCTGCTCGATCGGGCCGAGGACAATCCGTTCCTCGAGCGCTTCTACGCCGACCCGCCGGGCTACGCCTTCCAGACGCAACTGTTCTTCCTCTTTCAGCGCCTGCGCCAGGTTCGCGACCTGGCCCAGCCGGGCATGTTCGACCGGGCGGTGGTGAGCGACTTCATGTTCGCCAAGGACGCGCTGTTTGCGCGGGTGAGCCTGAGCGACGAGGAGTACCGCCTGTACGCGCAGATGTATGCCCAGCTCGCGCCGCAGGTGCCGCAGCCCGATCTCGTGCTGTGGCTGCAGGCCAGCCCGCAGACCCTGCTGCCGCGCATCCGCGCGCGCGGCGTGGCGATGGAGGAACGCATCTCGAGCAATCGCCTGCAGACCTTGTGCGATGCCTATGCGGAGCACTTTCGCAGCTTCGACGGCGCGCCCGTGTTCGCGGTCGATACCGAGCGGTTCCATCCGGCCACGAACGATGCCCATTTCGGGTTGCTGCTCGAACGGCTGGAACGTTTGCAGGTGCGCCGCGGGTTCCTCGATGCGCAGGGCGAGGCCACGCTGGTCTGAGGGCGTTGACTGGCGCGCGGACACGCGAGCACGACTGATCGCGAGCCTGATCGCGAGCCAAGGCGGGCGATACACTCCTCCCGTGTCCATTCGATGACAGTCGCGCGCCGAGCCGGCGTGCTCCGGGAGTCCAGATGCTGTTTGGCAAACTGCTGCCTCGCGAAGGCAACTTCTTCGAGCTGTTCAACCAGCACGGCGACTACATCGTCGAAGGCGCGCGGGCCTTCATGCTGCTGATCGAGAATTACGCCGACCACGGCTTGCGCGAGAAGTACACGAACGAGGTCGGGCACGCCGAACGCCAGGCCGACCGGATCACCGCCGAGGTCAACCGTCTGCTGCACAAGACCTTCATCACGCCGATCGACCGCGAGCAGATCCACGGCCTGATCAACGCGATGGACGACGTGCTCGACTTGCTGCAGGACGCCAGCGAGACGATGTCGCTCTACGACGTGCGCGCCGTGACCGAGGAAGTGGCGCGCCTGGCCGAGATCAGCGTCAAGTGCTGCGAACGCGTCCAGCATGCGACCTCGCTGCTGTCCAAGCTGTCCACCGTGGCGGCGGCCGAGGCGGCGATCAAGACCTGCGAGGAGATCGACCGGCTGGAGTCGGACGCCGACCGCGTGATGCGATCCGCCATGTCCAAGCTGTTCCGCGAAGAGACCGACGTGCGCGAACTGATCAAGCTCAAGGCGATCTATGAACTGCTGGAGTCGATCTCAGACCGTTGCGAGGACGTGGCCAACCTGATCGAGGGCATCGTCCTCGAGAACAGCTAGCCCGCCATGCAGTCGGCGCAGGTGGCCTTCTGGGTCGTCGCGATGCTGGTCGCGCTGGCCATCGCGTTCGACTTCATGAACGGCTTTCACGACGCGGCGAACGCGATCGCCACCGTCGTTTCCACGGGCGTGCTCAAGCCGCAGACGGCCGTCGTGTTCGCGGCCTTCTTCAACGTGCTGGCGATCACGGTCTTCGAGCTGAAGGTGGCGGCCACCGTCGGCAAGGGCATTGCGGTGCCCGCGGTCATCGATCACCACGTCGTGTTCGGCGCGCTGATCGGGGCCATCTTCTGGAACGTGGTCACCTGGTGGTACGGCATCCCGTCGAGTTCGTCGCACGCGCTGATCGGCGGCATTGTCGGCGCCGTCATCGTCAAGGCGGGCGCGGGCGCGCTGGTCGCCTCGGGCGTGATCAAGACGGTGCTGTTCATCTTCGTCTCCCCGCTGCTGGGGTTCCTGCTCGGCGCGCTGATGATGGTGGCCGTGGCGTGGATGTTCAGGCGCGCGTCGCCACTGCGGGTGGACAACTGGTTTCGTCGCGCGCAGCTGGTCTCGGCAGGCCTCTACAGCCTGGGCCACGGTGGCAACGATGCGCAGAAGACGATCGGCCTCATCTGGATGCTGCTGATCTCGACCGGCTACGCCAGCGCGGGCGACGCGCGCCCGCCGAACTGGGTGATCTGGTGCTGCTACATCGCGATCGGGCTGGGCACGATGTTCGGCGGCTGGCGCATCGTCAAGACCATGGGGCAGCGGATCACGAAGCTCAAGCCGGTCGGCGGCTTCTGTGCCGAGACCGGCGGCGCGATCACGCTCTTCCTGGCCAGCGCCTTGGGGATCCCGGTGTCGACCACGCACACGATCACCGGTGCGATCGTCGGTGTCGGCGCGGTGCGGCGAGCTTCGGCCGTGCGCTGGGGCGTGGCTGGCACCATCGTCTGGGCGTGGATCTTCACGATCCCGGCTTCAGCCTTCGTGGCCGGCATCTTCTACTGGTTCAGCCTGCGCCTGTTCGCGTAGTCAACGGCTGGGCCTGGTGGGTTCTTCGATCTGGTATTCGAAGAAGCGCTGGCCGCTGAAGGCGACCGTGGCCATCAGAACGCCGGCACCGATCAGCAGCGCGAGCGCCGCGCCGATCACCGCGGCCCACCCGCTGTGCGAGGCGCGGCCCACTGGGTTGTAGCGCGCGTTCCACTTCTCGTCGGGCATCAGCGCGTAGACGATGGCCATCAGCATCGAGGCGGCCAGCGCGAGCCCGAGCAGCGGGATCAGCACCCAGGACAAATGGTCGTCCTGTCCGAACCGCTGCACGCGCTGCACGCCATAGAGCCCGAGCAGGGCGGGCAGCGGGTGCAACCAGCCCCAGGCATCGCGCAGCCCGTGGAGGTAGAAGCGGTGCAGGCCGAAGGAGCCGCCGAGGAGCGCGATCCAGGTCGCCAGCGTCTTGGACTTGTAGCCCGTCGTCGGCCGCGTCACTGAAGCCCATCCGTGGCGGCGCTGTCGGCGCCGAGGCCGAGCGCGCGCTGCATGATCACCACGTCGAGCCAGCGCTCGAACTTCCAGCCCGACGCGGCGAGCAGGCCCACTGGCTTGAAGCCGAGCGCACGGTGCAGGCCGATCGATGCCCCGTTGGCCGAGTCTCCGATCACGGCCAGCATCTGCCGCGCGCCGCGGGCTTCGCAGCGGGCGATCAGCTCGGCCAGCAGGAGCCGGCCCAGGCCCAGGCCCTGCGCGTCGGGCGCGAGGTAGATCGAGTCTTCGAGGCAGAAGCGGTAAGCGCGCCGCGGCCGGAAGTGGTTGGCATAGGCATAGCCGGCGACCCGGCCGCCGCTCTCGGCCACCAGCCAGGGCAGGCCCTTGGCGAGCACGTCGTCGCGCCGGCGGGCCGTCTCGGCATCGTCGGGCGCATCGAGTTCGAAGGTGCCGGTGCCGTGTCGCACGTTCCAGGCGTAGATGGCGGCGATGGCAGCGACGTCTCGCGGCTCGCTGGGACGGATCAGCAAGAGGGGGTGGTTCATGGGCATTCGTCGGGATCGCTGCGCAGTTTATAATTCTCATGTTGCGGTGCTGGCTTGCTGCCAGCGCAGCCTCTTGAGGTGCGGGCGGATCGTCGGCGTGTCTATGGTGCCGATCGTCCGCAGCCGAGTCGTTCGGTTTCCCCGTTCCGCTCGACCGGCGCGCCTCCCGGCGCGGTGAACATTCCAAGTCTGAAGGAAACAATCATGGTCGTGATCCGACTCGCACGTGGCGGCGCCAAGAAGCGCCCCTTCTTCAATATTGTCGTCGCCGACTCGCGTACCCGTCGCGATGGGCGGTTCATCGAGCGCGTGGGGTTCTACAACCCCGTGGCCGCTGGTGCCGAGCAGCCGCTGCGCGTGGCCTTCGATCGCGTCGATTTCTGGGCCAGCACCGGCGCGCAGCTGTCGCCGACCGTGGCCCGCCTGGTGGCGCAGGCCAAGGCCGCGGCCTGATCGGATCACCGTCACGGGCCCGGTCGCAATGGCCGACGGTGCCGACGCGGCCTGGCCGGAAGATGCCGTCGAGGTTGGCAGCATCGTCGATGCCTGGGGCATCAAGGGCTGGATCAAGGTCCATCCCTATGCCGCCGATCCGCAGGCGCTCTTCGCGACCCGGCGCTGGTTCCTGAAGCCGCACGAGGCTGCGCTCGGCCTGCGGCCCGAAGCGTCCCGGATTCCCGCGCTACTCACGATCGCGCAAGCGAAGGAGCACGGCGACGGCATCGTTGCGCAGGCCCACGAGATCGCCGACCGCAGCGCGGCCGAGGCGCTTCATGGGGCGCGCATCTTCGTCTCGCGGCGCAGCTTCCCGTCAGCCGACCCCGACGAGTACTACTGGGTCGATCTGATCGGCCTGAGCGTGTCCAACCGCCAGGGCGAGGCCCTGGGCTCGGTGGTCGGCCTGCTCGATACCGGCCCGCACAGCGTGCTGCGCGTCGCGCCCGAGGCGATTGCCGAGGGCAAGACGGCGCACGAGGTCGAGCGGCTGATCCCGTTCGTCTCGGCCTATGTGGACAGCGTGAGCCTGGCCGAGCGGCGCATCGTCGTCGACTGGGGGCTCGACTACTGAGCCCGCGATGCGCTTCGACGTCATCACGCTCTTTCCCGAGCTGTTCGCGCCGCACCTGACACAGGGCATCACGCGCCGTGCCTTCGAGGGCGGCCAGGTGGACGTGAAGCTGTGGCAACTGCGTGACTTTGCCGACAACGCCTACCGCCGGGTCGACGACCGGCCGTACGGCGGCGGGCCGGGGATGGTGATGCTCGTCGAGCCACTCGAGCGTGCGTTGGCGGCGATTCGGGCGGCGCGGGCCGAATGCGCGCCGGCGCCGCTGGTGCTGTTCACACCGACCGGACGACACATCGACCAGACACTGGTGCGCGAATGGGCACGTGGACCGGGCGCGGTGCTGCTGTGCGGCCGGTACGAGGGGGTGGATCAGCGCTTCATCGATCGTCATGTCGACCTCGAGCTCAGCCTCGGCGACTTCGTTCTCTCCGGCGGCGAGCTGCCCGCGATGGCGCTGATCGATGCCGTGGCGCGCTTGCAGCCCGGCGTGCTCGGCGATGCGCAGTCGCACCTGCAGGACAGCTTCTCCGACGGCCTGCTCGACTGCCCGCACTACAGCCGGCCAGAATTGCTGCAGGGCGACGACGGCGTCCACCTGGTGCCTGCGGTACTGCTGTCGGGGCACCACGCCGACGTCGCCCGCTGGCGGCGCGAGCAATCGCTGCGAGTCACGTCACAGCGGCGGCCCGACCTGATCGTCGCGGCGCGGCGCGCTGGCGCACTCTCGGAGTCCGACGAGCGCTTCCTGGCCAGCCTGCAGCTATAATTAAAGGCTTTTCGATCCTCTACCCGGCAGCCGTGGCTCCTGAAGGCATGGCACATTCACATTCGAGGCGCGGGCACGATCAACTGGAGAACACCTTGGACCTGATTCAGACCCTCGAGCAGGAAGAGATCGCTCGCCTCAACAAGACCGTGCCGGCATTCGCGCCGGGAGACACCGTCATCGTCAGCGTCAACGTCGTCGAAGGCACGCGCAAGCGTGTTCAGGCCTACGAAGGCGTTGTCATCGCCAAGCGCAACCGCGGGCTGAACTCCAGCTTCATCGTGCGCAAGATTTCCAACGGCGAAGGCGTCGAACGCACGTTCCAGCTGTACAGCCCGTTGATTGCGGCGATCGAGGTCAAGCGTCGCGGCGATGTCCGTCGCGCCAAGCTCTACTACCTGCGTCAGCGCTCGGGCAAGTCGGCACGCATCAAGGAAAAGCTCGCCTGAGAGCCGCCAGCCGAGGCGTGCCAACGGCGTTGCCGCCCAGGCGAGGAGACGTCGGCGCGACTCGGCGCCGGTAATCTGACGTCCGACCTCTCTCTTGATGCCCGTTGCAGAGGACCCCGCGGCTTCCGGTTGCCGCCCCTCTACATCGACAACGACCCCTCGCGAAACTCCGTCTTGTCGAGCCAGACGTTGATGAGGACCGGCTTGCCGCTGCGGGCCAGGGCGCGGGCGCGGGCCAGGGCCGCCGGGACTTCGGCCATCGTCTGCACCACGATGCCTTCGGCGCCGAAGCCGGCGGCCACCTCGTGGTAGTTCGTGCGTGCGAGTACGGTGGCCACGTCGTCGTGGAGCATCTTGACCTGCTCGCGGGCGATCTGCGTCCAGCTGGCGTCGTTGCCGACGATGGCGATGACGGGGATGCCGTGGCGCACGAAGCTGTCGAACTCCACCAGTCCGTAGCCGCAGGCGCCGTCGCCGAAGACGATCCAGACTTCGCTGTCCGGCCGCGCCAGCGCGGCTCCGAGCGCGAAGCCCGCACCGACACCCAGCGTGCCGAAGGCGCCGGGGTCCAGCCAGGTGAGCGGAGCGCGCGGGTGCAGCACATAAGACGCCGTGGCCACGAAGTCGCCCCCGTCGGCCACCAGCAGCGCGTTGTCGCCCGCTGCCTGCTCCAGCGCCCGAAACAGCGCGATCGGGTTGACGAATGTGCCGGTGGCCAGTGCCTGCTGGTCGATTTCGAGCTCGCGTTCGGCGTCGCGAACACGCAACTGCGCCAACCAGTCCGTCCAGCGTGACTCCTCTGCCTTACCGGCAGGCCGGGCCTGGGCCAGGGACTGCAGGAACAGGCCCGCATCGCCGATCGCGGCGATGTCGGGTTTGCGGTTCAGGCGTGCCTCCCTGGCGCTGCGGTTCGCGGCGACGAGCGTGGCGCTGCGCCGTACGTGCTTGCCGTAGTCGAGCCGGAAGTCGCACGGCACGCCGGCCAGCAGCACGCAGTCGGCCTCGCGCAGGGCCTGGCGGCGCTGGTGGCGCATCTGCAGCGGGTGGTCGCGGCCCAACAGGCCGCGTGCCATGCCGGAGAGGTACACCGGGATGCCGAGCTTCTCGACCGCGGCGGCAAGTTGCGGGGCTTGCTCCGCAAGCACCATGGCCTGGCTCCCGATGACCAGGAGCGGCCGTTCGGCCCGGGCCAGCGCGTGCGAGGCGGCCCGCAGACTGGCGCCGGATGCGCGCGGCGGCGCAACGGGCCGCGGCGGCGGCGCGGCGTCTTCGCGGCCGGCGGCAAACATCTTGGCGACGTGGCGGTTGAGGTAGAAGCGCAACAGGCGATCGGCGACGGACCTCCCCTTGCCGGCGGCATCGGCATACCACTGGCGGATCGACGCCTCGTCGTACAGCAGGTCCACCGGGCATTCGATGAACACCGGGCCCGGCACGCCGGCGCAGGCCACCGCGAAGGCCTCGTCCACGGCGGGACCCAGGTCGCGGACACGCCGGATCTTGCGGAACAGCTTGACGTGCGGCTCCACCAGCGGGCGCTGATCGATATCCTGCAACGCGCCGCGCCCCTGCAGCGCGGTGGGCGCGGCGCCGCCGATCAGGATCACCGGCGACTGCGCGAGCTGGGCGTTCTTCAGCGCGGTGATGGTGTTGGTGATCCCGGGGCCTGCCGTCACGGCGGCGATGCCGGGCTGTCCCGAGAGTCGCGCAGTAGCGTCGGCAGCGAAGACCGCCGTGGCTTCGTCGCGCACGTCGACGATACGGATCCCGCGCGCCTTGGCCGCGCTCAGGATCGGCGAGATGTGGCCGCCGCACAAGGTGAAGATGCAGCGCACGCCGTGCGCCTGCAGGACCTGGGCGACGCGGTCGCCGCCGTGCGGGGCGGTGGCGGAAATGGTCATGTGGCGCGCTCCTCGTCAGGCCCGGTGAACACCGTCCGGGGCAGCGCAGCACACCGGCATCGCCGAGGCCCCATCGCTTCGATGCCGCGTCGGCGGGTCTTCAGGGTCGGCGGGCTGTGACTCCCGGCGCTCGTGTCCCGCTTCTGCCGCCGCGCGGCCCCTGGGTCACGCACGGGGTCGGGGATGAGTTTCGTTTCTGGCATGGGGCGTCCAATGCTGGCACCTACTGTGAGGCCCTCGGGTCGCGCCATCAAACGGGAATACCCAGGGTCCCTGGTCGGCCGCCTCCGGGCGTTGCAGGTTCCACCGCGAGCGGAAGGGTCAAGAGGGCATGCGTTCGGCACCGAGGCTGTCCAGCGCGACCAGCGTGCCTCGGCAACCGGCCGATCCGCACTGGCAGGGGAAGTCGGCCGGGTCCGAGCCATCGACGTCGAGGGCGTAGTCCAGGAAGAGCTCTTCGCCGGCGTCGATGTCGCGGGTGGCATGGATGCTGACAACGAGGGCATCGTCGGCGCCGTAGTCCTCGACCGCTTCGACGTTCGGCTCGCAGGCGTGGTTGAGGTGTCGCGTTGCGTTCCCGCCCTGCGCGCCGTCGATCATCGAGCCGTCCGACAGCCCGAAGAGATAGGTCAGCTGGTCGTCCCAGGTGTCGAGCGCCTCGCCGGGCGCATACCGCCGGCCGGTGTAGTGCCCGATCCGCTGGCCGCTGCGCAGGGCGTGGGCGGCGAACACCCCGTGCCCATGCACTTCGCTGTGGCGGACCTCGACCGCGTTCAGCAACACCAGGTCGAGGCCTTGTTCATTCAACGTCATGGCATGGGATTGTCGACGATGGCGGCTCGGGATGGCATGCCCGGGGGCCGCTACGTCTCCCGAGGCCGTGTTCGCATGTCGGCTTCGCGCTGTGCCTCGAAAAGTCCCGCAGCGGGCCGGTGGCTTTCCTTGTGCACCTAAACGGGATCACGCATTGCGCGTCGAACCTCAGTCGTCGGCCTTGATCTTGCTCGCCACCAGTACGCCGCCGACGAGCGACCCCTCGACATTCACCTTCTTGCCGTCCAGGCTCTTCGGCGTCACGCCACCGAAGTAGGTCGTGCTCGTCCATCTCACGCTGACCGCCTCCCCCTTCTTCTGCGCCAGCGAGAAGCTCATGGCGGCGACGTCGACACCACTGGCAACACCCTCGCGCTCGACCGAGGCGTCCGATGGTTCGTCCTCGCACTTGATCTTGCGTGCCGCGACGCCGGTGCTGCCGAGCGCGCCTTCGACCTCGACGAACAGCCCGTCGGCCAGGCCGGCCGCGGGGCACCCCTCCAGCTTGGCACCGGTCGGGTCGACCAGCACGTCGCGGACGATGAAGCGGCCGGTCGCCGCATCGAAGTTGCGGATGTTGCCTCGCAGCTCGGCCTCGGTGTCGGATCCGGCATCCCGGATCGTGAGGCTCGATGCCGCCAGCGTGCCGTCCGCCCCGACCCTACCGCGCGCCAGCACATACTGGCCGTTGGCCAGCGCGCTTGCTGCAGGCGTCACTGCCGCCGCCGAGTAGTTCACGAGCACGCTGCCCAGCGTCAGGGTCCGGGCCAGCGTATCGAGATGGGAGACCGAACCGCTGATGGAATCGTCGAGGCCGCCGCTGCGCAGCTCGCGGATCCGGATCTGCGCGGCCCGCAGGCGCCAGGTGCTTGCACTCGGCGCCGTCAGCGTGTTCGGCAACGCGAGCACGGTCACCGTCTGACCCTTCGCCAGCGAGCTCGAGGCCGGCACAACGGCTGCGCCGGTCGTCTCGACCGTCAGCGCGCCGAGCGTGATCGTTGCGGCGCCGCCCGTGCTCAGATCGCTCACGAGGCCGGTCACCCGAAGGTAGGCCGGTGCGGTGGCGAGCTTGTCGATGCGGGTGGCCTGGATCCGGGTCGCGCCGGTCTGCCGTACCAGCACCCCGTGGACTTCGATCGGGTCGCCAGCGCGCAGGTCTGACGCCTGGCCGTAGCCGCCGCCGAACTGCGTGATCGGGCCCGCTGCGCCACTGGTGTTGATGCTCACGGTCTGACCCAGCATCGAGAATTCGCCCTTCGAAACGGCGCTCGCCACCGCGCCGGACATGGCAGCGTCGACGCGGACGACGCTGGCGACGCCGACGACTTCGTACTCCACGGCGACGCGGTCGCCGAGCTTGACTTCGGCGACGGCGTCGCGGCCCGGCGCGACTTCGCTGACGACCGCCGCGCCGCGTTGGTCATAGACCACGCCATCGACGATCACGCTGCCGAAGCCGTTGACCGTGCCCACCGCCATGCCGGTGGAGATGCCGGTGCCGCCCGACCCGACCACACCCTCGCCTCCACACGACGCGAGGGCCGCGAGGGCGAGCGCAGCGGCCAGACCAACCCAGACGCGGTGGTGGGATTTCATCGAACTTCTCATGGCTTGATCCTCGTGCGGACACGACGGCGTCCGGCTTGTTCTGGGGCTGGGAGCTTCGCGGGCGGTGTGGTCGCCGCAGCCACGGGCTCGCTGAAGAAATACACGCCAAAGCGCATGCGCAGGTCGCCGTCGCCGCCCGCGTCATGATCGACGCGCTCGCGAGCCTGCTGCACGACCGATTCGAACGCGCGCGCCCAGGCCTCGCGCGCAGCCTGGTGCAGGAGGTCGATCGAGGCGGGCGTCAGGCCGTCGGCGTAGATGCTCTGCTCCAGCAGCTTGGGCGCATTCGACGTGAGGTTGCTCACTGCCGCGGCGATGTGGTCGGACGCGCTCGCGGAGAACAGCGCGGTCATCTCGTCCAGCCGCTCCGACGGCACGAAGGACGGCGCGAGCACGACGACGTGCTCACCCTCGAGGGCGACATGCCCGAGACGGAGCAGTTCCTCCAGCACCGTACGCGGGTGCACATCGTTCGACAGCTCGCGGCACAGCGACTCGAAGCTGCGCCGGGCTCCGGTGCGTGGCAGCGCGCGCGGCTTGCCGTCCGCGCCACGATAGCGCCGGTCGGTCAGCCAGCGCGTGAACACTTGCGACGCGAGCGGCGGCCGTGGCTGTGCCCGCGCGGCGGTGGGCGCGAGTGCCAGTGCGCGGACGTCCTTGCGGTGCACGCCCGACAGCATGCTCAATGCCGACTGCGTCGCGTTGGTTCCGCTGCGCTCGAGTTCCCCTCGAGCCGCCTCGAGGAAGACCGCCTTCAACTGCTCGGCGAAAGCAGGGTAGGCCACGCCGTGCCGCAGCAGCCACAGCGCGACCGGGCGCATCAGCACCGCCGCCTCGCGCAACGCCAGTTCGGCGTTCGCGGCATTGGGCTGCACCTTCAGCTCGGGTGCGATCTCGCGGTTCGCGGGCGGCGCGCGTTTCATGGCTTCCTACAGTTTCGCGGCGACGGACCGAAGAGGAGATCTTGAAGTGTCGCGCGGCGGCCGATTCTGCGCTCGATGGTGGCACGCTTCGCAACAACTGACACAGCACCGTCGCAAGTATATGGGAACAGATCCCATATTATATGACGCATGCATTCGCATAGTCCAACTCCGTTGACCCCATTGCGGGCGCGGGCAGTCGCCGCTGCGCCGGGCGGCGGCTCCCGGCGCCTCGGGCGCGCGTTGCCTTTGCTCCACATCGCGCTGCTGGCGCTGCCGTTCAGGGCGAAGCTGTCACCGATCCCACGGGTCGCTGACACGAGGCGCCATCACCGCAGGCCGCAAGTACCTCCTGCTGCCGCACGTGTGGTCGCCTCAGGAAGGACTCGTCGCCGTCTCCATCCAACGGCAATTGCGCTCGACGCCATGAGCTCAGCCGTCCCCGAAGCAAGAAGGAAGAAGGGTCCCTGATGTCCAGCGCCACCACGATCATGGGTGAAGCCAGCGAATTGCCACGACCGAAGGCGCGGCGCTCCATGCCGCGCCGCACCGACGCAGCGATCTACCTGTCGATCGCCGTGCTGCTCATCGGTGTCTGGAATCTGAGCCGATCGCAGCTCTATGACGCACGCTCCGATGTCGGCTACTGGATGGGCGTGGCCGGTGGCGTCTTGATGCTGCTGCTGTTCAGCTACCCGCTGCGCAAGCGCTGGCAGGTGTTGGCGCGATTCGGCAAGGCCAAGTACTGGTTCATCGTCCACATGGTGCTCGGGATCGGTGGCCCATTGCTCGTGCTGGCGCATTCCACGTTCCGCATCGGCTCGCTGAATGCCGGCGTTGCGTTGTTCAGCATGCTCATCGTGGCTGCCAGCGGCGTGATCGGGCGCTTCATCTACATGCGCATCCACCGCGGCCTGGGAGGCGAGCGCGAGACCCTGGACCTGCTGCGCCAGGCCGTCGGGCTGGCGGCCGATTCGCAGCGCAGCCGGCTTCACTTCGTACCCCGGGCCGAGGCTCGGCTGCGCGCGTTCGAGCAGCACGTTTCGCAGCCCTCCGACGCATGGCGCATCCACCTGCATCGCGTCTTCGTGCTGCCGTTCGAGGCACGCAAGGTGCGCCGGCGCTGTTGCCGGGAAGCCGACCACGCGCTCCGCCTTCAGGCCCGCGAGAACCGCTGGCACGCCGACGACCTGCGCGAACGCCGGCGCCGCACGCGCCATCTGGTGAACGGCTACACCAGCGCGGTGCTGCGCGTCGCGCAGTTCGCAGCGTTCGTGCGCCTGTTCTCGCTCTGGCATGTGCTGCACGTGCCCTTTGTGTACCTGATGGTGGTCTGCGCCATCGTCCACGTGGTGGCCGTACACGCCTATTAGCATGGAGCAGCCTCCTCGTTCGCTTCGCCAATCGGCCTGCCGGGGCCCCGTCGTGGCCCTTCGGGCCGCACGGCGGCACTGACATGCGATGCGAGATCGCGACCCTGCCCTTGTCCGCGCGCCAGTGGCCGCGCCATGATCCGCCGATGCTTGCTGGCCGCAGCGTGGCTTCTTGCAGCGCTCCTTGCCACTCAGAACGCCTGGGCGCAGTCGGTCGAATCGGTGCTGTCGCCCGGGCCGCTGATCCGCGGCCATGCCAAGGTCGAGGGCGACTGCAAAAGTTGCCATGTGCGCTTCGACCGCGCGGCCCAGGACGGGCTGTGCATCGGCTGCCACAAGGAAACCGGGCGTGACCTGCGCGAGAAGGCCGGCTTCCATGGTCGCAACAAGCCGCAAGCCTGCCGCACCTGCCACACCGACCACCGCGGCGCCGACGCGAAGATCGCCGAGTTCGACCGCAAGACCTTCGACCACCGCCTCACCGACTACGTGCTGCGCGGCAAGCACGAAGGCGTCGAATGCGGCAAGTGCCACACGACCGGCCACAAGTACCGCGACGCACCCAGCGACTGCCTGGCCTGCCACCGCAAGGATGACGTGCACAAGGCCTCGCTGGGGCCGAAGTGCGCAGACTGCCACGTCGAGCAGAGCTGGAAGGAAGCCCGCTTCGACCATTCGAGCTCGCGCTTCGCGCTCACGGGCAAGCACCTCGACACCAAGTGCGGTGCATGCCACAAGTCGGCCAACTACAAGGAGGCGCCGATGACCTGCATCGGCTGCCACCGCAAGGACGACAAGCACAAGGCGCGTTACGGCGAGAAGTGCGAGTCCTGCCACGGCACGAGCAACTGGACCGCGATCACCTTCAAGCACGACGCAGACACCCGCTTCGTGCTGCGCGGCAAGCACCGCGAAGTGCGCTGCGACAGCTGCCATACGGGAGTCCTCTACCGCGACAAGACGGGCACCACCTGCATCGACTGCCACCGCAAGGACGACAAGCACAACGGTACGCTCGGCACCGACTGCGTGGCCTGTCACACCGAGCGCAACTGGCGCGAGACCGCCAGCAAGTTCGACCACGATCGAAGCACCTTCCCGTTGCGCGGGGGGCATGTCAAGGTCGAATGCACGAGCTGCCACAAGTCGGCGCGCTACAAGGAGGCGCCCTCCGAGTGCGTCGCCTGCCACCGCAAGGACGACAAGCACGAGGGCACGTTGGGCAGCGCCTGTGCCGACTGCCACACCGACCGCGACTGGAAGGCGACCCGCTTCGACCACGCCCGCACGCGCTTCGGGCTGCGCCTCGGGCACGCCGTGCCGCCGCTGAAGTGCAACGACTGCCACCGCGACCTGAAGAGCTACAGACCCCTGGCGATGGACTGCCTCAGTTGCCATCGCAAGGACGACAAGCACGAAGGCCAGCTTGGCGCGCGTTGCGACAGTTGCCATGGCGAACGCAGCTGGAAGGACACCCGCTTCGACCATGCCAGAGCACGCTTTGCGCTGACCGGCGCCCACGTTCGCGTCGAATGCGGCAGTTGCCACAAGACGCCGCGCTACCGCGACGCCGCACGCGACTGTCTCGGTTGCCACGCCAAGGACGACAAGCACAAGGCGCGCTTCGGCGAGAGGTGCGAGAGCTGCCACAACAGCCGCGCCTGGACGCTTTGGGCCTTCGATCACCAGCGACAGACCGAGTACCGGCTGGAGGCCGGGCACGCGAAGGTGGCATGCGAGTCCTGCCACATGAACCCTGCGCCGAAGGGCAAGCCCGCGGCGCCGCTCGACCGACAGTGCCTGAGCTGCCACCGCCGCGACGACGTGCATGAAGGCGCGTTCGGGTCGCGATGTGAGCAATGCCACGCTGCGACCCAATGGAAGCAGGTGAGCAACCGCCCGCGACTTCCTTCGTCCTCACCGCAGACACCGGCCTCCGCGCCGGCTTCAGGGGGTCCCAGGTGAGCACACTCGTCGCGCTGTGGCGGAAAGTCTGGGGCGTTGCCGCACTCGCCTGGCTCTTGGTGTCGTTCGCGCTGCCAGCGGCGGCGCAGGTACCCGGTCGCGACTTCGACCACCTGCGCACGGGCTATGCGCTCTCCGGCAGCCACGCCACCGAACGCTGCGAGTCGTGTCACCTGGGCGGCGTCTTCAAGGGCACGCCGCGGGTTTGCGAGGCCTGCCACGTGTCGGGCACGCGCTATGCCCGCGCGAATGTCGTCAGGCCGCCGGCTCACATTTCAACCCAGCAGGTTTGCGAGACTTGCCACAACACGCGCAGCTTCAGCGGCGCCCGCATGAGCCACACAGGGGTCGCGCGGGGTAGCTGTACGAGCTGCCACAACGGTGCGCTCGCGACCGGCAAGGCAGGCAACCATTTCGCGACCACAGCCTCCTGCGACAGTTGCCACGGCACGTCGGCCTGGCGCCCGGCAGTCGGATTCGACCACTCCGGCGTCGCCCCCGGTAGCTGCGCCACCTGCCACAACGGGCAGCGCGCGACGGGCCAGGGCGCCGGTCACATACCGTTTGCCCAGGTGGGCGCATCCGCTGCGGCCACCTGCGACACCTGCCACAAGGCCGGGTTCACGGCCTGGACGCCGGCCAAGTTCCACGCCAGCGTGACGGTGGCCACGCAGTGCTCGACCTGCCACGCGAGCGCCAAGCCGGCCACGGCGATCCACGCCGGGGTGGCCGTGTGCGAGACCTGTCACAAGTCCAATACATCCTGGAGCGGTGCCAAGGTCGACCACAGGGCTTACAACGCCTCCACCGACTGCACGGGCTGCCACAACGGCAGTGCCGCCAGCGGCAAGTCAACGACGCACATTCCCGTGGGTGCCACCAACTGCATCAGTTGCCATGCCACCAACGCCTGGAAACCCAGCAAGTGGGACCACAAGCAATTGCCGGTGACGGCCCAGTGCGCCAGCTGCCACAGCGGTGCCTTCGCGCCGGCCGACGGCAAGCCGGCCAACCACACGCCGTACCAGCTGGTGGCCGCATCGGCCTCCGCCAACTGCGACACCTGCCACAAGGCCGGGTTCACGGCCTGGACGCCGGCCAAGTTCCACGCCAGTGTGACGGTGGTCACGCAGTGCGGAACCTGCCACACGAGCGCCAAGCCGGCCACGGCGATCCATGCCGGGGTGACGGTGTGCGAGACCTGCCACAAGTCCAATACATCCTGGAGCGGTGCCAAGGTCGACCACAGCGCTTACAGCGCCTCCACCGACTGCACGGGATGCCACAACGGCAGCGCCTCCACCGGCAAGCCCGCGACGCACGTCCCGGTCGGCGCGACCAACTGCATCAGTTGCCATGCCACCACCGGCTGGAAGCCGACGAAGTACAACCACATGCAGGTGCCGGTGACGGCCCAGTGCGCCAGCTGCCACAGCGGTGCCTTCCCGCCCGCCGGCGGCAAGCCGGCGAACCACACGCCGTATCAGCTGGTGGCAGCATCGGCGTCTGCCAACTGCGACACCTGCCACAAGGCCGGCTTCACTGCGTGGGCTCCAGCGAAGCTGCATGCCAGCGTGACGGTGGTCACGCAGTGCGGAACCTGCCACACGAGCGCCAAGCCGGCCACGGCGATCCATGCCGGGGTGACGGTGTGCGAGACCTGCCACAAGTCCAATACATCCTGGAGCGGTGCCAAGGTCGACCACGGCAGCTACAACGTCTCCACCGACTGCACAGGCTGCCACAACGGCAGTGCCGGCAGCGGCAAGTCAACGACGCACATTCCCGTGGGTGCCACCAACTGCATCAGTTGCCATGCCACCAACGCCTGGAAGCCCAGCAAGTGGGACCACAAGCAATTGCCGGTGACGGCGCAGTGCGCCAGCTGCCACAGCGGCGCCTTCCCGCCGGCCGGGGGCAAGCCGGCGAACCACACGCCGTATCAGCTGGTGGCAGCATCGGCGTCTGCCAACTGCGACACCTGCCACAAGGCCGGCTTCACAACGTGGACGCCGGCGCGGTTCCACAGCAGCGTCAGCGTCTCGACGCAGTGCTCGACCTGCCACGCGAGCGCCAAGCCGGCCACGGCGATCCACGCCGGGGTGACGGTGTGCGAGACCTGCCACAAGTCCACCAGCACGTGGATCGGGGCGAAGGTGGACCACGGCAGCTTCGGCGTGGCCACCAACTGCAGCAGCTGCCACAACGGCAGTGCCGCCAGCGGCAAGCCCGCGGCGCACGTCCCGGTCGGCGCGACCAACTGCTTTGCCTGCCACAACACCGCGGGCTGGAGACCGACGAAGTTCAACCACACGCAGGTGCCGGTGACGGCGCAGTGCGCGACATGCCACAGCGGCGCGTTCGCGCCGGCCGACGGCAAGCCGGCCAACCACATCCCCTACCAGCTCGTGGCGGCCGCTGCGGCGGCCAACTGCGACACCTGCCACAAGGCCGGCTTCACAACGTGGACGCCGGCGCGGTTCCACAGCAGCGTCAGCGTCTCGACGCAGTGCTCGACCTGCCACGCGAGCGCCAAGCCGGCCACGGCGATCCACGCCGGGGTGACGGTGTGCGAGACCTGCCACAAGTCCACCAGCACGTGGATCGGGGCGAAGGTGGACCACGGCAGCTTCGGCGTGGCCACCAACTGCAGCAGCTGCCACAACGGCAGTGCCGCCAGCGGCAAGCCCGCGGCGCACGTCCCGGTCGGCGCGACCAACTGCTTTGCCTGCCACAACACCGCGGGCTGGAGACCGACGAAGTTCAACCACACGCAGGTGCCGGTGACGGCGCAGTGCGCGACATGCCACAGCGGCGCGTTCGCGCCGGCCGACGGCAAGCCGGCCAACCACATCCCCTACCAGCTCGTGGCGGCCGCTGCGGCGGCCAACTGCGACACCTGCCACAAGGCCGGCTTCACAACGTGGACGCCGGCGCGGTTCCACAGCAGCGTCAGCGTCTCGACGCAGTGCTCGACCTGCCACGCGAGCGCCAAGCCGGCCACGGCGATCCACGCCGGGGTGACGGTGTGCGAGACCTGCCACAAGTCCACCAGCACGTGGATCGGGGCGAAGGTGGACCACGGCAGCTTCGGCGTGGCCACCAACTGCAGCAGCTGCCACAACGGCAGTGCCGCCAGCGGCAAGCCCGCGGCGCACGTCCCGGTCGGCGCGACCAACTGCTTTGCCTGCCACAACACCGCGGGCTGGAGACCGACGAAGTTCAACCACACGCAGGTGCCGGTGACGGCGCAGTGCGCGACATGCCACAGCGGCGCGTTCGCGCCCGCCGACGGCAAGCCGGCCAACCACATCCCCTACCAGCTCGTGGCGGCTGCTGCGGCGGCCAACTGCGACACCTGCCACAAGGCCGGCTTCACAACGTGGACGCCGGCGCGGTTCCACAGCAGCGTCAGCGTCTCGACGCAGTGCTCGACCTGCCACGCGAGCGCCAAGCCGGCCACGGCGATCCACGCCGGGGTGACGGTGTGCGAGACCTGCCACAAGTCCACCAGCACGTGGATCGGGGCGAAGGTGGACCACGGCAGCTTCGGCGTGGCCACCAACTGCAGCAGCTGCCACAACGGCAGTGCCGCCAGCGGCAAGCCCGCGGCGCACGTCCCGGTCGGCGCGACCAACTGCTTTGCCTGCCACAACACCGCGGGCTGGAGACCGACGAAGTTCAACCACACGCAGGTGCCGGTGACGGCGCAGTGCGCGACATGCCACAGCGGCGCGTTCGCGCCC
This sequence comes from uncultured bacterium, assembly GCA_963779155.1. Lineage (GTDB taxonomy): Bacteria > Pseudomonadota > Gammaproteobacteria > Burkholderiales > Burkholderiaceae_C > CAIKUF01. The sequence goes on along the minus strand of CAVZXE010000012.1, from coordinate 328,252 downwards.
GCCGACGGCAAGCCGGCCAACCACATCCCCTACCAGCTCGTGGCGGCTGCTGCGGCGGCCAACTGCGACACCTGCCACAAGGCCGGCTTCACAACGTGGACGCCGGCGCGGTTCCACAGCAGCGTCAGCGTCTCGACGCAGTGCTCGACCTGCCACGCGAGCGCCAAGCCGGCCACGGCGATCCACGCCGGGGTGACGGTGTGCGAGACCTGCCACAAGTCCACCAGCACGTGGATCGGGGCGAAGGTGGACCACGGCAGCTTCGGCGTGGCCACCAACTGCAGCAGCTGCCACAACGGCAGTGCCGCCAGCGGCAAGCCCGCGGCGCACGTCCCGGTCGGCGCGACCAACTGCTTTGCCTGCCACAACACCGCGGGCTGGAGACCGACGAAGTTCAACCACACGCAGGTGCCGGTGACGGCGCAGTGCGCGACATGCCACAGCGGCGCGTTCGCGCCGGCCGACGGCAAGCCGGCCAACCACATCCCCTACCAGCTCGTGGCGGCTGCTGCGGCGGCCAACTGCGACACCTGCCACAAGGGGAGCTACGCGAGCTGGGCCACCGGCAAGTTTCACGCCAGTATCAGCGTGACCGGCCAATGCAAGACCTGCCACGCGGGTGCTTACACCTCACAAGGGGCAACGGCCAAACCGGCGAACCACATCCCAGAAACGCAGTTGCTCAACGGCGCGGCGATGGAGTGCAACGCCTGCCACACCAGCACGACGGCCTGGACCCTGCGCATGAACCACAACAGCAGCATGGGCGGCGGCGCCGGCTGGTGCAAGGCCTGCCATGCCACCGGCACCAGCTACGCCGGCAGCATGGAACGCAAGTCGCCGACGCACAAGACCAAGACACCGCCCGCGATCGACTGCTCCGAGTCGGGATGCCACCGCCCATTGGGCAGCAAGGGCGCCGCCTACACCAAGTGGGATTGACCGCCCAACTCGAACACCTTTCATCCCACACGACATGTCCGAATCCCTTCGCAGACGCTTTGCAGCTCTTCTCGCGCTCGTCGGCGCCGCCGTCGTCACGCTGCTGGTTTCGCCGTCCGTTCGGGCACAACTGGTCGATGACGTCGACTACCGGCGTGAAGGTGCCGATGCGGTGTTGCAGGTGCGATTCGCCACGGAAGTGCAGTTCGAGCGCGCGGCAATCACGCGCTCGAACGAATTCACGCAGGTCTTCTATCGGGTGGTGTCCAACATGCAGGAACTGAGCCTGCGGCCGACCCAGCGGCGCCTTCCGGCCAAGCCGGGCGAGGCGGGGCGGCCCGGGCTGCCCAGCATCCTGCTGACCGACGAGGAAGCGGGCACAGGGGCGATTCGCCAGCGCCGCCTGGTTCTGCGCTTCGACAGCCCGGTGGAGCACAGGGTGCGCGCCGGGCGCGGCAACCAAACGATCGAGATCGTATTCGAGGGACTGGGCTCGGCCGTTGCCGCACGAAAGCCTGCCACCGAGCCGCAGGGTCGCTACCGCGTCACCCTGCAATCCTCGACCGACGCGGGCGCCTTCCTCGAGGCCCCGATCCCGGCCGCGCTGCAGGACGCGAGCGTGTTCACGACGCAGCGCATGGTCGACGGCAAGGCCCTGCACGAAGTGCACCTCGGTCCCTTCTCGACACGCGCCGAGGCCGAGGTGGCACTGACGCAACTCAAGGCGCGATTCCCGCAGGCGGCGATCACCGAGACGCCCGCACCAGCCGCGCTCGCGGCGGCGGCTGCGCCGCCTGCACCCGCGACAGCGCCTGCCGCAGCGGCGCCGACGCCACCCGCACCGTCGGAGCCGGTTGTCGCTGCCGCTGTGCCGAGCTCATCGGCGTCCGCGCCCGCGTCACAGGAAGCGGCCGCGCCGGTCACGGCAGACATTGACGCAGAGGCCGCGCGGCTGCTGGCGCAGGGACGCGATGCCCTGGCCCGCCAGGATGCCGCCGCCGCGGTCGAGGCGCTGTCCAGGCTGCTCGATCTGCCGCCCAACCCCTCGTCGCGCGAAGCCCAGGCCCTGATCGGCGATGCGCGGATCGCTGCCGGCGATAGCACGCGCGCGCGCTCGGAGTACGAGGTCTTTCTGCGCCTCTATCCCACCGGCGCCGATGCCGATCGCGTGCGCTCCGCACTGTCCGCCTTGCCAGCGGCAGCCCTACCGGGTAGCGCGCAGGTGCGGGTCGTCACCCCGACCACGACCCTGACCGGCTCGGCCAGCAGCTTCTACTACGGCGGGCAATCGAAGGTGCGGACGCAGGAGTTCCAGGACTCACCCCTCGGCGGCCTGCCGACACTGCTGTCGGACGCCAGCCTGTCGGCCGCCGATCAGAGCCAGCTCGTCACGAGTGTCGACATGAACTGGCGCTACCGCGACGCCGACGTCGACCGACGCATCGTCCTGCGCGACCAGTACACCAAGGACTTCCAGCGTAGCGACAGGAGCTACAACCGGCTGTCGGCACTCTATTTCGACCAGCGCTCGTTGACGAACGGCACGAGCTTTCGCCTCGGCCGGCAATCGCCGGTCGGCAACGGGGTACTGGGCCGCTTCGACGGGGCGCAGGCCGCCTACGCCTTTCGCCCGCGCTGGAAGGCCGGTGTCGTGGCGGGCGTCCCCACCGACAATCTGCTCGACGCGAACCGCTATTTCTACGGCGCCTGGGTCGAGGCCGAGGCGCTGACGCCGCAGTTCGGCGGCTCGCTCTACGCGATTCAGCAGACGGTCGACAGCCAGGTCGACCGGCGCGCGATCGGCAGCGAAATGCGCTACTTCGACACCGGCCTGTCGGCCACGGCCCAGCTCGACTACGACCTGGTGTTGAAGGGCCTGAACATCGCCTCGATCCAGGCCAACTGGCAGCGCGAGGACAACACGGTCTTCAACGTGCTGTACGACCGCCGGACCGCGCCGATGCTGATGCTCGGCAATGCGCTGTTCTTCGGCGACCCGAATACAGTCGTCCGGGCCACCCGTATCACCGACCTGCTCGGATCGAAGACGCTGCAGGCGCTGCGCGAGCAGGTCGTTGCCACGACCGCGGTGTCGACGCAGGCGGCGGTCGGAGTCATGACACCGCTGACACCGCGCTGGCAGATCGGCGGCGACATACGCTACACGAACACCGGGGCGATCCAGCCGGTGCCTGACATCCTGCCGAGCGGCCTGCCCAGCACGGGCGACATCTGGAGCATTGGCGGACAGCTGATCGGGACCAACCTGTACTCTTCGAGCGACACGCACGTCGTAATCGTCAACCTGATCACCGGACCGGCCTTCAACGGCCAACTGCTCTCATACAACAACTCATCGCTCGTGGCCGGGGTGTGGCAGCTCGAACCCTCGCTCAAGCTGTACATGCAGAGCGACGACACCGGCACCAATGCCACGCGCTGGACCCCGGGAATGCGCGTTACCTACCGCTTCGGCGAGCACGTGGCGGCGGAGTCGGAGCTGAGCGTGGAGCAGAGCAAGGTCACGGGCCCGCTGCGCAGCGAATCGTCGACCCGCGTCTACTACTATCTGGGCGGACGCTACGATTTCTGAAGCCTGCGCGCGCCGCCCGGTCGACCCTTCGAGCGGTCAAGCAGTGCCGTGCTTCGTTTCGAACTCGATGCCGATCTGGCGCAACATTGCGGTCGGCAACTCGCCGCCCGCGCAGACGACGACGGCATCGTTGGCCCGCAGCCCGGCACCCTGCCGTGACTTCAGCTCCACCTGCGTCGGCGTGATGGACCCGACCTCCGTCTCCAGGCGCACATCGATCCGATGGGCCGCTTCGAGCGCAGCGAGCCGCTGGCGGTTCTTCTCCTTGACGCGCGAAAACGCCGCGCCGCGGTAGGCGAGCGTAACGGCCGTGTCGGCTTCGCCAGCCAGTGCGATGGCGGCCTCGAGTGCACTGTCGCCACCGCCGACCACCAGCACCGCGTGCCCCCGGTACTGCGAGGCGTCGACCAACTTGTAGACGACCTTGGGCAGTTCCTCTCCGGGCACACCGAGCTTGCGCGGCGTACCGCGCCGCCCGATCGCCAGCAGCACCGAGCGCGTGTGGTATTGCCCCTTGTTCGTTCGCACGACGAAGGTGTTGCCGCGGCGCTCGATGCCTTCCATGCGCTCACCGAAGGCGATCGCGAGCCCGGTCTTCTCGACCACGCCTTGCCAGTACGCGAGCAGCCTTTCCTTCTGGATCTCACCCATTCGCACCGTGCCCACGAGTGCCAGCTTGACTGGCGCGGTCATCGCGATCTTGTTGCGCGGATAGTGGTAGACCGAGCCGCCGAGCGAGTCCTCCTGTTCGACGAGCCGGTAGCGCAGCTTGTGTTCCAACGCGCTCAGTCCGGCCGAGATTCCGGCGGGTCCGGCACCGACGATCAGCACGTCGAGGTCGGCACTGTCCGCCTTGCGGCGCCGGATCGCGTCCATCGCCTGGCGTCCCTGTTCGGCAGCCTTGCGGATCAACCCCATGCCGCCCAGCTCCCCGGCGATGAATACGCCGGCCAGGTTCGACTCGAAGTCGCGCGTCACCGAGGGGATGTCGATGCCGCGCTTCTCGGTGCCGAAGACCAGGCGGATCGCATCCACGGGGCAGGCGGCCTGGCAGGCGCCGTGGCCGATGCAGGCTGAACCATTGACGAGCGTCGCCTTGCCGTTGACGACCGCCAGTGCCTGCTCGGGGCAGGCATGCACGCAGCCGCCTGAGCCGATGCAGCGATGCGGGTCGACCACCGGATGCAGCGACGCGGGCTCGTTCAGGCCCTGCTGCACCGATGCTTCATGCGCCGCCAGTCCGGCTCGCTCGCGGCGACGCCGAAGCGTGAAGTAGAGGCCCATAGCGGCAGTCGCCAGCAGCAAGTAGGGCCACAGGACAGTCAACTGGATTTGCACGATCGTGTTGGGTTGAGAGATCGGACGTCGATCGGCGGCCAGGCCTGCCGGGTGGATTTGGCGCAGGCCGATGGGTCGCCACTTGGCGGCTCCCGAGCTTGAAGCCGATGTACCTCGGGGCGGGTGATGCGTCCCGCGCCGATCCTGGAGTTCCCGCCTTCGCAGCGACCCGGTGCACTTCTTGCATCCCCAGGACGCGAAGACACACGCGCCGCGGCCAATCAATGATGGATGCAACGCACTAGGCAATTATCGCGCCCGCGGCGCGCGGCGACGCAACAGCGCCGGCAGCCTGCAATGGGTGGCCAAGCTTGCGCCTTCGCTGCCACAGGGCATCCCGTCAAGCATGCGTCGACAGGCCGGCCCGTGCACTCGCGCACGCGCCGGCGGCGGGGTGAGACGGGGGTTGTCTCAAGTGGCGGTATCGTTCGGGCATCATGCTGCGCTATCGAACCATTCCCGTCACGCCGTTTCAGCAGAACTGCTCCATCGTGTGGTGCGACCGCACGATGGAGGGCGCCGTGATCGATCCGGGCGGGGACTTGCCGCTGATCGATGCCGCGGCCCGGCAACTGGGGGTCACGCTCAGGCAGATCCTGCTCACCCACGCCCACATCGACCACGCCGGAGGCGCCGCAGCGCTGGCGCGCGAACTGAGCCTGCCGATCATCGGACCGCACCCGGGCGACCGGTTCTGGATCGACGGCCTGCGACAGCAGGCCCAGATGTTCGGCTTGACCGCCGCCGAGCCCTTCACGCCGACGCGCTGGCTGCACGACGGCGACGTGGTTCAGGTCGGGCAGTGCACATTGGCGGTGCGCCATTGCCCGGGCCACACGCCGGGGCACGTGGTCTACCACAATGCCGAGGCCAGGCGCGCGTTCGTCGGCGACGTGCTGTTCGCCGGCAGCATCGGCCGCACGGACTTGCAGGGCGGCGATCACGACACGCTGATCGCGAGCATCACGCACAAGCTCTGGCCGATGGGCGACGACACCGTGTTCGTTCCCGGACACGGGCCGGAGAGCACATTCGGCCGCGAACGACTGTCCAACCCCTACGTCCGGGGCCCCTGAGCCGCCGCTTGCCATCGAGTGCCGGCGAGGCCGGGAATGCCGAGGTCGCGCGTCGCTGCCGGGTCGCCCAAGAGCCGGCGTTCGCATCCGGCGCTCTGAGGGCAGCTCAGACGTAGTAGAGCAGCAGGTACCCGAGCAACAGCACCAGCACCCACAGCGCCATGCTCCGCGTCGGCCAGGTGCGCGCGAGGCGGCCGTCCTGGCCGTGATGTCGAACCACGATCGCCAGCACGCCCGACCCAAGGCGCTGCGCGCTTCGCCCAGCCGCAGACCGGGCCGCGTCGAGCAAGCGCTCGAACGAGGCCGCAAGTGCAGGCAGCAGCCTGCGCCACAGCCAGTCGGTGTCCAGCGTGATCGTCAGCGTGCGCCGGAGGTAGGGCAGCATCACGAAGAAGGCCAGCCCGGAGAACAGCAGCAGCTGCAGTTGCGTGATGACGTGCGCCCAGGTGTAGGGCTCGTAGGCCACCGCGTAGGGCAGCATCGCGTAGAGCGGCTCGGTCCAGACGCCGAGCGCGATGCACAGGAAGGCGAACACGATCATCGCCCAGCGCATGCTGGCCGGCGGCTCGGCCGGGCGCAGGCCCGAGTCCTTCTGGAAGAACACGAACCACGGGAACTTGATGCCGGCGTGCAGGAACACGCCGGCCGAGGCGGCGGTGAGCAGCAGCCACACCGTCAGCAGGTGGCCGTCGGCGGCAGCCTGCGAGACCATCGACTTCGACACGAAGCCCGAGGTGAGCGGGAACGACGAGATCGCCAGCGCACCAATCGTGCCGCAGACGGTGGTCAGCGGCATCGTGTGGAACAGCCCGCCGAGTTCGGAGCACTTGCGCCGGTCGGTCATCAGCAGCACCGAGCCCGCCGACATCAGCAGCAGCGCCTTGTACAGGATGTGGGCGAAGGCGTGCGCCGCCGCGCCGTTGAGCGCCATCTCGGTGCCGATGCCGATGCCGGCGACCATGAAGCCGACCTGGTTGACGATCGAGTAGGCCAGGATGCGCCGCATGTCGTTCTCGAGCAGCGCGTAGACGATGCCGTAGAACACCATGAACAGGCCCACCCACACCAGCAGCTCGGTGCCCGGAAAGCCGCGGATCAGCGCATAGACCGCGGTCTTGGTGGTGAAGGCCGAGAGGAACACCGTGCCGCTCCACGACGCTTCGGGGTAGGCGTCGGGCAGCCAGGCCGACAGCGGTGGCGCACCGGCGTTGACGAGAAAACCGGCCAGGATCAGCCAGTGCGCCGGCGAGTCGAGCAGCATGCGCGTGAAGGCCACGTCGCCGGTCTGCGCGATGTGGCCGGTGATGCCGGCGAACAGCAGCACGCCGCCGAGCAGGTGGATCATGAGGTAGCGGCGCGCAGCGCGGTAGGCCTCGGGGCTGCCGGGGCTCCACAGCACCAGCGTCGAGCCGACCGCCATCAGTTCCCAGAAGACGAAGACGGTGACGAGGTCGCCGGCCAGCGCAACGCCGATCGCGGAACCGGCGTAGGCGAACGCCGCCGGCACCTCGACCCGGCTCTTCTGGCCGAGCGCGAACAGGCCGCCGCCCGCGGCCATCAGCGCGAAGATGGTGGCGAACAGGCGCGAGAGCTTGTCGCCCTGCAGCGGCGTGATCGTGTAGTCCAGGAAGTGCATCTGCCAGGCGGCCCCGTCGGGCACCCGCCACACGAGCGCCAGCACCACGAGCGGCAGCGCGACCACCGCCACCGAACGCAGCGTGCCGCGCAGCCACGGCAGGGCCAGGGCGCCCGCGATGAGCACCAGCGCGGGGTGGATCACGGCCTCAGTCATCGTGCGGGCGGTAGTAGGTGTCGGGGCGCTTGAGCAGCACGGCCAGCGCCTTTGCGACGACGATCATCGCGGCGCAGACGATGAAGCCGAACCAGGCGTCGAAGGCGAAGACCGACTCGATCTCGAAGTGCGGGTGCAAGGGCACCCACAACCCGGCGGCCACGGTCAGGGCCAGCACGACGAGAAAGCCGCGCCAGAGCCGCCTGACGTTGCGCGGCTGGTCGAGCCAATGCGTCGATCCGGGCTGGTCGTCCATGGTCGTCGCCTCGGGTCTCAGGGAGCGAGCATGCCGCGCGCCAGCGCCAGCGGCACGTCTGGCACGAAAAACAGCAGCACCGTGGCCGCCGCCGTGGCGGTGAGCGCGACGACCATCGGCAGCGGCGCCTCGCCGTGGGGGTGGTCGTGCGCATCGGCACGCGGAGCGACGAAGAACGCGCGGTAGACAATCGGCAGGAAGTAGCCGGCGTTGAGCAGCGTGCTCAGCGCGATCACCGTCACCGCCAGCCAGTGCTGGGCGGCCATCGCGCCCGACAGCATGTACCACTTGGAGATGAATCCGGCGGCCGGCGGCAGCCCGATCATCGACAACGCCGCGATCGCGAACGCCCCCATCGTCCAGGGCATGCGCCGGCCGATGCCGTCGAGCTGGCTGACCTCGGTCTTGTGGGCGGCCGTGTAGATCGCCCCGGCAGCGAAGAACAGCGTGATCTTGCCCACCGCGTGCGCGGCGATGTGCAGCACGGCGCCGATCAGCGACAGCGGCGCCAGCAGCGCGGCGGCCATCACCACGTACGAGAGCTGGCTGATCGTCGAGTAGGCCAGGCGGCGCTTCAGGTTGTCGGCGGCGAGCGCCACCACCGAGGCCGCGACGATGGTGAAGCCGGCCACCACCACCAGCCAGTCCGCTGCACCGCCGATGCCGGCCTGGGCGAGGTTGTCCACCCCGAACACATAGACGATGACCTTGACCACGCTGAACACGCCGGCCTTCACCACCGCCACCGCGTGCAGCAGGGCCGAGACCGGCGTGGGCGCCACCATCGCCGCCGGCAGCCAGCGATGAAACGGCATCAGCGCCGCCTTGCCGATGCCGAACACGCACAGCGCCAGCAACCCGGCGAGCCCGGCATGGCCGAGCTTGCCGGCCAGGATGCCGCCGGGCGTGAAGTCGGTCGTGCCGGTGAGGAACCAGATGAACACCAGCGCGGGCAGCAGGAAGACGGTCGAGGTGCCCAGCAACAGCCCGAGGTACACGCGGCCGCCGGCACGCGCCTGTCGGTGCCGTGGTGGGTGACGAGCGGGTAGGTGACGAGCGTCAGCAGTTCGTAGAAGACGAACAGCGTGAACAGGTTGGCGGCGAAGGCGATGCCCATCGTCGCCGCGAGCGCGAGCGCGAAGCAGACGTAGAAGCGCGTCTGGTGCGCCTCGGCGTTGCCGCGCATGTAACCGATCGAGTACAGCGAATTGACGATCCACAGCCCCGACGCGATGAGCGCGAAGAGCATGCCCAGGGGCTCGAGCCTGAACGCGATCTGCAGCCCCGGCAGCACCGTGAACAGGCCGACCGCCGGCCGCGCGCCGCCCAGCACCGGCGGCAGCAGCGTCAGCACGCAGGCGAACAAGGCAACTGCGGTGACGAGCGTGACGCTCTCGCGCAGGTTGGGCACGCGGCCCGCCAGCGCGATCAGCGCCGCCCCCGCCAGCGGCAGCGCCAGCGCGGCGAGGAGGGCCTGCTCTGGCGCCAGCATCAGCGCAGCCCGCCCATCAGCAGCGCGGCCGCCTGCGCGGCCGAGCCGACGGTGAACGAGGTGTGCAACCCGAAGAACACCGTGGCCGCCACCAGCACGGCCGCGGGCACGCCCATCGACCAGGGCAGCACCGCGGCAGCGACGCTCCCGCTCGGCTCGCGAAAGTACGCGGCCTCGACGAAGCGCCATACGTAGGCCACGGCAAGCAGCGACGACGCGACGATCAGGAACACGAGCCACCACTGGCCCTTCTCGAGCGCCGCGAGGATCAGGTACCACTTGGAGACGAATCCCGCCGTACCCGGCACGCCGATCAGCGACAGCCCGCAGATCACGATGCCGAAGCTGGTCAAGGGCATGCGCTGGCCCAGACCCTGCACCCGCGCCAGGCTCGTGCCGCCCGTCACCAGCGCCACGCAGCCGAGCAGCATGAAGATCGCGCCCTTGGTGATGCCGTGGTTGAACAGGTGGACGATGGTCGCCGTCAGCCCACTGGTCGAGTCGAACGACAGGCCGAGGATGATGTAGCCGATCTGGCCGACGCTCGAGTAGGCGAACAGGCGCTTCAGGTCGGTCTGGAAGATCGCGATCGTGGACGCGGCGAACATGCCCGCCAACGCGAGCAGCAGCATCGCCTCCTGCATCGGCAGCTGCTCGAAGACTTGCGACTGGCCGAAGACCGAGTAGTAGAAGCGCAGCAGCACGTACACCGCCACCTTGGTCGCCGTGCCCGCCAGGAAGGCCGACACCGCCGACGGCGCGAACGCGTAGGCGTTGGGCAGCCACTGGTGCAGCGGGAAAAGCGCCAGCTTCAGCGAGATGCCGACGGTCAGGAAGGCCAGCGCGGCCAGCACCGGCCGCGTGCTCTGCACGGCGGCGAGGCGGCGCCCCATGTCGGCCAGGTTCAAGGTGCCCGTCATCAGGTAGAGCAGGCCGACGCCGATGACGATGAAGGTGGCACCGATCGTGCCCATGATCAGGTACTGGTAGGCGGCGACCAGCGCGCGCCGGTCGCGCCCGAGCGCGATCAGCACGTAGGTCGAGAGCGACGAGATTTCCAGGAAGACGAAGATGTTGAACGCGTCGCCGGTGATCGTGATGCCGAGCAACCCGGCCAGGCACAGCACGAACATGGTGTAGAAGAGGTAGTGCTGCTGGGGCGGCACTTCGGCTTCGATGCTGGCGCGGCTGTAGGGCAGCGCGACGGCCGCCACGCCCGCGACCAGCACCAGCACGAACGAGCTCAGGGGGTCGACCCGGTACTCGATGCCCCACGGCGCGGGCCAGCTCCCGATGGCGTAGGAGATCGTGCCGAGCTCGGACACCCGCAGCCACAGCGCAACGGCGATTGCCAGCGCCGACCAGCTCGCTCCCAGCGCCACCGCGAAGGCGAGGCTGCGGCGGCGCAGCAGCACCGTCAGCGGCGCCGCGATCAGGGGCACGACAACCTGCAGCGCAGGCAGATGCTGGGCCAGGCTCATTGTGCCTGCGCGGTGCCTTGCGCTGTCGCGTCCAGGCGCAGGATCTCGTCTTCTTCGATGCTGTCGTAGGCCTCGCGAATGCGCACCACCAGCGCCAAGCCGAGCGCCAGCGTCGCCACGCCGACGACGATGGCGGTGAGGATCAACACGTGCGGCAAGGGGTTCGAATAGACCGTGAACGCCTCGCTAAGGATCGGGGCCGTGCCGCCGACCAGCTTGCCCGGCGCGATGTACAAGAGGTAGACGGAGGTCTGGAAGATGCCCAGCCCGATCAGCTTCTTGATCAGGTTGTCGCGCGCGATGACGATGAACAGCCCCGCCACCATCAGGAACACGGTGATGAAGTAGGTGAAGTGTCCACCCCAGGTCATGAACGCAGGCCCCTGGCCGGGCGCAGCGGGCGGCGCACCGCGGCGGCCCGCGCGGCATCGCGCGACGACCGGGAACACGTCATTCGTCCACCTTGCCGCGGTCGGCGAACATGTAGAAGATCTTGAGCATCACGCCCGACACGGTGGTGGCCACCCCCACCTCGACCCAGAAGATGCCGCGGTGCTGGCCGTGCACCGGGTTGGCGTCGAGCACGAAGTAGTCGAGGAAGTTGCCGCCCAGCACGAGCCCCGCAACGCCGACGCCGGCGTAGATCAGCACGCCGATGGCCATCATCGACTCCACCAGCGGCTCGGGGACCACCTTGCGCGCATCGGCCAGGCCGTAGATCAGCGCATAGAAGATCACCGCCGAGGCCAGGATCACCCCGGCCTGGAAGCCGCCGCCGGGACCGAAGTCGCCATGGAACTGAACGTACAAGGCGAACATCAGGATGAACGGGAACAGCAGCTTGGCCACCACGCGCAGGATCAGGTCGTTCCTCATCGAGCCCTCCACCCGCTCACTGGTGTACCTTCGTGCTTCGCACTCCGGTATTCGCCCATGCGACGGCTCGGCGGGCTCATGGCTTGCGGTCCTTGCGCTGGCGACGCAGCAGCGCGATCACGCCGGCGCCGGCCGTGAAGACGACGGTGGTCTCGCCCAGCGTGTCGTAGCCGCGGTAACTCGCCAGCACTGCCGTCACGACGTTGGGCACGTCGACTTCCTGTTTGATCTCGTTCAGGTAGCGCGGGACGACGTGGGTGTGGATCGGCGCGCCCGGGTCCGAGAACGACGGCAGCCCCAGCGTGCCGTAGACGAGCACCGCGCCCACCGCGCTCGACAGGATCAGCGGCAGCCAGGGCTTGTGCAGCGGCCGCGCCTCCTCGCTCTTGCACAGGTACAGCGCACCGAGGAAGAGCACGGTGGAAATGCCGGCGCCGACCGAGGCCTCGGTCATCGCGACGTCCACCGCGTCCATCGCGACCAGCACGGTGGCCATCAGGAAGCTGTAGATGCCGCCGAGCACGACCACGCCGAACAGGTTGCGGCTGCGCGCGATCACCCATACGGTGGCGGCCATCAGCACCAGCAGCACGTTGATGATCAGGGTTTCGATGGCGCGGCCTCCTTGTCGGCGAGGCGCGGCTTCAGCCCGCGCACCATCGCCGCGCGCGCCAGGGCATGCGTGGCCGTCGGACTGGCGAAGAAGATCAGCAAGCCGATCATCAGCAGCTTGACAGCCACCAGCGTAAGGCCGGCCTGCAGCAGCAGGCCGAGCAGGATCAGCCCGGCGCCCAGCGTGTCGATCACGCTGGCCGCGTGCATGCGGGTGTAGAAGTCGGGCATGCGCAAGAGGCCCACCGCGCCGACCACGCAGAAGAGCCCCCCCACCACCAGGCAGACCCAGCTCAGTGCGTCGACCCACAGGTTCATCGCGCGGGCTCCTCGCGTTCGCCGGCGTCGCCGAGGTTGCCGCGGCGGAAATACTTCAACACCGCGATCGTGCCGATGACGTTGAGCAGGCCATAGACGATGGCCAGGTCGAGGAACTCGGGGCGGCCGTTCAGAAACCCCAGCACGGCCAGCAAGAGCATCGCAACCGTGCCAATGCTGTTGCCGGCCTGCACCCGGTCGAACACCGTCGGCCCCAGCGTGGCGCGCACCAGTGTCAGCGTGAGGGTCGCCAGCAGCGCGAGCGCAGCCGCCGCGAACATCAGGCCTGGCCCTCGCAGGCCGTCACGCGGCGGTCCATCTCACTGCCCACCACGCCCTCGGCGGCGCTGCGTGTCAGGCCGTGGACGAGAAACTCGCCGCGTCCGGCCTCGATCGTGATGGTGCCCGGCGTCAGCGTGATCGAGTTGGCGTGCAGCACCAGGCCGACGTCCGTCCGCTGGGTCGGCTTGAAGCGCACCAGCGTCGGGCTGATCGGCAGCGAAGGCGTCACGATGATCCTGCTGACGCTCCACGCCGACTTGGCGATCTCCACCAGCAGCCACGGCCAGTAGACCAGGGCCTTGGCGCCCAGGTGGATTGGATGCCCTTCGGCATCGACCACGTCCATCCGGCGCGCAAACCACACGACGGCCAGCGCCGAACCAAGCCCGGCCGAGAGCAGGAAGGGCGTGAAGAACCCCGACAACAGCAGCCAGAAGAGGTACAGGAAGACGAACAGGCTGACCGAATGGAACACGTCTGAAGTCCGGCGAGCAAAGACGGTTTCATTGTAGGCAGCCCTTCGTCGATGATGGCTGCCGGGCGGGTCGGGTTTTCCTTCAGTCGCCGTGCAGGTAGAGCACGTAGGCATTCAGCAGGTAGACCGCGAACAGCCCGAGGCTGATGCCCCCCACGGCGCGAAACAGGCGATCGGCCGGACGATAGAAGAGACCGACCACCGCGAGTCCTGTCATGGTGACCGCGGAGCCCGCGGTCACGGCGTGGACCGGCGACACGTCGGCCAGCAACGGCCCCTGCCGGTAGAACAGGTCGTCCACTGCGATGATCGCCACATTGAACAGGTTGCTGCCGAGCAGGTTGCCGATGGCAAGGTCCAGGGCACCCAGGCGCAAGGCAGACGCGGTGACAGCCAGTTCAGGCACGCTGGTCGCGAGGGCCACGAACAAGGTGCCGACAAAGCTGCGGCTCCATCCCATGGTTGCGGCCAGTTCGACCGCGACGAAGGGCAGCCACAGGCCGGCGCCCACCACGACGGCGGCGGCGAATGAAAAGTGCACGATGAGTTGGGCCAGCGGTGGCGCCCGCCCGGCCGGGTCCGGCGTTGCCGACCCTGCCGATGAATGCCCCTTCTCATAGACGAACACGGCGCGCAGGGCCACGAGATAGAGCAAGAGCACCACCGGGGTGGACAGGCTGAAGCTGAGCCCCAATGGCGTGGTGGGCGCTGCGCCCGTCCGGGAGGCCGCCTGGCCCATCAGGATGCTGACCCCGATGAATCCGAGGAGGATCACGCCAAAGCCCGCCGCCAGGATGTGGCCCTGGCTCGCGCGCGTGTAGACGGGCTCGGGGCGGTAGAGGAAGTCGACCACGATCAGGAACGCCAGATTGATGACGCAACTGCCCAGCGCATCGCCAAGAGCAATGTTGGGCGAATTGGCCAGGGTGACCGACGTGATGCCGGTAGCGAGTTCAGGCAAAGAGGTCACCGTGGCGACGAGCGCCAACCCGATCCAGCTTCGAGACAGGCCCGTGCGCTGCGCGATCAGGTCGCCTGCGCGCGCGAGCTGGTACCCGGCGCTGCCGATCAGCAGCACGCAGGCGGCGAACTGCGACCAGATGGATGCCAGCGTGGTCATTCGTGCCGTCCCGCTCCGGCCCACCGCAGCCTCCATCGCCCCGCGTGGCCGCCAAGAGGGCGAGCCACTGCGCCCGCCGACGACGTTAGCGGGTGCGACAGTGGCCAAGCACCCTGACTCCGCAGGTCACCCGGGAACGACGCGGCCGCTGGCGCAACCGGTCTCACTCGAGATTGCCTGGCAGGAACGCAGCTGTACTCCGACGTCGCCTGCGCCTTGACGCAGAGATCAAGCGCGGACCTTGAAGGTCGAGAGCGACACTGCATCCGAAGTGATCGCGGCCGCCGGGTGCGCGATCAGCCCCTCGGCGACGGTTCGGACGAAGGCGGCGGCCTGGCGCGAGCCTGCCATCCAGCGCCCCCATGCTGCGGATTCGGCGAGCCATGCTCGAGGGCCTACTTGACCAAGGTGACCGGCACGACGGCGAGCTCGATCACCTTGTGGGCGGTGGATCCCAGGAAGACGCTCTCCACGTCGCCCATGCCACGTGTCCCCATCACGATCCCGTTGCAGCGCTGCTCCTTTGCAATGCGGGCAACGACTTCGGCTGGGTGTCCGAAGACCACTTCGAAGTCGTAGAGCAGGCCGGACCTGTCGAGGACGGCAATCGCTTCAGCCGCGGCCTCCTGGCCGCGGCGCTTGAGATCTGCGATCGCTTCCTGATTCTGAAGGCCGTGCGCATAGTGGTGTTCCAACGACTGCTGGACATTGAGCAATACGAGCCTGGTCTCGCCCATCCCGCGCGCCAAGTCGATAGCATGAATCACGGCACGGTTTGCCACTGCGGATCCGTCAACCGGCACCAGCAACTTTCGCATTTCAACCTCCACGAAGGGTTCGGAGCACCCCAAGCGCTTGAACCTGTCAACGCGAAACTCTCACCCGACTGACCCAAGCCTTCGGGAAAGTATTGGTCCGAAGCGGGGCGGCCCGATTGATTTGCCGCAAGGTCTCCGGCGCATGTCTCGTGCAGTTGAAGCCCACGAGGCTCGGCATACGGCCCTCCGGCTCTGACAGGGGAGGCACGCGGGTGGTACGAAGACGAAGCCGCCACAGACGCACCCGTGGCAGCCATTCGGCGGGCCAATGGTGAACTGCCGCCATGTCGCCTTCGAGCGAACCTCGATCTTGCGGCAGACGGCGGCCCTCGGCAGCGCCCGGTGCTCGGCAATCATGGACGCAAACCGAGATCGCAGCAGGCATCGCCTCGAGCTTCGATGTCTAGCTTGCCGGGTGCTTCGGCGAGGCGAAGGCCACAGTCAGGGGCTTGGTGTGGCCGAGACCTTTCCACGCCTTGGCATCGAAGCCGAACTCGGCGATCCCGCAGGTAGGCAGGTGAGAGGCTTCGCTGCCAAGGCGCAGGGCGAGGTCGGTGAACTCGGGGTTGTGGCCGACGAGGATTGCGCAATCCAGCGTGTCGTCAAGTCCTTCGATGAGCGCAATCAAGTCTTCGGCCGTGGTGGCGTAGAGCCGCTCGTTCACCACGATGCGCTCGATCGGGTAGTCGAGCCCCGCGGCAATCGCCTTCGCCGTCTCGAGCGCACGCACCGCCGGACTCGACATGATCAGATCCGGCTGGACACGGCGCTTCGACAAACGCCGGCTCATCTTCGCCGCATCGTGCTCGCCGCGTGCCTCGAGCGGCCGGTCCCGATCGGGCAAGGTCGCATCGTCCCAGCTCGACTTGGCATGGCGAACAAGGAGCAGCGTCTTCATTCCAACTCCTGGTTGTCCCGAGAGAATCCCGGGCCGGCGCCGCAAGTCGGGGGCACAGCCGCTGACACGCCGTAGGATCGCCACACCGTCGGGCGTGCCCACTCATGATCGGAGCCAATGCGATGCCAAACGAACACCTGGTCGAGAACGTGCGTGCCGCCATCGAGTGGGCGGCATTGGGCATCGAAATCCTCGGCGCCGTGGTCATCGTTGCCGGCGTCCTGCGGGTGGCGATCACCCGCGGCACCGTGCGCTTCCTGCTCAAGCTCGACGAGCCGGGCGCCTATGAGAGCTACAAGCACCAGATGGGGCGTTCGCTGCTGCTGGGGCTCGAATTCCTGGTCGCCGGCGACGTGGTCAGGACGGTCGCGTTGGATCCCACGCTTGCCAACGTGGCGGTCCTGGGACTTCTGGTGCTCGTGCGGACTTTCCTCAGTTGGTCGCTGACCGTCGAGATCGAAGGCCGCTGGCCGTGGCAGTCGCGCAAGGCAGCGCCGCCGACCCTCGCCGAGCGGCCGCCTGGCGGGGCCGGGGCCGCTCGCTGAGGGCGCTTGTCGCCCCGGGAACCGATGGGCTGACCCCGGCGGACCCGCCTTGCGCCAGAGCGTCAGGGATCGATGCACGCGCGCTACGGCAGGTCGAGCTCGGGATAGCGGCGGAAGATGCCCTGCTCGCTGAACGGAACGCGCCGTTCACTGCGCAGGTAGGCGGCCACCCTTGGCAATCCGGCGATGCGGTCATGGAGATGCACCACGGCGGGCGTCGTTGCCAGCGTCCGCTGCGCTGCGCTCGGGAAGGCGTAGCGCAAGCCTTCGATGAGCTGGAACAGCGACAGGTCGGCGTAACTCGGCTTGCCGCCGACCAGGTGCCGCGAGCCGGCCGGGTTGCGCTCCAGAATGCTCTCGAACCACTGCAGGAATCTGGGCATCCGGAGGCTGCAGAACTCCTTGGCCCGACGCAGTGCCTCGGGCTTCTGCTCCTCGTAGTACAGGCTCGCACCGACCGGGTTGTGCGTGTCGTGCGCTTCGCTCACCATGTCGGCGATGGTCAGCTGGATCTGCTGCGTCCAGATGCGTGCCTGCTCGCTGCGGCCGACCAGCTTCAACTGCGGCGCGAGGTACTGCAGGATGGCGGCCGTCTGCCCGACCAGGACGTCGCCGTCCTTCAGGAACGGCGGCGCGAACGGCGGATGCGTCACCTTGCCGTCTTGCAGATAGTGCAGCATCGCCGGCAGGCCTTTGCCAGAATCGCCTGCACCGCGAGCCACATCGATGTACGGTGCGCCGGCAGCTTCGAGTGCAAGGCGCACGAATTCGCCGCGACCCTGGATGCCCGGCCAGTAATAGAGCTCATACGCCATTGGCCGACTGTAGCTTGGGTTCCCGTGCCGCGCGGCCCGAGCTCGCCGCACCGATCATCATGACCGGCGATGGCGCTGAAGCGGCTTGACGCAGCGCCCGGATGCCGCACACACTCGCGCCCGCCCGCGCTCGGCGCTCGGCGCTCGGCGCTCGGCGCTCGACCGGCAGCCGGCGAAGGCCACCGGCACCGGCGTGGCCAAGCCCGAGGCGCGTCGCGCCGTCGAGGGCACCCAATGAACAAGCGCAAGCTTCTCGCCGCGGGCGCGCTCGGGGCCGCGCTGTCCTTGAAGACCCGAGCGGCCGAACCCGGCGCACGCACGGGCGCTGGTTTCCTGACGGTCACCGGCGCGATGGTCCGCAACAACCGCGCTCCGCTCGGTCCTGCGTTGGACCAATCGATGGTCCGGCACGGAGCCAGGTTCGAGAAGGCGTGGGAGTTCGATGCCGCGATGCTCGCCCGCCTGCCCGCGTTCAGGGACAAGCCGCTCAAGGAGCGAATTGCGTTGTGCCCGTGGGGCCTCCATTTCATCGAAGCGAAGGCGCTCTGAGCCGCCGTGAAAGGACGCATGGTCCCGTCGGCGATGTCGATCATGCGCTTGCGGCCGGCCGGGCGGGCCGCCGCGGTCGGCCTGCGAGGCAGATGCCACGGCATGATGCGCTGGCGGATCCATCGGCCTGCTGGCTTCGTGCGCCGTTCGCGGCCATCTGGGATGCACAGGAGATGCCTGGGCCCACCCGAGCCCGCGCACGCTTGCAGCGTGCTGCGATTTCGAGATCGACAGGCCACGGAGACAATCCCGCCATGCCCAACGCTGCCCCCAACCGCCGCGCCCTATTGGTCATGGGCCTGGGCGCCTGCTGGCCGGCATGTGCGAGCCCGTCGGGGTACGAGTGGCGCCCCTGGCCGGCCGGGCGCGCCGCACCGCCGCTCGAGCTGCCCAGCCTGGATGGTGCCCCATGGCGCCTGGGCGCGCAGCGCGGCCGGGTGGTGCTGGTCAACTTCTGGGCCAGCTGGTGCGGGCCTTGCCGCGCGGAACTGCCATCACTGGTGCAACTCGCCGCACGGCACGCCGACGATGGCATCGCTTTCGTGACCGTCAACTACCGCGAAAGCGCGGCCACCATCAGCCGATTTCTCGACGCCCAGCACCTGGCGCTGCCAGTGTTGCTGGACGCCGACGGTCGCGCCGCTCGCGCCTGGACGCCGATGGTCTTCCCGAGCACCGTGGTCTTGCGACGCGACGGCCGGCCCGCAGGCGTGCTGGTCGGCGAGATCGACTGGCTGGGCTCGGCAGCGGGGCAAATCCTGGCACCTCTGCTCGGGCGCGGCTGACGCAGCTCCGTCCGCGCGCTGGGCAAGGCGACGCTCGCGGGTACCATCTGTGCGCCGAACTGCAATCCGCAGCAAGCTTCAGGCCGATCCGCAAAGCGGGCGGCCGCCCCTTCGAGTCGGAGACCTTCCCATGAATTCGATCCAGCGCCGTTCTTTGCTCGTGTCCGCCGCGGGCGTGGCACTGGCGCCGCTGGCGCCAAGGGCCCTCGCCCAGGAGCGCCGCTTCGAGCCGCAGCCTGGCCAATGGCGCGCCTTCGAGATCACGACGCAGATCGAACTGCGCGGCAGCAGCGGTGCGGCCAAGGTGTGGGTGCCGCTGCCGTCGGTGGAGAGCCACTGGCAACGCGTGACCTCCGACAGCTACACCGGCAATGCCACCAGCGCGCGAGTCGTTTCCGACACCCGGTACGGCGCGCGCATGCTGCTGGCCGAGTTTGCCGCCGGAACAACGCCCTCGCTGACCGTGGTCGACCGCTTCGAGACGCAGAATCGCGCCACCGACTGGGCGCGCAAGTCGCCCGTGAGGGAGGACGCCGAGACGCTGCGCTACTGGACCGAGCCGACCGAACTGCTGCCGACCGGCGGCATCGTCCGCGACACGGCACTGATGGTCACCAAGGGTCAAAGGACCGACGTGGCCAAGGTGCAGGCCCTGTACGACTGGATTGTCGCGAACACCTTTCGCGAGCCCAAGGTGCGCGGCTGCGGCGTCGGCGACATCAAGGCCATGCTGGAAACGCAGAACCTGGGTGGCAAGTGCGCCGACCTGAACGCGCTGTTCGTGGGGCTGAGCCGTGCGGCCGGCATTCCGGCGCGCGACGTGTATGGCATTCGCCTCGTGCCTTCGGCTTTCGGATACAAGGAGCTCAGCGGCAATCCGGCCAACCTGAAGGGCGCCCAACATTGCCGCGCCGAGGTCTTCCTCAAGGACTACGGCTGGACCGCGATGGATCCGGCAGACGTGTGCAAGGTGATGCGCCAGGAGACAGCCGAGTGGATCAGGGACCCGGCGCACGCCATCGTGGCGCCCGTCAGGACCGGCCTGTTCGGCGGCTGGGAAGGCAACTGGCTGGCCTACAACATGGCGCACGACGTGGCGCTGCCCGGCAGCAACGGGCCGAGGGTGGGCTTCCTGATGTACCCCCAGGCCGAGCACGCCGGCGGGCGCGTCGACTCGCTGGCGGCAGACGAATTCAAGTACGCGATCACGGCACGCGAGATCACCAAGGCGTGAACCGCCGCGGTTCGCCCATGCCGCTCGTGACTCCGCGCAGGCAGGGAACTCGTTCCGCGTCAACGGCGGCACTACGGCGAGTCCCGGTCTCTGCATGACTTGCAGGCTGCACTGACCCAATGCCGTCGCAAGCGCCGGCCCGCGAAAACACTGGCGATCCGGCGCGGTGATCCAACCACAGGGCCTGGAGAAGACGTAAACACGGGACGCCCACGCCAGGGTCTCCGGAGCAGCGCTGCCAATGACATTCGCAAGAGCCGTCGGACCGCAATCGAAGGTCCGCTCGCTTCTGCGGCGGCCAGTCACTCTCGACCGACTGTGAGCAGTCGAACCTGGCAGAGCGAGCCAGCAACAGCGCTGTCCAGCCGACCCTGCGCACGCCAAGCCAAGGGGATTGACACCGGACCTGGACGGGGGGAGAGGTCTGATGACGCCTGCTGAGCGGTCGCCGGGAGCCACTCGAGGGTCAACTTAGGGGGCTCCCCTCTACACATCCTGATACGACGCGTATAACGGGCGTGCGCGTTGCCACAGCGGTGCAACGCGCGAGCACGTGTGCATGTCCGAGCGCATGCGACCAACCAGGAGCACATCAAATGAGTCTGTATCTGACCCGAGCCAAGTATTCACCTGAGGCTTTCAAGGGCATGGTCGCAAGCCCCTCCGATCGGGAGGCTGCAGGCAGAGCGATGTTTGAAGCGGCTGGCGTCAAGCTTCACCACATGTGGTATTCGGGCAATGGCGACGTCTTCTGTGTCGTCGAGGGCACCGCGGTCGCGGGTTCCACGGTCGGCATGGTCGTGATGGCCAGCGGCGGGTTTACCAGTGTCGAGTCGACCGAGTTGATCACGATGGGTCAGATGATCGATGCGATGAAGGGGGCCGGAGCGGTCGCTGCGAAGTTCCGACCGCCCGGCAAGTAGCACGCACTGGGCCATCGCCATGGCCTTGCGTTGCGTTGCTGTCGGGCGGTGTCTCCGCCATCCACTGCGAGGACGGCACGGTTTGCAGGCCCGGCTGCGTCCGAGCGAGGCCAGATGATGGCGTTTGCTGTCATTTCGAGCCCACCCAGGCTGCTCATCGCCGAGCTTCTTGGTTGCGATGCCGCCGATGCCTCTGTACCGGTCGGCAGCGCCCTGTCGCGCACAAACAGTGCCAGCTACGCGGCGCCCTTGTCGCCGTGATGGGACTGCTCGACAGCTCTGGGGTGAGCTTCCTTGGGCCTCCGCCCGAACTCGCAGCTGCACGGCATGCCCGCTGCATCATCCCGAGCCGGCACGAGAACATCGAAGGATTGCTCAGTCCGGACCCTGTGATTCTTGCCGCGTAGTACGCCCACTTCGACGACGGAGCGCGGCCCCACTATGAGAACCGGCCGGCGACGTGACTCGCCTGCTGGTCAACATTCGTTCCCGTCGCGACGGGGCTCCCCAATTGCGAACTCACAGCTGCTCTCATTGACTTGCTGATGGGCTTGCCCGCGCGGATGGCCGTGCTGCAGCCGCCTGCGCTGGACTGGACTGCTCCGAACCGGCCGTTCGTGGAAACTGGCTGAAGCCCTCTTGCGGACCATCCCCGGGATAGTGACGAGGGTTCCCTTCAGGCAGTCCTTGGCCCTTCAGGCGCTGGGGTCTGAGCTTTTGCAACGCACTGCCCGGTGACCGATGACCCATGATCGTCAGCGCGCTCGCGGTTCGCCTACGTTTCATCGGGCGCGTCGAAGTCGTGCCATAGCCGGCTCGCCCCTGCCGTCCAGCATGACCAACACCCCAAGGAGTCCAGATGAGCCAAGATCCGTTTGCCGAACTGAAGCAGCGTCAGCGCGAGATGTGGGCCTCCTTCGGGCCGACTGCGCTGTTCACCACGCCGGTCGCGGGCCATGTAGTCCGCTTCGCGGGCATCGTTTCAGGCGAGACCGTGCTCGACGTCGGCACCGGTACCGGCGTGCTGGCAATCAGCGCGGCGCGCCTGGGCGCACAGGTCTCCGGGCTCGACCTGACGCCAGAGTTGATCGAGCAGGCGCGCGAGAACGCCGCCATTGCCCGCCTGCCCGACATCGTCTGGAAGCAGGGGGATGCCGAGGACCTACCTTACCCCGATGCGTCGTTCGACGTCGTGGTCAGTCAGTTCGGCCACATGTTCGCGCCGCGCCCCGAGATCGTCGTGGCAGAGACACGGCGCGTGCTCAAGCACGGCGGCCGTGTCGTGTTTGCAACTTGGCCGCCCGAGCACTTCATTGGCCGCATGTTTGCGTTCGTTGGGCGCAACTCGCCGCCACCGCCGCCGGGCGCCGCCCCGCCGCCACTGTGGGGCAACCCGGCGATCATTGCCGAGCGCCTCGGCGCCCATTTCGGACCGCCGTTCTTCGAGCGCGGGGTCATGAAGTTCTCGGCGCTCAGCATCCCGCACTTCCGCCTGTTCATGGAGCGTTCGGTCGGCCCGATTCAGAAGCTGGTCGAAAGCCTGGCCGCCGATCCACAGAGGCTCGAGCGCTTCCGTGCCGAGTTCGAGGCGCTCGCCGCGCCGTATCACTTCGACAACGTCATGCACCAGGACTACCTGCTGACGCGCGCACCGGCGGCATGACGGTTCGCGAACTCTGGTTTGCGGGCCGTCGAGTTGGTGGTGGCTACGGACCGCTCCAGGTCGGCGGCAGTCGACCGTCTTCGCGAACTCGGCGCCCGTCAGCGGTCATCCGGACTGACTGTGCCAGATCCAATCTGCCGTCTTGCGCGCCGAGCTTGGTAACCCCGCTTCCTACCATCGCTTGGCAAGGGGCCGGGGCTGCCTTGAATGAGCCAGAGCTGCGATCAGTTCGGCGTCCATATCGTCCAGCAGACGTGCATCGCGCAGACCCGGGCGATTGAGCAGCAGTGCGCTGGCGCATTTCAGATCCGGGTAGATGCGAAGCTCTCCGTAGTACCCGGCACCGCCACCGGCATGGGCGCACCACCGCGCACCGTGAAGCCGTCCGCAGAACCAGCCAAGCGAGCGGCTCGGGCCGGGTCCTGCAACCGGTTCGAGCAGCAGGCTGAGCGAGGCCTCACCCAGCAGCCGACCCGATGTCATCAAAGGCGTCGCGTAGCGCAACAGGCCGGTGGCATTGCACACCAGGCCTCCATACGCGTCGCCGTTGACGCAGTGGTCGTGAAGCACGGTCCATGGGCCCGCGCGGCCGGCCACCAGCCCGGTTCCGGCGAGCGCCCATGGCATCAGCGCCCCGGTGAGGCTGATGCGACGGAAGCAACCTCGAGCGTGGACTGCGGGATTCTCGACTGCAAAGTCCAGGGCCTCGCCGGGCCGCAGCCCAAGCGCAGGCAGGATGTGCTGGCGCACATACGCGGCGAACGACAAGCCGCTGACCGTTGCCACCAACTCGCCCAACAGCACGTAGCCGATGTTCGAGTAAGCGTAGCGGGTGCCCGGCCTGCGTGTCGGCTGGCCATATCGGCGCAACAGGTCGTCGACAAACGCCTGCCGATCGAAAGCATCATGGTCGGCCGCCCGGTGTACCCAGCGCAAGGGCATCGGGTTGGCGAAGCCGGCGGTGTGCAGCAGCGTCTGCCTCACCGTGGCGCCGTTGGATTGCGCCGCGCCTGCGGTCTGGCTGGCAATCGGCGAATCCAGGTCGATCAGTCCCCGCTCCCGCAGTTGCAGTGTGGCCAGCGCTGTGAGGGTCTTTGCGATCGAGTAGCCGTTGAAGCTGGTTGCCGAGTCGACAGGTCGACCCGTCAGGGGATCGGCCCGGCCCACGCTGTGCTCGACCAGGATTCCTTCGGGCGTGGCAAAGGCGTACTGCAAGCCCGGTGTGCTTCCTCGGGACACCTGCGCTTCCAGGCGGCGCCGCAAGGACGCAGTGCGGCCGGACAATTCGGTCGCCGGCACGTCGGCTTCAATGCCCATGACCATGAGGTATCGGGTGAGTTGTGCAGGGCGCACCGTGGCGCGGCGGCCATGGTGCCACAGACGGCGACCCCTTCGTAACCGTGCGCTTCGCGACTCGGCGCGACATGGCCAGGAACAGTCGGAGATGCGCGGGCATGACCCGGCCCGGGCGAGAATGGGGCATGCCCCGGCCGGTCGGTTTCCGCCGTCTACACCTCCGCGGCGTTGCGGTCCGCCAGGCCGAAAGGAATGTTGATGTCAAGCGAGAACGCCGAACAGATCACCGAGTGGAATGGCCCGCTGGGCCAGCGCTGGGCCGATTCTCAGAGGGAGATCGACGGGCTCGTCGCCGCCTTTGGCCAGGCCGCGCTCGAGCGCGCCGCGGCGCGAGCGGGGGAGCGCGTGATCGACGTCGGCTGCGGGTGCGGCGATACGACGCTTGAACTGGCGCGTAGCGTCGGGCAGGCTGGCAGGGTCCTGGGCATCGATGTCTCGCAACCCATGCTGGAAGTCGCTCGTGCCCGGACCACCCTGGCCGGTTGGCCCCACCTCACGTTTCGCGAGGCCGACGCGTCCGAGTCCGAACTGCCTGCCGACACCGACTTGGTGTTCTCACGCTTCGGGGTCATGTTCTTTGGCGAGCCCGTCTCGGCGTTTCGTCATCTGCGCAGTTCGATGCGCTCGCGCGGCCGCTGCGTCTTCGTGTGCTGGCGAGCCCCACGTGACAACAGTTGGGCCATGACGCCCCTTGTTGCCGCTCGCAAGGCGATGGGCATCACACCGCCGCCGGCGGATCCGAACGCGCCGGGACCTTTCGCCTTTGCGGACGACGGGCGTGTGCGGACCATCCTCTCGGACGCCGGATTCGAACAGGTCGACGTGCAACGGTTCGATGCGCCGGTCCTCTTGGGCACCACGCCGCGGTCTGCTGCCGAGAACGCGGTGCGCGTCGGTCCGACTTCGAGGCTCGTGCGCGATGTGGGCAGCGAGCATCTGCCGGCGATCCTCGACGCCCTCGAATCCGCCCTCGGCGCGTTGGCATCACCCGATGGTCAGGTGATGCTGAACGGCTCGACATGGATCGTGGCCGGATCGAATCGCTGACGACAGGACTCTCACCTGGCCGATTGAACCGGTACCCGTTCAGAACTGGCAGTGTTGCGCAGCGACCAGTCCAGCATCACGCAGCCTGTTGAAGGCGTTCCAGCGCTACTTGAACGCGCAGAGAAGCTCGCCTCGGCAAGGACTTGAATCGAGCCTCAAGTAGTTTTCGACTCTATTGCCGCGATTACGGCTTTGAAGGCCTGTCTACGACTCAATTTGGTCAGATTACACTCTGGCAACTGCTACAGCGCCTCACTCGACCGTGACGCTCTTCGCCAGGTTCCGGGGCTTGTCGACATCGGTCCCGCGGGCGCAGGCGGTGTGGTAGGCGAGCAACTGCAGCGGCACGACGTGCAGGATCGGCGAGAGCGCGCCGTAGTGCTCGGGCATGCGGATCACGTGCAGGCCGGGGCCGGGCTCGATGCGCGAGTCGCTGTCGGCGAACACGAACAGCTCGCCGCCGCGGGCACGCACTTCCTGAAGGTTGCTCTTGAGCTTCTCGAGCAGCGCGTCGTTGGGCGCCACCGTCACCACCGGCATCTCGGCCGTGACGAGCGCCAGCGGGCCGTGCTTGAGTTCGCCCGCCGGGTAGGCCTCGGCGTGGATGTAGCTGATCTCCTTGAGCTTCAGCGCCCCCTCGAGTGCCACCGGATAGTGCAGCCCCCGGCCGAGGAAGAGCGCGTTCTCCTTGCGCGCGAACTCCTCTGCCCAGGCGATCACCTGCGGCTCGAGCGCGAGCACCGCCTGCAACGCGGAGGGCAGGTGGCGCAGCGCCTTCAGGTGTGCCGCCTCCAGCTCGTCGCTCAGGTGGCCGCGCACCTGCGCCAGCGCGAGCGCGAGCATGAACAGGCCGGCCAGCTGCGTGGTGAACGCCTTGGTCGAGGCGACGCCGATCTCCACTCCGGCGCGGGTGATGTAGGCGAGCTCGCATTCACGCACCATCGCGCTGGTGGCGACGTTGCAGATCGTCAGGCTGTGCGCCATGCCCAGCGAGCTGGCGTGCCGCAGCGCCGAGAGCGTGTCGGCCGTCTCGCCGCTCTGCGTGATGGTGACCACGAGCGTGCGCGGGTCGGGCACGCTGTCGCGGTATCGGTATTCGCTGGCCACCTCGACATTCGTCGGAATGCGGGCGATGCCTTCGAGCCAGTATTTCGCGGTCAGGCCGGCGTAGTAGCTGGTGCCGCAGGCCAGGATCAGCACCGAGTCGATCTCCTTGAAGACGCGGTAGGCGCCGTCGCCGAACAGCTCGGGCGAGATCCCGGTCACGCCCTCGAGCGTGTCGGCGATCGCTCGCGGCTGCTCGAAGATCTCCTTCTGCATGTAGTGCCGGTAGGGCCCCAGCTCGGCCGCGCCGCTGTGCGCGCGCACGGTGCGCACCTCGCGCTGCACGGGCTTGTAGGTGCCATCGGGCGAGCGGCTGCTGATCCAGACCTTGCCGAGCTGCAGATCGACCACGTCGCCCTCCTCGAGGTAGACGATCTGGTCCGTCACACCAGCCAGCGCCATCGCGTCGGAGGCGATGAAGTTGGCGCCCTCGCTCCCCGCGGCGCCCACCCCCAGCACCAGCGGCGATCCCGCGCGCGCACCGACCACGCGGTGCGGCTCGTCGCGGCAGAACACGGCGATCGCATAGGCCCCGCGCAGCCGCGTCGTTGCCTGCTGCACCGCTTCGAGCAGGTCGCCGACGTAGAGCTGATCCACCAGGTGGGCGATGACTTCGGTGTCGGTCTGGCTGTCGAAGCGGTAGCCGCGCGCCTGCAGTTCGGCCCGCAACTCGTCGTGGTTCTCGATGATGCCGTTGTGCACCAGCGCGATCCGTCCCGGCCCCGTGGCAGCGGCACCCGCCCCGTGCGAGAAGTGCGGGTGCGCGTTGTGCACCGCCGGCGCGCCATGGGTGGCCCAGCGGGTGTGGGCGACGCCCGTGCCGCCCTCGACGACGTCGTCGCGGACCTGCGCTTCGAGCTCGGCCACGCGCGAGGTGCTGCGCGCGCGGCGCAGTTCGCCGCCCTGGTGCACGGCGACGCCGCAGGAGTCGTAGCCTCGGTACTCGAGCCGCTTGAGTCCTTCGACGAGGATGGGAACGATGTTGCGCGTGCTGACCGCGCCGACGATGCCACACATGGGAACGCTCCGATCCTGTTGAGCCGAGGCCGGCATCGTAGAGAAAGACAGATGGTCATTGCTTTCAACTTGATAAGTCATCCGCAATAATCAGCCATCACCGTGTGGCTGTGGTGATTTTCTTCACAGATGAAACGAATATGAACAGTTCAATCGAGACGCCGACGCTGGACGCTACCGACCTCCGCCTGCTCGACCTGTTGCAGGACGACGCTTCTTTGACGAATCAGGCCCTGGCCGAGCGCGCCCATGTCTCGCCGGCCACGTGCCTGAGGCGGGTCGCCCGGCTGGTCGCCGGCGGCGTGATCGAGCGCCGGGTGGCGCTGCTCTCGCCCGAGCGGCTAGGCGCGGGCCTGTCGGCCATCGTCGAGATCACGCTCGATCGCCAGGGTGCCGAGCATCTGGCCGCCTTCGAGCAGCGCGTCCTGGCCGAGCACGCCGTGCAACAGTGCTACCGCGTGTCGCCTGGCCCCGATTTCGTGCTGATCGTGCAGCTGCCCGACATGCCGGGCTACCACTCACTGGTGCAGCGCCTGTTCACGCAGGATGCGAACGTGCGCAACGTGAAGACCTTCTTCAGCGTGCAGCGAACGAAATTCGAGACCCGCTTCGCGCTGCCGCCCTCGAGGCCATAGCTCGGCAACCCGAGCTCGATGCGGCGGCGCTGCGACGCCATCAGGCCTTCAGCAGCGCCAGGCCCTTGAGGTACTGCCCCTCTGGGAAAAGGAGTGTCGTCGGATGGTCGGGCGCTTCCTCGAGCCGGTGCAGGATGGCGGCATCCACGCCGGCATCGATGCCGGCGCCGGCGACGATCTTGTGGAACAGCTCGGCGCCGATGCCGCCCGAGCACGAGAACGTGAACAGCACGCCGCCCGGTGCCAGCAGCTTCAGCGCCAGGCGGTTGATGTCCTTGTACGCGCGCGCGGCGCGCTCGGCATGGGCCACCGTCGGCGCGAACTTGGGCGGGTCGAGCACGATCGCGTCGAACGTGGCGCGCTGCTCGATCTGCGTACGCAGGGTGGCGTTGACGTCGGCGTCGAGCGTCGCGTGGCGCGCGGCGTCAAAGCCGTTGGCCAGCACATGAGCCTCGGCGCGCGCCAGCGCCGGGGCCGACGAATCGACGCTCAGCACGTGCTCGGCGCCGCCGGCCAGCGCGGCCACGCTGAAGCCGCCGGTGTAGCAGTAGCCGTTCAACACGCGCCGCAGCCCGAAATGACGCACCGCGTCGGCGAAACGCCGGCGGTTGTCGCGCTGGTCGAGGTAGAAGCCGGTCTTGTGGCCATGTGCGATGTCCACCGTGAACTGCCAGTCATGCTCGCGGATCGTCAGCTCCGTGGCACCGTCTCCGCGCAGCCAGCCGGTTTGCGGCGCCAGGCCTTCGAGGCCGCGGACGCTGGCGTCCGAGCGTTCGTAAAGGCGCGTCAGCCCGCTGGCGCGGCACAGCGCATCGCCGAGCGCCGGCTTCCAGCGCTCGGCGCCGGCCGACAGGAATTGCGCCACCAGGGTGTCGGCGTAGCGGTCAACGATGAGCCCGGGCAGGCCGTCGGCCTCGCCGTGAATCAGGCGCACGGCGTCGCTCGGCACGGCGAGCCTGGCCCGCAGCGCAAGGGCGCGCGCGACGCGCCGCTCGAAGAAAGCACCGTCGATGCGCTCGGCCTCGTCGAAGCTCCACGCGCGCAGGCGGATCGCCGAGCCGGGGCTGCAGGCGGCCCAGGCCAGGAAGGCCCCATCGGCGGCCTCGACGCGCACCGTCTCGCCGGGGTCGGCGCGGCCGCGCTGGACGCTGCCCTCGAACACCCACGGGTGGCGGCGCAGCAGCGAGCGCTCCTTGCCTGCGCGCAGGGTGACCGTCTTCACGGTTGCGCCTGCATCTGCGCCTTCCAGCGCATCGCGCTGTAGATGCGCGTGCGCGCGCTGGGGTGGTCGAAGAAGAGCATCTCCTCCAGCGGGCCGGGGTCGGCCTTGCGGTATTCCACCAGCTTGAGCAGCACCTCGGCCTCGCCGTCGGGCTCGCGTGCCAGGTTCAGGCCGTAGAGGTCGGCTTCGATCTCCATCGTCCGCACGATCGTGTTGGTGACCGGCGTGGCCAGGAACATCGCGACCGAGAGCAGCGCCGCCAGCAAGGGCAGGCTGCCGACGTCCTGCACCGCACCGACCTGCCAGCGCGCGCCGTAGCGGCGGAGCATTGCCGCGCTGGCCCAGGCCACGAACGCGAACGCGGCGACGATCACGAGGCCGAACTGGACCAGGCTCTTGGTGACGTGGTTCATCGCGAAGTGGCCGATCTCGTGCGCGACCACGGCGCGGATCTCGGCGTCGGAGGTCTTGCGCAACAGGTTGTCGTTCAGCCGCACCGCGGCCGTTCCCCACAGGCCGCTCACGTTGGCGCTGACGCGCGTGGTCTGGCGCGAAGCGTCGAATTCGTACACGTTGCTCACTGGCACGCCATTGGCCTGGGCCATCGCCAAGATGGAGCGCTTGACGGGCGTGTCGTCGAGCGGCCTGTAGGTATTGAACAAGGGCTCGATGAGCACCGGCGCCACCACCAGGCCGATCATCATGAAGGCGAGCGCGACCGCCGCGGCGCCGAGCCACCAGGCCCTCGGCGCCCGTCGGATCACCGCGTACAGCGCGAGCACGAACAGCGGCGCGATCAGCAGCGCTACGCCCAGGCCGATCAACTGCTCGCCGAACCAGGCCGGGAATCGCTGGGTGGCCATGCCGTACTGGTGCTCCCGGAAAAAGCCCTGGTAGATCGTCAACGGCAGGCTCAGCGACCACGAGGCGAGCACGTAGAACGCGCCGTAGCTCAGCACCTGCACGAAGCGTCGCCGGCTGACGCCGGCGCACCAGCGGCGCGCGGCCTGGGCGGGCCGGGTTTGCAGCAGCAGCCATGCCACCAGCAGGCCGAACAGGAGGTTCCACAGCTGAAGCCAGTAGCCGCCTTCGAAGTAGGCGTTCGACCGCGCACGGGCCTGCGGCGACAGCCGGTCGAGGTAGGCCTGCGTCGCGGCTTCGGGGTCGCGCGGCAACGCAGCGCGCCAGGCGTCGGTGGCCGGCGCGATCGAGATCGCCGCCGGCGATGCCGCCCCCGCCGATGCTGCGGCTGGCACCTCCTGGGCGTTGGCCAGGGAACTCGATCCCGCGGTCAGGGCCATCAGGAGGCACAGGCCGGCCAGGATTCTTCTGGGGTGGGTCATGGGGCGGATCGTTCGCGGGCAAACAAGGGGTTCGAGGACGCGCCGGGCCGGGCCTCAGGCCTTCTTCTTCGCCCGCGGATGCGCGGCGTCGTAGACCTTGGCCAGGTGCTGGAAGTCGAGCTTCGTGTACACCTGCGTCGTGCTGATGTGGGCGTGACCCAGCAGTTCCTGCACGGCGCGCAGGTCGCCGCTCGACTGCAGCAGGTGCGAGGCGAACGAGTGGCGCAGCATGTGCGGGTGCACGTGGCTCGGAATGCCCGCTGCGACGGCGCGCGACTTCAGCCGCGAGCGGATCTGGCTCGGCGTCAGCCGCGTGCCGTTGCGGCCGACGAACAGCGCCGGTTGGTCGGCCTTGGCGAGCACCGAACGCAGCGGCAGCCAGGCCTGCAACGCGCCTCGCGCCGCGTGGCCCACCGGCACGCTGCGCCGCTTGCTGCCCTTGCCCAGCACATGCGCCTCGCCGCCCTGCAGGTCGATCCAGCCGCGCGCGTCGGCGCTGGCCTGCACGTCGAGCCCCACCAGTTCGCCAATGCGCAAGCCGCTGCCGTAGAGCAGTTCGACGATGCAGGTGTCGCGCGCCTCGAGCGCCGGGTCGCCGCCGCTGCCACGGTGCTCGGCCAGCGCCACCGAATGGTCGACCGACAGCGCCTTCGGCAAGGGCTTGGCCGCCTTCGGGGCACGCACGCCGTCGACCGGGTTCAGCGCCACCGCGCCGTCGCGCCCGAGCCAGCGGTACAGCCCGCGCCAGGCGCTCAGGGCCATCGCGACGCTGCGCGGCGAGAGGCCTCCCGCATGCAGTTGCGCGGCCCAGCGGCGCACCTGCTGCGGCTGCACCTGCGTCAGCTCGATGCCGGCGGCATCGGCCTGCTGCGCCAGGCGGCGCAGCGCCTCGTCGTACATCGCCAGCGTGCGCGCCGCCAGCCGCCGCTCGACGCGCAGGTGCGTCAGGTAGCGTTCGACGAGCTCTGTCACTTCGTCATCCGGTCGCGGCCCGGCACCTCAGGTGCCGGGCGGCTCCCCAGGCGGGTGAGCGCCCAGGGCCGCGAAATGGGGCCCTTGCGCGGCCCCCGGGGGCGGCGAACGCCGTGAGCTTCGGGCTGTCATTGCAGCAGGCGCGCCAGCCCGGCGCTGGCGATGTCGCCGACGCGGGCCAGGAAGTCGGTGCCCATGTCGGCGCTGTAGCGCGTCGGGTCGGGCGAGCCGAGCACGAGCAGGCCGAACGCGGGCGCGTCGGGCGCCTGGCGCAGCGGGATCAGCGCGAGCGACATCACGGTGGAGGGGTCGGCCAGCCACTGCGCGGCCTCGAAGCCGGCGTTCACGCCGCAGTAGGGCACCGAGAGGCTCGACGCGAAGCTCTTCGCGTCGTCGCCCACCGCTTGCGCGAAGGGCAGCGTGGCATAGGCCTCGTCGGCACCCCAGACGCGAATGCCCGCCTGCGGAATCAGGAACTGGTGCTGCAGCTCGCTCACCAGCACTTCGGGCACGTCGGCCGGGCTCTCGGTCAGCATGATGCTGCGCGTCCAGCGGTGCAGCTTGTCGGCCAGCGCGAGGTTGTCCTGGCCGTTGCGGATCATCTCGATGATCTTCGTCTCGAGGCCCTTGACCTTGTCGCGCAGCATCTCCATCTGGCGCTCCTGCAGCGAGACGGCGCGCTGCCCGTGGGGGCTGGTGAGTTGCACTGCGCCCAGCAGCTCGGCGTGGCGTTCGAAGAAGCCCGGCGTGTTGGCCAGGAAGTTCGCGATGTCGTTCTCGGTGATGCCTTGGGTGCCCTGGTTCGTGCTCACGGTCTGCCTCTCACAAGGAAACGAAGGGCCGCCCCGGGGCTCCTTGACCGCCTCGGGGGGCAGCCGCCGGAGGGCGGCCTCGGGTTGTTCATAGCTCGATGGTTCCTTCGAACACGGTTTGCGCCGGGCCCGTCATCAGCACGCTGGCGTTGCCGCCCGCCCAGTCGATGCCGAGCCGCCCGCCGCGCGTCTGCACCTCGACTTGGCGGTCGAGCAGCCCGAGGCGGATCCCGGCGACGACCGCCGCGCAGGCGCCGGTGCCGCAGGCCAGCGTCTCGCCGACGTCGCGCTCGAACACGCGCAGGCGGATCTCGCCGCGGTGAACGACCTGCATGAAGCCGGCATTGACCTTGCGCGGGAACCTCGGGTGCGCCTCGAGCTGCGGGCCGACCTTGGCCACCGGCGCGGCGTCGACATCGGCCACGATCTGCACCGCATGCGGGTTGCCCATCGACAGCACCGCGACGTCGGCCCGCCCGCCGTCAGGCAGGTCGAGCGGCCACAGCTCGAAGTCGCCCAGCCGGCGCGCCTGCAGCCCGGCGGCATCGAAGGGCACCTGCGACAGCGCGAAGACCGGCCGGTTCATGTCGACCGTCACCCGGCCGTCAGCGCGCAAATGCAGTTCGAGCCGGTTGTTGACGGTCTCGACGCGCAAGCTCGTCTTCGGCGACAGGCCCTTGTCGTGCACGAAGCGCACCAGGCAGCGCGCGCCGTTGCCGCAATGCTCGACCTCGTCGCCGCTGTTGTTGAAGATGCGGTAGCGGAAGTCGACGTCCGGCGTGTCGCTGCGCTCGACGACGAGGATCTGGTCGGCGCCGACGCCGAAGCGGCGGTCGCCGAGCTGCCGGTACTGGTCAGGCGTGAGTGCCAAAGGTTCGCGCGTGGCGTCGATCACCACGAAATCGTTGCCTGCGCCCTGCATCTTGCTGAAGCTCAATCGCATGGAACGATTATCTGCCCTGGCGGTGCCCAGGGCGGCAGCGAAGGCGCCGTCGCGCCGGGCTCAGGCGTTCACGCGCGGGTCGGCCTCCGCGCGCGGTGTCTTGTAGCGGTTGTAGCCCCACAGGTACTGCTGCGGGCATTGGCGGATCAGCGCCTCCATCGCCCGGTTGATGACGCTGGCGCATGCGGTCTGCGAGTCCGCCGAGCCGGGGTCGTCGCTCGGCAGCGCTTCGGCCAGCGCCGACACGCGAACCACGTAGCCCGCGCCGTGCGGCAGGCGTTCGCCCCAGGCGAGCAGCAGTGTCGCGCCGGTCTGCTGCACGAGGCGCGGGGCGAGCGTCATCGTGTAGGCCGGCCGGCCGAAGAAGGGCGCCCAGACGCCCAGGCCCTCGGGCGGCACCTGGTCGGGCAGCAGGCCGACGGCCTCGCCGCGGCGCAACGCGCGGATCATCTGCCGCACGCCGGCCAGCGTGGCCGGCGCGGTGGCCAGGCCGGGGCGGGCGCGGGCGGTGTCCACCAACTCGCGCAGCCAGGGCTTGCGCGCCGGCCGGTAGAGCACCGTGATGGGGCCGTGGGCGGCGGCATAGCGCTCGGCATAGGCCTGCGCGGTGACTTCGAAACTGCCCATGTGTGGCGTCAGGAAGACGATGCCGCGCCCGCGCGCGTGCGCCGCGTCGATCAGCGCGGCGCCTTCCCAGCCCACCGGCGGCGAGAGCGCTGCTGCGGGCGGGCGCAGCCACAGATACGGCAGCTCCATCAGGAGGCGGCCGGCCTCGCCGATGGCCCGCCGCGACGCACCCGACGGCACACCGGCCAGGGCGGCGTTGGCCTTGACGCGCCGCCGATAGGTGGCCGACAGCGCGTAGGTGAGCCAGCCCACGACGGCGCCCAGGGCGTGAAGAAGCCACAGCGGCCGGCGGGACAGCCAGCGCAGGACCGACAGCATGTTTCCTATAATGACTCCATCGCCGAGTTATGAACTACTTGCGGGGCGATGCAGGGGCTGCCGTGGCGGCACCTGCCGGGTTGCAGCGGTACGGGCAGCTCAACAAATCCCGCTAAAGCGTTCGCCGTTCCTCCGAAGGGGCACAGACCGGCAACGCGATCTGCAACCCGACTGGAGTTTAAGAGTGGCGAACGACTTTCTATTCACATCCGAATCCGTTTCCGAAGGTCACCCCGACAAGGTGGCCGACCAGATCTCGGACGCGATTCTCGACGCGATCTTCAAGCAGGACCCGCGCAGCCGCGTGGCGGCCGAGACGCTGACCAACACCGGGCTCGTGGTGCTGGCCGGCGAGATCACGACCAACGCGCACGTCGACTACATCCAGGTCGCGCGCGACACCGTCAAGCGCATCGGCTACGACAACACCGAGTACGGCATCGACTACAAGGGCTGCGCAGTGCTCGTCGCCTACGACAAGCAGAGCAACGACATCGCCCAGGGCGTCGATCACGCGAGCGACGACCACCTCAACACCGGCGCCGGCGACCAGGGCCTGATGTTCGGCTACGCCTGCGACGAGACGCCCGAGCTGATGCCGGCCGCCATCCACTACGCGCATCGCCTGGTCGAGCGCCAGGCGCAGTTGCGCAAGGACGGCCGCCTGCCCTTCCTGCGCCCCGACGCGAAGAGCCAGGTGACCTTGCGCTATGTGGACGGCAAGCCGCATTCGATCGACACCGTGGTGCTGTCCACCCAGCACAGCCCCGACCAGAGCGAGACTGCCACCAAGCTCAAGCCCAGCTTCTACGAGGCGGTGATCGAGGAGATCATCAAGCCGGTGCTGCCCAAGGAGTGGCTCAAGGACACCAAGTACCTGGTCAACCCGACCGGCCGTTTCGTCATTGGCGGCCCGCAGGGCGACTGCGGCCTGACCGGGCGCAAGATCATCGTCGACACCTACGGCGGCGCCTGCCCGCACGGCGGCGGCGCGTTCAGCGGCAAGGACCCGAGCAAGGTCGACCGCTCGGCGGCCTACGCGGCGCGCTACGTGGCGAAGAACATCGTCGCCGCCGGCCTGGCACGGCAGTGCCAGATCCAGGTGGCGTACGCGATCGGCGTGGCCAAGCCGATGAACATCACCGTCTATACCGAAGGCACTGGCGTGATCCCCGACGAGCAGATCGCCAAGCTCGTCGAGGCGCACTTCGACCTGCGCCCGAAGGGCATCATCCTGATGCTCGACCTGCTGCGCCCGATCTACGAGAAGACCGCGGCCTACGGCCACTTCGGCCGCGAGGAGCCCGAGTTCACCTGGGAGCGCACCGACAAGGCCCAAGCGCTGCGCGCAGCGGCCGGGCTGTAAGCCAGGCAACCGCGCAGCGGTTCAGCCGCCTTGGGGCGCAGGCTGACTTCGCAACGCGAAGTCAAGGCCTCTTGGGGCCGGCCGCTGCCACAAGGCACAGGCGCTGCGGACAGCGGCCGGGCTGTAGGCCCGGCCGTCCCGGCCGCAGCCGCGAGGCCCACGGCGACGCCACCCGTGGCCGGACTCAAGCCGCGCCGTGCAGGCCGTCGAGGCCTTGCGCCACCGCCTGCCGCACCTCGGCCAGCACGGCCTGCTTCCATTGCGGCGTATCGACGTAGAAGGCGTCGCGCAGACGCCGCTTGATCGCCGCCGCCTGCGCGGCGGGCGCATCCGGATGCAGGTGCAGCCAGTGGTCGCCGCGCAGCGCATGCATGACCTCAAGCAGCGGCCGGGTGCCGAACTCCATGTAGATGCCGGTGAACTCAGCTTGCGGGCATTCGCGCAACGCCGCGTTCCAGATCAGCCCGGTCAGGTCGGCCGAGACCGAACTCTTGCTGCCCAGCCGCGTCACCGCCTTGCCGCCACCCCACCATCGGTTGGCACGCTCGTAGCTTGCGCTGTCGTCGGGCCTGCCCATGTGGATGCGCTCGCACTGGCCGCTGCGGCCGAGCCCGGTGTGCAGGTCGATCCAGGCCAGACGGCGCACGCCGGCCATGTGCTCGCGCAGCAGGCCCAGCAGCGTGCGATGGCTCCAGGTCGGCTCGGTGCCGCCGAAGAACAGCCCGTCGGCGCGCTCGTACTGTCCCCCGGAGATGGCCGTCTGAAGCTTGCGCAGGCCGCGCGAGACGATCAGCCAGGCAATCTCGGCCCGGTTGCGCAGGTCTGGCGGCCAGGTGTCTGGCAGCAGCGAGGGGTGCAGTTCGAGGTAGGCCGGGTTGGCAGGCAGCGGGCGATCGAAGGGCTGGAAGTTGCGGTTGAGATCGACGTTCTCCTGAGTCACGCGGCGGGTGTGCGAAAAGCCGTAGGGGTTGAGCGCATGCACGTAGAGCACCGCCACGCCGCTGCGATCGACCCGATCGAGCCAGGCAGCGTCGCGCAACAGCGCCACCTGGGCGCCCGAGCCGCAGAAGCCCTCGACGCCGTGGCAGCCGCTGCCGACCATGAGCAGCCGCTGCGCATCGCGCGGGCCCTGCCACGCGGCATCGACGGCCAGCGTCTCGCCGTCGCGACCGGGAATTTCCAGCGGATAGGACGTGAGCGCCGCACCGGCCTCGCGCGCGGCGCCGAGGAACTTGGCACGCGCTTCGCCGTAGCTCTGCGAGAAGGCTTCGAGGTCGGCCGGCATGCGGCAATCCTAGACCGGCGGGCTCGATGCCCGGCCGGCCCATCGAGCCGGTGCTGCCGCGAGCGACGCGCGCAAGCTCAGCGCCCCAGGATGCCCTTGAGCAGATCCATCGCGCCCGGCTTTTTCTCGGGCTTGTCGGCGGGCTCCGCGGGCGCCGCGCTCTCGCTCGGGGCCGAAGGCATCGCGTCCATCGCCGGCATGCCCGGCATCACGCTGGCGACCGACTTGACGCGCAGCTTGACGGCCCACTCCGGTTCCCAGGGCGCCTTCGGGTCGGCCGGCCGCGGCGGGTGGACGAGGTTCAACTCGTTGCCGTAGGCGATCACGCGCAGCATCGCCCCCTGGCCCGGGAACACCCCCTTGGGCACGGTGCATTGGGTCGTCGCGGGCGGCAGCAGGACGGCCTCGCGCAGCCAGCGGTCCACCGCGGGGTTGGTCTGGTAGTCGAGCAGGCCAAAGCCGGTGTCGGGCAGTTCGCTCGAGGTCCAGATCACCATCTCCTCCTTCCCGCCGGCGCCCATGCCGGCGACAAAGTAGGCACGCGCGGCGGGCAGGCCGGCCCAGCTCAGCGCGTTAGCGCCGCCCTGGTCGCTCTGCTGTACCTGCAGCGGCGGCATCAGGTCCTGGGCCGCAGCGATCTGGAAGCGAAAGCTCGCCGGCACGCCCGATCCGCTGAACGCGTGCTCGCCGACCAGCGAGGCGTTGCCAGGCACCATCCGCGCATCGGCCAGGTTCGGCCAGAGCGGCCGGCCTGGCGCGCTGTGGGTGCCGCGCTGGGTGGCGCGGCGCGAGACGAAGAACTTCGCCAAATCGGCGGCGGTCGCGCTCGCCATGTCGAGCACCTTTGGCTGCCCGGCCCGGATGGCGCTGCCGCAGCCCCAGTAGAGCAGCAGGCGGCCCCTGGGCTTCTCGTAGCTTGGTTCGGTGACGTGTTCGTCGTCGGGTTCAGGCGGTGGCGCCTTCACTTCCCGCGGCGCCTGCAGCTTCAGCGCCGGGCTCATGAAGCCGGGCGGGACCGCCTGCTGTGCCTCGGCCAGCGAGGGGTTGTTGCGCGTGGACAGGGTCACGTCGACCCAGCGCCCCGCGGCGGCACTCTGGGTCTGACCGAAGGTGTTCTTCGCGCCTGCGCCGCTGCCGCCGAACAGCCCGCCGAGCGCCGCCATCGGGTTCGCGCCCGCGCCGGACATCCCGCCCATCGGCATGCCCATGCCGCTGAAGGTTGCCACGTCGATCCAAGCCTGCGCCTGCGGTGGCTTGACATTGGCGGTCTGCGCGCAAGCCGCGGCGGCGGCGATGCTCGTCAGTGCGAAGAGGGTGCGTGGCAGATCGAGTCGGGGCATGGTGCTTCTCCAGGCGCGTTGTGGTTGCGGTCCATTCTGCTACCGATGCGGCTGCGCTGATCTGCGACACTCGCCGGCGATGAGGCACAAACCACACTCGGCGGCGAACCGCGACTGGACACGCATGTCGTCCGCTGGCGCGGAGCCCGCCCGAGCGCGGCCCGGCACGCACGGCAACGCCTGCCTCGGCATGGCGGCCCACGGCGCATCGCGACGCGTGAGGCTTCAACCGTGTCTGGCCGCGGCCACACGCTCGGCTGCGCCGGTTCCGGGCTGAATGCATCGGGACGGCAACGTTGCCAGCGCCAACCCTGGCCGACCTGCGCCGCTTCGCCGTGGCGCGCTCGCTGTTCCTGCCGACCACGCTCGGGCGGGCGATCGAGAGCCTCGGCTTCGTGCAGGCCGACCCGATCCGCGCGCCTGCGCGGGCGCAGGACCTGACCCTGCGCCACCGGGTGAAGGACTACGTTGCCGGCGATCTCGAGCGCCGTTACGCGCGGCTCGGCATCGAGGAGGACTACTTCGTCAACTACGGCTTCCTGCCGCGCCGCACGCAGGCGCTGATGCATCCGCGCACGCCGCACACGGCGTGGCCGAAGGCGCGCTGGGCCCAGGCCCAGGCGCTGCTCGACTTCGTGCGCGAGCAGGGCGTGGTGCACCCGCGGGAGGTGGACGCCCGGTTTGCGCACGGCAAGGCGAAGAACTGGTTCGGCGGCGCGAGCAACGCGAGCACGCAGCTGCTCGACGCCATGCACTACCGCGGCCTGCTGCGCATTGCCCGGCGCGAGGGCGGCGTGCGGCTGTACGCGCCGCGCGAGGCGCACCCGCCGGTGGCCGACCCGGCCGCGGCGCTCGACGCGCTGGTGGACGTGATCGCGCGCCAGTACGCGCCGCTGCCGGAGCCTTCGCTCGGCGAGCTGGTCAACCGTCTGCGCGGTGGCGCGCCGCAATGGGCCGATGGCCGGCGCGCCGCGCTGGGCCGCGCCAAGCAGCGCCTGGCGCAGGCCTGCGTCGATGGCGCGACCTGGCTTTGGCCCGAAGGCGAGAACCCGCGCGCGGCCCGGCACGCGCCGCGTGACGCCGTGCGCCTGCTGGCGCCGTTCGACCCGGTGGTGTGGGACCGCCGCCGCTTCGAGTTGTTCTGGGGTTGGGCCTATCGCTTCGAGGCCTACACGCCGGCCGCCCGCCGTGTGCGCGGCTACTACGCGCTGCCGCTGCTCTGGCGCGACGCGGTGATCGGCTGGGGCAACCTGTCGGTCAAGCAAGGCCGGCTCGTCGCCGACCTCGGCTATGTGGCCGGACGCGCGCCGCGCGAGGCGGCGTTCCGGCGCGAACTCGAAGCTGAGCTCGACCGCATGCGCCGCTTCCTGGGGCTTGAAGGCTGAGAGCCTCATGAGCAAACGCCGGGCCGCCCCAAGTTTGCTCAACCTCCTCGGGGGGCGGACGACGTATGTCGTCGGCCTGGGGGCGCTCATGACCAAACGCCGGGCCGCCCCAAGTTTGCTCAACCTTCTCGGGGGGCGGACGACGTATGTCGTCGGCCTGGGGGCGCTCATGACCAAACGCCGGGCCGCCCCAAGTTTGCTCAACCCCCCTCGGGGGGCGGACGACGTATGTCGTCGGCCTGGGGGCGCTCTCAGGCTCCGAGGCCCTGCACTGCGAGCAGGGCGTCCGCCACCTCGGCGAAGCCCGCGCCGCGCTCGCCGCGCGTGAGATAGGCCGGCAGCACCTCGAGCTGCGGCACGAAGCGCGCGATGTTGGCCACCGCCACCGACAGCGGGATGCGCTCGAACATCAGCTGGTCGTTCGTCGAGTCGCCGACATAGATCCATTCCTCCGCAGCGAGGGCCGCGCCGGTGCAGCGCTGCACCGCCCACTGCGCGGCCGTCCATTTGGTGTGCACGCCGATCCAGCCGTTGACGTGGATCGAACTCACCGTGGCGTTCAACCCGTGCCGGCGCATCAGCGTCGCCACCTGCGCGATCTGCGCTTCGCCCAGGTGCGCAAATTCGCTGTGGTCGATGGCGATGTCGGTCAGGCGCCCGGCGCTGTCGCACGCGAGTTGTGCGCCGGGCACCTCGCGCAGCACGGCGGCCGCGCAGGCCTGCAGGCGAGCGAAGTTGTTCGCCCGCTCGGCCTCGCCCTGGGCGAATTCGTGCTCGAGCCCGGCTGGTCCGGCGCGCAGCATCACGCCGCCGTTCTCGGCCACGATGGCTCGCACCGGCCACCGCGTGGCGAAGGGCTCGCTCCAGCCGGCCGGCCGGCCGGTAATGGCGATCACGGGCACCCGCCGCCCATGCAGCCGGTGCAGCGCATCGAGCGCGGCCGGCTCGATGGCACCTTCGCGCGTCAGCGTGTCGTCGACATCGGTCAGCACGCCCCGCACAACGCGCAGGCGCGCGGGGTCGAGCGCGGCAAGGGGCTTCATGCGGGAGGCGGGCATCGAGGAAGTCTCGCACAGCGCCTACCGCCATGGCGAGGGCGGTGCTGCGCGTGAAGCCGGGGTGCCGCACAGCTTTCATAATGCGGGCATATTGCGACTCCGTCCGCAAACGAGGAACTGCCCGATGCCCCGCAAAGCCGCCCCCCAGAAGCCCGGCCCGGCCGCCGCCAAGGCTGCACCGAGACCGCGCCGTGCCAAGGCGCACGCCGCGCCGCGGAGCACGACCCGGCCCGCCGAAGCCGGCGACATCGCGCCACGGCTCGGCTTGCGCAGCATCGAGCGCCATGTGGTGAAGGAGGCCACGCTGGCGGCCCAGGAAGCGCAGGCGGTCGCGTTGCGCGACGTGTTGACCCATGCGCGCGTGGGCGACGGCGCCGACGTGCTGCAGCGGCTGCAGGCGGTGATCGCGGGGGCGTCGCCCGACGACGCGCAGGCGTTGCGCCAGGCGCTGTTCAAGCGCGAGACCACGCTCGAGCCGGGCGCGCGCGACCCCGACACCGAGCTGTCGGCGACCTGGCGCGAAGGCGGCTATCCGTACAAGAACCTGCTCTCGCGCAAGAGCTACGAGAAGCAGAAGTACCGCCTGCAGGTGGAACTGCTCAAGCTCCAGGCCTGGGTCAAGGAAACCGGGCAGCGCGTGGTGATCCTGTTCGAGGGCCGCGACGCTGCCGGCAAGGGCGGCACGATCAAGCGCTTCATGGAGAACCTGAACCCGCGCGGCGCGCGCGTGGTGGC
Source organism: uncultured bacterium (assembly GCA_963779155.1). GTDB lineage: Bacteria > Pseudomonadota > Gammaproteobacteria > Burkholderiales > Burkholderiaceae_C > CAIKUF01. The sequence continues at coordinate 286,804 of CAVZXE010000012.1, read as the reverse complement.
GCTCGAGAAGCCGTCGGAGATCGAGAGCGGCCAGTGGTACTTTCAGCGCTACGCGCAGCATCTGCCGACGCGCGGCGAGATCGTGCTGTTCGACCGCAGCTGGTACAACCGCGCCGGCGTCGAGCGGGTAATGGGCTTTTGCAGCAACGACGAATACCTCGAGTTCATGCGCCAGGCGCCCGAGTTCGAACGGCACCTGGTGCGCAGCGGCGTGCACCTGTTCAAGCTCTGGTTCTCGGTCAGCCGCGAGGAACAGCGCCGCCGCTTCAAGGAGCGCCGTACGCACCCGCTCAAGCAGTGGAAACTGAGCCCTATCGACCTGGCGTCGCTTGACCGCTGGGACGACTACACGCTCAGCAAGGAGGCGATGTTCATGCACACCGACACCGCCGACGCGCCGTGGACGGTGATCAAGTCCGACTGCAAGAAGCGCGGTCGCCTCAACGCACTTCGCTACGTGCTGCACCGGCTGTCATACACCAACAAGGACCTCGCCGGCATCGGCCCGCTCGACCCGTTGATCGTCGGCCGGGCGGCGCTGACGCACGATCGCGCGGAGGATTTCATGCCGGCCAGCGGGGCGTAGCGGGATCGCAGGCTGCGGCGGCGGTTTTTTTGCGCCGCGGCCGGCTATACTCGCCCCCGTTCCGAGGAGCGCTGCGAGACCCCCGCACCCGTGCGGCGTGTGTCCCAGGCTCGGAATCCCAGTCAAACCGCGCTCGTCCCCACTGTCCGGTGCGGCGAGCAAGCTCACAGCAACTGCGTCGCATCCGGCCCGTGGTGTCTACCCACCAAAACGCAGTTTCGGTGGAGATTGACTTGTACTCAAGTCATGTCGTAACCAAACCGGAGAAGTCCATGAGTGCCGTCCTGAAACCCGCCGCCGACCACTTCGTTGCCGACCTGTCGCTCGCCGACTGGGGCCGCAAGGAGATCCGCATCGCCGAGACCGAGATGCCCGGCCTGATGGCCATCCGCGAAGAGTTCGCGAAAGCGCAGCCGCTCAAGGGCGCGCGCATCACCGGCTCGCTGCACATGACGATCCAGACTGCGGTGCTGGTGGAGACGCTGCAGGCGCTCGGCGCGCAGGTGCGCTGGGCCTCGTGCAACATCTTCTCGACGCAGGATCACGCGGCCGCGGCGCTGGCCGTCAAAGGCACGCCGGTGTTCGCCTACAAGGGCGAGACGCTCGCCGACTACTGGGACTACACGCACCGCATCTTCGAGTTCGGCGAAGGCATCAAGGGCGCCCCTGCGGGCGCCGGGGGCGCGGCCGGCGAAGGCCCGAACATGATCCTCGACGACGGCGGCGACGCGACGCTGCTGATGCACCTGGGCAAGCGCGCCGAGAAGGACGCGTCGCTGCTCGACAAGCCGACCAGCGAGGAGGAGACCTGCCTCTACGCCGCCATCAAGGCCAAGCTCTCCACCGACGCCACCTGGTACAGCCGCAAGAGCGCGCAGATCATCGGCGTGACCGAGGAGACGACGACCGGCGTGCACCGGCTCAAGGAGATGAGCGTCAAGGGCACGCTGATGTTCCGCGCCATCAACGTGAATGACAGCGTCACCAAGAGCAAGTTCGACAACCTCTACGGCTGCCGCGAGTCCCTGGTGGATGCGATCAAGCGCGCCACCGACGTGATGGTCGCCGGCAAGGTGGCCTGTGTCGCCGGTTATGGCGACGTCGGCAAGGGCTCGGCGCAGGCGCTACGGGCCCTGTCGGCGCAGGTCTGGGTGACCGAGATCGACCCCATCAACGCGCTGCAGGCGGCGATGGAGGGCTACAAGGTCGTGACGATGGAATACGCGGCCGACAAGGCCGACATCTTCGTCAGCGCCACCGGCAACAAGAACGTCATCACCTACGCCCACATGGCGGCGATGAAGGACCAGGCCATCGTCTGCAACATCGGCCACTTCGACAACGAGATCGATGTCGCGTCGCTCGCCAAGTGCGAGTGGGAAGAGATCAAGCCGCAGGTCGATCACGTGATCTTCCCCGGTGTGGAGGGCAAGCCGGGCAAGCGGATCATCCTGCTCGCCAAGGGGCGGCTGGTGAACCTGGGCTGCGGCACCGGCCACCCGAGCTTCGTGATGTCGTCGAGCTTCGCCAACCAGACCATCGCGCAGATCGAGCTTTACACCCACGCCGACGCCTACGACGTGGGCAAGGTCTACGTGCTGCCCAAGCACCTCGACGAGAAGGTGGCGCGGCTGCACCTGAAGAAGGTCGGCGCGATGCTCTCGGAGCTGAGCGACGAGCAGGCGGCGTACATCGGCGTGCCCAAGCAGGGCCCGTACAAGCCCGACAGCTACCGCTACTGAAAGAGCCGCGGCAGGCGCGCGCAGCCCATGGGGCTGCGCGCGACAGCCAGACCTACAGCAGGCTCTTCATGCGCGCCGACCAACTGATGCTGTCCAAGGGTCTCGCCCCGACGCGATCTGCCGCCCGGCGCCTGATCACGGCCGGGTCTGCACAATGGCTGGCGCCGCAGGGCTGGACCGTTTGCGCCAAGGCCGGCGAAGAACTTGCGGCGGATGTGGAACTGCGCGTGGTGGACGACGCCGAGCTGCGCTGGGTGTCGCGCGGCGGGCTCAAGCTCGACGGCGCGTTGGCCCGCATCGGGCTGGACGCGGCGGGCCTCGTCTGCCTGGATGCCGGGCAGAGCACGGGCGGCTTCACCGACGTGATGCTTCGCCGCGGCGCGGCGCGGGTGGTCGGCTTCGATGTGGGCCACGGCCAGCTGCACGAGCGGCTGCGCGGTGATTCGCGGGTGGTAGCGCTCGAGCGCCTGCACGTGCGCGAGCTCCCGGGCTCGGCCCTTGCGGCGCACGCGCCGCGGGGCGGCTTCGACCTGCTGGTGGCCGACCTGTCGTTCATTTCGCTGGCCGGCGCATTGGTGCATCTCGCGCCGTGGCTGAAGCCGGGCGGCGATGCGGTGCTGCTCGCGAAGCCGCAGTTCGAGGTCGGGCGTGCCCACGTCGGCAAGGGCGGCCTGGTGCGGGACGCTGCCCAACTCAGGCGCGTCGAATCGATCTTTCGTGACGCCTGCGCCACCGTGCAGTGGACGGTGCGCGACTACTTCGCCAGCCCGGTCACGGGCGGCGACGGCAACGCCGAATACTTTGTTTGGGCCGAGTCCCGCCCACCAGCCGCCGGGCGGGCGCCGACCCGGAACCTGGAGTCAACATGACGATATCGACAGGCAAGCCACCGATCAGCTTCGAATTCTTCCCGCCCAACACGCCGGTCGGCGACGAGAAGCTCAAGGACGTGGTGCGGCAGCTCGGTGCCATGAACCCCGAGTTCTTCAGCGTCACCTACGGTGCCGGCGGCTCGACGCGCGAGAAGACGCTGCACACGGTGCAGGCCATCGCGGCGGCCGGCTTCGAAGCGGCGCCGCACCTGTCGTGCGTCGGCTCGACGCGCGCCGGGGTGAGCGAGATCCTGGCGACCTACCGGGCGCAGAACATCCGCCGCATCGTCGCGCTGCGCGGCGACATGCCCAGCGGCACCGCTACCGCCGGCGAATTCCGCCACGCGGCAGAGCTGGTCCGCTTCATCCGCGAGACGCAGGGGCCGGACTGGCAGATCGAGGTCGCCGCCTACCCCGAGTACCACCCCGAGCAGCGCTACGCCGCGCGCGACCTGCGGCACTACGTGGACAAGGTCAATGCCGGCGCCAGTTCGGCGATCACGCAGTTCTTCTTCAATGCCGACGCCTACTTCCACTTCGTCGAGCAGACGCGCAAGCTCGGCGCCACGGCGCCGGTGGTGCCAGGCATCATGCCCTTCCACAACTTCGCCAAGATCGCGCAGTTCGCGGCCCGTGACGGGATCGAGATCCCGCGCTGGGTGGCGCTGAAGATGGAAGGCTTCATGGACGACACGGCGGCGATCCGCGCCTTCGGGCTCGACGTGGTGACCGCGCTGTGCGAGCGCCTGATCGCGGGCGGCGCACCGGGGATCCACTTCTACACGATGAACCAGTCGGCGTTGACGGTCGAACTCTGCCAGCGACTCGGCCTGGCGCCCGCGTCGAGCTGATTCGAAGCGGTCACGGCCGCTGCCACATCACGCCGTCCTCGGTCAGCATCGCATCGAGCAGCAGGTCCTGCGGGCCCTGGCGCAGCATCGGCAGGAAACCGCTCGAGTAGCCGACCCCGACCGTCAGCGGCCGCGGCGCGAGGTGCTCGATCGTGCGCCGGTAGAAGCCGCCGCCATAGCCCATGCGCACGCCGCCCGGGCCGTAGCCGAGGCAGTGCAGCAACAGCAGTTCGGGCCGGAACACCGGCGTGCCCTTGGGCTTGGGGATGTCGTAGGCGTCGGGCTCCATCGGGCAGCCAGGGAACCACATGTGGAACTGCAGCGACTCGGTCGCCTTGTCGACGACCGGCAGGCCGATGATGCGTTCCTGCGCTTCCTCGGCCGCCTCGCTCCAGCGGTAGAGCGCCGGCAGCGGATCGAACTCGCCCTTGATCGGCCAGTAGGCCCCGATCGTCGAGACGCGGTGCCCGACCAGCCACGCGCGCAGCACGCTCTGCAGTTCGACCGCCCTCTCCAGGCGGTCGGGCAGGGCCTCGCGGGCGGCGATGAGCTTCTGCCGCAGCAGGCTGCGGTCGGCGGTAGGGTCCAGGGGGTGCATGGGGGTGGCTGCGAGGAGTCGGTCACCCAATTGTGCAACCCGATTGTGCAAGAGCGGCCAGCCTACACTCGGCCATGGGTACGACCGCTGACTCGTTTGCCGCTCATTGCATCGAGCTGCTGGGCGGGCTCGGCAGCGCGCGTGCGAGGCGAATGTTCGGCGGGCACGGCTTGTACGTGGACGACCTCTTCGTCGCCATCGTCAGCGGCGATCAGATCTACCTGAAGGTCGATGCCGAGACCCAGCCGGGCTTCGAGGCGGCGGGCTGCAGGCCGTTCGTGTACCTCAAGGCGGGGCAGGCGATCGCGATGAGCTACTGGACGGCCCCGGACGAGGCGACCGAATCGCCGGCGCTGATGCTGCCCTGGGTGCGGCTGGCGCAGGCCGCGGCGTTGCGTGCCCGGGTCGCGAAGGCGCAACCGAAGGCCCGCCGGACGGGGGGCCTAAGCGCGCCTTGACCACCAGGCGCCACGGCGCGACACGGCGCGGCAGGCCTGTGGCGGCACGATCAGTTCGAAGCTGGCTTGCGGCCAGCCCTCGGCCACGAAGCGGGCACCGGAGGCCAACACGACGGCATCACCGGGCGCAAGCCAGACATCCTCGGCCGGTGCGTCGGGCGCGCCTTGCGCGGTCAGCCACAGGCGCCCCTCGCGCAGGCGCAAGTGGCGTGTGCCCGGGCCGATCTCGAGCTGCATCGACTGGCCCTTGCCGAGGCGCCAGACGGCGCCTTCTGACTGTTGAGCCGAACTCATGAGTGAGGCGTCCATTGCATTCTCCTTCGAGCGATGTGATTGCAAGAATACTAGGGGCATCACGTTATGGTCCAATGAGGATTGTGCCGTCGATTAATTCTGAAACGTCATGAATACTCTGCGCCGCAGCCCGCTCTCTGTGGGCCCCGTCCGCGCGCTCGAGGCGGTGGCGCGGCACCTGAACTTCCGCGCCGCAGCCGAGGAGCTGCACCTGACGCAGTCGGCGGTGAGCCGGCAGATCAAGTCGCTCGAGGATGAACTCGGCGCGGCGCTCTTCCTGCGCGGCACGCGCCACGTCGAACTGACGGCTGACGGGGCCAGCCTGCTGCGCTGCGTGGCGCCCTGGCTCGAGCGCCTGGATGCCACGGTGCGGCAGATTCGGCAGGCGCGCGGGAGACGCGTGGTCAGCGTCACGACCTTCGCTTCATTTGCGACGCTGTGGTTGATTCCGCGCCTGATCGATTTCCAGAAGGGACATCCCGACATCGACATCCGTGTCAGCGCGGACGACCGGTTCGTGGACCCTGATACGGGCGACGCGGCGGAGATCGACGTCGCGCTGCGCTACTGCCTGCCCGAGCACGCGCCGCCGGGCGCGGTGCGCCTGTTCGGCGAACTGCTCACGCCCGTGGCGAGCCCCTGGTTGCTCGAACGCTCGCGCAGCGGCGGGCCGGCGCTGCAGGAGCCCGCCGACCTGGCGCAGCAGGCACTGATGGAGGAAGACACCAGGCTGCCGAGCAGCGAGTTCATCAGCTGGACGCACTGGTTGCGGCAACAGGGCCTGCCGGGCCTGCAGCCGGCTCGCTGGTTGTACTTCAACTACACGCACCAGCAGGTGCAGGCGGCACTGGCGGGGCAAGGCGTGGCGCTGGCGCGCCTGCCGCTGGCGGTGGAATCGCTGGAGCGCGGCGAACTGGTCGAGCCGTTTCGCCACCTCGCCGGCACGCGGCTGGCCACGCCCTATGCCTACTGGCTGGTGTCCGCGCAGTCCGCGCCGGCGCCGGCCGAAGTGCAGCAGTTCTGCGCCTGGATCGTCGAGGAGGCGGCGCTGACCCGCCGCGCGATCGAGGCGCGCATCGCGGCTTGAGCGATCAGCGCGTCAGGCAAGCACGCCGCGCTCTGTCAGCACGAGCATCAACGGCCGGTCGTGCGCCTGCGGTACAAGATCGTCCGCGGCGATTTCGCTTTGCGACCAGGCGATGCCGATGGCCGTCACCTGTGGGTGCAGCGCGAGCCAGCGGTCGAAGTAGCCGCGCCCGTAGCCGAGGCGAAAGCCGGCTCGCGTGTAGCCCACGCAGGGCGCCAGGACGACGTCGGGCACTACCGCGGGGCCGGCGGCGGGTGCGGGCAGGCCGCATTCGTCGACGCCTTCGGGTGCTCGACCGTCCCAGGCGCGGTAGTGCATTTCGATCGGCTGGCGTTGCGCATAGGGGAGCGCCAGTGGCAACTTTGGCAGGCCGGACGCCTCCAAGGCCTTGATTGCGTTAAATTCACCGCGCACCGGCCAATACAGACCGAGCCGCAGTGGCTCGATCTGGCGCAGCAGTTGTGCAAGATGCCTTGCCAGCGCGTCGTGCGCCGCCAGCGCCTCCGGCCGGGCAGCGAACTGCACGCGTTCGGCGATCAGGCGCCGCCGCAGCGCTTGGCGCACGGCAGAGGCGGGTTCGACGGCAGAGCCTGCGCTCGAGGGCGGCGTCGAGGCCATGACAGTGAGTGAGTTTGGACACGATGAAACGATCGAACCCAGTATATGGTCGAGTGGTCTGCGCGCTCGTCGCCGGCTTGAGCCTGCTTGCCGCGACATTGCCGGCTGTGGCGCAGAGCGGCAACCAGACCGTCCTCGAGGCGCGCGAGGCCTTGCGCAAGAAAGACCGCAACCGGCTGGCTGCAGCGCGCGCGGCGGCACAGGCCGACCGCCATCCGCTGACCCAATGGGTCGAGTACTGGGAGCTGAGCAACCGCCTTGGCAGCGTGCAGCAAGGCGAGATCGACGCGTTCTACGCCCGCTGGAGCGGCACCTACGTCGAAGACCGCCTGCGCAACGACTGGCTGCTCGAACTCGGGCGCCGCCGCGATTGGCGCAACTTCGCGCTGGACTATCCGCGCTTCAGGATGAACGACGACCGCGAGGTCACCTGCTACGCCTTGCTGACCGAGCACCTGGCCGGGAGCGACGTTCGCGAGGCGGCGCGCGAGGCCTGGTGGGCGCAGCGCGATGCCGACGACGGCTGTGCGCTGATGGCCGCGACGCTCTATGAAGCCAAGCAATTCGCCGCCGCCGATGTGTGGCGCAAGGCGCGACTGGCCGTCGATGCCAACCGCCCCCGCGCCGCCCGTCAGGCCGTCGGCCTGTTCAGCGCGCGGCAGGCCGACCTGCTCGACACGGCGCTCGACGCGCCGCTGCGCTACCTGGTCCGGCATGCCGGTCAGCCCGGCCGGACCCACGCCGAGATGGCGACGCTTGCGTTGATGCGCCTCGCCGCAGGCGACCCCGAAGCCGTCACCGGGCAGCTGATCGAGCGCTGGGAGCGCGAGCTGCCTCCAGAGCTGGCCGGCTGGGCCTGGGCTGCAGCCGGCAAACAGGCGGCACTGAAACTGTCGCCCGACGCGCCGAAGTACTTCCAGCGCGCGGCGCAGCTCAATGCCAAGGCCAAGGTTCCGCTCGACTGGCCCGAGGAGACGCTCGCCTGGAAGGCGCGCGCATCGCTGCGCGGCTCGGGCCCGACGCGCTGGTCGCAGGTGATGCAGGCCATCGGCGCCATGGGCGCCGCCGAGCAGCGCGACCCGTCGTGGATCTACTGGCGGGCCCGGGCCATGCACGCGCTGGCCGACGATCCCGCCGCGCCTGACGGCGAGGCCCAGCGTGCGCAGGCCAAGGCGCTGCTCGGCTCGATCGCCGGCCAGCTGCACTTCTATGGCACCCTGGCCGCCGAGGATCTCGGGCAGCAGGTCGCCCTGCCGGCGCGCCCGGCACCGCCGAGTGCGCAAGAGCGGGACGCGGCGGTGCAGCACCCGGGCCTGACGCGTGCGCTGCTGCTGATCTCGATCGGCCTGCGCCCCGAAGGCGTGCGCGAATGGAACTTCTCGCTGCGCGGCATGGGCGACCGCGAACTGCTGGCGGCGGCCCAACTGGCCTGCGAGCGCGAGGTGTGGGATCGCTGCATCAACACCAGCGACCGCACGCGCGCGGAGATCGATGTCGAACAGCGCTTCCCGACGCCGTTTCGCAAGGAGGTGCTGGCACGTTCGCGCGACATCGGGCTCGATCCGGCCTACGTCTATGGCCTGATCCGCCAGGAGTCGCGCTTCGTGATGGACGCGCGCTCGGGCGTCGGTGCATCGGGCCTGATGCAGATCATGCCGGCCACGGCGAAGTGGACGGCCAAGAAGATCGGCATCGACTACTCGCCCGAGCTGCTGACCGACCGCGACGCCAACATCAAGCTCGGCACGAGCTACCTGAAGCTGGTGCTCGACGACTTCGCGGGCTCGCAGCCGATGGCGGCCGCGGCCTACAACGCCGGGCCGGGGCGGCCGCGCCGCTGGCGCGAGGGGCCCTCGCTGGAGGCCGCCATCTGGGCCGAGAACATCCCGTTCAGCGAGACGCGCGACTACGTCAAGAAGGTGCTCTCCAACGCCACCTTCTACTCGGCGCTGCTGAGCGACGGTACGCCGTCGCTGAAGGCCCGCCTCGGGCGGCCGATCGGTCCGCGCGAAGGCGGGGCGAACCCGGCCGACAAGGACCTGCCGTAGGCGGGGCCACCGCCAGACCACCGCTCGATGCATCGACCCATCACGACATGAACGACAACATCCTCATCCTCGGCGGCAGCGGTTTCGTCGGCAGCGTGCTCTGCGAGAAGCTCGTCCGGCGCTCGGGTGGCGGCGGCGGGCGCATCACGGTGCCGAGCCGCCGCTTGGCGCGCGTCAAGCATCTGCAAACCCTGCCCACGGTCGAAGTCGTTCAGGCCGACGTGCACGATGACGGCCAGCTGGCGCGGCTGGTGGCGGGGCGAGACGCCATCGTCAACCTGGTGGCGATCCTGCACGGCAGCCAGGCCGATTTCGAGCGCACGCACGTGGCCCTGCCACGGCGCCTGGCGCAGGCCTGCGCGGCGGCCGGTGTGCAGCGCGTGGTGCATGTGAGTGCGCTCGGAGCCGACGCGCAGGCGCCGTCGATGTACCTGCGCTCCAAGGCTGCCGGCGAGGCCGCGTTGCAGCAGGCCGGCCTGGCGGTGACGATCCTGCGGCCCTCGGTCATCTTCGGGCCGGGAGACAGCTTCCTGAACCTGTTTGCGAAGCTGCAAGCGGTGTTCCCCGTGATGCCGCTGGCGGGGACCGGCGCACGCTTCCAGCCGGTCTGGGTGGACGATGTCGCCGAGGCCATTGCGCGCACGCTCGACGACCGCGCAACCGCCGGCCAGACACTGGAGTGCGCCGGTCCGACGGTGTACACGCTGGCCGAGCTGGTCCGCCTGGCCGGCCGCTGGTCGGGCCACGAACGGCCCGTCCTGGCGCTGCCCGATGTGCTCGGCCGGCTCCAGGCGAGGATCATGGAGCGGCTGCCCGGCGAGCCCCTGATGTCGCTCGACAACGTCCTGTCGATGCAGGTGCCGAACGTCGCCAGCGGGCACAGCCCCGGGCTCGAGCAGCTCGGCATCGAAGCGACGCCGCTCGAAGCCATCGGCCCGGGCATGCTGGCGGCTGACGGTGAACTGGCGCGGATGAACCGCTGGCGCGCGGCCGTGCATTCGGGCTGACGACTGAAGCTCACGACAGCGGGGCATCGCATGCAGCTCTACATCGGCAACAAGAACTACTCGTCGTGGTCGCTCCGGCCCTGGTTGCTGATGCGGCAGGCGGGCATCGAGTTCGAGGAGGTCAAGCTGCAACTCAGCTTCACCGACGACTCGCCGTTCAAGCGCGCCCTCGCGGCGGTGACGCCGACGGGCAGGGTGCCGGTGCTGGTCGACGACGGCTTCGCGGTCTGGGACACGCTGGCGATTGCCGAGTACCTGGCCGAGAAGTTCCCCGCCAAGGCCCTGTGGCCGCAGCCCCCGCGCGACCGTGCGCGAGCGCGTAGCCTGTGCGCCGAAATGCACGCCGGCTTTGCGGCCTTGCGCAATCACTTCCCGATGAACATCGAAGCGATGTTGCCGGAAGTCGGTGCCGCGAAGCTGCGCGAGGTGCCTGAGATCGGACGCGACGTCGCACGCATCTCAGACATGTGGTCGGCCCAGCTCGACGCGTCGGGTGGGCCCTTCCTGTTCGGAGCCTTCGGCATCGCGGACGCGTACTACGCGCCAGTGTGTACCCGCCTTCGCACCTATGGCGTGCCCTTGCCACAGGCGCCGCGCGCCTACGTGGCGCGGGTCCTGGCGCTGCCGGCGATGCAACAGTGGGACCGCGAGGCGCGTGCCGAACAGGACTTCCTGCAATTCGACGAGCCGTACCGGCAAGGCGCAGGCCAAATCCCGAACGTCCAAGAGAAAGCGGGCCGAAGCCCGCTTTCCTAGTAGACCGACAAGCCGGTCGACGTATAGACGCTCAACCTGCCTTGCGCCGCGCAGCGACGAAACCGATCACGCCCAGACCAGCCAACATCAGTGCGTAAGTTTCGGGCTCCGGAACAGGCGTCACGTTCAACGTGCCGGAATACGATGAGAACGCACCACCGGTAGCACCAGTCTTCCCAGTGACTGTCAGATAGATCGGCCCGGTCAGCACCACCTGTGACAACGTGACGCCGGTCTCGATCTGCCCAGCGGGGCTCAGGCTCAGGCTGAAAGGACCGCCAGGAGTTCCAGTTAGGACCGCCCCCGTGAAATCAATGTTCTGGGTGGGAGTGAAGCCAATCGTGATAAGGCTCGCGTTCGTGAAGAACGTACCCGTCACGTTGAACGTGAACACGTCAGTGAAATCGAAGCTGTCCGTGTGCAGCGCCCCAAACGGCGTACTCCCACCGGTTACCGTAATCGAGTTGTTCACATTGTTGGCGAGGGCAGCCGACGAGGCAACCGCCAACGATGCAGCAAGTGCAATGTGACTGAATTTCATGGTCTCTCTCCTGAAGGAATCAAAGGCACGTGAAGGAACTCACGCTGATTGAAGTATCTCCGAATCCCGACTCATGCCCACCCCCTGTTCAGGGGGGGGTGGAGTCGAATTGGTAACAAAGCCTGCTCACCCCCTAGCTAACCCGTGGAGCGGGCGGGCGGCTGATTGTCCATCCAACGACGACGGAGTCACGTCAGCAAAGTCGCAAGTAAGTGTAACGGACGGCTGGCTGCTTGGGCGTTCATGGCGTTGACCTCGTTCACCAGAGACAAGCGACGGGCAGCCTGCCGTTCGACAATATGCTTGACTGATGGAAAGTTGACAACTAAAGTTACGTGGCCGCCTCGAACGGTCGGAAGTCAATTGGGAAATAAAAGGCCATGAAGATCGTCTGTATCGGCGGAGGGCCCGCCGGCCTGTACTTTGCGCTGCTGATGAAGAAGCAGGACCAGGCGCACGACATCACCGTCGTCGAGCGCAACCTGCCGTACGACACCTTCGGCTGGGGCGTCGTGTTCTCCGATGCGACGATGGACAACATGCGCGACTGGGACCCCGCGACCGCCGCCACGATCGAGCAGGCGTTCAACCACTGGGACGACATCGAGCTTCACTTCAAGGGCCGCGTGATCCGCAGCGGCGGGCATGGCTTCGTCGGCATCGGGCGCAAGAAGCTGCTCAACATCCTGCAGGCGCGCTGCGAGGAGCTTGGCGTCAAGCTGGTGTTCGAGCGCGAGGTCGCGTCAGACAGCGAGTATCCCGACGCCGACCTCGTGATCGCCTCCGACGGCATCAACTCGCGCATCCGCAGCCAGTACGCCGACGTGTTCAAGCCCGACATCGTGACCCGCCCCAACCGCTACCTCTGGCTCGGCACCAAGAAGCTCTACGACGCCTTCACGTTCCTCTTCGAAAAGACCGAGCACGGCTGGTTCCAGGCCCACGTCTACAAGTTCGACGAAGCGACCACCACCTTCATCGTCGAGACGCCCGAGCACGTGTGGAAGGCGCACGGCCTGGACCAGGCCGATCAGGCGCAGTCGATCGCCTTCTGCGAGAGGCTCTTCGGGGCCAACCTGCAGGGCGAGCGGCTGATGACCAACGCGCGCCACCTGCGCGGCTCGGCCTGGCTCAACTTCCAGCGCGTCAGGTGCGCGCAGTGGTGGCATTTCAACGGCCGCAACCATGTGGTGCTGATGGGCGACGCGGTGCACACGGCGCACTTCGCCATCGGATCGGGCACCAAGCTCGCGATCGAGGACGCGATCGAGCTGACACGGCAGTTCAACGAGATCGGCGCCACCGGCGAGCACATTCCCGCGGTGCTTGCGCGCTACCAGGCGCTGCGCGGCATCGACGTGCTGCGGCTGCAGAACGCGGCCTGGAACGCGATGGAGTGGTTCGAGGCGGTTGGCCATCGCTATGCCGATACGCTGCCGCCCGAGCAGTTCATGTACTCGATGCTGACGCGCTCGCAGCGCATCTCGCACGAGAACCTGCGCCTGCGCGACGGCGTCTGGCTGGCGGGCTTCGAGCGCTGGTTCGCCACCCGGGCCGGCCAGCAAAGCGGCGTGACGGCGCAAGCTGCGGCCGATGCGCCGCCCCCGCCGCCGATGTTCACGCCTTACAAGCTGCGCAGCGTCGTGCTGAAGAACCGCGTCGTGGTCTCGCCGATGGCGCAATACTCGTGCACCGAGGGCGTCCCCGGCGACTACCACCTCGTGCACCTGGGCGCGCGTGCCATGGGCGGCGCCGGTCTGGTGGTGGCCGAGATGACTTGCCCGTCGCCCGATGCGCGCATCACGCCCCAGTGCCCGGGGCTGTGGAATGAAGCTCAGCGCGACGCCTGGAGGCGCATCGTCGAGCATGTGCACCGCGAGACCGGCGCCCGGCTCGCGATCCAGCTCGGCCATGCGGGACCGAAGGGCTCGACCAACGCGCCGTGGTACGGAGCCGGCGCCGACCGGCCGCTGGCGCAGGGCAACTGGCCGCTCGTCGCCGCCTCCGCGCAGCCCTATCTCGAAGAAGGCGGGCAGGTCCCGCGCGCGATGACCCGCGCCGACATGGACCGCGTGCGCGACGATTTCGTGCGCGCCACACGGCTCGCGGCCGAGGCCGGGTTCGACTGGCTCGAACTGCATTGCGCGCACGGCTACCTGCTGTCGAGCTTCATCTCGCCGCTGACCAACCGCCGCACCGACGACTACGGCGGTGCGCTCGCCCAGCGCTTACGCTACCCGCTGGAGGTGTTCGCCGCGGTGCGCAAAGCCTGGCCCGAGCCGCTGCCGATCTCGGTCCGCATCTCGGCCCACGACTGGGTCGACGGCGGCATCACGCCCGACGACGCGGTCGAGATCGCGCGCCACTTCAAGGCGGCCGGTGCCGACATGATCGACTGCTCGTCGGGCCAGGTCAGCGCGCGGCAGCGGCCCACCTACGGCCGCATGTACCAGACGCCGTTCGCCGACCGCATCCGCAACGAAGCGGGCATCCCGACGCTCGCCGTCGGCGCGATCTCGGAAGCCGACCACGTCAACAGCATCGTCGCGGCCGGCCGCGCCGACCTCTGCGCCGTCGGGCGGCCGCACCTGGCCAACCCGGCATGGACACTGCTCGAAGCGGCGCGGATCGGCTACCAGGCCCAGCCCTGGCCGAGGCAATACCTCGCGGCCAAGCAGCAAATGGAACGCAGCCTCGAGCGCGACCGTGCGCAGGCGCCTGCAGCATGAACACTCCGGCACGGACCGCGCCGGCTCGGCTCGACATGCAGAAGCTGCTCGGCGAAGGCCACATCGGCCACGAGGCGCGCGCGACTTCGGGCGATCACCTCGCGCTGAAGGTCTGGCTGCGCCTGCTCGCCTGCAGCAAGCAGATCGAGACCGAGGTCCGCAAGCGCCTGCGCAGCCGTTTCGGCATCACGCTGGCGCGCTTCGACTACCTGGCGCAGCTCTACCGCTACCCCGACGGGCTGCGCATGAACGTGTTGTCGCGCTACCTGATGGTGACCGGCGGCAACGTGACCGGGCTGACCGACGAGCTCGCCAAGGACGGCCTCGTGCTGCGCGAGGACGACCCGACCGACCGCCGCTCCTATCGCGTGAGCCTCACCGCGCTGGGCCGGCAGACCTTCGAGCGCATCGCCGCCGCGCACGAGAGCTGGCTGGTCGAGCTCCTTTCGGGCTTCGGCACAATCGCCCAGGAGACGCTGTTCGAGCAGCTCGGCCGGTTGCGGGTGCAGCTCGCGCAGAGCCTGTCCGACGCCAATGAAGCGGCACGCGAAGGGGCATGATGAGCGACAAACGCTATCTCGACTGGCCGTTCCTCGAAGTCAGCCACCGCGCGCTGGAGCGGTCGCTCGACGCCTGGGCCACCGCGCACCTCGGGCAGGCACACGGCGCGGATGTCGATGCCGAGTGTCGCTGGCTGGTGCGCTCGCTCGGCGACGCCGGCTGGCTGCGCCATGCCGTGGCCGGGAGGGCCTTCGGCGGCGCGAGCGAAAGCGACGCGCTCGACACGCGCGCGTTGTGCCTGATCCGCGAAACGCTGGCGCGCCATTCCGGCCTCGCAGACTTCGCGTTCGCGATGCAAGGCCTCGGCTCGGGCGCGATCTCGCTCGCCGGCACGCCCGAGCAGAAGCAGCGCTACCTCAGCCGCGTGGCCAGCGGCGACGCGATCGCCGCGTTCGCGCTGTCCGAGCCCGAGGCCGGCTCGGACGTCGCCGCGCTGGCCTGCGCCGGCCGCGTCGAAGGCGACGCGGTCGTGATCGACGGCCTGAAGACGTGGATCTCCAACGGCGGCATCGCCGACTTCTACGTCGTGTTCGTGCGCACCGGCGAGGGTGAAGCGCCGGGGGCGGCGCGGCGCGGCGCGCGGGGCATTTCGGCCTTCATCGTCGATGCCGGCACGCCGGGCTTCGAGATTGCCGAGCGCATCGACGTCATCGCGCCGCACCCGCTGGCGCGGCTGCGCTTCACGAACTGCCGCGTGCCGCTCGCGCAGCGCCTCGGCGAGGCGGGGCAGGGCTTCAAGGTGGCGATGCGCACGCTCGACGTCTTCCGCACCTCGGTCGCCGCGGCCGCACTCGGCTTTGCCCGCCGCGCGCTCGACGAGGCGATCGCGCGCGCCACGCAGCGCCGCATCTTCAACCAGGCGCTGGCGGAGTTCCAGCTCACCCAGGCCAAGCTCGCGCAGATGGCGACCACCATCGACAGCGCCGCGCTGCTCGTCTACCGCGCGGCGTGGCGGCGCGACCAAGGCCACAGCATCACTCGCGAGGCGGCGATGGCCAAGATGGTTGCCACCGAAGGCGCGCAGAAGGTCATCGACGACGCGGTGCAGATCTTCGGCGGCCTCGGCGTGGTGAGCGGGCATCCGGTCGAGCGGCTGTACCGCGAGATCCGGTCGCTGCGCATCTACGAGGGCGCGACGGAGGTTCAGCTGCTCATCATCGCGCGCGAGCTGCTCAAGGACGCCGCCGCCGCGTCCACCTGATCGGAGACCTGTCATGAGTCGGTCCGCACACATCGACACCTTCGCCCGCGACCACCTGCCGCCGCCCGCGGCGCAGCCCGAGTTCCTGTTCGAACTGCCCGAGCTGCAGTTCCCGGAGCAGTTCAACTGCGCCAGCGAGCTGCTCGACCGCTGGGTTACGTCGGGGCAGGGCGAGCGGGTCTGCATCCGCGGCGAAGACGGCCTGCGCTGGAGCTATGCCGACCTGCAGCAGCATGCCAACCGGATCGCCAACGTGCTGGTGAAGGACATGGGGCTGGTGCCCGGCAACCGCGTGCTGCTGCGGGCGCCGAACAACGCGATGCTCGTTGCCTGCTGGTTCGCGGCGATGAAGGCGGGCGCCGTCGCCGTGGCCACGATGCCCCTGCTGCGGGCGAAGGAGCTGACGCAGATCATCGACAAGGGCCAGGTGACGCACGCGCTGTGCGACCTGCGCCTGGCCGACGAACTGCTCGCCGCAGTGCGCGACAAGCCCGTGCTGTCGCAGTTGCGCTTCTTCAACGACGCCTCCGACGGCGGGCTGGAGGCCGCGATGGCGCGCCAGAGCGATGCGTTCGACAACGTGCCCACGGCGGCCGACGACACCTGCCTGTTCGCCTTCACCTCGGGCACCACTGGGCAGCCCAAGGCGACGATGCATTTCCACCGCGACGTGATGGCCGCCTGCGCCTGCTGGCCGCGCCACGTGCTGCGGCCGCACGCCGACGACGTCTTCGTCGGCAGCCCGCCGCTGGCGTTCACGTTCGGCCTCGGCGGTCTGGTGCTGTTCCCGATGAGCGTCGGCGCATCGATGGTGCTGCTCGAGAGGCCCGGGCCGCAGGCGCTGCTCGAAGCGATCCCGGCCTTTGCCGCGACCGTGCTCGTGACCGCGCCCACCTCGTACCGCGCGATGGCCGAGGCGGCGCGTGCGCTGCACCTGTCGGCGCCGCAAGGCGGCACGCTGCGCCGGTGCGTCTCGGCCGGCGAGGCGCTGCCCGCCGCGACGCGGGCGCTGTGGAAGGATGCCACCGGCATCGAGATGATCGACGGCATCGGCGCGACCGAGATGCTGCACATCTTCATCTCCGCCGACGAGGCGCATGCGCGGCCCGGCGCCACCGGGACCGTCGTCCCCGGCTACCGCGCCTGCGTGATGGACGACAGCGGGCGCGCCTTGCCCCCGGGCACGGTCGGCAGGCTGGCAGTCAAGGGCCCGACAGGATGCCGCTATCTGGACGATCCGCGACAGGCCCAGTACGTGAAAGGCGGCTGGAACCTCACGGGCGACGCCTACCTGATGGACGCCGACGGCTACTTCCACTACCAGGCGCGCACCGACGACATGATCATCTCGGCCGGCTACAACATCGGGGCGCCGGAGGTGGAAGAAGCGCTGCTGCAACACCCGGCCGTCGCCGAGTGCGCGGTCATCGGCGCGCCCGACCCGGAGCGCGGGCAGATCGTCAAGGCGTTCGTCGTGCCGAAGGAAGGGGTCGAGACGGGCGATGCGCTGGCACAGGCCTTGCAGGACTTCGTCAAGCAATCCATTGCACCCTACAAGTACCCGCGCGCGATCGAGTTCCGCAGCGAACTGCCACGCACCGAGACCGGCAAGCTGCAGCGCTTTCGCCTGCGCGCCGCGGCCTAGCGATGGGTCACTGCTGCGCGCGGGTTGGCTGCGGGTCTTTCCTTGGCCCACAGCCTTGCCGGGGGCAACGGGGCATTCGTGCCGGTAGAGCCCTGCGCCCGCCCGCCCTGGCCGTGCCGCGCCGATGCTGGCAGGCCGCAAATTGAGCGTTGGCAGTGCGGCAACGGGCCGAAAGCCGGTCTTCATCGCCACGAGAGTTGAGCGCTGAGGGGAACGCATGCACTTCGAGCGTGAACAGCTGATCCGCTTTTCGCATTGCGATCCGGCGGGCATCGTCTTCTTCCCGCAGTATTTCGTGATGTTCAACGGCCTGGTCGAGGACTGGTTCGACGAAGGCCTGGGCCTGGGCTACGCGAGGGTCGTGGTGCAGCGTCGCATCGGGCTGCCGACGGTGGCGCTCAAGTGCGAATTCCAGATCCCGAGCCGCATGGGCGAGCGGGTCCAGCTGCGCCTGGCGGTCGAGCGGCTGGGGCGCAGCTCGATCACGCTCGAGCTCGAATGCCGCCGCGCCGGCGAGCCGCGCGTGCGCATGCAGCAGGTGCTGGTGACGACGGCGCTGGACGCCGGGCAAGCGGTCGCCATGCCCGACGACATTCGCGCTGCCATCGAACGATTCCAGATCGAAGGAGACCGCTGATGAAGATCCTGCAACCGCCCGGCTGGCCGCGCCCGAAGGGCTACAGCAACGGCGTGGCGGCGCGCGGCCGGATGGTCTTCGTGGCCGGCATGATCGGCTGGGACGCCGAGGGCCGCTTTCCGGCCACCGACCTCGCCGGCCAGGTGCGCCAGGCGTTGCAGAATGTCCGTGCCGTGCTCGGCGAGGCGGGGGCGCTCCCCGAGCACATCGTGCGCATGACCTGGTACGTGACCGACAGGCGCGAATACCTGGCGCAGGCGCCCGCCATCGGCGCCGCGTTTCGCGACCTGATCGGCAGCTTCAACGCGGCGATGACGGCGGTCGAGGTCAGCGCGCTGATGGAAGCCCAGGCCAAGGTCGAGATCGAAGTGACTGCAGTGATTCCGGAGTGAGCACCTGAAATGAGATTCGACCCCGCATCCACAGACCTCTGCATCGCCATCGTCGGCACCGGCGCCATGGGGCGCGGCATTGCGCAGATCGCCGCCCAGGCCGGCATCATGGTGCTGCTGCACGACGCCGCCGCCGGCGCGGCAGGCAAGGCCCGCGAGGCGCTCGGCGCCACCTTCGACGCGCTGGCCCGCAAGGGCAAGCTGGGCGCCGACGACGCGCTTCGCGCCACGGCCCGCCTGCGCGTCGTCGAGCGCCTGGACGAACTCGGCGCCGCGTCGCTCGTCGTCGAGGCGATCGTCGAGGACCTCGAAGTCAAGCGCGGCTTGTTCCGCGAGCTCGAAGCGGTGGTCGGGCCGCACTGCGTGCTGGCGACGAACACCTCGTCGCTGTCGGTCACCGCGATCGCCGCCGCCTGCGCTGACCCGGCGCGGGTGGTGGGCTTTCACTTCTTCAACCCGGTGCCGCTGATGAAGGTCGTCGAGGTCATCGACGGCGTTCGCGGCGCGCCCGAGGTCGGCGACGCGATGATGACGCTCGCCCGCCGCATGGGCCACGAGCCGGTGCGCGCGAAGGACACGCCGGGCTTCATCGTCAACCATGCCGGCCGGGGCTTCGGCACCGAGGCACTGCGGCTCCTCGGCGAGGACGTCGCCCCGCCGCATGTGATCGATGCCGTGCTGCGCGAACAGGCGGGCTTCAGGCTCGGCCCGTTCGAACTGCTCGACCTGACGGGACTCGACGTCTCGGTGCCGGTGATGGAGTCGATCTACCACCAGTATTTCGAGGAACCGCGCTTCCGGCCGTCGCCGCTGGCCGCCCAGCGCCGCGTGGCCGGGCTGCTCGGGCGCAAGACCGGCGAGGGCTACTACCGCTACGTCGACGGGCGCGCCGTCCCGCTGCCCGCCGCGCCCGCGCCGGACGCGCGCCCCGCGAGCGTGTGGGTCAGCGAGCGTCATCCGGTGCTGGCCGTGATGGCGCACGCGCTGCTGGCCGGCCTCGGCGTCGAGCCCGAAAGCGGCGAGCGGCCGGGTGACAGCGCGCTGTGCATCGTCACGCCGCTCGGCGAGGACGTGAGCCACTGCTGCGCCGTCGAGTCGCTCGATGCCGCGCGCACCGTCGGCCTGGACCTGCTGTTTCCGAACGAGCGCCATCGCAGCCTGATGCTGTCGCCGTTGACAACCGCCGCCATGCGCGACGCGGCGCACGGCCTGCTTGCCAGCGACGACGCGCGGGTCAGCTTGTTTCGCGACAGCGTGGGCCTGGTCGCGCAGCGCGTGGTGGCGACGATCGTCAACATCGGCTGCGACATCGCGCAGCAGGGCATCGCCGCGCCGAGGGATATCGATCGAGCGGTCACGCTCGGGCTCGGCTATCCGCATGGCCCGCTCGCCTGGGGCGACGGGCTCGGCGCCAGCACGGTGCTGGTGGTGCTGAACAACATGCTCGCCCTCAGCGGCGATCCGCGCTACCGCGCCTCGCCCTGGTTGCGGCGGCGCGCTGCGCTCGGCGTGTCGCTGCTGACTGCGCAAGCCTGATACTTGCGCCGACGCCACCCACTCTTAGCCCGGAGACCGCCATGTCCGCCAGACCCGCCGCCTTCCACTGGGACGACCCGCTGCTGCTCGACCAGCAACTCAGCGGCGACGAACGCGCCGTGCGCGACGCCGCGCGCGAGTACAGCCAGGGGCGCCTCGCCCCGCGCGTGCTCGAGGCCTTCCGCAGCGAGACCACCGACCCCGCCATCTTCCGCGAGATGGGCGAACTCGGCCTGCTCGGGCCCACCCTGCCCGAGGCCTACGGCGGCGCCGGGCTGAACTACGTCTGCTACGGGCTGGTGGCGCGCGAAGTCGAACGCGTCGACTCCGGCTACCGCTCGATGATGAGCGTGCAGAGCTCGCTCGTGATGGTGCCGATCTTCGAGTTCGGCACCGAGGCGACGCGCCAGAAGTACCTCCCCGGACTGGCCAAGGGCGAACTCATCGGCTGCTTCGGCCTGACCGAGCCCGACCACGGCTCAGACCCCGGCAGCATGGTCACCCGCGCCAGGAAGGTCGCCGGCGGCTACAGCCTGTCGGGCGCCAAGATGTGGATCAGCAACAGCCCCTTTGCCGACGTCTTCGTCGTCTGGGCCAAGGACGACGAGGGGCGCATCCGCGGCTTCGTGCTCGACAAGGGTGCCAAGGGCCTGTCGGCGCCGGCCATCAAGGGCAAGGTGGGCCTGCGGGCCAGCACCACCGGCGAGATCGTGATGGACAACGTGTTCTGCCCCGAGGAGAACGCGTTCCCCGAAGTGCGCGGCCTGAAGGGCCCGTTCACCTGCCTGAACTCGGCCCGCTACGGCATTGCCTGGGGGGCGCTCGGCGCGGCCGAGGACTGCTGGCACCGCGCGCGCCAGTACGTGCTCGACCGCAAGCAGTTCGGCCGCCCGCTGGCGGCCAACCAGCTGATCCAGAAGAAGCTCGCCGACATGCAGACCGAGATCGCGCTCGGGCTGCAGGGGTGCCTGCGCCTCGGGCGGATGAAGGACGAGGGCACGGCGGCGGTGGAGATCACGAGCATCATGAAGCGCAACAGCTGCGGCAAGGCACTCGACGTCGCGCGGCTGGCCAGGGACATGATGGGCGGCAACGGCATCAGCGACGAGTACGGCGTGGCGCGCCACCTCGTCAACCTCGAGGTCGTCAACACCTACGAGGGCACGCACGACGTGCACGCGCTGATCCTCGGGCGGGCGCAGACGGGGATCGCGGCGTTCGCCAACTGACCGAGCCCGCCTTGCGCTGGCGCTTGGGCGAGTGAGTCGCCGCTGAGGGGCCTGGCCCGTTGCCGGTGGCGAGCGGCGAGAGCGGTCCTGAAGCCGCCGCGGGCGAGAGGGTCGATCGCACTGCGCCCGTCTGCGCGGTCGGCGCCCGTCTGTTAACGTTCGGCCCCCGGGATACAAGGAGACGCCGCATGACGGTTCTGCAGGAACGCCTGCGCAAGCTCGCGCCGGGAGCGCTGCAAGGCATTCGGCGCGGCATCGAGAAGGAGAGCCTGCGCACGCAGGCGAGCGGATCGCTCGCGCTGACGCCGCATCCGGCAGCGCTCGGCTCGGCGCTGACGCATCCGCACATCACCACTGACTACAGCGAGTCGCAGCTCGAACTGATCACCGGCGTGCGGGCGGGCATCGAAGCCTGCCTCGAGGAGCTGACGCAGATCCACCAGTTCGTCTATCGCGCCATCGGCGACGAGATGCTGTGGGTCGGCAGCATGCCCTGCGGCCTGCCGACCGACGAGACGATCCCGATCGGCCTCTACGGCTCGTCCAACGTCGGCCGCGCCAAGAGCATCTACCGCATGGGCCTGGCGCACCGCTACGGGCGGCGGATGCAGACGATCTCGGGCATCCACTACAACTGGTCGATGCCCGGCGTCTCGAGCGAGCAGTACTTCGGGCTTATCCGCAACTTCCGCCGCCATTCGTTCCTGCTGCTGTACCTGTTCGGGGCTTCGCCGGCGGTGTGCTCGAGCTTCGTCGCCGGCCGCCCGCACGAACTGCAGGCGCTTGCCCGGCACACGCTGTACATGCCGCACGGCACCTCGCTGCGGATGGGGCGCCTTGGCTACCAGAGCGATGCGCAGGCCACGCTCGCGGTGAGCTACAACAGCCTCGAGAGCTATGCGGGCTCGCTGCAGCAAGCGCTCACGCGGCCCTACCCGCCCTACGAGGTGATCGGCATCCGCAATCCGGGTGGTGACTACAACCAGCTCGCCACCAGCCTGTTGCAGATCGAAAACGAGTTCTACGGCACGATCCGCCCGAAGCGCGTGATCTTCCCCGGCGAGCGCCCGCTGCACGCGCTGCGCGAGCGCGGCGTCGAGTACGTCGAGGTGCGCTGCATGGATCTCGATCCCTTCCTGCCGGTGGGCATCGACGCGCCGACGATGCGCTTTCTCGACGTCTTCCTGCTCCATTGCCTGCTGGCTGACAGCCCGCCCGATACGCCGCAGGAAATCGCTGCGCTGGCCCGCAACCAGCTCAGCGTTGCCGCGCGCGGCCGCGAGCCCGGGCTGCTGCTCGAGCGTGGCGAGGAACGGATCGCGCTCCGGGACTGGGGTGCGCAGCTGCTCGATGAATGCGCCGCCGCTGCCGCTGCGCTGGACGCGACCCATGGCGGCAGCCTCTACTGCGACGCGCTGGCCGCGGCAGGTGCGGTGTTGAACGATGCGAGGCTGGCACCCTCGGCCAGGGTGCTCGGGGCGATGGTGACGGACTTCGACGGCTCGTACACCGCGTTCACGCGCGCGCAGTCGGAGCGGACGAAGCGCCATCTGCTCGGGCTGGCGTATGCACCGGAGCTGGCGGCACGCTTCGCGGCGATGGCCGAAGCCTCGGTGGCCGAGCAGAGGCGCATCGAAGCGGCCGACACGATGCCGTTCGAGATCTACCGCCAGGCCTATCTCTCGATCGACCGCCTGGGCGTTTGACGCGCCGCGCCTTGTTGGCGCGGGCCGTCGCGCGTCGCGGCCCTCAATGAAGCGCCGGGCCACCCCAGGTTGCCTTGATTCCCGCGGGGGCGGGCTGGGCGCAGCCCGGCCCTGCGGCCGCTCTGAAGGTCAGGCCACGCCGAGTGCCTGTGCCGTGGCTGGCGCGTCGGCCCGCGCTGTCGGCGCCGCGACGGCGCCGCGCGCGCCGCGAATCAGGTCGGCCGCCTTCTCGGCGATCATGATCGTCGGCGCATTGGTGTTGCCGCTGACGAGCCGCGGCATGATCGACGCATCCACCACGCGCAGGCCCTGCATGCCGTGCACGCGCAGTTCGGCGTCCACCACGTCCATCGCCCCCGGCCCCATGCGGCAGCTGCCCACGGGGTGGTACTCGGTGTCGGCGTTGTCGCGGATGAACTGCTCGATCTGCGCATCGCTCTGCGCCGCCGCCAGTGCGGGCAGTTCGCGGCCGCCGAACGACGCCAGCGCGGGCTGCTGCAGGATGCGCCGCAACTGCTTGAAGCCGCGGATCATGATGTCCATGTCGCTGCGCTCGCCGAAGAAGTTGGGGTCGATCCGCGGCGCGGCCAGCGGGTCGGCGCCAGCCAGCGTCACGCTGCCGCGGCTGGCCGGGCGCAGCAGGCACACATGGCACGAGTAGCCGTGGCCGAACAGCGTCTTGCGGCCGTGGTCGGCGAGCTTGCCGACGACGAAGTGGAGCTGCAGGTCGGGCAGCGGCTCCTCGGGGCGGCTCCTGATGAAGCCGCCGGCCTCCGCGAAGTTGGTGGTCAGCATGCCGCTGCGCTGGCGGCGCCACTCGAAGATGCCCCGGAGCGCGTTCAAGGCGCCGGTGAACGACACGCCGAAGGTGTCGGTCAGCTGCGGTGCGTTGATCACCTGGACGACGTTGATGTGGTCGTGCAGGTGCTCGCCCACGCCCGGCAGGTCGTGCACGGTGGCGATGCCGTGACGCTGCAACTGCGCGCCGGGGCCGATGCCCGACAGCATCAGCACCTGCGGCGACTGCAGCGCGCCGGCGCTGAGCAGCACCTCGCGCGTGGCCTTGAACTGCCTCAACTCCCCGCCGACGCGCGCTTCGACACCCACTGCGCGTTTGCCTTCGAGCAGGATGCGCGTGGTGTGCGCGCCGGTCATCGCAGTCAGGTTGGGCCGGCCGAGGTGGGGCGTGAGGTAGGCCTTGGCGGCGCTGAAGCGCTCGCCGTTCTTGTGCGTCACCTGGTACATGCCCACGCCTTCCTGCTGCGCGCCGTTGAAGTCGGCGTTCGCCGGGAACCCGGCCTGCTGCGCCGCCTTGACGAACAGCGGCCCGAAGCGGTTCGGGCTGCGCAGGTCCATCACGTTCAGCGGGCCGCCGGTGGCGTGAAAGGCGTCGGCGCCGCGCTCGTTGTGCTCGGCCTTCAGGAAGTAGGGCAGCACGTCGCTCCAGCCCCAGCCGGGGTTGCCCTGCGCGGCCCAGTGCTCGTAGTCCTCGCGCTGGCCGCGGATATAGATCATCGCGTTGATCGAACTCGACCCGCCCAGCACCTTGCCGCGCGGCTGGTAGCCCGGGCGGCCGTTCAGGCCCGGCTGCGGCACGGTGTCGAAGGCCCAGTTCGCCTGCCCGTTCTGGGCCAGCAGCACGAGGCCGGCCGGGCAGTGGATGAGGACGCTCTTGTCGGCCGGGCCGGCCTCGAGCAGGCAGACCCTGACGGCCGGGTCTTCGCTCAGGCGCGCCGCCAGCACGCAGCCGGCCGAGCCGGCGCCGATGATGATGTAGTCGAACATGTGCAAGTCAGTGGATGGGGGGAGGGTTTCAGGCCCGGCATTCTCGCTGTTGCCGCGTACGCCGGGTCATCTGGTTTGTCAGTATGTCCCAGGTGCCGTCCCCGACCCGAGCCGGTGCAAGGCGTCACAGCGCCTTTCGACCGCGGAAGCGCGAAATCGCCGATTCGACCATGCCCTCGGAGCTGCCTCGCTCGTGGTGCGCTCGCCGCAGTTCGCTCGCATCTGAGCCCTCGTGCGTGACTTGCAGAATGTGGGCCAATGCTGCAGAGAGTGGCGTGGCGTCCGAGAGACCGTGCAGCCGGTCGAGCGTGGCACGGATGTCGTCGCGCAGCGAGAGTGAGTCGTAGGTCCTGGGATGGACGAGCGTCCCGTCCAAGCCGAAGCGGCAGGCCTGGAAGCGGTTGTAGTTGTAGACGAGGTAGTCTTCCTCGCTCGGTGGCGCCTCCGAACGCTGAAGCAAGCACCTGCACAGTGCCTGCAGATAGCCCGCCAGCGCGGCCGCGCGCTCGACGGTGAGCGGCGTGTCGCACACCCGCAGTTCGATGGTGCCGAACTCGGGCTTGGGCCGGATGTCCCAGTAGAAGTCCTTCATGCTCTTGACGATGCCGGTGCGCTCCATGTGGGCGAAGTAGCCGGTCTCAAACTCGCTCCAGCGCAGCGTGAACGGTGCCCGGCCACTCAGCGGAAAGGCGAACACCGAATTGAGCCGGGCCGAGCTGAACAGCGTGTCACGGCGCTGCACGAACGGCGACGAGGCCGCCAGCGCGATGAAGTGCGGCACGTAGCGGTTCAGCGAATGGAGCAGGAACATCGCGTCGTCGCCCGACCGGCAGCCGACGTGAATGTGCTGGCCGAAGATCGTGAACTGCTTGGCCAGGTAGCCGTACAGCGCCGACACTTCCCTGAAGCGCGGCTTGGAGAAGATCTTGCGCTCCGCCCACTGCTGGAACGGGTGCGTTCCCCCGCCGCAGACGCCCACGTTGAGCCGGTCGCCGGCCTGCACGAGCGCGTCGCGAATCTGCCGCAACTGTGCGAGCAGGCCCTCGTGGCCGGTGTGCACGCCGGTCGAGACCTCGATCATGCTTTCGGTGATCTCGGGCACCACGTTGCCCGGGAAGGGGCGCCGGCCCAGCAGGGCCAGCATGTCGGGGCTGGCGTCGATAAGGTCGAGATCGCTCAGGCTCACCAGCTGCAGTTCGAGCTCGACGCCGAGCGTCAGCGGTTCCGAGGCCTTGAACGGTTCGAGTGGCATGTCAGTGCCCTCGGGCCGCCCCAAGGGGCTGACGCGCCCCTCGGGGGCCGCGAACGAAGTTGGCTCGGACCAGTTTCATCCTACGACTCCCCGGGCTCGGCGCTTTCGCCGGCCAGCATCAAGGCGCGCTGCGTCGCCGCCGGTCCCACCAGTTCAAGCAGCAAGGTGGCCGCGGCCAGCGGCGCCAGCAGGTCGATCAGGTCGATCCCGATGAAGCGAGCCTGTTCGAGCAGCAGGATGACGAATACCGAGATCGGTGTCATGGCCAGCCCGGTCAGCACCCCCTTGCGCCACGAAATGCCGCTCGCGCGGGCCAGGGCACCCACCACCAGCACCTTTGTCGTGATTCGCACGACGATGAGTATCAATGCGAGGCCGATGCCGGCCCATGCGCGTTCCCAGGCGATCGTGGTCGCAACGAACACGAACAGCACGGTCGCGAGCAGATCGCCGAGCGCGCCGAAGTTGCGCTGCGCCTGGTTCAGCGTGACTCGCCGATGGCGCGCGACCAGGCCGAAGGTCAACGCCGCCAGCACCGGCGAACACTTGAACGTGTGGGCCATCGTCACGAGCAGGATCACGCCGATCGCAAAGCCCACCGTGGCGTCGCGCGTCAGCCGGCCGCAGCGCCTGAGCACCGCCGGCACGCCGACGCCAAAGGCCGCGCCGAGGCCCACCGAAGCGGCGAGCAAGATGAAGCTGTTCGATATCGCCTGCCAGACGCTGCCCGAGGTCTGATAGGTCCAGAAGCCGACAATGACCTTGAACACGAAGACCGACAGCACGCAGTTGACCGCCGTCAGGTGCAGCACGCGCTCGGTGACCTGCCCCGAACCGCGCTGCTCGTTGATCACCCGCACGACGGCTGCCGGCGAGGTGGACATGGCCAGTGACGCCAGTAGCAGGGATGTCAGCATTGCCGTTCCGAACGCGATCGCGACAGCGTAGATCGCGACGAAGGTCACACCCGCTTCGAGCAGGCCCGTCAGGCCGATCCACGGGTTGGTGTCGAGCCAGCGCAGGTTGATGCGGTAGCCGAGCTCGAAGAGGATCAGGCCGAAGGCCACGTTGGCCAGCAACATGACGGTGCCGCCCTCGGCCGCGGGCAGCAGCCCGAGCTGCGTGTTGGCGAGCCCAAAGCCGACCAGGCCGTAGAGGCTGATCCGCGGCAGCCCGCTGAAGCGGTGCCCAAGCTCGCCGACGACCCACGCCAGTGCAATTGCAAAAGGCCAGGCAAGTTCGCCCACCAGGCGGGTCAGGAGCTCCGACATGGCCGACCTACCGGGGCGTGACGCCGCCGGCCACCAGCTGACGGAACTCGGCCAGCTTCGCCTTCACGCGGCGCTGGTTCACCGGCCCCATGCGCAGCAGGATCTTCTGGCCCGCGCTCAGCGACTCCAGCGCCGGATCCTCGAATTCATACAGCACCCACGGCCGCTCGGGCTGGATCGGGCCGTTGATGGCCGGCAGCCGGACTGCCAGCGGCCCGTCTTCGTGGGGCGTCGCGAGAAGGTGATCGATCACCGCAACCATCCTGCCGTTGAAATGGCGCCTCGGGTAACCGAGGGCTTCGTAGGCCTGCTGGAACAGCGGGTACAGCCGCACGTAGGCCGCGGCGACCTGGCGCATGTCGACGGTCTCGATCAGCAACAGGTAGGGCGTGTAGCGCATGCCGTTGTCCGGACTGATGGTCGTGATGCCGTCCCGCTGCTCGACGATGAAGCGCCCCCCAGCGGGGTTGACGGGCCAGAGCTGGGCGGCGGCATGCGCGCGGCCCAGGTTGTCGACCGTGGCGACGAAGCGGCGCGCGAAGTCCTGGGTCTGGAACATCGACAGCACGGCCTTGCTGCCGAACAGATCGGTGAGCGTGTCGGCGAAGTCGAGTGGCACCGTCGACGCCTGCGCCGCCGATGCAGCCTCGATCGGGTACTGGACCGCCGGTTCGGCCGTGACGCTCTGCGGCGCCGGCGGCGGTTCAACCGCCACCGGCGCGACGCTTGGCGGCTCCGGCAGCGACGCCTGCCACCAGAGCACGGCGCCGACGCCGATCAGCCCCAACGCCAAGGCCGCACCGATCAAGATCAAGGGCTTACTCAAGCAGGCGTCTCCTGACCCAAGCGGGGTGGCCACCGATGCAGCGCACGGCGTCGTCGGCACGATGCGCCGCACTCCGCTGCAAGGCAAGTCTATTGGTGCAAATTTACATGATGCGGCGAACTGGTTGCGATCCTGCGACGGCTCACTGGTCGCGTGGCGACAGGATCGGCCGGTACGCGGCCCGCGCGACGGCGGTCCCCGTTCTGGCGGCGGCGAACACGATCAAGACGATGCACGCCCGGCAGGGGTGTCAATCGTAGAGCGCGCATCGGGACGTGACTGCAGTGGGCGGTCGGGTCTCATGGCCGGCGCAGCTCCAACGCGGTCGTGTGCCGAGGGCGGCGCGTACCCTCCGCGGGCACCGTGGCTCCCACATCATCATCTCCATGGTCACTCAAGGGACACGCACAGAGCCACGCGGCCCCGCGGGCAGCGGCCACCAGCCTGGCAGCGAACTTGGCGAACCGGCGGCGCGGGTGCTGCGGAGGTTTCACGTCGTGTTCAACGCCGTCAAGACGCACTTTCAGCAAGTCGAGAAGCAGGCCGGTGTCGGTGGCGCGCAGCTCTGGGCGTTGAGCATCGTCCACGCCAGCGCCGGCATTGGCGTGAACGACCTGGCGCACGCGATGGATGTGCATCAATCGACCACCAGCAACCTCGTCGAGACGTTGGTCGAACGCGAGTTGATCGCCGCGACAAGGGACGGCTTCGATCGGCGCACGGTGCAGCTTCGCGTCCTGCGGGCGGGGAGCCCTGTGCTGTGGCGTGCTCCAGTTCCACTGGCGGGCGTCCTTCTGCAAGCGCTGGCGAGCCTCGACGCGCCGGCGCTGGCACGCCTCGACGCCGAGCTGTTGCGCCTCATCGCGGTGCGCGAGTCCGATCAGGGCGCGGCGAACGCTCCTCTTGGCCAGCTGTAGGCGGATTGCCCACGAGGTGCGCGGGGGCGCTGGCACTGCACGGTGAAGAGCGCTTGCCACCCGCGGATCGGGCCGCGGACACAGACGCCGCCTCGCAGATAGGCGTTCTTGCGCCTTGGAAGCTGGCCGGATGTGGGTATCCTTTCGCATTGATCACAGACCCACTCTCGCCACCCCTTGGCGGACCACCTGAAGGAGTAATTCGATGACCGTGCTGGGCCAAATGATGCAGCAGCCGCTGCTGATCTCGTCGCTGATCGTGCATGCCGAGCGCCACCATGGCGAGCAGCAGATCGTCTCGCGCCGGGTCGAGGGCGACATTCACCGCCAGAGCTTTCGCGAACTCGCGGCGCGCTCGCGCCGGATGGCCAACGTGCTGGCGAAGCTCGGCGTCGAGCCGGGCCAACGCGTCGCCACGCTGGCCTGGAACGGCTACCGCCACATGGAGCTGTACTACGCCGTTTCCGGCTCGGGCGCGGTGCTGCACACGCTCAACCCGCGCCTGCATCCCGACCAGATCGTCTACATCGCCGATCACGCCGAAGACCAGGTGCTGTTCTTCGACCTGACCTTCCTGCCGTTGGTCGAGGCCGTCGCCGGGCGTGTGAAGACCATCAAGACCTTCGTCGCGATGACCGACCGCGCGCACATGCCCAAGGACAGCAAGGTCCCCGGGCTGCTGTGCTACGAGGAGCTGCTGGAAGCCGCCTCCGACCGCTACGAGTGGCCGAGCTTCGACGAGAACGCCGCCTCGTCGCTGTGCTACACCTCGGGCACCACCGGCAACCCCAAGGGCGTGCTCTACAGCCACCGCTCGACGGTGCTGCACACCTACGCCGCGGCGCTGCCCGACGCGCTGAACTGCTCGGCGCGCGACACCATCCTGCCCGTGGTGCCGATGTTCCACGTCAATGCCTGGGGCCTGCCCTATGCGGCCTGCATGGTCGGCGCCAAGCTCGTGTTCCCCGGCCCGGGGTTGGACGGCAAGTCGCTGTACGAGTTGTTCGAATCGGAGAAGGTGACCCTTTCGGCCGGCGTGCCCACCGTCTGGCAGGGGCTGCTGGCCTACGTCGAGGCCAACGGCCTGAAGTTCTCGACCATGAACCGCAGCGTCATCGGCGGCTCGGCCTGCCCGCCGGCGATGATCCGCACCTTCAACGAGAAGTACGGCGTGTTCGTGCTGCACGCCTGGGGCATGACCGAGATGAGCCCTCTCGGCACCGCCTGCACCTTCAAGGCCAAGCACCTCGACGGCACGCAGGAAGAGCGCTACGCGGTGATGGCCAAGCAGGGCCGCGCGATCTACGGTGTGGACATGAAGATCGTCGGCGATGACGGCAAGGAGCTGCCCTGGGACGGCCAGGCCGCGGGCGAACTGTTCGTGCGCGGGCCGTGGATCGTCGACCGATACTTCAAGGAAGAGGGCGGCAACCCGCTCGTGGACGGCTGGTTCCCGACCGGCGACGTGTCCAAGATCGACGCCGACGGCTACATGCAGATCACCGACCGCAGCAAGGATGTGATCAAGTCGGGCGGCGAATGGATCGGCTCGATCGACCTCGAGAACATCGCGATGGCGCACCCGAAGGTGGCCATGGCGGCGTGCATTGCGGCAGTTCACCCGAAGTGGGACGAACGGCCGCTGCTGGTGGTGATGAGGAAGCCCGGCGTGGAGCTGACGCGCGACGAACTGCTGGCCTTCTTCGAGGGCAAGATCGCCAAGTGGTGGACGCCCGACGACGTGGTCTTCGTCGATGCGATCCCGATCGGCGCCACCGGCAAGATGCTGAAGAACCGGTTGCGCGAGCAGTTCAAGGACTACAAGCTGCCGACGGCCTGATCGCCTCGCTTCGCGCCGTGCCGGCTATGTGTCGGCGGCGTGGCGAGCGATCGCCTCGATGATCTGCGGCCACAGCGTGATCGGCAGCGCGTGGCCCATGCCGTCGATGACGAGCAGCTCGGCGCCGGGCACCGCGCGCGCGGTGTCGATGCCGCACGCCAGCGGCACCAGGGGGTCGTCCCGGCCGTGGATCACCAGCGTCGGCACATTGACCGCGCGCAGGGCCTCGCGGCGGCTGCCCGACGCGAGGACGGCCAGCAACTGCCGCGCCACGCCGGGCGGGTTGAGGCCGCGGGCAAAGTTCTGCCCGGCGCGCTCGAGGTCGCGCGCGTCGTCGAGCGCAAAGCCGGGGCCGCGCAACACCTGCCAGGTCTGCAGATAGCTGGCCAGGTAGCCCGCCTGATCCGTCGGCGCGGGCTTGAACAGCACGGCCAGCGCCTCAGGCTTGGGCGGCGGCAGGTCGGGCGCGCCGGTGGTGGCCATGATCGAGGTCAGCGTGCGCAGGCGCTGCGGATGCTCGATCGCCAGCGTCTGCGCGACCGCGCCGCCCATCGACGCCCCGACGACGTGCGCGGTGCCGATGGCCAGCGCATCCATCAGGCCGACCACGTCGGCGGCCATGTCGCGCAGCAGGTAGGGCGCGGCAACGGGTCGGCCCTGCATCGCGGCGGCGAAGGCAGCGGCCACGTCGGGCACGCCGGCGTCGGCGAGCCGCGTGGACAGGCCGACGTCGCGGTTGTCGAAGCGGATGACGCGGTAGCCGCGGCCGGCCAGCGCGGCGCAGAACTCGTCGTCCCAGGCGATCATCTGCGATGCCAGGCCCATGATGAGCAGCATCGGTGGCGCATTTGCGTCGCCGAAGCTGTCGTAGCACAGCTCGATGCCGTTGGCGCGGGCAAGTGCGGGCGCTGTGTGCTGAACCGAGGGCATCGGGGTCCTCCGTGCGATGGGGTGCGAGGCGGCATGATAGGCCGGCGGGAGGTTCACGGCAGGTTCCGCGATCATCGAACCGGCGCCGGGCCTGTGCCACAGTCAGGCGACTACACAAGGAGTTCCAGCATGTTCCATCCCACGCTCATGAGCGGTCAGCGCATCCTCGTCACCGGCGGCGGCACCGGGCTCGGCCAGGCGATGGCCGAGCGCTTCCTCGCCCTCGGCGCCGATGTCGCGATCTGCGGCCGGCGCAAGGCCGTGTGCGACGCCACGGCCGCCGCGTGGCGCGAGCGCTTCCCCGAGCGGCGCATCGACACCTTCGGCGTCGACATCCGTGTCGCGCCCGCGGTCGAGGAGATGGTCGAGGCCCTTTTCGCCAGCGGCGGGCTGACCGGGCTCGTCAACAACGCGGCCGGCAACTTCATCGCGCCGACCGAGAGCCTGTCGCCGCGAGCCTTCGACGCGATCGCGGGCATCGTCTTCCACGGCAGCTTCTACGTGACGCAGGCGGTCGGCAGGCGCTGGGTCGGGCAGGCCAGGGCCGGCGCGTGGCGGCCCGGCCAGCCCTGCCGCAACGTGATGAGCATCATCACCACCTGGGTCGACAACGGCTCGCCCTACGTGGTGCCGTCGGCGATGAGCAAGGCCGGCATCGACGTGATGACCAAGTCGCTCGCCGTCGAATGGGCGCGCTTCGGCGTGCGCCTGAACGCGGTCGGCCCGGGCGAGATCCCGACCGAAGGCATGAGCAAGCGCCTGAATCCGGGCGAGGAACCCGGCGCGCGCAGCCGCCAGACCAACCCGATGGCACGCCCGGGTCTGATGAGCGAGCTGCAGAACCTGGCGACCTTCCTGATGGCGCCCGGCCAATGCGACTGGCTCACCGGCCAGAGCATCATGATGGACGGCGGCAGTGCGCTCGCGACCGGCGGCAACTTCTACGAGCTGCGCCAGTGGAGCGACGCCGACTGGCAGGCGGCCCGCGAGCGTATCGAGGCGCAGAACAGCTTGGACCGGGCGCAGCGGTGAGACAGGCGTCGCGGGCGGAACCGAGCACGTGACATAGCGACGAAATCGGCCTGGACAGTGCTCGGTGTCGCGAGGGGTGCGCTGTGCGCGGCCGGTACAGTAACGCACGACCACTTCCCCGGACCCGCTTTGCATGTCCACGCTCATTCCGTCTCTTGGCACCTGCGTCTCCCGCATGACGCCTGGTGAGCGCAAGCTGGCCGAGCGACTCGAACAGAAGCTCGACGACGACTACCTTGTCTGGTACGACGTCCCGGTCGGCCCGAAGCAGTCGCATCCCGATTTCGTGGTGCTGCATCCGCGGCGCGGGCTGCTGATCCTCGAGACCAAGCATTGGAAGCTCGACACGATCAAGCGTGCTACCCGACAGGCCTGGGAGATCGTCCCCGACGGTCAGTTGAAGGTGGTCATCAACCCGCTGTCGCAGGCGCGACATTGCGCCATCCAGGTGGTGAACGCATTGGAGCGCGACTCGCAACTCGTCCACGCGGATGGGCCGCATCAGGGCAAACTCGCCTTTGCCTGGGGCCATGGTGTCGTCCTGACGCGCATCACGCGGCAGCAGTTCGAGCAGGCCGGGCTTGGCAATGCCATCGAGCCCCACTACGTGATCTGTGCGGACGAGATGCCCGAAAACGCAGACGCAGAGGCGTTTCAGCAACGTCTGTGGAACATGTTTCCCCACGCGTTCGGCGGTGTCATGTCGCTGCCGCAACTCGATCGCGTCCGATGGATCATGTTCCCCGAGGTGCGCGTGCAGACCCAGGGCGCGCTGTTCGACCACGGCAACGACGACAACGACGCCGACTATCCCGACCTGATGCATGTGATGGACCTGCAGCAAGAGCAGCTTGCACGCAGCCTGGGCGACGGCCACCGCGTGATCCACGGTGTGGCCGGCTCGGGCAAGACGATGATCCTGGGCTACCGTGCGGAGTTGCTGGCCAAGGCAGCCACGGCCGCCAGGCCGGTGCTCGTCCTCTGCTACAACGAGCCGCTTGCGGTGAAGCTGGGCAGCACGATCGAGGCCAAGGGCATTGCCGACCGCGTGCACGTGCGCCACTTCCACAAGTGGTGCCGGCAACAACTGGTCGCCTACGGCCAGCCGATCCCGGCGCAGGGCAAGGGCATGTTCGAAGAGATGGTCGAGAACGTCATCCGCGGCGTGCAGCGCAGGCAGATCCCTTCGGGCCAGTACCGCGCGATCCTGATCGATGAAGGCCACGACTTTCAGCCCGAATGGCTGCGGCTCGTCACCCAGATGGTGGACCCGAGCACGAACTGCTTGCTGCTGCTCTATGACGACGCACAAAGCATCTACGAGCGGGGACGCACTCGCCAGTTCAGCTTCAAGAGCGTGGGCATCCAGGCGCAGGGCCGGACCACGGTGCTGAGGATCAACTACCGCAACAGCCGGCAGATCCTGCAAGCCGCCAGCGTGATCGCCGCCGACTTGTTGGAGGCGGAGGACAGGGACGACGACGGCATCCCGCTGCTGCACCCCGTCAGTTGTGGCCGAGACGGGCAGGCGCCGGTCGTGATCCGCCTGCCGACGTTGCTCGACGAGGCGGTAAAGGTGGCCGATCTGTTGAGCACGGCTCACCAGGAAGGCCGGGCCTGGGGCGACATGGCCATCATCTGTCGCCACCACGACGTGATGGAAGCGTGCGCGGTGGCACTGCGGCAACGCAAGCTGCCGCACCAGGTGCGCAAGCGTTCAGGCGACTTCGATCCCGCGGCTGACACGATCAAGCTGCTGACGATGCATGCCAGCAAGGGGCTCGAGTTCCCCGTGGTCGCATTGCCGGGTGTCGGTCGCATGCCCGAAGAAGGTCACAGCGAGATCGACGAAGCGCGGCTGTTCTACGTCGCGGCCACCCGTGCGACGCAGATGCTCTACATCACGTTGAGCGGGAATGGCGCCTACATGGGGCGGTTCGCGGGCTGACCCCGGGCGTCGCCGCGCGAGCGATGTCAATGCGGCTTGCGCGGACCGCGGAACGAGCGTGGGCGGATCACGTTGCCGTCGCGTTGGAGGTTGCCGCGGGCACGCCGGATCGCGTCTTCGGCGGCGGCAGCCGCATCACGCCGTGTCGAGCGCCAGCGGACCAGCGCACGCGCCTTCGCACGGCAGGTCGCCCAGGCGCGACGCGCGGCAGCGTCGAAGCGCTGCTGGCGACGACGGCCGAGCATCAGGCGGGCCAGCAGCACGGCGCAGGCGGCCAGCGCGACGGCGGCGACGAGCTTCTCGACCATGCTTGCGCGGTGTCAGCGCCGCTTGCGCGGCGGCACCACGGTTTGCGTGCCGGGCGGCGCAGTGAACAGCTTGGCGGCGCGGCCCTTCAACTCCAGCAGTTCGCTCGGGGTGACCGAGTACTTGCCCGAGACCACGTCGACCTCGACCCGGAACTCGACTTCGCGGTCGCCGTTGGACAGCGTGCCGGAGGTGAACTCGTAGCTCTCCTGCTCTGCGGGCAGGCCGAGTTTGTCGGCGTCGTAGCCTTCGTGCTCGACCGACCGGATCTCGCCGCTGGCCAGGTCGAGCAGGCCGGTGGATTCGACAACGGAGTCGGCGAGCTCGTCGAATATGCGAATCGGCAACTTCAAGTCCAAGGCATG
This sequence comes from uncultured bacterium, assembly GCA_963779155.1. Taxonomy (GTDB): domain Bacteria; phylum Pseudomonadota; class Gammaproteobacteria; order Burkholderiales; family Burkholderiaceae_C; genus CAIKUF01. Next base: position 251,238 of record CAVZXE010000012.1, on the reverse strand, counting down.
TCCTTCATCGGGCGGTGCGCAAGATTCTAGGCGGCGATCGGCTGCGCCCGATGCCGTTGCTGCAAGCGGCGCAGCAGGAACACCGCGATCGCCAGGTTCAGCGCATTCCACGCCAGGCCGTTGATGAACGCGGCGTGGTACGAGCCGGTGAGGTCGAACACCTTGCCCGACATCCAGCCGCCGAGCGCCATGCCGAACAGCGTGCACATCAGCACTGCACCGACACGCCTACCGACTTCGGCCGCGGGGAAGTGCTCGCGCACGATGATCGCGTACGAGGGCACGATGCCGCCCTGGAACAGGCCGAATAGCGCCGAGATCACGTACAGCGAGATCAGCCCGTCGAAGGGCAGGAACAGCAGCAGCGCCACGCCCTGCAGCGCCGAGCCGAGCAGCAGCGTTCGCAGGCCACCGATGCGGTCGCAGACGACGCCCGAGACGAGCCGGCTGACGATGCCGAAAGCGAGCATCAGCGACAACATCTCGGCCCCACGCGCCGCGCCGAAGCCAAGGTCGCCGCAATAGGCCACGATGTGCACCTGGGGCATGGCCATCGCGACGCAGCAGGCCACGCCGGCCACGCACAGCAGCAACTGCGCGTGCGTCATCGGCAGGCCGAAGGCCCGCCCGGACGGCTCGGCGCGCGCCGGCGCCGGCCCCGGCCCCGGCCCGGTGGCGACGGCCGTTGCCGCCGCCACCGGCGGGCGCGCGCGCATCAACATGGCCAGCGCCGACAGGCTCAGGCCGCAGAAGGCGGCAAGCCCGAAGTAGGTGTGTCGCCAGCCCGCCGTCTCGATGAAGTGCTGCACGATCGGCGGCCAGAGGGCGCCGCCCAGATAGTTGCCGCTGGCGCAGATGGCGACTGCAACGCCGCGCCGGCGCACGAACCACAGCGAGGTGTCGGCGATCAGCGGCGCGAAGGTGGCCGAACTGCCGAAAAAGCCGATCAGCACGCCGTGCGCGCCGGCGAAGAGCCAGATGCAGTTCGACAGCCCGGCCACGCTGAAGCCGGCGGCCATCCCCGCGGCGCCGATCAGCAGCGGAACCGTGACCCCGAAGCGGTCGGCCAGGCGCCCCATCAGCATGCCGCCCAGGCCGAAGCCGACCATCATCAGCGTGTAGGGCAGCGAAGCATCGGCGCGCGGCACGCCGAAATCGGCCTGCACCGCGGGCAGCATGACGGCCACGACGTACATGCCGCTGCTGCCGATCGTCATCAACGCCAGCGTCACGGCCAGGCGCAGCGCGGCGTATCGAGAGTCGGGGCGGTGCTGCATCGGCCGCCGGTACTCTGGGTGCAGAAGGCTCAATGCGTGCCGCCGGCGCTCGAGGCCCTGCCGGGATGCTCAGAAGCCCGGCGGCCTGCGCTCGAACCAGGGCTGCGCGCGCTCGAGCTGCCCCGCCAGGCGAAACAGCATCGCGTCGTCGCCCAGGCGGGCGACGAACTGCATGCCGATCGGCAGCCCGGCGGCGTTCCAGTGCAGCGGCACCGACATCGCGGGCTGGCCGGTGACGTTGAACAGCGGCGTGAACGGCATGTAGTCGAAGGTCTTCGCAGCCAGCGGCTTGATGACGCCGAGCGCGTTCAGCAGCCAGCCGGCGTTGAGCGAGTTCACGATGCGCATCATGCGCTGCTCGGCGGCGCTGGGTTGCAGCGCGCCGATCAGTGCCGGCGGCGATGCGAGCGTGGGCGTCAGCAGCACCTGGTGGCGCTCGAAGAACGGCGCCATCGTCCGCGCCGTCAACTGCAGCGTGCGCACGGCGCCCGCGTAGGCTGAGGCGCTGATCGAACGGCCCAGCAGCCCGAGGCTGTAGGTGGCGGCCTCGAAGTCGCGCGCGTTCGGCGTGCATTGGGCGATCTGCGCCAGGTGTTCGATTTCGGCACGCGTTTCGCCGGCGAGCACGGTCACGAAGGCGAGCGCGCACGCGTCGCGGTCGAGCGGCGGGGCCGCCTCCTTGACGAGGTGCCCCAGCGATTCGAGCTGGCGCGCCGTGGCTTCGAGCGCGGCGATGCAGTCGGCATGCACCGCGCCGTGGCCGAACAGCGGCTCGCGGGTGAAGGCGATGCGCAGCCGGCCCGGATCGGTGGCCACCTCGTCGAGGAAGGGCCGGGAGTGTGCCGGCGCGGCGTAGGGCGCGCCGGGGTCGGCGCCGGCCGTGGCGTCGAGCATTGCGGCGCTGTCGCGCACCGAGCGGCTCAGCACGTGCTCGATCGCGAAGCCGTGCCAGAGCTCGCCGAACTCGGGCCCGGTCGGCGTCATGCCGCGGCTGGGCTTGAAGCCGAACAGGCCGCAGCACGACGCGGGAATGCGGATCGAACCGCCGCCGTCGCCGCCGCTGGCCAGCGGCACCAGGCCGGCGGCGATGGCCGCGGCCGAGCCGCCGCTCGAGCCGCCCGGCGAATGGGCCAGCGACCAGGGGTTGTGCGTCGGGCCGTAGAGGACCGGCTCGGTGTACGGCGTGAGCCCGAACTCGGGCGTGTTGGTGCGCCCGGCAATCTGCACGCCGGCGGCGCGAAAGCGCCGCACCAGCTCGCTGTCGCGCGGCATGGGCACCTTGGCGAGCAGGCGGTTGCCGTTGGCCGTCGGCTCGCCGGCGAGCGTGGCGATCAGGTCCTTGACGAGGAAGGGCACGCCGGCGAACAGCGCCGCGGGGTCGATCCGCGAGGCCTCGGCGCGCACCTGCTCGTGGCGGGTGCGGATCACGGCGTTGAGCGCCGGGTTGTGCGCCTCGATGCGAGCGAGCGCGGTCTCGAGCAGCTCGGCCGCGCTGACCTGGCCGCTGCGCACCAGCGCGGCCAGGCCGAGGCCGTCGTGGCGGGTGTAGTCGGCGAAAGGGATCATCGGGCGTTCCTGGCAACGGGCTGGGACGGGCCCATTGTGAGGTCGCCCAGGGCGAAGCGCGTCAGAAGCGCAGCGACAGCCCTAGCAGCGCCTCGCCCTGCAGGAGGGCGTCGCCCTTCAATGCGACGACGCAACCGCCGGAGCAGAAGAAGCCGCCGCTGCTGTTGATCAGCGTCGCATAGCCGCGCAGCTCCATGCGCAGCGCGAGCGACGCAGCGAGCGGCTGCTCGTAGCCGAGGGCGATGCTCATCGACGGTCGCACTTCAGAAGTCAGGCCGTCCAGGCCGGGCGACATGAAGGTGGCACCCAGCCCGCCGGCGACGTAGGCTCCGCGACCGGCGGTGCCCTCGAAGAAGTTCGAGCCGCCCAGGTGCAGGTAGCCGACGTTCATCGACAAGGAGGTGGGCGCGCCGACGGGCACCGAACCGGGCGGCAACTGCAGCGTCGTGCGCTGCCCGCTGGCGAAGAGCTGCACGTTGCGCGCCGCATCGAGCGCCCAGTCGATGCTCAGCGCGCCGGCGCCGCTCCCGTCGAGGTTGGCCGTCGCGGCGTTGCCGCTCGCCTGCTCGAACGAGCCGCCCCAGGCGTATCCGCCATAGAGCGTCAGCGCGCTTTGCGCCGCGGCGGGCAGGGCGGGCAGCAGCAGCATGGCGGCGGCCAGCGCGATCGGTAGGCGACGAGCATTCATGCAGCGATGCTAGCGCAAGCCACCGCGCGCGCCGCCCGCCAGGGCGGTGTGGCGTGCCTTCGTGCACGGACGCCGGACACTCTCGAAGGCTGGGCAATGCGTGGACTACGATAGCCCGCGATGCCCAAGCCCGAACACCCGATCGCGACCCACGGGCCGGCCCGCGCGCTGCAGCCGCTGCTGCTCGACTCGCCGCACAGCGGGCACGACTTTCCTGGCGACTTCGGCGCCGCAGTCAGCGAGCACGCGCTGCGCGACGGCGAAGACTGCTTCGTCGACGAGCTCTGGCTGCCCGCCACCGAGCGCGGCGTGTGGCTGCTGGCGGCGGCGTTTCCGCGCACCAACATCGACGCCAACCGCCACCACGCCGACATCGACCTCGAACTGCTCGAAGGCGCGCACTGGCCACACGCCTACATGCCGAGCGGCAAGGCGGCGATCGGCAAGGCGCTGGTCTGGCGCACGCTCGACGACGGCCGGCCGATCTACGCGCGCAAGGTGTCGGTCGCCGAGCTGCGCCTGCGCATCGAACGCTGCCACGAGCCCTACCACCGCGCGCTGGCGCAGCGCATCGAAGCGACGCACGCGCGCTTCGGCCGCAGCTATCACCTCAACTGCCATTCGATGAACGCCTTGGCCGGTGCGCAGGGCGAGGGCGGCGCCGGCCGGCCGCGCGCCGATGTCGTGCTCGGCGATCGCGACGGCACGAGCTGCGACCCGGCGTTCACCGAGTTCGTGCGCAAGGTGCTGGCCGGCATGGGCTACGACGTGAAGGTCAACGACCCGTTCAAGGGCGTGGAACTGGTGCGCGCCTATGCCGACCCGCGCGCCGGCCGGCACAGCCTGCAGCTCGAAGTCAACAAGCGGCTCTACATGGACGAGGGCGCACGCACGAAGCATGGCGGCTTCGACGCGCTGCAGGTCAACCTGCTGGCCCTCGTCGATGCGCTGCTCGACTACGCGCGCGCCGAGGGTCGCAACGGCTGAAGGGCACAGATCGGGCCACCGGCATCGGCCACGGTCACCGTGCAGCTCAGGAGCCCGCCTTCACGGCCCACCTCAGCTTGGCCGAGCGCGACCTTGGGTTGGCGCGCTGCTCCTCGGGCGACGGCCGAAGCAGCTCCGGCGCCACGCGGGCGTAGAGGCCGGCGCGCTCGCCCGCCTGGAACGCCTTCTTGACGCGGCGGTCCTCGCCCGAGTGGAAGCTCAGGATCGCAACTCGCCCGCCGGGCTTGAGGCATGCCGGCAGGCGTGAAAGAAGCCGGTCGAGCGCGCCGAATTCGTCGTTCACCGCGATCCGCAGCGCCTGGAAGGTGCGCTGCAGGGCCCTCTTGGTTTCCGCCTCGCGCTCGGCTTGCGGCAGGCCGCGCTTGAGCGCAACCCGCATCGTCTGCTGCACCAGCGCTGCCAATTGCGTGGTCGTCTCGATGTACTGGCCCTGGAGCGCGGCGGCCAGCGGCACGGCAAAGGGCTCGTCGGCGTTGTCCACCAGCAGCTCGCGCATGCGCTGCCGCGTCACCGACTGCAGCAAAGCGGAGGCCGGCTGCCCGGCGCCGGGGTCCAGGCGCAGATCGAGCGGCCCGTCGGCCTTGAAAGTGAAGCCGCGGGCCGGGTTGTCGATTTGCATCGACGAGACGCCCAGGTCGGCCAGCACGAAGTCGAAGCCGCCGCCGGCTTCGGGCAGCAGGCTGGGCAACTCGGCGAAGTTCATCCGGCGCACCACCAGCGCCGATCCGTCGAATCCGAGGCTGCGCAGGCGCGCTTCGGTGCGCGGCAGTTCGAGCGGATCCACATCGACGCCGAACAGGCGTCCGCCTGGCGCCAGCCGCGGCAGGATGGCTTGCGCGTGGCCGCCGAAGCCGAGCGTTGCATCCAGGCCCACCTCGCCCGGTTGCGGATTCAGCAGGTCCAGGATCTCGCGTACGCAAATGGGGCGGTGCATGCCGGCGGGCGTCTGGCCGCGCTCGAGCACCTTGCGCAATTCGTCCGCGTGCTGCGCGGGACTCAGCTCCTTGTACTTCTGCTCGAAGCGGCGCGGATGCGTGCCTGCATAGCGCGCTCGGCGCTTGTGGGGTGCATCGTCATCGGCCATGCGGCGATTGTCCGGCACCTGGCGCCGTGCCCGCCGGGTCGGGCGCGGCGGGCCGCGTGGAGCGGGCGTAGCTGCTGTTACGCTGACGACTGCACCAGTTTGCCCTGGAAGTATCCATGTTGACTTCGTCGATTCGCGCCTTGTGCCTTGCCGCCTTGCTGGGCTGCGCCGTGGCTGCCGCCGCGGCGCAGGGCCAGCAGGTGACCGCGCTGTGCTCCACCGATCAGAGCTGGTGCGAACTCGCGGCCAAGGAGTTCCAGGCCCAAACCGGCATCAAGGTGCTGCAGGTGCGCAAGGCGACCGGCGAGGCGCTGGCGCAGTTGCGGGCCGAATCGGCCAACCCGAAGACCGATATCTGGTGGGGCGGCACCGGCGACCCCTTCCTGCAGGCGGCCGAGGCGGGCCTGCTGCAGCCCTACCGGCCGGCCTACCTGAACGACCTGCACGGCTGGGCGGTGCGCCAGTATGCGATGAGCGGCAACATGGTGGGCGGCTTCTATACCAGCGCGATCGGCTTCGGCTGGAACGAGGACGTGCTGAAGAAGAAGCACCTGCCGCCGCCCAGGTGCTGGGCCGACCTGGCGGACCCGAAGTACAAGGGCGAGATCGAGACCTCGCATCCGGCTTCCAGCGGCACGGCCTACACCATCCTCGCAGGGCTGGTGCAGCTGATGGGCGAGGACGCGACATTCGACTACCTGAAGAAGGTGCACCGCAACGTCGTGCAGTACACGCGCAGCGGCACCGCGCAGGCCAAGAGCGTGGCCAAGGGCGAGGTGGGCATCGGCGTGAGCTTCATCTTCGGTTTCGAGAACGAGCGCCAGCAGGGCTTCACGATGGTCCACAGCGCCGCGCCCTGCGAAGGGACGAGCTACGAGATCGGCGGCATCGCACTCGTCAAGGGCGCCCGCAACCCCGATGCCGCGCGGCGCTACTACGACTGGCTGATGAGCCCGGCCGGCCAGGCCATCGGCGCGCGCGCCGATTCGCTGCAGTTCCCGGCCAACAAGACCTTCAAGCCCGACCCGCGCATCCCGAGCCTCGACAACGTGCGACTGATCAAGTACGACTTCGAGAAGTACGGCAAGGCGGCCGAGAGGAAGCGGCTGATCGATCGGTGGCAGCGGGAGGTGGAGGGGTTGCCGCGTTAGCGTGCCGGAATTGGCGAACCTGGTGGCTGGGCTGCGGCCGCGGGCGGCCACAATCCCCAGGCTGCCGGCTCCGACCGCCAACATGGCCGCCCGGCGCGGCGTATGGGAGCAGCAGGATGCGGATTGGGCTGGGACTTCTCGCGGCACTCGCCGTGCTGGGCTTCATCACGTGGGCGTCGGACTTCGTCACGCTGCAGGGTGAGCGGACCATCTACACCGTGGGTTGCGCCGATGGGTCCTGGCAGGGCAACCATTGCACGGGGCGCCTGATACCTGCCGAGCGCTACCGTTACCGCGCCTTGCGCGCCCACCAGGAAGTGCTGTTCTGGACCGTTGGCGTTGCCGAGCCGTCAAGCAAGTTCACCGACTGCACGATCCAGGATGGCCGGAACTGGACGTGCAAGCCCAATGCCGACGCGTCCAAGTCCATCACCCTCCAGATGGAGCGCGGCGCCGCTGTTCACGACGAGACGGGCCAGGCGCGCAGCTTCCACGCCGTGCCCAAGTGGCGCTGGATGCTGGCGGGTTACGGCGTGTCCACGGGCAGCGATGCGGAACTGTAGGCCGGTTCGCTGCCGGCTCGGGGGCAGGTTGCAAGTCGCGGCATCGCGACTGGCGTTAGAGGGCGCGGGACGATTGCGGGGATCGTGGGTTGCCAGTGCCGAGGCCGCGACAGGCGACCCACTTCCGAGAGGAGTTGCCTGAGCGCGACGCGGCTCCCCTTCGGGCCTGCTCATTATCTGACTTCATTTTGCGGATATGCATTGCATATGCATAATGCGGCGTGAGCATCGAATTCGACCCGGCCAAGGCGCGAGCCAACCTCCGGAAGCACGGCGTCAGCTTTGCCCATGCCGAGCAAGCCCTTCGTGACCCGATGGCACTCACGATCGGGGACCCGGACTCACGCGGCGAGCAGCGCTTCGTCACCCTGGGGATGGACGCGCTGGGTCGGGTTCTGGTCGTCGTTCACACCCAGCGCGGAGAGCGGACGCGTGTCATTTCCGCTCGCAAGGCCAGTCGCGGCGAGGCAGACCGATACCATGCGTGACGAATACGACTTCAGCAAAGGCAAGCGCGGGGCGGTGATTCCGTCGCCGGGCAAGACGCGCATCACCATCATGCTCGACGATGACGTCATCGAACACTTCAGGGCCCAGGCCGAAGCGGAAGGCGTGGGCTACCAGACCTTGATCAATGCCCTGCTTCGCAAGTCGCTTGCGGGTGCCAGGAAGGTCAAGCCGGACGAAAGACCATTGACGGTGGCAACGCTGCGCCGTGTTCTGCGTGAAGAGTTGCAGGCGTCCTGAAGGCAGGTCATCGAGGGTGGCCTGCATTGCGCAACGCTCAAGTCTTTGTCGAGTCTGGCGTCCATTCTGCTGAATTCGCCGACGCGTCCTTGGGGCAATTCCGTGCCGGTCTACGGATTCGAGTACGTTGCCAGGAACTGGTGGTCGCCGACGTGGATGATCTTGTTGGTGGCGAAGCCGTCCTTGGTCAGACGGAGGTTCACGGAGTCGGTGTCGGTGATGTAGTACGTGCCAACACCTGGAACATCGAGATAGCGCCCCTTGTTGCTGACCCCGAACTTGGCATACGGTGTATCACCGAATGTGCCGTAGCCGACATCGTGCAGCACCGCCCCCGTTGGCACCGCCCCCGTGTATTCCTTCATCAGCTCGCCGGTGAGCGGATTGATGGGGAGGTTGCGGCGGGTGCTGCCGGCAAGCGGAGTCACGCACGAAGCCAGAGGGCGTCCATCAGCCAGGATCTTGTCCCACAGCATGCAGAGCACGAGCGGGAAGCCGGCGTTGCCAGTGAACTCGCTCGCATTGCCAAGCGGGGTCACGGTCTCACCTTCGATCTTGCCGATGGTTGCGTGCTGGTCGGCGAAGATCACCAGGTCGAATCGTGCGTACTTGTAAACCGGCGCCGCCTCGGCGGTGAATGCAATGCTCCAAGTCTGCGAGGCCGATTTCCCTCCGTTCTCACCCTTGGCGGTGACCGTTCCGCTGAAGGTGCAGTTCGTATCGTTCGGGAGGCTCGCGGCTGGCGTGAATGTGTTGACAACAAACGCGCCGGCTATCCCCGTGCCACCACACGACACTGAAGACGTGGACGATTCGTAGGTGCCTATGCTGACGGTGTAGTGAACGCTGAGCGGCGCGCCCACCAAGACGCCCGCCGCAGCCTGGGCAGGGGTCGTGCTGTCGATGGAGACCACAGCGTCCTTGGCGACAAGCGGTGGCGTGACCGGTCCGCCGTCGCTGCTTCCCCCTCCACCACCTCCCCCGCCGCCACAGGCGGCGAGAAGCCCCAGCGCTAGCGCGAAGCCCGCGCCAACCGTTGCCCCATTGCGGGGGGGGGGGGAGAGACCTTCTCGCCGTGTTCATCGCGCGTACCCTTCTGCCTGCAAGGGCCAGGGCTGTGCTTGTTCGTGCCTCCTGTCCGCGGCGTCGCGCTGCCGGCTCGCCGCCATTGTGCCGCCTTCGGCGCCGGTGCCGGCCTGCGCGCCGGCGGATGTGCTTGAATTTCGCAGCAGACACCCCCATCTGCGGGGGTCGCGAAGTGCGCCACGGGCGCGCCACCATTCCCCGTTCCCGGAGTCCCCATGACCAAACAAACCCTTTCCTTCCAGGCCGAGGTGCAGCAGATCCTGCACCTCGTGACTCATTCGCTGTACTCGAACAAGGAGATCTTCCTCCGCGAACTGATCTCGAATGCGTCGGACGCCTGCGACAAGTTGCGCTTCGAGGCGTTGAACAACACCGCGCTGTACGAGGACGCGCCAAACCTCGAGGTGCGCGTGATCGTTGACAAGGACGCGAAGACGATCACGATCCGCGACAACGGCATCGGCCTCTCGCTGGACGAGGCGGTGTCGCACCTGGGCACGATCGCCAAGAGCGGCACCCGCGAGTTCGTGAGCAGGCTCGAAGGCGAGCAGAAGAAGGATGCCAATTTGATCGGCCAGTTCGGCGTGGGCTTCTACAGCGGCTTCATCGTCGCCGACAAGATCACCGTCGAGTCGCGTCGCGCCGGGCTGCCGGCGGGCGAGGGCGTGCGCTGGGTGTCGCAGGGCGCGGGTGACTTCGAGGTGGAGACGATCGACAAACCGGCGCGCGGCACCGACGTGACGCTGCACCTGCGCGAGGGCGAGGACGAGTTCCTCTCCGCGTGGAAGCTGAAGTCGATCATCGCCAAGTACTCCGACCACATCTCGCTGCCGATCCTGATGCAGAAGGAAGAGTGGGACAGCGAGAAGAAGGAACAAGTCACCAAGGACGAGTGGGAGACGGTGAACAAGGCGGCGGCGCTGTGGGCGCGGCCGAAGAGCGAGATCACGCCCGAGCAGTACCAGGAGTTCTACAAGCAGATCAGTTACGACTCGGAGCCGCCGCTCGCCTACACACACAACCGCGTCGAGGGCCGCACCGAGTACACGCAACTGCTTTACGTGCCGGCGAAGGCGCCTTTCGACCTCTGGAACCGCGACAAGCGCGGCGGTGTGAAGCTCTACGTCAAGCGCGTCTTCATCATGGACGACGCCGAGGCGCTGATGCCGGTGTACCTGCGCTTCGTCAAGGGCATCATCGACAGCGCCGACCTGCCGCTGAACGTCTCGCGCGAGCTGCTGCAGGAAAGTCGTGACGTGAAGGCGATCCGCGAAGGCTCGACCAAGCGCGTGCTGTCGATGCTGGAAGACCTGGCCAACAGCGAAGATGCGGCGCAGCGCGATAAGTACGCGTCGTTCTGGACCGATTTCGGCGCCTTGCTGAAGGAAGGCGTGGGCGAGGACCACGCGAACAAGGAGCGCCTGACCAAGCTGCTGCGCTTCGCCTCCACCCACGCCGACAGCGGCGTCTCGTTCGCCGACTACGAGGGCCGGATGAAGGAAGGCCAGGAGGCGATCTACTACATCACCGCCGAGACGCTGGCCGCCGCGAAGAGCAGCCCCCAGCTCGAGATCTTCCGCAAGAAGGGCATCGAGGTGCTGTTGCTGGTGGACCGCGTCGACGAATGGATGCTGAGCCACCTGTACGAAGTGGGTGGCAAGCCGCTGCAAAGCGTGGCGCGCGGCTCGGTCGACCTGGGCAAGTTGCAGGACGAGGAAGAGAAGAAGCAGGCCGAAGCCGCCTCCGAAGCGTTCAAGCCGACGCTGGAGCGCTTGAAGGAAGCGCTGAAGGACCGCGCGAAGGACGTGCGCGTGACGACGCGGCTGGTCGATTCACCGGCCTGCCTGGTGGTGGAAGAGGGCGACATGAGCGGCCACCTGGCGCGGCTCTTGAAGCAGGCCGGCCAGAGCGCGCCGACGTCGCAACCGGTGCTGGAAGTGAACCCGGAGCACGCGCTCGTCAAGCAGCTCGAGGCGAGCGCGCATTTCGACGATCTGGCCAACATCCTGTTCGACCAGGCGATGTTGGCCGAAGGCGGGCATCTGGACGACCCGGCCAGCTATGTGCGGCGGGTGAACGCGCTACTGGTGGGCTGAGGGCGCGGAGCGAAGGGCGAGGATCGCGCGAGCGGTTCGCCCTGCGAAGTGAGGCAGGGAAGCGCGATCTTGTTGCACCTGCACTGCTTGCTGCGCAACGCGGACGTTGCGGCGCAACCCCGTTCACGGGGATCGACCAGCGGAGCGATCGGCGAGGGAGCGGGCTCGATGCCAGCGACTGAAAGCGTCGGCGCGGTCAGTAGGCCAGCGCGCCGAGCGGCGCCTCGCGCATTGCCTCGATCTGTTCGTTCAGCTGCGTCGCCTGCTGCTGCCAGTAGGCGGCGCCGTTGAACCACGGGAACGCGGCCGGGAACGCCGGGTCGTTCCAGCGCCGCGCGATCCAGGCACTGTGGTGGATCATGCGCAGCGTGCGCAGCGGCTCGACGAGGCGCAACTCGCGCCAGTCGAAGTCCATGAAGTCCTCGTAGCCGGCCAGCACCGCGCCCAATTGGCGCGTCATGCTGGCGCGGTTGCCCGAGAGCAGCATCCACAGGTCCTGCACCGCCGGGCCGGTGAGGGCGTCGTCGAGATCGACGAAGTGCGGTCCGGCATCGCTCCACAGGATGTTGCCCGGGTGGCAGTCGCCGTGCAGGCGCAGAATTCGCAGCTCGGGCAGGCTGTCGAAGGCGCGCTGCACTGCTTCGAGCGCCGTATCGATGCTGGCACGCCAGCGCGGCAGAACTTCGGGCGGAAGCCAGCCGTGCTGGAGCAGGAAGTCGCGCGGAACGCGGCCGTAGCTGTCGGTGTCGAGCCGGCGCCGATGTTCGAACGGGCGCGTGGCGCCGACCCCATGCATGCGCCCGATGAAGCGGCCAATCCACTCGAGCGTGCTGGCGTCTTCCAGCTCGGGCGCACGCCCCGAACGGCGCGGGGAGACGCTATAGCGCTGGCCCATGCTGTGCGCGAGCGTGGCCGGCTCGCCCGAGAGCGTGATGGGATGGCGCGACGTCAGCCGCGCGTGCAGTGCGAGCGGGCTCACCACGGGAATTTCTGCCGCCGCCAGTTCGGCCGAGAAACTGTGCTCCTCGAGGATCTGGGCGTCGCTCCAGCGCCCGGGGCGGTAGAACTTGGGCACGACCACGTCGCCTGACTCCAGGTAGACCTGGAACACGCGGTTCTCGTAGGAGTTGAGCTGGATCAGCCGGCCGTCGCCGAACAGGCCCACGGCGTCGAGCGCGTCGAGCACGGCATCGGGGGTCAGGTCGGCGAACGGAGTTTCACTGGCGGGCGGCGGGCGTTCCGGTGCGGTCATGCGCGCATCGTACGCGCCGCCGCCGCTCTCAATGCCGCGTCTGGGGCCCGACCTCTACCGGCTCGTCGACGACCCGTCCTGCGATGTCGTCGTGCGCTGGTTCCTTGCCGAGCCTCGCCTCGGCGGCACTGACATAGCTGCGCCCGCTGCGCGCCAGCGAGGCGAACTTGCTGTTGCCGAGGGAATCGGCGCGGCTGTCGGGGGCGAAGAACGAGTCATGGAACAGGGTCGAGTCCTGCCACAGCGCGGTGCGCTCGGCACGGCGATGGGCGACCGTGTTCGACAGCGTGTCGCTCGCGTCGTGCAGCGCCTGAGCCGGCGCCTGCATCGGGCCGCGCGAGCTCAATCCGCTCTGCGGCACGAGCAACTGCAACTCGGCGACCGTCGGCAGCTCGTCGACCGCGCAACGCAAGTAGCGCACGCGACAGGCGCTCAGGACTGCTTGCTTGATCTGTGTCGCTCGGCGAGAGCTGCCGCGGTCGGTGTCGAGGTCGATCGCGGCGAGCATGCGCCCATTGGCGCTGCACACGGCAAACGTGACATGCGTGGCGCCCAACAGGTCGTACCAGTAGCGCCCCTCGGCCGGCACGGCCGGCTGGCAAAAGCGAACCAGCGCCAGTTTGGCGAGCAAGACGTGGTGTGGCAGCGCCTCGCGCAGCAGGCGATAGACCCGCCGCTCGTCGCTACTGAACACCGGCCGGGGCAACAGCGCCCACTCGGTGGGAAGTGGCGGCAGCTTGTCCGGACGCCTCTTGGCGCGGAGCACGACCAGCGTGGTCATCGACGCGAGCAGTGCCACGGCAGCTAGCGCGATGATCCACGAAAGGGTTTGCATGTTGCGAACGGGGGTGCATTCATGCAGGCGCAACGACATGCCGCGACCGCCCGTGCACTGTAGCGGACGCCGAAGCTGCCGCACATCCGGACCCACCCCCAACCCGAGGGGCCGGCCAGACCCCGCAGCGGCGGTACAGCCGCGTCAGCCGCTATTCCGAAGTGGTGCGATGAACACCTGAAATGTTGGCCTTCACTTCGGAAACGGCCTCGATGATCTGATGGACGAAGTTCGCATGCGCCTTGAGGCGGTAGTCCCACTCGGCAGCGTGCTCTTCCACGATGGCGCCGACTTGCGAGGCCAGGTCGTCGGCCGGCAGACTCAACCAGCACTCGGACTCCGCGCCCGCGCGTTCCATCTTGGCGCCTGCGTTGCGGGCGATCCTGAGCATCGCCGTGTTCTCGCTGAGCGCCTGGATGAACAGCGTCTCGATGTGACGGTTTCGGGCATGCAGCACGGCATGATCGAACAACCGGCTGCCGAGACCGCGCCCGCGCGACTGGCTCAGGACCGAAACGCCGAATTCGGCCATCGCCGCCTTGCCGCTGATCTGCGGCGCCGGCGCATAAGCCAGATGCGCCATCGCGATCAGCGCCAGGCGGCGGTTGAAGATGCCGAACACCTCGTCGCGGTCGAAGTCGATCGCGTCGGCATAGTGATTGATCTGGGCATCCGACGCGACGAAACCGAAACGCAGGTAACGGTCGTGCTCTTCGAGGGCGAGCAAGTGCGCTCGGATGCGGTCACGATGGCGCGAGGTCAAGGAACGCACGGGCACCCACGTAAGCCGAGGCTTCGGTGCGACGACCGCAACGGCGACTGCCGCGGAACCCGATGGCGACGGGGATTCCGCCACCTCAGGCATCGTCAGCAGTTCTGGCGTTTCATTCATGATCTTTCCGACAGCTCGGTGAGCTTGGTAGTAACCCCAATATACTTCCGAATGCCTAGGCTCGCCCCCCTGCAATTGGAGAGCCCAGTCCAACTCCCAAGAGCTGCCGAAATGGCTCATTGGGGGGACAGGCGGGCGGGTTCCGGTGTGGGCATAGGCTATCCTGAGCTATACTGCAAGGCTTTTCCGAACGTGGTTCCGGAAGAGACGTGTGTTCAGGGCATGTCGGGCCTCCCGACCGCCTGCTTTGCCTGAGAGGCCGCCTTTCATAAGCGGTGCCGAAGGCTCGGCAAGAACGCCGGGCGGGCCTCGCGCTCGCAGAACCGACCCCCTCCGCCCGTGCCGCCCGCGCCCTTCGCGCCAAGGACTTCGGGCGACAACGAAAGATCCTCATGAAGACCTTCAGCGCCAAGCCGGCCGAAGTGACGCACGAGTGGTTTGTGATTGACGCCACCGACAAGGTGCTCGGACGTGTTGCCAGCGAAGTGGCACTCCGATTGCGCGGCAAGCACAAGGCCATCTACACGCCTCACGTCGATACCGGCGATTTCATCGTCATCGTCAACGCCGACAAGATCCGCGTCACCGGCAACAAGGCCACCGACAAGATCTACTACCGGCACTCGGGCTACCCTGGCGGCATTCACGCCACGTCCTTCAAGGACATGCAGGCCAAGCACCCCGGCCGCGCGCTTGAAAAGGCCGTCAAGGGCATGCTCCCGAAGGGCCCGCTCGGCTATGCGATGGTCAAGAAGCTGAAGGTGTACGCCGGTGCCACGCATCCGCACACCGCCCAGCAGCCCAAAGTGCTGGAACTCTGAGGAGCGCGGTGATGATTGGAAATTGGAACTACGGAACCGGCCGCCGCAAGTCTTCGGTGGCGCGAGTGTTCATGAAGAAGGGCACCGGCCAGATCCTCGTCAACGGCAAGGCCGTCGACGAATACTTCGGCCGCCAGACCTCGATCATGATCGTCAAGCAGCCCCTGATGCTGACCAACAACGACGGCGCGTTCGACGTCAAGGTCAACGTGCATGGCGGCGGCGAATCGGGCCAGGCCGGCGCGGTGCGCCACGGCATCACCCGCGCGCTGATCGACTACGACGCCGCGCTCAAGCCCGACTTGAGCCGCGCCGGTTTCGTGACGCGCGATGCGCGTGAAGTCGAACGCAAGAAGGTCGGCCTGCACGGCGCACGCCGCCGCAAGCAGTTCAGCAAGCGCTGATCGACACGCTCCCTTGCATCCCGAAGGCCGCGATCAGCGGCCTTCGGCGCTTTCCGGCGACCCACTTCTACAATTGGCGCGTTCAGCGGAGGGACACAGGATGATCAGCATCGGCATCGTCGGCGGTACCGGCTACACCGGGGTGGAGTTGCTGCGCATCCTGGCCACGCACCCGCAGGCGCAGATCGCCGCGATCACTTCGCGCAAGGAAGCGGGCATGCCGGTGGCCGAGATGTACCCGAGCCTGCGCGGCCGTGTCGATCTGGCCTTCTCTGCGCCCGACGAGGCGCGCCTGACGGAATGCGACGTGGCCTTCTTTGCGACGCCACACGGTGTGGCAATGGCGCAGGCCCCCGAACTGCTCGCCGCGGGCGTGAAGATCATCGACCTGGCGGCCGATTTCCGGCTCCAGGACACCACCACCTTCGAGCGCTGGTATGGCATCCCCCACGCCTGCCCAGAGGTATTGCGCGAGGCCGCCTACGGGCTGCCGGAACTCAATCGCGAGGCAATTCGCGGCGCGCGCGTCATCGGCAACCCGGGCTGCTATCCGACGAGCGTTCAACTCGGATTCGCGCCCCTGCTGCGAGCGCAGGGGCTGGTCGATGCGTCGCACCTGATCGCCAATTGCGCATCGGGTGTGAGCGGAGCCGGACGTAAGGCCGAGGTCGGGTCGCTGTTCGCGGAGGCCGCCGACAGCTTCAAGGCGTATGGCGTCAAAGGCCACCGTCACGGCCCCGAGATCAACGAACAGCTGCGCCGCATCGCCGGTGTGGCGGCCGGCGACGCGTCGGTGCAGTGCATCTTCGTGCCGCACCTGATTCCGATCATCCGCGGCATCCATTCGACACTGTATGCGCGCCTGACCCCCCAGGGGCAGGCCGCCGACCTGCAGGCGCTGTTCGAGGACTTCTACCGCGGCGAGCCCTTCGTCGACGTGATGCCCTCCGGGTCGGCACCCGAGACGCGGTCGGTGCGGGCTTCCAACGTCGCGCGCATCGCGGTGCACAAGCCTCAGCCCGATACCGTGATGGTGCTCGTGGTCGAAGACAACCTGACGAAGGGCGCGTCGGGGCAGGCAGTGCAGTGCATGAACCTGCTGTTCGGCCTGCCCGAGACCGCCGGCCTCGCGCATGTTCCCGTCTTGCCCTGAGCCATGGCACCACCGGCGGCAGGGTCGCGCCCCGGCGCGTCTTGGCCGAAGCTGGGATAATCGAAGCAGTATTCGAAACCGAAGGAGTCGCCATGAATGCAGTGTCGGAAAATCTTCAGACCCTTGCCGACGCGCCACAGGTGCCGCTCATCTTCACCGACAGTGCGGCCATGAAGGTCCGCGAACTCGTCGATGAAGAGGGCAACCCGGACCTGAAGCTGCGCGTCTTCGTGCAGGGGGGTGGTTGCTCGGGCTTCCAGTACGGGTTCACCTTCGACGAAGTCGTCAACGACGACGACACGCAGATGGCCAAGAACGGGGTCACCTTGCTCATCGACGCCATGAGCCTGCAGTACCTTGCCGGCGCGGAAATCGACTACAAGGACGACCTCGAGGGCGCCCAGTTCGTGATCAAGAACCCGAATGCCACGACAACCTGCGGCTGCGGGTCGAGCTTCTCGGTCTGATTCTGCGCCAGACCTGCAAGGCCGCCTGCGGGCGGCTTTCGATCGTATTCATCGCGAGGGATAAAGCGCGCCGAGCACGCGGGGCCCGGCGGCACCGGTGACCGATGGCAGGTTGCCGGGACGACGGTCGCAATGCGCACTCGCCAGCCAGGCGAATGCCGCCGCCTCCACCAGCGAAGCGGGCAGGCCGACCGCATCGGTTGGCTGGACCCGACACCCGGGCAGCAACATGGCCAGCCGCGACATCAGATGCCGGTTGAGCGCGCCACCACCACAAACGAGCAACTCGTGCGCTGCGCCGGCGTAACGCTGAACCGAGTCGGCGCAGGTGCGTGCCGTCAGCTCGGCGAGCGTGGCCTGCACGTCCTCCGCTGGGATGGCCGGGCGGTCGTCGAGATGTGACGCCAGCCAGCCCGGATTGAACAGGTCTCGCCCGGTGCTCTTGGGTGCTGGCAGCGCGAAGTACGGCTCGGCCAACATCGACGCCAGTAGCGCCGGCACGACCCGGCCGCTCGCGGCCCACGAGCCGGCTTCGTCATAGAGCTTGCCGGTGTGCGACTGGCACCATTGATCCATCAGCGCGTTGGCCGGGCCGCAGTCGAAACCCACTGTCGTGCCGTCGCTTCCCAGCACCGTGAGGTTGGCGATGCCGCCCAGATTGAGCACGGCAACCGTCTCGCCGGATCGTGCGAACAGTGCGCGGTGGAACGTCGGCACCAGCGGCGCGCCCTGGCCACCGGCCGCCACGTCGCGGCTGCGAAAGTCGGCCACAACGTCGATGCCGCAGAGCTCGGCCAGCAGCGCCGGGGCGAGGAGCTGCAGCGTGTAGCCGCGGGCGTCGAATTCGCCTGGCCGGTGGCGCACGGTCTGCCCATGTGCGCCCACGGCCCGGACCGTGGCCGCAGACGCGCCACTGCCTTCGAGCAGCCGTGCGACGGCCGCGGCGTAGTGCCGCGACAACGCATTGGCGGCCAGCGCCGCGCGGTGCAACTCGTTGCCCCCGGGCGTGTTGAGTGCCAACATTTCAGCGCGCAACGCAGAGGGCAAAGGCAAGTGGGCGTGGCCAAGCACCGACAGGCCGCCCATCGGCGCCACGTCGGCCAGCACCGCGTCGACGCCGTCGAGCGAGGTGCCCGACATCAACCCGATGTGCAGCGTGGACATCCGTTGATTGTGCGATCGATCGAAGGCCCAATGAAGTAGGGCCCGCATCCGCGGACCCTCTGCGCTTCTCAGGGTTTGAGGCTCACTCGCTGAAGTTCGTTCGGCCTGACATCGATGCCGCGACTTCGAGCTGGGTTCGCGTCTGCACCGCCAGTTGGGCGAATTGGGCCTTCACGGCCGGCGCGATGGTCAGTGCCTCGGAGGCCTTGGCCATGGCCAGCGGGTTCTGCTGTTGCCCCTTGACCTTGAACTCGAAGTGCAGGTGCGGCCCGGTCGCCCAGCCCGTTGCGCCGACAGCACCCAGCGTCGAACCCTGCTCGATGCGCTGACCCTTCCGCACGTCGATGCGGCTCAGGTGCGCATAGATGGTGGTGCGATCGTTGTTGTGCTTGACCTGCACCACGTTGCCGTAGCCGTTCTGCCAACCGGCCATCTCGACCACGCCCTCGCCGACGCTGCGCACGGGCGTGCCGCTCGGGGCGCCGTAATCGACGCCCAGATGGGCACGTATGGTCTGCAGGATCGGGTGGAAGCGCATCGCGAAACTCGAGGTGACGCGCGAGAACGCGAGCGGGCTGCCGAGGAAGGCGCGCCGCTTGCTCTGGCCGTCGAGCCCGAAGTACGCACCCTTGCCGCCGGCCGTCGGGTCGGCGAACCACAGGGCCGAGTGCGTGCGGCCGTTGTTGACGAACTCCGCTGCCAGCACGCGCCCGGTCATCTCGGTCCCGCTGGCCCAGGTAATGGGTTCGCCGTCGGCGGTCAGTGCCTCATAGATGACCGTGAAACTGTCGCCTTTGCGCAGCTCGCGGTGGAAATCGATCTCGGTCGAGAACATCTCGACCATCTGGGTCGCGATCGGGTCGGGAATCCGCGCATCGTCGGTCGCCGCGAACAGCGAACTGCTGATCGTGCCGCTGCCCAGACGGACCTGCGATTCCATCGCAACGGTTTCGGTTCGCGCCCGCAGCGCGCCGCCGGTGCGGCTGACCGACAAGCGGGTGAAGTGCGTGCTGATCTGCTGCCCGGCTTCGGCGGGGTAGCGTGCGATGAGTTCCTCGACGCGGCCCTGGTCGCCCGTGCGAACCTGCACCATCTTGCCGGGGCGGCCGTCGAGCAGCTTGCGCGCCACCGGGTCGCGACGCAGGAACAGTGCGACCTCGGCGTCGTCGGCGTTGAGCCGGCGCAACAGGCTGTCGGCGGTGTCGCTGCGCCGGGTCAGGTCGCTGCGATAGAGCGACAGCTCGTGTTCGGCAAGCAACTCGAGCTGCGCGTCGAGGCCGGAAGGCAGTACCGTCTCGCTGACCGTCCGCTGGGGCAGGTCGGCCGGGTCGTTTACCAGGGGTGCGATACCGAACGCTGTGGCTGCAAACCCCGCCAGCACGACCACGACCGCGGTCGTCAGGCCGCGCGGATGGCGGGAGAAGAACTGACTGGTTCGGGCCAGTGCAGTGGCTGCTGAGCGATCGAGCAAATTCAGGGCAGTCAATTGTGTCGTGAGCGCATCGGCGCTGTCTTTGGCTGTGCGAGTGTCATGCGCGTGTCCACGTGTCTCGGCAGGGTTCGCGCCCAACGACTCTGGTCAGTGTTCTCGAACAGGCCGTCCACTAGAATTGCGGACTCGATGGCCTGTTGGCTGCCGGCGGCGCGCAAGACGCACCCCCAACCGCAACGAACTCGCAGTATATCCGCCCTTGGCAACCCCCCGGTCAGGGGGAAAGCCCTCAATCGGTGACCTAGTTCCGCCCCGAGCCACCCGTCTCCCGCGCCAACCCCCCCCATGTCCGAACCTGTCTCCCGTGCCGCGCTGAAACACCCTGTCACAGATCGCGTCCGCGAGTCCATGGCGGTCTCGCTGCGCGGATGCGACGAGTTGCTGCCCGAGGCAGACTGGCTGGCCAAGCTGGCTCGCGCCGAAGCCACCGGCGTCCCGCTGCGCATCAAGCTCGGCCTCGACCCGACGGCACCCGACATCCATCTCGGGCATACGGTGGTGCTCAACAAGATGCGCCAGCTTCAGGATATCGGCCACACGGTGATCTTCCTGATCGGCGATTTCACTTCGATGATCGGTGACCCCTCGGGCCGGAACAACACGCGCCCGCCGCTGACGCGCGAGCAGATCGAGGCGAACGCGCAGACCTACTACCGGCAGGCAAACCTCGTTCTCGACCCTGCGAAGACCGAGATCCGCTACAACTCCGAGTGGAGCGACCCGCTCGGCGCTCGCGGCATGATCCAGCTCGCATCGCGCTACACGGTGGCACGGATGATGGAACGCAACGACTTTGCCGAGCGCTTCCGGGCCGGCACGCCGATCTCGGTGCACGAATTCCTCTACCCGCTGATGCAGGGCTACGACTCGGTCGCGCTGAAGTCCGATCTCGAGCTCGGCGGCACCGACCAGAAGTTCAATCTGCTCGTCGGGCGCGCTCTGCAGGCCGAGTACGGACAGGAGCCGCAGTGCATCCTGACCATGCCGCTGCTCGAGGGGCTCGACGGCGTCGAGAAGATGTCCAAGAGCAAGGGCAACTACATCGGCATCACCGAACCCGCCAACACGATGTTCGCCAAGCTGCTGAGCATCAGCGACACGCTGATGTGGCGCTACTTCACCTTGCTGAGCTTTCGCTCGGAGCGCGAGATCGAGGCGCTCGGGGCGGAGGTCGTGGCGGGGCGCAACCCGAAGGAGGTCAAGGTGCTGCTGGCCAAGGAGATCTGCACGCGCTTTCACAGCGCGCAGGCCGCCGATGCCGCCGAACGCGACTTCGATCTGCGCGCCAGCGGCGGCGTGCCGGACGAGATCGCTGCCGTCGCACTGGATGGCGCGCCGCTGTCCATCGGGGCCGTGCTCAGGCAGGCCCAGCTCGCACCGTCGAGCAGCGAGGCCCTGCGCCTGGTCGACGCGGGGGGCGTGCGGATCGATGGCTCGGTCGTCAGCGACCGGGCGTTGCGGCTGGCTGCCGGCACCTATGTCGTCCAGGTCGGCAAACGCCGCTTTGCGCGCGTCACCCTGAGTCCATGAAACGGCGCCGCGTGCTGGCCGCGGCCTTTGCCGCGTTCACGGCCGGGCGGTCGTTCGCGGCGGTCAGTGCGATCGAGGCGGCGCGCATCGAGCGGCTGATCCAGTACATCGCTGCCCAGCGGCAGCTGAAGTTCGTTCGCAACGGCACGGCCTACTCGTGCACCGAGGCGGCGCGCTTCCTGCGAGGCAAGTTCGACAAGATGGGCGAGCACGTGAGCACGGCCGCGCAGTTCATCGAGCAGATCGCCTCGCACTCGAGCACCAGCGGCCAGGCCTACCTGATCCGCTTTGCCGACGGCCGCACGGTGACTGCCGCGCAGTTCCTCGGCGACGAACTCGGGCGCATGGACCGCCAGCGCTGAGGCGCCGCACGGCGATGCAGGTCAAGACGCTCCTGAAGCTTTCGGTCGCGGCCGCCGTGGCCACGATCGTCATGAAGACCGTCGCCTGGTGGATCACCGACTCGGTGGGGCTGCTCTCCGACGCGATGGAGTCGTTCGTCAACCTAGCTTCGGCGCTGTTCGCCATCGCGATGGTGAGCGTCGCCGAGCGCCCGGCCGACGACGACCACCCGTTCGGCCACACCAAGGCCGAGTATTTCTCCAGCGGTTTCGAAGGATTGCTGATCGTCGGCGCGGCGGCGGGCATCATCTGGGCCGCCGCGCACCGCTTCGCCGAACCGCAGCCGCTGCAAGCGCTGGGCTGGGGGCTGGCACTGGCGCTGGTCAGCTCGGCGCTCAACGGGCTGCTGGCCTGGCGGATGATGGTTGCGTCGCGGGAACACCGCTCGATCGTGCTCGAGGCCGACGCGCGTCACCTGTTCACCGATGTCTGGACGTCGGTCGGCGTCGTCGCGGGCCTGTTGCTCGTGCCGCTGACCGGCTGGCTGTGGCTCGACCCCCTGCTCGCGATAGGCGTCGCGCTGAACATCCTGTGGGAGGGCGGGCACCTCGCGCTGCGCTCGATCGACGGCCTGATGGACAGCGCCGTCGAGCCGCAGGTGCGCCAGCAGATCGAGCGCTCGCTGGCGCAGTTCGACCACAACACGATCCGCTTCGATCATCTGGTCACCCGCCGCGCCGGGCAGCGCCTCTTCGTCGACGTGCACATGCACATGCCGGCGGGTTGGACCCTCGGCCGCGCGGCGGCGCTGCGCACCGACGTCGAGCAGGCGCTGATGAGCGAAGTGCCTGGCCTGCGGGCGTCGATCCAGCTGCTGCCGCTCGACGTGGAGGCGCATTTCGGCGACGTGAAGGATCCGCTGTGATCGCGCTCGTGCAGCGGGTGGCGCGGGCGCGGGTCGAAATCGCCGGGGCCACGATCGGCGCGATCGAGCGCGGGATGCTGGTGTTCGTCTGCGCCGAGCCGGCCGACGACGAGAGGCTCGCCGACAAGCTCGCCGCCAAGCTGCTCAAGTTGCGCATCTTTGCCGACGCTGCCGGCAAGTTGAACCTCGCCCTCGCCGAGGTGGGCGGCGGCCTGCTCGTCGTCAGCCAATTCACGCTGGCGGCCGACGTGTCGGGTGGCAACCGTCCGAGCTTTGCCGGCGCCGCGCCGCCGGAGCTCGGGCGCCGCCTCTACGAGCGTGTCGTCGCCACGGCGTGCGCGCTCCACCCTCGCGTTGCCTGTGGCGTCTTCGGCGCCGACATGCAGGTGCATCTCGTCAACGATGGACCGGTGACGATCCCCATCGCGATGCGCGCATAGCACTGCCGGTGGCGGCCTCGCGGCAAGGCCTCTCGTGCTCGGTCGCCTTGGAGGCCGCGCCTTCGCGGAGTTCGGGCCCCTCCTGAGGCGTGAACCCCTGTGCAGGCACGGTTCGCGCCCTCAGTCGGCATACATGCCTGCGGCCTTGCTGACCGGCGCCTGCTTGGCGCGAGGCTGGAGCGGCGAGGGTTTGTGCCCGAACGCAAGAGCAGGGCCGTGGTGTTGGCGCTGAGGGTCGCGGTGGGCATAATGCCTGGGGTCCGGTGCGGGGCCGCAATCATGCGCCGGCAGCCAACACAAGGAAGCTTCATGTCTTGCCCCCCTTGCCCAAACGGCTCTAGTCCCTTGAGCGCACGCGCGCTGTCTGCGCGTGGGCGTTCGCTGGCTGTGGCGATGGCGCTGCCGCTCCTGCTCGCCGCCTGCGCTACCGACGCCTGGAAGCCGAACCCGAATTTCAGCGCGTTCCTCAATCAGGTGGAGCGGGTTTGCGGCACGGCGCGCATCGGCGAGCTGACGGTGAGCCAGTTGATGAACCCGGCCTCGGCGCAGTCGAGCGCCTATTTCGTCGACATGACCTCGCGCTTCGACACCGGCCGGATTTCCGAAGAGGAGTACGTGCTCGGTGTCTCGAGCACATTCAACACGGTGCGCGACTCTGTGGGCATTCGCTGCATCGTCGCCCAGAAGACGCCGTAGCCGCAGCGGCCTGTCGGTTGCGGGCCTGGGCAGGCAGCCCGGGATTTGCGGGCATGCCCCGGTCCGGCTTCAGTCGTACTTGCGGGTGTCCTCGATCACCTTGCCGTCGTTGGGCAGGCTGCCCGGCAGGCGGAACTCGACCTCGCCGCGCAGCTTGGTCACGTCGCGGATCGTGTCGGCGATGCGCTGCCCCAGCGCTTCCGAGCCTGCGGACACCTCGACCTGCAAGGTCATTCGGTCGTTCGCCATTTCGCCGCCGACGAGGAGCCGCGCCCTGGCCACTTCGGGGTGGCGGCGCACGATATCGGCGACCTGGCTCGGGTGGACAAACATGCCGCGCACCTTGGCGGTCTGGTCGGCACGACCCATCCATCCCCGGATGCGGGTATTGGTGCGCCCCGTCGGGCAGGCACCCGGCAACACGGCCGACAGGTCGCCGGTGCCGAAACGAACCAGCGGGTAGTCGGGGTCGAGCACCGTGACGACGACCTCGCCGACCTCGCCCTCGGGCACCGGGTCGCCAGTGCCTGGGCGGACGATCTCCACGATCACGCCTTCATCGAGCACCAGCCCCTCGCGGGCCGTGGTTTCGTAGGCGATCAGCCCGACGTCGGCCGTGGCGTAGCACTGGTAGGCCTCGACGCCGCGCTCGCGCAGCCAGTCGCGCAACGACGGCGGACAGGCCTCGCCGGAGACCAGCGCCTTGGTCAGCCATGGCAGCGTCAGGCCGAGCTCGGCCGCCTTGTCGAGGGCGATCTTCAGGAAGCTCGGCGTGCCGGTGTAGCCATGTGGGCGCAAGTCGGCCATCGCCTGCAGCTGCATCTCGGTATTGCCGACCCCGCCGGCGAACACCGTGCAGCCAATCGCGTGGGCGCCGGTTTCCATCATCGACCCGGCCGGCGTCAGGTGGTAGCTGAAGCTGTTGTGAATCAGGTCGCCAGCGCGAAAACCAGCCGCGAACAGCGCGCGCGCGACGCGCCAGTAGTCGCTTGCCTGGCCCTCGGGCTCGTAGATCGGGCCCGGCGACTGGAATACCCGCCGCGCCCCGCGCGGCGCGCGATGGCCGGTCCAGCCGATGGTCGCGAAGCCGCCGAACGGCTCGCCGGCGCCGGCCTGTGCCCGTCCGGCCTTCTGCCGCTCGAGCAGCGCCTGCTTGCGGGTGACGGGCAGCGCGGCGAGCGCGGCGCGGCTCGTCACGCCTGCGGCATCCACAGCGCGCAGGATGTCGGCGTAAGCCGCCGTGTGGGCCTGCGCATGGGCTACGAGCCGGGGCAGCGAGGCCAACAGCGCCCGCTCGCGAAGAACCGGCTCGCGCAGTTCCAGTGCGTCGAGAAACCCGCTCGGCTCTGCTCCGCCCGGCTGCGATGGTGCTTGCCTTCGGGCGGGCGCGAACGATTCGAGCGCGGGGGTGGTCATGTCACTCATCGGCATCCTTCCAGCGCGCCAGGCGCTGCTTCAGCTCGTCGCCAAACTTGCGCACGTCGGCGCCGTTCTTCAGCATGCGCGGCTCCCATTCGGGGCTGACGGCAGGTCGCCGGGCCAGACGCACCTTCAGCGCGCTGCCTTCGACCGCGAGCGTGACAGCGGGGCGCCCCTTCCATTCGAACTGATTCCCTCGTTCGTAGAGCCCGCCGATCCCGCGCAACAGGCGCTGCAACTGCACCAGGGCCTCCGTCGGATTGAACGGCGGCGGGCTGAAGAGGTCTGCGCCCGCGTCGTCGCCTGGGGAGCCACTCAAGCCAGCCACCTCTTGCGCCGGCGGTAGCTCTTGACGTCGCGGAAGCTCTTGCGGTCGCCGCCGCCCATGCCGAGGTAGAACTCCTTCACGTCCTCGTTGTTGGCCAGGTCGCTCGCGGCGCCGTCCATCACGATGCGGCCGCTCTCGAGGATGTAGCCGTAGTCGGCGTAGCGCAGCGCCATGTTGGTGTTCTGCTCGGCGAGCAGGAAGGTGACGCGCTCCTTGGTGTTCAGGTCCTTGACGATCTCGAACACCTCTTCGACGATCTGCGGCGCCAGGCCCATCGACGGCTCGTCGAGCAGCACCATCTTCGGGTTGGCCATCAGCGCGCGGCCGATGGCGCACATCTGCTGCTCGCCGCCCGAGGTGTAGGCTGCTTGCGAGCCGCGGCGCGTCTTCAGGCGCGGGAAATAGGTGTACACCTTGTCCAGCGTCTCGGCGATCGCCGCCTTGCCGTCCTGGCGCGTGTAGGCACCGGTCATCAGGTTTTCCTCGATCGTCAGGTGGGCGAAGCAGTGGCGGCCCTCCATCACCTGGATCACGCCGCGGTTGACCATCTCGGAGGTGCTGAGGTTCTCGATGCGCTCGCCGCGCAATTCGATCGAGCCTTTGGTGACCTCGCCGCGCTCGCCGCGCAACAGGTTGCTCACCGCGCGCAGCGTGGTCGTCTTGCCCGCGCCGTTGCCGCCGAGCAGCGCCACGACCTTGCCCTCGGGCACCTGCAGCGATACGCCCTTCAGCACGAGGATCACGTGGTTGTAGATGACCTCGATGCCGTTGACGTTGAGGATGATGTTGCTCATGACCTTGCCCTTGTCTCGTCGAAGCGTCGCTGCGCGGCGCTTCGATGAGGGCCCCTCGCGGGCCCTCGTCCAGCGTCAGACCTGACAGTCCTCGGCCGTGCGGCGGGTCAGCTTCTTCTCGGCCGCGTACTTGTCAGCGGCAGACCGGACCATGGGCTTGAGGATTTGCTCGTCGGCCTGCAGCCAGTCGGACGTGAAGGTCCACTTGCTGCCGTCCCAGGTATGCACGCGGGCCCAGTTGGCGCCCATGTGGTCGATGCAGCTGGTCGAGATCGGCCGCATCACGCCCGCGAAGCCGAGCGCGTCGAGCTTCTTCTGGTCCAGCGCCAGGTTCTCCAGGCCCCAGCGCACTCTGCTCGCCGGTCATGACCTTGCCCTTGCCGATAGCGCTCCTGGGCACGGCGCATGCCCTCGACGGCCAGCATCGCCGAGATCGGCGCCGCGCACGTAGAGCACCTGGCCCACTTCCTCCTTCGGCCCGGTGCCCTGGCCCTTGTCGTGCACCTGGGCGAGGATGTCCTTGACGAACTTGGCGTTCGGCTCGGCGCCGTGCTGCAGCGTCACCGCGTTGTAGCCCTTGGCGCCTTCGCCGACGTCCTTCACGTCGGGCTCGGCGCCCGACCACCACACGCCGTACATCTTCTCGCGCGGGTAACCGGTGGCCACGGCCTCCTTGATCGCGGTGGAGTTCATCACGCCCCAGCCCCACAACAGCACGTAGTCGGGCTTGCTCTGGCGAATCTGCAGCCAGGTCGACTTCTGCTCGACGCCCGGCGAAGTGACCGGCAGCAACTGCAAGCTCGAAGCCGAGCATCTTGGCGCGCTCCTGCAGCAGCGGGATCGGCTCCTTGCCGTACGGGCTGTCGTGGTACACGAGCGCGATCTTCTTGCCCTTGAGCTTGTCGAGCCCGCCTTCCTTCTTGCCGATGACCTGGACCAGCGTGTCGGCGGCCACCCAGTAGGTGCCGACGAGCGGGAAGTTCCACTTGAAGACGCCGCCGTCCTGGCTTTCGCTGCGGCCGTAGCCGGCGGTGATCAGCGGGATCTTGTCGCCGGGCGCCTTCTCGGTCAGCGCGAAGGTGATGCCGGTGGACAGCGGCTGGAACACCGTCGCGCCGCCATTCTTGCCCTTGAGCCGCTCATAGCACTCGACGCCGCGTGTCGGTGTCGTAGCCGGTCTCGCACTCCTCGAAGATGATCTTCACGCCGTTGATGCCGCCCTGCGCGTTGATCGAGCTTGAGGTAGTCGGCATAGCCGTTGGCCCAAGGCACCCCGTTCGGGGCGTAGGGTCCGGTGCGGTAGGGCAGCAGCGGGAAGAACTGCTCCTTAGCCTGCGCGAATGCGGGCGCCGAGACCAGCGTGCTCAGGCTGGCAGCCACGAAGTGTGGCGGCAAGCGCCAGGTTTTTCAGTTTCATGTCGTCCTCCGAAGGTGGGTGGAAAGTTGCACTCGTCAGTGCTTGGGTGGGAAACGGGCCGCGTCAGTGCGGGAAAGGCCAAAGACGCATCTTTTCCTTGGCCGTGGACCACAGCCGGGCCAGGCCGTGCGGCTCGACGATCAGGAAGAACACGATCAAGGCGCCGAAGATCATGAACACCACGTGCGAGACCAGCGCGGTGTCGAAGTTCAGGCCGAACAGCGCGCCTATCGCGGGCAGCAACTGGTCGAGCACGATCGGCAGCAGCACGATGAACGCCGCGCCGAAGAAGCTGCCCATGATCGAGCCCAGGCCGCCGATGATGACCATGAACAGCAACTGGAACGAGCGGTCGATCGAGAACGCCGCCGGCTCCCACGAGCCCAGGTAGACGAAGCCCCACAGCGCACCGGAAATGCCGACGATGAAGGAGCTGACGGCGAAGGCGGTCAGCTTGGCGTACACGGGCCGGATGCCGATCACTGCCGCGGCGACGTCCATGTCGCGAATGGCCATCCATTCCCGGCCGATGGAACTGCGCACGAGGTTCTTGGCCAGCAGCGCGAAGACCACGAGGAAGCTCAGGCAGAACAGGTACTTGGCCACGGGCGTCTCGACCGGCAGGCCGAAGTACCGTGAGGTTGGCCACGCTGACCGAGCCCGATGCCGAGTCGTTGGTGAACCACTTGATGCGCAGGAAGGCCCAGTCGACGAAGAACTGCGCCGCCAGCGTCGCGACGGCCAGATACAGGCCCTTGATGCGCAGCGACGGGATGCCGAATACCACGCCGACCAGCGTGGCGCAGGCGCCGCCGAGCAGCATCGAGATCAGCAACGGCATGCCGTCGATGCGGACCTGGAAGTTGTAGGCCGCGTAGGCGCCGACGGCCATGAAGGCGCCCGTGCCGAGCGAGATTTGCCCACAGTAGCCGACCAGGATGTTCAGGCCCAGCGCGGCCAGCGCCAGGATCAGGAACGGGATGAAGATGGCGCGGAACAGGTACTCGCTGCCGAACAGCGGCACGGCGACGAAGGCGGCGAGCAGCAGCAGGCCGATCGCGACGCGATCCTGCAGGATCGGGAAGATCTGCTGGTCGGCGACGTACGAGGTCTTGAACTGGCCGTTTTCTCGGTACAGCATGTCAATGATCTTTTGGTTACGGCCCGCTACGCTTAACTTGCCTTCGGCAAGTTAGCCTTCACCGGAAGATCATCGATCGCGTACTTCATACGCGATCGATGATCTTCTCGCCGAACAGCCCCTGGGGCCGGAACAGCAGGAACACCAGCGCCAGCACGTAGGCGAACCAGATCTCGATGCCGCCACCGAAATAGGGGCCGATGAAGACCTCGGAGAGCTTCTCGCCGACACCGATGATCAGCCCGCCGACGATCGCACCGGGCACCGAAGTCAGGCCGCCGAGGATCACCACCGGCAGCGCCTTCAGCGCGACCAGAGACAGCGAGAACTGCACGCCGAGCTTGCTGCCCCAGATGATGCCGGCCACCAGCGCGACGAACCCTGCCACGGCCCAGACGATGACCCAGATCCGCGAGAGCGGGATGCCGATCGACTGTGCGGCCTGGTGGTCGTCGGCCACCGCGCGCAGCGCCCTGCCGGTGCCGGTGTACTGGAAGAAGGCCGCCAGCAACGCGACCAGCGCGGCGGCGATCACGGCCGCGGCGAGATCCTCCTGGTTGATCAGGACCCCGCCCTGGAAGACCTTCTCGAACAGGAAGATCGGGTCCTTGGGCAACCCGACATCGAGCTTGTAGATGTCGCTGCCGAAGAGCGTCTGGCCCAGGCCGTCGAGGAAGTAGGTGATGCCCAGCGTGGCCATCAGCAGCGTGATGCCTTCCTGGTTGACGAGTTTGCCCAGCACGAGTCGTTCGATCAGCCAGGCCACCGCGACCATCACCAGCATGGCCACGCCGAAGGCCAGCAGGTTGATTAGCAGCTTGTCCGACAGGCCGGTCCACTGCGGGATCCACATCGCGAAGCGCGCCATCGTCAGTGCCGCGAACAGCACCATCGCGCCCTGCGCGAAGTTGAAGACGCCGGAAGCCTTGTAGATCAGCACGAAGCCGAGCGCGACCAGCGAATAGAGCATGCCCGTCATCAGGCCGCCGATCAGGGTTTCGAGGAAAGGTCCCATGATCAGGGCTCCCGCCGGGCGGCCGCGGCGCAGGCGAGGCCTGCGCTTCGCTCGGTCATGGTGGCTTGCGCCCCCTCGGGGGGCAGGAATGAAGTGACGTGCGGGCTCAAGGTTGTGCCTTCAGTGTGAGGTGCCGAGGTACGCGCTGATCACGTCCGGGTTGGCGCGCACCTCGTCGGGCGTGCCGTCGCCGATCTTCTTGCCGTAGTCGAGCACGACGACGCGGTCGCTCAAGTCCATCACCACGCTCATGTCGTGCTCGATCAGCACGATCGTCGTGCCGAACTCGTCGTTCACGTCAAGGATGAAGCGGCTCATGTCCTGCTTTTCCTCGACGTTCATGCCGGCCATCGGTTCGTCGAGCAGCAGCACCTGCGGCTCCATCGCCAGCGCGCGCCCGAGGTCGACGCGCTTTTGCAGCCCGTAAGGCATCTTGCCCACCGGGGTCTTGCGATAGGGCTGGATCTCGAGGAAATCGATGATGTGCTCGACGAACTGGCGCTGCTCGGACTCCTCGCGTCGCGCCGGCCCCCAATGCAGCGCCTGCTGGAACAGGTTGGTCTTCATCTTCAGGTTGCGCCCGGTCATGATGTTGTCGACCACGCTCATGCCTTTGAACAGCGCCAGATTCTGGAAGGTGCGCGCCACGCCCAGCTCGGCCACCTGGCGCGAGTTCATGTGCTTGAAGGTCTTGCCGCGAAACGTGATCGTTCCCTGCTGCGGCTGGTACACGCCATTGATGCAGTTGAGCATCGAGCTCTTGCCGGCACCGTTCGGGCCGATGATGGCGCGGATCTCGCGCTCGCGGACGTTGAAGCTGATGTCGGTCAAGGCCTTCACCCCGCCGAACGAAAGGCTGATGTTCTTGACCTCGAGCAGGACCTCGCCAAACTCCCGGGTCATGCTGCTGCCTCCGGCCGATTCGCGCACATCGGAGCGCTCGCGGCGTCGGCAGCTTGCGGCATGAGCCTCGGCTTCGATCCCCGCTGGCGCGGGGCTGCTCTGCGCGACGGGCTCATGCTGCTGCCTCCGGTCGATTCGCGCACTTCGGAGCGCTCGCGGGGTCGGCAGTTTGCGCCATGAGCCTCGGCTTCGATCCCCGCTGGCGCGGGGCCGCTCTGCGCGACGGGCTCATGCTGCCCTCCGCATCGCCGGGAAGGTCTTGGCATCGGCGATCTTCAGGTCCGCCGCCACCATGCCGGTGCGCCCATCCTCGAACTTCACCGGTGTCTCGATGTACTGGTTCGCCTTGCCGCCGTACAGCGCGTCGACGAGCACCTGGTAGCGCTCGCCGATGAAGCCGCGGCGTACCTTGCGAGTGCGGGTGAGCTCGCCATCGTCGGCGTCGAGCTCCTTGTGCAGGATCAGGAAGCGGCAGACCTGGCTGCCGGCGAGCATCTGGTCGGCCGCGAGGTCGGCGTTGACCTTTTCCACGCAGTCGCGGATCAGTTCGTAGACCTCGGGCTTTTGCGCCAGGTCGGTATAGCCGCCATAGGGCAGGTTGCGCTTCTCGGCCCAGTTGCCGACCGCCTCGATGTCGATGTTGATGAACGCGCACACACGCTCGCGCTTGTCGCCGAAGGCCACCGCCTCCTTGATGTACGGAAAGAACTTGAGCTTGTTCTCGACGTACTTGGGCGCGAACATCGCGCCATCGTTCGCGCCGCCCATGATGCGGCCGACATCCTTGGCGCGGTCGATGATCTTCAGGTGGCCGCCGGCGTCGAGGAAGCCGGCGTCGCCGGTGTGGTACCAACCCGCGGCGTCGAGCACCTCGGCCGTCGCGGCCGGGTTCTTGTAATACTCCTTGAGCAACCCGGGCGACTTGACGAGGATCTCGCCGCTGTCAGTCACCCTGATCTTGACGCCGTCGATCGGCACGCCCACGGTGTCGGCCTTGGCCTCGTTGTCGGGCTGCAGGCAGACGAACACCGCGGTTTCGGTCGAGCCATAGAGCTGCTTCAGGTTGATGCCGATCGAACGGTAGAACGTGAACAGGTCGGGCCCGATGGCCTCGCCGGCGGTGTAGGCCACGCGCACGCGGCTGAAGCCAAGCGTGTTGCGCAGCGGCCCGTAGATGCACAGGTCGCCCAGCCGGTAGTGCAACCGGTCGAACGCCGAGACGGGCTTGCCGTCCATGATCGCCGGGCCGACGCGCCGGGCGAGTGCCATGAAGTGGTCGAACAGCCACTTCTTGATGCGCCCGGCGTCCTCCATGCGGATCATCACGCTGGTCAGCAGGCCTTCGAAGATCCGCGGCGGCGCGAAGTAGTAGGTCGGGCCGATTTCCTTCAGGTCGATCGTCACCGTGGCCGCCGATTCGGGGCAATTCACCACGTAGCCGCAGGCCAGCCACTGCGCGTAGCTGAAGATGTTCTGCCCGATCCATGCCGGCGGCATGTAGGCGAGCACCTCGTCGGTGGCGGTCAGCTTGTCGAAGCGCGCCCCGGCGCCGGCGCGGTCGAGCAGCGTGAAATGGGTGTGCACCACGCCCTTGGGGTTGCCGGTCGTGCCCGAGGTGAAGAACATCGCCGCGACGTCGTGCGGGTCCGCTGCGGCCACTTCCGCATCGAAATGGCCGGGGTGCTGCGCGGCATGGGCGCGGCCGGCTTCGATCAGCGCGTCCAGCGACGCCAGGCCCGGCTCGTCGTACTTGCGAAGGCCGCGCGGGTCGTCGTACCAGATTCGCTGGAGCAGCGGGCACTGCTCGCCCAGTTCGAGCAACTTGTCGACCTGCTCCTGGTCCTCGACGACGGCGAAGGCGACCTCGGCGTTATTGATCGGGAACGCGAACTCCGCCGCGGCCGCGTCCTGGTAGAGCGGAATGGGCACCGCGCCGAGTGCCTGCGCGGCCAGCATGCAGGCCGAGAGTCGCGGGCGGTTGGAGCCGACCACCACGATGTGCTGCCCGCGCTGCAGACCGGCCTCGGCGAACCCGCCCGCCAGGTGGCGCACCAGCTGCGCCAGATCGCCCCAGCTGAGCGTCTGCCAGATGCCGTATTCCTTCTCGCGCAGCGCGGGCGCCTTTGGGCGCTCTGCGGCGTGTTGCAGCATCAGGCGGGGAAACGTCGTGTGCACCTGGAGTCTCCGATCTAGGGCGTGCTGCCGTGCCAGCCCGGCCTTTGGCGTCTTGCCGACGGTCAAGCCAAGCGAGTACGCTTGGGCGCGATGCTAGGCGGATGTTTGACGTCATGTTGTCGTTGTGCTGACAATCCTAGGGTCAGTCCTGTCCGTGATTTCCCTAGGAGTGGTGGATGTCTGTTCCTGGCGCGTCGCCTGCCTTGCCCCTGCTGAAGCGGGCGCGCGCGCCGACGCCCGCCGAATTGGGGGACATCCCCTGGCTGGCGGCGTTGCAGCCCGAAGAACGTGAACGCGCGCTGGGCGACCTGCGGGTGGTCCAGGTGGGTGCCGGCGAATTGCTGTGCCGCGTCGGCAAGCCGGCGACGTTCTGGTTCGGGGTCATCGACGGCCTGCTGAAGATGAGCAACGACACGGCCATGGGCGTCCCCATCACCTTTACCGGCATGCCGCCCGGCGGCTGGTTCGGCGAGGGCACGGTGATCAAGCGCGAGGACTACCGCTACAACATCCAGGCGCTGCGCAAGAGCGTGGTCGCGGGCCTGAGCGTGGACACGTTCCATTGGCTGCTCGGGCGCAGCATCCCGTTCAACCGTTTCGTGATGCAGCAGCTCAACGAGCGCCTCGGCCAGTTCATCGGCGCGCGCGAGATCGACCGCATGAGCGACCCCGACGTGCGCGTGGCGCGCAGCCTGGCCGCGCTGTTCCACCCGATCCTCTACCCCGGCGTCGGCAGCCTGCTGCGCATCACGCAGCAGGAGCTGGGCTACCTGGTCGGGCTGTCGCGCCAGCGGGTGAACGAGGCACTGCAGTCGTTGCAGGCCCTGGGCCTGATCCGCATCGAATACGGGGGGTTGCGCGTGCTCGATCTGCCCGCGCTGCGCGTGCATCTGCCGCGCTGAGGCACCCCCGGCGGTGCCTGCTGCGCGCTTGCCGCGTGCCGCCGCGTGCGGCGCCGCACTTGGCGCCAGGGGCACCGGCGCCAGGCACGGTCGGTCGCGGCCGGCCGGCGCAAGCTGCACTCACGCCGACTGCATGGCGTCGATCCGGTCGGCGCTGACGCCTCGTTCAAACATTCGAAACGCCCGACGCGACGTGCCCCGAGGGCACATGCGCGGCGGCGTCCTCGATGTGCCCGGTCTGGTCGTCGAAGAAGAAGTCGGGCTCGAACTCGCGCAGGAACGCGCCCTTGGGCAGGCCGCCGAGGAACATCGCCTGGTCAACCTCGATGTGCCAGTCCATTAGCGTGCGGATAGCCCGCTCGTGCGCCGGCGCGCTGCGCGCGGTGACGAGCGCGGTGCGGATGCGCATGTCGCGCGCCGGTTCGTGTTGCAGGTGCTGCAGGGCCACGAGCAGCGGTTTGAACGGCCCGGCCGCCAGCGGTGTCGCGGCGCGGTCATGCTCGTGGGCCTGGAAGGCGTCGAGCCCGGACCGCTGATAGACGCGCTCGGCTTCGTCGCTGAACAGCACCGCGTCGCCATCGAAGGCGATCCGCACTTCGTCGGGGTGCGCGTCCGACGCCCGCACCGAGTGCGGATACACCCGCGCCGCCGGCACGCCGACCGCGAGTGCCGAGCGCACGTCGGGCTCGTTGGTCGAGAGGAACAGGTTCGCGCTCAGCGGACGCAGGTAGCGCCACGGCGACTCGCCGCGCGTGAACACGCCGCGCTGGATGGGCAGGCCGTAGTGCTTGGCGGAGCGGAACACGCGCATGCCCGAGACCGGATCGTTGCGCGACAGGATCACCACCTCCACGCGCGCCGCGCTCGGGGCGTTGAAGGCGAGAAGCTTGTTGACGAGCGAGAACGCAACCCCCGGCTTGGCCGGCTGCTCCAGGCGTTCGAGCTGGAGCTGCATGTAGGCGCGGTCGTCGTTCGCCTCGAAGTGGCGGTTTTCCTCTTCGAAGTCAAACAGCGCACGCGACGAGATGGCCACGACCAGTTGGCCGTCGAGTGAGGCGGGCATGGAGCGGATGATATTCGGGCGCCTCCCGCGGTCGCGCGAAGTCGCAGGGCGCTGCGGCCACGAGCTGGAGCGCGCGATCGCCAGCACGACCGGCATCGCCCTCGGCAAGATCGTGCCCGGCGACCAGTAGTTCGCATTGGGCAGTCGCACGCGCCCCCGTTCGTGGCCGTGCGGGCACTGCGGCGGCGACGCTCCGGAGCGTGTGCCGCGGCCGCGCGGGCTACTGCACGAATCCGATCGGCGACCGCTTGCCGTTGGCCTGAGGAAGGTCGCGTGGCGCGACGTGGTCGCGCTGGGCGAGCTTGGCGTTGCCAAAGCCCGTCATCCAGGCGCGACGCATCTCGCGCGGTGCCATTTCGCACATGCCATCCAGCACCTCGTCGCTCGGCTCGGGCGCGAAGCGGCCGCCCCATTCATGGGCGTCGCGCAGCGACCGGTACAGCCGGGTGGCGATCTGCCGCGCCGCCTCGCGGCTGGGCGCCTGCACCTCGTAGACGTTCATCCGGTTCAGGATCGGATCCGGGATCGCCCGCGCGTCGTTGGCGGTGGCGACCCAAATGACCTGGCTCGCGTCCACCGGCACCTCGGCGAACTCGTCGGTGAAGCTGCCGGCGGTGTCGTGTTCGAGCAGGCTGTACAGCGCGCCGAGCGGGTCGTAGGCATGTTCGCCGCCGGCCTTGTCGATCTCGTCGACCACCATCACCGGGTTGGCATACGGCCCATCGACGAGCGTCTCGAACACCTTACCGGGACGCGCACCTTTCCACTGCGAAGACGCACCGGAAAGGAGCCAGCCGGCCGTCATCGAGCTCATCGACACGAAGCCCATGCCGGTGCCGAGCAGTTGCGACAGCTCCCGCGCGAAGTGCGTCTTGCCGACGCCGGGCGGCCCGAGCAGCAACAGCGGCGTGATCTCGAGCGCATCGCGGCTGTCCTCGCACAGCGCGAGTTGGCGCCGCACATCGTCGAGCACGGCGTGGAAGTTGGGCAGCTCGTCGTACAGGTGGTCCATCACCGGCAGGCCGGAGGGCTTGACCTGAAGCCGCTCGGGCCCCTTCTCGAGCATGCGCTCATAGGTGGCGCGCAGACCCTCTTGCTCCTTCGGCGGCAGCTTGTCGAGCTTGCGGCCGACCTCGTCGATGCGGTAGACGCTGCGCATGCGCGCGATCGGGATGCCGCTGCGCGGCGAGTACGGAACCATCTCCTGGCAAGGGTTCATCCGACCTCCTTGAAGCACTGCACGCAAGTCGATTGAAGCAAAGCCTACCCTGCTTCGTCGCCGGAACAAAGTGGCAAACCCACGCTTGTTGCGTGCAGGTTGCGTGCCAGCCCCGGGATGCGGGTCGGGAAGTCCCTAGCCGCTTGGCTACTTGACCCAGGTGTTGAGCTGGATGATCGGCAGCAGCACGGCGAGCACGATCAGCATCACCACACCACCCATCGCGACGATCAGCAGCGGCTCGAGCAGCGTGGCGACGGCCATGGCACGTCGCTGCATCTCCGCGCCGAGCTGGCGCGCCGCGCGGTCGAGCATCTGCGGCAACTGGCCGGTCTGCTCGCCGAGACGGGCAAACATGGCCAGCAAGCCCGGGAAGCGCTTCTTCGTGGCCAGCGCCGAGGCCAGTGGCGCACCCTCGCGCACCTGCACCAGCGCGTCGAGCGCGTCGGAGCGCATCGCACGGTTCGACAAGGTTTCGGCGGCCGCCTGCAGCGCCTTCAGGATCGGCACGCCCGCGCCCGCCAGCATCGCCAGCGTGCCAGCGAAGCGCGCCGCGTTGTAGCCGCGCGCCAGCCGCCCGGCGAGCGGCAAATTGAGCAGCGCGGCGTCGAAACGCTCGCGGAAGCCCTCGTTGCGCAACATCAGCTTGAGCGTGGTGCCCGCGGCGGCGAGGGCCAGCAGCAGCAGCCAGCCCCAGTCGCGCAGGAAGGCGCTGATGGCGAGCATCGCCACCGTCAGCCCGGGCAGCGCGCGCTTGCTGCTGGTGAAGACCGAGGCCACCTGCGGCACCACGTAGGTGACCAGGAAGACGACGATCACGACCGCGATCAGCGAGACGATGGCCGGGTAGGCGATGGCGCCGATCAGCTTGCCCTTCAAGGCCTGGCGTTCCTCCAGATCGTCGGCCAGGCGCTCCAGCACGGCGCCGAGCGCGCCGCTTTGCTCGCCGGCTGCGACCACCGCGCGGTACACGTCGTCGAACTCGCGCGGCGAACTCGCCAGCGCGCGCGCGAACGGCGAGCCGGCGTTGACCTCGCTCTTGAGGTGCGCCACCAGCTCGCGCTGGCGGTCGTCCTCGGCCTCGTCGCCCAGGGCCGTGAGCGCGCGCTCCAGCGGCAGGCCGGAGACGACCAGCCCGGCGAGCTGGCGCGTCCACACCGACAGCGAGGTCGTGCTGAACACGCGCCGGCCGAAACTGACCCGCGTCTCGACGCTGTTGCCTGCGGCCACCGGCGTGACCTCGAGCGGCACGAGTGACTGCGCGCGCAACTGGACCCGCGCCGCCTTCGCGTTGTCGGCCTCGAGCAAGCCGCTGCTGGACTTGCCGGCAGCGTCTAGCGCTTCGAAGCGGTAGGCGGGCATAGGACGCGGAGCGAAGGGCGAGGGGCCCCGTTCACGGGGATCGACCCGCGCAGCGGCCGGCGAGCGAGGCGGGCTCGACGCCCGCGTCGCGAGGGCGCGCGCAAGGCCAGCGGGGATCGACCCGCGCAGCGGCCGGCGAGCGAGGCGGGCTCGACGCCCGCGTCGCGAGGGCGCGCGGAGGCCAGCGGGGATCGACCCGCGCAGCTGCCGGCCAGCGAGGCGGGCTCGACGCCCGCGTCTCGAGGGCGCATGGTGGCAGGTCGCCTGCTCATCAATCGCGCGTGACTCGCATGACTTCCTCCGGCGAGGTGAGGCCCTCGTCGACCAGGCGTTCGCCGTCTTCGCGCATAGAGCGCAGGCCAGCGGCCTCTGCGGCGACGAACAGCTGCGACTCGGCGGCGCGGCTGTGGATCAGGCTGCGCACCTTGTCGTCGGTCACCATCAGTTCGTAAACGCCGGTGCGGCCCTTGTAGCCGTTCTGGTTGCACTGGGCGCAGCCCACGGGGTGGTAGCGGCCGCGGCTGTCGGCGCGCTTGCAGTGCGGGCAGAGCCTTCTCACCAGCCGCTGCGCGAGGACGCCCAGCAGGGTGGAACTGAGCAGGTAGGGTTCGACGCCGAAGTCGGTGAGTCGCGTGACCGCGCTTGGCGCGTCGTTGGTGTGCAGCGTCGCGAGCACCAGGTGCCCGGTGAGCGAGGCCTGGATCGCGATCTGCGCGGTCTCGAAGTCGCGGATCTCGCCGATCATGATCACGTCGGGGTCCTGGCGCAGGATCGCGCGCAGCGCCTTGGCGAAGGTGAGGTCGATCTTCGGGTTGACTTGCGTCTGGCCGATGCCGGGCAATTCGTACTCGACCGGATCTTCCACGGTCAAGACGTTGGTCGTGCCGGTGTCCAGCCGGCCGAGCGATGCATACAGTGTCGTGGTCTTGCCCGAACCGGTGGGCCCCGTCACCAGCACGATGCCGTGCGGCTGCTGCACCAGCTTGTGGAAGCGCACCAGTGTGTCGCCGCTCATGCCCAGACCCTCGAGCGTGAACTTCGACTCGGTCTTGTCGAGCAGGCGCAGCACCGCGCGTTCGCCGTGCGCCGACGGCAGGGTGGAGACGCGCACATCGATCGCCCGCCCGCCGATGCGCAGCGAGATGCGGCCGTCCTGCGGCAGACGCTTCTCGGCGATGTCGAGCTCGGCCATGATCTTCAGGCGCGAGATCAGCGCCGCGTGCAGCGCCTTGTTGGGCTGCACCACCTCGCGCAGCGAGCCGTCGACGCGAAAGCGCACCGAGCTGCTGCGCTCGTAGGGCTCGATGTGGATGTCGGAGGCGCCGTCCTTCGCCGCCTGCGTCAGCAGTGCGTTGAGCATGCGGATGATCGGGGCGTCGTTCGAGGCCTCGAGCAGGTCTTCGATCGCCGGCAGCTCCTGCATCATGCGCGACAGGTCGACGCCGCTTTCCACCTCGCCGATCACCGCCGCCGCGCTCGACTCGCCGCCGGCGTAAGCCGCCGCGATGCGCTGCCCCAGCGTGGCGGCGGCCTCGTGCTCCATCACGTCGATGTCGTAGAGACGCAGCACCTCCGACAGCGCCGGCAGCGACGCCCCTTCGGGCGCCCACAGCACGAGGTGCTGCCCGTCGTCCTCGAGCAGGAGCATGTTCGCCTTGGCGAAGGCGTAGGGCAGGGGGTGTCGCGCGCCCATGGCGGTCAGTTCGTCGCCGTCGGACCCGGCACGGGCTTGGGCGCCGGTGCCGAACTCGGCGGGGGCACTGGCGGTAGCGAGTCGGGCAACTGCAGCATCGGCGGCACGGTACCCCGTTGCAGAGGCGAACCGGGCTCCGGCGGCGCCAATTGCGGCGCGATCGGTGCACCGTTGATCGGCATGACGACGCTCTGCCGCGGTTGTCCCACGGTTTGCTGCTGGGCGCGGATCAGGTCGTAGCGGTCCATCGACAGCGCATTCGACTCTTCCTGGTTGCGGATCACCATCGGGCGCAGGAAGACCATCAGGTTGCTCTTGGTCCGGGTGCGGTTGTCGGTGCGGAACAGCGGGCCGATGATGGGCAGGTCGCCGAGGAACGGCACCTGGCTGACGCTGCCGCCGTACTCGTCCTTGAGCAGTCCGCCGAGCACCATGATCTGGCCGTCGTCGACGACGACCGTGGTTTCGATCGCGCTCTTGTCGGTGGTCAGGCCCTGGGGCGAGGCGCGGCTCGACGGCACGACGGTCGAATTCTCCTGGTAGATCACCAGCCGGATCGTGCCCGATTCGCCGATCTGCGGCTTGATGCGCAGCGTCAGGCCGACGTCCTTGCGTTCGATGGTCTGGAACGGGTTCACGGAACCGCTGCCGCCGGTGTTCGAGTACGAGCCAGTCAGGAACGGCACGTTCTGGCCGACCACGATCTTGGCTTCCTCGTTGTCCAGCGAAACCATGTTGGGCGTCGCCAGCACGTTGGCGTCGGTCTTCGTTTCGAGGAAGCGCGCCAGCGCGCCGATGTTGTAGAAGTCGCCGATCTTCCTCAGCAGGCCGATGTTCAACCCCGGCGGAACCGCCAGCGCCGCCAGGCCCGCCACGCCCTGGCCGCTGTTGATCGCGGCCGTGTAGTTGACGATGTTGGGCTGGCCGTAGTTGGTGCCGCCGCCGACGATCGTGCTGTCGCCCTTTTGCCCCGAGATGCCTTGCCACTGGATGCCGATGTCGGCCATCTTCTCGGCGTCGACCTTGACGATCAGCGACTCGATGTAGACCTGCGCGCGCCGCGAGTCGAGCTTGTCGATCACGTTGCGCAGCTGCTGGTACAGCGGCAGGCTGGCCGTGATGATCAGCGAGTTGGTGGACGGATCGGCCTGGATGAAGCCGCCAGTGGAGGGGCCGGCCGAGGGCGTGACCGGCGCCGTCGCCTGGGTGGAAGCGCCACCGGGCGCGCCGGCCGGCACGCTGGGTGCCGCGGGCTGGCTGGAGCCGCCGCCACCACCGCCCGATCCGCTGGCGCTGAACGAGGCCCGCAGCACCGTGGCGAGCTTCACCGCGTCGGCGTTCTTCAAATAGACAACCCAGATGTTGCCCATGCCGTTGTTGAGCGCACTCGGCTTGTCGAGCTTGTCGATCAACGAGCGGACGAGCGACAGGCGGGCCGGGTTGGCGGCGCGCACGATCAGCGAGTTGCTGCGCGCGTCGACCAGGATCACCGGGGCGGCGGCGCCTGGCGCCGCGCCCGGCTGTCCGGACGAGTCGGCCAGGCGCTGGACGAGCGCCGCCACGTCGGCGGCCACCGCGTTCTGCAGC
Source organism: uncultured bacterium (assembly GCA_963779155.1). Classification (GTDB taxonomy): domain Bacteria; phylum Pseudomonadota; class Gammaproteobacteria; order Burkholderiales; family Burkholderiaceae_C; genus CAIKUF01. The sequence continues at coordinate 210,541 of CAVZXE010000012.1, read as the reverse complement.
GGGATCACCTCCACGTCGCCGGAGGCCGGCGTGTCCATCGCGGCGATGATCTTCGAGATCCGCTGCAGGTTGTCGGCGTAGTCGGTGATGACGAGCGTGTTGTTGCCGGGGTTCGCGTTGATCGTGTTGTTGGGGCTGATCAGCGGCCGCAGCACGGCCACCAGGTTGTTCGCGTTCTCGTGGCTCAGGCGGAAGATCTGCGTGATGATCTGGTCGCCCTGGCGGGTCACCGGCTCGGTCGAGAGCACGCTCGTCTGCAGCTTGGCGTCGGCCTCCGGAACCACCTTGAACATGCCCCCGACCTCGACCACCGTGAAGCCCAGGCCGCGCAGCGCGGCCAGGTAGTTCAGGTACACCTCGCGCGGTGCCAGTGGCTCCTCGCTGTAGAGCGTGATGTTGCCCTTCACCCGCGGGTCGACCACGAACTGCTGCTTGAGGATCGCGCCGACCGCACGCGTCACGCCTTCGATATCGGCGTTGACGAAGTTCAGCGTCACCGGTTCGCCGCGGAAGCGCGAGCCCTTCGCCTGCGCCTGCGCGTGCGCCTGCGGCTGCGCCTGGGCGGGCGCCTGTGTTTGCGCCTGCGCCGCAGGCGCCGCCGCGAGCGCCAGGCACAGCATCGCCACCGCGGGCCTGAGCGCCAGCGACCGCGGGGTTCGCGCAGGGCCGGAGTCAATGCGCATGTTCATGTTCATCCTATCGATATGACGGACCGTGCGCCTTCGCGCCGCCCGATGATGTTGAGCAGGTTCGCCAGCGCCGTCTCGTCGGGCGGCAGGGCGCGAGCCTCGCCGCGAAAGCGCACGCCACCGGGGCCGAGAGTGCCGGCGCCGCTGAGTTGCAGCGCGCCGGACTGCGTGCTCAGGCTGAGCTGCGGCTGGCCGCCATTGGCCGCGTCGCCGATCAGGCGCAGGCTGTAGCTGCCGAGCGACTCCAGAGTCGACAGGCGAGACGATGCGTTGACGAGTTCGATGCTGGCCTCGCCGTCGACCCGCCACCGCCCGGCGATCCGTTCCAGCGTGAAGCGCGGCGAGATCAGGCGAAACGTGCCGCCGAGTTGGAGTGTGTTCCAGGGCGTTCCCAGGCCGCCGAGCCAGGCGCTCGGCCACTGGCCGACCCAGCCGGCAGGTGGCACCAGCGTGACCGCCCAATGCGACAGCCCGGGGCTCAGCCGAAGCGCCACGCTGCCGTTCAGGCAGCAGGCCTGCGTGGCGCGGATCTCGAGCCCGGTCCTTGCCAGGCCGATCGTCCAGCCGAGGCGCCCCGGCAGGGCCGTCGCATCGCGGCTGCCGGCGCCACCGGTCAGCACCAGCACCGCGCTGCCCGACCAGACGGTCCCGCGCGCGTCGGTCAGCAGCAGCCGCTCGCCACTGGCGGAAGCGACGGCCTGCGCCAGCCAGGTTGCGGGGGCGAACGCTATGGCGCCGATGGCGGCCCCGAAGATCCCTCCCGCTACGGCCCAGCGCAGGCTGGCTGCGCGCGAGCGGTCCCAGGCCTGCTGGGCGTAGGTCGATTCGCCCCATAGCAGCGAGCTCGGGCCGACCGCGCGCGGCCGCGCGGCCGGCCGCTTGGGCCCGCCCGGGAGCGCCGTGCGGCGCCAGGGGAGCTTCACGACATGCTCCCGACGCTGAGGATCAAGGTTCCGTCGTAGCCTCTGGCTCCGCGCACGAGTTGCGCCTCGACCGGCCGGGCGCGCGCGGTCGCACGCACTTCGGTGAGGAAGCTGCGCAGCGTCGGACCGTCCACCCCGCTGAGCGTGACCGTGGCACGCTCGCCCTGCAAGACGACGCGGGCCTGCTCGCCCAGGCGCGCCACGGCAGCCTTCAGCGCCGTCGTCGCCTGCGCCGGCGCAACGCCCGGCGCGGCGCGCAGGGTGCGGCTTTCGGCCGCCAGCAGCTGCATCTGCTGCAACTCGGCGTCGAGCCGCTCCAGCATCGGCGGTGCCTCGCGCAGCGTGCGCAGCGCCGGCTGTACGCCGAGCAGCCACAACAACAACGCGCCGACGGCGAAGGCCGCCAGTTTCGTCATGCGGCGGTCGCGCGGCGCCAGCGCGTGCCAGCGTGTGGATGCCTGCTGGCGCAGGCCGTCCAGCGGCTGGGGGAGCGCGACGCTCACGATCCGCCTCCGCTGCGGGCGACGCGGCTCAGTACGAGGCGGCCCTCGGTCGCATCGACCTGCAGGCCTTGCGGGCGCAACTGGGCGCGGAACTGCTCGATCTGCCCGGCGTTCCAGCTCGTCGCGGCTAACGTCAGGCGGCCCGGCTCGAAGCGGATCGACTCGACGACGGCGAGGTCGGGCGGCCAGACGGCCGCAGCGGCCTGCAGCATCGGCTCCAGATCGCTTTCGTCGGGCTTGCCGGCGGCCGATCGCAGCAGGGCTACCTCGCGTCGCATCTGCAGCGGCGCGTCGAGAACAGCCCGCACCTGCGGAAACGCGGTCTGCAGCAGCGCGACCTGGGCCGCCCGCCGCTCGTCGACAGCCGATCGGAGCTGCCAGGCCCAGGCGTTGAGCCCGATCACCTGCGTTGCAACCAGCGCCACGATGCCATAGCGCAGCGGACGCCAGGCCGGGCTGCGCAGGCCACGCAGCGTGTCGCGCAGGGCGCGGATGCCCTTGCTGCGCCGGGCCAGGTCGAACTGCCGCAGGTTCCACAACGAACGCGTGGCAAGCAACGCGCGCTCTGCCGCCGGTAGCACGGTCACCGGCGCGTTCAGCCAGCGTTCGGCCGCGGTGGCCGCGGCGGGCGTGGCGCTCAGGCGCGTGCCCTCGGGCAAGGGTTGCGGCAGCAGGCTGCGCGCCAGGCCGCCCTGCAGCCGTAGTACGACCACGCCTTCGGTGTCGGCCCAGTTCAGTACCAACGGGCCAGCATCGGCCGCTTCGGCATGCGAGAAGTGGCCGCTCGGCGGGTCATCGGGCCAGCTCGACGGCAGCACGCGGTCGACAAAGACATGGGCCTTCTCGAGCGCCGCGAGTTCGGCGACGAGCCAGGGGCGGGAGACCGCCGCGACCCAGGTCGGCTGGCCCGCCACGGGCTCGGGGGCCAGCGCAAGATGAACGCTGTCGGCATCGTCGAGCAACGCTTCCTCGAGCACGCCGGAGAGCGCCGCACGCAGCTTGGCCGCAGGCGCCTTGGGCAGGGTAATGCGGTGCCAGCTCACGTCGCTGTCGGCAAGCACCAGCGCCACGCTGTCGGCGCGCGGCAACAGCGCGGCGGCGCAGCTGCCTTGCGACGCGACGACGAGCCCGTCCGGGCTGAGCACAAAGCTGTAGTCGGCGCTGGCGCGGACCGTTTCGGGCTCGACGCTGCCCGGGCTGCGGGCGCGCAGCCTGCTGCGGGGTGCTAGGTGGATGACAAGGATCGACATGAGGGACGTGAGACTGCGGGGATTCTAGGCTGCTTCGCCACGGCAAGACTCGGCAAATCAATAACTTACGGCCTGTTGTTGTAGCCGATTCGGAGCACGGCGAAAGCGCGAAAAGCGGGGCGACTGTCAACCTCCAGGATCGTTCAGGTTCACGCGTTCGCGGTGCACCGTGACCACCTCCGGGTTGCGGCGCTCGACCAGCGAGCGTTCCTGCAGCACCCGGTCGTCCATGCGCAGTTGCCCGCGCACCTCGAAGAACCTCGTGCCGACCGAAACCTGCCGATCGTTCAGGACGACCGCCTCGGGGAGATGCTTCTTGACTTCGTCGAGGTTCTTGAACGGTGTGCGCTGGCGGACTTGCAGCAGCCGCTCGGCGTCGCCGAGCTCGATGCCCGGGATGCTGGCGGCGATGACCTCGCGTGACGCGGTGTTGAGGTTGACCGGCGTGCGCACCGGCAGCATCACCACGTGCGGCGCGAGGCGATGCACCGTGTCGGCGTCGAGCCCGAGCCAGGTGAGCTGGGCGATCGACTGCGGCATCAGCGACGCCTCGCCACTCCCGGTGCTGGCGGCAGCCAGCGCATTGGCCAGCCGCTCGGCCACCTCGGCCGCCACGCCGGCCGTGTCGCACAGCCGTTTGAGCACCGCCAGTTCCGCTGGCACGACCTTGCCGCTCGCCGGGTCGAAGAGATTGCGCAGGTTGTAGTGCGCCTGCGCGTCGGAGATGGCGCCGGACAGGAACGCGTCCTGCGCGTCGTCGGTATTGTCCTTGTCTGCGGCCAGAAAGGTCGACAGCCGCGCCTCGGCGAGCGGCACCGCCCAGGGCTCGTCGAGGTGGTCGATGCTGCTGCTGCGGGCGTCTTCGCGCAGGATCAGGCGCGCCCAGTCGAGCGCACCGGCCAGGATCCACGTCGCCTGCATCCGACCGCGCTCGGCCGCCTCGACACGCACCGCCCGCCATTGCTGCCAGACCATCGCCGAGGCCAGCGTGGCGACCAGGGTGACGATGACCATCGCTGTCAGCAGCGCGGCGCCGCGCTGTCGCGAGCGGGGTGGGCGCGTCATGGCTGCGGGCCGAGCACGGTGTCGCGTGTCACCCCGCCGGCAAAGCCGCTGCCCTCGGCGAAAGTGAGCACGAGGCGCACCCCGTTGGGCAGCGCCTGGCGTGCCGGTGCGCTGGCGCCCGGCGCCGGCGCCGCGGCGTCGCCGCTGGACTGGGCATTGCTCCAGGCGTTGCCGCGAAAAAAGTAGACCTGCCACTCGGAGACGCCCTCCAGGACCAGCACCTGAGCCGTCTCGGTGCCCTGCAACTGCTGGCTGCGCAGCCAGCTTTCCTGCAGGTCGCGGCTGGTCGTGGCCGAAGGGCCGGCCCAGCGCAGCCACCGCCCGGACGCGCAACGACCATACGACGAGCTGCAATCCGGACGCCGTGCGGCGGGTCAACTGCAGTGACGCACCGTCGAAACGCAGGCCCGGCACGGAAGGCGTTTCCTGGATCGACGCCAGGTCCTGTTGCCACTGCGCCAGCGCGGTGTTCAGTCGCAGCGTGGCTTCCAGGCGTTGCTGGCTCACATCGCGGGCGCGGATCATCCCGTCCACGCCCTGCCAGGCCATCACGGCCAGCAGGCTCATCACGAGCAAGGCCACCATCACCTCGACCAGCGTGAAGCCCTGCATCCGGCTCCGGCACGCAGTGCAGGATCTCAATTCAGCGCTCCACCGTGCTTCACTACCCACTGGTGCCGGACTGAAGGCCGACTCGGCCTGAAGGTCTGCTTTCGGCCCATTGCCGTCCTTTAACGTCCGCTATGCAGGACACGACTGGCGCGGCAAAGGCGCGTCCGGGCAGGCCGCGGCGCTTCACTGGAGCGGTCGGCGCTGCGCGCCGACGTCCCTGCGATGCTCGGTCTCGTGGCCCCGTCGCAGAACTCACTTCGCTCACTGCGTTCGCTGCGTTCGGACATCCGCGACGAGTCAGTTAAGGATTCGCGCTTCGCGCGGGGCCACGAGCCCTGGCCTTGCAGGCCGCGCCGGGCCAGTCGGCCCGGCCGTTCGCAAGGCGCAAGCGGTCCCCCGCACCGCTTGCCCCCGGGCTCACCTTCTCGGCGCCCCAGAGGCGCTGCCCCGTCCTGCCCGAACGCGCCTCTGCTGGGACGCGGGCGCTGTTCGCGACAAGAACCACGAGCGTTGCAGCGCGGCGGGCGGTGCCCGGTGGGGGCGATTTCTGTGGCGACGAGAAGGTGAGCCCGGACACAAGCGGTCCAGCGGACCGCTTGTGCCTTGCGAACGGCCGGGCCTCCTGGCCCGGCGCGGCCTGCAAGGCCAGGCCCGCGGTCGGCGTGCGAAGCACGCTTCGTAGACTGACTCGCCGCACCTGTTTGAACGCAGAGAGCGAAGCGAGCGAAGTGAGTTGTGCGACGCGACCCCAGGGCGAGCATCGCAGTGGAGTCGCAGCGAAGCGAAGACCGCCACAGCATGAGCCCCTGCCGGGCTCCGCCTGCCGCGCCGCGCCGAAGCCTCCAGAAAGCGGAAGCAGGCGAACGGCAGCAACGGGCCGAAGGCTGCCAGGCCGGCACCTTGGGCCGGGGCATCTTGCCTCACGGCCCGGGTGCCGGTCCACCCATCGCCGGCTGAGTTCCGCGCGGCTGTGGACACCGCAGGCATCTTGGGACCGTCATTGCATCAATACCTGGGCAGGATGGTGGACAGCGAATACAGCGGGCGACCCTCCGCGTCGGCCAGGAAGGCCTCGACGCGTCGGAAGTTGGGGTTCGGCGTCGGACGCACCACCAGCTTGCCCTGATAGCTCGCACCGAGTTGCTCGCAGGCGAAGTCGCTGTCGCCCACGCCGGGAAACTGGCGCGCGAGCTTGAGCCCGGCCAGCTCGTTGTCGGCGCACCACTGCGCCGCGCTCACCTCGGCCAGGCGCTGCCCGTTCCGGACCAGTGCCCCCGCAGCCTTGATCCCGGTGGCCAGCGTGATCGCCACGATCGCCAGCGCCACCAAGCACCTCGATCAGCGTGAAACCGGTCATGCCACGAGGCAATCGGAAATTCGGTGCGTCGGCCATGTCAGCGCGCGGTGGCGACCTCGCCCTCGGCGACGGCGATGAAAGGGCCGAGACCGTCGGTGGCCAGCGCGGTGCGTTGGTCGTCGAGGCGCAGGATCACGCGCTGGGCACCGATCATCGGTTCGGGCCCGAGCACCAGGGCCTGCGCCCCGACGACCTCGGCCACGACACCGCGCGCGAGCCAGTGCGTCGGCAAGGGGTCGGCCGCTGGCAGACCGTCGAATCGGAAGTCCCCCGCGTCGGAGGTGCCGTCCTTCGAAACCGGCTTCCAGGTGACGACGAGGCCGAGTGCGCGCGCCTCGGCGCGCGCGCTTTCGAGCAATGCGGATAGCCGCGCCGCCTCCTGTTCCAGTCGCGTGGCCGCCGGGTCGCGCAACGCGAGCGTCGCCAGGGCACTGACGATGCCGATCAACGCCACCACCAGCAGCAATTCGATCAGCGTGAATCCACGAACCGCATGCGAGGCCGACGCACCGCGGCGCGACCGGCTCGGCGGCCCAAGGCTCAGCTCATTGCCAGGAACCGACGTCTGCGTTCTTGCCTTCGCCACCGGGTTGGCCATCGGCCCCCAAGCTGTAGACATCGATCTCGCCTTTCACGCCGGGGTTGGCGTACTGGTAGGGCCGGCCCCAAGGGTCGTTGGGCAGCTTGTCCAGGTAGGGTTTCCAGTTGGGTGGAATGCTGCCGACGCTCGGCTTCGCCGCCAGTGCCTGCAGGCCCTGTTCGGCACTCGGGAAGCGCTGGTTGTCGAGCTTGTAGAGCTTGAGCGCCTGCATCAGGTTGTTGACGTCGGTGCGCGCAGCGGTCACGCGGGCATCGTCGGCGCGGTCGAGCACATTGGGCACGATCAACGCGGCCAGCACGCCGATGATGACGAGCACCACCATCAGTTCGATCAACGTGAAGCCACGCGCGCGGCGGCGCAAGTGTGAAGGATTGACGGTCATGGCAGGGGTCGGGTGGCGGGTTGCATGAATGATAATCGCGTCATGCCGGCTCGATTGTCAGCTTTCGTGATCTGGGCCCTGGTTGCAGCAGGTCTGGTGTTCTGGGGATACCGCCTATGGACGAGCCCCATGGCAGCGCCTGCCAATGTGCAGGCCGTCGGCGAGAGCTCCAGCGCGCGCGGCGACATTACCCGGATGCTCGGGGCTGCGCCCGCGCCGGTCAGTGTCGCGCCGGTGGCCGCCGTGGAAAGCAACCGATATCGCCTGCTCGGCGTGCTCGCGCCGCAGCCCGCAAGCGGCGCGGCAAGGCCATCGACGGCTGGCGTGGCATTGATTGCCGTCGACGGCAAGCCGGCGCGCGCCTTCGCGGTCGGTTCGCGGGTCGACGGCGACATGGTGCTGCAATCGATCGCGCGCCGCTCGGCCTCCATCGGCCCCGCCCAGGGCGCTGCGGGCGTCGTGCTGGAATTGGCCCCGCCGCCGGTGCCGACGACGGGCACCTTGCCCAAGGCAAGCGCAGACGGCCAACCGGTGGCAGCGATGCCGACCGTACCGGTGCCTGCGCCGATGCCGCCGCCACCACCGATGCAGCAGCTACAAGCGCAGCAGGCGCAGCCGCCGACCGAAGGGGTGGTCGAGGACGAGGCGCCCACGGCCCGGGTGCGGCGCGGCGGCTCCTCCAACCCGATGAATCGCTGAGCCGATCGGGCTGGTCAGAAGAATCTTCGCCGGCCCTGCCGCGAGGTGCAGGGCAGGTCTGGCCATGGGTTCCGGTGTCCTTCAGCAGGCGCGCGGGGGGCGCATCTCCCGGCGCTTGAACGGTCTCAGGTCGCCGCGTTCGATTCCGTGTCCGGCCCGAAAGGGGTCGGCAGGCTGGGCCCGGGATCTTCGCCTTCGGCCACGTCGGTCAGCAATGCGGCAGCGCTCCTGACGAGTGGGAAAGCGAGCGTGGCGCCGGTCCCGTCGGTGCTTTCCATGCCGAGTTCGAGCAGGGCCGAAGCGTGGAACAGGCCGAGCGCCTGGTCGAGTCCGTGGTGGCCGTGGCTGCGACAGAACACGCAATAGTCGGTGACGGCCGGCGCGATCTGCGAGGCCACCATCAGCGCCGCGCAGGCTGGCATGCCGTCGACCATGATCAGCTGGCGCTTGCTGCCGGCGACGAGCATCACCCCGACCATCATCGCCACCTCGAAACCGCCGAAGGCCGCCAGCACCTCGACCGGGTCGCTCACGTCGCGGTGGCGCCTCTGCGCGCCCTGCATCACCACCTGCAGATGCGCCAGGGCGTCCTGCGACATCTGCGGTCCGGAGATGATCAATTCGCGCACCGGGCTCCGGCTCAGGCGTGCCAGCACGAGCGCGGCGCTTTCGTGCGACCCGACGCCGATGCCGGCGCAGGCGAGCACGTTGCCCTGCTGCGCGTCGGCGATCTCCATCCCGGCACGGATCGCCGCATGGGCCTGCTCGACCGACATCGCGGCACTGACGCGCGCATTGCGCGTGCCGTGGGCGATCTTGCGCGCCATCAGCCGCGGATGCGGGGACATCGGTTCGGCGACGCCGCAGTCCACCACCGTCAGCTCGAGCCCCTGGAGGCGCGCGAACACGGCACCGGCAATTGCGAGGTGAGCAGGCTGGTCACGAGTCGCACCGTCGACTGGCGTTGGCCGGCGCCCACGCCATCGACTGCCAGGCCATGGTCGGCGGCGAACATCAGCAGCTGCGGGGTGCGAAAGCGCGGCTTGAGCGTGTTCTGGATCAGGCCTAGCCGGATCGCCAGCGGTTCCAGCTCGCCCAGACCGCCGGCCGTGCCGGCGCGACGCTGCAGCTTGTCGCGCAGCGCCTGCTCGAGCAGCGGGTTCGACGTGGGCGTGATCAGCGAGCGGTGCAGGGACATGGCGGCAGGAGCGGCGGTGCGGCCGAAGGGTGCGGGTCGGCGCCTATTGTGGCGCGCCGGCGCAGGACGCAACGCCAGTTCAGCGCAGGAAGAGCCGATAGGCCGGGTTGTCGCTCTCGTCCACAAAGGGGTAGGACAGGCCGTCCAGGAACTCGCGCAGGGCGCGGCGGTCGCCTCGCGGCACCTGGATGCCGACCAGGATGCGACCGTAGTCGGCGCCCTGGTTGCGGTAGTGAAACAGGCTGATGTTCCAGCCCGGATGCAGACTGGAGAGAAACTGCATCAGCGCGCCTGGCCGCTCGGGAAAGACGAAGCGGAACAGCCGCTCCTCGCTTGCCAGCTCTGAACGGCCGCCGACAAGATGCCGCAGGTGCTGCTTGGCCAACTCGTCGTGCGTCAGGTCGAGCGTCCGGAAGCCGTGCTGCGTGAACGTGCGCGCGATGCGTGCCGACTCGTCGCGATTTTGCGTCGCGAGACCGACGAACACATGCGCCTCGTGCTGGTCGGAGATCCGGTAGTTGAACTCGGTCACGCTGCGTGGCCCGACGAGCTCGCAGAAGCGCTTGAAGCTGCCGCGTTCCTCGGGGATCGTCACCGCGAAGACCGCCTCGCGCTCTTCGCCCACCTCGGCCCGCTCGGCCACGAAGCGCAGGCGGTCGAAGTTCATGTTGGCGCCGCAGGTGATGGCGACGAAGGTGCGCCCCTTGACGCGATGCTGATCGACGTACTGCTTGATCGCCGCCACGCCGAGCGCGCCGGCCGGCTCGAGGATGCCCCGCGTGTCCTGGAACACATCCTTGATCGCGGCGCAGACGGCGTCGGTATCGACGAGGATGAAGTCGTCCACCAGCTCGCGCGTCAGGCGGAAGGTCTCGACGCCGACCAGCTTGACGGCGGTGCCGTCGGAGAACAGGCCCACCTCGGCCAGCTGGACGCGCTTGCCGGCGCGCACCGAGCGTGTCATCGCGTCCGAATCGGTCGTCTGCACGCCGATCACCCTGATCTCCGGCCGCACCGCCTTGATGTAGGCGGCGATGCCCGAGACGAGGCCCCCCCCACCGATGGCCACGAACACCGCGTCGATCGGTCCCTGGTGCTGGCGCAGGATCTCCATTGCGATCGTGCCCTGCCCGGCGATCACGTCGGGATCGTCGAACGGGTGCACGAAGGTCAGGCCGCGCGCACGCTCGAGTTCCAGCGCGTGCACGTAGGCATCCGAGTAGCTGTCGCCGTGCAGCACCACCTCGCCGCCGAGCGCACGCACGGCGTCGATCTTGAGCGCGGGGGTCGTCACCGGCATCACGATCACGGCCTTGCAGCCGAGCTTGCGGGCGCTCAGCGCCACGCCCTGCGCGTGGTTGCCAGCCGAGGCGCAGATCACGCCGCGCTTCAACTGCGCTACGCCGAGGTGCGCCATCTTGTTGTAGGCGCCACGCAGCTTGAAGCTGAAGACCGGCTGCTGATCCTCGCGCTTGAGCAGCACGGTGTTGCCCAGGCGTGCGGACAGGTTGGGCGCAATTTCGAGCGAGGTCTCGATCGCAACGTCGTAAACGCGCGCCGTGAGGATCTTCTGCAGGTAATCCGGCGTCTTGGCCCGGCGTGTCCGGGCTGGTGCCGGCGAGCGCTTGGGGCTTGAAGGGCCGGCCATGGGGGAGTTCTCCTGCAAAGGTCGCTGTGTTGCGGCGCCGCATCTTACGTCAGCGGCGGCGCTCCGCGCCCAGGCCCCACGGCACTTGGCGACACCCAGAAAAAGGCCCAAGGCATTGCTGCCTTGGGCTGAATCCACCCAGGGGGGTGGAGGAGACAAGCGGTCGGGAGGCCTTGGCCTCAAGCACTTCTAGGTCACGTCATTTCGCCATTGCAGAGCAGTGTAGTCGCTGAATTGCTGCATCGCAATATGGCGTATCGGATTGGCTTAGGGGAGCCTCTCCACAGGGGCCATCGGCGGCACAATAGCGTGATGGAATGCACGATCAACTGGTTGCCGTCGAGCGGCATGGGCTTCGTCGCCGAGACTGGCAGCGGCCACTTGCTGGCGATGGACGGCGCGCCGGATGGTGGCGGGCGCAACCTTGCCCCGCGCCCGATGGAAACCGTGCTGGCCGGCACGGGCGGCTGCACCGCCTACGACGTGGTGCTGATCCTCCGGCGCGGACGCCACGACGTGCGCGGCTGCCAAGTGGTGTTAAAGGCCGAGCGGGCGGCACTCGACCCGAAGGTGTTCACGAGCATCCACATGCACTTCGTCGTGAGCGGCCGAGGGCTCGCGGCGGCAGCCGTCGAGCGGGCGATCGCGCTATCGCATGAGAAATACTGCTCGGCGAGCATCATGCTCGCCAAGTCGGCGCAGATAACGACGAGCTTCGAGATGATCGAGGCGTGAGCGGAAATGCATTCATGCGCAGTTTGCGTTGAGGCCGGCTTTCGGCCCATTGCAGTCTTTGAACGCCCACTATGCAGGACACGACCGGCGCGGCAAAGGCACGTCCGGGCAGGCCGTGGCGCTTCACTGGAGCGGTCGGCGCTGCGCGCCGACGTCCCTGCGATGCTCGGCCTCGTGGCCCCGTCGCAGAACTCACTTCGCTCACTGCGTTCGCTGCGTTCGGGCATCCGCGACGAGTCAGAGGACAACTCGCGCTTCGCGCGAGGCCACGAGCCCTGCGCTTCTCGGCGCCCCAGAGGCGCGCCCCGTCCTGCCCGAACGCGCCTTTGCTGGGACGCGGGCGCTGTTCGCGACAAGAACCACAAGCGTTGCCGCGCGGCGGGCGGTGCCCGGCGGGGGCGATTTCTGTGGCGACGAGAAGGTGAGCCCGGACACAAGCGGTCCAGCGGACCGCTTGTGCCTTGCGAACGGCCGGGCCTGCTGGCCCGGCGCGGCCTGCAAGGCCAGGCCTGGGGTCGGCGTGCGAAGCACGCTTCGTGAACTGACTCGCCGCACCTGTTTGAACGCAGAGAGCGAAGCGAGCGAAGTGAGTTGTGCGACGCGACCCCAGGGCGAGCATCGCAGTGGAGTCGCAGCGAAGCGAAGACCGCTACAGCATGAGCCCCTGCCGGGCACCGCCTGCCGCGCCGCGCTGAAGCTACCCAACAGCGGACGCAGGCGAATGGCACCAATGGGCCGAAAGCCGACGGCCAGGCAGGTTGCGGAGAGTTGGTCCTATGCCGTACCCGATGCACTCACGCCTTCCGGTGCGAAGCAATCGGTGACCGTGAAATACAGCGACGCGTAGAACACGGTCGAGAACAGCAATCCGGCCGGCACCGCGGCCAGCGCGATCAACTGTGCCTGCTGCAGCAGCGCGGCGAGCAGGTTGGCCAGCATCCCGAACAGCAGGATCACGCCGCCCCAGGTCAGCGCATAGACGGTGAACGCGCCGATGTTGCGCCAGCACGCCACCGTGCTGAAGAAGAGCGCCTTGCCCAGGCCCTGCCCGCCCCAATGCACCAGCGCAGGCGCATGCCAGAACGGCAGCGACAGCAGCGAGGCCAGGCCGAAGCGCAGCAGCAGGCCCAACTGAAGCTGCGGGTCGGCGAGCAGGGAGGCGATCGCCGCGGCGTCGTTCTTGCCGCCGGCCATGGCGTCCTGCAGGGCGTCGAACTTCCCGCCATCGGCCAGGTCGCTGAACCAGATGATGGCGATGCTGGCCACCGCGTAGGCCAGGCCCATCTGCAGCAGCGCAATGCTGCGTGGGCGGCTGGCGCGCAACGGGTCGACAAACACGCTCGGGCCCGGAAGCTGGCCCTGCAGCGCCCGCTGCGTTGCGAGCATGAAGCCGAGCGAGACGAGCGGTAGCGAGGCCAGCAGCAGCAGCGGGCCGACCAGCGGCACCAGCAGAGCGACCAGGCCGACGAAGAGGAAGCCGGTGAACAGCGCCGCGAACGCGAGCGGGCGCTTGAAGAAGGCGCCAAAGCCGCGCCGCACCCACAGCGCGCCTTGGCGGGCCGGCACCAACTGTAGTTTCATGGTCAAGTCGGGGTCCGTTCGGGATGCCACGGCGCGCGGACGCGCTCGCGAAGCACCCGCTCGAAGTGCGTCGGGTCGTGCGCGGTCAGCACCGCGGCGTCGCGCGGCAGGTGCAGGTCCCACAGGCGCGAGATCCAGAAGCGCAGCGCCGCGCCGCGCATCAGCGCCGGCAGCAGCCGCGCCTCGGTGCCGGTGAGCGGGCGCACCGCATCGTAGGCGCTGACGAAGGCGGCCGCGCGGTCCTCGGCGAGGCGGCCCGAGTCGAGTGCGATGCACCAGTCGTTCAGGCAGACCGCGATGTCGAACAGTAGCGCGTCGACGCCGGCGAAATAGAAGTCGAAGAAGCCGCCCAGCACATCGCCGTCGGGCGTGGCGTCGAACATCACGTTGTCGCGGAACAGGTCGGCATGGATCGGCCCGCGGGGCAGGCTGGCATAGGCGCCCGACGCGGCCACCTGGTGCTGGAACGCGAGTTCGCTTTCGATCAGCGCGCGCTGGGCGGGCGTGAGAAACGGCAGCACGATCGGCACCGTCTCGGCCCACCAGGCGAGGCCGCGCAGGTTCGGCTGCACGCGTTCGTAGTCGCGCCCCGCCAGGTGCATGCGGGCCAGCATGGCGCCGACCATCGCGCAATGTGCCGCGTCCGGGGCCAGGCGGTGGCTGCCGCGCAGGCGGGCGACCATCGCGGCCGGCCTGCCGCGCACGCGGTGCAGGATTTCGCCCGCCGCATCAGGCTTCGGCCCGGGTACCGGGATGCCTCGATCCGCCAGGTGCTTCATCAGGTGCAGGTAGAACGGCAGTTGCTCGAAGCTCAGTCGCTCGAACAGCGTCAGCACGTAGCGGCCGCGTGTCGTGTCGCAGAAATAGTTCGTGTTCTCGATGCCGGATGCGCATCCCTCGAGCGCGATCAAGGCTCCCAGGTCCAGCCGGGCGACCAGCGCGGCCGCCTCGTCCAGCGGCACTTCGGTGAACACGGCCATCAGAACGAAATCAGGCGCCACATCCGCTGGCCGGCCGCGCCGCGCCGCGGGCCGGCGCCGTCAGTGAGGTCGCGCGAAGGGTCTCCCATGTGGATTTCGTAGCTTCCGCCCAAGGCCCCCTTGGAGGTGACGACGATGCTGCGCGTCTGGCCGCGAACGTTCAGTTCCTCGATCCGGTTCGAGTCGTCCTCGATCACCGTGCGCTGCACGTGGGGCTCGGGAACGCGTGTTGCACCCGCCTCGGCGCCCGCTTCGGCGGCGAACGTGAACACCGGGAATAGCAAGGTGGCGCAAACGGCGCAGGACTCGAACTTCATGGCCTCCGATTGTAGGCAGAGCCTCCGCGCGGCCGCAGCGGCGCCAGCCCACGTTCAGCGAATGCGACCCGCGAAACGGGCGACGCCTGCCGGGCGCGCTTGATCCATCCGGCCCCGCGTACGCTGGCTACAGGTAGTGAGCCGTCCGCGTCATCACCTTGGCCGCGGCGCGCATGGCCCAGCGCAGCGGTCGCGGCAGCGGCATCGCACCGGCCTGCTCGGCCAGCACTGCATGGCTGGCCTCGTCTTCCTTCATCTTCTGCACGATGGCCTGCGACGCCCGGTCGCCGGCAGGAAGGCGCTCCAGGTGCTCCTGAAGGTGCTGTTCGACCTGGCGCTCGGTCTCGACCACGAACCCGAGGCTCAGCGCGTCGCTGCCGCGCCCGGCGAGCCAGCCGATGCCAAAGGCGCCGGCGTACCACAGCGGGTTGAGCAGGCTGCCGCGCGCGCCGAGTTCGCGCAGCCGTTGCTGCGTCCAGGCGAGGTGGTCCGTCTCGTCGCGCGCGGCTCGCTCGAAGTGGCTGCGCAGCGCCGGGTCGCGAGTGGCGATGGCCTGCGCGTGGTAGAGCGCCTGGGCGCAGACTTCACCGACGTGATTGACTCTCATCAGCGAGCCGGAGAGCCGTCTCTGAGCATCGTCGAGCGCCTCGACGGGCGACGGTACAGGCGGCTGCGGGCAGGGCCGCGAGGCGCGGTTGGCACCGGCAAGGGTTCGCCGTGCGTTGTCGGCTGCCGCGAGCCATCGATCGAAAGGAGACATGAACGCGCCGGGCAAGTTGGCAAATCGCCGCTGGAGCATAGCGCAAGGGACCGCGCTCGATAGGTGGGCGGTCGCTGGGCCGCGTACGCTGGGCGCCCGGCGTTTCGCGTTGGATCGGCCAAAGTGGCTGCCGGGCGGGTCAGGCCCGGCCCTCGCGCCGTGACGTTGTGCCTAGACAACATATTGAGCCTTTTATCCGGCGAACCTTTGCAAGGCGTCGCCGCGTCTGGTGCAATACACACAACTTCCGATGAGGAGGTTGGCCTGATCTGCCCTCGCGGGTAAATCCCGATCGGGACCTCTTGTTCAACCTAGGAGATAGTCGCAATGAAAAAATCTCTGCTCGCTCTCGCAGTGCTGGGCGCTTTTGCTGGTGTCGCCTCGGCCCAGTCCTCAGTCACACTCTTCGGCGTCGTTGACCTCGGCGCCCGCTACGTCGATAACGGTGGCGGCAAGCAATACCAGCTGGCGCAAGACGGTTTGTCCAGCAGCCGCCTCGGCTTCCGTGGTACGGAAGACCTGGGTGGTGGCCTGGCCGCCAGCTTCTGGCTCGAAGGCGCCCTCAGCGCTGACACCGGTACGCAAGGCGTAACCAGCATCAATGGCGGAACGAACAACGCCGCAGCGACGTTCACGCGTCGCGCGACCGTCAGCCTGGCTGGCGGTTGGGGTGAAGTTCGCCTCGGCCGTGACTACACGGCCACGTTCTGGAACTCGACGATCTTCGATCCGTTCGGCACCAACGGTGTCGGCAGCGCGGGCAACCTGGCGTTTGTCATGGCGACCACGCCTCAAGGCGGTTCGTATGGCACCCTGGTCCGTACCAACAACATCATCGGTTACTTCCTGCCGTCGGGAATCGCCGGTGGCCTGTATGGCCAGATTCAGGTGGCGGCTGGTGAGAACGTGTCGGGCCAGAAGTACATCGGTGGCCGCCTCGGCTACGCCGCGGGCCCGTTCAATGTCGCCGGTGCCTGGGGCAGGACGCAGGTTCTTGTCAGCCCTGACCAGAACGGAACCAGCTGGAACCTGGGCGGTTCCTGGAACTTCGGTTTCATGGCGCTGTCGGGTTACTATGGTCGCCTCGAAATATCTGATCTGGCGCAGAACAACTGGTTCATCGGCGCGACCGCTCCGTTCGGGCTGTGGACCGTGAAGGCCTCGTACGGCGAGGTTGACCGCTCGGGCAACAACGTCAACGGCGTTCCGACCCCGAACTTCGACGGTCAGAAGGCCGATCAGTTCGCGATCGGCGCGGTGTACGACCTGTCCAAGCGCACGGCCCTGTACAGCACGTATTCTTACCTGCACAACAAGGGCGATGCCAGGTTCATCACGGCGCCGCTTCAAAACATAGCCGCCGGTGGTGCTCAGGCGAACGCAAACTCGACCGGCTTCGAAATCGGTCTCAAGCACTCGTTCTGATCGGAGCCTGCCCCGCGCAGGTTCAAGCTCAGCAAAGGCCGCCTTCGGGCGGCCTTTTTTCGATCTCTCGACGTAGGGCGGTGCCAGCCCTACGGACTTTCCCCTTTGACGACTGGCGGGCAATTTGCTCTGATCGCGGGGTGGTTGCCGGGCAGGGCCAGGCGTCCCGCGATCGACTGCCGATCATCCGTGCAAGGGCCGGCCACGGCTGCACTTGCCAGGGCAGCCCGCTTCCTCGTCGCCCGGTCAGGCGATGGCCACGGGTGAACACCCCTGGCGCGCTCATTCCCCCAAACTTCCACCGATGCTCGCCTTCATTCTTCGTCGTCTGGCCCAGGCCGTGATCGTGATGCTCGCGGTGGCGTTCATCGCGTTCATGCTGTTCCAGTACGTCGGCGACCCGGTGACCAATCTGCTCGGCCAGGACGCCACGCCGCAGCAGCGTGCGCAGCTCCGCGCCGATCTGGGGCTCGACCAGCCCTTTCCGGTGCAGTTCGCGCGTTTCGTCGGCAACGCGGCACAAGGTGAGTTCGGTCTGAGCCTGCGCCAGGGGCGCAAGGTGTCTTCGCTGATCGTCGAGCGGCTGCCGGCAACGCTCGAGCTCTCGATGTGCGCCGCGGTGATCGCGCTCGGCTTCGGCATCCCGATGGGTGTCTTCGCGGCCCTGCGGCGGGGCACGTTCTCGTCGCAGCTCCTGATGACGCTGTCGCTGCTGGGCGTTTCGCTGCCGACCTTCCTGATCGGCATCCTGCTGATCCTGCTGTTCGCGGTGACGCTGAAATGGCTGCCGAGCTTCGGCCGTGGCGAGGTGGTGGCGATCGGCAGCTGGACCAGCGGCCTGCTCACGCTCGATGGCTGGAAGCACCTGATCCTGCCGTCGATCACGCTGGCCTTGTTCCAGCTCGCGCTGATCATGCGCTTGGTGCGATCGGAAATGCTGGAGGTGCTGCGCTCCGACTACATCCGGTTCGCGCGTGCCCGCGGGCTGCCCAACCGTCTGGTGTATTTCGGCCACGCGCTGAAGAACACGCTGGTGCCGGTGATGACGATCACCGGGCTGCAGCTCGGCTCGCTGATTGCGTTTGCGATCATCACCGAACAGGTTTTCCAGTGGCCCGGCATGGGGCTGCTGTTCATCCAGGCGGTCACCTTCGCCGACATTCCGGTGATGGCGGCCTACCTGTGCCTGATCTCGCTGATCTTCGTGGTCATCAACCTCGTGGTCGATCTGCTGTACTTCGCGGTCGACCCGCGTCTGCGCGTCGAGCGCGCTGCCGGCGCGCATTGAGCCCGGACCGACCGAGCGGCTACGATACCGCCCCCTGCCGTCACACTTCCACCTTCAAACCCTCGAGGCCCTTCGGATGAAGATCAAGTCAATTCTGCTGTCCACCACGATCGCGCTCGCCTGCGGCCTGAGCCAGGCCGTGACGCTGCGTGTCGCCAACGTCGGCGACGTGATGTCGATGGACCCGCATTCACTCAACGAGTCGATGCAGCTTAGTTTCACGGCCAACGTGTATGAGTCGCTGGTCGGCCGCGGCAAGGACATGTCGGTTGTACCGTTGCTCGCCACCAAGTGGGCGCAGACCTCGCCGACGGTGTGGCGCTTCGACCTGCGCAAGGGCGTCAAATTTCACGACGGCACGCCGTTCACGGCCGATGACGTGATCTTCAGCTTCAAGCGCGCCACCGACGCCGGCAGCGACATGAAGGGCTACGTCGCGCCGATCAAGGAGGTGCGCAAGGTCGACGACTATGCGGTCGAGATCGAGACGCTGACGCCGTTCCCGATCCTGCCCGACACACTGACCGCCTTCGCGATCATGAGCAAGAAGTGGTGCGAGGAGAACAAGGCGACCGGCCCGGTGGATCGGCGCAAGGGCATCGAGAACGCGGCCTCGTTCAAGGCCAACGGGACGGGGCCGTTTCGGCTGAAGGAGCGCCAGCCATCGGTGCGCACCGTGCTCGTGCGCAGCTTCGGCTACTGGGACAAGGTCGACAGCAACGTCGACGAAATCGTGTTCACGCCGATCGGCAGCGACGCCACGCGGGTGGCCGCGCTGCTCTCGGGCGAGATCGACCTGATGGAGCCGGTGCCGCTGCAGGACGTCGAGCGCGTCAAGGCCTCCGGCGCGCACACTGTGCTGCAGGGCGCGGAACTGCGCACGATCTTCCTCGGCATGGACCAGAAGCGCGACGAGCTGCTGTTCTCCAGTGTCAAGGGCAAGAACCCGTTCAAGGACGTTCGCGTTCGCCGCGCGTTCTACCAGGCGATCGACATCGAGACCATCAAGACGCGCGTGATGCGCGGTGCCGCGACGCCGACGGCACTGATGGTGGGCCCGGGGGTGCGGGGCTTCGCACCCGAAATGAACAAGCGCGCCGCCTACGATCCCGATGGCGCGAAGAAGCTGCTGGCCGAAGCGGGCTACCCGAACGGTTTCGAGGTCGGCATGAACTGCCCGAACGATCGCTACGTCAACGACGGCGCGATCTGCCAGGCGGTGGCTGCCAACCTGGCGCGCATCGGCGTCAAGGTGAACCTCACCGCGGAGACCAAGAACACCTACTTCCCGAAGATCCTGAGCCGCAACACCAGCTTCTACCTGCTCGGCTGGACGCCGAGCACGACCGATTCGCACGACGCGCTGCTCAACCTGATGGCCACGCCGACCGAGAAGGGCCAGGGGCAGTTCAACCTGGGCTCGTACAGCAACGCGAAGCTCGACGAACTGACCCAGAAGATCCAGACCGAGACCGACCAGACCAAGCGCAACGAGATGATCCGCGAGGCGTTCAAGATCCACCAGGACGACTTCGCTCACATCCCGTTGCACCAGCAGGCACTGGCCTGGGGCTTCAACAAGAAGGTCAGCCTGGTCCAGCTGCCAACGAACTACATGCCCTTCAAGTGGGTCGTCGTCAAGTGATCGTTCGCGCGCTGCGCCGGCTTCGGGCTGCGGCCAGGCGCAGCGCGGTGGCAGCGATCGCACCTGGAGGCGGAGCGCAGCGGTGACGCAGGCGTTGCACCGCTTCTTCGACAGCGACGTCTGGCACAGCTTCCGCTCGTCGCCGATGGCGATGGCGGCGGCGGCGATCGCATTCGTCTGCCTGTTCTGCGCGCTGTTCGCGAACGTGATCGCGCCGCACAACCCGTTCGACCTGGCCACGCTGGAGCTCGGGGACTCGCGCCTGCCGCCCGCCTGGATGGAGGGCGGCAGCTCGCGCTACCTGCTGGGGACCGACGACCAGGGGCGCGACATGCTGTCGGCGCTGATGTACGGCTCGCGCATTTCGCTCTTCGTCGGGCTGGCGTCGGTGGTGGTGTCGATGCTCATCGGCGTGTCGCTCGGCCTGCTGTCGGGCTTTGCCGGCGGCCGCACCGACGCCTTCATCATGCGAGTGTGCGACGTGATGCTGTCGTTCCCGTCGATCCTGGTTGCGCTGCTGATCGACGGCGTCGGCCGCGCGCTGTTCCCGAACGCCCACGACACGCTCGCCTTCGCGGTGCTCATCGTCGCGATCTCGCTCACCGGGTGGGTGCAGTACGCGCGCACGGTGCGTGGCTCGACGATGGTCGAGCGCAGCAAGGAGTACGTGCAGGCGGCGCGGGTGATCGGCGTCGCGCCGCTGCGCATCATGCGCCGCCATGTGCTGCCCAATGTGCTGGGCCCGGTGATGGTGCTCGCGACGATCCAGGTCGCGCTGGCGATCATCACCGAAGCGACGCTTTCGTTCCTCGGGGTCGGCGTGCCGCCCACATCGCCGTCGCTCGGCACCCTGATCCGCGTCGGCAACGACTTCCTGTTCTCGGGCGAGTGGTGGATCACCATCTTCCCGGGTGCGGTGCTGGTGCTGATCACCTTGAGCGTGAATCTGCTCGGCGACTGGTTGCGCGACGCGCTGAACCCGCGCCTGCGCTGAGAGCATTGGAGGTGCCATGGACATCTTGACCCGCAAGCCGAATGCCGCTCATGCAGGACGGGCCCTGGCCGTCGCCGCAGCGGTCGCCCTGGGCGGTTGCGCAAGCACCGGATTCCACTATTCGCAGATTGTGGGCACGCGCTACTTCAAGACCAACATCGACACCTATCCGGTCTCGATCAACGAGGTGGACGGACGCTCGTATCTCGGCAATGCGCCGGTACTGGTCGATCCGGGGCTGCGCAAGGTCGTCGTCCAGGGGCCGCCCACGTTCGTCGATCTCGCGCTGACGCGGAGCATCGAGCTCGACGTCAAGCCGTGCACGCGCTACTACCTCGTCGCGGTGAAGGCGAGCCCGCTGGACAACGACTTCAGCGTGCGCGTCGACTTCGCGGAGCCGCTGGCGGGATGCACCCCGCCACCGCCAAAGTGAGATGGCATGACTGCTGCACTGCTTGAAGTCAGGCGCCTGAAGGTCGAGTTCCCGGGCCGCCGCGGCACCTTGCTGGCGCTCGACGACATCTCGTTCGACATTGCGCCGGGCGAGATCCTGGGCGTCGTCGGCGAGTCGGGGGCCGGCAAGTCGCTCACCGGCGCGGCGATCATCGGCCTGCTCGACCCGCCCGGGCGCGTGGCCTCGGGCGAGATCCGCTTCGACGGCCGGCGCATCGACAACCTACCCTACGAGGAAATGCGCAAGATGCGCGGGCGCCACATCGGCGCCATCTTCCAGGACCCGCTGACCTCGCTGAACCCGCTCTACACGATCGGACGGCAGCTGACCGAGACGATCCTGACCCATCTGCCGGTCAGCG
Organism: uncultured bacterium; assembly: GCA_963779155.1. Classification (GTDB taxonomy): domain Bacteria; phylum Pseudomonadota; class Gammaproteobacteria; order Burkholderiales; family Burkholderiaceae_C; genus CAIKUF01. The sequence continues at coordinate 189,074 of CAVZXE010000012.1, read as the reverse complement.
CCGAAGAGGCCCGCCAGCGCGCGATCCGCCTCCTCGAGGAAACCGGCATCCAGGCCGCCGAGCAGCGCATCGACCAGTACCCGCACCAGTTCTCGGGCGGCATGCGCCAGCGCGTGGTGATCGCGCTCGCGCTGGCCGCCGAGCCGAAGCTGATCGTCGCCGACGAGCCGACCACGGCGCTCGACGTTTCGATCCAGGCGCAGATCATTTCGCTGCTCAAGCGCCTATGCAAGGACCACGGCGCTGCAGTCATGCTGGTCACCCACGACATGGGCGTGATCGCCGAGACCTGCGACCGGGTGGCGGTGATGTACGCCGGGCGCATTGCCGAGATCGGCCCGGTGCATGACGTCATCCACTCGTCGGCGCACCCCTATACGTCGGGCCTGATGGGGTCGATCCCGGCGATGGACGAAGACCGCGAACGCCTGCTCCAGATCGATGGCGCGATGCCGCGCCTGACGGCCATTCCCCGCGGCTGCGCGTTCAACCCACGCTGTCCGCAGGCGTTCGAGCGCTGCCGCAGCGAGCGGCCCGATCTGCGGCCTGCCGGCGCGACGCAGGCTGCCTGCTGGTTGATCGGGCAAGACCTGAAGGCAGCGGCATGAGTGCGCCGGGCCGCACCAAGTGTTCATGCGCCCGCCTGGCGGGGACGGCCGCGGGTCGCGGGATGCCGCAATGATTGCAGGCTCCGCCGCCGCCCCAGGCCTCGAAGCCTCGAGGTCGGCGCCAGCGGCCGGGCTCGCAGCGCCCAGCCCGCTGGTCGAGGTGCGCGACCTGGCTAAGATTTTCGACGTCTCTGCGCCCTTGCTCAACCGGGTCGTCGAGCGCAAGCCGCGCCAGTTCGTGCATGCGGTCGACGGTGTCAGTTTCTCGATCGCCCGCGGCACGACGCTGGCGCTGGTCGGCGAATCGGGCTGCGGCAAGAGCACCGTCGCCCGATTGCTCGTCGGCCTGTACGCGCCGAGCCGGGGCTCGGTGCATTTCGACGGCAGGGATACCGCCGCGACGCTGGCCTCGCCCGACGCCGCCACGCTGCGCCGTCGCATGCAGATGATCTTCCAGGACCCGTACGCGAGCCTGAATCCACGCTGGCAGGTGCTCGACATCGTCGCCGAGCCGCTGACCGAGCATGGGCTGATCACCGACAAGGCTGCGCTCAGGGCGCGCGTCGGCGAGTTGCTGCAGTCGGTCGGGCTGGCCGCCGCCGACACGACGAAGTACCCGCACCAGTTCTCGGGCGGGCAGCGCCAGCGGATCTCGATCGCCCGCGCGCTGGCCACGCAGCCCGAATTCCTGGTCTGCGACGAGCCGACTTCGGCGCTCGACGTGTCGGTGCAGGCGCAGGTGCTCAACATCATGAAGGACCTGCAGCGCAGCCAGGGCCTGACCTACCTCTTCATCTCGCACAACCTGGCGGTGGTGCGCCACGTGAGCGATCAGGTCGGCGTGATGTACCTCGGTCGCCTGGTCGAGCTGGCCGACAAGGCTGCGCTGTTCGGCCGCCCGCGCCACCCCTACACGCGGATGCTGCTCGACGCGATTCCCGACATCCACATGAGCGGACGCGCGCGCAACCCGGTGCAGGGCGAGGTGCCCAACCCGCTCAACCCGCCGAGCGGCTGCTCGTTCCACCCCCGCTGCCCGCACGCCAATGCGCGCTGCAAAGCCGAGCGCCCGGCGCAGGTGGCGGAGGGCGGCGCGATCATCGCCTGCCACGCGGTGCAGGAACGGCGAATCTGAACAGGCCGGCTCAACCGGCCGGCAGCAGGTGCTCGCCGCGAAACAGCGCGGCAGGCTGTTCCCGATCCCGGATCAGCCAAGCGTCGGCACCCGACACCATCACCTCTGCCGCGCGGCCACGCGAGTTGTAGTTGCTCGCCATGCTCATCGCATACGCGCCGGCCGACAACACGGCCACGAAGTCGCCCGGCGCGACGGCGAGTGGCCGCTCGCGCCCGAGCCAGTCGCCCGATTCGCAGACCGGCCCGACGACGTCCCAGGTCAGCGGCGGCGTATCCCGGCGCGTGCAGGCGACGATGTTCATCCAGGCCTGGTACAGCGCCGGGCGCATCAGGTCGTTCATCGCCGCGTCGACGATGCAGAAGTTCTTGACCGGCGAAGGCTTGAGGTAGAGCACCTCGCTGACCAGCACGCCCGCGTTGCCGACCAGCGAACGGCCCGGCTCGAACAGGATGCGCCGGTGCGCGTGCCCGCGTTCGTCGATGCGCGCCAGCAGTGCGCGCACCAGCGCCTCGGCCGAAGGCGGCTGCTCGTCGGTGTAGGAAATGCCCAGGCCGCCGCCGAGGTCGAGGTGATGCAGGCGCAAGCCGTGCGCTTCGACGCGCTCGACGAGGTCGAGCATGCGGTCGAGCGCGTCGAGGTAGGGCCCCGCCTCGGTGATCTGGGAGCCGATGTGGACATCGATGCCTGTGACCTCCAGGCCCGGCAGCGACGCAGCGCGCAGGTAGGCGGCCAGCGCCTGGTCGTGGGCGATGCCGAACTTGTTGTCCTTGAGACCGGTGGAGATGTAGGGGTGGGTCCGCGGATCGACGTCCGGATTGACGCGCAGGCTCACGCGGGCCGTTCGCCCCGACTGCACCGCGACCTGCGACAGCACCTCGAGTTCGGCTTCGCTCTCCACGTTGAAACACAGCACGCCGGCCTCGAGCGCGCGGCGCATCTCGGGCCGGGTCTTGCCGACGCCCGAAAACACCACCTTCGCGACATCGCCGCCGGCGGCGATCACGCGCTCGAGTTCGCCGCCCGACACGATGTCGAAGCCGCAAGCTTCGCGGGCAAAGGTCTGCAGCACGGCGAGGCTGGAGTTGGCCTTCATCGCGTAGCAGATCAGATGATCGCGCCCGTCGAGCGCGCGCCGATAGCTCGCCAGCGCCGAGCGCATCGACCCCTGCGAGTACACGTACAGCGGCGTGCCGAAGCGTGCCGCAAGCTCGCCCACCGAGCAGTCCTCGATGAACAGGTGCCTGCCACGGTAGGCGACGTGGGGTGAACCGGGGAGCATCGGGTCCGATCAGGTGGGTGGCTGGAGCGGGGAAGGGGCCGCGGCGGGAGCCGACGCCGGGCTGGCAGCCGAAGGCGGCTTGGGCAACGTCAGCGGACCCTTCTGGCCGCAGCCGGCCATCAGGCCCGCAGTGGCCAGTGCCATGCCCATGACGCCCGCCAAGGCCAACCGCGCCGCTACACTCGAATGGCGCTGCAACATTCATCGATTCTATCGACCCACGACATGAATCTCGTCCCGACCCCGCTCACCGACAGCCAATACCACGCGCTTGCCAGTGCCCTGCTGGCCGGCATCGAGGCCACTGCCGACCGCTGGCTGCAGGACGATCTCGTCGATATCGACACCCAACGTACCGGGGGCCTGCTCGAACTGACGTTTCCCGGCGGCAGCAAGATCGTCCTCAACACCCAGCCGCCGCTGCAGGAGTTGTGGCTGGCGGCGCGTTCCGGCGGGCACCACTACAAGCATGTCGACGGGCGCTGGCTCGACACCCGCGACGGCAGCGACTTCTTCGAGGCACTCTCGGCCTGCGCCAGCGAACAGGCGGGGCGGCCGCTGCGCTTCGCGCCTTGACAGCGGGCCGCGCAGCGCTCGCCGCGGCGGCGCTGTTCAGCGCTTGAAGATGTCGAGGATGCTCTTCTTCTCTTCCTCGGACGGCGCCTCGGGGATCTTGTCGTCCAACCCGAGGCTGCTGACGCCGGCGCTGTGGGTGAATTCGTCGAAGAACCACTCGCCACCCTGGTTGACCACGCCTTCCGGCGCGCTCGGTTCCTCGACCGGCACGCCGCGCAACGCGAAGCCCATGAAGTCGATCCACACCGGCAGGGCCAGGCCGCCGCCGGTCTCGCGATCGCCGAGCTTGCGCGGCGTGTCGTAGCCCATCCACACCACCGCCACCACGCTGCGCTGGAAGCCGGCGAACCATGCGTCCATCGAGTCGTTGGTGGTGCCCGTCTTGCCGTAGATGTCGCCGCGCTGGAGCTTGACCTTGGCCGACGCCGCCGTGCCCGAGCGCGTGACCTCCTGCAGCAGGCTCGACATCAGGAACGCGTTGCGCGCGTCCAGCGTTCGGGTCGTCTCGTCGAGCATGGCAGCTGGGCTCTCGTTGAGCACGTGTCCCTTGTCGTCGGTGAGCTTGGCGATCAAGACCGGGTTGAGCCGGTAGCCGCCGTTGGCGAACACGGCGTAGGCGGTGGCCATCTGCATCGGCGTGACCGAGCCCGCGCCGAGCGCCATCGTCAGGTAGGCCGGGTGCTTGTCGGCATCGAAGCCGAAACGGGTGATCCACTCCTGGGCGTAGGGGGCGCCGATGGCCTGCAGGATGCGGATCGAGACCATGTTCTTCGACTTCGCCAGCGCGGTGCGCAGCGGCATCGGTCCTTCGAACTTGCCGTCGTAATTCTTCGGCTCCCAGGGCTGGCTGCCGGTGGCGCCGGCGTCGAAGAACAGCGGCGCGTCGTTGATCACCGTGGCCGGCGTGAAGCCCTTTTCCAGCGCCGCCGAGTAGATGAACGGCTTGAAGCTGGAGCCGGGCTGGCGCCAGGCCTGGGTCACGTGGTTGAACTTGCTCTTCGCGTAGTCGAAGCCGCCGACCAGCGCGCGCACCGCGCCGGTGCGCGGATCGAGGGCGACGAATGCGCCCTCGACCTCGGGCAACTGGGTGATGGTCCAGGCGTCCTTCGGGCCCTTGACGAGGCGGATCACGGCGCCGCGCCGCAGCTGCGTCTTCGGATTGCCCTTCTCCGCCAGTCCGGAAGCGACCGGCTTGAGCCCGTCTCCGGTGACGGTCACGACCTCGCCGCTCTGCAGCACGGCGAGCACTTTCTTCGGGCCGACTTCGATCGCCACGCCGGCGCGCAGCTCATCGTTGTCGGGGTGCTCGACCAGGGCTTCCGTGATCCGCGCGTCGAGCTCCTGCGGGTCCAGCGGCAGGTCGATGTAGGCCTCGGGCCCGCGATAGACCTGCCGCCGCTCGTAGTCCATGATGCCCTTGCGCAGCGCGCGGTAGGCCACCATCTGCGCCTTCGAGTCGATCGTCAGCGTGACGTTGAGCCCCCGCGTGTAGGCCTCGGCCCCGTACTGGCCGAAGATCAGCTGGCGGGCCGTTTCGGCGACGTACTCGGCGTGCACCGGCAAGTCCTGCGGCGGACGGTACCGGAGGCGCTGCTCGCGCGCCGCAGCGCGCTCGCTCTCGGTGATGAAGCCATTGTCCAGCATGCGGTCGATGACGTAGTGCTGGCGCTCGGTTGCGCGCTTGGGGTTGACGATCGGGTTGAACGTCGACGGCGCCTTGGGCAATCCGGCCAGCATCGCCGCCTCGGCCAGGGTGATGTCCTTCAGCGCCTTGCCGAAGTAGGCCTCGCTCGCCGCCGCGAAGCCGTGGGCGCGCTGGCCGAGGTAGATCTGGTTCATGTACAGCTCGAGGATCTGGTCCTTCGACAGCACGCTTTCGATCTTCAGCGCAAGCAGGATCTCGTAGATCTTGCGGGTCAGCGTCTTCTCGGTCGACAGGTAGAAGTTCTTCGCCACCTGCATCGTGATCGTCGAGGCCCCCTGGCTGCCCAGGCCGCTGAAGTTGGCCATGCCGGCGCGCAGCACGCCCTTGTAATCGACGCCGCTGTGCTCGTAGAAGCGCGCGTCTTCGGCAGCGAGCACGGCGTCGCGCATCAGCTTGGGAATCTCCGCGATCGGCACGAAGTTGCGCCGTTCCTCTCCGAACTCGCCGAGCAGCACCCCGTCGGCAGAGAAGATGCGCATCGGCAGCTTGGGCTGGTAGTCGGTGATGCCGCCGGTATCGGGCAGGTTGGGGTAGGCGACGGCCAGCGCGATCGCGACCAGCAAGAGCAGTGCGGCGACCCCTGCCACCGCCAAGCCGGCCAGCCAGGCCAGGGCTTTCAGCATCCAGCCGGCCCATCCCGGCTGCGCAGCGCGCTTGGCGCGCGGCGACGACGCAGCAGGGCTGGCACGTCCGGTCGGACGCTCGGATTCACTCATGAGGCTCCTGGGGTGGTGGGCCGGATTATAGAAACCGCGTGCAAGCCGGCATCAAAGATCGCTGAAGTCGCCCAGGGTAGCTGCCGATAACGTCTCAGGATTGGCCTTCGGGTCGGTTTTCCGGATTCCCGGAGCGTGTGCGTTTTGCAACGAGCGCACCCCGGCCAGCTGGGAAACTCCATGGTGGTCAAGGGCTTTACTGCTAGCATTCAAGTAACTTCTTAACAATCCGGCGCACGCCGTGGCGCGTTGGGAGAACAGCGACGTGAGCTTCCTGGATGTGTTGTTGGGGCGCAAGCACCCGCCGATGATCGGGCTGGACATCAGCTCGTCCAGCGTCAAGCTGATCGAGCTCGAGCAGAACGCGGCTGGCGAGTATGTGCTGGAGCGCTTCGCCTCGGAGAGCTTCGAGAAGGGCTGGATCGCCGACGGCCAGATCGAAAAGTTCGACGAAGTGGCCGAGGCGGTGCGGCGGGTGGTGGCCAAGAGCGGCACCCGGACCAAACAGGTGGCGATGGCGATGCCGCAGTCGGCCGTGATCACCAAGAAGATCATGTTGCCGGCCGGGCTGCGCGAGGAAGAGCTCGAACTGCAGGTCGAGACCGAGGCCAACCAGTACATTCCGTTCTCGCTCGACGAAGTGAGCCTCGACTTCTGCGTGATCGGGCCCAGCCCGGCCTCGGTCGGCGACATCGAGGTGCTGATCGCCGCTTCGCGCAAGAACCTGGTGCAGGACCGGCAGGGTCTGGCCGAAGCGGCCGGCCTCAAGCCGGTGGTGCTCGACATCGAATCCCACGCGTCGCGCCTGGCGATGAGCCGCATCGTCGCGGCGCTGCCGAACGAGGGCAGGGACGCATTGGTCGCGTTGTTCGAGATCGGCGCCGACACGACGAGCCTGAAGGTGTTGCGCGACGACGACATGCTGTACGACCGCGACCAGGCCTTCGGTGGATCGCAGTTGACGCAGCTGATCTCGCGCCAGTATGGCTTCTCGTTCGAGGAAGCCGAGCAGAAGAAGCTCGCCGGCGAACTGCCGGACGACTACGAGGCCATGATCCTGACGCCGTTCGTCGACAGCCTGTCGCAGGAAATCGGGCGCGCGCTGCAGTACTTCTTCACCAGCACGCCGCACCACAAGGTGCACTACGTGATGCTGGCCGGCGGCACGGCCTCGTTGCCCGGCCTCAAGGACCGCGTGACCGAGCTGACCGGTTTCGCTTCGATGGTCGTGAACCCGTTCGACAACATGAAGCTCGGCTCGGCGGTGCGTGAAAGCAAGCTGCGCCGCGAAGCGCCGGCCTACCTGACCGCCTGCGGCCTGGCGATGCGGAGGTTCGCCAAGTGATCCTCATCAACCTGCTCCCGCACCGGGAGGAACGGCGCAAGCGGCGCAAGGCGGCCTTCTTTGCCGGGCTGGGCGTCGCCGCCGTCGCCGGGCTCGCGATCGTCGGCGTCTGGTATCTGCTGGTGCAGCAGCTCACCGTGGCGCAGCAGGAGCGCAACCAGTTCCTCAGCGCCGAGATCCGCAAGCTCGAGATCCAGATCAAGGACATCACGACGCTCAAGGCCGAGATCGAGTCACTCAAGGCGCGCCAGAAGGCAGTGGAGAACCTGCAGACCGATCGCAACATCCCGGTCCACGTGCTCAACGAACTGGTACGCCAGACCCCCGAGGGCGTCTATTTCACGTCGGTCAAGCAAGACGGCGCCGTGCTCATCTTGAGCGGCATCGCGCAGACCAACGAGCGCGTTTCCGAGCTGCTGCGCAACACGGCCTACAACTCCCCCTGGCTGACCCGCCCTGAACTGGTGGAGATCAAGGTGACCAGCATCCAGACGGCCACCCGCGAACAGAAGCGCCTGTACGACTTCTCGATGCGCGTCTCGATCAAGCGGCCGCAGGACCCCGCCGCCGATGCCGCCATCCCGGTGGCAAGTGCCGGCTCGGCCCCGGCGGCCAAGAAGCCCTGAAAGCGACGGCGATGGCGACCAAAGCGAAATCAGTCAACCTCGACCTCAATTCGGTCTATGAGCACGCGGCGTCGCAGTTCCGCGGCCTCAACCCGAACGAACCCGGCCAGTGGCCCTGGCTCCCGAAGCTCGCCACCTGGAGCGTCCTGGTCGCGATCGTGGTGGTGGCCGGGTGGTTCCTGCTGCTCTCCGACGCGCACGTCGAGCTCGATGCCGAGCGCGCCAAGGAACCCACGCTGAAGCAGGACTACCGGGCCAAGCTGGCGCAAGCCGTCAACCTGGAGGAACTGCGCAAGCAGAAGCTCCAGGTCGAGGAGTACGTGACCCAGCTCGAAAAGCAGCTTCCCGGCAAGGCCGAGATGGACGCGCTGCTGTCCGACATCAACCAGGCCGGGCTCGGCCGCGGCCTGCAGTTCGAGCTGTTCCGGCCCGGGCAGGTCGTGGTCAAGGACTATTACGCCGAGCTGCCGATCGCCATCAAGGTCAGCGGGCGCTATCACGACATCGGCGCGTTCGCGGCCGACGTGGCCAACCTGTCGCGGATCGTGACCCTGCACGACATGCGCATCACCTCGGGCAAGGACGCGGCCGGCGGCGCGCTGGCGATGGAAGCCACGGCACGTACCTACCGCTATCTCGACACGGGCGAGATCGAGGCGCAGAAGAAGGCGACTGCCAAACCTGCGGGAGCCAAGAAATGACCGTTCGCTGTGCAAGGCATCTCGGGTGGGCTGCGGCAGCCGTGGCGATGTTCGTTCTCGCCGGCTGCAGCGGCGAGCAGGAGGAACTGCAGCAGTGGATGGAGCAGCAACGGCGCGAAGTCAAGCCGAGCGTGCAGCCGCTGTCGCCGCCGAAGAAGTTCAATCCCCAGCCCTATGCCTCGACCGATGGCGTCGAGCCGTTCAGCTCGCAGAAGCTGACCGTCGCGCTCAAGCAGGAGGCGCGCCAGCCCAATTCGCTGCTGGCGGCCGAATTCAACCGCCGCAAGGAGCCGCTCGAGGCATTCCCGCTCGACAGCATGTCGATGGTCGGCAGCGTGGTCAAGAACGGGCGCAACTACGCGCTGTTGCGCGTTGATAACCTGCTTTACCAGGTCAAAACGGGCGATTACCTCGGGCAGAACTACGGCAAGATCACCAAGATCACGGAAACCGATGTCTCGCTCAGAGAGATCGTTCAGGACGCAGCCGGCGAATGGATCGAGCGCCCCGGCGCACTCCAACTTCAGGAGAAGGGGCGATGAGGCCGACGACGAATCAGCAGGAGAAACGAATGATGAGCCACTGGCCCGCCCGTACGCTGGCGCTCGCATTGCTGGCTGGCGCCACGTTCTCGGCCTGGGCCCAGAATGCCATCCAGTCGATCACCAGCAGCCAGCAGTCCGGCGCCGAGGTGGTGCGCATCGAGCTCAGCGAGCCGCTGGCCGCGGTGCCGAGCGGCTTTTCGATCCAGACCCCGCCGCGCATCGCGCTCGACCTGCCGGGCGTGGGCAATGCAATGGGCAAGTCGAGCGTCGAGATCAACCAGGGCAACCTGCGCTCGGCCAACGTGGCGCTGGCAGGCGACCGGGCACGCCTCGTGCTGAACCTGAAGGCGCCGTCGAACTACCGCGCCCAATTGCAGGGCAAGGCCTTGCTCGTCGTGCTCGAGAACGCGGCGCCGCCCCCCGTGGCTGCCAGTGCCGGTGGCGAGCCGGTTCGCTTTGCGGAGAGCCTGAACCGCACGCAGTTGCCGCTCAAGGACATCGACTTCCGGCGCGGCCAGGACGGCGCCGGACGCATCGTCGTCGACCTGCCGAACAACCAGGTCGGGGTCGACATCAAGCAGCAGGGTCAGACGCTGGTGGTCGAGTTTCTGCGCTCCAGCGTGCCCGAGAACCTGCGTCGCCGCCTCGACGTGACCGACTTCGGCACGCCGGTGACCACCGTCTCGACCTTCCAGAACGGCGACCGGGTGCGCATGGTGATCGAGCCCCGGGGCGTGTGGGAACACAGCGCCTACCAGACGGACAACCAGTTCGTGCTCGAGGTCCGCCCGCAGAAGATCGATCCGCAAAAGCTCACCCAGGGCCCCGGCTACGCCGGCGAGAAGCTGTCGCTGAACTTCCAGAACATCGACGTTCGCGCGCTGCTGCAGGTGATCGCCGACTTCACCAACTTCAACATCGTGACCAGCGACACCGTCACCGGCAACGTGACGCTGCGCCTGAAGGACGTGCCCTGGGACCAGGCGCTCGACATCATTCTCGAGTCCAAGGCCCTGGGCATGAAGAAGAGCGGCAACGTGATCCTGATCGCCCCGAAGCAGGAACTCGCGGACCGCCGCAAGGCCACGCTGGCGAGCGAGCAGGAAGTGCTGACGCTGGAGCCGGTGCGCACGCAGTCGTTCCAGCTCAATTACGCCAAGGCCGAAGACGTCATGAAGCAGATCGTGGCCAACCAGGCGTTGTCGAACAACCAGTTCTCGGGTTCGTCGGGCGCAAGCAACCGGATCCTGTCGCCGCGCGGCGCCATCAACTTCGACATCCGGACCAACCAGGTGTTCGTGACCGACATTCCCTCCAAGCTGGCCGAGGTGGCGGAAGTGATCGCCAAGATCGACATCCCGGTGCGCCAGGTGCTGATCGAGGCCCGCATCGTGATCGCCGACGACACCTTCGGCCGTTCGCTCGGCGTGCGGCTGGGGTTCGCCGACCTGAGCATCAAGAACGGCACCGCCCCGGGCGTCAGCCTGGGTGGCAACACGCGCGGCACGGTTGGCGGCAACATGGCGGCCGTCGGCGGCCAGACGGGGCAGATCCCCGGCCCGGCCTTCAGCGACACGACGTTTGTCAACCTGCCGGCAATCGCGCAAGGCGGCTTCAACCCGGCGACCTTCGCGCTGTCGCTGTTCGGCGTGAATGCCAACCGCTTTCTCAACCTCGAACTCTCGGCGCTCGAGGCCGACGGCAAGGGCAAGATCGTGTCGAGTCCGCGCATCACCACCGCCGACCAGCAGAAGGCCACGATCAAGCAGGGCACGAAAATCCCCTATCAGCAGGCCACGAGCAGTGGCGCCACGGCGGTCTCGTTCGTCGACGCGACCCTGATGCTCGACGTCACGCCCCAGATCACGCCGGAAGGCAACGTCATCATGAATGTCGAAGTCACCAAGGACAGCGTCGGGCAGATCTTCGCCGGTGTGCCGTCGATCAACACCAAGTCGGTCAAGACGCAGGTGCTCGTCGAGAACGGCGGCACCGTCGTCATCGGCGGGATCTTCGAGCAGGTCGACAGTACGAACGTCACCAAGGTGCCGTTCCTGGGCGACATCCCCTACCTCGGCAACCTGTTCAAGACGACCGACACGCAGACGAGCAAGGTGGAGTTGCTGATCTTCCTGACCCCGAAGGTCATCAGCGAGAAGGCGCCGCGTTGAGCGACGCGTCGGCCACCCCGGGCCACGGACAGAAAGCCAGAGTGAAGGCAGGAGCGGATTCGATGCGAACGATCAAAGCGGTGTGGGTACTGGCGGCGGGCCTACTGCTGGCGGCCTGTGGCGGCGGCAGCGACGTTTGCTATGGCGGGCCGGGCAGCACCGCATGCGCCACCAGCACCAGCACCACCGCGACCGCGCTGACGATCGCGCTCGACAAGACGACCATCAGCAACTCGGGGGCCGACACCGTGACCGCCACGGCCACCGCGGCAACCGCGGGCGGGCAGACCGTGAGTGGCGTGCCGGTCTCGTTCGCGGTGGACAACGGCGCGGTCTTCACGGCCGATTCGACGAGCACGAGCGCCGCGGGCGTCGTCACCGCGGCGGTCAGCGTCGGCGCCAACCGGGCCAACCGCACGATCACCGTCGTCGCCACCAGCGGCAGCCTCAGCGCCACCGCGTCGTTCGTCGTCACGGGCGCGACCCTGGGCTCGACACCCGTGCCCGCCGTGGTGGCGCCCTCGAGTGCAGGGCAGGTGGACTTCATCCTCAAGGACGCAGCCGGCAGCCCGATGGCCGGCCAGGCGATCAGCGTCGTCGCCGGTGCCGCCGCCCCGGCGGACGGCGTGACCGATTCGAACGGGGCCTACAAGTTCAGCTACACCGCGCCTGCGACGGCGGGTACGCTCAGCGTCGTCGCGAAGGCCGGCGGCGTCGAGAAGACGCAGGACGTGCTGGTCCAGATGACGAGCGCGATCCCCCCGGCGCTGGGAACGCCGACCTCGGCCACCGTCGCCGCGAACCCGAGCGTGGTGGCGCCGAATGTCGACATCAGCACGAACTACCGCGCCGAGGTCCGCGCGCTGTTCCTCGACGCGAGCAACAACCCCATCCCGAACATGCGCGTGAGGTTCCTCGTCAACAACAGCTACGGCACCTTTTCGACCGAGGGCAACATCGTCTACTCGGATGGCAACGGCAGGGCGGTGACGAGCTTCATCCCTGGCGCCCGCACCAGCCCGAAGAACGGGGTCACGATCAGCGCCTGCTACGCGAACGTCGACTTCACGAGCTGCGGCGATGCCGGAGTGACGACGATCACGACGACGCTGACAGTGGCCGCCGAGGTGCTGTCGATCTCGATCACGACCAATCGCAGGATCGACGTCACCGATCCCCTCACCTACAAGCAGCAGTTCACGGTGACGGCAGTGGACATCGCGGGGCGCCCGAAGGCGAATGTGGATATCACGCCATCGATCGATCTGCAGTACTACCTGAAGGGTCAGTACGTCTACGACGGCACGCGCTGGATCAACGTCTGCACGGATCCCCTGGCTTGTGCGATCGTGCTGCCCGGGCCGGTCGGTTGCCAGAACGAGGACATCGGGCGCACCGGCTTCTATCAGGCGTCGGAGGACATCAACCTCAATGGCAAGATCGATCCCAGCAAGGCGGACATCATTGTCTCTGCCGTGGGCAGCACGAAGACCGACGCTGCGGGCAAGATGACGCTCCAGATCGAGTACGGGAAGAACCTCGGCTCGTGGCTGCAGTACCAGATACTGGTCTCGGCCGGCGTCGCCGGCACCGAGGGCCGCAAGACATGGGTCGATGTGCTGGGCGTCCCGATCACCGACATCGAGACCAAGGGCGCGCCGCCATTCGTCAGGAGCCCCTACGGTGTCGTGACCACCACGGCCGTTCCGTCGATCGACCCCGGCCGTGGACCGGTGCCGCCCTGCCAGAACGCCGACTGACGGGCACTTGTCTCAGATCAGCCTGGTCGGCCTGCCCGGCGTTGGCAAGTCCACCGTCGGCAAGCACCTGGCGCGCGTCCTCAGGCGCCAGTTCTTCGATTCCGACGCCGAGATCGAGCGCGAGATCGGCTGCTCCATCCGCGAGTTCTTCGAGCGCGAGGGCGAGGCCCGCTTTCGCGACATCGAGCAGGAAACGATCGCCCGGCTGACGGCGCTGCCCGGCGCCGTGCTCGCCACCGGCGGCGGGGCGGTGCTGCGCGAGGCCAACCGGCAGGCGCTGCGCAATGCCTCGACGGTCGTGTACCTGCGCTCGACGCCCGATGAGCTCTTTCGCCGCCTGCGCCACGACACCCACCGGCCGCTGCTGCAGGTGCGCGACCCGCTGCGCAAGCTGCGCGACCTGTTCGCCGAGCGCGATCCGCTGTACCGCAAGACGGCGCACTACACGATCGAGACCGGCCGGCCGTCGATTTCGATGCTGGTCAACATGATCCTGATGCAGCTCGAGCTGGCGGGCCTGGTGGATCCGTCCCTGGTGCCGTCGTCGGTCGAACCGCGCGAGCCCAATCGCTGACGTCGGCCCGCGCGAGTGCGACCTTACACTTGCGCCCATGATCGACAAAGACGGCCCGGGCACGAGGGTGCCGATACCGCTGGGCGAGCGCAGCTACGACATCCTGATCGGCCGCGGCCTGCTCGACGAGCCAGCGAGCTTCGAGGGTTTGCCGGCCGCGGCCTGTGCCGTGATCGTCACCAACACCGTCGTCGCGCCGCTGTACGCGGCGCGGTTGAAGGCAGCGCTGGGCGCGCGGTACTCGCGGGTGCAGGTGATCGAGCTGCCCGACGGCGAAGCGCACAAGGACTGGCCGTCGCTGAACGTGGTCTTCGACGCGCTGCTCGGCGCGGGCTGCGACCGCAAGACGGTGCTGTTTGCCCTCGGCGGCGGCGTGGTCGGCGACGTCACCGGCTTCGCCGCGGCCTGCTACATGCGCGGCGTGCCCTTCGTGCAGGTGCCGACGACGCTGCTGGCGCAGGTCGATTCCTCGGTGGGCGGCAAGACGGCCATCAACCACCCGCTGGGCAAGAACATGATCGGTGCGTTCTACCAGCCGCTGCGCGTGGTGGCCGACTTGGCGACGCTGGCCACGCTGCCGCAGCGCGAGATCCGTGCCGGCCTGGCCGAGGTGATCAAGTATGGCCCGATCGCCGACGAGGCCTTCCTCGCCTGGCTCGAAGCGAACCTCGAAGCGCTGCTGGCGCGCGACGCGGCAGCGCTGGCGCACGCGGTGCGCCGCTCGTGCGAGATCAAGGCCTGGGTGGTGGGCCAGGACGAACGCGAAGGCGGCCTGCGCGCGATTCTCAACTTCGGCCACACCTTCGGCCATGCGATCGAGTCGGGCCTCGGCTACGGGCAGTGGTTGCACGGCGAGGCCGTGGGTTGCGGCATGGTGATGGCGGCCGACCTGTCGGTTCGGCTCGGCCTGATCGACGAGGCCTATGCGCGGCGGCTGACGCGGCTGGTCGAGCGCGCCGGCCTGCCGATCGCGGGCCCCGCGTTCGGCGCCGCGCGCTATCTCGACCTGATGCGTGTCGACAAGAAGGCCGAGGGCGGGGAGATCCGCTTCGTGGTGATCGAGGCACCCGGTCGCGCCGGCGTGCGCGCCGCCCCCGACGCGATGGTCGAGGCGGTCGTCGAAGCGCATTCGACCTGAGTGCATGACGGCGCCAATACACCTTCGGCATCGCTCCCCGAGGGGATGCCGGTCCACTCCGGGGCGCCCCGGCGAGGGCTGAGAGGGGCGATGCTCCAGCCCTACGCATGCGACCCGCTGCATTCGCGCGGCCGCCGCTACCCGCAGGCGCCGGCGCCGACGCGCAACGAGTTCCAGCGCGACCGCGACCGCATCGTCCACTGCACGGCGTTCCGGCGCCTGGTCTACAAGACCCAGGTGTTCCTGAACCACGAGGGCGACCTGTTCCGCACCCGACTCACGCATTCGCTCGAAGTGGCCCAGCTCGGCCGTTCCATCGCGCGCGAGCTCGGGCTCAACGAAGACCTCGTCGAGGCGATTGCGCTGGCACACGATCTTGGCCACACGCCGTTCGGCCATGCCGGGCAGGACGCGCTCAACGAATGCCTGCGCGCGGCCCATCCCCCTTATGGCGGCTTCGAGCACAACCTGCAGAGCCTGCGCGTGGTGGACTGGCTCGAGGAGCGCTACCCCGCCTACGACGGGCTCAATCTCAGCTTCGAAACGCGCGAAGGCATCCTGAAGCATTGCTCGCGGCGCCACGCCGAGCAATTGCTGCTGCGCGAGCCCGAGGGCGTGGGCCTGCGCTTCATCACCGGGACCCAGCCGAGCCTGGAGGCTCAGCTGTGCAACCTTGCCGACGAGATCGCGTACAACGCGCACGACATCGACGACGGTGTGCGGTCGGGGTTGCTGACGATGGAGCAGCTCGAGAGCGTCGAGCTGTTCGCGAGTTGCCGCCACGAGTCGCTGGCCGAGTATGCGGCGCTCGCCGGGCGCCGGCTGCTGTTCGACACTCTCCGGCGGATGCTGTCGCGCCAGGTCTATGACCTGATCGGCGCCACCCGCGCCGCGCTCGACGCGGCTGCGCCGGCCAGCGTCGAAGCGGTCCGGGCGCTGCCGCCGCTGCTGCGGTTCAGTGCCGGCATGCAGGCGCAAAGCGGGAAGCTCAAGCGCTTCCTGCACCGCAACCTGTACCGCCACCCGCAGGTCGTCGAAACGACCGACCGGGCGCGGCGTGTCGTTGCCGATCTCTATGCGGCCTATGCCGGTGACGCATCGGCGCTGCCGCTCACGGTCACCCGCCACGCCAGGCCGCACCGCGCGATCGCCGACTACATTGCCGGCATGACCGACCGCTTCGCGCTGCGCGAGCATCAGCGTCTGACCGGAGAGACGCTGTTCCCATGAATGCTCCGGGCCGTTCGGTGGGCGAATGCCGGAGCGCGCCGCACGAAGGCACTCAAGTGGTCGCGCCGCGGCGCCATGGATCACGAAGGCGCTGCGGCGGGCTCCCAGGCGAACGCCGAAGGGCGCGGCGCGAAGGCAAGCAGTTGATGCGCATCTTCGTCTCGGCGCTTGCGGCGGCCGCCGAAGCGACCGAACCTTCGCGTCTGCGCCGGGCCGACTGATGGCCCGTCTTGCACGTCTGGCCGCCGCCGGCCAGGTTCACCAGGTGATCCAGCGCGGCAACAACGGCCAGGCGGTCTTCATCGATCGCTCCGACCGCGAAAGCTACCTGCAGCTGCTGCGGGAAGCGGCCGCCGCGAACCAGGTGGCGATCCACGCCTATGCGCTGACCGACAACGAGGCCCTCCTGCTGGCGACGCCAGGCGATGCCAGCGGGCTGAGCCGGATGATGCAGGCGCTGGGGCGGCGCTACGTGACGCGGTTCAACCGCCGCCATGGCCGCAGCGGCACGCTGTGGGAAGGGCGCTTCCGCGCCACCGTGATCGAGGCCGAGCGTCATCTTCATGCCTGCATCTGCTTCGTCGAACTGGCGCCGGTTCGCGCCGGGCTGGCGCGCGAGGCGCAGGATCATCCTTGGTCGAGCGCGCGCCACCACCTGGGCCTGGCGAGCGACCCGCTGGTCACCGACCACGCGTTCTACTGGGCGATCGGCAACACGCCGTTCGAGCGCGAGGCCGCCCACCGGCAACTCCTCGAGGGGGGCCTGAATTCCGCGCAGGCCCGGGACATTGGCGACGCAATGATGAAGGGCTGGGCGCTGGGCTCGGACCGCTTCAAGGCCGCGCTCGCCGCGCGTACACACCGCCGCGTAGGCCCCGAGCCTCGAGGCCGACCACGCAAGGCGAGTGAATAGCGAACGGCATCAATATGTCCCCAATTTAGTGCGCGCACTTGATTGGTGCTTATAAAAGGGTACTGACCCCATTTAATTCTTCTTGATGCAATTGCTGCGTTGCACTATTCTTCAAAGCTTCCTGTTCACCGTCGGCGCCGGGCTGCCCCCAGGCGACGATGCCCCATGGGGGCGAAGGAGCCTCTTCGCGCTGCCTGCCGGCCGGCACCGTGAACGCCTTGGGGGCGCGTCGATGAGGAGACTGCCATGCACCAAGCCGCCCCCGGGGCCACGGCCCGCGAAGAACTGCAGGACGCGGCCGACCGAGGCCTGTACAACGCCGCGCTCGAGCACGACGCCTGCGGCGTTGGTTTCGTCGCCCACATCAAGGGCCGCAAGGCGCACCACATCATCGAGCAGGGCCTGCTGATCCTGGAGAACCTCGACCACCGAGGCGCGGTCGGGGCCGACAAGCTGATGGGCGACGGCGCCGGCATCCTGATCCAGATCCCGGACGACTTCTACCGCGCCGACATGGCCGCGCGTGGCGTCGCCCTTCCGCCGCCGGGGGAATACGGCGTGGGCATGATCTTCCTGCCGAAGGAGCATGCGTCGCGCCTGGCCTGCGTGCAGGAGCTCGAGCGCGCAATCAAGGCCGAGGGCCAGGTGCTGCTCGGCTGGCGCGACGTGCCGGTCGACAAGGCGATGCCGATGTCGCCCAACGTGCGCGCCAAGGAGCCGGTGATCCGACAGGTCTTCATCGGCCGCGGCCCGGACGTGATCGTCCCCGATGCGCTGGAGCGCAAGCTCTACGTGATCCGCAAGACGGCCTCCAGCGCAATCCAGCATCTCAAGCTCACCCACAGCCGCGAGTACTACGTGCCCAGCATGTCGTGCCGCACCGTCATCTACAAGGGACTGCTGCTGGCCGACCAGGTGGGCCAGTACTACCTCGACCTGCAGGACTCGCGCGTGGTCTCGGCGCTGGCGCTCGTGCATCAGCGTTTCTCGACCAACACCTTCCCCGAGTGGCCGCTCGCGCACCCGTACCGCATGGTCGCACACAACGGCGAAATCAATACCGTCAAGGGTAACTTCAACTGGATGCGGGCCCGCGAAGGGGTGATGAAGTCGCCCGTGCTCGGCGACGACCTGAAGAAGCTCTACCCGATCAGCTTCGAGGGGCAGAGCGACACGGCCACCTTCGACAACACGCTCGAGCTGCTGACGATGAGCGGCTACTCGCTCGCGCACGCGGCGATGATGATGATCCCCGAGGCCTGGGAGCAGCACACGACGATGGACGTGCGCCGCCGCGCGTTCTACGAGTACCACGCGGCGATGCTCGAACCCTGGGACGGCCCGGCGGCGATGGTCTTCACCGACGGCCGCCAGATCGGCGCCACGCTCGACCGCAACGGCCTCAGGCCCGCGCGCTATATCGTGACCGACGACGACCTGGTGGTGATGGCCTCCGAGTCCGGCGTGCTGCCGATCCCCGAGAACCGGATCGTCAAGAAGTGGCGCCTGCAGCCGGGCAAGATGTTCCTGATCGACCTCGACCAGGGCCGCATCGTCGACGACGAGGAGTTGAAGCACCAGTTCGCCTCGGCCAAGCCCTACCGGCAGTGGATCGAGAGCGTGCGCATCAAGCTCGACGACATCCCCGTCGATGCCGAGGAGCCGGGCTTCACCGACGCGCTGCTCGACCGCCAGCAAGCCTTCGGCTACACGCAGGAGGACATCAAGTTCCTCCTCAGCCCGATGGCGCAGGCCGGTGAAGAAGCCATCGGCTCGATGGGCAACGACTCGCCGCTGGCGGTGCTGTCGGACAAGAACAAGCCGCTCTACAGCTACTTCAAGCAGTTGTTCGCGCAGGTGACGAACCCGCCGATCGACCCGATCCGCGAGGCGATCGTGATGTCGCTCGTCTCATTCATCGGCCCGAAGCCGAACCTGCTCGACATCAACGCGGTCAACCCACCGATGCGGCTCGAGGTGCAGCAGCCGATCCTCGACTTCGACGACATGTCGCGGCTGCGCCAGATCGAGCGTCACACCCACGCCAAGTTCAAGAGCTACGAACTCGACATCACCTACCCGCTCGCCTGGGGCGACGAGGGCGTCGAAGCCAAGCTGGCGTCGCTGTGCGCCGAAGCGGTCGATGCGCTGCGCGGCGGCTCCAACATCCTGATCGTCAGCGACCGCAGGATGGACCGCGAGCATGTGGCGATACCGGCGCTGCTGGCCCTCTCGGCGATCCACCAGCACCTGGTGCGCGAAGGCCTGCGCACCACCGCCGGCCTGGTCGTCGAGACCGCGTCGGCACGCGAGGTCCATCACTTCGCGCTGCTGGCAGGCTACGGCGCCGAGGCGATCCACCCCTATCTGGCGCTGGAAACGCTGGCCAGCCTGCACAGCGAACTGCCGGGCGAGCTGTCGGCCGAAAAAGCGATCGCCAACTACGTCAAGGCCGTCGGCAAGGGCCTGTCCAAGATCATGTCGAAGATGGGCGTCTCGACCTACATGTCGTACTGCGGCGCCCAGTTGTTCGAGGCGATCGGGCTCGACCGCGCATTGATCGAGAAGTTCTTCCGCGGCACCGCCAGCCAGGTCGGCGGCATCGGCGTGTTCGAAGTGGCGGAGGAGGCGATCCGGATGCACCGCGCCGCCTTCGGCGCCGACCCGGTGCTCGCCAACAGCCTCGACGCCGGCGGCGAATACGCCTGGCGCGTGCGCGGCGAGGAGCACATGTGGACGCCCGACGCGATCGCCAAGCTGCAGCACAGCGCGCGCGCGAACCGCTTCGACACCTACAAGGAGTACGCGCAGATCATCAACGACCAGTCGCGCCGCCACATGACGCTGCGCGGCTTGTTCGAGTTCCGGCTCGATCCGGCCAGGGCTTGTCCCGTCGACGAGGTGGAGCCCGCGGCCGAGATCGTCAAGCGCTTTGCGACCGGCGCGATGTCGCTTGGCTCGATCTCGACCGAGGCGCACGCGACGCTCGCGGTGGCGATGAACCGCATCGGCGGCAAGAGCAACACCGGCGAGGGCGGCGAAGACCCGGCGCGTTACCGCAACGAGTTGAAGGGGATCCCGATCGCCCAGGGCACGAAGATCAGCGACGTGATCGGCGCCAAGGTGATCGAGGTCGACTACGCGCTCGAGGCCGGCGACTCGCTGCGTTCGAAGATCAAGCAGGTTGCCTCGGGGCGCTTTGGCGTGACCACCGAATACCTGGTCTCGGCCGACCAGATCCAGATCAAGATGGCCCAGGGCGCCAAGCCCGGCGAGGGCGGTCAGCTGCCGGGGGGCAAGGTCAGCGAGTACATCGGCATGCTGCGCTATTCGGTGCCCGGCGTCGGGCTGATCTCGCCGCCGCCGCACCACGACATCTACTCCATCGAGGACCTGGCGCAACTGATCCACGATCTGAAGAACGCCAACGCGCGGGCCAGCATCAGCGTCAAGCTGGTCAGCGAAGTGGGCGTCGGCACCGTTGCCGCGGGTGTGGCCAAGGCCAAGGCCGACCATGTCGTGATTGCCGGTCACGACGGCGGCACCGGCGCATCGCCGTGGAGCTCGATCAAGCATGCCGGCACGCCGTGGGAGCTCGGCCTGGCCGAAACCCAGCAGACGCTGGTGCTCAACCGCCTGCGCGGCCGCATCCGTGTCCAGGCCGACGGGCAGATGAAGACCGGGCGCGACGTCGTGATCGGTGCGCTGCTCGGCGCCGACGAGTTCGGCTTCGCCACCGCGCCGCTGGTGGCCGAGGGCTGCATCATGATGCGCAAGTGCCACCTCAACACCTGCCCGGTCGGCGTGGCGACGCAGGACCCGCTGCTGCGCCGCAAGTTCGCCGGCCGGCCCGAGCATGTGGTGAACTTCTTCTTCTTCGTCGCCGAGGAAGCGCGCACGCTGATGGCCCAGCTCGGCATCCGCAAGTTCGACGATCTGATCGGCCGCAGCGACCTGCTCGACACGAAGAAGGGCATCGCGCACTGGAAGGCCAAGGGGCTCGACTTCGCCCGCATTTTCCACCAGCCCGCCGCGCCGGCCGACGTGCCGCGCTTCCAGGTCGAGAAGCAGGACCACGGGCTCGATCGCGCCCTCGACGTTCGCCTGATCCAGAAGTGCCTGCCCGCCCTCGACCGCGGCGAGAAGGTGCAGTTCATGGACGAGGCGCGCAACGGCAACCGCACCGTCGGCGCGATGCTCTCCGGCGAACTGATCCGGCGCCGTCCCGAGGGCCTGCCCGACCACACGATCTTCATCCAGCTGGAGGGCACCGGCGGGCAGAGCTTCGGCGCCTTCCTGGCCAGGGGCATCACGCTGTACCTGATCGGCGACGCCAACGACTACACCGGCAAGGGCCTGTCCGGCGGCCGCGTCGTCGTGCGCCCGAGCATCGAGTTCCGCGGCGACGCGACGAAGAACATCATCGTCGGCAACACCGTGCTCTACGGTGCGACCAGCGGCGAGGCGTTCCTGCGCGGCGTGGCCGGCGAGCGTTTCGCGGTGCGCCTGTCCGGCGCCTCGGCGGTGGTCGAGGGCACCGGCGACCACGGCTGCGAATACATGACCGGCGGCACGGTGGTCGTGCTCGGCGGCACCGGGCGCAATTTCGCCGCCGGCATGAGCGGCGGCATCGCGTATGTCTACGACGAGGTCGGCGACTTCGCGCGCCGCTGCAACACCGCGATGGTGGCGCTCGAGAAGCTGCTGCCGGCGGCCGAACAGGCGGCTGGCACCGACCCCGCGCTGTGGCACCGCGCGGGCGGCGAGGCGCAGGCCGACGAGACGCTGCTCAGGAAGCTGGTCGAGGACCATCACCGCTGGACCGGCTCGCTGCGCGCGCGCGAGATCCTCGACCACTGGGCCGAGCGCCTGCCGAAGTTCGTCAAGGTGTTCCCGCACGAGTACAAGCGCGCGCTGGGCGAGATGCACGCCAAGGGCCAGGCGGCGGCCACGATCGGCAAAGCCCGCGTCGCCGACGCACCGGCCGCCACGGCAAAGGCCTGATCGCCCCGATCAGAACAGCGACGACGGAGTTCGAACGATGGGAAAAGTCACCGGCTTCATGGAGTACGAACGCCTGGAGGAAGGCTATGCGCCGGTCCAGGCGCGGTTGAAGACCTACAAGGAGTTCGTGATCGGCTTGAAGGCCGACGAGGCCAAGGTGCAGGCCGCGCGCTGCATGGACTGCGGTATCCCGTTCTGCAACAACGGCTGCCCGGTCAACAACATCATTCCCGACTTCAACGACCTCGTGTACCGGGGCGACTGGAAGAGCGCGATCCAGGTGCTGCACAGCACCAACAACTTTCCCGAGTTCACCGGCCGCATCTGCCCCGCCCCGTGCGAGGCGGCCTGCACGCTCAACGTCAACGACGACGCGGTGGGCATCAAGAGCATCGAGCACGCGATCATCGACCGTGCCTGGGAAGAGGGCTGGGTCGTGCCGCAGCCTCCGGCGCGCTCGACGGGCAAGTCCGTTGCGGTGGTCGGCTCGGGCCCGGCGGGCCTCGCGGCGGCGCAGCAGCTCGCCCGCGCCGGCCATGCGGTGACGGTGTTCGAGAAGAACGACCGCATCGGCGGCCTGCTGCGCTACGGCATCCCCGACTTCAAGATGGAGAAGGGCCACATCGACCGCCGCGTCGCGCAGATGCAGGCCGAGGGCGTGCAGTTCCGCACCGGCGTGCTGGTCGGCGCCTTGCCCGAAGGCAGCAAGGTGACGAACTGGGCCAGCGAGACCGTCACGCCGGAGCAGTTGAAGAGCAGCTTCGACGCCGTCGTCCTGGCCGGCGGCGCCGAGGCCTCGCGCGACCTGCCGGTGCCCGGGCGCGGACTCGCCGGCATCCATTTCGCGATGGAGTTTCTGCCGCTGCAGAACAAGGTCAACGCGTGCGACAAGGTCAAGGGGCAGTTGCGTGCCGACGGCAAGCACGTGGTGGTGATCGGCGGCGGCGACACCGGCAGCGACTGTGTCGGCACGAGCAACCGCCACGGCGCCAAGAGCGTGACGCAGTTCGAGCTGCTGCCGATGCCCCCCGAGCAGGAGGACCGGCCGCTGGTCTGGCCCTATTGGCCGATCAAGTTGCGCACCTCGTCGAGCCACGAGGAAGGCTGCGAGCGCGAGTTCGCGATCGCCACCAAGGAATTCATCGGCGGCGAGGGCAGGGACAGCGGCAAGGTCAAGGCGCTGAAGGCGGTGCGCGTGCAGTGGGAGGGCGGCAGGATGGTCGAGGTGCCGGGCAGCGAGCAGACCTTGCCGGCAGATCTGGTGCTGCTCGCGATGGGCTTCGTCGGCCCGGTGGCCAGCGTGCTCGAGGCCTTCGGCGTCGAGAAGGACGCTCGCGGCAACGCGAAGGCGCACACCGACGCGAGCGGCGGCTACGCGACGAACGTGGCCAAGGTCTTCGCCGCGGGCGACATGCGGCGCGGCCAGTCGCTCGTCGTGTGGGCCATCCGCGAGGGGCGACAGGCGGCGCGCGCGGTCGACGAATTCCTGATGGGCGCGAGCGTCCTGCCTCGCTGAGCGCCGCCGCTGCCAGCCAGGCTCCGGCCTGGCGGCGAGGGGCACGCATGCGACAATCGCCGCCGCTGAAAGCCGCCAGCGCGCGCCTTCGGTCTTGGATGCTCGCTCGAGCCCCTCAACCGCACTGCCCGGTGAACCCCTCACGGCAATGGCCGACAACCTGATCGAGATCGACCACGTCACGTTCGGCTACGACGCCAGCAGGACCATCCTCGACGACGTTTCGCTCAACTTCGAACGCGGCAAGGTGACCTCGCTGCTGGGCGGCTCGGGCTGCGGCAAGACCACGCTGTTGCGGCTGGTCGGCGGCGTCCACGCAGCCGACCGCGGCGAACTGCGCTTCGACGGCAAGGCTATCGACACCCGCGATCGTGAGGGCCTGTATCTGCTGCGGCGCCGCTTGGGCATGCTGTTCCAGTTTGGCGCTCTGTTCACCGACCTGTCGGTGTTCGAGAACGTTGCCTTCCCGTTGCGCGAGCAGACGGCATTGCCGGAGTCGATGATCCGCGACATCGTGCTGATGAAGCTCAACGCGGTCGGCCTGCGCGGCGCGGCCGGGTTGCGCATCGCCGAGGTGTCGGGCGGCATGGCGCGGCGCATCGCGCTGGCGCGGGCGATCGCGCTTGATCCCGAGCTCATCATGTACGACGAGCCCTTCGCCGGGCTCGACCTGATCTCGATGGGCGTGGCCGCGAACCTGATCCGCACCTTGAACGACGTGACGGGCGCCACCTCGCTCGTCGTCTCGCACGACGTGCCAGAGTGCATGGCGATCAGCGACCACGTCGTGCTGATGGCGACGCAGGGTCGCATCGTCGCCCAGGGCACGCCGGCCGAGCTGATGGACTCGAGCGACCCCGAGGTGCGCCAGTTCGTTCGCGGCGAACCCGACGGGCCGGTCAAGTTCCACTACCCGGCGCCGTCGATGGCCGAGGACTTCGGCATCGCGGCGGAGGCGCATTCTTGAACGCCATCGCGGCGCTCGGCGCTCGCTCGCTCGAGGTCTTGCGCAGCTTCGGCCATGCGGCGTTCTTCTTCGTCGAACTGTTGCGGGCGATACCGGCCTCGATGCGCCGCTTCGGCCTGGTCGTGACCCAGATCCACGCGATCGGCAACCGCTCGCTCGTGATCATCGTCGCCTCCGGCACCGCGGTGGGTTTCGTCCTCGCGCTGCAGATGTACTACGCGCTGGTGACCTACGGCGCCGCGGAGTCGCTCGGCCTGATCGTCAACCTGGCGCTGGTGCGCGAACTCGGCCCGGTGGTCACGGCGCTGCTGTTCGCCGGCCGCGCGGGCACCTCGCTGACGGCCGAGATCGGCCTGATGAAGGCTGGCGAGCAGCTCTCGGCGATGGAGATGATGGCCATCGACCCCAAGAGCCGTGTGCTGGCACCGCGTTTCCTGGCCGGGGTGGCATCGATGCCCATCCTGGCCATCCTGTTCTCGGCAGTCGGTATCCTCGGCGCCTATGTGGTGGCGGTGCTGCTGATCGGCGTCGACGAGGGCAACTTCTGGTCGATCATGCAGAGCAAGGTCGATGTCTTGCGCGACGTCGGCAACGGCGTCGTCAAGAGTTTCGTCTTCGGCGTGATCTGCACCGCGGTCGCGCTGTACCAGGGCTATGAAACGCAGGCCACGCCGGAAGGCGTGGCCTACGCGACGACGCGCACCGTCGTGATCTCGTCGCTCGGCATACTGGGCATGGACTTCGTGCTGACGGCGTTGATGTTCTCGACGCCCTAGCGCGCACGGAAGGCAAGGGACATGGGCAAGAAGAGCATTGAAATCCTGGTCGGCCTGTTCGTGCTGCTCGGCATCCTGGGGCTGGTGTTCCTGTCGCTGAAGGCGGCCAACCTGACCACTTTCAGCAGTGGCGACACCTACACGCTGCAGGCACGCTTCGACAACATCGGCGGCCTGAAGGCGCGCGCGCCAATTCGCAGCGCCGGCGTCACGGTGGGACGTGTCACTTCGATCACGCTGGACACGCAGACCTACCAGGGCGTCGTGACCATGGGGATCAGCCGCAGCTATCAGTTTCCGCGCGATACCTCCGCCAAGATCCTGACCGCCGGCCTGCTGGGCGACCAGTACGTCGGCCTCGAGCCGGGGGCGGACGAGAAGATGCTGGCCGCGGGCGACCCGATCAAGCAGACGCAGTCGGCCGTGGTGCTCGAGAACCTGATCGGCCAGTTCATCAACAGCCGGGCCGCCGAGGCCGGGTCGGTGAACGCTGCGCCCGCAGGCAACGGGAGCGGTAGCAAGAAGTGATGCCGGATCGCATCCAATCCTGGCAGCGCTGGGCGCTGGCCGTGCTCGTGCTGGCCTGCACCGCCTGCGCGACCGTGCCGTCAGTCGTGACGGCGCCGAACAAGGCCGATCCGTGGGAGGAGTGGAACCGCAGGGTGTTCGCCTTCAACGAGGAACTCGACGACGTCATCCTCAAGCCGGTGGCCACGGTCTATGCCGCGATCCTGCCGCCGATCGTGCGCCGGGGCATCGGCAACTTCTACGCCAACATCGCCGACGCCTGGTCGGCGGTGAACAACCTGTTGCAGGGCAAGCCGGTCGAGGCATTCGAGGTCGCGTTCCGTTTCGGCGTCAACACCGTGTTCGGCTTCGCCGGCGTACTCGACATCGCCAGCGAGATGGACATCGAGCGCCACTACGAGGACTTCGGGCAGACGCTCGGCGTCTGGGGGCTGGGAACCGGCGCGTACCTGGTGTGGCCGCTGCTCGGCCCGTCGACCGAGCGCGACTCGCTGGCCATACCGCTCAACTATGCGGCTTCGCCGATGGGCCTGTTCAACATCGACCTCCTGGCGCAGTTCGGCGTCTGGTCTCTCCAACTGGTGAACACTCGCGCCGGTCTGCTCGATGCGGGCCGCATGCTCGACGACATGGCGCTCGACAAGTACACCTTCGTGCGCGACGCCTACCTGCAGCGCCGGCGCAGCCTGATCCTGGACGGAGACGAGCCGCCGCCACCCGATCCGTCGAAAGACGAACCCGAAACGAAGGCCGAACCGGCCGCGCCACCGGCGTCCGCCCCGGAAGCGGCAAAATAGAGGCCCTGGGCAGGCAGGGCGAGTGAACTCAAGCGCGCCGCGCCCGTCGAACTCCGGCCTCGCCACCCGGCGCGGCGCTACCCGCGCACCGCAGGCTCGAAGCCGAACCCCTGGCCGAACCGGCCCGAATTGAACAAGAAGGTCCACCGCATGCTTTCCCGACGAACGTTCGCCTCGCTGTCCCTCGCTGCCGCCGCGCTGCTCGCCTTCGGCGCCCGCGCCGAGGAGGCGCCGGACGCATTGATCATGCGCATTTCCACCGAGGTGCTCGATGCCGCCAAGGCCGACAAGTCGATCCAGACCGGTGACGTGCAGAAGATCATCGTGCTGGTCGATGCGAAGGTGATGCCCAGCGTCAACTTCAAGCGCATGACTGCGTCGGCCGTGGGCCGCTTCTGGCGCCAGGCGACGCCCGAGCAGCAGCAGCGGCTCCAGGAGGAGTTCAAGACGCTGCTGATCCGCACGTATTCCGGCGCGCTGACGCAGGTGAAGGACCAGACGGTGCAGTTGAAGCCGATGCGCGCCAAGCCCGAGGACGACGACGTCGTCGTGCGCACCGAGGTGCGCGGCAAGGGCGATCCGGTCCAACTCGACTACCGCCTCGAGAAGACCACCGGTGCGTGGAAGATCTACGACGTGAACGTGCTCGGCGTCTGGCTGGTCGAGAACTACCGCAACAGCTTTGCGCAGGAGATCGGCACGAGCGGGATCGACGGCCTAATTGCCAAGCTGGCCGAAAAGAACAGGGCCGCATCGGTCCGGACCTGAATGCAGCGCCGTCGAGTGGGTCTTCCCACCGCCGGGGGTATGCGGCGGCTGCCCGTCGAGTGGCCGGGTGGGCGTGAGATGAGACTCCTCCACCCTGACGAGGGCCGGAGGTCTGCTTTCGGCCCGTTGCAGTCTCTGAACGTCCGCTTCGCGGGCGAGGACTGGCGCGGCAAAGGCACGTCCGGGCAGGCCGCTTCGCTTCACTGGGGCGGTCTTCGCTTCGCTCAGACTTCCCTGCGATGCTCGGCCTCGTGGCCCCGTCGCAGAACTCACTTCGCTCACTGCGTTCGCTGCGTTCGGACATCCGCGACGAGTCAGTGGACGATTCGCGCTTCGCGCGAGGCCACGAGCCCTGGCCTTGCAGGCCGCGCCGGGCCAGTCGGCCCGGCCGTTCGCAAGGCGCAAGCGGTCCCCCGGACCGCTTGCCCCCGTGCTCACCTTCTCGGCACCCCAGAGGCGCTGCGCGTCCTGCCCGAACGCGCCTTTGCTGAGACGCTGGTGTTGCCCGCGCCGGAACACCGAGTCGCTGCAGCGCGGCGGGCGGTGCCCGGTGGGGGCGATTTCTGTGGCGACGAGGAGCGGCAGGCCTGCGGTCGGCGCGCGCAGCGCGCTTCGTAGACTGACTCGCCGCACCTGTTTGAACGCAGAGAGCGAAGCGAGCGAAGTGAGTTGTGCGACGCGACCCCAGGGCGACGCAGCGAGCCCGGACACAGAACAGTCCCTGCGGACTGTTCTGTGCCTGGCGAGCGCCCTTGCGCTTGCAAGCGCAAGGGCACGCAGTGGAGTCGCAGCGAAGCGGAGACCGCCACAGCATGAGCCCCTGCCGGGCACCGCCTGCCGCGCCGCGCTGAAGCTACCCAACAGCGGACGCAGGCGAATGGCAGCAATGGGCCGAAGGCAGACCTTCAACCCAGTCCCGTTGTCCGTGTGCCACCGGTCACGCGACGTGCGGTGGAGTCGCTGACTTGCTGTTGCTTCCCGCCACCGTCACCCTCGCCGAGGCGCGCGACACTCTGCGGATGCTGGCCCAGGCCTTGCCTCGGGAGCCCGACTCGGAAGTCACGCTGGACGCCTCGGGGCTCGAGCGATTCGACACTTCGGCGCTGGCCGTGCTGCTCGAATGCCGGCGACTCGCGCAGGCCGGAGGGCGCTGTTTCACGGTTCAGCAGGTGCCGGCCAAACTGGCCGCACTGGCCGCGCTGTATGGCGTCGACACGCTGCTCTTCGACGCCGCCGCAGACGGCGCGGCCGCTCAGGTCGACGCCGGCAGCTAGCGCCGCGCACGCAGCTTCCATTGGGGCTCCTGCGCGCCGCATCGGCCCGGCGCGGCGCCGGTGCTCGCTGTGTCGGGCAACCTCGGGTGCAGCAGGCGCGAAGCCGGCGGGACGTGGAGCCCGTGGTCCGCGCGGCGGGCGATCGCGGGCTGCCGGTTCCTCGATGGGCGTTGAGTACACTTGCCCGATCGCCGGGCCGCATGACGCCTGGCCCAACGAGGGAGGTCCCATGTCGCTCAGCCAATTCCTGCCCGCCGCGCTGACCGCGGTCGCGGCCGTGGTGGCCACGCCGGCGTTTGCCGGCAAGACGCTCGACGCCGTGAAGGCCCGAGGCCAGGTGGTGTGCGGTGTCAACACGTCGGCGCCGGGGTTCTCGGCCGCAGACAGCCAGGGACGCTGGACCGGCCTCGACGTCGACTTCTGCCGCGGCGTGGCCGCGGCGGTGCTCGGCGACGCCGCCAAGGTCAAGTTCGTGCCCTTGAATTCGCAGCAGCGCTTCGCCGCGTTGCAGGCCGGCGAGATCGACGTCCTCTCGCGCAACACGACCTGGACGCTGACGCGCGACGCCTCGCTCGGCATCGTCTTCGCCGGCGTCAACTACTACGACGGCCAGGGTTTCATGGTGCCGAAGAAGCTCAACATCGACAGCGCCAAGAAGCTGGGCGGTGCGACGGTGTGCGTGCAGGCCGGCACCACGAGCGAGAAGAATGTCGCCGACTACTTCGCCGCCAACAACATGAAGTACAAGACGGTCGTGTTCGACACGGCCGAGGCGATCACCAGCGCGTTCTTCAACGGGCGCTGCCAGGTCTACACGACCGACATGAGCGACCTCGCCGGCGCGCGCACCACCGCGCCGAAGCCCGACGACTTCACGATCCTGCCGATGGTGATCTCCAAGGAGCCGCTCGGCCCGGCGGTGCGCCGTGGCGACGACGAGTGGTTCCAGATCGTGCGCTGGGCTGGCTTCGTGATGCTCGATGCCGAGGAGAACGGCATTACCCAGGCCAATGTCGACAAGATGCGCAGCGACAGCAAGGATCCGAACGTGCAGCGCCTGCTCGGGACGAGCGACGATACCGGCAAGCTGCTCGGTCTGGACAAGGACTGGGCCTACCGGATCGTCAAGCAGGTCGGCAACTACGGCGAGAGTTTCGAGCGCAACCTCGGCCCGAAGACGCCGCTCGCGCTGCCGCGCGGCGTCAACAACCTGTGGAACAAGGGCGGCCTGATGTACGCGCCGCCGGTGCGTTGAGCCTGCGGCGACACTGAACGAGTGGCGGCTTCGGCCGCCACTTTGCTATCCACACCGCATGAGCAGCGCGAGCACCCCGACCGGAGACGCCGCATGGCGCGCGCGGGAGCGCGCGCGGCGCCGCCGCGAATGGCTGCTGCAGGGCGTGCTCGCCACCCTGCTGATCGCCTTGATCGCGGGCCTCGCGCTCAACACCGCGGCCAACCTCGAGGCACGGCAGATCCGGACCGGATTCGGCTTCCTCGGCGACCCGGCGGGTTTCGACGTCGGCGAGGCGCTCATCGAATACAGCACGCGCGACACCTATCTGCGTGCGTTCACGGCCGGGATGCTCAACACGCTGCGCGTCGCCGCAGCCGGCGTCGTGCTGGCTACCGTGCTCGGCGCCGCGATCGGCCTGGCGCGGCTTGCGCAGCATCCGCTGCTGGCGGGCTTTGCCGCGGTGTGGGTCGAAGTCTCGCGCAACATCCCGCTGCTGATCCAGCTGCTCGCGATCTACCTGGTCGTCACCGAGCTCTTGCCCGACGCGACGGTCCCGCTCAGCCTGGCCGGCCTCGGCCTGCTGTCCAAGCAGGGTCTGCAGATCGCCGTGCCCGAGTCGGGGCCTTCGGCGCTGGCGCTTGCGCTCGCTGCGGCCGCACTGGCCGGATGGGCCGGCTTTGGCGCGGCGCGGCGGCGCATGACCTCGCTCGGCGCTGCGCTCGTCGCGCTGCTGGCGGGGGCCTGCGCCGGCGCTGCCGTCTGGCTGGCGGCAGGCTTCATCGGAGGCTGGTCGCGGCCGCAGATCGAGGGCTTCATGATCAGCGGCGGGGCGTCGCTGACGCCGGAGTTCCTGGCCTTGTGGCTGGGGTTGTCGTTCTTCACGTCGGGGGCTATCGCGGAGATCGTGCGTGCGGGCGCCGAAGCCGTGCCACGCGGCCAGTGGCACGCCGCGCTCGCGCTGGGCATGACGCGCGGCCAGGCGATCAGCAGCGTGATCTTTCCGCAGGGGCTGAGGCTGGCGATCCCGCCGCTGGCCAGCCAGTACATGAATCTGGCGAAGAACTCGTCGCTCGCGGTGATCATCGGCTACCCGGACCTGGTGGCGGTGGCCAACACCTCGATCAACCAGAACGGCCAGGCGCTCGAGGTCATCGTCGTGATCATGGCGGTGTACCTGACGCTGAACCTGCTGATCTCGGCGGGCATGAACGCGGTCAATGCGCGCGTCACCCGCGCGCCGCGCTGACATGAGGGCCCCCAAGCATGCGGCCGCGCCGCGTCGCGTCCCCCCGCGGGGGAGCAGTCGGCCTTGGGGTGACCCGGCGGCGGGCTGAACCGACCATGCCGACCCTCGCCCCGCCTTCCCCCGGCCTGCTGCAGCGGCTGCGCGCGAGCCTGTTCTACAGCCCGACCGCCAGCGTGGTGTCGATCGCGTCGCTGGCCTTGCTGCTGTGGTTCGCGGCACGGCTCGTCGACTGGGGGCTGCTGCGTGCGGTGTTCGCGCCCGATCACGCCGCCTGCCGCACGGCGTCGGGCGCGTGCTGGGGCTTCGTCGCTGAGAAGCACCGCCTGATCCTGTTCGGGCGCTACCCCTACGCAGAACAGTGGCGGCCGCTGCTGGCCACGGGTGCGATCCTCGCGATGCTCGTCGCCACCGCGTTGCCCGCGCTGTGGACGCGGCGCGGCGCGCGTCTGCTGGCGGCGGGTTGGCTGGCCGCGTTCACGCTCTTCTTCGCGCTGATGCTGGGCGGATTCGCGGGGCTGGCCAGGGTCGAGACCGACCGCTGGGGCGGGTTGCCGCTGACCGTGATCCTGACGCTGATCGGCATGACGGCCTCGGCGCCGCTGGGCATCCTGCTGGCGCTGGGGCGTCGCTCGACGATGCCGTTGCCGCGGCTGCTTTCGATCGGCTACATCGAGCTGGTGCGCGGCGTGCCGCTGATCACGGTGCTCTTCGTCGCGACCTTCATCTTCCCGTTGCTGCTCCCGGCCGGCATGAGGCTCGATCCCTTCTGGCGCATCGCGATCGGCATCGTGCTCTTCCAGGCCGCCTACATGGCCGAGACGGTGCGCGGCGGTCTGCAGACGATCCCGCGCGGACAGTTCGACGCTGCCGCGTCGCTCGGCCTGGGCTACTGGCGCACGCAGCGGCACGTGGTGCTGCCGCAGGCGCTGGTGGCGGTCATCCCGGCCTTCGTCAACAGCCTGCTGTCGACCTTCATGGACACCTCGCTGGTGACGGTGGTGTCGATGTACGACCTCACCGGCTCGCTGCGGCTCGCGCTCGGCGACCCGCAGTGGCGCGAGTTCTTCATCGAGGGTTACCTCTTTCTTGCCGCCATCTACTTCGCGGGCAGCTTCGCGATGTCGCGCTACTCGATCTGGCTCGAAGGGCGGCTCAAGGGTGAAGCGAATCGCTGATGTCGCGGCGCTCGCGCACCGGGTTAGTCCGGGGATCGAACGGGGCGGTTCGGGTGCGGCGGGCCGATACGATGCGCGATCCGCCCAGCGCACCCGTGCGCGCCACTCCAAGAACGCAGTCCGAAAGGAAGATTCGATGTTCAAAGCCCTGATCCCGGCCGCCCTGCTGGCCGCCCTCGGCCTGCCGGCCGCGGCGCAGCAGGAACAAGTCAACGTGATCTGTTCGGTGCAGGCCGACTGGTGCAACATGATCCAGACCGTGTTCGCCAAGACCACCGGCATCAAGGTCAACATGTCGCTCAAGGGCTCGGGCGAAGCGCTGGCGCAACTGATCGCCGAAAAGGCGAATCCGAAGACCGATGTCTGGTTCGGCGGCACCGGCGACCCGCACCTCCAGGCGGCCGAGCAGGGCCTGACGCTCGAGTACAAGTCGTCCAGCCTGCCGCAGCTGCATGCCTGGGCGCAGCAGCAGGCGCAACAGTCGGGATGGAAGACGGTCGGCGTCTACAGCGGGCCGCTCGGCTTCGGCTACAACACCGAGCTGCTGGCGAAGAAGAAGATGTCGGTTCCCAGGAGCTGGGCCGACCTGCTGAAGGCCGAGTACAAGGGCGAGATCCAGGTGGCCAACCCGGCCTCGAGCGGCACCGCCTACACGATGATCGCGACACTGGTGCAGCTGATGGGCGAGGACAAGGCCTTCGACTACATGAAGGCGCTGCACAAGAACATCGGCCAGTACACGCGCTCGGGCACCGGGCCGATCAAGGCGGTGGCGCGCGGCGAGACGGCGGTCTCGATCAGCTTCGTGCACGACGGTCCGGGCGAGAAGATGCAGGGCTTTCCGGTCGAGACGGTCACCCCGTCCGAAGGCACCGGCGCCGAGATCGGATCGATGTCGATCGTCAAGGGTGCGCGCAACCTGGAGGCGGCGAAGAAGTTCTACGAGTGGGCGCTGACGCCGCAGGCGCAGCAGTTCGGCGCGGCGAGCAAACAGTTCCAGCTGCCGTCGAACAAGGCGACGCCGGTTGACCCGCGCGTACCCGACTTCAAGAGCATCAAGTTCATCAGCTACGACTATGCCAAGTACGGCGCCAGCGCCGAGCGGCGGCGCCTGATCTCGAAGTGGGAAAAGGAAGTCAACGCGCTGCCGAGATGACGGCCCCAAGACGCCTGCGGCGTCGTCTCCCGAGGGGAGCCCAGCTCCTCTTGGCGCGGCCCGGCGAGGGCTGAGATGACGGCCGCAAGACGCCTGCGGCGTCGAGCTTGCAGCCCGCGCCGGTCCGCTGGCTTGGCCCTTCGCCAGGCACGGCCAGTCCCCAGGACTGTCCGTGTCCGGGCTCAGCCTTGCAGGCCGCGCCGGTCCGCTGGCTTGGCCCTTCGCCAGGCACAGCCAGTCGACAGGACTGTCCGCGTCCGGGCTCAGCCCCAGAGGGGAGCTCAGTGCGTTTGGGGCGGAGTGCCGCGGCTCCAGGTCCGCCAGCGCGGACTTGGACGGCACGACCGCCAGCCGACGCCGGCAGCTGGCGGTGCGGCGGGTGCCGCGGACACGCGCCGATGAGCGACATTTCCCGCAGCCGCGCACGGCGCGCCATCGGCCTGTGGTGGCTGCTCGGTGCGCTGGCGTGCACGCTGCTGCCGTGGTACCTGTCGGCCGACAAGACGCTGCTGCAGTCGCTGCCCGGCGTGTTCGGCGGCGCCGACACCGCCAGCGCGCTGGTGCAGGCGCTCGCGCACGGCAAGCCGTGGCTGTGGAGCGTGATCGCCGGGCTCGCGATCTGCGCCGTCGGCGCCGCGCTCCCGGGCGGGCGCCGCCAGGGCGGGCTGCTGGTCGCCGGCGCCGGGCTCGGCCTGGCGGGCCTGCTCGCCGCGGGCTTTGCCATCGGCGCCCGCGGCTGGGCCTTCGAGTGGCTGGATTCGAGCGTCGGGGCCCTGGCCTCTGGGCAGTTCGGCCTTGGCCTGGGCGGTGTGCTGGCACTGGCGTCGTTGCTGATGTTGCTCGGCCTGGGCCTGGCCCGGCTGGGCTTGTTTCGCGGCGACCTGTTCATCGCCTGCGCCGTGCTTGGCTGCGGCGCGCTGCTGCTGCTGTTCGTCGCGCTGCCGGTGCTACGTGCGCTCGCCGGTGCGTTCTTCGACGAGGCCGGCGCCTGGTCGGCGGCCGCGCTGGCCGAACGGATTGGCAACGAGCGCGTCTGGGGCCTCGGCTGTCTGGCGGGCGGCGGGCGCTGCGGCGTGGCCTGGAACACGCTCTACCTGGCACTGCTCACGGCCGCAGGCACGACCGTGCTCGGCACGCTGATCGCGCTGCTCGCCGAGCGCGGGGCCCGGCGCCTGCAGAGGCCGCTCCAGGGCCTGGCGCTGCTGCCGATCATCACGCCGCCGTTCGTCGTCGGCCTCGGGTTGATCCTGCTCTTCGGCCGCGCGGGGTTGGTCAACCAGGCGCTCGAGGCGGCGTTCGGCGTCGCGCCCTCGCGCTGGTTCTACGGCGTGTTCGGGATCTGGCTGGCGCAGCTGTTCGCGTTCACGCCGATCGCCTTCATGATCATGCGCGGCGTCGTGCAGGGCGTGAGCCCATCGCTCGAGGAGGCGGCGCAGACGCTGCGTGCCACCCGCCGCCAGGCGTTCCTCACCATCACGCTGCCGCTGCTCAAGCCCGGGCTGGCGAACGCGTTCCTGGTCGGCTTCATCGAGAGCATGGCCGACTTCGGCAACCCGATCGTCGTCGGCGGGCAGTATGCGGTGCTGTCGACGGAGATCTTCTTCGCCATCGTCGGCGCCCAGTACGACCAGGGCCGCGCGGCCTCGCTGTCGCTGATCCTCACGCTGTTCGCGCTGGCCGTGTTCGCGTTGCAGCGCAAGCTGCTCGGCCGCACCAGTTACACCACGATGACGGGCAAGGGCGATGCCGGCGTCAAGATGGCGCTGCCCGACGGGTTGCGCCGCCTCGTCCTCGCCGTCACGCTGCCCTGGCTCGCGTTCACCGTGGTCGTCTATGTGTTCGCGTTCGTCGGCGGCTTCGTGCAGACCTGGGGCCGCGACTACACGCCCACGCTGAGGCACCTGAAGACTGCGTTCGACCTGCAGTGGGGCGAGTTCGGCCTGATCTGGGCCGGCACGGCGTGGAACTCGTTCTTCACGACGGTCAAGCTGGCGGCAATCTCGGCGCCGATCTGCGCCGGCCTCGGCCTGCTCATCGCCTGGCTGCTCGCGCGCACGAACTTCCGTGGCCAGGGGCTGTTCGAGTTCGGCGCGCTGCTCGCCTTCGCCATCCCCGGCACGGTGCTCGGCGTGAGCTACATCCTCGCCTTCAACGTGCCGCCGTTCGAGCTGACGGGCACCGGCCTCATCATCGTGCTGTGCTTCGTGTTCCGCAACCTGCCCGTCGGCGTGCGCGCGGGCACGGCGGCGTTCAAGCAGATCGACAAGTCGCTCGACGAAGCCTCCACGCTGCTGCGCGCCAGCACGGCCACCACGCTGCGCCGCGTCGTGCTGCCGCTGCTCAAGCCCGCGCTCGTCGCGGCGCTCGTCTACAGCTTCGTGCGCGCGATGACGACGGTCTCGGCGGTGATCTTCCTCGTCACGGCCGAGAACGAACTGGCCACGACCTACATCATTGGTCGCGTCGGCAACGGCGACTACGGCGTGGCGCTGGCCTACTGCACGGTGCTGATGGTGCTGATGTCGCTCGCCATCGCGCTGATTCAGGGGCTCGTCGGCGAACGCAAGATAGGCCGACGCGCGATGAGGGAGCACTGAGTGAAGCTTGGACACTCCGTTGCAACCTGGGGGTCTTCTTCCGGCCCGTGGCTGACCTCGAGTGACCGCTTTGCGGGCGAATTCTGGCGCGGCAAAGGCACGTCCGGGCAGGCCGTGGCGCTTCACTGGAGCGGTCGGCGCTGCGCGCCGACTCCCCTGCGATGCTCGGCCTCGTGGCCCCGTCGCAGAACTCACTTCGCTCACTGCGTTCGCTGCGTTCGGACATCCGCGACGAGTCAGAGGACAACTCGCGCTTCGCGCGAGGCCACGAGACCTGGCCTTGCAGGCCGCGCCGGGCCAGTCGGCCCGGCCGTTCGCAAGGCGCAAGCGGTCCCCCGGACCGCTTGCCCCCGGGCTCACCTTCTCGGCACCCCAGAGGCGCTGCGCGTCCTGCCCGAACGCGCCTTTGCTGAGACACTGGTGTTGCCCGCTGCCGGGCACCGCCTGCCGCGCCGCACTGAAGCCTCCAGAAAGCGGACGCACGCGAATGGCAGCAACGGCCCGAACGCAGTGGTTCGCGCACTTGCATCTCATCCTTGCCGCGTCGTGGCTTGCGCGGTGGAGCACTTGGAATGATTGACCCTGGCATCGAGTTTCGCAATATCACCAAGCGCTACGGCGATGCATCGGCACCGTTGGTCGTCAACGGGTTGAGCCTGACCGTGCCGCGCGGCACGCTGACCACGCTGCTCGGGCCGTCGGGCTGCGGGAAGACCACCGTGCTGCGCATGATCGCCGGCCTCGAGGTGCCGAGCGCAGGGCAGATCCTCATCGGTGGCAAGGATGTCACCGCGCTCAGCCCGGCCGAGCGCAATGTGAGCATGGTGTTCCAGAGCTACGCGCTCTTCCCGCACATGAACGTGATCGACAACGTGGCCTACGGGCTCGACGTCTCGGGGGTCGGGCGGCAGGACGCCCGCCAGCGCGCCCGCGCCACGCTTGCGAGCGTTGGCCTGACCGGCTTCGACGAACGCCTGCCGAGCGAGCTCTCGGGCGGCCAGCAGCAACGCGTGGCGGTGGCCCGCGCGCTGGTGCTCGAGCCCCAGGTGCTGCTCTTCGACGAGCCGCTGTCGAACCTCGACGCAAGGCTCCGGCGCTCGATGCGCGAGGAGATCCGCAGCCTGCAGCAGCGGCTGTCGCTGACCGTTGCCTACGTCACCCACGATCAGGCCGAGGCGCTGGCCGTCAGCGACCAGATCATCGTGATGGACCAGGGCCGGGTCTCCCAGGCCGGCACGCCGCACGAACTCTACGAACGTCCGACCAGCGCTTTCGTGGCCGGCTTCATGGGCGAAGCACTGCTGTTCGACGCCGAGTCGCTGGCCGGCGGACGCGTTCGCCTCGGCCCGCTGACAATCCGCCCCGCCCACGCGCTGCCACCGGGCCCGGCCAAGGTGGCGGTGCGACCCGAGGCCTGGGAGGTCTGTCCGCCAGGTGCAGGTCCGCTGGCCGCCACCGTCGTCAAGAGCGCCTACCTCGGCAGTTCGCACGAATACACCTTCGAGACCGAACTCGGCGCGGTGTTCGTCGTCTCGCCCGACGTGAGCCGCCTGTTTGCGCCGGGCGAACGCATGAGCCTGTCGCTTGCCGGGCACGGCGTGTCGGTGGTCGCCGCGTGAGGACAACTCCCGGAGCCCTGCGGCCTGTGCCTGAAAGGCGTTCGCAGCCCTGTCGCGAACGTCGCGTCGAGGGCGGGGCGCGTGCATGAACATCGTGTTCGATTTCGGTGGCGTCATCTTCCACTGGCAGCCGCCTGCGGTGCTGCGGGAAACCCTGCCGCGACATGCCTTCGACGACCGTTCGGCGCAGGCGCTCGCGGCAAGGCTGTTCCAGGGCTTTGCGCCGGGCAGCGACTGGGCCGAGTTCGATCTGGGCCGGGTCGAGGCCGTCACGCTCGCCGAACGCATCGCCCGGCGCATCGGGCTGACGCAGGCCGAGGTGCTGGCCGTCGTGCATGCGATCCCGCCGCACCTCGAGCCGCAGGCCGACACCGTGGCGCTGATGCGCCGCCTCAAGCTCGCCGGTCACCGCCTGTTCTACCTGTCGAACATGCCGGCCCCCTATGCCGACCACCTGGAGCGCAGCCACGAGTTCTTCGCCTGGTTCGACGACGGCGTGTTCTCGGCGCGGGTGCAGATGATCAAGCCGGAGCCGGCGATCTTTCGCGAGGCGTCGCGGCGCTTCGGGCTGCCTCCGGCCGATCTGCTGTTCATCGACGACCTGGCGCACAACGTCGACGCCGCGCGCGCCCTCGGTTGGCAGGGCATTCACTTCCAGGGCGCGGCCGCGTGCGAGGCGGCGCTGCCGGAGGGCACGTTGGGCTGAGGCTGGCCCAGGCTGGGCCCGCGCAAACTGCGAAGGTCGTTCAACGCCCGCGGGTGGCGTGGGCACGTTGGCCTAAGCACAATCTGCCCTGGCCTATGCTCATTTCGTAACACGCCTTACATTCACGCTTAAGAAGAGGGCGGTAAGGGAATGGCTCGTGTCCAAGACCGGTGCGACGCAGATCCACTGCCCTCCAATCCTTGCCTGTGGCAGCGGCCCCGGCGCCGCGGGAAACGAAGCGCCGGCCAAGTCGGCCCATACCCTGTGAAATGAGCGAAGTACGAGCCCTCCTTCTGACTGACGTCGTCGACAGCACCAGGCTGTCCGAATCGCTTGGCGACGCAGCGATGGCAGACGTTTGGGCGGCGCACGACCGCGTGGCGCGCGATCTGCTGCCGGTCTGGCGCGGGCGCGAGATCGACAAGACCGACGGCATGCTGCTGCTGTTCGAGTCGGCGGCTGATGCGGCGGGCTACGCGCTGGCCTACCATCGCGCCGTCGCGGCGCTGCCCGTGCCGCTGAAGGCCCGCGGCGGCCTGCACGTCGGGCCGGTCATCCTGCGCGAAAACGCCGAGGCCGACGTGGCGCGCGGCGCCAAGCCACTGGAGGTGGACGGCCTGGCCAAACCCATCGCCGCCCGGGTGATGTCGCTCGCCCAGGGCGGCCAGACGCTGCTGACAGCCGAGGCCCGAGAAGACCTGGGCAAGACACCCCTGAAGGTGGCGTCGCACGGAACCTGGATGGTCAAGGGCGTCTCGGACCCGATCGAACTGTTCGAAGTCGGCGAGCCGGACGCGCGATTCGTCCCGCCCGCCGACAGCGACAAGGTCTACCGGGTCGTGCGCAACGGCGAGTGGTGGCTGCCTGTCAAGGAAATCCCGAACAACCTGCCGCACCAGACCACCTCGTTCATCGGACGCGAGCGCGAGCTGGGAGAGGTCAAGGCGCTGCTCGGCAGCGCCCGCCTGCTCACGCTGTTGGGCATGGGGGGCCTGGGCAAGACGCGGCTCTCGCTGCAGGCCGCCGCAGAGGAAATCCACCAGTACCCGGACGGTGTGTGGTTTCTCGACCTGGCGCCGATCCGCGATCCGGCGCTCGTCGTCAGCGAGATGGCGCAGGTGCTGGGTGTGCGCGAGGAGCCCGACCGGCCGCTGCTGCAATCGCTGTGCGCGCACCTGAAGGCGCGCCGAGCGCTGCTGATCTTCGACAACTGCGAGCACCTGATCAAGGCATCGGCCGAACTGGCCCACGCCATCCTGCGCGCGGCACCCCACGTGCACATCATCGCGTCGAGCCGCGAGTCATTGCGCATCACCGGCGAGCAGAGCTACCCCGTCCTGCCGCTGCCGGTGCCCGCGCGCGGCGACAGTGTCGAGGCCCTTTCGCGCCTGACCGCGGTGCGCCTGTTCGTCGCCCGGGCGCAGCAGCACAAGCCCGCCTTCGTGCTCAACGAACGCGAGGCGCCCGCCGTGGCCGAACTGGTGGCCCGCCTGGAGGGCATTCCGCTGGCGCTCGAACTGGCCGCCGCGCGAGTTCGATCGCTCACCGTGGCCGACATCAACGTGCGCCTGAAAGACCGCTACAAGCTCCTGACCGGCGGCGCCCGGGTGCACGAGGAAAGGCAACAAACGCTGCGCGCGCTGGTCGACTGGTCGTACGACATCCTGAGCGAAGAGGAGCAGACGGTCCTCAGGCGCCTGAGCGTCTTCGTCGGCGGGTTCGACATGCCGGCCGCCGAGCAGGTCTGCGGCGCCGAGCCGCTGGACGTCAACGATGTGCTCGACCTGGTCTCGTCGCTGGTCGAGAAGTCGCTCGTGATGCTCGAAGAGCGTGACGAGGGCACCCGATACCGGATGCTGGAAACCATCCGTGACTATGCGAGAGACAAGCTCGAGCAAAGCGGCGAAGCGGCGGCAACGCTGGCCCGGCATTGCGACCACTACTTCGTGATGGTCAAAGCCGCCGGCCGGGGCTTGCAAGGATCGGAGCAGGCTGACTGGGTGTGGCGCGTCGAGGCCGAACTCGACAACGTGCGCGCCGCGATTGCGCTGGCGCTCGCGGGCGGCGTCGACCCGTTCATCGCCGTCAAGTTCGCGGTGTCGCTGATGGGCTTCTGGATCCTGCGCGGCTATTCAACCGAAGGCCGCAGCCTCGTCAAGGCGGCGCTGGCGCTCCCCGCGGTACAGGCTTCTGATCTGGCGCAGGCCTGGGCGCTGTACGTCGGCGCGGCGCTGGCCGAGAGTCAAAGCGACCATGCCGAATCGCTCGAGATGCTCGAGACCTGCCTCGTGCTGCGTCGCGGCCTTGACAACCCGCTCGAAATTGCCGGAACCTTGTCGACGCTCGCGCCGGCTCGGCTGGAGGCTGGCGATGCAGCGGGCGCCGAGGCCGGGCAGCGCGAGGCGCTGGAGATCTTCCTTCAACTCGGCTATCGCGTCGGCGAGGCCATCGGCCTGCTTCACCTCGGGCTGATCTCGATCTACCGCGGCGACGATGGGCAGGCCAACACCCACCTCGAGAATTGCCTGGTGCTGGCACGCGAGCTCAAGAATCAGGATGTCGAAGGTGAGTGCGAACTCATGTTGGGCGACATCGCGTTCGAAGCCGGCGACTTTGGCAAGGCGGCTCTGCGCTTCAAGCGCTCGCTGACAGTGTGCCGCGAGGGCGGCGACAAGCGCGGCGAGGCCAATGCGTTGTGGCGCCTGGGCAAGACAGACCTTCATGGCCGCGACGCGGCCTCGGCCCGGAGCCGGCTGGACGATGCGCTGCGCGCGTTCCAGGCCTTCGGAATGCGCGGCGAGTTGCTCGGCTGCCTGGAAGATCACGCGATGCTGGCCTGTGCCGAGGGGCGGCCCGAGGCCGGCGCACGCATCGCGAGCGCAGCCGATCTGGCACGCGAAAGGCTCGGGCTCAGGCGCTCGCCGCGCGGTGAGCAGCGCTGGCAGGTTCAACTGGGCGCGCTGCGTTCGGCATTGCCCGAGGCCGAGTTCGAGGCCGCCTGGGGCGAAGGGCGTCGATGGCAAATCGACGACGCCGTTCGCGGTGCGCTGTCGACCCGGGCCGAGGCCGTCACTGCTTGATGCCGATGCCGGCGCCACGAACGGAAACCGCCGCTTGAAGCGGCGGTTTCGCAGTAGCGCTCGGTCGTTCTATTGCCTGCGACGACGCGCCAGTGCGCCGACGGCGACGAGGCCGGCCAGCATCAACGCGTAGGTCGCGGGCTCAGGCACCACCGTCAGGATCGCCTTGTTCTCCGAGGCGCCGCCGACGCAGGTCTTCGGCGTCGAGAACAAGCAACTGGGGTTGGTGTACTTCTCGGTCCAGTACAACTGGACGCTCGGCACGCCGGCTGGCGAAGCTTCCCACTCGAAGATCATGTGCCACCAGACGGGCGTGGTCCCGCCCAATTCAGCGATCGGCAACGTGGAGGTGACCGGCGCAGTGAATCCGGAACTGATGCCCTTCAACGCGCCGCCCTGGAAATACATCTCATAGACCAGCGGCGCCGACAGTGGAATCGTTTCCAAGATGATCGACGAGTTCACCTTGTTGTAGAAACTCAGCGTGAGTCCAGTCAGATTCATGCTGCCCGATGAACAGGCATCAGAATTCGACACCCACCCCGTGAGCGCCTCGCAGCTGGGTGAATAGTTGGCTGTGCCATCTCCGCGCCACCCTAGATCGCCGAAGCTGCCGCCGTAAATGGGATCCCACGCAATCGGGACGGCCTTCGCCTCTGCCGCGCCGGCAAATCCAAGTGCCGCTGCAGCGAGAGCCGTCGCACCGAGCAGAGTCTTACCAAGGGATGCTTGCAACATGTTGCCCTCCTACTGGACGGAATTGAGCCGAAGAACCCAGATCTCGAGCATCCCTCCCGCTGAAAGGGCGCAGTCATCTGAGGGCAACTGCCAGCGTAGGGACGCTAGCAGCTGGCCTGATTCTAAGGATGGCGAAGCCTTTCGTGTGGCGTCGGAGTCCCCCCGGTTTAGGGGGGACGGGTGGCGCAAGGCACTCTGCGACGCTGCCTTTCGGCGTTGCGCTTTCCGACCTTCTGTCCTTCGGCGGCATCGTTGGCAACACTGAGATCGCGCACGCAATCGACGGGTAGGTCATGGACTTTCAGGGTGTCAGGGGTATCGGGGCGCGCCGCGGCCGCGAGGGCTGACCTCACGCCGGACGAAGCGCGCACGCCGCGCCGTGATTCGATGTAGGCTCGAATCCTGGGACGGCCCGTGCAGGCCGATCACGGTGCAGCGACGCCAACGCCTGCGCGTGCCTGCCGCTGTTCCGCTCAGGAGGCGTGCCGTGCAGACTCCGCCGTCATGGCTGCTCGCAAGCGGAGTGGCTCAGTGAGCCGCCGCCCCCTGCGGTCGCCCGCTGCCGTTCTTGCCCCGGCTGTGCCGTGCGAGGGCGCGCCGAAGCGCGTCTGCGCGGAGATCAGCCTCAACGGGCGCAGCGCCGTCGAGATCGTCTGCAAGCTTCGCGAGGGGGTGGAACCGCAGGACTCACCGGTCGAGCGGCCTACGCCGTTCGTAGGGGGCGTCAAGCCGAAGACCGGGGCAGCACTCGCCAAGACCATTTCGAAGCCGCTGCGGCTGTGCGCCGATGAGGTGATCGAATGAACCGAAGATTGCTTTGCCGTTGGCTGGCCGTGCCGCCGTTCGTGCACGCCCGGCAGACGGGGGCGCAACCGCAGGCGGCCTGCCGCGTGGCCTGGGTCTCGATGGATCAGGCAGCGTCGGGTTCTCCCGTCTTTGCGGCATTTCGCGCCGGCATGGCCGACCTCGGCTACGTGGAGGGCAAGAACCTGGCCATCGATGCATGGTGGGCCGACGGTTCGGTCGAACGGCTCGAGAAGCTGCGGGGCGACATCCTGCTGGCGCGACCCGACGTGATCGTGACGCAAGGCGGCGTGGCGCTGGGTCCGATGATTCACGCCAGCGTGACCCGGCCGGTCGTGTTCAGCATGAGTGGTGATCCCGTCGCCGCCAGGATCGTCGGCAGCTATGCGCACCCCGGCGGCCATGCGACCGGCATCACCCTGTTCGCGGCAGAGCTGGCCGGCAAGCGCATGCAGTTGCTCAAGGAGGTGCTGCCGGCACTCAAGCGCCTTGCGGTTGTCGCCAATCCGCTGCATCCGGGCGCGCCGCGCGAGATGCAGTCCGCGCGCGATGCCGCCGCCGCGCTTGGGCTGACCCTGAGCTACTTTCCGGTGCGCAGCGTGGCCGAACTGGATGCCGCGCTGGCCGAGATCGGCAAGACGCGCGTCGAGGCGGTGCTCGTCTTTTCCGATGGCTTCGCCTTGGGTGCCGCCGAACGCATTGCACAGTTAGCGCTGCGCCGCCGCGTCCCGGTGGTCGCGGGCTGGGCGCAGTTCGCGCAACGCGGCAATCTGATGGCCTACGGGCCGGTGTTCGTGGATGTGTATCGGCGCCTGGCCACGTATGTAGACCGGATCCACAAGGGCGCCAACCCGGGCGATCTTCCGGTGGAGCAACCGACCACCTTCGAACTCGTCATCAACCTGAAGACCGCCAAGGCGCTCGGCATCACGATTCCGCAATCGCTGCTGCTGCGCGCCGACGAGGTGATCCGGTGATTGATCGGCGCCGCCTGCTCCGCTGCATGGCCGGCAGCCTGCTGGCCATGCCGCCGGTGGTCTCTGCGCAGCCCACGCGCAGGGTTCATCGCGTCGGCATGCTAGGCGTCGGCTACACGACTGCCGACATGGCCGGGCCTCAGCCGAGATCCGGGCCCGCCAAGGCGATGCTGGTCGGGATGCGCGAATTGGGCTATGTCTACGGCGAAGACTTCGTGACCGAGCCGCGCAGCCCGCAGGGCCAGGTCGAACGCTTCCCGGCCCTGATTGCCGAGTTGGTCGATCTGCCTGTGGACGTGATCGTCGCTGCGGGTCCGGCGCTCGCCGCGCTCAAGCGCGCCACGACGACGATGCCGATCGTCATGGCCGGCGCCGAGGACCCCGTCGGCCTTGGCGTCGTCAAGAGCCTCGCGCATCCGGGCACCAACTTCACCGGGCTGAGCAATCAG
Organism: uncultured bacterium; assembly: GCA_963779155.1. Lineage (GTDB taxonomy): Bacteria > Pseudomonadota > Gammaproteobacteria > Burkholderiales > Burkholderiaceae_C > CAIKUF01. The sequence continues at coordinate 144,635 of CAVZXE010000012.1, read as the reverse complement.
GCGGTCGAGGCGACGGTGAAGAGGCTCGAGATCCTCAAGGAGATCGTCCCCGCAGCGGCGCCGGTGGCTGTCCTGTGGGACCCGGAATCCCTGCTCAGTTGGCAGGCGCTCGACGCTGCCGCCCGGCAGCGCGGCTGGAAGTTGCTGTCGTTCGAAGTCCGGGATCTGGCCGGGATCGAGGCGGCCATCAAGGCGGCGAGCGCCGCGCGGGCCGGCGCGCTGCTACCGGCCGGCGGCCTCGTCTTCCGGCACGCCCGGCGCATCGCCGAACTGGCGGCGGCGAGCCGACTGCCCGCCTTCTATTCCAACCCGGTACAGGTCGGGGACGCGGGGCTGATCTTTTACGGTGCCGACCTGAGCGTCATCTGGCACCGTGCGGCGGCCTTCGTCGACAAGATCTTGAAGGGCGCCAAGCCCGCCGATCTGGCCGTGGAGCAACCCACGAAGTTCAATCTGGTTGTCAACCTGAAGGTCGCCCGCGCGATCGGCGTCCGCATCCCTTCGGCGATCCTGCTGCGCGCCGACGAGGTGGTCGAGTGAAGCGGCGCGACTTCATCACGCAGGGCGGACTCGCGGCGGCGGCGTCGATGCTCGTCCAACCGATACGGCTCGCCGCGCAGCAAACGACGCTGCCGGTCGTCGGCTTTCTCGGCGGCACCGCTCCGTGCCCGGAAGTCGTCGCGCCCTTCGTCGAGGGCCTGGCTGCGGCGGGGTTCAGCGACGGCCGCAACGTGACGGTCCTGCGCCGCTGGGCGCACAACCAGCCGGATCGATTGCCTGCGCTGGCGGCCGATCTGCTGCGCAATCATGCGGTGGTGATTGCGACCAACGGCGGGGCGGGTCCGGTGCGGGTGGTGAAGGCCGCCAACGCTTCGGTGCCCGTCGTCTTCCTGGTGGGCGCGGACCCGGTGACGACCGGTCTTGTCGAAAGCCTGGGCCGTCCGGGCGGCAAAGCCACCGGCGTCTACATGCTGACCAGTGCGCTCAATGCGAAGCGGCTGCAGTTCCTGCATGAGATGGTGCCGCGCGCGGCGACGATGGCGGTGCTGATCAACCCGACGAGCCCGGTCGCGCAAGCCATCGAGAACGAGGTCCGTGCCGCCGCGGCTGCGGCGCGCGTGCAGGTGCAGGTCGCTCGCGCCGGCAGCGAGCGCGAGATCGACGCCGCGTTCGCCAGCCTGGCCGCAAAGCATGTCGGCGCGCTGATCGTGACCAATGACCCGTTCTTCGCCAGCCGGCGCGAGCAGCTGGTAGCCCTGACGACGCGCCATGCGCTGCCCGCCATCTTCGAGTGGCGCGAGTTTGCTGCAGGTGGCGGCCTGATGAGCTTCGGCACCGATCGTGCAGGCGCGCTGCGTGAGCAAGGCGCTTACGTGGCGCGCATTCTGAAGGGCGCCAGGCCGGGCGACTTGCCCATACTCCAGCCGACGCGGTTCGAACTGGTGATCAACCGGAAGACCGCGAAAGGGCTTGGCCTGGCGATCCCGCAATCGCTGTTTCAACGCGCCGATGAGGTGATTGAATGAAGCGCCGCCACTTCACTTCGCTCGCGGGGACGGCCCTGGCCTGGCCGCTCGCGGCGCCGGGCCAGGCACCGGCGATGCCCGTGATCGGCTTTCTCAACAGCGGGTCGCCAGGCCCGTTCGCGCATCTCGTGGCGGCGTTCCGCGAAGGGCTCGGCGAGACGGGCTTGGTCGAGGGCCGCACGGTTGCGATCGAGTACCGGTGGGCCGAGGGCCGCTACGACCGGTTGCCTGAACTCGCCGCCGACCTGGTTCGCCGCCGGGTCGCCGTGCTGGCGGCCACCGGTGGCGAAAATTCAGCCCTCGCCGCGAAGGCTGCCACGTCGAGCATTCCGATCGTCTTCGCAATCGGCGGCCATCCCGTCGATCTCGGGCTCGTGGCCAGCCTCAACCGGCCCGGGGGCAACCTGACCGGATTGACCCAGTACACCGGGCCCCTCGAATCCAAGCGGCTCGGCCTGCTGCGCGAGCTGATGCCCGCGGCCACCACCATCGCGGTGCTGCTGAATCCGACGTTCGCGAATGCCGCGGCGCAGTTGAAGGACATCAAGGAAGGCGCGCACCGCCTCGGCGTGCAGCTCGTCACGCTGACCGCCACGAGCGAGGGCGAGATCGAGGCGGTGTTTGCGACATTGGCACGACGGCGCGCCGACGCGCTGCTCGTCGGCTCCGATCCGTTCTTCAATACGCGCCGCGATCGCCTCGTTGCGCTGGCGGCGCGGCACAAGGTCGTCGCGATCTACGAGTTCAGGGAGTTCACTGCCGCCGGCGGGCTGATGAGCTACGGCGCCGACCTGGCGGATGGCTACCGCCAGATCGGTGCCTACACCGGCCGCATCCTGCAGGGCGCGAAGCCTGCCGATCTGCCGATCCTTCAGCCGACGAGGTTCGATCTCGTCATCAACCTGAAGACCGCCAAGACGCTGGGCCTGACCATCCCGGCGGCGCTGCTGCTGCGTGCCGACGAGGTGATCCAGTGAATCGACGGCGCCGCATCGTCGCTGCCGGCGCCGGGGCCATGGTGCTTCCATGGGCCGCACGCGCCCAGCGCCCGGCATTGGTGGTCCGGCCCGACAGCCTGCCGGTGCTGCAGCCGACGACCTTCGAGCTGGTCATCAACCGCGGCACCGCCAGGACGCTGGCCCTGGTGATTCCGCAGTCGCTGCTGCTGCGCGCTGACGAGGTGATCGAATGAAACGGCATGCGGCGACCGCTGCTGCGCTGTGCCTGCTCGTGGTGCCGGCCGTCCCGCGCGCGCAGGCGCCCCGCGATCGACGCAACACTTGCCTGCCTCGACCAATCGGCCGTCCCGCGCGCGCAGGCGCCCCGCCCGCCGCGAATGCTGGGCTATCTGCATCCACGGACGATCGCACCGAACAATCCCACGCTGGCCATCCTGCGCGTCGAGTGGCAGAAGCTCGGCTATGTGGAGGGGGAGACGGTACTGCTGCGTTCCGCGGGCGACGACGCGAACCGCGTGCCGGTGCTGATCGACGAGATGGTGGGGCTGGGCGTGGGTGCCGTGATCGTGGTCGGAGCCGCAGCGGTCAGGGCGTCCAGCCAGGCGACCCGGACCACCCCGATCGTGGCCATCGACCTCGAGACCGATCCGGTCCGTGCGGGCTATGCCGCCAGCTTCGCCCGACTGGCGGGCAACGTCACCGGCCTGTTCCTCGACCAGCCTTCGATTGCCGGCAAGTGGATCGACCTGTTGCGCGAGGCCGCACCGCAGATCGAGCGTCTGGCCATCGTCTGGGACGCCAGCACCGGGGTGGATCAGCTGGAGACCGCCAGGGCAGTGAGCCGGGCCAAGGGCTTCGACGCGGTCGTGCTCGAACTCGGCGCGATTCGCGACTTCGACCAGGCGTTTCGCGGCCTGGCCGGCAGGCCCAGGACGGGGATCGTGCAGTTGAGCTCGCCGGGATTCGCGCTCATTGCCGAGCGCTTCGCGGCGGCGGCGAGCAAGCACCGGGTCCCGGCCATATCGTTCTTGAAGACCCATGCGCAAGCCGGCATGCTGTTGACTTACGGGCCGGTCCAGGCGGACTACTTCGCGCGCGCGGTGGTGCTGGCCGACAAGGTCCTGAAAGGCGCGAAGCCGGGCGAGGTGGCGATCGAGGGCCCCGACCGCTTCGAGCTGGTGATCAACCTGAAGACAGCCAAGGCCATCGGGCTGAAGATTCCGTCGCCGTTGCTGCTGCGCGCCGACGAGGTGATTCAATGAACGCATGCGGGTGTTCGATGCAACCGCCTCGCGAACGCTGCCGTCGCTGCCATGACTAACGGCACCCCGAAGATCGACCACGCCACCGCGCCCCACAGGGCGCACCGCGGCCGCCTGTTCCGCAAGTACCTGCTGCTGATCATCACGCTGGTGAGCCTCGCCCTGCTGGTGTCGGGCGGGATCAGCCTGTACTTCGCGTACCGCCAGAACGAGTCCGCGCTGGCCAGCCTGCAGCACGAGAAGGCGATCGGCGCCGCGTCGCGGATCGAGCAGTACATGCGCCAGGTCTCGCAGCAACTGAGCTTCGCCGCGCTGCCGCAGCTCGACGCCGGCGACGTGGAGCAGCGCCGCATCGAGTTCCTGAAGCTGCTGCGCCAGGCGCCCGAGGTCACCGACATCGCGCAGATCGACGCCAGCGGGCGCGAGCAGATCGCCGTCTCGCGGCTGGGAATGGACATCGTCGCCTCGGGCCGCGACCGCTCGGCCGAGCCGGCCTTCGTCAGCGCCAGACGCGGCAAGCCCTGGTTCGGGCCGGTGTACTTTCGCAAGGAGACCGAGCCCTACATGACGGTGGCCATCCGCTCGGGCAGCGACCAGGGGCCGCTGACGGTGGCCGAGGTGAACCTGAAGTTCATCTGGGACGTGGTCTCGCGCATCAAGATCGGCGACAAGGGCAAGGCCTACGTGGTCGATGGCAACGGCCTGCTGGTGGCCGACCCCGACATCGGGCTGGTGCTGCGCAAGACCAACCTCTCGGCGCTGGCGCATGTGAAGGCGGCCGCCACCGCGCGCAGCGCGGACGATCCGGCGCTGCTCTCGCACGACCTGGCCGGCACCAAGGTGCTGGCCTCGATGGCGGCGATCGAGCCACTGGACTGGAAGGTGTTCGTCGAGCAACCGGTGTCGGAGGTCTACGCCAAGCTGAACGCGTCGATCGTGTGGACGCTCGCGCTGCTGCTGGGGGGGTTGGCCGTCTCGGCGCTGGCCGCCTCGGCGCTGGCGCGCAGCATGGTCCGCCCGATCCGCACCCTCGACGAAGGCGCGCGCCGCATCGGCGAGGGCGACCTGGAGCAGCGGATCGTGATCGAGACCGGCGACGAACTGGAGGGCCTGGCCGACCAGTTCAATCGCATGAGCGGGCAATTGCGCGAGTCGTACGCGGGTCTCGAGCGCAAGGTCGAGGTGCGCACCGCCGAGCTGACCGAGTCGCTGGAGTACCAGACCGCGATCAGCGAGGTGCTGCGCGTGATCAGTGCCTCGACCACCGACGTCATGCCGGTGTTCGAAGCCATCATGGAAAGCGCAATGCGCCTGTTCGGCGCGCCGATCGCCGCGGTCTTTCGCTATGACGGGCGGCTGGTGCATCTGGTGGGAACGCGCGGCTGGTCGGCCGACGCCATCGACGATGCGCGCCGCCTGTACCCGGCGCCGCCGAACCCGCACATGCTCAGTGGCCGGATCATCCTGGCCGGCCAGGCGCTGACCGAAGAGGACGTCCGGGCCGATCCTGACTACGACCAGACCACGGCCCGGGTGGGGCAATGGCGCCGCATGATCGGCGCGCCGATGCTGAAGGATGGCGTGCCGCTCGGGGTCGTCGTCGTCGCCTGGCCCGACCCCGGCCCGACACCGCAGCGGCAAGCCGACCTGCTCAAGACCTTCGCCGACCAGGCCGTGATCGCGATCGAGAACGTGCGGCTGATCGACGAGACGCAGCAGGCGCTCGAGCGCCAGACGGCGACGGCACAGGTGCTGCGCGCGATCAGCAACTCGCCTACCGACGTGCAGCCTGTGCTCGACACCGTCGCCGAGCGCTCGGGCCTGCTGTGCCATGCCGACGGCGGCCGCATCTGGCTGCTCGAGGGCGACCACCTGCGTGCGATGACGAGCTACGGCGGCAGTTACGCCGTCGAGCGCGACGCGGCACTGCTGCCGCTGCGCCGCGCGTCGATCGGCGGGCGCGCCTTCATCGACCGGCGCTGCGTCCACGTCGACGACGTGCTGCCGCTGATCGACACCGAGTATCCCGACGTGCGCGAACTGCAGCGCCTGCACGGCTTTCGCACCGTGCTCGCGGTGCCGATGTTGCGCGAGGGCGCGTCGATCGGCGTCATCGCGCTGCTGCGCAACGAGGTGCGCCCGTTCGACCAGGCCGAGATCGACCTCGTGCAGACTTTCGCCGACCAGGCGGTGATCGCGATCGAGAACGTGCGCCTGTTCCGCGAGACCCGGGACGCGCTCGAGCGCCAGACCGCCACCGCCGAGGTGCTGCAGGTCATCAGCGGTTCGGTCGCCGATGCGCAGCCGGTGTTCGACGCCATCGTGCGCAGTTGCCAGCGCCTGTTCGACGGCAAGGCGGCGGCGCTGCTGCTGCCCGATGGCGCGATGGTCGAGGTCAAGGCCTTCGCCAGCGACGGCACCGACATGGGTGCCGGCGCGCGGCTGCAGCCCTGGCCGCTCGACCGCGACAGCGCCACCGGCGCGTGCATCCTCGAGTCGCGGGTGATCTCGATCGCCGACCTGGACGAGGGCGCGACCCGCTTCCCGCGCCTGCTCGAACTGGCGGAGCAACTGGGCTACCGCTCGGGCCTGTTCGTGCCCTTGATGGGCGATGGCGGCGCGATCGGCTGCATCGCGATCGGTAGTGCCGCGGCGAGCGGGTTCGGCGAGAAGGAGATCTCGCTCGCGCGGACCTTTGCCGACCAGGCGGTGATCGCGATCCAGAACGCGCGGCTCTTCAACGAGACCCGGGAAGCGCTGGAGCAGCAGACGGCCAGCGCGGAGGTTCTGCAGGTCATCAGCAGCTCGGTGGCCGACCCGCAGCCGGTGTTCGAGAAGATTCTCGAGAGTTGCCATCGGCTCTTCGAATGCACCGACTCGACCATCACGATCGTCGGCGACGACGGGCGGCTGCTTCTCGGGTCGTCGCGAGGGGCCACGGCGGCCAACCTGGAGCGGTTCTTCCCGATGCCGTTCAAGGGCAGTGCGACACAGCTCGCGATCAAGGAGCGGCGGGTGCTGAACTATCGCAATGTGCTGAGCGACCCGGACGTCCCCCCGGTCTTGCGCGAGGTGTCAGAGCGGATCGGAGGCGGGCCGCGGTCGCAGGCGCTGGCGCCGATGCTGTGGGAAGGGCGTGGCGTGGGCGCCTTGAACATCACGCGCCGGCCGGCGAGCGGCTTCAGCGAAAAGGAGATCGGCCTGCTCAAGACCTTCGCCGACCAGGCCGTGATCGCGATCCAGAACTCGCGCCTGTTCAACGAAACGAAGGAGGCACTGGAGCAGCAGACCGCGACGGCGGAGGTCTTGCAGGTGATCAGCAGTTCGGTGTCGGATTCGCGGCCGGTGTTCGAGCGGATTCTCGAGAGTGCCGAGCGATTGTTCGCTTCCACGCGTGCCGCGATCTTCCTCGCTCCGGGAGACGGGCTGCTGCATCTGGCCGCCATGCATAGCACCGATCGCGCGGCGGCCGACGCCAGGTATCCGAGACCGCTCGACCAGACGGCGGGACCGATGGTCATCGCGGCGCGGCGGCAGGTCTGCATCGCCGACGTACTGAACAGCCCGGACGTGCCACCCAGCTTGCGCCAGGCCGGCGCGGATCATGGCAATTTCTCGATCGCGATGACGCCGATGCTGTGGAAGGGCGAGGGCGTCGGCATGATCACTGTCTCGCGCGAGCCGAATGTGGCGTTCAACGACAAGGAGCTGAGCCTGCTCAGAACCTTTGCCGACCAGGCCGTGATTGCGGTCCAGAACGCGCGGCTGTTCAACGATACGAAGGAGGCGCTGGAGCAGCAGACGGCGACAGCCGAGATCCTGCGGGTGATCGGCAAGTCGGTGTCCGACACGGGGCCGGTGTTCGACAAGATCATCGACAGTTGCCAGGGGCTTTTCGCGTCCGCGCAGGTCGGCATCTTTATCGTGCACGACGATGGGATGGTGCACTTCGGCGCGTATCGCGGCGCTGCACTCGAGGCGGTGGCGGCGTCGTTCCCACAGCCCTTGGACGAAACCGTCAGTGGCCTGGCGATTCGCGAGCGGCGTACCGTGCACATCCCCGACCTGGCGCAAATGCCCGACATGCCGGCCGCCCTTCGCCGCGCGTTCGACAAGACCGGCAACAGTTCGGTCGTCTGGGCCCCGATGGTGTGGGAAGACCGGGGCGTCGGCTCGATCTTCGTGGCGCGCCAACCGCCGAACCCGTTCACGGACAAGGAGATCACGCTGCTCTCGACCTTCGCCGACCAGGCGGTGATCGCGATCCAGAACTCGCGCCTTTTTCACGAGATCGAGGACAAGAGCCGCCAGCTCGAGATGGCGAACAAGCACAAGTCGGAGTTCCTGGCCAACATGTCGCACGAGTTGCGCACGCCGCTGAACGCGATCATCGGTTTTTCCGAGGTGCTGTCGGAGCAGATGTTCGGCGAGGTCAACGACAAGCAGCTCGAGTACCTTGCAGGACATTCACTCATCGGGCCACCACCTGCTCGGGCTGATCAACGACATCCTCGACCTGTCGAAGATCGAGGCCGGCCGGATGGAGCTCGACCTGACGTGCTTTCACGTGCCGCTGCTGCTCGACAACTCGGCCACGCTGGTGCGGGAGCGGGCAAGCCGGCACGGCCTGGCGCTGGCGCTGGAGGTGGAGGACGGCCTGGCCGAGTGGGTGGCCGACGAGCGCAAGCTCAAGCAGGTCGTGATCAACCTGCTGTCGAACGCGGTCAAGTTCACGCCCGCGGGCGGGCGCATCACGCTGCGCGCGCGGCGCGTGGAGGCGGGCCTGGAGATCGCGGTCATCGACACCGGCATCGGCATCGCGCCCGACCAGCAGGCGCTCGTCTTCGAGGAATTCCGCCAGGCCGGCGGCGACTACCTTCGCAAGTCCGAAGGCACGGGCCTCGGCCTGTCGCTGGCCAGGCGGTTCGTCGAGCTGCACGGCGGCTCGATCCATGTCGAGAGCACGCCGGGCCAGGGCTCGACGTTCGCATTCACGTTGCCCGAACGGGCACTGGAGGCCCCGTGAGCACGATCCTGATCGTCGAGGACAACGAGAAGAACATGAAGCTCGTGCGCGACATTCTGCAGCACCAGGGCCACGCAACGATCGAGGCCGCGACCGGCGGCGACGGCGTGCGCCTGGCGCTGGAGCGCCGCCCCGACCTGATCCTGATGGACATCCAATTGCCCGACATCGACGGCATCGCCGCGCTGCGGGAGATCCGCATGGACACCGGCCTGGACCGGACACCGGTGCTTGCCGTATCGGCTTCGGTGATGCCAGACGACCAGGAGAAGATCATCACGTCGGGGTTCGACGCCTTCATCACCAAGCCGATCAACCTGAAGCAGTTCCGCGAGACGGTGCAGCGATTCCTCGTCGGTGGAAGGAAGGCCGGATGAGTGCCAAGATCCTCGTCGTCGACGACGTGGCGATGAACGTCAAGTTGCTCGCCGATTTGCTGGCGGTGAAAGGCTACCAGACCGTCACTGCGTCGTCCGGAGCCGAGGCGCTGGCCAAGCTGGCGGCCGAACAGCCCGACCTCGTGCTGCTCGACGTGATGATGCCCGGCATGAGTGGCTACGAGGTCTGCCAGGCGATTCGCGCCAACCCGGCGCACGCGATGCTGCCGGTCGTGCTGGTCACCGCGCTCGACCCGGCGAAGGAGCGCGTCAAGGGGCTCGACGCCGGCGCCGACGACTTCCTGAACAAGCCGCTGAACCAGGCCGAGTTGCTGGCGCGGGTTCGCTCGCTGCTGCGCATCAAGACGCTCTACGACGAGGTGCGCCGGCAGAAGGACGAGCTCGCCGAGTGGAACCGCACCCTCGAGCAGCGCGTCGCCGAGGGCGTGCGGCAGCTCGAGCAGGTCGGGCGACTCAAGCGCTTCTTCTCGCCGCAGCTCGCCGAGCTGATCGTCGCCGGCGGCGCCGAAGATCCGCTGAAGAGCCACCGCCGCGAGATCACCGTGGTCTTCCTCGACCTGCGCGGCTTCACCGCCTTCACCGAGACGGCCGACCCGGAGGAGGTGATGGGCGTGCTCGCCGAATACCACGCGGCGATGGGACGGCTGATCCTCGCCCACGAGGGCACGCTCGAGCGCTTCTCGGGTGACGGCATCATGGTCTTCTTCAATGACCCGGTGCCGATCCCCGACCCGGCGCCGCGCGCGGCGCGGATGGTGCTCGAGATGCAGCGCGAGATGGCCCTGCTCGCGGCCGGCTGGAAGAAGCGCGGCTATGACCTGCTCATGGGCGCCGGCATCGCGCAGGGCTTCGCCACCATCGGCAGCATCGGCTTCTCCGGCCGCATCGACTACGGCGCGATCGGCACCGTGACCAACCTGGCGGCGCGCCTGTGCGGCGAGGCCCAGGGCGGCGAGGTGCTGCTGTCGCAGCGCGTGACCGGGGCACTCGACGAGTCGTTCCGCACCGAGCCTGCTGGCGAGCTGTCGCTCAAGGGCTTTCAGCGCCCGGTGCCGGCGTTCAGGTTGCTGAACGGTTGAGGTGTCGCGGCACGACGAGGCTTGCGGCTCAAGGCTTGTACGCCGCGATGGCCTTGGCGAGGTCCTGGGTTTCCTCGCAGTTCTCGCCGCAGATCGCCTTCAACGCGGCGAGGTGTTCCTGCGCCTTGGCCGGCTGCCTGGCCAGCAGGTAGGCCACGCCGAGGTACTCGTGCGCGCCCTTGTGCTTCGGGTCCAGCCGCAGCGCGTTGTTGTAGGCAACGAACGCCTTGTCGATCTGGCCTGCATTGCGCAGGCTGTAGCCGAGCAGGTTCTGCACGTCGGCATCGGTGCGGTCGCGTTTGGCCAGGCGCTCGAGTTCGCCGATGGCGGCGTTCCAGTCCTTCTTCTCGATCAGCGCGCGGGCCTTGGTGAGGTCGACGCTCGGCTGCTCGCTGGGCACATCGGCGCCGAAGGCCAGCAGCGCCGATGAGGCGAGGCTCAGTGCGATGACAACGCTGCGTGGTTTCATGGGCGGGGATCCTTCTTCAGGGGCGCGACAGGCCGCGCACCGCCTGCTGCGCGGCGTCGATCGCCTGCGCGAGCACCTGTTCCTTCCAGCGGTCGGTGTCGGTGTAGAACGCATCGCGCAGCTGGCGCTTGATCTGCTCCCGCTGGGCCTCGGGAGCCTCGGGGTGGTTCTCGAGCCACTGGTCGGCGCGCAACGCGGCGATCACGTCCATGAGCGGCGCGGTGCCGTATTCGAGTGCGATGCCGGTGTACTCGGCTTGCGGGCAATCCTGGTACGCGGCAAGCCACATCAGGCCGGTCAGCGGCGCCGAAGTCGAGCTGCCATCGTAGGTCGAGGTGATCTGGTCGCCCCACCACGCCCGGGCCCGGGCCAGCGCCTGTGCGTCGTCGCGGCAGGCGAAGATGCGCTCGCCGTGGCCGCTGGGGCCGAGGCCGGTGTGCAGGTCGATCCAGCCCAGCCGCTGCGCGTGGCGCCCGTGCTCGCGCAGCACGTGGCGCAGCGTGATGTTGCTCCAGGTGGGGTTGACGCCGCCATAGAACAGCCCTTCGGGATGCGAATGCTGCCCGCCCGAGACGGCGGCCTGCAGCGCGGCCATGCCGTGCTCGGCCACGTAGCGCGCGATCCCGGTCTCGACCGCGTCCGCAGGCGGCCAGGTCGGTGGCACGAGGAGGGCCGCGAGTTCGTCATAGCCGGCGTTGTGCGGCAGCGGCTGGCTGAAATCGTGGAAGTTTCGGTTCAGGTCGACGTTCTCATGCGTCGTGCGCCGCCACCACGAGAAGCCGTACGGGTTCAGCGCGTGGATGTAGAGCAGGGCGACGCCGGACTCGCGCGCCGCGGCCCGAAACGCCGCGTCGCCAAGCAGCGTGACCTGCACGCCCGATCCGCAATAGCCCTCGACGCCGTGGCAGGCGCTGCTGATCAGCAGCACGCGGCTGGCGTCGGCCGGGCCGTCGCGCACCACGTCCATCGCCAGCGTCTCGCCGTCGCGGCCGAGCAGCGGGTGCAGATGGCTTTGTACGTCGAGACCGGCGGCCTCGGCGGCATCGAGGAACTTGCTGCGCGCATCGGCGTAGCTCTGCGAGAAGGCGGCGGAGGCGCCCATCGGCGGCGGCTCAGGCGGTGCGTGGCGTGGCGAGCCACTGCTCGGCCAGGCGCACCCAGGCCGTGCCGCCAAGCGGGATCAGATCGTCGTTGAAGTCGTAGCTCGGGTTGTGCAGCATGCACGGGCCCAGACCGTGGCCGCCTTCGCGGTGGCTTCCGTCGCCGTTGGCGACCAGAAAATAGCAGCCGGGCTTCTCCAGCAGGAAGTAGCTGAAGTCCTCGGCCCCCATCGTGGGCTCGAACTCCGACACGTTGTCGGCGCCGACCAGATCGGCCAGCACGCCGCGGACGAACTCGGTCTCGGCCGGGTGGTTGATCGTTGGCGGGTAGTTGCGCACGAACTGGAACTCGCAGCTCGTGTCGAACGCGGCGCAGGTGTGCCGCGCGATCTCGTGCATCCGCCGCTCGATCAGGTCCAGCACTTCGAGCGTGAAGGTGCGCACCGTGCCCTGGATCTCGCAGCTGTCGGGGATCACGTTGGTCGCCTCGCCGGCGTGGATCATCGTCACCGAGATCACTCCGGCGTCGGTCGGGCGCTTGTTGCGCGAGACGATGGTCTGGAAGGCCTGCACCATCTGGCACGCCACGGGCACCGGGTCGATGCCGTTGTTGGGCATCGCCGCATGCGCGCCCTTGCCGTGGATGGTGATCTTGAATTCGTTGCTCGAGGCCATGACCGGCCCGCTCTTGAGCGAGAACTTCCCGACCGACGCGCCGGGCCAGTTGTGGGCGCCGAAGATCGCCTCCATCGGGAACAGCTTGAACAGGCCGTCCCTGATCATCTCGCGCGCGCCGCCGCCGCCTTCTTCGGCGGGCTGGAAGACGAGATAGACCGTGCCGTCGTAGTGGCGGTGCTTGGCCAGGTACTTGGCCGCGGCGAGCAGCATCGCGGTGTGCCCGTCGTGGCCGCAGGCGTGCATCTTGCCGTGGTGCCGGCTGGCGTGGGCGAAGCTGTTGTGCTCTGTCATCGGCAGCGCATCGATGTCGGCGCGCAGGCCGACCGCGCGCTCGCTGGTGCCGTTCTTCAAGATCGCCACGACGCCGGTCTTGCCGAGCCCGCGGTGGATCGGGATGCCCCAGTCGGTGAGCGCCTGGGCAATGAGGTCGGAGGTGCGCTGCTCCTCGAAGCACAGCTCCGGGTGGGCGTGGATGTCGCGCCGGATCGCCGTCACTGCGGCGGTGTCGGCGAGGATGGGTTCGATCAGGTTCATGATGTGCAGTCCTGTGGCCACGGCCGGCGGGAAATCAGTTTACCCGCGCAGCGCGAAGGCTGCATTGGCCGGTCGCTACACTGAGAAGGATCGCTCATGGAGGTGCCCGATGACCGACCGCATGACCCCTCAACTCGCCAGGCTCCTGACGACGCTGGCGCAGCGCAAGCCGGCCCACCTGCTGCCGTTCATCGTCACGCTCGCGCCGGGCGCCCGGGCCGCCGAGGTCGTGCCCTTCACACCCACGCAGACGGTCGACATCATCCGCATGGTGGCTGGCGAGATGACTGCCGGTCAAGCGCTCGCCCTGGCGCGCGACCCGCAGGTCGAGTCGGTCGAGTTCGATGGCCAGGCCCATGCGATCGAGGCCCTGCTGGACGGCGGCGGCTGATCAGCCCGCCGGTTCTCCGACCCGCCCCTGCCGGCTGCGCGCCAGCCGCTTGTAGGCGCTGCGGTCCTGGCGGTGGGCCACGAACCACTGCAGCAGCTCATTGCGCAGGCCCTGCGCCGCGGCGCCACCGTGCACCAGCACCTGCGGCTCGGCCCGGCGGGCGGCGCGAGCGACGAAATGGACCTGCGCCAATATGTCGCCTGCCGCCACATGCAGCGTGCCGGCGGCCGGTCGGCGCAGCACCAGGTTGACGGGGTGGGCGTACCAGTCAGTCTCGATCAGGCCGGTCAGCACCTCCAGCGGCGAGCGCCGGTTGATGGGCGGGCCGAACACGCTGTCTGTCTGCGCCGGCGTGCGCAGCACCCAGGGCAGGTGGAGCTTGAACAGCGCCGCCTGGTCGGCGCGGTCGAAGAAGCTCAGCCCGGGCTGCACCGGGCGCAACTCGCTGCGGCGGCCTTGCTCGTCCTCGAATGGCAGCGCATCGAAGGCGAACGCATTGCCGGCAAAGCGGCTCGGCGGGTGGTCGCGCACATAGAAGACGCGCTCGTCACCATCCTCGGACGCCGGCGCGGGCGGCCGGAATCCGCGCGCTCCCGCAGGCACCTCGGCTGCCGGGCAGAGGCCGAAGTCGAACGGCGCGGGCACCAGCAGCCCGAGCGCCGCCGCGGCCGTGAAGGGCAGGCACTGTTCCTGAACGCCGTAGCCAGAGTGCACCTGCGGCCGCGTCGATGCGGGCGCGCGCACTGGCAGCGGGGTGTCGGGAACCAGCGGCAGGATTCGGATGTCCATCGGGGCCTACAGCCAAGGCGGGCGTTCGAACCGATGGCCGGGGCGACGCCGCCGCCTGGCGACGGCCGCCCCGAGGTCGGGGTGATGCGCGCTGCGCGGCGTCGCGCCGCGCCGGGTCACGGCTTGAGTGCGAAGGCCGGTGCCGGCGCCATGGCCATTGCCGCCTGGTCGACGTCGACGCGACCGTAGCCGTAGAGCGCGTCCCATCCGGGTGGGCCGAGGTTGTCGGCGGTCGCGGCGAGCAGGTTCCAGATCTGCACATTGGTGGCAAATCGGTGTGCGCCCCAGATCACCGCCGCTGCGCCGGCCACGTGCGGACAGGCCATGCTGGTGCCGCTCTTCTGGCCGTATCCGCCACCGGGGATCGTGGAGAGCACCTGCACGCCGGGCGCGCAGATCTCGACCTCGGGCCCGCGGCTGCTGAACGACGCGATGACGTTGTTGCCGTCGATCGCCGAGACCGCGATCACGTTCTTGTACGTCGCCGGTTGCCCCACCGTTCCCATGCCCGGACCGGCGTTGCCGGCGGCGGCGATCAGCAGCACGCCGGAATTGAAGGCCGCATTGCAGACCGCCTCCAGCGCCGCCGGCGCGCCGCTGCCACCGAGGCTCATGCTGACGATGTGCATCTTGTTCGAGATTGCCCAGTTGATGCCGGCGATGATCCAGCTGTACTGGCCGCTGCCCGTGTTGGCCAGGACCTTGACGCCATAGAGCGACACCTCGGGCGCCACGCCCACCACGCCGGCGCCATTGATCGCCGCGCCGATCGTGCCTGCGCAGTGCGTGCCGTGGCTGTTGCCGTCCATCGCCGTCTCGCCCGGCACGAAGCTGACCGCGCCCTTGACGTTGGGCTTGAGGTCCGGATGGTTCCAGTCGATGCCGGTGTCGATCACGGCCACCTTGATGCCGCGGCCGCGCGAGCAGCCCCAGGCCGGGGGCGCCTTGATCTGCGAGACGCCGACCGGCACCGTCTCGGCCTGCACCGAGGGCTGGCCCTCGAAGACCAGCGTCTCCATCGGCAGCGCGTAGGCCAGGCCGTCGTTCTCGACGGCCACCACATCGGGGTTGCCCTTCAGCGCCTTGATCTCGGCGTCGGACAGCTTGAGCGTGACGAGCGGCGCCTCGAACAGGTTGATGTCGAAGCCGAAGGCGTCGGCGTCCATGCCTGCCGGCAGGCCGGGAGCGCCGATGGTGAAAGAGGCAGAGCTCGACATGTCGTAGAACTGCAAGGACTCGCTCCGCGGGCAGCTGGCCGCCAGGATGTCGAGCTTGTCGTCGGACTTGTTGCGCCGGGCCGTCTTCGGCTTGAAGGTCACGATGACCGACTTGCGGTCGCCGCGTTCTCCTGCGCTGGGTGCAGTCTTGGCTGACTTGGCCATCATCTGATCTCCTGTCGAGTTTCGCGCACGGGCGACGCGCCCGGGCCGCGATGCCATGGTAGGAACACCGGTCCTGGGCATGAATCCCTATCACGTGGGAGAGCGGACCCCTAGGGTTTGCAGATCGGCCGGGGCGGCCAGGGCGGACCATTGGCGATCGCGCCGGGATCGTCCAGTGGCCCCGCCACACCGGGCGGGGTGATGTGGCTCACTGGCATCGGATCAGCGGCGGCTGTGCAATAGTTGATGCCATGAACAAGCCTTCAGCCGTTGCCGTCGAAACCCGCGTGGTGCAGGGCGCCTGTCCGCACGATTGCCCGGACACCTGCGCGCTGCAGGTCACGGTGCAGGCGGGCCGCGCGATCAAGGTCCAGGGCAATCCAGCGCACCCGACCACACATGGCGCGCTGTGCACCAAGGTCTCGCGCTACACGGAACGCACCTACCACCCGGAGCGCGTGCTGCACCCGCTCAGGCGTGTCGGAAGGAAGGGCGAGGGACGCTTCGTTCGCGTGAGCTGGGACGAGGCACTCGACGAGGTCGCCGGCCGCCTGCGCGAGATCGCAGCGCGCGACGCGCAAGCCATCCTGCCCTACAGCTACGCCGGCACGATGGGCCTGCTGCAGGGTGAGAGCATGGACCGGCGCTTCTTCCACAAACTAGGCGCCTCGCTGCTCGACCGGACGATCTGCTCCACCGCCGGCGGCGAGGCGCTGGCAGCGACCTACGGCGGCAAGATCGGCATGCACGTCGAGCACTATGCCGAGAGCCGGCTGATCCTGATCTGGGGCAGCAACTCGATCGCCTCGAACCTGCACTTCTGGACCTTTGCGCAGGCGGCCAAGCGCAACGGCGCCCGGCTCGTCTGCATCGACCCGCGCAAGACCGAGACCGCGGACAAGTGTCACCAGCACATCGCGCTGCAGCCCGGCACCGACGGCGCGCTCGCGCTCGGCCTGATGCACGAACTGATCGCCAACGATGGGCTCGATCACGACTACATCGAACGCCACACCAGCGGCTGGCCGGCGCTGCGCGAACGCGCGCTGCAGTGGCCGCCGGAGCGGGCCGCGGCCGTATGTGGCATCACGGCCGACGAAGTGCGCGGCCTGGCGCGCGAGTACGGCAGCACGCAGCCAGCGGCGATCCGCGTCAACTACGGCATGCAGCGGGTGCGTGGCGGCGGCAACGCGATGCGCCTGATTGCCATCCTGCCCTGCCTCGTCGGTGCCTGGCGGCACCGCGCCGGCGGGCTGCTGCTGTCGAGTTCGGGTTGGTACCCGATCGATCGCCGCGCCCTGCAGCGGCCCGACCTGCTGGCGGGGCGCAAGCCGCGCACCATCAACATGGTCACGATCGGTGACGACCTGCTGCGCGAGAGTGGCGACCTGTTGCCCGACGCGAGCCGGTTCGGCCCGAAGATCGAGGCGCTCGTCGGCTACAACAGCAATCCGGTGGCGGTGGCGCCGCAGTCGGCGAAGGTCGTGCAGGGTTTCGCACGCGAAGACTTGTTCACGGTCGTGCTGGAGCACTTTCTTACCGACACCGCCGACCACGCCGACATCGTGCTGCCGGCCACCACGCAACTCGAGCACCTGGACGTTCACGGCAGCTACGGGCACACCTCGGTGTTGATCAACGAGCCCGCGATCGCGCCGCAGGGCGAGGCCAGACCCAACACGCAGATCTTTCGCGAACTGGCGGCGCGGATGGGCTTCGAGGATGCCTGCTTCGGCGACAGCGACGAGGCGATGGCTCGCGTGGCGTTCGGCGAAGCGGCACCGTTCGACGCCCTTCGCGAGCACGGCTGGCTGCAGTTGCCACGTATCGAGGCGCCATTCGCCGAAGGCGGCTTCGCGACGCCCAGCGGCAAGTGCATGATCGATGCCCCCGGCCTGGGCGTGCCGGACTTCGTGCCGAACTACGAATCGGCGCAGGCGGCGCCCGAACTCGCGCGGCGCCTTCCGCTGGCGATGATTTCGCCGCCGGCGCGCAACTTCCTCAACTCGAGCTTTGTCAACGTACAGAGCCTGCGCGACATCGAGGGCGAACCACTGCTCGAGATGCACACCGCCGACGCGGCCGCTCGCCGGCTCGCCGATGGCCAGCTGGTGCGCGTCTTCAACGATCGCGGGCGCAGCGTGTGCCGTTTGCGTGTCTGCGCGCGCGCGCGGCCCGGCGTCGTCAATGGCCTCGGGATCTGGTGGCGCAAGCTCGGCTTCGACGGCACCAACGTCAATGAGTTGACCCACCAGCGACTGACCGACATCGGCCGGGGTCCGACCTTCTACGACTGCCTGGTCGAGGTGGAGGCAGCCTGACTTGACGGCCGCGATGCTCACTGCGTTCGCCGCCCCTCGGGCGGGATGTTCAGTCGGGCCGGGAGCGGCCCGGCGCCGACCGAACCCATGCCGACGCGTCTGAAGAGAGGCTGGGTCGTGGCCGGCATCGCGACACTCGCCATCGCCGGCCTCGGCGCTGCCGCCGTTTGCCTGACGAGCGGCTGCTCCACGTTCGGCTACTACGCCCAATCGGTCGATGGGCACCTGAGCCTGCTGAACGCCGCGCGCCCGGTGCCCGAGTGGATCGCCGATCCGAAGACGCCGCCGGCGTTGCACGAACGCCTGGTGCTCAGCCAGCAGATGCGCGACTTCGCCGTCAACGAACTGGCGCTACCCGACAACGAGAGTTACCGTCGCTACGCCGACCTGCAGCGCGGCGCGGCCGTGTGGAACGTGGTTGCCGCGCCCGAGCTCGGCCTGACGCTCAAGACCTGGTGCTTTCCGGTCGTCGGCTGCGTCGGCTACCGCGGCTACTTCGATCGCGCCGCCGCAGAAGCCATGGCGGCGCAGCTGCGCGCCGAGGGGCTGGAGGCCAACGTTTACGGCGTGCCGGCGTACTCGACGCTCGGCCGGCTGCCGGGTGCGTACTTCGCCGACCCGCTGCTCAACACCTTCATCAACTACCCCGAGGTCGAACTGGCGCGGATGATTTTCCACGAGCTGTCGCACCAGGTCGCCTTCGCGCGCGGCGACACGATGTTCAACGAGTCGTTCGCGACGACGGTGGAGCGCATCGGCGCCAAGCGCTGGATGGCCGAGCGCGCCCCGCCGGCAGCGGCATCCGAGTACCTGGCCTTCGATGCCCGGCGGCGAGACTTTCGAGCGCTGACCGCGCGCTCGCGCGAAGCGCTCGAGGCGCTGTACCACAGCCCGGCGAGCGACGCCGACAAGCGCGCCGGCAAGGCCGCGCTGATGGCACAGATGCAGGCCGACTACCTGCAGCTCAGGAACGGGCCGTGGCAGGGCTTTGCCGGCTACGATGCCTGGTTCGCACGCGCCAACAACGCCTCATTGGGCGTGCTCGCGGCCTACACCGAACTGGTGCCGCAGTTCGAGCGTCTGTTCGAGCAGGAGGGGCGCGATCCGGCCCGCTTCTACGCTGCGGTCAGGCGGCTCGCGAGCTTGCCGAAGGACGAGCGCCGCGCCACACTCGGCCCCTAGAAACTGTCCACGAGGAGACGCCTTCATGCCCGATATCCGCATCCGTCGCGAGCACTCCCTCGGCCTGGAAAAGGCGCGCAAGATCGCCTGGCAGTGGGCCGAAGAGGTCGAGCAGAAGTTCGGCATGGAATGCAGCGTGATCGAAGGCGAGCTGAGCGACACCGTCGAGTTCAAGCGCTCCGGCGTCAACGGCGAGCTGATCGTGGCACCGGACCACTTCGACCTCGTCGCGCGGCTGGGCTTCCTGATCGGCGCCTTCAGCAAGACGATCGAGCGCGAGATCCAGGGCAACCTCGACGCGCTGCTGCTCGCCGACAGCAAGGCTGCGGGCGCTGCCAAGGCGGGGCCGGCGAAGGCCTCCGCGCGCGCTGCGAGGAAGTAGCGCCTACTTCAGCGACTCGATCAGGTCCACGTAGCCCTGCATCGCCTCGTCGGCGCTCTTGCCCTTGAGCTCGTTCCAGGCGTCCCACTTGGCGCGCCCGACCATGTCGGCGAAGCCGGGTCGCTTGCCGTCCACGTCGCCGCTGCTGGCCTGTTTGTAGAGCGCATAGATCTTCAGCAGCGTCATGTTGTCGGGTTTCTCGGGCAGGGCCTTCGAATCCTTGACGGCTTGCTCGAATTGCGATTTCAACGTGGCCATGGTGTCGCTCTCCTGTTCGTTGGAAGTCTGGGTGAAAATGGCAGGCAACGTGGCTATGGTAACCATCATCGCGGCCGGCCGGCCGCAAGCCAGGCCCACCGAGGAGGCATCCGATGTCTGAAGTCGCAGAGCGCATGTCGCGCGTGGACACCGCCTGGCTGCGGATGGACAACGACGTGAATCTGATGATGATCGTCGGCGTGTGGCTTCTCGAGCCCGGCATCACGTACGAAGCGCTGTGCGAGCGCATCGAGACCAGGCTGCTCAGGTTCGAACGCTTCCGCCAGAAGGTGGTGCGCGACGCGATCGGCGCCAACTGGGTGGCCGACGACGATTTCGATCTTGGGCGTCACGTGGTGATCGAGAAGCTCGCGCGCAAGCGCGGCCAGAGCCAGGTTGCCGCGCTCCAGGCACGCTGCGGCGAACTCGCCACCACGCCGCTGGACCCGGCGCGTCCGTTGTGGCGATTCCACCTGATCGAACGCTTCGAGGGCGGCAGCGCGTTGATCGTGCGCATTCATCATTGCATCGGCGACGGCATTGCGCTGACCTCGGTGATGATGTCGATCACCGACGGCGGAGCCCACCCGCCGCGGCGTGAACGCCACGCTCCCGAGGACGCCGAAGATCACGACTGGTTGTCCGATGCGGTGATCAAACCGCTCACCGAAGCGGCCGTCGCCGCGATCGGCATGTATGGCAACGGCGTGGTCAAGTCGATGGAAATGCTGTCGCAGCCGCAGCAGTTGCTCGGTTCGCTCGAGGTGGCGCGCAGCGGCTACCTGATCGTGCGTGACGTGGCGGCGCTGGCGCTGATGCCCGACGACTCGCCGACGCGCCTGAAGGGCAAGCCGATCGGCAAGAAGGTGGTCGCCTGGAACGAGCCGATGCCGCTCGACCTGGTCAAGAGCGTTGGCAAGGCGCTGAACTGCTCGATCAACGACGTGCTGCTCGCCTGTGCGGCCGGCGCGATCGGCGACTACCTGCGCGAGCAGGGCGACGATCCGACGGGCAAGGAGATCCGTGCGATGGTGCCGGTCAACCTGCGCCCGCTGGAAAAGGCATGGCAGCTCGGCAACCAATTCGGCCTCGCGCCGCTGGTGCTGCCGATCGGCGTCGAGAGCCCGATCGAACGCGTCTACGCGGTGCGCACGCGCATGAACGAGATGAAGGGCAGCTACCAGCCCTTGCTCGCCTTCGGCGTGCTGGCGGTGGCCGGCCTGCTGAACAAGCCGCTGCAGGATGCACTGCTCGGCCTGTTCGCGAAGAAGGCCACTGCGGTGATGACCAACGTGCCCGGGCCGGCCAAGCCGTTGAAGTTCTGCGGCTCGACCCTGCGCCAGACGATGTTCTGGGTCCCCGCATCGGGCGATCTGGGTGTGGGCGTGAGCATCCTTTCTTACGGGGGCGGCGTTCAGTTCTCGCTGATCACCGATCAGAAGCTGTGCCCGCACCCGCAAGAGATCATCGACCGGTTCGCGACCGAATTCGAGAAGCTGCTGCTGGTGACGCTGATGTTGCCGTGGGGGTGAGGCGGGCTTTCGAGGCGCATGCGCAGTGCTCGCCGAGCGGCAGCGGCTTGCAAGTTGCTTCGCGCCCTGCCAGGGCGGCTGACTGAGCCTGCCTGGCCCAGGACAGCATGTTCTGCCTGACGCCAGGCGCTACTGACGGGTCACTACAGCCCCAGCGCGGCCCTGTCGATCGCGTGATTCTGCCCGCCACGCGATGCGATCTTCAGCGCGCCGACGCGGTTACCCAGTTCCACGCACCGTGCCAGTGGCCAGCCGCGCTCAAGCCCGTACAGCAGCGCGCCGCGAAACGCGTCGCCGCAGCCGGTCGGATCGGCCACCTCGGTCGCGGCCACGCCCGGCACGAGGAGGCGTTCGCCGCGCTGCCAGACCTCGCAGCCCTCGGCGCCGAGGGTGACGATGACGCCCCGCAAGTGCGAGCGTGACAGCGCCTCCAGCGACTCGCCGGTGCGCTCGCACAGCATGCGCGCCTCGTAGTCGTTGACGGTCACCCAGCTCGCCTGGGCGATGAACTGCTTCAGTTCGGCGCCGTCGAACATCGGCAGGCCCTGGCCCGGATCGAACACGAACGGGATGCCCGCCGCGGCAAGTTGCGCGGCGTGCTGCAGCATCGCGTCGCGCCCGTCGGGCGCGACGATCGCGATCCGGATGTCGTCGCGCGCCGCGACCGCAGTCAGGTGGGCCAACTGCATCGCACCGGGGTGGAAGGCGGTGATCTGGTTGTTGTCGGTGTCGGTGATGATGATCGCCTGCGCGGTGTAGCTGCCCTCCTCGACCCGGACGAATTCGGTGCTCGCGCCCCAGCCGCGCAGGCGTTCGAGGTAGTCCGCCCCGTCGGCGCCGACGGCCGCCATCACCAGCGGCTCGCCGCCAAGGTGGCGCAGCGTGTAGGCGATGTTGCCGGCGCAGCCACCGAACTCGCGGCGCAGCGTCGGCACGAGGAACGAAACGTTCAGGATGTGCAACTGGTCGGGCAGGATCTGCTGCGCGAAACGGCCGGGGAAGACGGTGATGATGTCGAACGCGAGGGATCCGCAGATCAGGGCAGGCATGAAAACTCCGAAAGGGGCGGCATCAGGGGTAGAAAGGCTCGACCGTGTAGCCGCTGGCGCGGCGCCCACGGGTTGACATGACGAGTTGCAATGCCGCCTCGGTCGCGGCCGGCAGCGTCGAGTTCGTGATTGCGAAGTCAGCCGGAGACAACACGCGCCGAACCAGCATCTGGCCGCCGGGGTCGGTCAGTGTCAGCTCGAAGGAGGGCATTGCCAGCGGCAGCGGGCCGCGGTTGCGCAGCACGATCGTCAAGCGTACCGCGTCACCGCTGGTGGCGCTGGTCAACGCGCTGCTCTCGATCACGACGTCGTCGATGCGGCGCAGCGGCTCGATGCGGCAGCCCGCGGCTTCGCACAGCGCTTCCAGCGCCGGCCGCACCGGCGGCAGCAGGGCGGCCAGCAGGTCGCGGAAGTGAACGGCGGCCTGAAGTGCCAGCGCCAGCACCAGCAGGAGGGACAAGACGGACAGCGCGATCACGGTGCCCGGCCGCTCCCGCTGTGCCTGGCGCTCGGCGAGGCGCAGGAACTCGGGCGCCACTTCGGGGCCGGGCGGGGACTCTTCTCCGTCCGTCGGTGGCGTGGACATCGTGGGTTCGACCCGCTCAGGGGAGACGTCGATGCCGTCAGCGGCGAGCAGGGCCTCGTTGAACTGTGCATCGGCGAAGTCGATCCGGTCGCGCGCCGCCACCCGCGATGCGGGTGTGGCGTCCGACTCGCGAGGTCCATGGGCACCGGGAACGAGGGCACCTTGCTGCTCCGCGAAGCTCGGCTCGATCGCCTCGATCGGCTCGATCGGCTCGATCGGCTCGATCGGCTCGATCGGCTCGATCGGCTGGGTCGGCTGGGTCGGCTGGGTCGGCTGGGTCGGCACCTCGCCCGCGGGCACGACCGTGCCGGGCCAAGGCGGCGTGTCGGGCGGCGAGAGCCCCGCGGCCCCGGCAGCCGCCGCCGGCGCCTCGCGCGTTGGCGCTGCCGCAGGCACCGGCTCGATGTCGAACAGTCCCTCGAGCGCGTTGAATACCGCCTGGCAACGACCGCAACGCACCCAGCCTTCGGACACCTTGAGCTGATCCTGCACGACGCGGAACACCGTACCGCAGGCAGTGCAGCGGGTGGCAAGGCTCATGCAGACCCCCAGGGGCGCCGGGCGCCCGTCGCACCACGGTTCAGCGAGCCCGCTTTCGGGCGGCCGGGCAGGGGGCTCATCGGTCGATCATGCCACGCAGGGATGCACTCGCCTCAGCCCGCGCGCCGGGCCGTCATCAGGATCCAGCCCTCGTCGGCGTCGGCGACTTCGAGCGCGCACCAGGCCGCATACGCAGCCTTGAGCTCGTCGGCCTGCCGTTCGAGGATGCCCGCCAGCACCAGGTTGCCACCCGGCTGCAGGTGGGCGCACAGCAAGGGCGCCAGCAGCTTCAGCGGCGTGGCCAGGATGTTGGCAAGCACCAGCGCGTATTCGCCGTTCGCCGCGTCTGGGAGCGCGGTGTTCATCGTCACGCCATTGGCCAGGGCGTTGGCGCGGGCGGACTCGACCGCGGCCGGGTCGATGTCGACCGCGTCGATCCCGGCCGCGCCGAGCAGCGCGGCACCGATCGCCAGGATGCCGGAGCCGCAGCCGTAGTCGAGCACGCGCGTCCACGGCGGGTGGGGCCGGGTGGCGTGGCGGGCCATCCAGCGCAGGCACATGCGCGTCGTCGGGTGCGTCCCGGTGCCGAATGCCAGGCCCGGATCGAGGCGGATCACGCGTCGCGCGGCCGCGGGGGGCTCGTGCCAGGAGGGCACGATCCAGAAGTCGGGCGTGATCGCGACCGGCTCGAACTGCGATTGCGTGAGCCGCACCCAGTCCTGATCGGGCAGCTCGGTGATCGACTGCAGCGTCACGCCTTCGGTGCCCGGTTGCGCCAGCAGCAGCGCAGCCGCCTCGGTGGCCGCGCCCTCGTGGTCGAACAACGCCTTCACGAGCGAGCGCTGCCAGCCCGGGCCGGGGGCGGGCAATCCCGGCTCGCCGTACAGCGCGCGCTCGGCCAAGGTGTCGGCGTCGGCGTCCTCGACCGAGACCGACAGCGCGGCGAACTCGTCCATCAGCGCGTCGGAGACCGGATCGACCCGGTCCTCGGGGACCAGCAGCAGGAGTTCGACCATATGCCCCTTCGTCAGCGCGCGCGTGGCTGCGCCGTGTCGCTGGAGCGGCAAGGGCGGCGGGAGTGGCGCCGCATGCTCAGCGCCGATGGGTGCTCATCCAGCCTTCCAGGTAGTGGATGCTGGTGCCACCCTCGACGAACTTGGCGTCGACCATCAGTTCGCGGTGCAGCGGGATGTTGGTCAGGATGCCTTCGATCACCGTCTCCGACAGCGCGATGCGCATCCGCGCCAACGCCTGCTCGCGGGTGTCGCCGTGGGCGATGATCTTGCCGATCATCGAGTCGTAGTGGGGCGGCACGAAGTAGTTCGTGTAGGCGTGGGAATCGACCCGGATGCCCGGCCCGCCCGGCGGGTGCCACATCGTGATCCGGCCCGGCGAAGGCGTGAACTTGTACGGGTCCTCCGCGTTGACGCGGCATTCGATGGCGTGGCCGCGCATCTGCACCGCGCGCTGCGTGAACGGCAGCTTCTCGCCGGCCGCCACTCGGATCTGCATCTGCACGATGTCGATGCCGGTGACCATCTCCGTCACCGGGTGCTCGACCTGCACGCGGGTATTCATCTCGATGAAGAAGAATTCGCCGTTCTCGTACAGGAACTCGAATGTCCCCGCGCCGCGATAGCCGATCTTCTTGCAGGCGGCGACGCAGCGGTCGCCGATGCGCTCGATCACGCGCCGCGCGATGCCGGGGGCGGGCGCTTCCTCGATGATCTTCTGGTGGCGGCGCTGCATCGAGCAGTCGCGTTCGCCCAGCCAGACCGCGTTGCGGTGCTCGTCGGCCAGCACCTGGATCTCGATGTGGCGCGGGTTCTGGAGGAACTTCTCCATGTAGACCTCGGGATTGCCGAACGCGGCGCCGGCCTCGGCGCGCGTGGTCTGCACCGCGTGCAGCAGCGCCGCCTCGGTGTGCACGACGCGCATCCCGCGCCCGCCGCCACCGCCGGCCGCCTTGATGATCACCGGGTAGCCGATGGCGCGCGCCTGGCGGATGCTTTCCTTCGGGTCTTCAGGCAAGGCGCCCTCGGAGCCGGGCACGCAGGGCACGCCCGACTTGATCATCGCCTGCTTGGCCTGCACCTTGTCGCCCATGATCCGAATCGACTCGGGCGTCGGGCCGATGAAGGTGAAGCCGCTCTTCTCGACGCGCTCGGCGAAGTCGGCGTTCTCCGACAGGAAGCCGTAGCCGGGGTGGATCGCCTCGGCGTCGGTGACCTCGGCGGTCGAGATGATGGCCGGCATGTTGAGATAGCTCAGCGACGACGCCGCGGGCCCGATGCACACCGCCTCGTCGGCGAGCTTGACGTACTTGGCGTCACGGTCGGCCTCGGAGTACACCACCACCGACTTCACGCCCATCTCGCGGCAGGCGCGCTGGATGCGCAACGCGATTTCGCCTCGATTTGCGATGAGAACCTTCTTGAACATAAGTGCCTCGGCTCAATCGCGATGGTGGGCTGCGCCGGCAGCGCAATTTGGCTTTGCCGAAGCGCCTGCGGCGCTTTCGCCCCGGTTGGCGATCAGGACCTTCTTAGACATGGCGGTCGGCCGAGGGCGGGCGGCTTCTGGATGCGACGAGCGCGCGGCCGGGCATCACGACGGCGCGCCTCATTCGATCACGAACAGCGGCTGGCCGAACTCGACCGCCTGTCCGTTGTCGCACAGCATGCGGGTCACGGTGCCGGACTTGTCGGCCTCGATCTCGTTCATGATCTTCATCGCCTCGATGATGCAGATCGGTTCGCCCTCGTTGACGACGCTGCCGACCTCGACGAAGGGTTTGCCGCCCGGGCTCGCCGAGCGGTAGTAGGTGCCGACCATCGGCGACTTGACGACATGCCCCGGCTCCTCGGCAGGCTCGGTCGCGACCGGTGCCGCCAGCAGCGGGGCCGGCGCGGCCTCGACCGGCGCCGCCGGCGCCTGGGGCGGTGCGTGCATGAATACGGTCTGTGGCCCCGCCGGCGGGTGCGGGTCGGCCTTGACGATGCGCACCTTGCCTTCTGCCTCGGTGATCTCGAGTTCGGAGATGTTCGATTCCGACACCAGGTCGATCAGCGTCTTGAGTTTTCGCAGGTCCATGGGGATCTCCGGGGGTCTTGGGTGTGCCGGGCGCCGGTGGGTCTTGAGGCGGCCTCTTGTCTCGGAATCAGGGTTCAACGTCACCAATTGACGTGATCCGGGCCTGTTCTGGCGTGATCGAGTTCAAACTGAGGGAACTATAGATGGTTTGCCGGTCCGCCCAGCAGGCATCGGACGCATTCCGGGCTGGCCTGGCTGCGACCGTCCGCTCCCCGGGCCTCCGTTGACCCTGTCCATAGGGGCCAGTGATGCGAACTTTTCTGTGAACTTGGAGGCATTTGAAGGCAATTGGCTGCTGGTCATTGCACTGCCGAGTGCCTTTCGACCTGTGCGAGGGCTTGGGGATCATGTGATCCGGCCAGCCCAGGCGGTCAGTTCGTCCCACTTCACGGCGCCGAGTTTGCGCTCCACCGCCTCGCCGCGCGCGTCGAAGATCACGCTGAACGGCAGCGCCCCGCGTGTATTGCCCAGTGAACGCGAAAGCGACACCCCTTGCGTCCCGGCCAGGCCGATGGCGAACCCGACCGGGTGCCTGGCCAGGAACTCGCCCACCGGCACCGCGCTGTCCACCGCCAGCCCCAGCACCCTCCACCCGGCGATGCGATGCTCGCGCTCGAAGCGGTCGAGCATGGGCATTTCTTCGATGCATGGCGCGCACCACGTGGCCCAGAAGTTCAGCAGCAGGGGCTGGCCGCGGAATGTGTGGAGCGCGACCTCACCGCCGCCCGGCCGCTCGAAGCGCAGGCTCCAGACGTCGACCGGGCGCGTCGGCGCGTCGGCGTCGGCATCGCCCGGTGGCCGCTCCGCATACTGCCGCAATGCCCAGCCGAGGCCGACGCCTGCCGCCGCCAGGCCCACGCCCCCGGCGAGAACGTGGCGCCGGTTCACGGCGGCACTCCGCGCGCGGCTGCCAGCAACCGGCGCAGCGCCGCCAGGTCGCCGCGTTCGGCGCGACCTCGGGCGTCGGGGCGCAGGGCGCCGCGCAGATCATCGTGGTCGAGGATGCTCAGGCACAGTGTCACGGGCTCGCCCAGCGCCGGGCAGGGCGCCGAGATCAGCAACAGGTCGATGTCGTCGCCGCGCGGACCGCGGTGGCTTTCGACCTCGTAGGCGATGTCGCGGTTGATGAGCGCGATCTCGGCCGCCTTCGAGTCGTCGCAGAAGAGCTGCAGGTGGATGTTGTTGAGCCGGGTCGCCGTGCCGCGCCAGACGGCACCTGTCAGGTGGGGGCGGAACTCGGCGAGGCGTTCCATCCAGGCCTCGGCGACAGCACGCAGCGCCGCGAGTTCGGCGGGCTGCGTGTCGGCATGGAACAGCTCCAGGTAGGCGCGCACCTCGTCTTCGACGGCATCGTTGTCGGGCAGCGCGGTGGCGCGGGCTGCGCGCTGGCCGAGCATGCGCGCTGCCTTGCGCTTGGCCGGGCCGTATTCCATGCCCGCCTCCACGACCAGTCGTGCGGCGGCAGCGGCGATCTCGGCGCTCAGGGTGTCGTTCACCGAACGATTCTAGGAGGTCGGCTCTCGGCCGCGGGGTTCGCGTCACGGCAACTCGACGTCGCCCATGCGGGCCGCTACCGTCGCCGCACGGTCGAGCACGTACGGCGAGTCGGGCCGCCTCTCGAAGCGTTTGGGCGCCGGCAGCATGACCGCCAGGCGCGCCGCCTGCATCGCGCCGAGCCGGTCTGCGTCGACGTGAAAGTAGTGCCTGGCGGCCGCCTGCGCGCCGAACAGGCCTTCGCCCCATTCGACGTTGTTGAGGTAGATCTCGAGGATCCGCTGCTTGTCGAGCAGGCCCTCGAGCATCAGCACGATCACGAACTCCTGTCCCTTGCGAACGAGATTGCGCTCCCCCGAGAGGAACAGGTTCTTCGCCAGTTGCTGGGTGATCGTCGATCCGCCGACCACCTTGGCCTGCGCCGGCTTGGCACGTGCCGGGGCCGCGGCCTGGCCAGGCAGCCCGCCGGCGCGTCGCTGGGCCTGCTCGTTCCGCTTGTCGGCCCGTGCCTCGGCGCGCCGGTTGCGTTCCCAGGCCGCCTCCAGCGCGTCCCACTCGACGCCGGTGTGCTCGGCAAAGCGGGCGTCCTCGGCGGCGATCACCGCCCGCTTCAGCGGCTCGCCGAGGCGGGCGTAGTGCCGCCACTCCTGTCGCCACGGCAGGGCACGCTTCTCGACCGCCAGGCGCCAGATCTCCGAGCGCTGAAAGCTGGTGCTCTGCGGATCGACGACGATCATCAGCGCGACGCGCGCCAGGAAGTAGAGCTGCAGCGCCAGCACGCTCAACGCTAGCAGGGCGACCAGTCGCGCCAGGTTCGAGGCCACTGCCTTCACCCAAGCCTCACGCCGTGGCGTCCCAGTGCTCGCGCAGCGCCTGGAGGACCGCTGCCGTCGGTGGCAGGACGCCGCGCCAGAGCCAGAACGCTTGCGCCGCCTGCTCGACGAGCATGCCCAGGCCGTCGCGGGAGCGCGCGCCGTGCGCCTCTGCCCAGCCCAGGAACGGCTTCGCTGCAGGGCCGTACATCATGTCCAGCGCCAGCGCGCCGGGCGCCAGCACGTTTGCTGCCACGGGCACGTCGGCCTGCCCGAGGCTGCTCGCGGAGGCGTTGACGACGATGTCGAAGCCCTCGCCGCAGCCCGCCAGCGTCGTTGCCGTCAGCGCCACGCCCTGCGCCGCGGCCAGGGCTGCATGTCGAGCCACCAGCGCCTGCGCCCGCGCCAGGGTGCGGTTGGCCACGGTCAGCGTGGCCGGACCCGCCAGCAGCAGTGGGCCCAGCGCGCCGGCTGCGGCGCCGCCGGCGCCGATCAGCAGGACACGCCGTCCGGCCAGCGTGACCTGCGCGTTGCGCTCGATGTCGCGCACCAGGCCCACGCCATCGGTGTTGTCGGCCAGCCAGCCCTCGGCGTCGAAGCGCAGCGTGTTCGCCGCGCCGGCGAGCGTGGCGCGTTCGGTGCAACGCGCCGCCAGGCGGGGCGCCTGGAACTTGAACGGCACGGTCACGTTGCAGCCACGCGCGCCGCTCGCGGCGAAGCGCCGCACGACCGGCTCGAAGCCGTCCATCGGACAGAGCAGGCGGACATAGCTCAGCGCCTGCCCGGTGGCCTGCGCGAATTGCGCGTGGATGAACGGCGAGCGGCTGTGCTCGACAGGGTTTCCGATCACGGCGTATCGGTCCGGCGTGCCTGCGCAGGGCCCGGGTCGGGGGTCCGGCGGGTTCGGCAAGGGTTCGGGCCCGGTGCGCTGGGAGCTCGTCATGTCACGGCGTCGCGGTCAGGCTGGTCTCCAGGCCCTCGTCGCGCGTGAAGCGAAAGCGCGAGGTGATGACGAGCTGGTCGGCCTTGCGCCGCATCGCGCTGGTGAAGGGCCCGAACGGCGCGGCGGCCTGGACGATGGCGAGCGCGCGCCGGTCGAGCACGCCGGACTTGGAGGCGCGAACGATCTCCGTCTCGACGACACGCCCTTCGGCGTCGATGGTGACGTTCATCGTCAGTTCGCCGTAGAGCTTTCGCCCGTTGTGCTCGGGAAAATTGCGCGTGCCGCGGTCCTCGATCTTGCGCCGAAGCTGGTCGTAGTACTGTGCATAGATCTCCTCCCGCGTTGCCGGGCTGATGTAGCGCTTCTTCGGACGCGCGTTCTCTTCGTTGACGCGCTTCTCGATCTCGGCCAGCATCCGGATCAACTGGCGCCGCCGCTCCTCCTGCGCCCGCGCATCGGGTGCGCCGGCGTCGCGTTGCGGGTCGGGCTGCGGCAAGACTGCCAGCTCGCGCCGCAACTGCGCCAGGAGTTGCTGCTGCGTCTCCTGCAGTTGCTCGATCTGCCTGCGCGCCTCCTCGCTGGCATGGCCCGTCTCGATTTGCGCCGAAGGGGGAAGCGGCGAAGTGGCGCGGCCCTGCGCGGCCTCGCCGCCGCCGGCCAGGTTGGCCTGGGCGACGGCCTGCGCCTTGGCCGGCGCCTCGCCCGAGCGCGAGTTCACCAGGATCACTTCGAGCGGCGTGTCCTGGAACACCCGGTTGAATGCCTCCGGGTTGACAAAGCGGACCGTCAGCAGCGCGGCGTGCACCGCCACCGACACCAGCAGCGCGATCTGGAGGCTGGAGAGGCGCTTGAGCATGCGTCAGGCGCCGTCGGCTCGCGCTGAAGGGAGCCGCATGCGCAGTGGCCTGGGGACGGGCGCACCGTGCATGCCGCACCGCACCGCACGCCACCCCGGCGGGCGCAACCCTCGGTGACTGCTCCGTAGCGGGATCGGCCGGCGTCGCCCAGCGAATTTGGTGGCTACCAAGCATCGGCTCGTTGCGAGGGCCCGTCTTCGGCCCGTTGCGGTCATTGCGAACGCCGGCTTTGCGGCATGCATGCATCGGCGCGGCAAGGCCGGGGCGGGCGGGTGCGGCGGCTTCACTGCGGCGCCCTTCGCTGCGCTCCGGGTGCCCTGCGCTCCTCGCTCCGCGGGGCGACTGCGATCACTCCGCAGTGCCGCTGGACGCGGCGCTGCATAGAGCGTTCTCGCCGGTCCGCCGGATACGGCCCGGCCCGCCGCAAGACGCGGCCGGCCTTCGCCAGGCACAAAGCCTGCGCAGGCAGGCTTTGTGCCCGGGCTCAGCCCCCGCTGCGCGGCGGTGCTCGGCGCCGCACAGGCGCCGCCGCACCCGCCCGCCCCGGCCTTGGGGTAGCGCAGGGCTTTGCCTGCCGGAATGCACCGCTGCTCCTGGCAAGGCGATGGGCGAGGCCGGTGGCGCGCCTGTTCGACGCCGAGGAGCGCAGGGCCGGGCAGGTTCCGACGCGCCGCAGGCGCGGCGGTGGCGAGGACTGGCCGAGCTCCGAGCGGGGTCGCGCGCAGCGCGGCCTCGGGAGGGCGAGTTTCGCAGCCACCTGCCAGGCCCGAGCACCGCAGGGGACCCGGCCCGCAGGGCCGGGCGTCGAAGCGAAGCGCCAACGGCCTTGCCCACCGGCTTGCGCGCGCCCATGTCGGCATGCCGGCTTCGGGGTGAGTCGCGAAGGCCTGCTCTGGGCCGCAACCCGACATGCAGCTAACTCGCGCGTAGGCCCGCCGCATCCTATTCGGCCTCGGTCGCGGGCGCTGCGGCCATGTCGGACTCTCCGTCCTTCAGATCGATCGCCAAGGCCAGCGGGCCGGCGCCTTCGGCGTCTTCGAGCTCGTCGGCCACTGCATCATCGGCCGCGGCGACGGGCTGCTCCAGGCGGGCGATCACGCTGGCGTGCACGTCCAGCGTGAGCAGGTCGGTGCCGCCGACGCGCACCCGCACATGGGCGCCGCGGGGCAGGCTCTCGGCGCCGGCCGCGCGAAATACCAGCGGCAGCGTGTCGGCGCGCACGAGGCCGTCCTTCATCACGCTGGCGTCGAGTTCGTGCACCTCGTTCTGTATCAGGAAGCGCAGCGCCCAGTAGCGTTCGATCGCCGACTGAAAGCCGTTGTACGCCGCATAGGCGGCGTCGAAGCCAGAGATGATCGAGAACAGCTGCGCGTCGCGCGGCTTGAACGGCGCCGCCAGCGCCGCCGTGCGGCCATGGCGTGCGCAGGCGATGATCTGCCACTGGTTCACCAGGTCCACGTAGCGCCGCAGCGGCGACGTGGCCCAGGTGTACTGCGCCACGCCCATGCCGGCGTGCGGCTGCGGCCGGGTGCCCATGCGCACCTTGACGCCAGGGGCCAGGCTGGCCTGGCTGCGGTAGATGCCGGGCACGCCGCAGGCGTCGAGCCATCCGCCCCAGTGGCTGTTGGCGAGGATCATCGCCTCGGCGACGATCAGGTCCAGCGGCGCGCCGCGCTTGCGGGTACCGATCTGCACCGTCTCGTCGCCGCGCGGTTCGTTGCCGTCGGTGCCGACGAGGCGGAAGCTGTAGTCGGGCCGGTTGAAGAGTTCGGGCTTGCCGCGGACGAGCTCGCGCTGCGCCTTCAGGTGGCGCGCCAGGCGAAAGGCGAACGCCAGCTCGCTGGCGAAGGCGAAGGCCGCCGGCGCCTCGCCCAGCAGCGCTGCCTCGGTGATGACGGCGTCGAGCTGGTCGTGGCGCAGGTTGGCGACGATCGGCACGCGCTCGAGCCGCGTCTCGGTGGCCTTCACCTCGAGCGTGGCTTCGTCGAAGGTCACGTAGAGCGACACCGCCGGGCACTCGCTGCCCGCAGTCAGCGTGTAGGCCTGCACCACCGCATCGGGCAGCATGGTCAGCTTGTAGCCCGGCATGTAGACGGTGGACAGGCGCTCGCGGGCGAGCTTGTCGATCGGCGAATCGGGCCCGAACGCCAGGCCCGGCGCGGCGATGTGGATGCCGAAGACGACCGTCCCCGAGCCGAGGCCCTGCATCGACAGCGCGTCGTCGATCTCGGTCGTCGCCGAATCGTCGATCGAGAACGCCTGGCAGGTCGCGAGCGGCAGCGTCTCCCTGATCGCCGGCGCCTGCAGCGCCGGAAACGCCGTGCCCTTGGGGAAGTTCTCGAACAGGAAGCGCCGCCAGTGGAACTGGTACGGGCTGTCGATGGCGCCAGCCGCGGTCAGCAGGTCCAGCGGCGCGCGTTGCGCGCGCCGCGCCGCCTCGACGACAGCCTTGTATTCGGGCGCGTTCTTGTCGGGCCGGAACAGGATCTTGTAGAGCTGCTCCCGGATCGGTGCCGGGCACGACCCGCCGGCGAGCTCGATCGCCCAGGTCTCGATCTGCTCGGTTTGCGCCTTCTTGCGCTCGATGCCGAGCAGCGCGGCCTTGACCGTCTCTTCCGGCGCCTTCTTGAAGTTGCCGCGGCCCAGCCGCCGAAAGTAATGCGGCGCGCCGAACAGCGCCAGCAGCATGGCGGCCTGCTGCAAGGCACCCGCCCTGGCGCTGAAATACTCGCGCGCCAGGTCGGCGAAGGCGAAGTCCTCGGCCGGGGCAAATTCCCAGGCCAGATCGAGATCGACTTCGGCGCTCTGGTGCTGCGCCTGCGCGAGCAGCTCGCCCGCCTGCGGCTGCTCGAACTTCAGCATCACGTTGGCCGCCTTGACCTTGACGCGCTTGCCCGAATCGAGCTCGACCTGCATCGAGCTCTCGGCCTCGGACATCACGCGACCAGCGAAGAACTTCCCGCCGTCTTCATAGAGTGCAAACATGGGCGCGATTGTCGCTTGAAGTGTCGCGGGCCCGGCCGGCCCGGGGGGCCGTCTCAGGGCGGGCTCGACTGCGTCGGGGGCCCTCAGGCCAGGCCGAGGAACGTCACGACGTCCGGCAGATGCAGATCGAAGTCGCTCAGCGCGTGATCGCTCCCCTCGAGCAGCTTGACGTGGCAGCCGGCATAGCGTGCCGCCATTTCGCGCCAGGCCAGCACTTCGTCACCCTTGGCGACGATGGCCAGGTAGCGATCGGGGTCGGTCAGGCCGGCCGGGCACAGCTTGCGCAGCTCGTCCACGAACTCGGCCCGGAAGTGGAAGCGATCGTCGCTGTGCCAGGCGGTGATCTCGCCGATGTACCTTGACAGGTCGCGCGCCGGGTCCACCGCCGGGTTGAGCAGCACCGCGCGGCAGGCCAGCCGCTCGGCCACCACGGTGGCATAGAAGCCGCCGAGCGAACTGCCGACGACGCCCGTCGTCTCGCGCGGCCAGGCGGCTGCGAGTGCGAGCGCCTCCCGCACTGCGGCTGCCGGTGAGGGGGGCAGTTGCGGGCAGGCCCACTGGACCTCGGGCCGGTGCCGGGCCAGCCAGGCGGCCATCGCGCGAGCCTTGGTCGACTGCGGCGACGAGCGAAAGCCGTGCAGATACAGCAGGTGGGTGACGGGCGGGCGCCGCATCAGCCTGCGGCACGCAGCGCGGCGAGCAGCTTGGCGTGCACGCCGCCGAAGCCGCCGTTGCTCATGCACAGCACATGGTCTCCGGGACGGGCCGCGGCCACGACGCTGGCCACCAGGGCATCGATGCTGTCGCAGACCACGGCCTGCGCGCCCATCGGCGCCAGCGCCTGCGCGGCGTCCCAGCTCAGGCCGCCGCTGTGGCAGAACGCGAGATCGGCTTCTTCCAGCGCCCACGGCAGCTGTGCCTTCACCGTGCCGAGCTTCATCGTGTTCGAACGCGGCTCGAACACGGCCAGGATGCGCCCCCGCGCCGCACCGGGCGGCGCGGGCAGCTGATCGACCTTGCGCCGCAGGCCGTTGACGGTGGTCCGCATGGCCGTCGGGTGGTGCGCGAAGTCGTCGTACACGCTCACGCCGGCGGCGGTGCCGCGCAGTTCGAGCCGGCGGCGGACGTTCTCGAAGCTCGCCAGCGCGCGTGCCGCCGCGTCGGGCGCGACGCCGACATGTTCTGCCGCGGCGATCGCCGCCAGCGCGTTGAGCTGGTTGTGTTCGCCGAGCAGCGTCCACTCGACGCGTGCGATCTTCAGGCTGCCGCGCAGCACGTCGAAGGCATGCGGCTCGCCGCGCGCGCGCAGCGCGCCGGGCTCCTCCTTGCGGGCGCCGAAGCGCACCACCTCGCTCCAGCAACCCTGCGCCAGCACGCGCTTCAAGCTGTCCTCGCGCGCATTGACGACCAGCCGTCCGCTCGCCGGCACCGTGCGCACGAGATGATGGAACTGGCGCTCGATGGCGGCCAGGTCGTCGAAGATGTCGGCGTGGTCGAACTCGAGGTTGTTCAAGACCGCAGTGCGCGGCCGGTAGTGGACGAACTTGCTGCGCTTGTCGAAGAAGGCGGTGTCGTACTCGTCGGCCTCGATCACGAAGGGCGCGCCGGTGCCGACCCGCGACGCAGCGCTGGCCGGTCCCAGGCGCGCCGACACGCCGAAGTTCATCGGCACGCCGCCGACCAGGAAGCCCGGCGTCAGCCCGGCCTGCTCCAGCACCCAGGCGAGCATCGCAGTGGTGGTCGTCTTGCCGTGCGTCCCGGCCACGGCCAGCACATGGCGGCCGGGGAGGATGTGGTCGGCCAGCCACTGCGGGCCGCTGGTGTAGCGCTTGCCGGCGTCGAGGACGGCCTCCATCAGCGCATTGCCCCGCGTCACCACATTGCCAACCACGAACAGGTCGGGTTCGAGCGCCAGCTGATCGGCGCCGTAGCCCTCGATCAGCTCGATGCCGAGCGAACCGAGCTGCTCGCTCATCGGCGGGTAGACGGCGGCGTCGCAGCCGGTGACGCGGTGCCCGGCTTCGCGAGCCAGGGCAGCCAGGCCGCCCATGAAGGTACCGCAGATGCCGAGAATGTGAATGTGCATGGCAAGCAATTCTAGGAGTCGCGGCACTTCGCTACCGCTGCTACTGTGGCGGCATGACGCCAAGCCTCTCGACCCCAGGCCTGCTGCAGCACCTTGCCGCCCTCTCCTGGGCTTACCCGATGCTGGAGGTGATGCACATCGTCGGCATCGCCCTGTTGCTGGGCAGCCTGGTCCTCGTGGAGTTGCGGGTCTGGGGGCTGGGCGCCGCGCTCCCTATGCCTGAACTGGCGCGGCTCGCCCTGAGGCTGACGCTGGCCGGCTTCGTCCTGGCCGCCGCCAGCGGCCTGCTAATGTTCTCGACCCAGGTGGCCGAACTGCTCGGCAACCGCGCCTTCGTGCTCAAGATGGGCCTGCTGATGCTCGCCGGACTCAACGCAGCGGCATTCCACGCTCGCGCCGGGCTGGGCCGGCGCGACCGCGTCGCCCGCCTCCAGACCGCGCTGTCGCTGGGGCTTTGGCTTGGCGTCATCATCTGCGGACGCTGGATTGCCTATCTGTGAAGGAGGTCGCGATGCAACGACGAGAGTTCCTCTTGGCCGGCGGCGGGCTGCTGCTTGGCGCCGCCGCCAGCGCGCACCACGGCTGGAGCAGCTTCGACCAGGGCCGGCCGATCTACCTCGAAGGGCGTGCCGCCAGGGTGACGTGGCGCAACCCGCATGTCGAGCTCGACCTCGAGCTGAGGCCCGATCTCCAAGTGCCCGCCGACCTTGCCCGGCGTCCCGTGCCGGCGCAGACGGCGCCCGTCGATGCTGCGCGGCTGCTCGCCGCCGCCGAGCTGCCGACGCGCAAGGACCGTGTCTGGCACATCGAGCTCGCTCCGCTGACGCGCATGGAGGCGTGGAAGATCGACGAGATCAGGCCCGGCGCCGAGATCGCTCTCGTCGGCTTCACCTTCAGCGGCGAGAAGGGCGATGCCGTGCTGCGCGCGGAGTACCTGTTCGTCGGCGGACGGGCCTACGGCCTGCGTTCGTCCCCCGCCTGAGCGCGCTCGAAGCGGCTCGGTCGCGCTACGCCAGCGCCGTGCGCGCCGCGGCAATCGTGGCCGCGATATCGGCCTCGCTGTGGGCCGCGCTCACGAACCCCGCTTCGTACAGCGCCGGCGCGAGGTACACGCCGCGCTCCAGCATGCCGTGGAAGAAGCGGTTGAAGCGCTCCTTGTCGGTGGCCATCACCGCGCCGTAGTTCTGCGGCAAACGGTCGCCCTGCGCCCGGCTGAAGAAGAAGCCGAACATGCCGCCCTCGCTGTCGCCGCACATCGGTACGCCGGCGTCGCGCGCGCTGCCCAGCAGCCCGGTCACGAGCGCCGCCGTGCGCGCCGACAGCGCCTCGAAGAAGCCAGGGCGCTGGATCTCGCGCAGCGTCGCCAGCCCGCAGGCCGTGGCCACCGGATTGCCCGACAGCGTGCCGGCCTGGTACACCGGGCCGAGCGGAGCGAGCTGCTCCATCACGGCCTTGGAGGCACCGAACGCCGCCAGCGGCATGCCGCCGCCGATGACCTTGCCGAACACGCTCATGTCGGGCGCGAAGCCGGGGATCGCCTTCGCATAGACGCTTTGCGCGCCGCCGAGGGCGACCCGAAAGCCCGTCATCACCTCGTCGAACACGAGCAGCGCACCATGCTGCGAACACAGTTCGCGCAGCCGCTTGATGAACGGCACGCTGGCGCGCACGAAGTTCATGTTGCCGGCGATCGGCTCGATCATGACGCAGGCGATCTCGCCGCCGTGCAGCGCGAAGGCCTCTTCGAGTTCGCCGAGGTTGTTGTATTCCAGGACCATCGTGTGCTGGACGACCTCGGGCGGCACGCCGGCGCTGGTCGGGTTGCCGAAAGTGGCCAGGCCGGAACCGGCCTTCACCAGCAGCGCATCGGCGTGGCCGTGGTAGCAGCCCTCGAACTTGATGAACCGGGTGCGCCCGGTCGCGCCGCGCGCGAGGCGGATCGCGCTCATCGCTGCCTCGGTGCCCGAACTGACCAGGCGCACCTGCTCGATGCTGGGCACGAGCTTCAGGATTTCCTCGGCGAGCTCGACCTCGCGTTCGGTCGGCGCGCCGAAGGAGAGGCCGTCACGGGCGGCCTTCGTGACCGCATCGAGCACGGCCGGGTGGCCATGACCGAGGATCATCGGGCCCCAGGAGCCGATGTAGTCGGTGTAGCGCTGCCCGTCGGCATCCCACAGGTAGGCGCCGTGGGCGCGGGCGATGAACCGCGGGGTGCCGCCGACGGCGCGGAAGGCGCGCACCGGCGAATTGACGCCGCCCGGGATGACTTGCTGCGCGCGGGCGAACAGCGCGGCGCTCTTGGAGGTGTCAGTGGACATGGCGCGGGTCCTTCGGGGCCGATTCTTCACCGCCTTCATCGCTCGCTTCGCCTTCTTCGTCTGGCGGCAGGGCCCAGAAGAAGCGGTCCGGGATCACGTTGCCCATGCCGGGGCGAAAGCCCGCGTCGAGCGCCTGGTCGAGGAACGCGAGCGACTCGCCGACCGCGGCGTGCAGGTCGGCGCCCGAGGCCAGCAGCGCGGCGAGCGCCGCCGACAGCGTGTCGCCGGCGCCGACGAAGGCGACATCGAAGCGCTCGAACTTCTCGCCGGTGATCGCGCCCTGCGGCGAGGCGAGCACGTTGTCGATGTACTGGTCGGCGCCGCCGCTGCTGGGCACCAGCACGCTCGTCACCAGCACGAAGCGCGTGCCGTGCTGGTTGGCCGCCACGGCCAGTTCGCGCGGCGACGCCGGGCGCTCGGCGCTCCAGTCGGGGAGCAGGAAGTCGGTCAGCGTCTGGTGGTTGCCGACCAGCACCTCGGTCTGGGGCAGCACCAGCTCGCGATAGGCGTCGAGGTAGGCCTGTT
Source organism: uncultured bacterium (assembly GCA_963779155.1). Lineage (GTDB taxonomy): Bacteria > Pseudomonadota > Gammaproteobacteria > Burkholderiales > Burkholderiaceae_C > CAIKUF01. The sequence continues at coordinate 106,079 of CAVZXE010000012.1, read as the reverse complement.
GCTCGTCCTCCTCGACCCAGGCGAGGTTCGACATGTAGGCCACCAGGGGAACGTCCGGGTAGTCCGAGAGCACCTCGGCCACCGCGCTGACGCCCTCGGCCGAGCCGAGGAAGCCCACCTTCCAGGCTGCGATGGTCACGTCCTCCAGCACGCTGCGCGCCTGTTCGACCACCACATCGGCGTCGAGCGCGCTGTGCTCGAAGATCTCGGCGGTGTCGCGCAGCACGACGGAGGTGACGACGGGCAGCGCGTGCGCGCCCATCGCGGCGATCGTCGCCACGTCGCCGGCAATGCCGCCGGCACCGGTCGGGTCGCTGGCGTTGAAGGTCATCACGCAGGCCGGCGCGGGCTGCTCTTGCAAGCCCGTGGTCGCGGCGTCGGTGTCGGTGGCGGGGGAGTCTGCGGCGGGCATCGAAGGCTTTTCAGGTGGGCGCTGCAAGGCGCGCGAGGCGCGATGGGCGCGATGGGAATCGGGCCGCCCCAAACCTCTAGCGAAAAGTGAGGAATGTTGCGTATGTGCCTACAAATGATTGATTTTTCGATAAGTTGCGTGGCTACAATAATTTCCCATTGTAGTGAACCGACGAACCCAAAGTGACCGATCTGCGAACCTGGATGTGCCTGATCTGCGGCTGGATCTACGACGAGTCGTCGGGTGACCCCGAGCATGGCGTTGCACCGGGAACACGCTGGGCCGACGTGCCGCTGAACTGGACCTGCCCCGAATGCGGAGCCCGCAAGGAAGACTTCGAAATGGTTCAGATCTGACAAAGAGCTGCCGATAACAGCCACGGGAGGCGCACCGCCCGGTGCTCCCTAGTCGTTGAGGAGAATGTTCGGTGAGCAACGAAAGTTCGGTTGCGGCGCCTCCCTTGGCTGCCCGCGTGCTGGTCATCGACGACAGCAACACCATCCGGCGCAGCGCCGAGATCTTCCTGCGCCAGGGCGGCTACGAAGTGCTGCTCGCCGAGGACGGCTTCGACGCGCTGTCCAAGGTCAACGATCATGATCCCGACCTGATCTTCTGCGACATCCTGATGCCGCGCCTGGACGGCTACCAGACCTGCGCGATCATCAAGCGCAACCCCAAGTTCTCGGGTGTTCCGGTGATCATGCTGTCGTCCAAGGACGGCTTGTTCGACAAGGCGCGCGGCCGCATGGTCGGATCGCAGGACTACCTGACCAAGCCCTTCACCAAGGACCAGTTGTTGCTGGCCGTCGAGCAACACCGGCGCAGCAACTGAACGCCAGCGCGCGCCGCGCTTCGGCCGTCGAGCCCCGGCGTGCCGCGCCCGACACAGGATACCCACCCATGCCCATCGAAAAAATCTTGCTTGTCGACGATTCCAAGACCGAATTGCACTACTTGTCGGACGTGCTGACGCGCCGTGGCTATCAGGTTCGCACCGCCGAGAACGGCGAGGACGCGATGCGCCGGCTGGGGGAGGACAAGCCCGACCTGATCCTGATGGACGTCGTGATGCCGGGGCAGAACGGCTTTCAGCTCACTCGCTCGATCACCCGCGACGTCCGCTTCTCGGGTGTGCCCGTGATCATGTGCACGAGCAAGAACCAGGAGACCGACAAGGTCTGGGGCATGCGCCAGGGTGCGCGCGACTACATCGTCAAGCCGGTCGACGCCGACGAGCTCGTGGCCAAGATCAAGGCGTTCGACTGATCGCGTCGAGCCGCCGACGCGACGCCCCCGCAACGACCCCCCGATTCGATGGCCAACAAGGAAGCCCTGCGCGAACTCCAGAACCGGCTGGCCGAGCGCTTGAAGGCTGCCCGCGGCCAGGCGCGCGTCGCCTCGTGGCTGGCCGTCGAGTGCGCCGGCCGCGGATTCCTGCTGCCTCTGCAGGAGGCTGGCGAGATCTTCGCCGCGAACACGATCCTTCCCGTGGCCCATGCCAAGCCATGGTTCCTCGGCGTGGCCAATCTCCGTGGCGGCCTCTACGGCGTCGTCGACCTGGCGGGCTTCCTCGGCGTCCAGGATGGCGAGCGCGCCGCCGAGGCGGGGCGCGAGCGGGCCCAGCTCGTCGCCTTCAACGCCGCGCTGGAGATCAACAGCGCGCTCCGGATCGACCGCCTGGCCGGCCTGCGCAGCGCCGAACAACTGGCCGCCGAGCCGGACACACTGCGATCGCGCCCGTCCTTCGTGGGCGGGCGCTTTCGTGACGCGACGGGTCGGCTCTGGCAGGAACTTCGCCTGTCGGAGCTGGCACAACACGACGCGTTTCTGAGAATCTTCGGCTGAGCCTGCCGGCGACTGCCGCAAGACCACGAGGCACTATCCATGAGTCTGCTGAACACCATCAAGGGCTGGGGCAAGGGCGACAACCTGCTCCGCGAAGCGGTCACCGCCGGGCACGGCGCGTCGTTCGACGACATCGACGCGCAGCGCGCCGGCGGCGCCCATGGCGTGTCGGTGCTGCATCCCTCGCCCGCCGGCGCCGAAGCCTACGCGTCCAACGGCCTGCCACCGGATCCGGGCCCCGAATCGTCGATCATCACGGAGGCGCTGCCGACCGACCTCGGGGAGTTCGCCGAGCCTGCTGACCCGTCCCGCCGCGGGGCTTCGGACGGCGGCGGCTTGCCGCTCATCGGCTGGCGCCCGGTGGCCCAGCAGCAGCGCATCCTCGGCGGCATCGTGCTCGTCGGCGTCGTGGGCCTGTTGGCGATGGTGTTCACCGCGTTGAACTCGGCGGGCAAGAGCGCGGGGCAGGTCGCCGCGAGCGGGCAGGCGCTGATGCAGTCGCAGCGGCTGGCCAAGTCCGTGTCGCAGGCGTTGTTCGGCAGCCCGAAGGCATTTCCCGAGGTGCGCGAGAGCGCCGAGGTGCTCTCGCGCACCGTGCTCGGCCTGCAGGGCGGCGACGCCGAGATCGCTGCCGCGCCGCCCGCGGCGCAGGAAGCCCTGGCGCCGCTGTTGCCGCTGGTCGAGCGGGCGGGCAAGAACGCCGCCGTCGTGCTCGCGCAGCAGAAGGTGCTGACCCAGGTCGGCGAGGCGTTGCGCTCGATCAACCGCCAGTCTTCCGAGCTGCTGGAGGCGGCCGAGGCCGTCGCGGCGATCAAACTGCAGCAGGACGCCTCGGCGGCCGAGTTGTCGGCGGCCGGCCAGCTCGTGATGCTGACCCAGCGCATCGGCAAGAGCGCCAACGAATTCCTCACGCTCGAGGGCGTGAGCCCGGGGTCGGTGTTCCTGCTCGGCAAGGACCTGAACTCGTTCCGCGAGATCGGCAAGGGCCTGACCGAGGGCAACGCCGAGCTGCGGCTGCCGCCGGCGCGCGATGCGCAGACCCGCGAGCGCCTGGCCGCGATGATGAAGCAGTACGAGGAAACGCGCCGCGAGGCGGCGGTGATCCTCGCCAACCTGCCGGGCCTGGTGGCCGCGCGCGAGGCCCAGACTTCGATCATCGGCGACAGCGAGCCGCTGCGCCAGGGTCTGGAGGCGGTGCAGCAACGGCTCGGTGCCGAGGGCGGCTTCTCGGGTGCCAACCTGGTGCTGCTGCTGCTTTCGGCCGCGCTGATCGTCACCGGAGGCCTGGGATTCCTGCGGCTCTTCGTGCGCGACCAGGCGCAGCGCGCCGGGGTGGCCGAAGACCAGCGCCTCGCCGCTGAACGGATGGAGCAAGAGGCCAAGCGCGTCAACGATGCCAACCAGGCGGCGATCTTGCGCCTGATGAACGAACTGCAGACCGTGGCCGAGGGCGACCTGACGCAGCAGGCCACGGTGACCGAAGACATCACCGGCGCCATTGCCGACTCGGTGAACTACACCGTGGAAGAGCTGCGCACGCTGGTCGCACAGGTGCAGGGCACCGCCGGCCGGGTGACCGAAACGACGCAGCAGGTCGAGGCGACCTCAACCGAACTGCTGGCCGCCTCGAGCGAGCAACTGCGCGAGATCCGCGACACCGGCGAGTCCGTGTTGCAGATGGCGGGGCGCATCAACGACGTCTCGGCGCAGGCACAGGAGACGGCCCAGGTGGCGCGCCAGTCGCTGAGCGCGGCCGAGTCGGGCCTCGTCGCGGTGCAGAACACCATCGGCGGCATGAACGCGATCCGCGACCACATCCAGGAGACTTCCAAGCGCATCAAGCGCCTGGGCGAGTCGTCGCAGGAGATCGGCGAGATCACCGAGCTGATCTCCGACATCACCGAACAGACCAACGTGCTGGCGCTCAATGCGGCCATCCAGGCCGCATCGGCCGGCGAGGCCGGGCGCGGGTTCTCGGTGGTGGCCGAGGAGGTGCAGCGGTTGGCCGAACGCTCGGCCGACGCGACGCGACAGATCGCCGCGCTCGTCAAGGCCATCCAGACCGATACCCAGGATGCCGTCGGCGCCATGGAGCGCAGCACCCAGGGCGTGGTCGCGGGAACCAAACTGTCCGACGCCGCGGGCACCGCGCTGGGCGAGATCGACCGCGTGTCGCGCCAGCTGGCCGAGCTGATCGCGCACATCTCGCACCAGGCGCTCGCCGAAGCGCAGTCGGCCAACGTCGTGGCGGCCAACATCCAGCACATCTTCGCCGTCACCGAGCAGACGGGCGAGGGCACGCGCTCGACGGCGCAGATGGTGCGCGAGTTGTCCAAGACCGCCGAAGAACTCAAACAGTCGGTGGCCCGGTTCAAGATCAGCTGAGTTGTTGCCGAAACCAGGGACCTAATCGTTGCATTGGACGGCGCAGGGTCGTCTAGATTGCGGATCGTCACCCGATCCGCACCCAACCCCCGGAAGGTTTCGATGGACAGCCAGCGCGCCGACAACAGCCAGCCAACGAACGAAATCGACCTCAACGCGCTGGCCTGGGTGCAGGACGAGTTGCGCCGCTCGCTCGAGGCGGCCCACAAGGCGCTGCGCCGCTTCGTCAAGGACTACCAGACCGTGTACGACTCCGACGTCGATGCGGTCGATCCTGCGGTGCTGCGCGGGGCGCGCCAGCAACTCCACCAGGGCGTCGGTGCGCTCGAGCTGGTCGGGCTGCCGGCTGCGGCGCAGGTCCTGCGCGCCAGCGAATCGGTCGTCCAGCGTTTCGTCGCCAAGCCGCAGCGCATCAGCGAACAGGTCGTCGACGCGATCGAGCGCGCCTCGTTCGCGCTGCTCGACTACGTCGGCCGGCTGCTGGCGGGCAAGAGCGTTTCGGCCTTGTCGATGTTTCCGCAGTACCGCGCCGTGCAGGAACTGGCGGGCGCCGAGCGCGTGCATCCGTCCGACCTGTGGAGCAGCGACTTTCGCTGGCTCGAGCTGCCCGCCGACGCGACGGCGCAGCCGCTGCCGGCCGATGCGCGCAGCCAGCGCACCCTCGAGCGGCAGCTTCTCGATCTGATGCGAAGCGTCGGCGGCGACAAGCAGAGTGCCGCCTTCGACCGCATCAGCCAGCTTTGCGCCGGCCTGGGCGCCGGCGCATCGCAGCCGCACGCCGCGACGCTGTGGCAGCTCGCCGCGGCGATGTTCGAGGCGCAGGCGCAGGGCTTGCTGCCGCTCGACGTGTTCAGCAAGCGGGTCGCGTCGCGCCTGCTGCCCCAGTTCCGCCTCCTCGAGGCCGGGCAGAACGAGGTCTCGGAGCGCCTGGCGCACGAGCTGCTCTTCTTCTGTGCCCAGGCCGATTCACCCGGTTCGGGCCGCCGCGCGCCACGCCTGGCCGCCGTCCGCCAGGCCTATGGCCTGTCGCGCCACACCCCGGCCGACTACAACACGAGCGTGCTCGGCCGCTTCGATCCGGCCCTGGTCGCCCAGGCGCGCAAGCGCGTCACGGGCGCCAAGGACGCCTGGGGCGCCGTCGCCGGCGGCGAAGTGCACCGGCTGGCGGGCTTGAGCGAGCAGTTCTCGCTCGTCGGCGACTCGCTGCGCCGCCTCTATCCGGGTGGCAACCTGCTTGCCGACGAACTCCAGACCGCGATCAACCAGACCCAGCACGTTGCCGCGGCGCCGCCGGCTGCGCTGGCAATGGAGATTGCAACCAGCCTGCTCTACCTCGATGCGTCGCTCGAAGACGGCGATTTCGACGCCCCGCAGCAGCGCGAACGCGTGCAGCGCCTGGCCGAACGCATTGCCGAGGTGCGCGATGGCCAACCGCCGCAAGCCCTCGAAGGCTGGATGGAGGAGCTCTATCGACGCGTCTCCGACCGGCAGACGCTCGGCAGCGTGGTGCACGAGTTGCGCGCGTCGCTGTCCGAGTCGGAAAAGCTGATCGACCAGTACTTCCGCCATCCCGACGATCCCCAGGTGCTGGTGCCGGTGCCGAACCAGCTCTCGGCGATGCGCGGCGTGCTGTCGGTGCTCGGCCTTGACCAGGCCTCGCAGGCCGCGCTGCGCATGCGTGACGACATCGACGCGCTGCTGACGACCGAGGTCGATCCGGCGCGCGCCGTGCAGACCGGCACCTTCGACCGTCTTGCCGGCAATCTCGGCGCGCTCGGCTTCCTGATCGACATGTTCAGCGTGCAGCCGCAGATGGCCAAGTCGCTGTTCGCCTTCGACGCGCAGAGCGGCACGCTGAACCCGCTGATGGGGCGGCCGCAGCCCCGCGTGAGCGTTGGCGAGCCGTCGGCCGCTGCGGTGGCGCCGCGCCTGATCGAGCAGGCCCAGACGCTGGCCTTCAGTTCGGCGCGCCACGACGTATCGATGGCCGAGCTGACGCGCGACCTGGAGATGCTGTCGCAGGAAGCCCATGCGGGCGACCAGCCCGCGCTGGCGGCAGCCGTGTCCACCGCGCAGGCGGCGCTCGAGTCGGCGCCCGACGCCGCCGCCGTGAGCGCGGCCCGCGAGCAGCTCTCCGAGGCCTTGGTCGACTTTGTCCACACCGCGTCCGAACCGGTCGGGCTCGAACCCGCTGCGCTGCCGGCCGTGCCGGCCGAGCCGGCCCCCGGCGAACTGGACGAAGACGCCGAGATGCGCGAGGTCTTCCTCGAGGAAGCCCGCGAAGTGCTGGCCGGCGCGCGTGACGCGCTGGCCGCGCTCGACCTGGCCCCCGCCGATCTGGAGCAGCTCACCACGCTGCGGCGCGCGTTCCACACCCTCAAGGGCAGCTCGCGGATGATCGGCCTGCGCGAGTTCGGCGCTGCGGCCTGGGCCTGCGAGCAGGTCTACAACACACGGCTGGCCGAACAGCGCTCGGCCGACGCGCCGCTGATGGCCTTCACTGGGGATGCGCTGACGGAGCTTGGGCAGTGGGTCGATGCGCTGGCCGAGGGTCGGCCCGTCGATGGCTTCCGGGCCGATCGGCTGCAGGCAGCTGCCGACGCGTTGGCGGCGCCGCCGTTGCCGGGCCTGCAGGCTTGGTCCGAGACGACGACGCAGCCGGCCGGGATCGCTGCCGAGGACGTCGGCGCCACGACCGCGGGCCCGCTCATCGAGCCGCGGTTCGCCTTGCCCCCCGACCTGCCGAGCGCCGAGGAGCTCGAATTCAGCCTCGACTTCGGCTCCGCACCCGAGCCCGAGCCCGCACCTGAGCTCGAGCCCGAGGCGGCCGTGCCGGCACCCGAGGCGATCGAGGCCACCGACCTGAACTTCGAGCTCGATCTCGGCGCGTTCGACGACGCCGCCGTGCCGCCCGCCGAAGCCACCGCGTCCGCGCTCGCCAGCGAGCCGCCGGCAGCGCCTTCCGAGCCGTCATTCGACCTGTTCGCCACCCAGCCCTCTGCCGAGGGCGCCCTGGCGCCGACGGATGCCTTGGCCGGCGCGGAGGTCGAGGCGTCGGCGGTCGAGCCGATTGCGCTCGATCTTGCCGAGGCGACGATGGCCGAAGCGACGATGGCCGAACCTGTGCCCGACCTTGCCGCCGCGGAACTGCCTGCCGAGCCCCTGTCGCCGGCCGAGGCGGTTCAGGGCGAGCTCCGGGCCGAGGTCGCCGCCGGCGAGCCTGCGCCCTACTTCGAGGATGAGCAGATCAAACGCATCGGCGAGCTGCGCATCGGGATCCCGCTGTTCAACATCTACCTGAACGAGGCCGACGAACTGTCGCGCCGGCTCGGCACCGAGCTGGCCGAGTGGGCGATGGAGCTGCACCGCCCGGTCGGCGACAGCACCGCCGCGCTGGCCCACTCCCTGGCCGGGAGCTCGGCCACCGTCGGCTTCACGGACCTTTCGCAGCTCGCGCGCGCGCTCGAGCACGCACTGCTGCGCTCGCATGCCCGTGGGCACGGCGACGCCGACGAGGCGCAGCTCTATGTCGAGGTCGCCGAGGACATCCGGCGCCTGCTGCACCAGTTCGCCGCGGGCTTCCTGAAGACGCCGCGGCCGGGTTTGCTGGAACGGCTCGCCGAGCACGAGGTCGAGGCCGACCGCCTCCAGCTCGCCGAGGACGAAGCAGACACCACGGCCGGCGCGGCGCACGCGCCATCGGCGCTGCCGGAACCGGCCGACGCGGTGCCGCCCGAAGCGGCGCCCGAACCGGCGCTCGCGTTCGATCTCGAGCCGCAGGCCCAGGCCGAGCCTCCATCGCCACCCGAGCCCGTCGAGGCCGTGGAGACCGCGGCGTCTGCGCTCGGGCCGCTCGCACCGGTCGCAAGCCAGTTCGGCTCGCTTGGCCTGACCGAACTCAAGCCGCTCGCCGACCTGCCCGAGCCGACGCCTGGGGCGGCGCCGCTGCACGGCGACGGAGGCGACGAGGACATCGACGCGATCGACGCCGTCGATGCCGAACTGTTCCCGATCTTCGAGGAAGAGGGTCAGGAACTGCTGCCGCAACTGGCGACCCGCTTGCGCGAATGGGTGCGGCGCCCGACCGATCTGGCCGCACCGGCGGCCGCGATGCGCACCTTGCACACCCTCAAGGGCGGGGCGCGCCTTGCGGGCGCGATGCGCCTGGGCGAGATGTGTCACCGGCTCGAATCCCGGATCGAGCTCCTGCTGGCCCAGGCGCCGGCCCAGGGGGCCGACGTGGAAGCCCTGCAGTTGCGCGGCGATGCGCTGATGGCGGTCTTCGAGGCGCTGCGCTCGCGCGACGCGCAGGCCTACGCCGACGCGACCGCCGCTGCGGTCCGGGCGGTGGCGCCGTTGCCCGCGGCCGAGCCCATTTCGGAAGTCATCGAGCAGGCGCTGCAAGAGCCGCCGGCAACGCCGGCCGACGAGGCCTCCCCGCCCGTCGAGACGCTGGAGGCGGCGCTCGACGCGATGGCCGAGCCGGCTCCGGCGGCCGCGCCTGCGGACGAGCTGCCGGAGATCGACTGGTCACGCTTCGGCGATGCGGCGAGTGCGCCGCTGGTGGCCGATCGCGCCATCGCGACGGTGGCGCAATCGGCGGTGCGCGTGCGTGCACCGCTGCTCGACCGCATGGTCAACCAGGCCGGCGAGGTGAGTATCACGCGAACCCGCATCGAGGCCGAGGTCGGGTTGATCAAGTCGTCGCTCGGCGACCTGACCGAAAACCTCGAACGTCTGCGCGTGCAATTGCGCGAGCTCGAACTGCAGGGCGAGTCGCAGATGAGCTCGCGCCTGGAGGCCGCCAAGGCCTCGGCCGAGACCTTCGACCCGCTGGAGTTCGACCGCTATACGCGCTTCCAGGAACTGACGCGGATGATGGCCGAGTCGGTCAACGACGTCGCCACCGTGCAGCGCACGCTGCAACGCGCCGTCGAGAGCACCGAGGACGAACTGGCCGCGCAGACGCGCCTGACGCGCGACCTGCAGGACGACCTGCTGCGCACGCGGATGGTCGAGTTCGAGAGCCAGGCCGATCGGCTCTACCGCGTGGTGCGCCAGGCGGCGAAGGAAACCGGCAAGCAGGTCCGGCTCGACATCGTCGGCGGCTCGATCGAACTCGACCGCGGCGTGCTCGACCGCATGACGGCTGCCTTCGAGCACCTGCTGCGCAACTGCGTGACGCACGGCATCGAGGCCGCCGAGGCGCGCATCGCCGCGGGCAAGGACCCGGTCGGCTCGATCGTGATCGCGCTGCAGCACGAACAAAACGAGGTGGCGGTCGAGTTCCGCGACGACGGCGCCGGGCTCGACCTGCCGCGCATCCGCGAAAAAGGGCTTGCGCTCGGCCTGATCGACGCCGAGTCGCAGCCAAGCGACGCCGAACTGGCCAACCTGATCTTCACCCCCGGCTTCTCGACCGCGAGCAGCGTGACCGAACTGGCCGGGCGCGGCGTGGGTCTGGACGTGGTGCGCTCGGACGTGGCCGCGATGGGCGGGCGCATCGAGACCGGGACGGCCTGGGGCAAGGGCACGAGCTTCAAGCTGGTGCTGCCGCTGACGACGGCCGTCACGCAGGTCGTGATGCTGCGCTGTGGCGAGGTGACCGTGGCCGTGCCGTCGACGCTGGTCGAGGTGGTGCAACGTGCCACGCCGGCGCAGATCGAGCAGGCCTATGCCAGCGGCAGCTATCCGCTCGGCGAGCGCAGCCTGCCATTCTTCTGGCTCGGCGCACTGCTCCAGCAGAGCGCTCGCGGCACCGAGGGCGGGCGGATGCGCTCGGTGGTGGTGATCCGCAGCGCGCAGCAACGCATCGCGCTCCATGTGGACGAGGTGCTCGGCAACCAGGAAGCAATCGTCAAGAACCTCGGGCCTCAGCTGTCGCGCTTGCCGGGACTGGCAGGGATGACGCTGCTCGCCTCGGGCGCGGTGGCGCTGATCTACAACCCGGTCGCCCTGGCGACGCTCTATGGCGAGTCCGCGCTCGCGCTGATGCGGTCGGCCCAAGAGGCGCCGCTCGGGGCCACGCCGAGCCCCGCCGAGCCGGCGACACGCGCCGCGCCGCTGGTGCTGGTGGTCGACGACTCGCTGACCGTGCGCCGCGTCACGCAGCGCCTGCTGGTGCGCGAGGGCTACCGCGTCGTGCTGGCCAAGGATGGCCTGGACGCCCTCGAACGGCTGGCCGAGGAGCGGCCGCAGGTGGTGCTGAGCGACATCGAGATGCCGCGCATGGATGGCTTCGATCTGGTGCGCAACCTGCGTGCCGACGCCAGGCTCGCCGACCTGCCGGTGATCATGATCACCTCGCGCATTGCGCAAAAGCACCGCGAGGTGGCGGCCGAGCTCGGGGTCGAACACTACCTCGGCAAGCCCTATTCCGAGGAAGACCTGCTGGCGCTCGTCGGGCGCTACACGGCGGCGGTCAGCGCCTAGCGCGGTCCGCCAGGCCAGCCTCAGCGACTTGCCTTCACGGCCGCAAAGCGCGCCAGCGTCCGCGCCCGTGCTTCGTCGTGCCGCACGATCGGGTGCGGGTACGTGCGGCCAAGCTCCACTCCCGCCGCTGCGAGATCCGCCGCGCTGGCCAGCCAGGGCGCGTGGATGAGCTTGTCGGGCAGCGCGGCGAGCTGCGGCAGGTAGCGCCGTATGAACCTCCCCGCGGCGTCGAACTTCTCGCTCTGCGTCACGGGGTTGAAGATCCGGAACCAGGGTTGCGCGTCGCAGCCGGTGGACGCCGCCCATTGCCAGCCGCCGTTGTTGGCGGCGAGGTCATAGTCGTTGAGGTGCAGCGCGAAATAGCGCTCGCCACGCCGCCAGTCGAGGCCGAGGTCCTTCACCAGGAAGCTGGCCGTCACCATGCGCAGCCGGTTGTGCATGTAGCCGGTCTGGTTGATCTGCGCCATCGCGGCGTCCACCAGCGGGTAGCCGGTGCGGCCGGCTGACCAGGCGGCGAAGCACTCGTCGGCGTGCCGGCCATGCTCCCAGTGCAGGGCATCGAACTCGGGCTTGTAGGCGGCGCCCGCGACGTGCGGGTGGTGGTGCAGGATCTGGTGGTAGAAGTCGCGCCAGACGAGTTCCGACAACCAGACCGCCGCGCCACGTGAACCGGCATGCATGCGGGCATGCGCCTCGCGCGCCAGCGCGCGCACCGAGACGGTTCCGAAGCGCAGGTGCATCGACAGGTAGCTCGGGCCCTTGACGGCGGGGAAGTTGCGGCTCTCGTCATAGTGGTCGATGCGCGTCAGAAACTCGCGCAGCAGCGCCTCGCCGCTCGCACTGCCCCCTTCGAGCCCGAGCTGGTGCAGGTTGGTCCGCTCGAATCCGATGTCCTCGAGCGTCGGCAGCCCAGGACCCGCCGCCTCGGGCAGCGCAGCCAGGCTCGCCGCGTGGCGTTCCACCGGATAGGCGCCGAGGTAGAACGCATCGACCTTCTTCAGCCAGGCGTTCTTGTAGGGCGTGAACACGCCGTAGGGCTTGCCGCTGCCGGTCAGCAGCTCGTCGCGCTCGAACACGACGTGGTCCTTCGACGTGTGCAGCGCGATGCCGGCGTCGGCGAGCGCGCCGCGAACGCGGGCATCGCGCGCCAGCGCCGCCGGGTCGTCATCGTGATTGGCGTACACCGCCTGCACACGGAGCTGCCGTGCCAGGCGCGACAATGCTTCGACGGCGTGGCCGTGGCGCACGATCACGCCGCCCGCCGTGGCGGCATGTCGCGCGGCGAGCGAGCGCAGCCCGGCGTCGAGCGCGAGCACGCTGTCGTGAATGAACTCGACCCGCCGGTCGGCCCGCTGCCCGGCCTGCAGCAGCGGGTCGAGGATGTCGCGATCGAACACGAACGCGCACCACACCTGGCGGGCTGCCTTCAGCGCATGGTAGAGCGCAGCGTGGTCGACGCAGCGCAGATCGCGCCGGAACCAGACCAGTGCGGCGTCAAGGGGCTTGTCCATGTGCACAGTTTGGCCCCAAAAACCCCGCGGCGCCTGGCCCGGCCGCGGGACGGTGGCCTAAAATGCTGCCATGCCCGGCGCGCCCATCAACCTGACCAACCAGTTCCTGATCGCCATGCCCGGCATGGCCAACGATACCTTTGCCGGCGCGGTGGTCTACCTGTGCGAGCACACCGAGAATGGCGCGCTCGGCCTGGTGATCAACAAGCCGATCGACATCAAGCTGAAGAACCTGTTCGAGAAGGTGGAGCTGTCGCTGGACCGCGAAGACCTGGCCGACGCGCCGGTGTACTTTGGCGGCCCGGTGCAGACCGAGCGTGGCTTCGTGCTCCACGAGCACTTGGGCGGCGAGGGCGGCCACTACAACTCGACGCTGACGGTTCCGGGCGGGCTCGAGATGACGACCAGCAAGGATGTGCTCGAGGCGATGTCCAACGGCACCGGGCCGAAACGCGTGCTGGTCACGCTCGGCTACAGCGGCTGGGGCGCCGGGCAGCTCGAGGACGAGATGAGCCGCAACGGCTGGATCAACGTCGGCGCCGCGCCCGAGGTGATCTTCGACACGCCGGTCGAAAAGCGCTACGAGCGCGCGCTGTCTCTGCTGGGCATCGACCCGCGCATGCTGAGCCAGGAGGCGGGGCACGCATGAACCGGACGCGCGACCGTGCCTGCGCACGGGCGCGCGCCTGTGAATGGGCGTCGCGTCCCTGCGACGCGCGGCCTGCAAGGCTGAACCGGACGCGCGACCGTGCCTGCGCACGGGCGCGCGCCTGTGAATGGGCGTCGCGTCCCTGCGACGCGCGGCCTGCAAGGCTGAACCGGACGCGCGACCGTGCCTGCGCACGGGCGCGCGCCTGTGAATGGGCGTCGCGTCCCTGCGACGCGCGGCCCGCAAGGCTGAACCGGACGTGCGACCGTGCCTGCGCACGGGCGGGCGCCTGTGAATGGGCGTCGCGTCCCTGCGACGCGCGGCCTGCAAGGCTGAACCGGACGTGCGTCCTCGCGATGCGCGTGCTGTACGCATGAGCGCCATTGCGGCAGCGTTGCGATCCGTACCCTGTTCGCTCCTCGCGTTCGACTTCGGCACCCGCCGCGTCGGCGTGGCCAGTGGCAACACGTTGACCCGAACGGCCACGCCACTGTGCACGCTCAGCGCCGAGGGCGAGGCCCGTTTCGACGCGATTGCCGCGCTGATCGCGCAGTGGCAGCCCGACGCGTTGGTCGTCGGCGTACCGTGGCATCCCGACGGCGCCGCGCATGACAACACGCGCCGCGCGCAACGGTTCGCGCGCCAGTTGCAGGGGCGGTTCCGGCTGCCGGTGCACGAGGTTGACGAACGCTACAGCACCGTCGAGGCCCGGTCCACCGCCGCGGCCGATCTCGACGCCACGTCGGCGGCGATCATCCTCGAGCAGTACCTGCGGGGGATCGCATGAGTCGCGAAAGAGGGGCCCCGCGCAGCGGGGATCGAAGCGCGATTGCGATCGGGTCGCCGAGCGCCCGGCGTCGCGAATCGCGAGGCTTGACGGAGGCGGATCGCATGAGTCGCGAAAGAGGGGCCCCGCGCAGCGGGGATCGAAGCGCGATTGCGATCGGGTCGCCGAGCGCCCGGCGTCGCGAATCGCGAGGCTTGACGGAGGCGGATCGCATGAGTCGCGAAAGAGGGGCCCCGCGCAGCGGGGATCGAAGCGCGATTGCGATCGGGTCGCCGAGCGCCCGGCGTCGCGAATCGCGAGGCTTGACGGAGGCGGATCGCATGAGTCGCGAAAGAGGGGCCCCGCGCAGCGGGGATCGAAGCGCGATTGCGATCGCGTCGCCGAGCGCCCGGCGTCGCGAATCGCGAGGCTTGACGGAGGAGGCTCCGTGAGCACCCTTCTGCTCGACGCCGAAGCGCTGTACCTCGACCTGCTGGCTGGCGTTCGGCCCCTGCTACAGCCCGATTCAGTGCTGGTCGGAATCTGGTCCGGAGGCGCCTGGCTGGCCGAGCGGCTGCAGCACGACCTCGGGCTTGCGGGCGGGCACGGCGTGATCTCGAGCACCCTGCATCGCGACGACTTCGGCTCCCGCGGCCTGGCCGCCGGCGCCGACCCGACCCGCCTTCCCTTCGACGTGACCGGCCGGCCGGTGGTGCTGATCGACGACGTGCTCTACACCGGGCGCACGATCCGCGCCGTGATCAACGAGCTGTACGACTTCGGCCGCCCGGCGAGCGTCGTGCTGGCGGTGCTGGTGGACCGCGGCGGGCGCGAACTGCCGATAGCGCCGGCCTACTCGGCGGCGCGCATCACCTTGCCGCGCGGGCAGCGCCTGTCGCTTGCGCGAAGCGAGACCGGCGCCTTCAGCTTCGACATCCGGAGCGCCTGATGCTCGCCCGCAGCAACCCGCAGCTCAACGCCCACGGCGAACTGGTCCACCTGCTGTCGATCGAAGGGCTGCCTCAGGCGGTGATCCTGCACATCCTCGACACGGCCGGCACCTTCCTGAGCGTCAACGACCGCGACGTCAAGAAGGTGCCGCTGCTGCGCGGCAAGAGCGTCTTCAACCTGTTCTTCGAGAACAGCACGCGCACCCGCACCACCTTCGAGATCGCTGCCAAGCGGCTGTCGGCCGACGTGCTCAACCTGGACATCGCGCGCTCGAGCACGGCCAAGGGCGAGAGCCTGCTCGACACGGTGGCCAACCTGTCGGCGATGCATGCCGACATGTTCGTCGTGCGCCACGGCGAGAGCGGCGCGCCCTACCTGATCGCGCAGCACTGCGCGCCGCATGTGCATGTGGTCAACGCCGGCGACGGCCGCCACGCGCACCCGACGCAGGGGCTGCTCGACATGTACACGATCCGCCACTACAAGAAGAACTTCCACGACCTGACCGTGGCCATCGTCGGCGACCTGGTGCATTCGCGCGTCGCGCGCTCCGACATCCACGCGCTGACGACGCTCGGCGTGCCCGAGGTGCGCGCGGTCGGCCCGAAGACGCTGGTGCCGGGCGACATGCGGGAGATGGGCGTGCGCGTCTGCCACGACATGGCCGAAGGCATCCGCGGCGCCGACGTGATCATCATGCTGCGCCTGCAGAACGAGCGGATGAGCGGCGGCATGCTGCCGAGCGCCAGCGAGTTCTCGAAGAGCTACGGCCTGACGCCCGACAAGCTGGCGCTGGCCAGGCCCGACGCGATCGTGATGCACCCGGGGCCGATCAACCGCGGCGTGGAGATCGACTCTGCGGTGGCCGACGGCCAGCAGAGCGTGATCCTGCCGCAGGTGACCTTCGGCATCGCGGTGCGGATGGCGGTGATGAGCATCATCGCGGGCAACATCGCATGAACCCGCCGGGCCGCGCCAAGGGTGAATCCCGTGCTGCGAGGCACGACGGTGCACCGGTGAGCCGCGAAAGGGGTGGCGAAGGGCGTGAGGCGAACGCTGCCTGCGCAGCGTTCGCAGCCCGCAGCGGCTACGGGCCTGCAAGCCCGAAGCCCCCGCGAAGCGGGGATCGGCTCGTGCGGGTGCGGGCCGTAGCCGACCGCGCGAACGCAGGGCAGCACGCCCATCTCGCCGAGGGCACGGCATGAAGATCCTGATTGGCAACGGCCGCCTCGTCGACCCGGCGACGGGGCTCGACCAGCGTGGCGACCTCGCCATTGCCGGCGGGCGCATCGTCGCGGTCGGCAGCGCGCCGGCCGACTTCCAGCCCGAGCAGCGCATCGACGCCAGTGGCTGCGTCGTGGCGCCGGGCCTGGTGGACCTGGCGGCGCGCCTGCGCGAGCCGGGGCACGAGCACGAAGGCATGCTCGAGAGCGAACTCGCTGCCGCGGCAGCCGGCGGCGTGACCAGCCTGGTCTGCCAGCCCGACACGGAGCCAGTGCTCGACGAACCTGGCCTGGTCGAGATGCTCAAGCTGCGCGCCCGCAAGCTGAGCCGCTGCCGCCTGTTCCCGCTCGGCGCGCTGACGCGCGGGCTTTCCGGCGAGACCCTGACCGAGATGGTCGAACTCACCGAAGCCGGCTGCGTCGGCTTCTCGCAGGCGGACGCGGCGGTGCGCGACACACAGGTGCTGCAACGCGCGCTGCAATACGCGTCGACCTTCGGCTACGCGACCTGGCTGCGGCCGCAGGACCCGTGGCTGGGCACGGGCGTCGCGGCCAAGGGCGCGATGGCCACGCGGCTCGGCCTGTCGGGCGTGCCGGTGAGCGCCGAGACGGTCGCGCTGCACACGATGCTCGAGCTGGTGCGTGAGACCGGCGCGCGCGTCCACCTGTGCCGGCTGTCGAGCGCGGCCGGCGTGGCGCTGGTGCGTGCGGCCAAGGCCGAAGGCTTGCCCGTCAGCGCCGACGTGAGCATCAACTCGCTGCACTTGACCGACCTCGACATCGGCTACTTCAACCCGGCCATGCGCCTGGTGCCGCCGCTGCGCCAGCAGCGCGACCGCGATGCCTTGCGCGCCGCGCTGGCCGACGGCACGCTGGACGCGCTGGTCAGCGACCACACGCCGGTCGGCGCCGACGAGAAGAACCTGCCCTTCGCCGAGGCGGTGCCCGGCGCGACCGGGCTCGAACTGCTGCTCAGCCTGGCGTTGAAGTGGGGCGACGACAGCGGCGCCGGCCTGCTGCGGGCGCTGGCCGTCATCACCTGCGAACCGGTGCGGGTGCTCGGCGAGGCGCTCGGATCGCTGGCCTCAAGCGCCGGGCGCCTGGCCATCGGCGGCGTGGCCGACGTCTGCGTGTTCGACCCGGCGGCGCACTGGACGGTGCAGCCGGCGAAGCTGGTGAGCCAGGGCCGGCACACCCCGTTTGCGTTCGAGGCGACCGGCATCGAGTTGCCTGGCAGAGTCCGCTGCACGCTCGTGGCGGGGCAGGTGGCTTACAGCGCGGCAACCCCTTGATGGCGGCAGAGGCCGGGTCGCTGGCGCGGGGCAGGGATTCGCCGACGCTGGCGCGGCAGTTGCGAGGACTGTGGCGCATGGCACGCGCCACGGTGCACCTGTTGCTCGGCGTGCTCCTCGCGGCGACGCGATTCGGGCAGATCGACAGCGCGGCGCGCATGCGCCACGTGCAATGGTGGTCGGCCAAGTTCCTTCGCCTGCTCGGCGTGAGCCTGGTGGCGCAGGGCACGCCACGGCCCGGCGCCAAGCTCCTGGTGGCCAATCACGTCTCGTGGCTGGACATCCTGGCGATCGACGCGGTGGCGCCGGCGCGCTTTGTCTCCAAGAGCGAGGTACGGCACTGGCCGGTGTTCGGCTGGCTGGCCACTGCAACCGGCACGCTGTACATCGAGCGCGAGCGCCCGCGCGATGCGGTCCGCGTGATGCACCAGATGGCCGCCGCGCTGCAGGCCGGCGAGACGCTGGCCGTGTTTCCCGAAGGCACGACCGCCGACGGCCATGCACTGCTGCCGTTCCATGCCAACCTGTTGCAGGGCGCGATCTCCACCGCAACGCCGGTGCAGCCGGTTGCGCTGCGCTACTTCGATGCCGGGCATGCGATCAGCTCGGCAGTGCACTTCATGGGCGAGACGACGCTGCTGCAAAGCGTCTGGTCGGTGGTCTGCGCGCAGGGCCTCGGGGTGCGCGTGAGCGTGCTGCCGGCACTGTCTGTGGCGCATGCCGACCGGCGCCGCCTCGCCGCACGGCTGCGCGGCGAGATCGAGGCGGCCCTGAGTTAGGCCCGGCCCTGGTTGGCCACCGCCGCTGCCGCCCTGGCGGCGGCTTCGGGATCGCCGAGGTAGTAGCTTCGGATCGGCTTGAGCGCGGCGTCGAGTTCGTACACCAGCGGGATGCCGTTGGGGATGTTCAGGCCGACGATGGCGTCGTCGGAGATCCCGTCGAGGTACTTCACCAATGCGCGCATGCTGTTGCCGTGCGCCGAGACGACGATGCGCTGGCCGCCGCGGATGGCCGGCGCGAGGCATTCGTGCCAGAACGGCAGGACCCGCGCCACCGTGTCCTTCAGGCATTCGGTCAGCGGCACCTGGCCGGGCGCGAGCTTCGCATAGCGCCGGTCGCCGCGTTCGCAGCGCGGGTCGTCGGCGGGAAGCGCCGGCGGCGGCGTGTCGTAGCTGCGGCGCCAGACCAGCACCTGTGCATCGCCGTACTGGCGTGCCGTCTCGGCCTTGTTGAGGCCTTGCAGTGCCCCGTAGTGGCGCTCGTTCAGCCGCCAGTCGTTGACGACCGGCAGCCAGGCGCGGTCCATTTCTTCGAGCGCGTGCCACAGCGTCCAGATGGCCCGCTTGAGCACCGAGGTGTACGCGAGGTCGAACTCGTAACCCTCGGCCCGCAGCAATCGGCCCGCCTGCAGGGCCTGCTCGACGCCGGTCGGCGTCAGCGCCACGTCTGTCCAGCCGGTGAATCGGTTCTCGAGGTTCCAGGTCGATTCGCCGTGGCGGATCAGGACGAGCTTGTGCATGGGAGGGCGTTCAACCTTGTCAAGGGCCGGTGAAAGCTCGGATTTTATAATCCACGGCTCGGCACGCCATCGTGCACCCACCGGACGCCTTCGTGAACTTCCTCTCCTTCCTGCTCGACCATTGGTACCTCGTGCTTGCCGCCATCACGTCGGGTGCGTTCCTCATGTGGCCGATCGCCAGCCGCGGAACGCAGGGCGGCAAGGTGAATGCGACCGAGGCGGTGCGCCTGATCAACCGCGAGAAGGCCCTGTTGATCGATGTCAGCGAACCGGCAGAGTACGCGGCCGTCCATGCCGCGGGCGCCCGCAGCATCCCGCTGGGCGGGCTCGAGAACGCGCCCAATCTGCCGAAGAACAAGGCGCTGCCGCTGGTGATCGTGTGCCCGTCGGGCGCCCGCGCCACGCGTGCGGTGGCAACGCTCAAGAAGCTCGGCTTCGACAACGCACGCGCGTTGGCCGGCGGTACGGCCGCCTGGCGCGAAGCGAACCTGCCGCTGGAAAAGTCGGCTTGAGCTCTCGGGCAGGACGATGACGATGCAAGCGGTGAAGATGTACACGAGCCACAGCTGCCCGTATTGCCAGCACGCCAAGAGCCTGCTGCAGCAACGCGGCGTGGCCGAAATCGAGGAAGTGCGGATCGACCTGCAGCCGGCCGAGCGCGTCGCGATGATGCAGCTCACCGGCCGGCGCACGGTGCCGCAGATCTTCATCGGCGCGACCCACGTCGGCGGTTGCGACGATCTGGTGGCGCTCGACCGCCGCGGCGAACTCGCCGCGCTGCTCGCTGCCGCCTGAGCGCGAGCCGGCCCGGGGCGCCGGCCCTGCGCGATAATTCGCAATTCGGCTCGCGCCATTTCGGCCGCGGGCATTGCATCTTCCCCTCCTTCTTTCGACAGTGAGACCTCCATGGCCGACGACAAGCAAGCCCCCGTGTTCCAGATTCAGCGCATCTACCTGAAGGATCTCTCGCTGGAGCAACCCAATTCGCCGCAGATCCTGCTCGAGCAGACGCAGCCGCAGGTCGAGATCAACCTCGGCCTGGCCGCCACGCCGATCTCGGAAGGCATCTACGAAGTCTGCGTGACCGGCACCGTCACCACCAAGGTGGGCGACAAGACGCTGTTCCTGATCGAGGCCAAGCAGGCCGGCATCTTCGAGATCCGCAACATCCCGCAGGAACAGTTGCAGCCGATCATCGGCATCGCCTGCCCGCAGATCGTCTACCCGTACCTGCGCGCGATCGTGTCCGACGTCTGCACGCGCGCCGGCTTCCCGCCGGTGCTGCTGGCCGAAGTGAATTTCCAGGCCATGTTCGAAGCGCAACAGCAGCAGGCGCTCGCTGGTGCCAACGGCAATGGCGCAGCCAGCGGCCCGAGCATCATCACCTCCGTCTGACGCGCGTCGGAGCGAGCAGGCTCCGGAACGCCGCAGCCGATGAACCTCACGGTGTTCGGTGCCGGTGCCTGGGGCACCGCGCTGGCGGTCAGCGCCGTTGCGCGCCACCCGACCGTGTTGTGGGCGCGCAGCGCGGGTCAGTGTTCGCTGATGCGCGAGATGCGCGTCAACGAGCGCTACCTCGGCGGCGTGACGCTGCCCGGCGAACTCGAGGTCACGGCCGACTTCGGCGCCGCGCTGGGGCATGGGTGCGGCGAGCAGGGCCTGGCGATCGTCGCCACGCCGATGGCGGGCCTCGCCGAGATGCTGGCTCGCCTCGGCGCGCGGGGCGCCGACGCGCCGGGCGTGCTGTGGCTTTGCAAGGGCTTCGAGCACGGCAGCGGCCGTCTTGCGCACGAGGTGGCGCGCCTGGCGCAGCCGCGCCTGCGGCGCATCGGCGTGCTGTCGGGCCCGAGCTTTGCCATCGAGGTGGCGCGCGGGCAGCCGACCGCGCTCGTGGTCGCCAGCGCCGACGCGTCGCTGCGTGACGCGACCGTCCAGGCGCTGCACGGCGAGGCGCTGCGCATCTACACCTCCGACGACGTGATCGGTGTCGAGGTGGGCGGCGCCGTCAAGAACGTGCTGGCGATTGCCGTGGGCCTTTGCGACGGGCTGGCCAGCGAGGCTTCCGAGGGCCTGAGGCTCGGCCTCAACGCCCGCGCGGCACTGATCACGCGCGGGCTGGCCGAGATGACGCGACTGGGCGTGGCTCTCGGCGCCCGCGGCGACACCTTCATGGGTCTGTCGGGGCTCGGCGACCTGGTGCTCACCGCCACCGGCGACCTGTCGCGCAACCGCCAGGTCGGCCTGCTGCTGGCGCGCGGGCTACGCTTGCCGCAGATCCTGGAACAGCTCGGCCACGTCGCCGAAGGCGTGTTGTGCGCCGACACCGTGCTTCAGCGCGCGCAGGCCCTTGGCGTGGAGATGCCGATCACGCAGGCCGTGGTGCAGGTGCTGCAGGGCCAGGTCACGCCCGCGCAGGCGCTTGCGCAGCTGATGGGCCGCAGCGCACGGGCCGAGGCGTGATCGCGCTCGTCCGCGCACAACTCTCATTCCAACGACTCCCGGAGCCCCCGCGATGCAACGCCGTCATGTCCTCAGCACCCTGGCCGCCACCGCGGCATCGATCGCCCTGCCGGCCACGGCGCAGTCCTGGCCGGCGCGGCCGATCAGGCTTGTGGTGCCATTCCCGGCCGGCAGCTCGCCGGACCTGATTGCGCGGATCATCGCCGAGCCTCTGGGGGCGGCGCTCAACCAGAGCATCGTCATCGACAACCGGCCCGGCGCGGGGGGCAACGTCGGCACCGCGGCGGTCGCGCGCGCCGAGCCCGACGGCTACACCTTCCTGTTCACGATCCAGGGCCCGCTCGTCACCGCGCCGCTGCTGAGCAAGAACCTCGGCTACGACCCGCTGAAAGACCTGGCGCCGGTGACGCTGGTCGCGACCTCGCCCAACGTGCTGGTGGTCGAGCCCAAGCTCGGCGCGAACACGCTGGCCGAGTTTGTTCGCGTCGCCAAGGAAAGGCCGGGCCAGCTCAACTACGGCAGCGTGGGCAACGGCAGCGCGTCGCACCTGGCGATGGAGCTGTTCAAGACCCGCGCCGGGATCGACCTCGTGCACGTGCCCTACCAGGGCTTCCCGCAGGTCGTCAACGCGATCCTCGGCGGCCAGGTGCAGGCCGGCTTCATGGTGCCCGGCATCGCGATGGGCCAGGTGCGCGCGGGCAAGCTGAAGGCGCTCGGCGTCACGACGCTCGGCCGGGTGGCCTCGCTGCCTGAACTGCCGACCTTCGCCGCGCAGGGCTACCCGGGCTTCGAGGCGATTTCGTGGCAGGCGGTGCTGGCGCCGGCAAGGACGCCGCAGGCGACGATCGAGCGCGTCTCGCGCGAACTGATCCGCATCATCAAGAGCGACGAAGTGCGCACCCGGATGCTCGGGCAGTACTTCAGCGCCGCCGGCACGACGCCGGACGCGCTGGCGGGCCTGATGAAGAGCGAGCGCGAGCACTGGGCGCGGGTGATCAAGGCGGCCGGTGTGCAAGCTGAATGGGTGAATGGGCCGGATTCGCCGCCCTCGTACCCATGCTGGCGCCAGGCCTCGAACACCGCCACCGCCACGGCATTGCTCAGGTTCAGGCTGCGTTGGCCGGCAAGCATCGGTAGCCGCACGCGCCGCGCCTCTGGTGAAGGCCGCGCGCGTGCCGGCCGGCAGTCCGGTGGTCTCGCTGCCGAACACCAGCCAGTCGCCGCGTTGCCACGCGACCTGCGCGAACGGGCGGCTGCCGCGGGTGGTGAAGGCGAACATCCTCTCGGCCGCGGGCCGCGCAATGCGAACGAATTCGCTCCACGACGCGTGGCGTTGTACGCGGGCGGTCTCGTGGTAGTCGAGCCCGGCACGGCGCAACAAGCGGTCGTCCATCGAGAAGCCGAGCGGCTCGACCAGATGCAACGCACAGCCGGTGTTCGCCGCAAGGCGGATCACGTTGCCGGTGTTGGGCGGAATCTCAGGCTCGACGAGAACGATGTTGAACACGGGCTGCGGGCCTCTCAGTGCGTGAGGGGCCCGCGCGGGCGGATCGGATGGCCGCTCACGCTCAGGCGTCCTGTTCGAGTGGCGTCCGGGCCAGCACCCAGACCTGCACCGCACTTGCGCCGGCCTGGCGCAGCGTGCGCGCGATCTCGGCCACGGTGGCGCCAGTGGTCATCACGTCGTCGAGCACCGCGACGCTGCGGCCGCGCAATTCATGGCGGCGCCGCGGCTCGACGGCGAACACGCCGTGCACGTTGGCGGCCCGACGCCCGGGCGGCAGCGACAACTGGTGCGGCGTGTCCTTCATTCGCAACAGCAGCCGCGCGTCGGCCGCACAAGGCAGTTCGCGCGCAACGCGCCGGGCGAGCTCCCAGGCCTGGTTGTAGCCGCGCTCGCGCAGCCGCGCGGTGGCCAGCGGCACGGGCAGCAGCCAGTCCGGGGGCTCCGCGTCGCTTCGCCGCACGGCGTCGAGCACGCGCTGGGCCAGCACGTCGGTCAGGTCGAGCGCGGCGTCGAACTTGAAGCGCTGCACGAGAGCATCCCAGGGATGTGCATAGTCCACTGCGGCCAGGGCGCGATCGAACGGCGGCGGCTGCCTCAGGCAGGCGCCGCAGACCGCCACGCCCGAGGGCACGCCGATGGCGCAGCGCAGGCACCGCGTGCGCGGCGCGGCATGGCGCTCGATGCAGAGATTGCACAGCCGCTGCCGCCCCCAGCCGCGGCATACCGCGCATTGGCTCGGCAGGCGGCGCAGCGGCGTCGCGAGGGCGTGGTGCATCCGCTCCAGGAACATCGGGTCAATATACTGGCCCGCGATGTCCGCCCCAACGCCCCTGCTCCCGCAAGCCGCACTCGCGGCGCGCCCGCTCGACGCTGCCGCGGTCGAAGCGGTCTTGCGCCGCATGGCACGGCAGGCGCAGCCGCCCTGGCTTCACGCCGAAGTGGCACGCCGGATGGCGCAGAGGCTGGAGATCATCCGGCTCCAGCCCGAGACGGTGCTCGAATGGTGGGGCTACACCGGCGCCAGCGGATCGCTGCTCGCGGCGGCCTATCCGAAGGCGCGCCGCGTCGTGGTGGAGCCCAGCGATGCGCTGCTCAGGCGCAGCCTCGCCGAGGCGCAGGCGCCGTGGTGGTCGGTGCGCCGCCGGGCCATGGCCCCGGAGTGCCGGTGTGACGACCCGGCGCCCGGAGCGGCGCAGCTGCTTTGGGCGAACATGATGCTGCACGCCGCGCCCGACCCGCCGGCGCTGCTGGCGCGCTGGCAGCGCCTGCTGGGGGCGGGCGGCTTTGCGATGTTCTCGTGCCTCGGACCGGACACGCTGCGCGAATTGCGCGACTTGTATCGCCAACACGGTTGGCCGTCGCCGACGCCCGGCTTCGTCGACATGCACGACCTGGGCGACATGCTGGTTCAGGCAGGCTTTGCCGACCCGGTGATGGACCAGGAGCTGCTGACGCTCACCTGGGACAGCCCGCAGGCGCTGCTGGGCGACTTGCGCGGCCTCGGCGGCAATGTCTCGCCGACGCGCTGCCCGGGCTTGCGCACGCCGCGCTGGCGCGACCATCTGCATACCGCGCTGAAGGCACTGGCCGGGCCGGACGGGCGGCTGCGCCTGAGCTTCGAGATCGTCTATGGGCATGCGTTCAAGGCCTTGCCCCGCGTACGCTTGAGCAGCGAAACCGTGGTGAGTCTGGAGGACATGCGGACGATGGCGCGTTCGGCGCGGGGGCTCGGCCGTTGAATGCGCTGCCCGGCGAGGCGCTGATGCGCCACTCTGGGCTAGAATCCGCCGCCTGTCGCGAACTCGTTCGCCTGCGGCGGGGGCGATGCCCGCTTCGGTCTGCATCGCCTGAATCGGAGATCATCGCCCTGGGGCATCACGGTTAGAGACCGCAGCAACGAGCATGTCGACTACGACCACTTCACCGGCCTGGCGCGCGTCACCCACCTACCGGGGCTTGCGTTTCGGGCGCGAGACGCCGGGCGGCCGGTCGAACGACGCCGGCCCATGGTCGGTGCAGTGGGTTCTACGGCGCCATGGCGCGATGGCGCCCCGGCAGATGCTTTGGTTCTATGTGTTGCTGTGCGCGCTCTCGCTCGGGACTGCCGGCATGTTCTGGTTGCAGGGTGGGAGGCAGGTGGTGCCGCTGGCCTGGCTCGAACTGCTGGCCGTGGGCGCGGCGATGCTGCTCTACGCCAGGCATGCCTCGGACAGCGAAAGCATTGAACTGCGTGGCGACGAACTCACCGTCGAGCACGCATCGGGCCGACGGATCGAGCGCGTGTCGTTCCAGCCGTCGTGGGTGCGCGTCGAGCCCCGTCATGGCGATCGCTCGCTGATCGAGCTGTCTGGCCAGGGGCGGCGCATTGCGGTGGGTCGTTTCGTGCGTCCCGAGTTGCGTCACCAGCTCGCCGAGGAGTTGCGCTGGGCGCTGCGCCGCTGGCAGCAGCGCGCAGCGCATTGAACTGGATCTTGAAACGGTGATGACGACCATGAATACGAATCAAGCTCACTTGCACCATCTTTGGCAAAGAGTGTCGCAGGCTGGCCTGGCCCTGGGCGCCGCACTGATCAGCTCGGCGGCGCTGGCGGTCAACGACCTGCCGGGCGGGCCGGCCGTCAACCAGCTCAACCTGCATCCGCCGGTGACGCGGATCGCCGAGGCGCAGATCTGGCTGCACTACTTCCTGCTCATCATCTGCGTGGTGATCTTCGTCGGCGTGTTCGGCGTGATGTTCTATTCGATCGTCAAGCACCGCAAGTCCAGGGGGTTCAAGGCCGCGCAGTTCCATGAGAGCACGACGGTCGAGATCGTCTGGACCGTGGTGCCTTTCATCATCGTGATCCTGATGGCGCTGCCGGCCACCAAGGTCGTGGTGGCAATGAAGGACACCAGCGCCGCCGATCTCACGATCAAGGCCACCGGCATCCAGTGGAAATGGGGCTACGACTACTTGAAGGGCGAGGGCGAGGGCATCGCCTTCCTCTCGACACTCGACCCGGTGCAGCGCGAGATGTCGAACTCGGGCCACCCGTCGGGCGACGACTACCTGCTCAGGGTCGACCACCCGATGGTGGTGCCGGTCGACAAGAAGGTGCGCATCATCACGACGGCCAACGACGTGATTCATTCGTGGATGGTGCCGGCCTTCGGCGTCAAGCAGGACGCGATCCCCGGCTTCGTGCGCGACACCTGGTTCCGCGCCGAGAAGGTCGGCGACTACTACGGCCAGTGCGCCGAGTTGTGCGGCAAGGAGCACGCCTACATGCCGATCCACGTCAAGGTCCTGTCGGCGGCCGACTACAGCGCCTGGGTCGCTGGCGAGAAGAAGAAGCTCGCCGCCCTGGCCGACGACCCCGCCAAGGTGTGGACGCTGGACGAGATCCTGGCGCGCGGCGAGAAGGTCTACAACGCCAACTGCGCCGCCTGCCACCAGGCCAGCGGCAAGGGCGCAGGCCCGATCAAGCCGCTCGATGGCGCGGCGGTGGTGCTCGACGAAGACAAGGGCAAGCAGATCGCGGTGCTGCTCAACGGCCAGAACAACGGGACCATGCCGTCCTGGAAGCAGCTCAGCGACACCGAGATCGCGGCCGTGATCAGCTTCACGAAGAACCATTGGTCGAACAAGACCGGGCAGATCGTGCAGCCGGCCGACGTGCTGGCCGCCCGCAAGTAGGCCGCCGCCGGGCCAGCGACAAGAAAGCACAGGAATCGACATGAGCGCAGTCATCGACCACCCCGCTGGGCTTGCCCACGACCACGACCAGACCACGATCATGACCACGGCGCGCCGCACGGCTGGCGGCGCTGGCTCTACGCGACGAACCACAAGGACATCGGCACGATGTACCTGTTGTTCTCGCTGACGATGCTGATGATCGGCGGCGTGCTCGCGCTGCTGATCCGCCTCGAGCTGTTCCAGCCCGGCCTGCAGTTCGTCAACCCCGAGCTGTTCAACCAGCTCACCACGATGCACGGCCTGATCATGGTCTTCGGCGCGATCATGCCGGCCTTCGTGGGCTTCGCGAACTGGATGATCCCGCTGCAGATCGGCGCCCCAGACATGGCCTTCGCGCGGATGAACAACCTCTCGTTCTGGCTGCTCATTCCTGCCGCGCTGATGCTGGTGTCTTCGTTCTTCATGCCCGGCGGGGCGCCGGCGGCGGGCTGGACGCTCTACGCGCCGCTGACGCTGCAGATGGGGCCGTCGATGGACGCCGGCATCTTCGCGATGCACATCCTCGGCGCGAGCTCGATCATGGGCTCGATCAACATCATCGTCACCATCCTGAACATGCGCGCCCCGGGCATGACGCTGATGAAGATGCCGCTGTTTTGCTGGACCTGGCTGATCACCGCCTACCTGCTGATCGCCGTGATGCCGGTACTGGCCGGCGCGATCACGATGACGCTGACCGACCGCCACTTCGGCACCAGCTTCTTCAACCCTGCCGGTGGCGGCGACCCGGTGATGTACCAGCACATCTTCTGGTTCTTCGGCCACCCGGAGGTCTACATCATGATCCTGCCGGCCTTCGGCATCGTCAGCGCCATCATCCCGGCCTTCGCGAGGAAGCGCCTGTTCGGCTACACCTCGATGGTGTACGCGACGGCGTCGATCGCGATCCTGTCGTTCATTGTCTGGGCCCACCACATGTTCACCACCGGCATGCCGGTCACGGGGCAGCTCTTCTTCATGTACGCGACCATGCTGATCGCGGTGCCCACCGGCGTGAAGATCTTCAACTGGGTGGCGACGATGTGGCGCGGCTCGATGACCTTCGAGACGCCGATGCTGTTCGCGGTCGGCTTCCTGTTCGTCTTCACGATGGGGGGCTTCACCGGGCTGATCCTGGCGATGGCGCCGGTCGACATCCAGCTGCAGGACACCTACTACGTGGTGGCGCACTTCCACTACGTGCTGGTTGCCGGGTCGCTGTACGCGATGTTCGCCGGCTTCTACTATTGGTCGCCGAAGTGGACCGGTGTGATGTACAACGAAACGCGCGGCAAGATCCACTTCTGGGGTTCGCTGGTGTTCTTCAACGTCACCTTCTTCCCGATGCACTTCCTCGGCCTCGCGGGCATGCCACGCCGCTATGCCGACTATCCGATGCAGTTCGCCGACTTCAACATGCTGGCGTCGGTGGGCGCGCTGGGCTTCGGCCTGATGCAGGCGTACTTCTTCTTCTTCGTCGTGTTGCCCTGCATGCGCGGGCAGGGCGCACCGGCGCCGCAGCAGCCGTGGGATGGCGCCGAAGGCCTGGAATGGGAAGTGCCGTCGCCGGCCCCGTTCCACACCTTCGAGCACCCGCCCAGGCTCAACGCGCTGGCGACCAAGGTGATCGGGTGAGGGCATCGCCTTCTCCGGTACGCACGATGACACCTGAACAGAAGCGGCAGAACCTGAGGCTGGGGCTGATCCTGGCGTCGGTAGCGCTCGCGTTCCTGGTGGGCTTCGTGCTCAAGGTCACGGTGTTCGGTGCCTAGGATGGCGACGCCTGGCTCGCGGCCCCCAAGGGGCGGCCCGGTGCCGTCGGTGGTCTGCCCGCCGCCCACGCGCCATGTCTGAATCGCCAGCGCGTTCGATCGCCGATCCCTCCCTGCGCGCCGACAACGCGCGCATGGTGGGCAAGCTCGTCGTCATTGCGGCATTGATGTTCGGTTTCGGGTATGCCTTGGTGCCGGTCTATCGCGCGATCTGCGGCGCGCTCGGCATCAACGTGCTGTCGGTGGCCGAGCGCACGGTCTCGGGTGCTCAAAGCGACCCGGCCGCGAACTCGCAGGTCGACCTCAGCCGCACCATCACGGTCGAGTTCGACGCCAATTCGCGCGGGCCGTGGGACTTCAAGCCCGCCCAGCGCTCGCTCGAGGTTCATCCCGGCCAGATGGTCACGGTGATGTACGAGTTCCGCAACGTGCAGGACCGCACGATGGTGGCGCAGGCGATTCCGAGCTACGCGCCCAAGCAGGCCGAGCCGCACTTCAACAAGCTCGAGTGCTTCTGTTTCAACGAGTACACGCTCAAGCCGGGCGAGGCCAGGCAATGGCCGGTCGTGTTCGTGATCGACCCCCGGTTGTCCCGTGACGTGAAGACGATCACGCTGTCGTACACGTTCTTCGAAGTCGGCGGCAAGGTGCCCGCCGCGCCGCAGGGGCCGCCGCCGGCGGTGGCGGGCGTCGGGGGGCCCAGAGCG
This sequence comes from uncultured bacterium, assembly GCA_963779155.1. Lineage (GTDB taxonomy): Bacteria > Pseudomonadota > Gammaproteobacteria > Burkholderiales > Burkholderiaceae_C > CAIKUF01. Next base: position 76,930 of record CAVZXE010000012.1, on the reverse strand, counting down.
TGACCGCGCCGCTCAAGGAGGCCGTCGCCCGCAAGGGTTCGTTCCTGCAGACGATGAAGGCGGTCGCCTGGTCGTTCTTCGGCGTGCGCCGGTCGACCGAATACGAACGCGACGTGAGCCAGCTCAACCCGGTCCATGTGATCATCGCGGGGGTGATCGGCGCCGCTGTGTTCGTCGTTGGGCTGGTGATGCTGGTGAATTGGGTGATCGGCAGCGGCGTGGCGGGCAACTGACCGCCGGGGTGTGCGGGGACGTGCCGGCCGGGGGGATCGCCGCCCGGCACGGCCGGGAAGCGAATTCGATTTCTAGGAGAACAACACATGTCGGCAGCGACACCTCACGGGCTTCAGCCCCACTACTTCGTTCCCGGGCCGTCGCGCTTTCCGGTGCTGAGCGCGACCGGGCTCTTCTTCGTGATCCTCGGCGCGGGCCAATGGATCAACGGGCACGACTGGGGCGCCTACTCGCTCTTCTTCGGCCTGGCGATGTGGCTGTTCGTTCTTCAGCAGTGGTTCCGGGCGGCCATCGGCGAGAGCGAGGGCGGTCTCTACAGCGATCGCATCGACGTTTCCTACCGCTGGAGCATGAGCTGGTTCATCTTCTCGGAGGTGATGTTCTTTGCCGCGTTCTTCGGGGCACTGTTCTGGCTGCGGGTGCATGCCGTCCCGAACCTCGGCAGCATCGAGAATGCGCTGCTCTGGCCCGACTTCAAGGCCATTTGGCCGAGCGTGCAGGCCGGCGTCACCGCGTCGCCGGCCGGCACCGTCGAGCCCTTCACCACGATGGGCCCTTGGCCGCTGCCGACCATCAACACCGCGCTGCTGCTGAGCTCGGGCGTCACGCTGACCATCGCCCACCACGCGCTGATCGCCAACCATCGCGCCAGGAGCATTGCCTTCATGTGGCTGACGGTGCTGCTCGGGCTGACCTTCCTCGTTGTGCAGGGCTACGAGTACAGCCACGCCTACAGTGAACTGAACCTCAAGCTGAGTTCCGGGGCCTACGGCACGACGTTCTTCATGCTGACCGGCTTCCACGGCTTCCACGTCTTCGTCGGCATGCTGATGCTGTTCTTCATCACGCTGCGGCTTCACAAGGGCCACTTCACGCCGCAGCGCCACTTCGGCTTCGAAGGCGCAGCGTGGTACTGGCATTTCGTCGACGTGGTGTGGCTCGGCCTCTACATCGTCGTCTACTGGCTCTAGCGAAGGCCGCCGCCCAGCGCGCCACCGCCTTGTCGCGGCGCTGCTGGCGACGCGGCGAGCTCGGGTGAGCCCCGGGCCAGCGTGGTGAAGTCAGCGCGCGAGCGGCAGGCCGGTGGGGTGGATCCAGCCGAGCTTGTAGCTGGCCAGCACGCAGACGAAGAGCAGCACCGACAGGCCCACGCGCCAGGCCAGTGCGCGCATCATCGTGCCGGGCCGGGCCTCGCGACCGCGGCCTCCACGCAACATCGACACGCCGGCAATCGCCAGCGCGGCCAGGATCAGGACGAACGCAAGGGCGATGGCGATCTTCATTCGGCACGATTATCCGCTTCGGGCGGCGGCGAGATGGGCCTGAGCCGGCCTCGCGCATCCTGGCGAGGGGGCCGCGTGGTGGTGCTCGCCGCCGCGCTCGGCGGCATCGCGCTGACGGCGCGCCTCGGCCTCTGGCAGTGGGACCGCGCGGCACAGAAAGAGGCGCTCCAGGCGGCGCTCGAGACGCGGGCCACACTGCCTGTCGTCGGCGCAGCCGAGCTGGCCACCCTGTCGCCCGGCGAGACGGACTTGCTCTATCGAAGGGTGAGCCTGCACGGACGCTGGCGCGCCGAGCGGACGGTGTACCTCGAGAACCGGCAGATGAATGCGCGGCCGGGGTTCATCGTCGTGACGCCGTTGCAGTGGCCCGGCGGCGCCGTGCTGGTGCAGCGCGGCTGGGTGGCACGGGACAACGACGAGCGCACCCGCCTGCCTCCGCTCGTCACGCCGCCGGGCGAGGTGGAGGTGTCGGGGCGCATCGCCCCGCCGCCGGCGCGGCTGTATGAATTCAGCGCCGCGGCGTCGGGGGCGATCCGGCAGAATCTGGACCCTGGCAACTACGCACGCGAGATCGGCCTGGCGCTGCTGCCGGTCTCTGTGCTGCAAGACGACACGGCGACACCCGACGGCTTGCTTCGCCACTGGCCGCCCCCGGCAATGGGCACCGCCAAGCACTACGGCTACGCTTTCCAGTGGTGGGCCCTGAGCGCGCTGGTCGCGGGCCTCACAGCCTGGTACCAACTCCTTCGACCCCGGCTCGGCCGCGGTACCGTACGATGATGTCCACCGTCATTCAATCCGAGTTGCCCGTAGACCGAACTCGTGAAGGCGCGACGACTGCAAACGGCCCGTTGCTGCCCTTGCACGGCCGCTTTGCGGCCTGCGAATTCGGCGCGGCAAGGCCGGCCGGGCAGACCGCTTCGCTTCACTGGGGCGGTCTTCGCTGCGCTCGGACTTCCCTGCGATGCTCGCTCTCGTGGCCCCGTCGCGAACTCACTTCGCTCACTGCGTTCGCTGACGTTCGGACATCCGCGACGAGTCAGTTGACAACTCGCGCTTCGCGCGAGGCCACGAGCCCTGGCCTTGCAGGCCGCGCCGGGCCAGTCGGCCCGGCCGTTCGCAAGGCGCAAGCGGTCCCCCGGACCGCTTGCCCCCGGGCTCACCTTCTCGGTACCCCAGAGGCGCTGCGCGTCCTGCCCGAACGCGCCTTTGCTGGGGCGCGGGCGCTGTTCGCGACAAGAACCACAGCGTTGCAGCGCGGCGGGCGGTGCCCGGCGGGGGCGATTTCTGTGGCGACGAGAAGCGCAGGCCTGCGGTCGGCGTGCGCAGCACGCTTCGTGAACTGACTCGTCGCACCTGTTTGAACGCAGAGAGCGAAGCGAGCGAAGTGAGTTGTGCGACGCGACCCCAGGGCGAGCATCGCAGTGGAGTCGGAGCGAAGCGAAGACCGCCACGCATGAGCCTCCGCCGGGACCGCCTGCCGCGCCGCGCCGAAGCCTCCAGAAAGCGGACGCACGCGGACGGCAGCAACGGGCCGAAGGCAGACGCTCAGGCCGAGTCAGCGCTTGGTGCGCTGCCGGTTCGGGTGAAGCGTAGTGGGCACATTCACATGACGACGCCACGCGACACGGAGATTCGGCTTTCGGGTGCGCCGCAGGTTCGGGGCCGCTCGGACGGGGCCGAGCGTCTGGGCCTCACCGTGCACCGGATGCCCGTGCCGACGCTTGGGGACGAGCGGCGCACGCGGCTCGGGCGGGTGAAGATGCTGCTCGTGTTGCTGGTGTGCGCGTCGCCGGTCATCGCGTCCTACCTGACTTACTTCGTCATCCGCCCCGAAGGTCGCACCAACTACAGCGAGCTGATCGTGCCCACGCGGCCGGTCCCGCCGGCGCTCGAACTCCCGCTGACCGACCTGCAGGGACTGCCGGTGACCGCCGCATCGCTGCGCGGCCAATGGTTGCTGGTGGTCGTGGCCGATGCAGGCTGCGATGCGGCGTGCGAGAAGGCCCTGCTGCTGCAGCGGCAGCTGCGCGAGACGCTGGGCAAGGAGCGGGACCGGGTCGACAAGCTGTGGCTCGTCACCGACTCGCAGCCGGTTCGCCCTGAAGTGCTGCAAGCCATCGGCAGCGGCACGCCTGCGACCGTGCTGCGGGTGCCGCGCGACGCCTTGGCACGCTGGCTCGAGCCCGCGCCCGGCCACGGCCTCGAGCAGCACCTGTTTGTCGTCGACCCGATGGGCCAGTGGATGATGCGCGTGCCCGCCGATCCGGACCCGGCCAGGCTCAAGCGCGACATCGAGAAGCTCCTGCGCGCCTCGGCGTCGTGGGACCGGCCGGGGCGCTAGCGATGGGCGGCACGTCGTTGTACGACCTGGCGCCCATCGCGCGCGTGGCGCTGATGGGCATCGCGATCGCCGCCGGGCCGCTCGCCTGGATCTGGCTGCGCCATCGCGGCACGGCGCCCGCCACCCGGCTGCGCGCATTGACGCTGCTGGCGTTGTTCCTCACCTTCGACCTCGTGCTCTTCGGCGCCTTCACCCGGCTGACCGACTCCGGACTCGGCTGTCCGGACTGGCCGGGCTGCTACGGCAACGCCAGTCCGCTCGGCGCGCAGGTCGAAATTCAGGCGGCGCAGTCGAGCCTGCCGAGCGGCCCGGTGACCCATGGCAAGGCCTGGATCGAGATGATCCACCGCTACCTCGCCACGGGGGTCGGGGTGTTGATCTGCGTGCTCGCGCTGGCGAGCTGGCTCGAACATCGACGCAGCCGGCGCGCCGGCATCGCCGGCGGCGTCTCGCCGTGGTGGGCGACCGCAACGCTGGTCTGGGTCTGCGTGCAGGGCGCGTTCGGCGCGCTGACGGTGACGATGAAGCTCTATCCCGCGATCGTCACCGCGCATCTGCTGGGGGGCGTGGCCCTGCTCGCGCTGCTGGCCGCACAGGCCCAGGGCTATGTCCGGGCAGCGCTGCCGCTATCGCCGCGCCTGGTGAAGGCTGCGCTCGCCGTGTTTGCGCTCAGCGTGCTGCAGACCGCGCTCGGGGGCTGGGTCTCGACGAACTACGCCGTGCTGACGTGCGCCGATTTCCCGACCTGCCAGGGAACGTGGTGGCCGACGATGGACTTCGCGCAAGGCTTTGCGCTGCGTCGCGAGTTGGGCCAGACCCGCGACGGGGGCTGGCTGTCGTTCGAGGCCTTGACGGCGATCCACTATGCACACCGGCTCGCCGCCTATGTGGTGCTCGCAGCCATCACGCTGCTGGCGTGGCGCCTCGCGAAAGCAGGGCGCGACCAGCCCGCGCTGGCGCGCTGGGCGCTGCTGCTGGGGGGCGTCGCGCTGTGGCAACTCGCCACCGGGCTGTCGAACGTCGTCCTCGGCTGGCCGCTGGTGGCCGCAGTCGCCCATACCGGCGGCGCCGCGGCGCTGGTGGCCTGTCTCACGGTGCTGCTCGCGCGCGCCCGGCAGGCGCGGGTGGCCGAACTGGAGGCGGCCGCTGCCGGCACCCGCCTCGGCAGCGCTCCGTAGAATCCGCGCGCTGCCATGTCCGAAGCCCTGTCCCCGCCCAGCCTGCTGCGTGCCCGCAGGGCATCGCGCGTGCGCCAGTTCTACGTGCTCACCAAGCCGCGCGTGGTACAGCTCATCGTCTTCTGCGCCGTCATCGGCATGCTGCTGGCCGAGCCCGGCTGGCCCGACTGGGCACTCGTGCTGCCGGCCAGCACCGGCATCTGGCTGGTCGCGGCCGCCGCCGCCGCCTTCAACTGCCTGGTCGAGCAGAAGATCGACTCGCGGATGGCCCGCACCGCGTGGCGCCCCACCGCCAAGGGCGAGCTCACCGACGCACACACGCTGGCGTTCTCGGCGCTGTTGTGCGCGCTCGGCAGCGCGTTGCTGTACGTGTTCGTCAACCCGCTGACCATGTGGCTGACTTTCGCCACCTTCGTCGGCTACGCGGTGATCTACACCGTGGTCCTGAAGCCAATGACGCCGCAGAACATTGTGATCGGCGGCGCCTCGGGCGCGATGCCGCCGGTGCTGGGATGGGCGGCGATGCGCGGCGAGGTCGGGCCCGAGGCGCTGATGCTGTGCCTGATCATCTTCCTCTGGACGCCGCCGCACTTCTGGGCGCTGGCGTTGTACCGCGTCGAGGACTACCGCAAGTCGGGCCTGCCGATGCTGCCCGTGACCCACGGCTCGGACTTCACCCGCCTGCAGGTGCTGCTGTACACGCTGGTGCTGTTCGCCGCAACCTTGCTGCCGTTCGTCTTCGGCATGAGCGGTGGCATCTACCTGCTCGCCGCACTCGGGCTGGGCGCCTCGTTCACCGGCTACGCCTGGGCGCTGTGGCGCCGCTACAGTGACGCATTGGCGCGCAAGACCTTCCGCTTTTCCATCGTCTACCTGTCGCTGCTGTTTGCGGCGCTGCTGGTCGACCACTACCTGAGGCCCCTGCTTTGACCCACACGATGAAACGACGCCGCCGGGCCCTGGCCGCGCTCCTGATGCTGGCTGCGCTGGCCGGCTGCGACAAACTGGGCCTGCCGGGCACCTCGAGGGCGGCTTTCAATGGCGTTGACATCACCGGTGCCGAATACGGCCGCGAACTCGCGCTGCCCGACGCCGAGGGCAAGCCGCGCACGCTGGCGGATTTCAAGGGCAAGGTCAGCGTGGTGTTCTTCGGCTACACGCAGTGCCCCGACGTGTGTCCGACAACGCTCGCCGAGCTGACCCAGGTCAAGAAGGCCATGGGCGCCGACGGCGAGCGGTTGCAGGGCATCTTCGTCACCGTCGACCCGGAGCGCGACACGGCGGAGGTGCTCAAGGCCTATGTGGCGAATTTCGACCCGTCCTTCGTCGCGTTGCGCGGGTCGGCCGAGCAGACCAAGGCGGCCGCCCGCGAGTTCAAGGTCTTCTACGCCAAGGTGCCGGGCAAGACGGAGGGCAGTTACACGATGGACCACACCGCCGGTTCGTACGTGATCGACGCCCAGGGAAGGCTGCGCCTGTTCGAGCGCTATGGCACGCCGGCCGAGGCGCTGGCCTCGGACCTCAGGCAACTGCTCAAGGAAGGCTGAATCGCGCTGCTACAGGGCGGGCGCTTCCAGTGCCTTGCGCATCTTCTTCATCGCCGCGACCTCGATCTGGCGGATGCGCTCGGCGCTGATGCCGTATTCAGCGGCCAGTTCGTGCAACGTCATGCCCCCCGAACTGTCGTCGTTGACCTTCAGCCAACGTTCCTCGACGATCCGCCGGCTGCGCGCATCGAGCGCGTCCAGCGCCTGCGCGATGCCGTCGCTGGCCAGCCAGTCGCGGCGGTGCGCCTCGATCACACGGGTCGGCTCGGTGCTGTCGTCGGCCAGGTAGGCGATCGGCGCGAAGCTTTCCTCGCCATCGTCGGCCTGCGGCTCGAGCGCCACGTCGCCGCCCGACATGCGGGTTTCCATCTCCAGCACTTCCTCGCGCTTGACGTTGAGCCGCCGCGCCATCGTGTCGACCTCGCCCTGGGTGAGCGTGCCACGGTGGCTGTCGACGTCGCTCGAGTCCTCCTTGAGGCTCTGCTTCATCGAGCGCAGGTTGAAGAACAGCTTGCGCTGCGCCTTGGTCGTGGCCACCTTGACCATGCGCCAGTTCTTCAGGATGTATTCATGGATCTCGGCCCGGATCCAGTGCAGCGCATAGCTCACCAGGCGCACGCCCTGGTTCGGGTCGAAGCGCTTGACGGCCTTCATCAGGCCGACGTTTCCCTCCTGGATCAGGTCGCCGTGGGGCAGCCCATAGCCCACATACTGGCGCGCCACCGACACCACCAGCCGAAGGTGCGAAAGCACGAGCTTTCCGGCCGACTCCACATCGCCGTGGTCGCGCAGCCGGGTCGCGAAGTCGGTCTCTTGCTGCTGCGTGAGCAGCGGAATGCGGTTGACCGCCGAGATATAAGCATCCAGATTGCCGAGCGGGGGCACCAGCGCCCACGCATCGCGGGTAACGAGCGCCGAGGATCGAGAAGGCAGGCTTGATGTCGCGTTCATGGAGGTATGAGAGTGGCCGAGGCCCAATTTGTTCCCATATATTAGCACTCGTCTGGTGAGAGTGCTGACCGCGGCGCGGGCGGCCACCGGGCCGGCGCCCCAGCCGCGCCAGGACCGCTGCAAGGCCCCTATTCAGCCTGCATCTCGTCGCGCAGCCGCCTGACCATCAGCCGCTCGTAGAGCCTTGGCGCGAGGCGCGACACCCACCACGAAGTGCGCGCCACCGTCCCTGGCAGCAACAGGCGCCGGCCGCTGCGCGCCGCGTCGAATATCTGGTCGGCCGTGGCTTGCGCCGTGGCGCGGGTGCCGACAACGGATTGTGGATGGCGCGCCAGGCCGCCGTCTCCTCCCAAGGCATGCTTCTCGATGCCCGTCTGGATGAAGGACGGGCAGACCAGCAGCACGGACACGCCCAGGGGCTCGACTTCGCTGCGCAGGCTGTCGAAGAAGCCGTGCAGCGCGTGCTTGCTGGCCGCGTAGCCGGTGCGCGCGATGAGCGGCGCGAAGCCGGCGACGCTGGAAACGGCGATGAGGCCGCCCTTGCGCGCCAGCAGGTCTGGCAGCGCCGCGTGCGTGCAGTGCAGGGCGCCGAAGAAGTTGACTTCCATTACCCGCCGGATCACTGCCGGGTCGGTGCGCGCGAACGCACTGCGGTGGGTGATGCCGGCGTTGTTCACCAGCACGTCGATGCCGCCGAAGACCCGCCGCGCCTCGGCGACGGCCCGCCGGCAGTCGTCCTCGCGCGTCACGTCGCAGGGCTCGCCGATGGCGCGCACGCCGTCGTGCTTCAACGCCGCGACGCAGGCCTCGAGGGCGCCGGCGTCGCGGTCCAGGGCAACAATCCTGGCGCCCGCGGCGCCAAAGCGTAGGCACAGCGCCCGACCGAGGCCGCCCGCGGCACCGGTCACGACGACGACCTTGTCGCTGAAGTCGCGCACGCTCAATGCCGCTGCCGGGCTGCGCGCGCCTCGCGCCAGAAGTCGAACGCTTCGGACGAGGTCTTGCGCGGCACGTAGCCGAACTCGGTCTTGAGCCGGGTGTTGTCGAGCACCGGCCGGTAGCGCAGGAAGTCGACCTGTTCCGGGCCGTACCGGGTCAGGCCGAGACGCCCTGAGCGCTGCGAGCGCGCCCTGCAACAGCCACGCCGGCAGCACCAGGCAGCGCTTGCCGAGCCGCTCGGCGATCTCGTGAATGCTCAGTGCGCCGTCGCCGGCGACGTTGAAGCAGCCGGTACGCCCGGTCGAGATCGCGTGCAGGATGCAGTCCACCACATCCTGGTCCCAGATGAAGACGAACGGGCTCGCCGAGCCCCGGATCGCGATCAGCCGGGGCTTCTCGAAGAGATCGGTGATCTGGTTGTGCACCGTCTCGCCGAGGATGGTGCCGATGCGCAGCACGACCTGCTCCAACCCGGGATGATCGATGCGCCAGCGCGCGAGCATCTCTTCGACCAGGCGCTTGTGCCACGAATAGGCGAAGGCCTCGTTCCCGCGCAGGGGCGCGTCTTCGCCGATCCAGGCCGGGTTGTCGGCGTGGTAGCCATAGGCCGCGCCGCTCGAACTGACGATGATCCGGGCGGCGCCGCAGGCGAGGCAGGCCCGCAGCACGTTCTCGGTGCCTTGCACGTCCACCGCATACTCGAACTCGCGGCTGCTGCGCCTGCCCGGGGTGACGATGGACGCCAGGTGCACCACCACGTCCGGCCTGCAGCGCACGAACAGATCGGCCAGTTCGGGCGCGCGAACATCGGCCACCGCATACTCCACGCCCGGCAGCCGTTGCTCGGACGGCACGTCGCGCACGTCCGCGGCAACCACGCGGCCGACGGCGATGCGCCCGGCCGCGAGCGCCGCCACGAGTTGCGAGCCGAGGTAGCCGCCGGCACCGGTGACGAGGACGTTCGGCCCGCTTACTGGTGTACCTTCGTGCGTCGCACTCCGGTATTCGCCCTTGGGGCGGCCCGGCGGGCTCATGCCGGCGCGGCTTGCGCAGCGGGCGGGCGGCGCGACCAGACGGTGGCCACGCTGAGGCCGGAGACGATGTGCCAGATGCCCCACCATGCCGCGACGATGGCCATGCCGCCGAGGCCATCGAAGAAGTTGAAGATCAGGATCAGCCCCAGCGCCGAGTTCTGGATGCCGACCTCGATCGAGACCGCGCGGCGGTCGCGCTCGGGCAGGCCGGCCAGGCGTGCCGCGAAGTATCCGGTGGCCAGCGCCAGTGCGTTGTGCAGGAAGACCGCCAGCACGACGAAGCCGACGTAGCGCAGGAAGTACTGCCAGTTCGCCGCCAGCGCGCCGACCACGAAGAGGCCGAAGATGACGAGCGAGCCGATCTTCATCGGCCTTCTCGCCCGCGCGGCAAAGCGCGGGAAGCGGTATCCCGTCCACATGCCCGCCGCCATCGGCAGGCCGAGGAGCAGGAACACCGCCAGCAGCATTTCCAGCGGGTCGAGTGCCACCACCTTGAGGATCTTGCTCGCCTCGGGGTGCAGGCCGCCCCACAGCGACAGGTTCAGCGGCGTCATGACGATCGCCACCGCCGTCGAGATCGCCGTCATCGTGATCGACAGCGCCGTATTGCCCCTCGCGTAGTGGGTCAGGAAGTTCGAGATGTTGCCGCCCGGGCAGGCCGCCACGAGCATCATGCCCAGCGCAATGCTGGGCGCGGGCCGGATCGCCAGCACGAGCAGGAAGGTGAATGCCGGCAGGAGCACGAACTGGCTGGCCAGGCCGATCAGCACCGGCTTGGGCGTGGCCAGCACGCCCTTGAAGTCCGACGCCTTGAGGTCGAGCGCGATGCCGAACATTACCAGGCCGATGACGAAGTTCAGCGCCCACAGCGACTGCGGGTTGAAATTCAGCCGGACGAGGTCGATCTCGGTCATGGGCGGGCCCGGGTGCGCAGAGCGTGCGGGCTCAGCCCTTCGGCTCTTCGTGCATCTTCTTGAAGTGGATCAGCCCCGGCGCCCACATGTGCTTGACCGGATCGACGTCCACATGGATCACCGCGCACTTGCCCGATGCCAATGCGCGCCGCAGCGCGGGCTTCAACTGCGTCGGGTCGGCCACGCGCTCGCCGTGCGCGCCCATCGCCTGACCGAGCTTGTCGAACTCGATCTCGCCCAGGTCGGCCCTGATCGTCTCGTCCGGGTCGAGGTGCTTGAACAGCATGGTCTTGAACGGGCGCAACATGAACTGCTGGTTCATCTTGACCATGCCCCACTGCTTGTCGCACAGCACGATGTAGATCACTTGTGCGTTCCGGCGCACCGCGGTCTCGACCTCCTGCGAATGAAAGCCCATCGCACCGTCACCGATGATGCAGCAAACCGGGGTGCCGGGCCGCGCGATCGCCGCCGCCACCGCCTGCGAGGTGCCGGCACCGAGCATGCCGAACTTGAAGGTCGAGATCACCGTGTTGGGCACCGTCACCTGGTGATAGAACATCGCCCAGATGGTGGCGTTGCCGCCGTCGGCCACCAGCACGGCATCCTCGGGGAAGACCTCGCGGCATGCGGCGCCGATGTGGGCCGGGTGCATCGGCACCGCCAGGTCGGCGAGCGCCTTGTCCCAGCCTTGCCGGTCCTCGCGCATCGCGTTGGCGTAGCCGGCAACGCGCTGGCGGCGCGCGTCGAGCGCGATCTCGGCGCGGCGGCGCTCGAGTTCGTCGCCCAGCAATTCGAGGAAGCGCTTCGCGTCGGCCAGGATGGCCAGGTCGGCGGGCTTGTTCAGGCCCAGCATGTCGCCGTCGAGGTCGACCTGGATGGTCTTCTGCTCGGCGGGCGAGCGCCAGTAGGGCGGCTTGCCCCACCAGTCGGTCTCGCCCAGCCGTGTGCCGATGACGAGCACGACGTCGGCGTCGTTGCGCACCTGGTGGTTGAGCTTGACGTGCGGCATCGTGATCGCCAGCGGCGAGGTCTCGGTCAGCACGCCGCGCGCGGCCCAGCTCGTCGTCACCGGCGCGTGCAGCAACTCGGCCACACGGCGCAGCGCGTCGTACGCGCCGGCATGGATGATGCCGCTGCCGGCGTGGATCAGCGGCGCCTGTGCGGCGATCAGCCACTGCGCGGCACGCGCCACCTGCTCGGCAGTGGGCGTGATGGGGTCCGTGTGGCGGTACTGGTGCGGCTCCCAGAACGCGACGCCGGCCTTGAACTTGCCGTTCATGATGTTCTCGGGCACATCGAGATGCACCACGCCGGGCCGTCCTTCGTAGCTTCGGCGCAGCGCCTTGCGCACGAGTTCGGGCACACGGTCGAACGACGACACGGCGCTGCTCCACTTGGCGATCTTGCCGATGACGCCGGCCTGGTCGAAGCACTGGTAGCTGCCGCCGCGGTCGGGGTACATGATGCTCGGCCGGCGCGCGCTGGTGATCGCCAGCACGCGGTTGCCGTCGGCCTGCTCGACCACCAGCCCGGGCAGCAGGTTGGCCACGCCCGGGCCGTTGCTGGCCATGCAGACGCCGAGCTTGCCCGTCAGCCGTGCGTAGGTACCCGCCATGTGCGCCGCGCAAGTCTCGTGGCGCGGGGTCACGATGTCGATGCCCAGCCGGTGCAGCGCGGCATAGAAGCCGAAGTAGGTGCCGTCGATGATGCCGAAGACCTTCTCGACGCCCTCTTTCTGGAGCATGCGCGCGACGACCTCGCCGCCGGTGATTTCTGCCATCGTGTCGTCCCCTGGTGTTTCAGCCCGATTGACGCGAACGCCGAGCTTCATTCTGGCATCGTTGCCAGGCGGGTCCGTCGAACCGTGCGCTTGCCTGCGTCAATCGGGTCGCAACGCATGCCAGCGTCAGCTACGGCCCCGTACTTCTGGCGCTTGCGCGGCGGCTTCGCATGCACATGGCGACGGAACGCATCGACCGGCATCGCGAGTGGTCGCAGCACGATCGGCCCCATGCCATCGAGATGGCCGGTCGACCATTCGCTGCACGAGAACGTGTACCGCACGTTGCGCGCCAGTGGTGCATCCGGATGGGGCGGCGACGACGAAACCGCCGTCATGTTCAGCCGGGTGGCACCCGGGCTGCCTGCGCCGAGCGATGGCACGTCACGACGCGTGCTCGACTCGGCAGCATCGAGGGCATCTCAGCCGAGCCCGAACGTACCGGCTTCGTGATCGCGGCGGTGCGCGTCGAAGCGCGCACGACCGACGCCGAACAGGATGATCTGCTCATATTCGCCAGGAGGCCCGTCGGCCCGCAGGCGCAATCGGGCGTCCACAGGAGGGCAGCCGATCGGCGCTATAGGCGCTCGCGAGACGGCATTCGCGCGCTTGCGAGGGAGTCCGGAACTTACGTTCCATGGCGTCGTTCCGGCGGCGCCGGGCGGCTTCAACCGAAACGCGTGTTCACCTTGCCAAGGGCCTCGTCGACCGTGGCGAGCAGCTCGGCCACGCTGACCGGTTTGGTCAGGTAGTGCAGCGCGCCGGCCTGCAATGCCGCCTCGATCTGCGCCGGCAGCGCGTCGGCCGAGACGATCACCACCGGAATATCCGCCGTCTCGGGAGCGGCCTTCAGGTGCCGCAGCAGTTCCATGCCGTCGATGTCGGGCAGGTGCATGTCGAGCAGGATCAGGTCCGGGCGCCGCAGCCGGATCGCCGCCAGGGCGTCGAGCCCGGTGACCGACACGTCGAGCCGCACCTGCCGGCGCTGCGCCAGGATGCCGCGCATCACCTCGACGTTGGTTTCGTTGTCTTCGACGTAGTGGACGATACGGTAGCGGTAGTCGGCCGCAAGCGCTTGCGGCAGGTCGAGCTCGGAGGGCAGCGTGTCGGCGTCGATCACGCGCGGCAGCGTCAGCGTGAACGCCGAGCCCTCGCCCGCCGCACTGCGCGCGCGCAGAGAGCCGCCCATCAGTTCGGCCAGGCGCTGGCTGATCACGAGACCGATGCCGGTGCCCTGCAGCGCCGAGCGTTCGCGTCCGAGCCGGTTGAAGGGCTGGAACAGCCCGGCCAGCTGGTCTGCCGTCATCCCGAGGCCGCTGTCCGACACGGCGATCTCGACCTGTTCGGCGCCGCGTGCGCGCGCAGTGATGTGGATGCGGCCGCGTTCGACGTTGTACTTCACCGCGTTGCTCAACAGATTGGTGAGGATCTGCTTGACCCGCGTCGCGTCGCCCAGCACGCGGGTCGCGCCTTCGGCCAGGTCCTGCGTGACGACGATGCCGCGCAGCTGTGCGTCGCCCTCGGTCATCGAGCGCGCCGCCGCCAGCAGCTCGGGCAAGTCCAGGGTCTCGGGCTGCAAACGCAGCGTGCCCGACTCGATGCGCGACAGGTCGAGCACGTCGTTGATCATCTCCAGCAAGTGCCAGCCGGCACTCTGGATCTGTGCCACCCAGGGCCGCTGCGCCTCGGCCAGCGGATGGCGCCGGTCGAGCTCCAGCAGTTGCGCGAAGCCGAGCATCGCGTTCAAGGGCGTTCGCAGTTCGTGGCTCATGCGCGACAGGAACACGCTCTTTGCGAGGTTGGACGACTCGGCCACCTCGCGTGCGCGCTCGGCCTCCTCGAGGCGCAGGTGCTCGGTGATGTCCTCCACCACGCCGACGATGCGATGCGGCTCGCCCGCGGCATCGCGCAACAGCGAGATCGAGCTCTGCACCCACAGCGTGCGCCCATCGCTCGATAGCAGGCGCTTGTGGCTGCGAACCGTCGCCAACTCGCCCGCAACCAGCCGGCGCGCAAGCGCCATGTCCTGTGGCCAGTCGTCCGGATGCGTATAGGCCTGCACCGTCATGCCGACCAGATCTTCGTCCGAGTAGCGCAACATCTCGCAGAAGGCCGGGTTGGCCTGCCGCACGCGCCCGTCGAGATCGACGTAGACCACGCCGATCGGCACGTTGTTGAAGATGTTGCGAAAGCGCTGCTCGCTGTCGCGCAATTCGCCCTCGGTCTGCCTGCGTTCGCCGATCTCGCGCTCGAGTTCGGCCGTGCGTTCCTGCACCGCCGCCTCGATGCGTCGCGCGCGGCCGGTCACGGTCAGCAGCAGCGCGCCGAGCAGCGCTGCCGCAAACAGGCCGACGAGCGAGAACGGAAGCACGCCGGCGCGTCCGCTCGCCGGCAGGGCCAGCCGATTCGCGCTCACCCGGATGTCCCATGCGCGCCCGGCATAGTTCAGGCGGTGCACATGCAGCAGTGCATCCGGCGCCGGAGCCAGGCAGTCCGCTGCGCCTGCCAGCACGCGCCTCTCGGCGCGGGGGTCGGTATCGACCAGACACAACTCGATGAAGGCCGGCACCGCCGCGCGCAATTGATCCAGCAGCACCTTCGGGCGCAGCGTGACGTACACCAGCCCGGCCGTGCCGGCCAGCCGGTCTGCCGGGCTCGCCGGCTCGCCGCGATACAGCGCATGCACCAGGCCGACGGCGGTTTCGTCGGCCTCCGGGTGGGTCAGGCGAAAGCCCGCGGTGGCGACCGCCCGGTCGCTTCGACGGGCGAGGTCGATCGCCTCGCGCACCGCGCTCAGCGACATCTGGTTCAGCCCGACCGCACGGGCGTTGTTCGCCAGCGGTTCGACGTGCAGGATCACCATCGCCGACTCGTCGGCCGCGGTGGGCGAGGCAGACGAACCCTGCGCATCGAACACGCGGAAGTCACTGCCTCCGCTGGCGCGCTGGCGCCGCTCGAGCGCCGCGATGTCGGAACGACGGATCCACTCGGCGTAGCCGACGGACCACACGCTGTGCTCCAGCGCCTGTTGCGCCGGGTCACCGGCGAGCCAGTTGCGCGCGGCACGGCGCAAGGTGTCGGGATTCGCGTCGTCCGATGCGCCGAACACGCCGCGCAGCACCTGCAGCGCGTCGAGCGGCTGCTCCAGGCGCGTCGCGAGCAACGTCGCCGCGGAGTTGGCCTCGCGCTCGAAGACCGCGCGCGAGCGGTCTTCGTCGCCGCGCGAGACCCGATCGATGGCCAGCCCCATCAGCAGCGTCGCGACCAGCAATGGCAGCCCGACGGTCAGCCGGCGGGGCACCCAGTCGGCTCGCGGGCGGCCGATCAGCGTCAGCGCAATCGGTGCGCCGATCAATATGCCCAGCACATCGCCGGACCACCATGTCCACCAGGTCAGAGGCAGCGCCGAGCGGGGTAGAGTGCCGCTGGCACCGAACGCAGCGGTGGCCACGGTCGCGCCGACGAGGCAGGCAAGCAGGGCCCCCGCGATGAAGAAGCGTGCCACCTCGCGGGGCGCGGCGAGGGCGAGCCGGCCCGGGAGCAGGCGCCGCACCAGCACAGCGCCGGTGGCGGCCTGCAGCGTGGCGCCGATGGCAAACACGGCTGCCAGCCCGAGCGCCGCGGCGGACATCCCGCCCTGCGCCGCAGCCACCATCGCGTTGACCCCGAACGACGCGATCGCCACGCCGGGCAGCGCCGACCAGCCATAGCGCAGCGCGCAGGCGAGCGCAATGCCGGCCGACGGATACAGCGGCGACGCATAGCCGGGCGGCAGCGCCAGCCGCAGCGCGAACCACGCGGTGAGCGCATAGGCCAGCGCCGTGCCCACGGGCGGCCACAAGGCGTGCAGTGCGGGCGCGGATCGGCTGGAGGAGGCGGGCATGCTCAGGGGCGGGCGGCTCGGTGCAGGGGCGGCGGCGAGGCCCACAGGGCGCGCGACAGGACGGGCAAGCCTACCATCGGCGCGGCACGACGGCGAGCAAGCGGCCCGCGCCGCGGCTGAGGCACACTGGCGCGAATGAGCGAATCACCAAGTGCCGACCGCCCACTGCTGGTGGCCTGCCTGTGCGCGGCCTGGTGCCGCACCTGCGACGACTATCGCGCGACCTTCGACGCGCTGGCGCGCGAGTTCGGTGCCCAGGCGCACTTCGTCTGGGTGGACATCGAAGACGACGAAGCGGTGCTGGGTGCGGTCGACGTGGTCGATTTCCCGACGCTGCTGATCGCACGGGGCGACGAGATCGGCTTCTTCGGGCCGGTGGCTCCGCATGCGCAGACCGCGCGCCAGCTGGCGCGGCGCGCGCTGCAGGGTCAGCTGGGCGCGGTGGCCGATGCGGCGCTCGCCGGACTGCCGCAGCGTTTGCGCGCGCTGCGCTGAGCCGTCGCCCGGGCAGTGCGGTCCGGTGAGGAGGGGCCACATGCCTCGTGCCGATGCCCCGTCGGGCCGCTTCGACTCAGACGTTGAATAGGAAATGCAGCACGTCGCCGTCCTTGACGACGTAGTCCTTGCCCTCGGCGCGCATCTTGCCCGCCTCCTTGGCGCCGTGCTCGCCCTTGTAGGCGATGAAGTCGTCGTAGGCGATGGTCTGGGCGCGGATGTAGCCGCGCTCGAAGTCGCCGTGGATCACGCCGGCCGCCTGCGGGCCGGTGTCGCCGACGTGGATCGTCCACGCGCGCACTTCCTTCACGCCGGCGGTGAAGTAGGTCTGCAGCCCGAGCAGCTTGAACGCGGCGCGGATCAGCCGGTTCAGCCCCGGTTCGGTCTGACCCATCTCTTGCAGGAACATCAGCTTGTCGTCGTCTTCCATGTCGGCCAGCTCGGCCTCGGTCTTGGCGCAGATCGCCACCACCGGCGCCTGCTGGCCTTCGGCGTAGGCGCGCAGCTTGTCGAGGTAGGGGTTGCCCTCGAAGCCGTGCTCGTCGACGTTGCCGACGAACATCGCCGGCTTGGCGGTGATCAGGCAGAAGGGCTTCAACACGACCAGCTCCTCCTTGCTGAACGCGATGCTGCGCACCGGCTGCGCCTGGTCGAGCGCGGCCTGGCACTTCACGAGCACGTCGACCAGGCGCTGCGCCTCCTTGTCGTGGCCTGCCTTGGCCGCCTTCGAATAGCGCAGGAGGCTCTTCTCGACGGTGGCCAGGTCAGCGAGGCAGAGCTCGGTCTGGATCACCTCGATGTCCGAGATCGGATCGACCTTGCCGGCGACGTGGATCACGTTCTCGTCGTCGAAGCAGCGCACGACGTTGACGATCGCGTCGGTCTCGCGGATGTGGGCCAGGAACTGGTTGCCCAGGCCCTCGCCCTTGGACGCGCCGGCCACCAGGCCGGCAATGTCCACGAACTCGACCACCGCCGGCAGCACGCGCTCGGGCTTGACGATCGCTGCCAGCGCGGCCAGCCGCGGGTCGGGCAGCTCGACGATGCCGACGTTCGGCTCGATGGTGCAGAAGGGGTAGTTCTCGGCGGCGATGCCGGCTTTCGTCAGCGCGTTGAACAGGGTGGACTTGCCGACGTTGGGCAAGCCCACGATGCCGCATTTGAGGCTCATGGGAAAGGCTTTCGGGGAGCAGGGGAGTAGTCTGCAATTTTATGCTGCCGCCCTACACTGGCCGGCCGAACCCGAGAGCGGAGCGCCCCATGAGCGAGCTCGAACTGATCGTCCCCCGTTTGCACGACCTCGGCGGCGGCTTTCGGGTGCGCCGCCTGTTGCCGACCGCGCGGCGCCAGGCGGTCGGCCCGTTCCTGTTCTTCGACCACTTCGGCCCCGTCACCGCGGGCCCCGCCGACAACCATGATGTACGGCCGCATCCGCACATCGGGCTGGCGACCGTGACCTACCTGTTCGAGGGCGCGATGATGCACCGCGACAGCCTCGGCGCCGTGCAGCGCATCGAGCCCGGCGCGATCAACTGGATGACGGCGGGCCGCGGCATCGTGCACTCCGAACGCACGCCCGACGACCTGCGCGGCGTCACCCGGCGCAGCCACGGCTTGCAACTGTGGGCCGCGTTGCCGCAGGCGCACGAGGAAGACGAACCCTCGTTCGTGCACACGCCGGCCGACGCCATCCCCGAAGTGCACGTTGGCGGCGCGACCGTGCGCGTGCTGATCGGCCGCGCGTTCGGCGCTGCGTCGCCGGTGAAGACGGTCTCCGACACGCTCTACCTCGACCTGGCCTGCGCGCCCGGCACGGCGCTGACCATCCCGGATGCGGCGACCGAGCGCGCGCTCTACAGCGTCGATGCGCCGTTCGCGCTCGACGGCCGCGAGGTGCCGCCATTCACGCTGGCACTGCTGGCGCCCGGCACCGAACCCGAGCTGCGCAGCCGCGAAGCGAGCCGCATCGTGCTGATCGGCGGCGCGCCGCTCGGGCCGCGCTTCATCGTCTGGAACTTCGTGTCGAGCCGGCGCGAGCGCATCCTCGCGGCCGAAGACGACTGGAGGGCTCAGCGCTTTGCGCCCGTGCCCGGCGAGACCGACTTCATCCCGTTGCCACCGCGCTGAGCCGCGGCGCAGGCGCCTTGTGTGGGGCGGCCACGCGCCGACCGACGGCCCCGGCGCCGGGCTGCGGAGGGCCCGCGAGCGCGCCCTTCAGCCGCCCGCGCGACGCAGCCGCTGCACCGTGGCGAGCAGCTGCTGGCGGTCGATCGGCTTGGTCAGCACCTCGTCCATGCCTGCGGCAAGGCAGCTCAGGCGGTCGTCGTCGAAGGCGTTGGCCGTGACGGCCAGCACCGGCAGCCTGGCCGAGGCCGCGCCGGCGGCGCCGCGGCGCAGGCGGCGCGTGGCTTCCAGCCCGTCCATGCCGGGCATGCGCCAGTCCATCAGCACGATGTCGAATGCCTGCCGCGCCAGCATGTCGAGCGCCTCCTGGCCCGACGCGACCTCTTCGACCCGCGCTCCGGCGCCGCGCAGCATCTCGGCGGCGAGCAGGCTGTTGACGGCGTCGTCGTCGACGACCAGCGCGCGCAGCCCGCGCAGGTCGACCTCGGCTTCGCCGGGCGATCGTGCGGCGACGGGCTCGACCGCCGCGAGCGGCAGCTCCACCGTGACCCGCGTGCCGCGGCCCGACGCCGCCGCCGCCAGCTCGAGCGTGCCGCCCATCAGCAGCACGAGTTCGTGAGTGATGGCCAGCCCGAGGCCGCTGCCCGGGTGCGTGCGCGTGCTGCCGTCGTCGATCTGCTGGAAGGCCTGCAGCACGCGCGCGCGGTGCTGTTCGGGAATTCCCGGCCCGCTGTCTTCGACGACGAAGCGCAGCCACCCCGATGCCGGCTCGGCCACCGCCAGCGTCACGTGCCCTTCGTCGGTGAACTTGACGGCGTTGCCGAGCAGGTTGATCAGCACCTGCGCAAGCCGCAGCGCATCGCCGTGGCGCCACGGCGCCAGGGCGGGATCGAAGCGGTGCCGAACGGCCAGGCCCTTGCGCTGGGCTGGCGCCGAGATCGTCGCCAGCGCGTCGCCCACGCAAGTGCGCAGATCGAAGTCGCGCGCGACGAGATTCAGGTCGCCGGCCTCGATGCGCGACATGTCGAGCACCTGATCGATCAGCCGGGCCAGCATGGCGCCGCTGCTGGCGATCGTGTCGAACAGTCGCTCGCGCTCTTCGGGCGGCCGCTGCGGGTCGCGCAGCAGCTGCGCCGCACCGAGCACGCCGTTGAGCGGCGTGCGCAACTCGTGGCTGATCACGGCGAGGAAGCGGGTCTTGGCGAGCGATGCCGCTTCGGCCGCCTCGCGGGCGAGCTCGAGCTCGCGGGTGCGCTGCGCGCTCCATTGCTTGAGCGAGAGATCGGCCTCGAGCGTGTCGTTGGTCGAGGTCACGGCCGCCACGCGCTGCTTGAGGCGGCCGATGCCGGCCAGGATGGGCAGCATCACGGCCTGGGCGAGGAAGCCGTTGAGCACGGTCGGCCAGATCAAGTGTTGCCACTGCGCGTCGCCGAGGCCGCGCCACTGGATCCACAACGCGGGCAAGGTCGAGACCGCGATCAGGGTCGTCGACAGCAACACCGCCGGGAACAGGGGCCAGACCACGAACACGATCAGGTGGATCGCCATCAGCCACGGCACCAGGCTCGCAAGCCAGTAGATGCCGGGGTTGGCGCCCCATTCGACCCACCGCAGCAGCGTGCCGGCGACGAAGAACGCCAGCAGCGGCACGGTCGCCAGCCACTGCACCAGCAACAGCCGCTGCGGCCAGCGCCAGAGCATGCCGAACAGCGCCGCCCAGGTGAGGATCAGGGCCGGATAGGCCAGGCCGTCGAGCGGTTCGATCACATCGGTTCGCAACTCGACGAACCAGACGATCGCGACCAGCAGGCTGGCGGCCGGCAGCAGCGCGAGCAGCGTCTGGCGCTCGAACAGCGAGATCGACTTGGCGGGGAGCAGCGCCGATGCGCGATCGAGCAGGACCGGTTCGGGCAACATCATTGCGGCGCTGTGCTCCGGGGCGGAGGGCGAAGCGCCGAGCTTAGGTGCGGCGCCGGGCGCTGTCCATGTCCGCCCGCGCCGCAGCCGATCGGCAGTGCGTGGCTCGGCGGGGGTCTCACTTGAACAGGCCCTTCAGGAGCCGCTCCGCCAATTCCTTGCGCGGGTTCGCGCTCGCCGGCGCCGAGGCGCCGGATGCTCCCGGGCTGGCGGGCTTGAGCCCGCGCTCGAGCAGGGCCTTCAACTGGTTCTGTGCCGCCGCCGCGGCGAGGGTCGACCACTCGATCCGCCACTCGATGGCGTCGAGCGGGCCGCTCAGGTGCACCGGCACGGTCAGGCCTTTCAGTGCCGCCAGTTCGGCACCGTCCTGGCCCGCCGGCACAGTGACGACGGTGGCGCGCGCCGTGTAGTCGATGTGGCCCTTGCCGAGATCGATCGCGCCTGCGCCGCCGATGCGAAGAAACGGGCTCTTCAGGTCGAGGTCGGTGCTGCGCGCAACACCGTCGTCGAGACGGAAGCTGACCGAGAGTTCGGAGAAGTCGGTCTTCTCGGTCTGGGCGGAGTCGAAGCGGGCGTCCTTCTTCAGCGTCAGCGCCGATCGGGCCTGGCGCAGGCTCCGCGCGAGGTTGATCCCCTTGACCGCGCCGTCGCGCAACTGCACCTGGGCCGTGCCCTGCAGGTGCGACTTGAGCTCGCTCGCGGTGCGGCCGACGCTCTGCACGTCCAGCGCGATGCGCCCCGTGCCTTCGAGCACGTCCCGTCCGGTTATCGCCCTCTCCAGCGCGCCGATGTTCACGTCACTGGCCAGCGCCTTCAGCGCCACGCGGCCGGTGTGGGCGTCGGCCTGGCCGCTGGCATCGACACTGCCGCCCCAGACCTGGCCGCGCAGGGTGCCGACGCGCAGCTTCCCGCCGTCGAGCGTGGCTTCGAAGACGACGTCGCGCGCTTGCAGGCTGCGCTGAGCGATGCGGCCGGCGTGCAGCTCGAAGCGGCCGTTCACGCGGCGCAGCGGGCTCAGGTCGAGCGGTGCTTCGGCGCCGGCCTGCGCTGCGGCGGGCGAGGCATGCGCAGGCGGCGGCAGCAGCGCATCCAGGTCGAGTGCGTCGAAGCGCGCCTGGGCCTGCACCGCCGGCACGATGCCCGAGAACTCGGCGTCGCCGCGGGTCGTGAAGGCTTTGCCCGCGATCTGCCCGTCGAATGCCCAGCGGGCCTGGCTCGGCGACACTTCGGCGCTGCCGCGCAGCCCGATCGGCAGCGGCTTCGCCGCCGCCCCCTGAAGCTGCACGTCGAGCTCGACCTTGCCGAACGCGAGCGAACCCATGGCAGGGCGCACAGTGAGCTCGCTCGCCAGCGTGCCGCTGATCTTGCGCGACGCGCCAGCGCCGGTCCAGCGCGCCTCGAAGCCGGGCACCGTCAGCTGCTCGAAGTCGCCGCGCGGCGGCGCCGACTTGAAGGTTCCGGCAAGGCGCGTCTCGCCTTCGAGCGCCAGACTCCCGCTGAGCGCGCTGCCCTGCAGCGCCTGGCCCCGGACGTCGAGTTGCGGCCAGTCGAGCGCGAGCGTCAGCGGGCTGCCCGACGCCGTGCCGTGCAGGCGCAGTGCCAGCCGGGCGATGTTCAGGCGCTGCGCCTCGGGGTCGAATGCGAACTGTTGCAAGGCCAGGCTGGAGCCGGCGAGCGTCAACGCCCCCAGCGTTGCGCCGCCCTCGAGCGTCAGGCCCTCGGCGCGCAGCGTCCCCTGGGCGCTGTTCCAGGCGAGCGCACCCTTGAGCGTTGCGTCGACGCCGCGCGCGCCCGCTGCATCGCCCTTGAACGCGAGCGCCATCTCGCGCAGGGCCACTCCATGACCCCCCAGGTCGAGCGCGATCCGCGTCTCCCCGCTCAGGGCGCCGCGCACCGCCGGGGACTCGAGTGCCAGCTGCGCCTGCAGCTTCAGCGGCGACTCGGTCTGGTCGGCCAGGCGGCCGCTGACCAGCGACTCGAGCGTGATCTCGCCCTTCACGCCGGCGAGCGCGTCCTGCACGCGGGCGCGCAGATCCTTCAATTCGACCCGGCTGACGTCGAAGCGCAGCGCAGCATCGGCGCGGGCCTTCGGCTCCTTGCGGTCAGGTGTGGCCGGGGCACCCGCACCCAGCAGGTCGTCGATGTTGCTCACCCCCTGTGCGTTGCGCGTGTAAGCCAGGCGCAGGCCGCGCGCCGACACGGCGTCGATGACCAGCGACTTCGACAGCAGCGGCAGCAGGGCCACCGAGAACGCGGCTTCGTCGAGCGACGCGAACTCGGCCGCGCTGCCCGGCTCGCTCAGGCGCAGCTGGGACACGCGGACTTGCAGCCGCGGCAACAGCGCAAGTTCCAGCGGGCCGGCGATCGCGAGCGTGCGGTTGCGGTGCTCCTTCATCCAGTCGATGGCCAGCCCCTTGGCGCGCTCGGCATCGAAGCTCGCGATCAGCCAGGCGGCCGCGCTCCCGAACAACAGCGCGAGCACGGCGAGGCCGATCAGCAGGCGGCGAAGCAGGGGGCTCTTCATGGCGGGGCGATCCGGGGCAGGCTTCGATTCTCCTCGTTCGCGCGCGCCGGGGCTGCGCCGGCGTACGGCGGTGGCTCATCCTTACAATTGAGCGCAATGAAACCATTCGACGTGTGCGTTCGCGGGGCCGGGATCGTCGGCCGCTGCTTGGCCTTGTCGCTGGCCCGCCAGGGCCTGCAGGTGGCACTGGTGCCCGAGGCCCCGGGCGCTGCCCGCGCCGGCGCCGCCGAGGACGTGCGCGCGTACGCACTCAACGCGGTGGCGGTCGGCCTGCTCAAGCGGTTGAAGGTCTGGGATGCCTTGCCCGCGCACGCGGCGACCGCGGTCCACGACATGCACATCGAGGGCGACGCCGCGGGCGCCGGTCTCGACTTCTCGGCCTGGGAGCAGCGCGTCGGCGAACTCGCCTGGATCGTCGACGCCGCCGTGCTCGAGCGCCAGCTGGCCGAGGCGGTGCGGTTTGCGCCGCACCTGAGCGTGATCGCGGCAGACCCGGCCGCGCCCAGCCCGGTGGCCGCACTGACGGCGTTGTGCGAAGGCAAGGCCTCCCCGACGCGCAGCGCGCTCGGCGTGCGCATGGAGCGCCACGACTACGGCCATCGCGCCATCGCGGCCCGGCTGGTCGTCGAGCAGCCGCACCTGAACCGGGCCCGGCAGTGGTTTCGCGCGCCCGACGTGCTCGCCCTGCTGCCGCTCGATGTGCCGGAGCCGGGGCGCTCGTTCGCGCTCGTCTGGTCGCTCCCCGACGAGCGCGCCGATGCGCTGTTGGCGCTCGACGCCCCGGCATTCGAGGCGGCCCTGGCGGACGCCACCGGCGGCGCCTGCGGTGCGCTGCGGCTGGCCGGCGAGCGCGCGGCCTGGCCGCTGATGCTCGCCAACGCCGAGGCCTGGTGCGGGCCCGGCTGGGTGCTGCTGGGCGACGCCGCGCACGTGGTCCATCCGCTGGCCGGGCAGGGCCTGAACCTCGGCCTGGCCGATGTGGTGGCCCTGTCGCAGGTGATCGAGCAGCGCGAGCCCTGGCGCGCGCTGGGCGACGAGAAGCTGCTGCGCCGCTACGTGCGCGAGCGCTCGGCACCGACCTGGGCCATGGGGCGCCTGACCGACGGTTTGCTGCAGCTCTTTGCCAGCCCGCAGCCGGCGGCGAAGGAACTTCGCAACCGCGGACTGACTCTCGTCAACCAGGTCGCGCCATTGAAGCGCTGGTTGGCCTCACGCGCGCTCGGCTCGTGAACCGCCCCCTTCCGAAAGAACCCCATGCCCACGTTCCTGACTTCACTTCGCCCCGTGGCCGGCCTCGCCGCGCTCTTGTTCTGCCTGCAGGCCGCGGTGGCGCAGGAAGCGGTGATTCGCAAGAACATCGCCGAACGGATGCCCGACTTCCCGAAGATCGACGAGGTGTCGAAGACGCCGATCCCCGGCATCTACGAGTTGCGCATCGGCACCGAGGTGCTCTACAGCGACGAGCAGGGCAATCACCTGATCGAAGGCACCGTGATCGACACCCGCAACCGCGCCAACCTGACCGAGGCGCGGGTGAGCAAGCTCACCGCGATCGACTTCGCCAGCCTGCCGCTGAAGGATGCGCTGGTGTGGAAGCAGGGCAGCGGCGCGCGACGCATCGCCGTCTTCGCCGACCCGAACTGCGGCTACTGCAAGCGGTTCGAGCGCGACCTGCAGCAGGTCAAGGATGTGACGGTGTACACCTTTCTGATCCCCATTCTCGGTGGCGACTCGCCGGAGAAGGCGACCAACATCTGGTGCGCCAAGGACAGCACCCGCGCCTGGCGCGACTGGATGCTCGACGCCAAGGCGCCGCCGCGCAGCATGGGCAGCTGCGAGACGCCGATGACGCGCAACCTGGCCTTCAGCCGCAAGCACAAGATCAACGGCACGCCGGCGATCCTGTTCGAGGACGGCTCGCGCGTGCCGGGCGCGCTCAGCGCCGAGCAGCTCGAGAAGCAGCTCGTCGCCCGCGGCGCGAAGAGCTGATTGCGCCTCGGGGCGCGTGATCGGCCGTCGCGCCGGCCTGCTTGCATGATCTCCTACCGCATCGATCTGGCCGATGTCCACGCGCACCTGTTTCGCGTCACGCTGAGCGTGCCCCGGCCGGCTGCCGAGCAGCGCCTGAGCCTGCCGGTGTGGATTCCGGGGAGTTACCTGGTGCGCGAGTTCGCGCGCCACCTGTCGGGCCTCAGGGCGCACCAGGGCGGGTGCGAACTGGCATTGCGGCAGCTCGACAAGGCCACCTGGCTGGTCCGCTGCAGCGGCCGGGGCGCGCTCACGCTGAGCTACCTCGTCTATGCCTTCGACACTTCGGTCCGGACCGCGTTTCTCGATGCGACGCGGGGCTTCTTCAATGGCACCAGCGTCTTCCTGCGCGTGCACGGGCGCGAGGAAGAGCCGCATGCGCTGGCGATCGGCGCCTTGCCGGCCGGCTGGGACGTGGCCACCGCCATGCCCGCGGGCGAGCGCCGACATGCCTATCGCGTCGCCAGCTACGACGTGCTGGTCGACCACCCGGTCGAGCTCGGCCGCTTCTGGCGCGGCCGCTTCAGGGCGGCCGGTGTGGCGCACGAGTTCGTCGTGTCCGGCGCGCTGCCGGGCTTCGACGGTGAGCGCCTGCTGGCCGACGCCCAGCGCGTCTGCGAAGCCGAGATCGCGTTGTGGCACGGCCCCGACGCGACGCCGCCAGACCTGCCTTTCGAGCACTACGTGTTCCTGATGAACGCGGTGGAAGAAGGCCACGGCGGCCTCGAACACCGCGCCAGCACGGCGCTGATCGCCGTCCGGCGCGACCTGCCGCGCCTCGGCGTGGCCGAGCGCAGCGACGGCTACGTGACGCTGCTCGGGCTCATCAGCCACGAGTACTTTCATACCTGGAACGTCAAGCGGCTGCGCCCGGCCGAGTTTGCCCGCCTCGACTACACGCAGGAGAACTACACCGAACTGCTGTGGTTCTTCGAAGGCTTCACGAGCTACTACGACGACCTGTTGCTGCGGCGCGCCGGGCTGATCGATGCGGCGCGCTATCTGCGGCTCGTCGCCAAGACGGCGAGCGGCGTGTTGGCCGCCCCCGGCCGCAAGGTGCAAAGCCTGGCCCAGGCGAGCTTCGACGCCTGGGTCAAGTACTACCGCAGCGACGAGAACACGCCCAACGCCACCATCAGCTACTACACCAAGGGTTCGCTGGTGGCGCTGGCGCTGGACCTCAGCCTGCGCGGCGGGCCACGCGGCGCAGGCTCGCTCGACGCGGTGATGCGCCGCCTGTGGTCGGGCAGCGGCGGCGGCCCGATCACTGAGGCAGACATCCTTGCCGCCGTCGAGTCCGTGGCCGGAGGCCGCCGCGGCGCGGCGCTGGCGAGCGAACTGCTCGCCTGGGTGCATGGCACCGACGACCCGCCGCTGCCGGCGCTGCTCGCGCGGGCCGGTGTGGCGTGGCAGGCGCAAGCACCGACGCTCGCGCAGCGCTGGGGCCTGCGCGTCAACGAGAGCGCGCTCACCGGTGTCAAGGTCGCGGCCGTGTTGCGCGGTGGCGCCGCCGAGCGCGCCGGGCTGGCGGCCGGCGACGAACTGCTGGCGGTCGAGGGCTGGCGCGTGCGCAGGCTCGAGGACGCGACGGGGTTGCTGCCCGCCAAGGGCGCCGCTCGGCTGATCGTGTCGCGCGATCAGCGCGTGCTGACGCTCGCGCTCGACGCGCCGGCGGCGAGCGACGCGGGGCAGGGCGCGGTGCAGCTGACGGTGGACGAGCGCGCAGGCGCCGCGGCGCGGGCGCTGCGCAGGGCATGGCTCGGGGCATGAACGCGCCGGCCCGCCGCGGGCTGCGAAGAGCCGCCTGCGGGGCCCTGGGCGCCGAGCCGCGTGGGCCGCGCGAAGGCATCGCCGCGAGCCTGACGCCGCGCCGCCCCGCAGCAGGCAAACTGGCCCCGGGGCGGAAATGAGCACCGCCCGGCCGCGGCGCCGCGCCGCTGGTGTCGCCCTGGTGGCGGTGGTGGTGCTGCTGCATGTCTTCGTGACGCAGCGGGTCTCGCAGCGCATGGCGGAGTTCGCCACACAGCAGGCGATGCCGCCGCGCATCGCGGTGACGTATGTGCGCGAACTCGAGCTGGCTCCGCCGCCAGCCGCGCCGCCGGTCGTGGTGGCGCCCCCGCCGCCGCGCAAGCGCGCCGCGGCAGTGCCGGCCGCGGCGCGGCCAGCCTCGGCGCCGGCCGTGGCCGAAGCGGTACCCGAGCCCAGGGCCGAACCCGAGCCCGAGCCGAAGGTCGAGCCTGCCGCGCCAGCCGTTGCCGAAGCAGCTGCGCCGCCGGCCTCCGCGCCGGCGACCGACCTGGCCAGCACCGACCCGTCCGCCGCGACGACCGATGCCGAGGCGTTTCAATGGCCGACCTCGACCCGCCTGACCTACGAGTTGACGGGCAATTACCGCGGCGAGATCAACGGCAACGCCCAGGTCGAATGGGTGCGCGTCGGAACCCGCTACCAGGTGCACATCGACGTCAGCGTCGGGCCGCTGATCTCGCGCCGGATGAGCAGCGAAGGCGAACTCGTCGGCGACCGCCTGCTGCCCAGCCGCTACGACGAAGAGACAAAGGTGGTGTTTCGCGAGCCGCGCCGGGTGACGATCCTGCTCGGCCCGGACGAGATCGTGCTCGCCACCGGCGAGAAGCGCGAACGCGCCGCCGGCGTGCAGGACGCGGCGAGCCAGTTCATCCAGCTCGCGGCCTTGTTCTCGACCCGGCCCGACCTGCTCCAGGCCGGCGGCACCGTCGAAGTGCTGCTGGCGCTGCGCAACCGGGTCGGCGCCTGGGTCTACGACGTGCTCGGTCAGGAGGACATCCAGACGCCGTTCGGGCCGCTGCAGACCTATCATCTGCGCCCGCGGCGCGTGATCAGCGGCGGCAACGAACTCTCCGCCGAGGTCTGGTTCGCGCCGCAGCTGCGCTACCTGCCGGTGCGCTTGCGCATCCGCCAGGATGCCGACACCTTCATCGACCTCGTGATATCGCGCCGCCCCGAGATCGCCGCGCAGTAGCGTTCACGTCCCTCCACTTCCTCAGGAGTCCACCATGGCCAACGAACACATCCTCACCGAAGTCCGCGGCGACGGGCCGCGCAAGACCGGCCTCGTCAGGCTGAACCGGCCGAAGCAGCTCAACGCGCTGAATGACGCGCTGATGGACGAGCTCGGTGCGGCGCTGCTGGCCTTCGACGCCGACGACGCGATCGGCTGCATCGTCATCACCGGCAGCGAGAAGGCGTTCGCCGCCGGCGCCGACATCGGCGCGATGGCGAAGTTCGACTACATGGACGTGCACCGCAACGAGTTCATCACCCGCAACTGGGAGACGATCCGCCGCGTGCGCAAGCCCGTGATCGCCGCGGTGGCCGGCTTTGCGCTCGGCGGCGGCTGCGAGCTGGCGATGATGTGCGACTTCATCATCGCCGCCGACAGCGCGCGCTTCGGCCAGCCCGAGATCAAGCTCGGCATCATCCCCGGCGCCGGCGGCACGCAGCGCCTGCCGCGCGCCGTGGGCAAGGCCAAGGCGATGGATCTGGTGCTGACCGGCCGCATGATGGACGCCGCCGAGGCCGAGCGCGCGGGCCTGGTCTCGCGCGTGGTGCCGGCAGCCGAGCTGTTGCACGTCGCGCTGGCAGCGGCGCAGACGATCTGCGAGCTGAGCGGGCCGAGCGTCGCGATGGCCAAGGAGTGCGTCAACCGCGCCTACGAGGGCACGCTCTCGGAAGGGGTGATGTTCGAGCGCCGCACCTTCCATTCGCTGTTCGCGACCGAAGACCAGACCGAAGGCATGGAGGCCTTCATGGCCAAGCGCAAGGCCGAGTTCAGACAGCGTTAGACTGAAGTTCCTGCGCCTTTGTAGTCACCTGCTTAGCGTCAAGTGCTTGTCAGTATTGACTTTTTTCGGTACTAGACAGTACCTTCCGGTTCGCTTTTGTAGTCACTAAAAGCTCTTGATAGTTGGCTCGGTGTCGCCTATACTCAGGCGCATGCCCGCTCGCACCGGAACCGCGCACGTCGTCACCACGACGCGCAAGTACAAGGATCAGGTCTACCGCACGCACCTGCTGCGTCGCAGCTACCGCGAGGGCGGCACCGTCAAGAACGAGACCCTGGGCAACCTGTCGCACCTGCCCGAGTCGCTGATCGAGATCATTCGCCGCTCGCTGCAGGGCGAGAGCTTCGTCCCGCTGGCACAGGCCTTCGAGATCAGCCGTTCACGCCCGCACGGCCACGTCCAGGCCGTGAGCGTGGCGATGCAGCGCCTGGGCCTGTCGTCGTTGATCGCCTCGCAGCCCCGCCGCGAACGCGAGCTGGTGCTGGCCATGGTGGCCTCGCGCATCGTCGAGCCACACACCAAGCTGGCCACGACGCGCTGGTGGCACCAGACGACCCTGGCCGAGGACTTCGGCGTTGCCGGGGCCAGCGAGGATGAGCTGTACGCGGCCATGGACTGGCTGCTCGCGCGCCAGGACCGGGTGCAAAAGAAGCTGGCCACGCGCCACCTGCACGAGGGCGGCCTGGTGCTCTACGACCTGTCGTCGAGCTACTTCGAAGGCAGCACCTGCCCGCTGGCCAAGCGCTGCTACAGCCGCGACGGCAAGCCCGGCACGCTGCAGGTCAACTACGGGCTGCTGACCGATGAACGCGGCTGCCCGGTGGCGGTGTCGGTGCACGAGGGCAATACGGCCGACAGCACCACCTTCATGCCCGCGGTGCGCAAACTGCGCCGGGACTTCGGCGTCCAGCGCATGGTGATGGTCGGCGACCGCGGCATGGTGTCGCAAAAGGCCATCGACGAGATGCGCCAGAGCGACGGTGTGGGCTGGATCACGGCGCTCAAGAGCGCCTCGATCCGGGCCCTGGTCGAGCAAGGGCAGTTGCAGATGGGCTTGTTCGACGAGCGCAACCTGCTCGAGCTGAGCTCGCCGGAGTATCCCGGCGAGCGCCTGGTGGCCTGTCGCAACGAGGCGCTGGCCAGGCTGCGCGCGCACAAGCGCGAGGATCTGCTGGCGGCCACCGAGCGCTGTCTGGACAAGATCTTGGCCCGTGTGGAGGCGGGCAAGCTCGCCGGGCAGGATGCGATCGGTGTGCAGGTGGGCAAGGTCATCGATCGCTTCAAGGTGGCCAAGCACTTCGAGCTGCACATCGCGCAGGCGGCGCTGTCCTGGGCACGCAAGCCCCACAGCATCGCCAGCGAGGCGGCCCTGGACGGGCTGTACATCATCCGCACCTCGGTGCCACTCGCGCAGATGGATGCGCCGCAGTGCGTGCGCAACTACAAGGCGTTGGCCAACGTGGAGCGCGCCTTCCGCTCGATCAAGACGATCGACCTGAAGGTACGCCCGATCCACCATCGCCTGGCTGACCGGGTGCGCGCGCACATCTTTCTGTGCATGCTGGCGTACTACGTCGAGTGGCACATGCGCGAGGCCTGGCGCGAGTTGATGTTCGCCGACACCGAGCAACAAGCAAAGGCCACGCGCGACCCGGTGGCGCCGGCCAAGCGATCGGACAAGGCGCAGGCCAAGGCCGCCAGCCACACGCTCGACGACGGCACCCAGGTGCACAGCTTCGCCACCTTGATGGCCGAGTTGGCCACGATCGTGCGCAATACCTGTCGCACCCCCAGCGCCGGGGCCGACGCACCGACATTCGAGGTCACCACCACCGCCGAACCCAAGCAGCTGCGCGCCCTGGCGCTTGTGCAGGCCATCCAGCCGTAGTCAGAACACCGAACTCGCAAATCAAGCCAAGTGCTTGATGCGACAGGATAAATCGGCTGATGAGGGGCGGAACTTCAGGTTAGAGCGCGAAGCGAAGGGCGAGGATCGCGCGAGCCGTCCGCCCTGCGAAGTGAGGCAGGCGCGCGCGATCGGGTTGCGCCTGCACTGCTTCCCGCGCGACGGGACGATCCGGCACAACCCCCTTGCGAGGATCGACCGGCGCAGCGATCGGCGAGGACGAGTGGCTCGGAGCCCCGCGTTCGAGCGCGGCCAACGGCTACGGCTGCAACCAGCAGCCCTCGCCGCCGTCGAAGCGCGCCCGGCGGTGCCCCAGCTCGTGGAGCTCCAGCCAGTCGATCGAGAGCACCTGCGCCGTGATGATCGAGAAATAGTCGCGCGGCGGGGCCACGTGCGAGGTCACTTCGGGGGATTCGATCGTCGTGCCGGGGGGCAGCGGCGAGAGGTAGTCTTGCGCCGCGGGCGTCAGCTTGATGCGCGCCCAGCGCGACGACGCGGCCAGCCCCGACATCTCGAGCGCGAGGTGGACGCGGCAGCGCAGCTGCCAGCCGAGCTGCGGCGACCACATCACCAGCGTCCCGACCGGATGGCTCAGCAACTGCGCCACCTTGGAGGCGCGCTCGTCGGTGTAGATCGTGAAGCGCCGGTCGCGCGCCTCGAGCTCGCGCAGCACCACGGTGCGCGCGTCGGCGAGGTGGCCGTTGATCGTCGCCAGCACCGGCGTGCGCCACGGGTGCTGCAGGTCGTTCGTCGCCGCCGCGAGCTGCCGCCATACCTCGGACTGGATCGCCTGCAGCGACGCGAGTCGGGTGTTCATCGGCGTGCCTTCGTGTCGCGCACGCCGGTGAGTTTGCGGGCGCGGCGCACCATGCTCACGCGAGTGCCTCCGACCTGCGCACCCGGGTAGTCGCGGTTGGGGCTGAGGCCGGACACAGACAGTCCCTGCGGACTGTCTGTCGCCTGCCGAAGGACATCAGCCTCCGGCTGATGGCGGCCCGGCGGGCTCATGCTCCGCCTTCCTTGCGCAGCGACGGGAACAGGATCACGTCGCGGATGCTGGCGCTGTCGGTCAGCAACATGATCAGCCGGTCGAGGCCGATGCCGCAACCGCCGGTGGGCGGCATGCCGACTTCGAGCGCGCGGATGAAGTCGGCGTCGTAGTACATCGCCTCCTCGTCGCCGGCCTCCTTGTTCGCCGCCTGGCCGAGGAAGCGCGCGGCCTGGTCTTCGGCGTCGTTCAGCTCCGAAAAGCCGTTGGCGTATTCGCGCCCGGTGATGAAGAGCTCGAAGCGCTCGGTCACGGCCGGATCGGTGTCCGAAGCGCGCGCCAGCGGCGAGACTTCCACCGGGTAGTCGATGATGAAGGTCGGCTGCCAGAGCTGCTCTTCGACCACCGCCTCGAAGAGGGCGAACTGGAGTTCAGGCAGCCGCCAGTGCGCGGGGGCCTCGTGCCCGAGGGCCTTCAGGCGCGCGCGCAGCAGTTCCGCGTCGGCCGCTTCGGCCACGCTCAACCCGGCATGCACCACCAGCGAATCGCGCACGGTGAGCCGCGTGAACGGCCGGTCCAGGTCGACCGGCCGGCCGGCGTAGGTCAGGCTCGCCGAGCCGGTGGCCTGGCGCGCCGCATGGCGCAGGATTGCCTCGGTGTAGTCCATCAGGTCGTGGTGGTTCCAGTACGCGGCGTAGAACTCCATCATCGTGAACTCGGGGTTGTGCCGCACCGAGATGCCCTCGTTGCGGAAGCTCCGGTTGATCTCGAACACGCGCTCGAAGCCGCCGACGATCAGGCGCTTCAGGTACAACTCGGGCGCGATGCGAAGGAACATCTGCTGGTCGAGCGCGTTGTGGTGGGTGACGAAGGGCTTGGCGTTCGCGCCGCCGGGAATAGGATGCAGCATCGGCGTCTCCACTTCCATGAAGTGGTGTTCGACCATGAACTGGCGGATCGAACTGACGGCCTTGCTGCGCGCGGCGAAGCGGGCGCGGGCGGCCTCGTCGGTGATCAGGTCGACGTAGCGCTGGCGGTACTTCTGCTCCTGGTCGGTCATCCCGTGAAACTTGTCGGGCAGTGGGCGCAGGCTCTTGGTCAACAGCCGCAAGGTGCTCGCACGCACCGAGAGCTCGCCGGTGCGCGTCTTGAAGAGCGTGCCCTCGCAGCCGATGATGTCACCCAGGTCCCAGTGCTTGAAGGCGTCGTACACGGTGTCGCCGAGAGCGTCCTTCGTGACGAAGAGCTGGATGCGGCTGCCGGCGGGGCCCATCGAGCCGTCCTGCAGCGTGCAGAAGGCGGCCTTGCCCATCACCCGCTTGAGCATCATCCGTCCGGCGACGCTGACCTTGACCCCGAGCGCGTCGAGTTCCTCGCCCGGCAGCGCCTCGTAAAGGCGCAGCAGTTCGTCAGCGTGATGCCTGGGCTTGAAGTCGTTCGGAAAGGCGACGCCCTGGCGGCGTATCGCTGCGAGCTTTTCGCGGCGCTCGGTGATGAGCTGGGGTTCGTCTGTCATGGGGTGCTCTCGCTGAACCGGCAATTTTAGGCCGGCACCGATCCCCGGCTCGTTTGCATCGTTCATGCTGGATAAAATCACCGATCGACAGCCCTCGGATGTTGCGCCTTCAGCCCATGCCCCTCGTTGCCTGCATCCACGCAAGGCTGTTCGCCACCTGCGGCGGCAGGTGGCGTGCGCCACGGCGGGACGGGACGAGCGTTCCATCCGCCCTCGGCAACTCGCCGCGTCGCCGCCCCAACACCCGCAAGCCTGGCAGCGTTCCCATCGGCGTGACATGAGGGAACGGCGCGGAGGGCTCGTGCGGGCCACGCTGACGCTACTCGCGGGCGGGCTGATCGCGCAGGCCCTGCCCTTCCTGCTCGGCCCGTGGTTGACTCGCCTGTACGCGCCCGCGGAGTTCGGGCACTTCGCGGTGTTTGCGGCCGTGGCGGCCAATCTTGCGGTGGTCGCATGCGGGCGCTTCGAATTCGCGCTCCCGCTGGCTCGCGACGAATTCGAGGCACGCGACCTGATGGCGCTCTGTCTGCGCGTGCTTATCGCCGTCACGGCATTGACCGTGGGTTTGGCGGGTGCTCTCGCGGCCAGCGGGGCGCCGGCGCAATGGGTCTGGTTGCCGGCTGCCGTGGCGGCGGCCGGCGCCGTGCAGTGGCTCACGCTGTGGGCTACACGTGCGGAGCGCTTCGCGGCGGTGTCGGCCAGCCGGCTCACGCAATATGGTGGCGGCTCTCTCGCGCAGGTGGCGGGTGGCGTGGCGCATCTCGGGACCGTGGGCCTCGTGGCAGGCCCGGTCGTCGCGAGCGTGGCGGCGCTGGCATGGTTGCGCCAGCCGGCGCCGCTCGGCGGCTGGATCGGCCTGTGCCGGGTCCCACGCACCGCCTGGATGGCGGCTGCCCGGCGGCACAGCGAATTTCCCATGCTGAACACGCCCCATGCGTTCGCGGGTGCGTTGCAGGACACCTTGGCGGTCGCCCTGATCGCGGCGCTGACCGGCGAGGCGGCGGCCGGCTTCTGGGGGCTCGCGCTGCGTTACCTCAAGGCGCCCGCATCGCTGCTGGGAGGTGCCGTCTCGCAGGCCCTGTACCCGCGGCTGGTCGACGCGCCGCCCGACGAGGCACGCGCTGCCGTGCGCCGCGTCATGGGCACCCTGGCGCTGCTGGCCTTGCCGCTGGTGCTGCTGCTGATGCTGTTCGGCCCCGACCTGTTTGCGCTGGCGTTCGGCGAGGGCTGGCGCGAGGCGGGCACGCTGGCCCGCGCCCTCGCTCCTTACATCGGCGTGCATTTCGTCGCCTCGCCGCTCGCGGTGGTCACGCTCGCCTGGCGTGCCCAGGCCTGGGCGTTGCGGCTCGCGGTGGTGGGGCAGCTGATGTTCATCGGATCGCTCGCCACCGGGTTGCGCATCGGGGGGCTGCAAGGCGGCGCCTGGGCCGTGTCGGCAGGGATGCTGCTCTACTTCGGCTGGTATTTCTGGTCTTTGGCCACATGGAGGAACCCGCCCGATGTTCGTGCTGCTTAGATCGTGGCTCAACCGCGTGCGGCGAGCGGCGGTGCGCATTCTCGTCTTTCGCAGCGTGTTCGGCGAGCGCACCGGCGACGGCCGGCTGCTGCCGCTGACGCGCATCTCGCCGAGCACCTGCATCGAGCACGAAGAAGGCCTCACGCTGGGCGACGACGTGTTCATCGGCCACTTCAACTTCATCGAGGCGCGGCTGGGCGTGCGCATCGACACGGGCGTGCAGATCACCAACTACGTCAGCATCGTCACCCACAGCTCGCACCGCAGCCTGCGCCTGATGGGGCACGCCTATGGCAGCGTGCCGGTGGAGGAGCGGCCGGGCTTCATCGCCGGGCCGGTGCATCTGGGCGCGTTCTGCTTCATCGGGCCGCATTGCGTGATCGAGGCCGGTACGCGGCTCGGCAAGGGCTGCCTGGTGGAGTCGCACAGCCGCGTGCGCGGGGCATTCCCCGACTTCGCCGTCATCGCCGGCAATCCGGCCGAGATCGTGGGCGACACGCGCGATGCCGACCTGGCACTCCTGGCGGCGTGCCCCGAGTGGCGGGCGCACTACGAGGCCTGGGCCGGTCGCCCGTCCGCGCCGAGCCGACCGCGCGAGGGCTGAAGCGTGCGCATGGCGCTGATCGGCGACGCCGAAAGCCCGCACCTGCTGAAGTGGGTGCGGACGCTGAGCGCAGCGCAGGGCGTGGAGCTGTGGGTGGCGTCGAGCAGGGGCTTCCGGCAGGACTTCGACGGCCTGGTGCCAGCGCGGCGGCGGCTCGCGCTGGGCTTCGATCCATCTCATGCGGGTGGCAACGTCGCGCTGCTGGCGTCGCTGCCGAGGCTCGGCGCGTGGCTGCGGCGCGTCGATGCCGACTGGCTGAACGCGCACTACCTCACTTCGCAC
This sequence comes from uncultured bacterium, assembly GCA_963779155.1. GTDB lineage: Bacteria > Pseudomonadota > Gammaproteobacteria > Burkholderiales > Burkholderiaceae_C > CAIKUF01. Next base: position 41,116 of record CAVZXE010000012.1, on the reverse strand, counting down.
GGCACGCTGGCGTGGTTGGCCAAGCGCCTGTGGCGACTGCGCGGGCGCATCGTGGGTTCGGCCTGGGGCAGCGACATCCTCGTCACGCCCGAGCGCTCCCGGGGCTATCGCTGGCTGACCCGCCGCGTGCTGCGTGCGTGCACGCTCACCACGAGCGATTCGCTGCACATGGCGCGGCGCATGCGCGAGCTCGGCGCGGCCGAGGTGATGACGTTCCCGTTCGGCCTGGAGGCGCTTCCGGCGGAGCCGGGGCCGAAGGACCCCTGGCTGTTCTTCGCCAATCGCGGCCTCGAGCCGCTGTACCGCCCCGAGCGCGCGCTGGCCCTGTTCGCGGCACTGGCGACCCTCCATCCGGAGGCGCGCCTCGTGGTGGCGAACGAAGGGTCCCTCGGCCAGAGCCTTCCGGCACGCGCGCACGACATGGGCCTCACCGTCGGCGCGGTCGACCAGGGCCGGCAGGTCGAATTCGTCGGGCGGCTCGACAGCATCGCGCAGGCGCGCTGGTACGCACGCGCGCGGTGGTACATCAGCCTGCCCGCGAGCGACTCGGTGGCGGTATCGGTGCTCGAGGCGATGGCGCATGGCTGCATCCCGCTGTTGTCGGATCTGCCAGCCAACCGCGAACTCGTGGAGGACGGCCGAAACGGGCTGATCGTGCCCGATGCGGGCATCGATGGTGGCGCGCTGGAGCGGCTGCTTGCCGGCGCCGAACCTATTGCGCAGGCCAATCGCGACTGGGTCGCGCAGCACGGGATGTTTGCGCCGCACGTCGAACACTTGCTGACGCGTCTGCGCGAACTCTCCGTCGCATGAACATCCTGCTCATCAACCACTACGCAGGCTCGCCGCACCACGGCATGGAGTTCCGGCCCTACTACCTGGCGCACGAATGGGTGCGCGCCGGGCACCGGGTGCAGATCGTCGCGGCGTCTTTCTCGCACCTGCGCAGCCACCAGCCCGAGGTCGGCGCAGTGCCGCGCGACGAGGTGATCGACGGCATCGCCTATCGCTGGCTGCCAACGCCCGGCTACCCGAGCAACGGCGTTGCCCGCGTTCGCAACATCCTGGCGTTCCTGAGCCGGCTCTTGCGCGAGTCGCGCCGCCTGGCGGCCGAGTTCGCGCCCGACGTGGTCGTGGCATCGAGCACCTACCCGATGGACATCTGGGTCGCCCGCCGCATCGCGCGGCTCGCGCGTGCCAGGCTCGTCTATGAAGTGCACGACCTGTGGCCGGCGTCGCCGATCGAACTGGGTGGCATGTCGCGCTGGCACCCGTTCATCCTGCTCTGCCAGAAGGCCGAGGACGACGCCTGCCGCGATGCCGACGTCGTCGTCTCGATGCTGCCCAAGGTGGCCGACCACCTGGCTGCGCACGGGCTCGATCTGCGCAAGCTGCACGTCGTTCCGAACGGCATCAGCCTCGACGAGTGGCAGGGCGCGAGCGAGCCGCTGCGTGGCGAGCTCGCGGCCCATCTGGAGCGCGAGCGCGGGGCCGGGCGGACGATCGTCTGCTATGCCGGTTCGCACGGCCTGCCGAATGCGCTCGATGTGCTGCTCGACGCGGCGGCGATGCTGCGCCACGCGCCGCTCGCGTTCGTGCTGGTCGGCGACGGGCTGGAGAAGCCGCGCCTCGCGCGGCGCGTGCATGACGAGGGCCTTGCCAACGTGGCGCTGTTCGATCCGGTCCCGAAGGCGCAGATCCCGACGCTGCTCGGCGCGATAGACATCGCCTACATCGGCTGGCTGCGCGTGCCGATCTACCGCTTCGGCATCGCGCCGAACAAGTTGATGGACTACATGATGGCCTGCTGCGCAGTACTCCACTCGGTCGAGGCCGGCAACGACCCGGTAGCCGAGGCGGGCTGCGGCCTGACCGTGGCGCCGGAGTCGCCGGCCGCGGTGGCTGAAGGCCTGCGCAGCCTCGCCGCGAAAACTCCCGCCGAGCGCCGCGCGATGGGTGAGCGCGGGCGCGCCTTCGTGCTTGCGAACCACACCTATCCGGTGCTGGCGCGGCGCTTCATCGAGGCCGTATCGTGAACGTGGAACGCGAGCCCCACGCGGTCGCCGAGCGCTACGCGCGACGCGACGCAGGCGACCGCTACAGCCTGCTGCGCCCCGACGTCTGGCAGACCGTGCAGGAGCGGCAGCGGGTGATGCTGCGCCTGTTTGCCCGGACAGGCTGGTCGGATCTGTTGAACAGGCGGTTGCTCGAAGTGGGCTGTGGCGCCGGCGGCAATCTGCTCGAATTGCTTCGGTTCGGCTTCGCGCCCGAGCACCTGACCGGCATTGAACTGCTGCCCGAACGCTTTGCGCAGGCGCGTCGCGTGCTGCCCGCCGCGCTGGCGCTGATCGAGGGCGACGCACTCGCAGCCGATGTGCCTGCGGACTCACAAGACATCGTGTTCGTCTCCACCGTCTTTTCGTCGCTGCTCGACGACGCGTTCCAGCAGCGCCTGGCCAAGGCGATGTGGCGCTGGCTGAAGCCCGGCGGCGCGGTGCTTTGGTACGACTTCACGGTCGACAACCCGCGCAATCCCGACGTGCGCGGCGTGCCGCTGACGCGTGTGCGAGCGCTCTTTCCGCACGGCCATGTGCGAGCACGGCGCGTCACGCTGGCGCCGCCGCTGGCGCGCGCGGTGTGTCGCGTGCATCCGGCGCTGTACGGCGTCTTCAACGCAGTGCCGCAGCTGCGGACACACGTGCTGGCGTGGGTCTGGAAGCCGTAGAATACCTACTTCACTACATTTGGGAACGCGATGAAGACGGTCACTGCCGCCGAGGCCAATCGCCAGTTTTCCGCCGTGCTTCGTGACGTTGCCCGGGGCGAGCGGGTGACGGTCACGTCGCGCGGTAAACCCGTCGCGACCATCGAGCCCATGCGCGCAGGCGCCGGCACGGCGCGGCCGGGCGCCGCCAAGCGCCGGCTGCTCGAGCACCTGGCGACGGTGAAGGCGGTCGGTGCGCGCGACTGGTCGCGCGACGAGTTGTACGACTGAGCCTTCGATGCAGATTGCGATCGACACCAATGTGCTGGCCTACGCCGAGGGCGCCGGTGACGAGACGCGCCGCGTGCAGGCCATGGAGCTGATGACGCGATTGCCTGAAGCGGCAGTCATCCTGCCCGTGCAGGTGCTCGGCGAGCTGTATCGGGTGTTGGCCGGCAAGCTGCGCCAGGCCCCCCCACAGGCCCGGGATGCGGTGCTCCGCTGGAGCGACGCCTATACCGTGCGCGACTCGACATGGGGCGCGCTGCAGTCGGCGTTCGACCTCTCGCTGGCACACGGCCTGACGATCTGGGACAGTCTGATCCTCTCGGTAGCCGCTGAGCAGCGCTGCCGTGTCCTGCTCAGCGAAGACATGCAAGACGGATTCACCTGGCGCGGCACCACGGTGGTCAATCCCTTCGCGCAATCGCCGCACGCCCTGCTCGCAGCGTTGCTCGCGCCCCCTGCACGGCGAGCAGCGCGAAGCCGCTGAAGAAGATCTCGGTAGAACGCAACAGCATGACGTCGCAATTGCCCTTCCTCCCCTTCGCGCTGCCCGACATCGGCGAAGAAGAAATTGCCGAAGTCGTCGACACGCTGCGCTCGGGCTGGGTCACCACCGGCCCGAAGGCACGGCGCTTCGAACAGGCATTCGTCGAATTCCTCGGCGACGCTTCGCTGGAGGCGATCGCCGTCAACTCGGCCACCGCCGGGCTGCACCTGGCGCTCGAGGCGCTGGGCATCGGCCCCGGCGACGAAGTCATCACGACCACCCATACCTTCACCGCAACCGCCGAAGTCGTGCGCTACCTCGGCGCCGACGTGGTGCTGGTGGACATCGATCCGGCGACGATGAACATCGACCCGCGGGCCGTCGAGGCGGCGGTGACGCCTCGTACCAAGGCCATCGTGCCGGTGCACTTCGCCGGGCTCGCGGCCGACATGGCGTCGATCCTGGCGATCGCGCGCCGCCACGGCCTGAAGGTGGTCGAGGACGCCGCCCACGCGCTGCCCACCACCTGCGGCGGCGCGCTGGTCGGCACGCTCGCGTCCGACGCCTGTGTGTTCAGCTTCTACGCCAACAAGACCATCACCACCGGCGAGGGCGGCATGCTCGTCACGCGCGACGCCGCGCTGGCCCGGCGCGCCAAGGTGATGCGCCTGCACGGCATGAGCCGCGACGCGTTCGACCGCTTCACCGCCACCGTGCCGAGCTGGTACTACGAGATCGTCGCTCCCGGCTACAAGTACAACCTGACCGACATCGCCGCCGCGCTCGGGCTGCAGCAGTTGAAGCGCCTGCCGGCCTTCCAGCGCCGGCGCGAGCAGATCTCCGCCATGTACAACGAGGCGTTCGCCGACCTGCCGCTCGTCATCCCGCCGCAGCCGCCCGCTGGTGACCAGCATTCCTGGCACCTGTACGTGGTGCGCCTGGCCGACGGCGCGCCGCTCGCGCGCGACCGCTTCATCGAGCAGATGTTCGAGGCCGGCATCGGCTGCAGCGTGCACTACATCCCGCTGCACCTGCACCCCTATTGGCGCGATCGCTACGGCCTGGTGCCGGCGCAGTTCCCGCACAGCCAGCACGCCTATGAGCGGATGCTCACGCTGCCGCTCTACACGCGGATGAGCGACGCCGACGTGCAGCGGGTTTGCAAGACCGTGCAAGAAGTGCTGTCAGGCTGACCGCGACCACGCGCATGGAGGCACTTTCAGGTTTCAGCGACCGTGCGGGCAGAGGGTCACGTCGTGAGCAGCCCGCGGCGGCGGCAGTCCACAGCGATCGCTCGGGCCAGACCAACGAGCATCGGCACCAGCACGTGTCCCTGGTTCAACGCATCGGCGAGCTCGGAAGCGTCGCGCACGTATTCATGGACCATTCGATTGCGAAGCTTGCGCGACGCGAGCCACTCGTCAGCAGAATTCAGCAGGCCGAGTTTCTCTGCCCGGTCCAGGTTGTCGATGGCCGCACCCACGGGTTCGGCCAGGCAGCGCAGGAACTCAGGCAGCAGCTTGTCCGCAACCGTGTCTTGCAGCCGGCTCGAAGCGAGCCACGAACGCGTCGGTACGTTCGGCCTTGTCGATATTCACTCGCAGAGCGGCGGCACGATCCGCGCTGAAGCGTTGCGCAAACAGGCGCGCATCTGTGTCGAGCAAGTGCTGCGCTTCGAGACCGACGGTCTCAACCAGGAATGCCAGGCGCTGCCGCTCGTTCACAGCTGCACGCCGGTGGCCAGGGCGGCGTTATGAACGGATTGCAGGGGCGTTGCCGGATCGACCAGCAGCACGTCCACCCTTCGCCCGCCGAGCAGACGCTCGGCAGTTGCCGCCAATCGCGCGGCGAGCCACACGGGGCGCTGTAAAGGCCTGGGGGATCGCACCAGCAGGTCGACATCGCCACCGCGGCGGTCGTCATCGGTGCGCGAGCCGAACAGCAACACCTCGCAATCGGCTCCGAGCTCGCGGGCGAAGTGAGACTTCAGGGCGAGACGATGTTCGGGCGAAAGACGCATGCTCAAAAGTGTAGCGTTGGCTGCGTCAGAATACCCTCGGACCCGACAAATGCAAGAAACCCGGCGCTACGGATGCTCAAGCGTGTTTTCGACCTGTGGGTTTCGATGCTCGGCCTTCTGCTGTTGGCTCCGCTGATGCTCGTGATGGCACTTGCGATCAAGCTCGACTCGCCGGGGCCGGTGTTCTACCGCCAGCAGCGTGTCGGCCGGCACGGGGTGCCGTTTCGCATCCACAAGTTCCGCACGATGACGCACGAGCCCGACGGCGCCAACCCGGCCGGGCCGCAGATCACCGTCGGCGCCGATGCCCGCATCACGCGCGTCGGCGCGGTGCTCAGGCGACACAAGCTCGACGAGCTGGCGCAGTTGATCGACGTGCTGCAGGGCACGATGAGCCTCGTCGGCCCGCGGCCCGAAGTGCCGCGCTACGTGGCGCTGTACCCGCCCGCGCTGCGCGCGAGGGTGCTGTCGGTGCGCCCGGGCATCACCGACCCGGCGTCGATCGCGTTCCGCGACGAGAGCGAGCTGCTCGCCCGCGCTGCCGACCCGGAGCGCGAGTACGTGCAGGTCGTGATGCCGCAGAAGCTCGCGCTGGCGGCCCGCTATGCGGACGGTGCCTCGCTCGGCATGGACATCCGGATCCTTTGGCAGACCCTTCGCCTGCTGCTGGCGTCGCCGCGGCGCCCCGTCGGATGATCTGGCAGCGCCTCGACGCGTTCCTCACGCTGCTGCGGCCGCGGCGGCGCGGGCTCTCGCTCGCGATCGACGGTGTCGTGATCGCCGCCTGTTGGCACATCACCTACCTGTTCCGGCTCGGCTTCGAGCGCTGGCACAGTGCGCGTCCGTCGTACGACGTTTGGGTGATGACCGGCATCGTCGCGCTGTACCTGGCGGTGTTCGTCGCCGCCGGCGTGCCGCGCGGCATGTGGCGCTTCTCGGGCTTCGGCGAGATCAAGCGGCTGACGCTAGCCTGCTTCGGCGCCGGCCTGCTGGCGGCGGTGGTGGTGCTGATGGCGCAGCTCGTCGCAGTGCCGCGGGCCGTGCTGGCGCTGCACCCGGTGATATCGCTGATGGGCTTGTGCACGGTGCGCATCGCCTACCGCATGCTTTACGAGCACATGCGCAGCCGCATCGCCGGCAACGCCGTCGAGCAGCGCCGCGCGCTCGTGCTGGGCGCCGGCGACGCGGCCCGGCTGCTGGTGGCCGGCATTCAGCACGAGGGCTGGGCGGTCGTGGGCCTGCTCGACGACGACCCCGTGAAGCAGCGTTCGCGCATCGGAGGCGTGCCGATCCTCGGGCCGCTGGCGTCGGTGAAGTCGCATCTCGAGGCGCAGGGCATCACCCACCTGGTGCTCGCGATGCCCGGGGCGAGCGCGACGCAGCGCCGGCGCGCGATCGAACTCGCCGCCGAGACCGGGCTGCCGGTGCTCACCGTGCCGTCGGCGCAGGAACTGCTCGAAGGCGGGCAGGTCAGCCGCGTGCGCGACATCGAGCCCGAAGACCTGCTCGGGCGCGAAGCCGTGCAGCTCGACGAGGCCGGCATCGCCGAGCTGATCTCGGGCAAGACCGTGCTCGTCACCGGGGCCGGCGGCTCGATCGGCTCCGAGCTATGCCGCCAGGTTGCGCGCTACGGGCCGGCGCGGCTGGTGCTGTACGAGCTGGGCGAATACGCGCTCTATCAGATCGAGCAGCAGTTGAGCGAGCTGCATCCGCACCTGCCGCTGGTGCGCCTGATGGGCGACGTGAAGAACCTCGCCCATCTTCGCGCCACCTTTGCCGCGCAGCGGCCGCAGGTCATCTTTCATGCGGCGGCGTTCAAGCACGTGCCGCTGATGGAGGGCGAGAACGCCTGGGCCGCGCTGCAGAACAACACGCTCGGCACATGGAACTCGGCGACGGCGGCGGCCGAATCGGGCGCCGAGCGCTTCGTGCTGATCTCGACCGACAAGGCAGTGAACCCGACCAACGTGATGGGCGCCACCAAGCGGGCTGCCGAAATGGTGCTGTCTGAGATGGCAATGCAGGGCCACGCGACGCGCTTCGCTGCGGTGCGCTTTGGCAACGTGCTCGGTTCGAGCGGGAGCGTGATCCCGAAGTTCACCGAGCAAATCGCCCGCGGCGGCCCGGTGACGGTGACGCACCCCGACATCACGCGCTACTTCATGACCATTCCCGAGGCCGCGCGCCTCGTGCTGCAGGCCGCGGCGCTGGCCGAGACGGGGCAGGTCTATGTGATGGACATGGGCGAGCCGGTGAGGATCGTCGAGCTGGCGCGCGACCTGATCCGCCTGGCGGGCCACCAGCCGGACGAGATCGGCATCGTCTTCACCGGGCTGCGGCCGGGCGAGAAGCTCTACGAGGAACTGCTCGCCGATGCCGACCAGACGCTGCCGTCGGCGCACCCGCGCTTGCGCATTGCGCAGCTGCACGAGGACGCGAACGGTGAGTGGCTGAGGTGCCTGCTCGAATGGCTGGCCCATGGCGACGAGCCGCCTTCGGTGGAGGAACTTCGCCGCCGACTGCGCAGCTTCGTCCCCGAATACCGCGCGGCGTGAGCCGGGCGGGCGCTCAGCGCCGAAACACCAGCCACTTCGGCGTCTTGAAGCGCACGATGCTCGCGTACAGCAGCACGTACAGCAGCATGAACAGGCACAAGAAGGCGCTGAGCACGGCCGTGTTGTCCCACCACAGCACCGACGGGATCACCGACAGCAGGCACAGCAGCCAAAGGTAGGGCGAGGTCAGCGAGTTGCGCTGCGTCTGCCGCCGTTCCGGCGAATGCCCATCGGGCCAGCGCACGAGGCGGCGGTGGATCAGCGTATGCAGGTGGATGCCATCGGGTGCGCCGGTGGCCACGCCGCGAACGACCTTGCGCCGGTACATCGTGAAGATCGTCTCGAATATCGGATAGGCGCACAGCAGCAGCGCGAACATCGGCGAGACGGCCGCGTTGCGGTGCAGCAGCAGCACGGCCAGCTCGGCCAGCAAGAAGCCGAGCAGGTAGGCGCCGCCGTCGCCGAGGAAGATCAGCCCGGCGGGGAAGTTCCAGACGAAGAAGCCCAGCACCGCGCCGGTGCCGATCAGCGCCGCGTTGAAGACCAGCGTGTCGCCCACCTGGAACGCCACGTAGGCGATGGCCAGCAGCATGAACAGCACGCACATCGAGGCCAGGCCGTTGAAACCGTCGATGATGTTGATCGCGTTGGCCACCCCGGTGACGACGAACACCGTCAGCGCCATCGCGAAGGGCGTGAAGTCCATCAACCAGTCGACACCCGGAATGGCGGTGTGGTGAATCACGGCGTCGAGCAGCCACAGCGCGAGGGCGGCCGAAACGGCGGTGAAGAACAGTCGCTGCCGCGGCGACACCGCCTTGGTGAGGTCTTCCACCAGACCCGACAGGAAAGCCGGCAGGCTGCACAGCAACAGCAACCAGAGCATCGGCGCCTCGGCGCGGCCGGTGAACTGTGCCAGTGCCACGCAGGCCACCATCGAAAGAAAGATGCCGACGCCGCCGATGCGGGGCACCGGTTCGGAGTGAAACTTCTGCGGGCCCGAGAGGTCGTGATCCGCCGAATGGTGGCCATGCTGCGCCGCCGAACGCACGACCAGAAGGGTGATCACCAGCGAGGTGAGGAAGCTCAGGATCAGGAAGGTCATGTCTGGAAGGGCACGGAACGCCGACGATTATCGGCCATGCACTTCCGGAGATCCGACACTTGCACACTCGCACAGAGAATCCAAAGATCACAGCAACCAACTTGACCGTCAGACCAACCGGGTCTGACTCAAGCCAACAGGCCTCCTCGAAACCCGGTGCGGTTCACTTGACACTCCGGCACTACCGAGACTCTTCTGGCGCAGTCGACCTCCACTCAGGTCGCGGTACCTGCCCGCCGCGCTAAAAGCGCGCTGGTGGTACGGCAGGCGTCTGACAAATGCCGTGGACTGTAGGCTCGCCCGTCACGGCAGGGGCGTGACCACGGCAACCCCGTTATTCATCGTTATGTACAGGTACGCGCCGTGAATGGCAAGACGTAGTGGCCCTGCGAGAGCGCCTGGTAGCGGCCCAGGGGAAAATCCGCCTCGGCCGACTTGGCCCACCACCGTGGTCACCACCCCGGTCGGGCTGATCTTGCGAATCGTGCCGTTACCCGTGTCGGCAACGTAGAGGTTACCTGCCAGATCGACAGCCACGCCGTTCGGGTAGTTGAAGCGCGCTTGCGCCGTGGCACCATCGGCCGATCCGCGCTCGAACACTGCGCCCGCTATTGTGGTCACGACACCATCGGGCGTGATCTTGCGGATTGTCGCGTTCTCGACGACGTAGACGTTGCCTGAAGCGTCAGTGGCGACCCCCATGACGGTCCCAAAGCGCGCCTGCGCACCGGCGCCATCGGCTGACCCGGACATGCCGTGCGTCCCTGCAAGCGTGGTCACGTCCCCTGACGGGGTGATCTTGCGGATTGTGTAGGCGTTTACCCCGCAGGCAACGTAGATATTGCCGGCACGATCGAGCGCCAATGCCTCGGGATCGGTGAAATGCGCCTGTGCTCCGGTGCCGTCGGCGCCGCCTCCCGTCCCTGCCACACCTGCCAGGGTCGTGACGACGCCGTCCGGGGCGATCCTGCGAATCAAGCCGAGCCACGAGTCGGCGACATAGACGTTGTCCGCATGGTCTGCGGCGACATCGCTCGGGTAGTAAAAGCGCGCCTGCCCGCCCACACCGTCCGCGCTTCCCGATTGCCCGGGCGCGCCGGCCCACGTGCTCACAGCCCCGTCAGGGGTGATCTTGCGGATAGTGTGGTTCGTGTCCCTCCGGCAAGGCCGCTTGAATTTAGCTGAGGCGGTCGCGTAGGTTGCACGCAGGGCGAGCCGCCCTCGGCGTTTCCCCCGACTTGCGTTCCAGCGCCAACTCGCCTACCGTGCGGCGCATGCAGGCGAAGTTGAGCTACCGACACCGCGTCATCGCCGACGCCGACCTCGTCCTGATCCGCCAGCTCATTGCCGAGAATCCGCAGTGCAGCCGCCGGCGCCTGTCGGAGAAGCTGTGCGAGGCCTGGAACTGGGTGCAGCCCAACGGCGCGCTGCGCGACATGGTGTGCCGCGGCATGATGCTGATGCTGCACCGCCGGGGCCTGATCGAACTGCCGCCGGTGCGCCAGGTCGGTCGCAGCTCGTTGAGGGAAGGCGGGGGACGCGACAAGCCTGAAGCGGTGAGCGTCGAGCAGGCCCCCTTGAGCATGAGCCTGGCCGAGCTCGGGCCGCTGGAGATCCGCCAGGTGCGGCGCACGCCCGAGGAGGCGCTGTTCAACAGCCTGCTGCAGCAGCACCATTACCTGGGCTACTCGCAGCCCGTGGGCGAGCACCTGAAGTACCTGGTCTTTGCGCGCGGCCGGCCGATCGCCTGTGTGGCCTGGAGCTCGGCGCCACGGCACCTGGGCAGCCGTGACCGCTTCATCGGCTGGTGCGCGCAGGCGCGGCTGAACAACATCCGGCTGCTGGCTTACAACACGCGCTTCCTGATCCTGCCCTGGGTGCGGGTTGCGCATCTGGCGTCGCACATCCTGGGTCGCATGGCGCGGATGCTGTCGGCCGACTGGCAGCAGCTGTACGCGCACCCGATCTACTTCGTGGAGACCTTCATCGATCCGCAGCGCTTTGCCGGCACCTGCTACCGGGCGGCCAACTGGACGGTAATGGGGCAGACCACGGGTCGCGGCAAGGCTGCGCCCACGCGGGCCGTGAACCGCTCGATCAAGCAGGTGCTGGGCTATGCCCTGGTCAAGGACTTCCGCCAGCGGCTGTCGCAGTTGGACGCGCCGCTGCCGCTGCCGCTGCCGATCGCCGCATGAAGCCGCCCGAGATCGTCAACGCCACCCAGGCCGAGCTCGACGAACTCCTGGCCAAGGCCAAGCCGACCTTCTCCACCGAGCAATACCTTCTGCTCGAGCGGGTGTTCAGCACCTTCGTGTACGTCATGCTGTCGCTGCAGAACGCGAAGACCTCGATCAAGCGCTTCCAGCGCATGCTGTTCGGCCACCGCACCGAGCACAAGCGCAACGTGCTGGAGCGCGCCGCGCAGGCGGATCAGTCGGGCGAGTCGGATGCGTTGGACGCCGATCCAGCGCCGGCCCTGCCGGGGGTGGTGCCGGTGCCGGTGCCCCGGCCACCCCAGCCCGGCCACGGCCGCAACGCCGCGCACGACTACAGCGGCGCGCCCATCGTCCAGTGCGATCACCCCGATTTGGAGTCAGGCGACCGCTGCCCGCAGTGCGACAAGGGCCGCGTCTACGAGTCGCCTCCCCGGTCCATCGTCAAGGTGGTGGGCCAGGCGCCGCTGGGGGCCACGGTGTACAAGCTGCAGCGGCTGCGCTGCCGGCTGTGCGACAGCGTCTTCACCGCCCCCTTGCCCGCGGCGGTGGCCTCGCTGCCGAAGTATGACTCCAGCTGCGCGAGCATGATCGCCCTGCTGCGCTACGGCAACGGCATGCCGCACTTCCGGCTCGAGGGCCTGCAGGCCTCGCTGTACGTGCCGCTGCCCGATGCGACCCAGTGGGACATCGTGTTCAAGGCCGTGCCCGCACCGCGTGCGGTCTTCCAGGCGTTGATCGTGCAGGCCGCGCAGGCGCCGCTGCTGCACAGCGATGACACGCCCATGAAGGTGCTCAGCCTGATGGCCGAGCGCAAGCGCGCCGAGGCCGACGGCGTCAAGCCGGTGGCCAAGGCGATCAGCACCTCGGGCATCGTCGCCGTCGTGCAAGAGGGCGACAAGCAGCACAAGGTGGTGCTGTTCTTCACCGGCCACGCCCACGCCGGCAAGAACATGGAGCGTTTGCTCGCACACCGCGCCCAGGAGCTGGCGCCGGCGATGCAGATGTGCGACGCGCTGGCGGCCAACGTCGCTGGCGAATTCAAGACCGTCCTGGCGAACTGCCTGACCCACGGGCGACGCCAGGTGGCCGATGTCGCCGAGCAGTTCCCCGAAGCCGCCCGCCACGTCATCGAGGCCCTGGCCGAGGTCTACAAGCACGATGCGACCTGTCGCACGGACGGGTTGTCAGCCGAGCAGCGCCTGTCGTTCCACCAGCAGCACAGCAAGCCGGTCATGGACGACCTTGCGCGCTGGATGAACGCGCAGTTCGACAGGCGCCTGGTCGAACCCAACTCCGGCCTGGGCAAGGCGCTGCGCTACCTGATCCGGCACTGGGACGAGCTCACGCTGTTCTTGCGCAAGGCCGGGGCCCCGCTGGACAACAACCTCTGTGAGCAGAGCCTGAAGCGGGCCATCCTGCACCGCAAGGCGTCGATGTTCTACAAGACGGTCACCGGCGCCGAGGTCGGCGACGTCTACATGAGCTTGATCCACACCTGCCGGCTGTGCGACGTCAACCCGTTCGAGTACCTGAACGCGCTGCAGCATCACGCCCAGGACGTGATCACCGACGCCGCGCGGTGGCTGCCGTGGAACTACCGAGAGCAGCTCGCCGCTGGTCCGTGAGCTGCGCCGTCCGGACCATCAGGCCTCAGGCCGCCAGGCTCAGCGGGCGCCACGCCGGCGCGGTGTGAGAGCGCGACGGGTCGCCTGCCATGAGCAGCACCTGCAGCTCGCAGGCCTGCAGCGTGCGCCCGGGCTGCTCGCCATCGGGCCACCAGGCGAATTTCCCGCTGGACAGGCGCTTGTGGCACATCCAAAAGCCCTGGCCGTCGTAGACCAGGACCTTGATCGCCGTGCGGGCGCGGTTGCGGAAGACGAACAGCGCGCCGCCGAAGGGGTCGGCCTGCAAGCGCCTCCTGCACGCAAGCACCAGACCGTCGATGCCGGCGCGGAAGTCGATCGGCTCGACCGCCACCAGGATGCGCATGTGCGGCGTGATCTGGATCATCACGCGGCCCAGAATGCGCTGCACAGGACCGACAGCCCCGCCAACCCCTGGCCATCGAGCTCCACGCGCATCTTCGCGCCACGCGCGTTGTCCAGTTCGACCACGCACTGCGGACGCGCAGCCCCTGCCGGCGTGGCCCGCCCGGCCGGTGCGAACAGCTCGACGAACCGGGGCGCCAACTCCGCAGCCGGCGTGTTGCCGCCGGCCAGCGCGGCACGCCGCTTCAGGACTGCGTAATCCAGGTGCAACTCGGCCGCCACGCGGTACGCGCCGTGCTCGCCGGCCGCGGCGACCGCGCCGGACCAAAGCTCTGACGGAATCCGCTCGCCGGCCCGGCGTCCGGCGCGCCACTGATCAAACTGCCGCTTCAGCCGTAACAGCCCCTCGCTGCAACCCGTCGTCTGCACCGCCTTGCTCGTCACTTCCATCGCCCGTCTCCTCGTCGGATTGCAATGGAAGTGGAACTTATCGACCTTGCGGCGTCACTTCATGCAGATTTGCCGGAAGGACACGACACTGTCGACGGCGACGTCCAAAGGTGCATTGAAGCGCGCTTCTGCGCCGACGCCGTCGGCGGCACCAGCGTAGTCCGCTCCGGCCAGGGTGGTCACCACGCCGGCGCGCGTGATCTTGCGGATCTTGTTGTTGTCTGTGTCGGCGACATAGACATTTTCAGCAGAATCGGCGGCGATACCGCTCGGGTAGTTGAAACGCGCACTCGTGCCGGTGCCGTCGGCACTGCCGCTGACGCCAGGCAATCCAACCGAACGCTCCATCCCACTGACGGTGTGGTTCTCGTCGGCGATGTAGAGAGTGCCGGCGCGGCCGATAGCAATGCTGCTCGGGAATCGCGTACGGGCCTCCGCGAAGGGCGTTGGAAGCCCTGCGCAAGGCCCCAGCATGGACCCTATCTCGACCCCGGCCGAAGTCAGCTTGCGGATCTTGTTTGAGACCTGGTAGTAGATCCGCGTCTCGGGATCCTGTTCCCAGCCGGACCCGCATTCATTGATGTAGACGTTGCCCTCAGCATCGGTGTCCACGCCGCTGGGATTGGCACTTCTCGCGAATGGTGTCGCGAGGCCGGCAGGCGTGATCTTGCTCACAAGGCCGGTAAACGTGTCTGCGACATAAACGATCCCGTCCCGATCGGTAGCAACGCCCCGGGGCGAATCGAGGCGCAGATACGCTCCGATGCCATAGGTCCTGTCCTCCGTCCAGCCGGCCAACGTGGTCACCACCCCGTCGGGCGTGATCTTGCGGATCGTGTGATAGTCCGCGACGTAGACGTTGTCGGCACGGTCGGTGGCGACGCTGGCCGGAAAATTGAAGGTGGCGCCTGCGCCCACGCCATCGGTGTGTCCGGGACCACCAAGCGCACCGGCAAACAGCGAAAGCACAGATGGTGACGCCTGCAATGCCGAACCGGTCAACGTCAAGCCCACATCCGCGTTGACGATCGCGTTCAGCGACTGCGTTCCAACCGCAGGGCCGAGCGTCCAGTTGGTCGATGCTTCGCCGGCTGAGTTGGTCGAAGTCGTCGAGGGTGAGGCAACACCGCCGTCTGGCGACGTGAACGAAACGAGCACCTCTGGGACCGGATTACCGTAGACATCCAGCACACGAACGATCAGCGGCGAGGTCAAGGAGTGCAGTTGTTGGGCGGCCTGATCATTGCCGCTCACTGCAATGACGCTTTTCGGCCGGCCTGCCTTGGCAGTGGCCGTGAATGTGGCAAGAACAACGTCGACCCCGCCTGAATCGGTTCCGCTGACTTCAAGAATCTGAATTCCCGCCGTCGTGCCGAGCGTCCAGCGTTCAGTGGCGTAGCCGCTGTCATCAGAGGGCACCGACCCGACGGCGACGCTGCCTCCACCGGAAGCAACTCTGAACGTGACCACCTGTCCGGCAATCGCGCTTCCGCTTGATCCGATGACTTGAACTCGGAGCGGCGACGCCAACTCCTTGCCGACCTCGCCGGTTTGCTCATTTCCCTGGACTATCTTCACCGACTCAAGAGTGTCGACCGACATTGAAGGCTGGTCCGAACCACCACCGCCACAAGCGCTGACGGACAAGGCGATTGCCGCAGCCGCCAAGGCGAAGCGGCTCGCAGATGACTTGATCGCCCTGGCTACGAAGGCTTGGAGTCCAATCAGCGTGGCGAGTCCGATTCGCATGGGAACCCTCACTGCGACTGCCGAAGCTTTCATCTGATCACTTGTCGCTGTGACACGCAATTGCCTCAGCGATGCCAGTTGACCCTCGTCAATGCGCGACCACACTGGTCCCAGAAATGCCACTTGACGCTGCCAAAGGTCGCCAAGTTGCCGTCGCGCTGGAATATTTCGAACGCCGGTCGGTCACCCCATCTGGAACTGCTCTGCAGTTCCAGCAATCGGGCGGAAAGCCCGCCAATGCTCACCTTGCGCCGCTTGGAAATCCCGGCGACTGCGGTTTCCAGGTTGAATCACGCAAGCGGTTGCGGAACTGCCTGCACGATCCACGCCTCCAGTGAATCGAACAGGCGGGCACGGTCGAATTCGCGCCTGCCATAGGCACGTCCCGACGCGCCCAATGCGGCCCGGCCCTCGGCGCCCATCGCTACCAGTTGCTCGACGCACCGTGCCAGCGCCGGACCGTCGCCTGCCGCGCACACCAGCCCGGCCTGCGCCTCCTCGATGACCCGCGCGCCTTCGCCGTTCAGCATGCCCAGCAGCGGCAGACCGGCCGCCAGGTAACTCTGCACCTTGCCGGGAATCGTCATTGCGAAGACCGGGTCTGCCTTGAGCGAGACCAACAGTGCGTCGGCCCCGCGAAAGAACGCCGGCATACGTTCGAGGGGTTGGCGGCC
Source organism: uncultured bacterium (assembly GCA_963779155.1). GTDB lineage: Bacteria > Pseudomonadota > Gammaproteobacteria > Burkholderiales > Burkholderiaceae_C > CAIKUF01. The sequence continues at coordinate 24,883 of CAVZXE010000012.1, read as the reverse complement.
CAGCATCGGCACGCGGGCGTCCAGCCCCCGGCGCGTGATCTCGTCACGCACGCTGGCTGCCATGCGCCCGTCGCCGACGACGAGCCAGCGGATGTCCGCCCGGTGCTTCAGGCATTCGGCCGCGTCGAGGATGGCCGGGAAGTCCTGGGCCTCGCCGATGTTGCCGGCGAACATGACGTTGAAGGTGTCGGCGCAGGCCGCCAGCTCGGGCGCGGGCTCGACGGCCATGAGGCCCTCGTCGAACGTCGCTTCCGCCCAGGCGGGGAAATAGCGGATGCGCGCCGCGTCACCCGACCAGCGCTCGATGTTGGGGTAGAACGCACGCGACTGGGCGAGGATGCGGTCGCAGCGCCGGTAGATGAATCCCACGAGGGCGCCGACCCACTGCAGCAGTCGCGGCGAGCGCACGACGCCCACCGCCGACAGTGTTTCGGGCCACAGGTCCAGCACCCACATCAGCAGCGGTGCGCGCTTGAGGCGCGGCAGCAGCAGGGCGGGCAGCGCAGCGGTGATCGGGGAGGTCTGGAAGACGAAGATCGCATCGAACGGCCGGCCGCGCAGCCGCCATGTCCCGAGCAGCGTGCCCCACACGACGAAGCTCATATAGTTCAACACCAGGCGGATGGTGCCACTGCCGCGCGGCCGCAGCGGAACCCGGATCACTTCGGCGCCTTGGTACCGATCGAAGCGGGCCGGGTCGCGCGCAAAGTCTTCGAACACGCGGCCGTCCGGGTAGTTGGGCCGTCCCGTCAGTACCGTCACCTCGTGCCCGCGGGCCGCGAGCTCGGCGACGATGTCGTTGACGCGAAAGACCTCCGGCCAGAAATACTGGCTGACCACGAGCAGGCGCAATGCCGGCCCCTCAGTCGATCTTGCGCCAGACCCGGCGTTGCACGAAGTCGGTATAGCTGAGGATGATGCGCAGCACCTTGTCGGACACGTTGTCCGGTGCGTAGTCGTGCACCAGGTTCAGCAGGCGCTCGGCGCCGCGCGGCTGTTCATGCAGCACGGCCAGCCCCTGCAGCACGCGTCCCACGTCCAGCCCAACGAACATAACTGCGGCCTCCTCGAAGCCCTCGGGCCGCTCGTGCGCTTCGCGCAGGTTGAGCGCCGGGAAGTTCAGGATCGAGGACTCCTCGGTGATTGTTCCGCTGTCGGAGAGCACCGCACGGGCGCAGCTCTGAAGTTTCACGTAGTCGAGAAAGCCGAACGGCTTGTGGAATGCCACCAGCGGGTTTGCGCTCAGCCCGAGCGCCTCCATCCGCTTGCGCGTGCGCGGGTGGGTGGAGACGACCACCGGTTCGCCATGCCGCTCGGCCAGCGTGTTCAGGATCACGAACAGTCGCTGCAGGTTCTCGGGCGAGTCGACGTTCTCTTCCCGATGCGAGCTGACGAGGAAGAAGCGCTGCTCGGGCAGGCCGAGTCGGGCCAGCACGTCCGAGGCTTCAATGCCGGCGCGGTAGTGCTCGATCACCTCGCGCATCGGGCTGCCGGTGCAGATCACCTGGTCGGGTGGCAGACCTTCGCGCAGCAGGTACTCGCGCGCGATCTGGCTGTAGGTGAGGTTGATATCGGCAACGTGGTCGACGATCCGGCGGTTGATCTCCTCTGGCACGCGGAAATCGAAGCAGCGGTTGCCGGCCTCCATGTGGAAGATCGGCACCTTACGACGCTTGGCGGCGATCGCGGCCAGCGCGCTGTTGGTGTCGCCGAGCAGCAGCAACGCATCCGGACGATGCATGTCGAGCACGCGGTCGGCTGCGATGATGACCTGGCCAATCGTCTCGGCTGCCGTGGCGCCCGCCGCTTCGAGAAAATGGTCCGGGCGCCGGATGCCGAGTTCGTCGAAGAACACCTCATTCAGTTCGTAGTCGTAGTTCTGGCCGGTGTGAACGAGCACGTGGCTGCAGTGCCGGTCGAGCCTGTCGATCACACGTGACAGCCGGATGATCTCCGGCCGCGTGCCGACGATGGTCATCACCTTAAGCATGGATAGCCTCGCGAACGGGTTCCAACTGCATCAGCACCTGCTTCACCTGCTCGACGTCGAGGCGCCGCGTGTTGTGCGAGGTGTAGTCGTCGAACGATGAGATCTTCGTCTCGCCCTCGACGAAGTACTTGTCGTAGTTGAGGTCGCGCGAATCCGCGGGAATGCGGTAGTACTGCCCCAGGTCCTCGGCGCGGGCCATCTCCTCGCGCGATACCAGCGACTCGTAGAGCTTCTCGCCGTGCCGCGTGCCGATGATCCTGATCTCGTTGTCGCGCCGCAGCAACCCGCGTAGCGCAAGCGCCAAGTCGCCCACGGTCGATGCCGGTGCCTTCTGCACGAAGATATCGCCTGGACGTGCGTTCACGAACGCGTAGAGCACCAAGTCCACCGACTCCTCGAGCGACATCAGGAAGCGCGTCATGCCGGGGTCGGTGATGGTCAGCGGCTTGCCGTCCAGCAACTGCTTCAGAAACAGCGGGATTACCGAGCCGCGCGAGGCCATTACGTTGCCGTAGCGAGTGGCCGAAAGCACGGTCTTGCCCGGGTCGCAAAGGCGCGACTTGGCCACCATCACTTTCTCCATCATGGCCTTCGAGATGCCCATCGCGTTAATCGGGTACACGGCCTTGTCGGTGCTCAGCACGACGCAGCGGCGCACTGCATTGGCGATGGCGGCGCGCATCACGTTCTCGGCGCCGATCACGTTGGTACGCACCGCTTCCATGGGGTAGAACTCGCACGACGGCACCTGCTTGAGCGCGGCGGCGTGGAACACGTAGTCGACGCCGCGCAGCGTGTCGTGCACGCTGTCGTATTCGCGCACGTCGCCGATGTAGAACTTGACCCGGTCGCTCTTCAGCTTCAGACGCATGTCCTCCTGCTTCTTCTCATCGCGGCTGAAGATGCGGATTTCGGCGAAATCGGAATGCAGGAAGCGCTGCAGCACGGCGTTCCCGAACGAGCCGGTGCCGCCGGTGATGAGGAGTACCTTGTCCTTGAACATTCGGGGCCTTTGTGAGCCTATCGTGAGTCTGCTGCGGGGTCGAACTGTCGCATGCGGCGCACCAGTTCAGGCCAGGCGGGCGGGGCGTAGCCGGTGAGCGTTCGAAAGCGCGTCGAATCGAGCGAACGGTCGATGACCATCGCGTCGTCCGGTGCAATCTGGATCGGCTTGCCGTATTCCTGCGCCACCAGCGTCAACAGGTCGAACTTCGAGATCGGTGCGGCCGACACGTGGAAGAGCCCACGCAGGTCCGGCCGCGGGATCACAAAGTCGCGCATCACGCGCGCCAGCTCCACCGTCGGCAGGCCGGAGAAGACCGCGCGCCGGTAGCCCTTGACCGGACCAGGCTGCGACAGGAACCATCCGATCAGGCCATGCGCGCTGTCCAGCTCGTGACCGATGATCGAGGTGCGCAGGGTCACCGCATGCGGCTGGTCGACCTCACCGAGGTGCTTGCTGCGGCCGTACAGGTCCATCGCGTCGGCGGCGTCCTCCTCGCTGTACATGCCGTGCGTGCCAGCGAACACGCAGTCGGTGCTGACATGGATGAAGCGGGCACCGACCAGTTCGCACAGCCTCGCCAGCCGGTGCGGCAGCAGCGCGTTGATGGGCAGCGCCGCCAGCGGGTCGTCCGCCTGCGCCAACTGCTTGACGAGCCCGATGCAATTAATCACCACGTCGGGCCGCGTGGCGGCGAACAGCCGCGCCAGGCTGTCGGCGTTCTCGACATCCACGCCGCAGATTACGCGTTCGCGCAACTGAGGTGGCAACTGGCGCAGCACGCCCGCCGAGCGCGCCGAGCCGACCACCGCGTGGCCGAGGCTCTGCGCGAAGAGGCGCAGCACCGCGTTGCCCAGCATGCCGGAGGCTCCCAGCACGAGGACCTTGATTTCACGCTCCATCGACATTCAACCTCGTCCGATCCATCACTCTGCGACGCCCGCGCCATCGCGCTGCGCGACCAATTGCTCGAAGCGGCTGGCCAGCCGTCGTGCCAGCAGCTCGGGGTCGAAGTGTTGCTCGTAGTAGCGACGCCCGGCCTCGCCCATCTGCTGGCGCGCCTGTGGCGAGGCGGCGTGCAAGTGTCGCACCGCAGCCGCCAGCGCCTGCGCGTCCTGCGCCGGGCACGCGAGGCCCGCCCCCGATTCTGCAACCACCTTCGCGCCTTCCCCGTCGAGCGCTGCGATGACGGGGCGGCCTGCGGCGAGGTAGGCCTGCACCTTGCTCGGTATCGTCTGGCTCATGATCGGGCTGCGCACCAGCGTGACGAGAAGCGCCGAGGCTTGGGCCAAGATGCCAGGCATCTCGTGTGGCGCAAAGCGACCTGCCAGGCTGACGTTACCCAGGCTGCGCCGGGCAATCTCCTGCTGCAGCCAAGCCGAACGGCTGCCGCTGCCCACCAGCACGAAGCGCGCGTCGGCCAGCGGCTGCAGCAGCTCGGCGGCGTCGAGCACGGTGTCTAGCGCCTGCACCGTGCCGAGGTTGCCGGCGAACACGACGTTGAAGCCGGGGCCGAGTTCCAGCGCGGGTGGACCGGGCGGCTGCGCTTGCGTGAACGCCAGTTCACCGGGGTTGGGGTGGAACTCGACCGGCGTGCCGCCGGCCATCACCGTGACCGTCGGCACGAAGGCGCGCGACTGCACCAGCAGCAGGTCGCTGCGCCGGTAGATCCAGCGCACCACCGCTGCCACGGCTCCGAGAAGACGCTGGTTGCGCACGAAGCCGGTGGCCTCCAGGCTCTGCGGCCAGAGGTCCTGCACCCAGGTCACCAGCCGCGCGCGCTTCAAGCGCTTGAGCACGATGCCCGCGATCGCTTGCAGGATCGGCGAGGTGCCGTACACGAAGACAACGTCGAAGCGCTGGCCACGCAACAGCCATGGGCCGAACAGGCAAGCGCTGCCGAGGAACGACAAGTAGTTCAGCACCAGCCGAAGTGCCGTGCCGCGGCCACGCGGGACCAACGGCACGCGGTGGATCGTGTGGCCGGCGTGCTGCTGTGGCCCGAGACCCGCGGACCGGTAGCCGGGCTGGACCGTGCCTTCCGGATAGTTCGGCTGCCCGGTCAGCACGCCGACCTCGCAGCCGAGGCGCCGCAGCGACTCCACCACCTCGTTGATGCGAAAGGTCTCGGGCCAGTAGTGCTGGCTCAGCACCAGCACCTTCATGGCGTGGCGGACTCACTGACCCGGGCGGCGCAGAGCCGGCGGTACAGCGCGAGCACCTTCGTAGCGGTGTGGCTGCTTTCGAAGCGGCCGAGCGCGAGCTGTCGGGCGTGCTCGCCCATGCGGCGCGCGCGCGGGCGATCTTCCGCCAGGGACTGGATCGCATCGGCGATCGCGAGTGGCGTCGGCGTGTCGATGCACAGGCCGGTCTCGCCCGGCACGATCACGTCGCTGGTCGGGTCCCGCATGGCCACGATGGTTGGCAGACCGAACAGAGCCGCTTCGAAGACGGGGCGACCCGGTGCGTCGAGGTGCGAAGGGAAGCACACCGCATCCGTGCGCCCGTAGACTGGTCGAATGTCGGCGACGAAGCCCGTGAACTCGACGATGTCCTGGAGCCGATGCTCTGCCACATAGGCTTCGAGCTCGCCGCGCACATCGCGCGCAAAGTCCAGCTTGCGCAGCAGCCAGCCGCGCAAGCCTGACAGGCGCCGGATGTCTTCGCCGACCACGAGCATGTGCACAGACACCTGGCGATCGCGCAGGATGCGCGCCGCCGCGACGAACTCGTACACGCCCTTGGCTCGATGCAGCACACCGACAATGCCCACGCAGAACGGACGATCGCTTGACGGCGGCGGCAACTCGGCCGGAACGCGCATGCCGTTGTGGATCACGCTGACCGGGAGGTCGGAGGGCAGCGTGCGGCGCACCGCCTCGTCGATCGCGACCACGGCATCCGCGCCGCGGCGCAGCCTCGTCATCAGCCAGGCGCTGACGCGCCCGCCATCTTCACCGCGCTGCAGCGATCGAACGTGGACCACCAGCGGCACGCGCAGCCGCCGCTTGGCCAGCAGCGCCGGCAGCAGCGCCGTGACCTCGTTGCAATGGATCAGATCGAAGGGACCGTTGCGCGCCGCCGCACGAATGGCCCCGAGCGTCGCCGGCCAATAGGCCAGTTCGCGCACGACGATCAGCCAGCGCAGGCCGCGGTAGTGGCCGAAACGGGTGTCATCCCACTGCGCGATGCCGGACGCATGGATCGTTTTCAACCCCGCGGCGCGGAGCGACTCGGAGGCGACGCCAGCGGGAGTGATCGCGGTGCCGTCGATGGCACCCCGAGGCAACGCGGACACCATCTCCGAAAGGCTCTTTGTCGCACCGCCATAGGCGCCGAAGGGGTGGAGGTAGAGGATTCGAAGCATGCTGACTGAGTCTACGGATACGACGATCGCAGTTCGATGGCGCTTGGGCGCAAATCACGATTCAATGCGCTTGGTAGGCCTTATCCGCGAACGCGTGCGATGACCCTCTTCGCGATCTCCAACCGTTTGAAGCTGTTGGGGTAACTCTCGAACGTCTTCGCTGGAAGACTCATGATCGACTCAAACTCGGATTGAGAAAGGCCGAACTTCTTTATCGCGTACTCCAGGTCTACAGCCAACCCGGCCTCGGAATACACAGGGGCTTCGATTGACTCAAGGGCATCGTCTCGGCTGATCTGACCGGAAAGCACGAGGTTGGCGCAATGCGCGCGGCGCTTGTCGATACCGAACTTGCGCGGCAAGACGTACGACTGGAAGAAGCGCGTGTAGATCGACTCGTAGTGCTTGCCGCCGTAGTACACCCAGCCCAGCCTGTCCTGGATCGTCTGCATCGCACTTTCCTTGTGATAGTCGATGTAGTCGAGGATCGGCACCAGCTCGATTCTGCGCAAGACCATGTAGCCGAACAGTTGCGGCAGCGAGTAGTGCGGGAATGTCTTCAACGGGATTCGTCCGAACTGCCGGTGGATGGCGGCGATGTAGCGGAAATCGGAGTACCCGTAACCCCACTTCAACGGCATGATGGCTTCGGAGTTGACGTTCACGCCGAGCAGAACGTGCTTGAGGCGGTGCCTGACAGCTTGCCGATACAGCAGCGCGACGATCGCATGGTCGGTGGGCACTTCGCCGTCGGGAGTCGAAGCCTTCAGGAACGACAGTTGCAGGTCGCGAAACTCCGGCCAGTTGACGACATAGGTGAACAGATCGATGCCGAGCGTCTTCAACGTCTTCTCGATGTTGGCTACCGCGAGCTCGGAGTTCCAGCCGTTGTCGAAGTGGACGGCGAGCGGGCGCAGGCCGAGCTCATGGGTCAGGTACGCGACGTAGGTGCTGTCCACGCCTCCCGACACGCCGATGATGCAGTCGTAGTCCTTGCCGCGGCCGTCGCGCTTGATCTTCTCAACCAAGGTGGCGAGCCGCGCGGGGCGGTCACTGAGCGGGATTAGGCGCCTGGCCGCGATGGCGTCGTAGCGATGGCAGTGGTTGCAAACGCCCTTGGCGTCGAACACGATGTCCGGGTCGGTCGTGTCCATGATGCAGCGGGTGCAGATGCGGTACTTCGTTGTCATGCGGCTCTCGGGAAGGGTCAGGAAAGGGCGCGCTCCAGATCCGCACGGGCCGGGTAGCTGATCAGCACCGCCCGGTGCTTGCCGTGGAACACGAACATGCTGCCGGCTGACACCGCCGAAGCTTGTCCCTCATTCACGGCCTCGCTGAAATGGGCCAGGCTGCCGGCGCCGCCGCAGGCGATGACCGGCACGCTCACCGCGCTGGCCACGCTGCGCACTAGCGCGAGGTCGTAGCCGGACTGCGTGCCGTCGCGGTCGATGGAATTCAGGAAGATCTCGCCCGCGCCCAGATCAACCATGCGCCTGGCGTAGTCGACCGGCTTCAGCCCCGTCTTCTCGGTGCCGCCGGCGCCGAAGACCTCGTAGCCGCCGAGCAGGCGCTTCTTCACATCGATAGACACTACGACAGCCTGCGTGCCGAACTCGCGGGCGATCTCGGACACCAGCTCGGGCCGTCGCAGCGCCATCGTGTTGACGACAATCTTCTCGATGCCCAGCGCGAGCACTTGGCGCGCGTCCTCCAGCGAGCGGATGCCCCCTCCATAGCCCACGGGCATGAAGCACTCGCTGGCAAAGTCGCGGATGGCCTGCAGCGCGGGGCCGCGCCCTTCTCGCGAGGCGGTGATGTCGAGGAAGATGAGTTCGTCGACTTCCTTGTCGTTGAAGATCCGGATCGCATTGATCGGGTCGCCGATGTAGGTTGGATCCTTGAAATGAGTGGTCTTGACGAGGCCTTCACCCTGCAGCAGCAGGCACGGGATGACGCGGGTGCGCAACATCAGTTCATCCACTCGGCGAAGTTGCGCAGCAGCGCCATGCCGAACTTGTGGCTCTTCTCGGGGTGGAATTGCACGCCAACGACGTTGCCGTGCCGGAAGGCGGAGTGGAAGACCTCGCCGTACGGTGTGCTGAGCAGTACGTCGGCGTCGTCGTGGCAGTGGACGTAGTACGAGTGCACGAAGTAGAAGCGCGGCTCGTGCGGCAGCCCCTCGGTGAGCGGCGACGGGCGCACCGGCATCACGCGGTTCCAGCCCATGTGCGGCACCTTCAACGCCGCATCCGCAGGGCGGAAGCGCAGTGCCTCAGCGTCAACCCAGCCCAGGCCCTTGCGCCGGCCTTCGTCGCTGCCGCGAGTCATCAGTTGCATGCCCAGGCAGATGCCCAACGTGGGCACGCGCGCCTGTACGACGCGCTCGTTCAGGACCGGGATCAGGCCGCTACGCTCGAGGTTGTCCATGCCCGCGTCGAACGCGCCGACGCCCGGCAGGATGAGCTTGCGGGCGGCGGCGATCGTGCTCGCGTCGGCAGTCACCTCGGAGTCGATGCCGATCTTCTTGAGCATGTTCCGAATCGACCCCAGGTTGCCCATGTTGTAGTCGACGATGGTGATCATGCAGTGCTTGCCTTTGTTCGAGTGCGTGCGGCGCGGTGCCCAGCCGCGGAAGCCGTGAAAGAGAAGCCATCCGTTCCGCGGACGATCATCAACAAGAATAGTGCGAAGAACGCGCTGGTGGGGTGGAAGACGCTTCCCCAGTTCATGATCATGAGCAAGATGGCTGGGAAGCAGGCACAGGACCAGCGATCATTTGCGTTGGCCCGTGCGCGCAAGCAGACGATCAGGAACGCCGTGAACAGAAGCCCGGGCAGGCCATAGGTCGCGAGCAGCCGGGTCAGGAGCGCCTCAGACCCCGCTCCGGTATGACCAGGCAACAATTCCTCCGTCTTCATCTCAAAGAAGTCGAACGAGCCCAACCCCATCAGTGATGGGCTCGATGCGAATAGTGTCAGGTGCTGCCACCACAGCCAGGGTCTGTATACCTGTTCAAAGATCTCGTCGGGTGTCAGTCCGGTTTCTCCCCGCAGCAGCAGGCGAGAGAACAGCGGGAGCTCTTGCAGGTAGTTGACGACCAGTGGAGACGTTGCAATTGCAATATTGACGCCGAAGGCGACGACAAGCGAGACCCAGAACATCCGGGCGGGCAGTGCGCGGCCCGGTAGGCCGAAGTACCAGCGCAACGCGACATACAACAGGCCCGCCAAGAGCGCGGTCCGTACGAACGAAAAGACCATGAAATAGAGGGCGATGGCGAACACTACGGGGTGGGCAAACGCGGTCGCGCGGTCGCGTGTCAGCAGCAGCAGGACGACGAGCGCCAGGCACGCGGTATTTGCAATGTTCGGAAAGAATGACACTCGCCAGATGCCGAACTCCTCGTCGGTCTCTCCCGGGATCAGGCCCCATTTGTTGATGTCCGTAACTGCGTACACGAGGAAGCCCAGTATGATCAGGGCCAGGAACATGTTCAGCAGGTCCTGGACGTCGAACACTGCACGTTCCGTCGAGATCCAGGCCATGCCTAACACGAGCAAGCCCAATTGCAGCACCGCGCGCATGTCGCCGCGGATCAAGTGCCATGTTCCCGCCGCAACTAGGAGAATCGCCAATAGCTTGGCGCGCCCAAGCAGCGCGCGTGTGATCAGGCCCAGGTCGAGCATCGGAAGCGCTGCGGCAGGGATGATCAACAGCCAGTACGAGAGCGACCACTGCTCGATGTTGTCTTCCTGCGTGATCGACATGATGACGAGGAACGAGACCCAGACGAAGACGAGCAAACCGAGGTGGCGACGCGTCGCCGGCGCACGGTGAGTGCGCACGGTTGAGGTGGCCAGGTACGCGCTCATGGAAGCAAGCGCCGGAGATTCTCGACGAAGCCCGGCTGTGCGAAGCGGTGCGAGCGCGATTCGTCTATCGGTTCGTTGAGGGCCACCCATACGTCCAACGGCACTCGGGCGAGGAGGATCTGCACCCCATCCACCGCATCGGCGATCAGTTCGTGGCCGCCCAGCGGCACGACCATCGTCGGCACGCCGAGCGCCGCCGCATCAAAATGGCATGAAGAGGAAATGCTCAGGTGCAGATCGGCATCGGCCAGCAGATCGAATACGTTTGGCTGCTCGGCGCCACCGATAACGCTGACTCGCTTGTCCGCGCGCAAGGCGTCGTACGCCCGCGTACTGGTGTCGTAGGCCGGATGCAGCTTGATTGAAAGGTGCCAACTCGAGGTCGGTGGCGCCTGATCGATCATGTCTGCGATCCAGCGTGCCAGGCGGCCTGTGTCCAGCCCCTGGCTGGTCAGCACGATGTGCCTGCAATCATTCGGTCGGCGCCTCAGCCGGCGCGCGCGGGCTAGGTCGATCAGTTCATTGCCGACAGCCACGCTACGTTCTCGACCCTGTCGCGTTCCAGCTAGCTGGTCGATCCAGAAATCGCCATAACAGGCCAGAACATCGGGTAGAACGAGTTCGGCCGCAGACCCGTCGACCCAATGTGGCACTGCATCCGGATGGCCGGCGTTGAACACGCCGTGCTGCAGTTCGATGAACCGCAGGTTGTGTCGGCTGCATGCGACGCGCAGGGCGTAGTCGCCCGTATCGGAGACCAGCACCGCTCTTGGGCGCACCCGCCTGAGCAACAGCGAATACAGGCGGGCCTGCCAGTGGACGGTCGAGACGCGCATCAGCAGCGTGCGCGGTTGCACAATGATACCAACCTCCTGTGCGAGCCGGGCTGCCACAGATTCGCAGAACGCCATGACCGGAACGGGAAACATTGCGCCGAGGACACGCCCCCAAAAGGTGAAGACGACAGGGTTGAGGTCGGCTGGCCACAGCGCGACCGCAGCCTGGCGTTCGAAGTCTGCACTGTTGATGTCTTCCAGCTTCAGACAGGAGAAGCCGCCGTGCTCCAGCAGTCCATCAAAGTAAACGTCGCGGAAGCGGTCACCTTGGCGTAACCGCAGAGCAGAACGGCAGGTCTTGACCAGTAACGAGCGCCGCCTCCCAGCCACCAACAGCCAAGCGAGCCCCAGCGTCGCGAGCAAGGCCTCACGGATACGCTGTGCCTGCGGTCGCGACTGGCTGGCGAGCGGAAGGCCCATCGCCATCAGGAACACCGAATGCCGCATGACACGCCAAGTCGACCACCCGTCGAAACGATGCGCGAAGAGATTGTGGCTCCGCTCCAGGGCTGCCAACGCCTGGACACGTTGCGACGGCGCCAAATCAGGCGGCAACTGCGGTGCGGTGGCCATAGATCGCGGCGCAGAGGGCCATAGAACGCGTGGCATCGGCCAGACTCGCCAGCCGATGCGTGCGGCCTTCCATTGCAGCGACGAACTGTTCGGCCTGGAAGCGCAGCCCGGGCTTGAATTCGGTGTCGATCGGATCCGGAACGACGGGCGTCATGCGGCGTTCGCCGCGGCGCTGGATGTTCAGGTGCTCCATCGGCCGCAACTCGAGGCGGACCTGCCGATTCGTGATCGCGACGGCCCAGGGGCCGGGGCCGTCCCAGACCGCTTGGTACAGGCCGGTGTCGCCGCTGGAGAAGCGCACGACCGCGCTGACGAAGCCAGGGCGCGCCGGGTTCCACGGCACGATGGGCTCGACCGCCGTGACCTCACCGCGCCCGAAGTGGCGCAGGGTGTCGATCAGGTGGATCGAGTTGGCGTACATGTAGTTTTGCACCACGAGAGGCGGCTGGCCGCCGGCGCGGGCGGCGTCCATGTCCTGCTGGTCGAGGACGGAGATCAGGCGCGGGCCGTTGTCCGCGGCCAGTTCCGCCTGCGCCTGCCGGGTCGACGCATACGCGCGGCGATTCAGCGCGACGTAGGCGCGCACGTTCTGCGCGACTGCGGCTGCGAGGAGGGCCTCGGCTTGCGGCAGGTCGATGCCCACGGGCTTCTCGAGCAGGCAATGCCAGGGCAGCGCGAAGCACTCGCGGCAGACTCTTTCCATCGACAACTCGTTGACGGCGACGACCACTGCATGCGCGCCCGTGCGGGCCTGCATCGCGGCGATGCTGTCGAAGGCGACAACGCCGTGGCTCTGCGCGAGTGCCTCGACGCGCGCACGCGTGCGACCGCAAAAGCCGACGACCTGCACGCCCGGCAGTGAGGCGAAGGCGCGGGCATGTTCGTGGGCCATGCCACCGGCGCCGACGATGGCGATCCTCCAGCGGTTCATCGACGGGTCCTCTGGGCGCATCAGGCCCACTTGAATTCGCGGGTGCGGGGCAGGGCGGGATCGTCCAGGCGAACGAGCCGTCCGCCGGCCTCGTGCGAGACGTGCGCGGCGACGACGCAGGCCAGCGCGTGCGCACCGGCGCCGCCGTCCGGGTAGGCGCGGCCCTCGAGCAGCGCGGACCAGACGTCGACCGTCGGGCCGACCGTCTCGGAGGGCTCGACCGGGACGCTGCGCACCTCGGCCGGCATGCAGTAGCGTGTTGTGGGCAGGGCGCGATAGTCGGCTTGGCGGGCGATAACCCGCATGTCGCCGCCCAATTCGTCGACGACGACCTGGCCCTGGCGGCAGATATAGACGACCTGCAGGCCGTGACCGGCAGCAACGGAGAAGTCGATGTACATCGAATGCCCTGCCTCGCCCCAGGCGAGCAGGCGGCCGGAGCGGTCCTCGAACTGCGCGCCGCGCGGATTGGGTACCTGGCCCGCATCGAGCCAGGCATGCACCCCGGCTACCGAGGAGTCGGTGAGGTAGCGGAACATCTCGAAGTAGTGGCTCGCGTTCATCGCCAGGCCGAAGTTCGATCCCGCCACGATGATGCTGACCAGCGGCCCCAGTTCTTCGGTACCAATCAGCGCCTTGACCTGCGTGTATTGCGGCATGAATCGCATCTGGTGGTTGATGGCCAGAATGACGCCAGCGCTCCGGCACCTGTCGATCATCCCGTCGGCCTGCGCCAGGGAGATGGCCATCGGCTTTTCGCACAGGATGTAGCGGACGCCGGCCTCCACGCCCGCCTGGACAAACGCGGCATGGGTTGGCGCCGTGGTCCCGACAACAAGCGCCTGTGGGCGAACGGCCTGAAGCATCTGCGCGGGATCGAGGAAACAGGTCGACGAAGCCAGCCCGTGCACGTCGCGAGCGCCCTGGAGTGCTGCCTCCGCCGTGTCGGCGATCCCGACGACCTCCATGCCGAGAGCCGTGACCGCCTGAAGATGGCGCACGCCCATGCGACCGACGCCAATGATGGCGACGCGCATTCCGTGCGCAACGGATCTGGCTGATGTCATGATCGCTAGCTTCCTTGTGTCGATGTCGTTGGCAATTGCGGTTGGGCGAGGAGGCGGCGGGTCCAGACCCGCAAGGCCTTGCGCGGCTCGCCCCAGGGCAGATCGAACGATTTGAATGCGACGGCGTTGGTGAACAGCGCCAGCATGCCCTGGGTCATTGCATAGCCGATCGCGGCTCCCCGGATGCCGAAGTTGCCGACCAATAGCCATGTCGTCGCCGCGCCGCACAGTGCAGCCATGGTTGTCACCGTGGCCAGCAGCGACGTGCGCCCAGCGAAGAAATACATCACTGACGTGCACAGATACATGCCGCTGAAGGCACCGCCCAGCATGAACCACGGCAGCACGACAGCCGCGGCACGGTATTGCGGGCCAAGCAAATACGCGCTGGCGGCAAACAGGGCCGCGCCGACAATGATTGCCATCACCACGAAGGTCGGCATCGCGGTGTAGACCGCACCGACCGCGCAGTGCGCATCCTCGGGATCGTCCGACGTGAGCCGGGCGAAGAGCCATGGACTGTAGGCCTTGACGAATGCGTCGGCCAGGACGGCCATCACCATGCCCAACTGCGCTCCCGCTCCGTACACGCCCAACTCATGCGCGCCGAGCTTGACCGAGACGGTCCAGCGGTCGGCCGAACTCAACAGGACACCGGCCAGTGAATGGAAGACCAGCGGCAGGCCGAAGGCCACGAGCGTCTTCATTTGCTCGCGCTGTGGCGCCCAGCGCAGCTCGCCCGCACCCGCAAACACCGCGAACGACAGGCATGCCATCAGCACAGACGCGGCCGCAATGCCCGCGTTGCGGCCGTCGCCTTGCCAATGGAGCGCCAAGACGGCGAACAGCGAGAGGCCAACATTGAGCACACTCGCGCCGAACTGGAACACGGCACTGTGGATCGCCTTGCCTTGGCTCTGCCAGAGGACGAGCCGGCAATTGAGGACCACGCCCGAACCAGCGGTCAGCGCTGCGATGGCGCCCCAAACGGGTGTCACTCCCGAGGAGTGCTCGGGAAACCACCACAACGCAAGAGCTACGACCGGTGTGATCAGCAAGGTGCTTCCGGCAGCCACGGCGAGCGCCGTGGCAGTGTAGGCCGGAACCTCCTCGCGAGAGCGCTTGAACCAGACAACACCGAGCGCGGCGTGCGCGTTCAGCCCTGCCACGGTCAGGCACAGCGTGACCAGAAGCGAGAAGTTGACGACCTGGCCGAATTCACTCGGGCCCAGAACCCGTGTCAACAACGGAAGCAACAGGAAGGGCACACCGGCGGAAGCGATATTCGCGACTGCATAGATGGCCCCTGCGTGGACAAATTTCATCTGGGGCTGTCACTACTATGTCGGGTGACCGACGTCCTGCGACACCTCGACCGTGCCTGCCAGCTGCATTGAGCTCGCGGTCGCGATCATGTGCTCGAGGTCTTCTGCGGTGTCGATGTCGATCGACCTTTCGGTCGGCATCGGGTAGGCGACGGTCTCCCGCGTGAGGAACGAGCGATCCAGCGAGAACCGGTCGACCCACACGGCGTACACCGCACCATTGACGCACCATGCCGGTGGCAGATCCTGGCGCCGTTGAGGCATGCCACCCGTCGGCTCGGCGAAGGCGGCCAGACGGCCGTTGGACTCGACGCGGTAGGTCCAATAGGGGTGATCCTGTGCAGGCCGGACTGCAACGCAACTCGGAGCGCCGGTGGACAACAGGAGTTCGAGCGCCCCGTCGATGTCTGCCGCCGTTCGCAGCGGGGACGTCGGCTGCAGCAGCACCATGATGTCGTAGCCGGGAAGGCGGCGCAACGCGTCGAGAGTCACGTCGACCGATGACGCTTCGTCGGTCGCGAGTTCGGCGGGACGCCGGAATGGCGCCTCACAGCCGCATTGGGCCGCCACGGCGATGATCGCCGGATCGTCGGACGACAACACCAATCGGTCGACGTAGCGAGACTGTCGCGCGGCATCAGTCGTCCACTGAATGAGCGGCCGACCGAGGACCGCCTTGATGTTCTTGCCAGGCAAGCCCTTGGAGCCGCCACGCGCCACGACGAGTGCCAGTACGGACTTCCCTTGGATCATCGAAAGACCTCTGCGAAGTCGATGTTGGCACGCTCGTAGTCAGGCCGCTGGCCAATGTCGAGCCAATAACCTTCGATGGGTTGGCAGCGGCAACGCATCCCCCTTTCGATCAGGGCTTCGAACAGCGACGGCATGTCGAAGTGCTGCCCACCCGGAATGACGTCCAGCGCCTGCGGCGACAGCACATAGATGCCGGCACTGACGACGAATCTATGTTTTGGCTTTTCTTCGATGGCGATGATGCGCTCGTCCTGCGCGTGCACGACGCCGAAGGGTACCTGCATCTCGTAGTCGCGCACCGCCATGGTCGCGTCGGCGGCGGACTCGATGTGGCGGTCGACAATGGCGCAATAGTCTTCCTTCGTCAGCAGGTCCGCGTTCGTGACGACGATGGGGTGCGCCGGCCGCTCGGGCAGGAGGCTGAGCGCGCCGGCGGTCCCGAGCCGCTTGTCCTCACGCAGGTACTGGATGTCGACGCCCAGCTCACGGCCATCGTTGAAATGGGTCTCGATCTGTTCGGCCTTGTAGTTGACCGCGATGAGGAAGTGTCGGAAGCCCTGCTCGGCGTAGCTGCGGACAATGCTCTCCAGCAATGGTCTCGGACCGACCTTGAGCATCGGCTTGGGCGTGTCGCGGGTCAGTTCCTCGAGACGCCTGCCGAGTCCCCCAGCCATGATCACCACCCAGTTCGGGCGCACTGGCTGGGTCAAGAAGTCGTCGACGATCTCAAGGCCGATCACGGCACCATGCGCATCGATCAACGGGATCTGGTGCAGTCCCAGTCGTCGCATGGTCGCGAGGATGGTGTGCCGGTCATCGCCAGCCTTTGCGCAGGTCGGCGACGCATGCATCGCCGATGTGACCTTGTCGGTAAGGCTCAGTCCCTTGAGCAGCGCGCGGCGGGCGTCGCCGTCACTCAACGTCCCTAGCAGGCGACTGTGTTCATCGACGACCAGCGCGATCTGGCAACCAGTCCTGTCGATCCTGTCGAGCGCTTCGCGCAGCGTTGCGTCGGGCCCAACGAGTGTCTCTTGCCAGCTCTTCATCGGAGAACCTTTTCAGCTTCGACGATCCACTCCCGAATCACGTGACGCTTCGCATCCCAGCTGCGCGTGATCAGGTTGACTTCGTTGATCTGCCAAGGGCCGAGCAGTTCGACGAGTTCGTCTTCCGCGGTGAATCGGCTCGGGCCTTTGCCGGCCAGCGGGCCGGCCTCTGCAACATAGCGCCTCGGACCTACGGCCGTGCCCATACCATCGCCCCAGCTTCCCGTGGCAAAGGTGCGCACAAACAGCTTGCCACCGGTTCTGGCAACGCGGTGCATTTCGCGATAGATCTGACACGACTCTTCGAAGTCGTTGCAATAGACCGCCTCGGAATCGATCAGCCCATCAAAGCTGCTGTCCGACCACGACAAGTTCATCATGTCGCCGACGACAAGCTCGGCGTTGCGGGGCGCCGCGTTCCACGCAGCGCACTCGCTGTCCAGTCGCGAGCGTGCAATGCATTCCGCAGCCTTCGAGCCCTCGATGCCGCTTGCGGCGAAGCCCTCGCGTGCCAAGAACCAAAGATTGGTTCCAGTGCCAAAGCCGACCTCCAGGAATCGTACCGAAGCCCGATCGCGGGCTGCATAGAAATTGCGGGCGACGAAGCGGATCAGATCCTCACCCGGGTAGCGGCCCCAAGGCTGGCTCGTGAAGACCTTCTCCCACACTGGATCCCAGGACATCGAACTACCTCCGATAGAAGAGAACGCGTTTGGAGTTCGCCGCCAGTTCTGGCTCCGCCATGCGCAAGCGCGCATAGGCCGCAGGGTCGTGGATCCGGTGGCCGATGCGATACGTCAGGCTCGGCAATCCGAACGACGCCTTGAAGCGCAACAGAGGGTCGTCTGCGCGCGTGCTCGTTCCGCCCCCAAGATAGAGCGTCAGGCAACCGGCAGACCGCGCAGCCTTCGCCGCCGCGTGCAGCAGCAGGTTGGTGGCGCCGCTTTGTCGGCTGGCTTGCAAGGTGCCGGACAAGTGGTATTCCGCCTGCTTAGGGCCGAACAGGAACAGGCCCATGCAAATGCGTTCCTCGCCATGGGCGACGCTCAGAACCCGAGCGCCAGGCAAGTGCAGAAGGCGTTCGAAATATGCGTCCGAAAAGAGATAGAAGGCGTCAGCACCGATCTCCTGCATGCAGCGTCGATAGAAGGCCGGGAATTGAGTGACCGCGCATTCCGGCGTCTCCCATGCGACGTGGAGCCCCGCGCGTTCTGCCTTGCGAATGGCCGTGCGAGCGCGACCGCTGTAACTGGCAAACAAGTCCCCTGGCGTGAGGTCAATTGCGATGACGGATCGGTCAGTTCGCACTGTTCCGGGGTAGCAGCGATGGTTCTCCAAAGCAGGATGGAAGCGCACGAACTCGGCGACCACGCGGCGTGCCGTCGCTTCGGCATCCAACCTGCGCCACGCATTGGCAATTGCGCTGCGATCGAGCTTGTGGGCGATGGGCCCCCCGTAGCCATAGGCGGATTGCCAGTCGCAGGCGTCCAATCCAGGGATAGCTGTCTCGTGTACCGCATGCATCAGCAAACCGTCATGCTGCTGGCTGACCAGAAACACCGGGGTCAGCTGTGGGTCGCGCAAGGCGTCCGCAGCGACATAGGCGGGGCTCAGTGTCGGCCATTGCAATTCTGCCGGCAATGCGTCGAACAGTGCCTGGGCCGCGGCTTGATCCGCGAGCGAAACCTCACTACTCATCGATCAACTCGTCGGCTTGGTAGTTGCGCGCAGCAGGCCGGCCGAGGTACGTGTCGAAGCGCATGGCGCAGATCCCTGTCCCCGGTCGTTTGGTCGTCAGGTTCTCCGCCGTGAAGAGCGTGCCCTTCGCGATGTCCTGCGCCGCCACCAGACTCTTGCGCGCAATGGCGATGTTCTTCACCTCGGATGGCGCCGGAATCTTCATTCCGTCGCCGAGCGCGCTCTCTACGTCTCGGATGGCGTGCACCATCTCGGCAAGCTCGCCAGGCTCCAGCGACGCAATGTGGTCGGGCCCGGGCATTGCGCGGTCCAGTGTCAGGTGCTTCTCGATGATCGAAGCCCCTGCAGCCACCGCAGCCACTGAGACATGGATGCCTTGCGTATGGTCCGAATAGCCGACCGGCAGCCCGAAAGCGGCGCGCATGGTCGCCATGGCATTCAGATTCACATCGCATGGTGGCGCCGGATACTCGGTTGTGCAATGCAGCAGTGAAATCCTCGCGCGCAACGCGCACTGCCCTGCATCACTCCTGTACGCTGCAGCCATTGCAGCTTCGGTGGGCCGCTCGCTTGGCGTAGCGACATAGCTGAACGCAAGGGCGGCGAGCGCACGCTCGATTTCACCGAGGGTCGACATGCCCGTCGATACGATCAATGGTGTTCGTGTGCGCCCGGCCGCCAGGAGCAAGGGCAGATTGGTGATCTCGCCCGATGCCAACTTGATCCGCGGCAATTGGAAGACGTCCGCCAGCAGGCTCATGCTGCCCAAGTCGAACGGTGTCGACAGGAAGTCGATCGCGCGCCGACGGGCGTGCTCGATGAGTTGGCGGTGTGCCTCGACCCCGAGTTCGAGCTTGCGCACCATCTCGAGTTGCGACTCTGCTGTGCCGGTGTTGGTGATCTGGTAGTCCGCCTTCTCCGCGTGCCGGCTGATCTCCATCTCCGCGCGAAAGGTCTGGAACTTCACCGCGTCAGCGTTGGCGTCGGCTGCCGCGTCAATCAGCCGCATCGCCAGCTCCAACGAGCCATTGTGATTGACGCCGGCTTCGGCAATGACGTAGACGGGACGGCTCATCGGGATGCTCCGGGGAGTTTGCGGAAGGGATAGGGTCGCGCGAGCTCGATCCGAGCTACGCATGGCCGTCCCCGACCAGGTGAAAGTGCTTCTTCAACAAGGCCTTGCGGTCGGGCAGTGCATGCAGTACCTGCACGATTCGGCCCGCTGTCTCACCGTCGCCATATGGATTGAGAACACTCCGGCAATCGAGGGCGAGCGCTTGGCCAATGGCACGTGTGATCGCATCGCTACTTGGGGCACAGTGAACAACCGAGGGGGCGGCGAGCCTGCCGCGTTGCCGGTCTCCGATGTTCACCGTCGGGATCTTGAACGACGGCGCCTCGTAGAGCCCGCTCGACGAGTTTCCGACGACCGCATCCACCTGCGCCATCAGGCTCAGGTAGCGTAGCTGTCCGAGCGAAGTGAAGACATGCGCGCGGTCGCTTCGCGTGGCCGCCCATCGATCCAGCGCGATGGACAGTGCCCGCCCGCCAGTGTCCGCGTTGGGGCGGGTAAACCACAACGTGAATTCATGTTCGAGACTGTCAAGTGCGGCCAGAAGTTCTTCGAACTGCGCCTCGCCGGTGCCCGACTCCAACGTGACGGGGTGAAAGGTGACAAGCAGGTTGCGCGGGCCCAGTCGTGCACCGAGCGACGCCTCGAGCGCCACACGGTCGAGCACGGGCGCGCGCCGGAGGTGGTCAAGTCCCGGGCTGCCGACCACGTGGACGTGGCGAGGATCCTCGCCCATCTGCCTCACGCGCCGTGCGGATTCCTCGTTGGTCACGAAGTGGACATGCGCCATCTTGGTGATCGCATGGCGGATCGATTCGTCGAACGCGCCCTCCGTCGTGTCGCCGCCGGCCAGGTGAATCAGCGGGATGTTGTGGACCAGGCTGGCCTGCGCCGCGGCGAGGATCTCGAAGCGGTCGCCCAGCACGAGCACGAATTCCGGGTTGAGTTGCTCGAAGGCCTCCGACATGCCGATGACGCCGAGCGCAATCGATTTGGCGATGCCGCCAGGCGTGTCGCTCGACAACAGCATTTCCACTCGCCGTGCGATGGGGAAGCCATCCTTTTCGATCTCGCGAACTGTCAGACCGAATTCCGGTGCGAGATGCATGCCGGTCACGACCAACTGAAGTTCGACTCCGGCATCGGCGCGCAGGTCGTGCAGGAGCCAATACAGGACGCCGTACTCGGCGCGGCTTCCGGTCACGACACAGATCCGCCGGCTCATCGCGTCACCCACCCAGGCGAGCGCTGCTCGGCAGATTCACGACGCAGGCCTCCAACCTTTCGGCCACCGGCAAGTCCATCCGCGGGCAGGTGCTGTACATCGGCAGCCTGTGCATCAGCGTCCACACCGGGCGCGACATGTAGCCGGCGTCGTTCAGTGCCGCAAGCAGAGCGTCGCGCCGCTGCACGGGGGCGTCGTCGAGCACGATGGCGTTGAGCCAGTAATTGCTCGTCGTGCCGGGCGGCTCGGTCAGGAAGCGCAGGCCCGCGACGCTGGCGAAGGCCTTCTCGTACCGGGCCGCCAACGCGCGCTTTCGCCCCAGCATCGCCGGCAACTGCTCAAGCTGAGCGCATCCGAGTGCGGCATTGAGATTCGGGAGCCTGTAGTTGTAGCCCACCTCGTCGTGCAGGAAGTTCCAGCGGTGCGGCGTGCGCGCAGTCGTCGTGAGGTGTTTGGCCCGGCGAGCGAGTTCGGCGTCATTGGTCAGGATGGCGCCGCCGCCGCCGGTGGTCACCACCTTGTTGCCGTTGAAACTCAGCGCGGACATGAGCCCGACGTTTCCGGTATGGCGGCCGTGATAGGCCGAGCCCAGCGATTCGGCAGCATCCTCGATCAGCACGAGGTGCCACTCGCGCGCCACTGCGTCCAGCGCATCGAGATCGGACGGGTGGCCGAACACGTGCATCACGACCAGTGCACGGATCGCAGCGCCGGTGCGAAGGTTGCGACAGACACCGTCGATGACCTGCGCGTTGGCGTGCAGGTGGGCGTCGAGCTTGGCCGCATCCGGACCGAGCGACACGGTTTCCGATTCGACGAAGTGCGGCACGGCGCCGATGTAAGAGGCGGCGTTGGCCGTTGCGATGAACGTCAGCGCCGGCATCAGCACTTCGTCGCCAGCCCGCACACCGGCGAGCAGCAGGCACACATGCAGGGCGGATGTGCCGTTCGACGTCGCGACCGCAAAGGCTGAGCCAGTGAACATCGCGAGATCGCGTTCGAACCGGTCCACGAAGGCTCCGACCGAAGAAACCCAGCCGGTGTCGATGCACTCCTTCACGTACATCCATTCGCTGCCGCCAAACTCGGGTTCGTGCAACGCAATGACTCCCACGGGCGACCCCAATACCGTGCGAACGGCGGCCACCACATCGGCAACGAATGGCTCCGCCGGTATGGTTGAAGAGGCGGGTGCGTGGAGCATCGTCATGGCTTCAGATGTTGTACGCGCCTGCCTTGTAGCGGCGCAGGTTCGACGGGGCCGAGAACCATGCGATGGTTTCCGACAGGCCGCGGCGCAGCCCCTCGACTCCCCCGTACTCGGGCGACCACCCAGTCAGTGCTGCCGCCCGCGAATTGTCGGCCCAGAGCCGCTCCACTTCACTGCCCGTAGGACGCAGACGCTGCTCGTCGCAAGTGAACTCAACCGCACTGCCCATCGCGTTGGCGATCATCTTGGCGGTGTCGCCGATCGATATCTCGAAGTTGCTTCCAATGTTGAGCACCTGGCCGATCGCGGCATCGCATTCAGCCACGGAGACGAAGCCACGAACGGTGTCGCGCACGAAGTTGAAGTCGCGCGTAGGATGCATCGCGCCAAGGCTGAGCGTGCGCGCGCCAGAAGCGATCTGGGTGATGATGGTCGGGATAACGGCGCGCGCGGACTGCCGAGGACCGTAGGTGTTGAAGGGGCGAATGACGGCAACCGGCGTGGCGAACGAAGCGAAGAAGCTGAGCGCCATCTGATCGGCCCCGATCTTGCTGGCCGAGTAGGGAGACTGCCCCTGCAAAGGATGATCCTCGGTGATCGGCACGTAGCGTGCGGTCCCGTAGACCTCGCTCGTCGAGGTATGCACCACGCGTTGGACGCCGAGTTCGCGTGCGGCCTGCACCACGTTCAACGTGCCTTTGACGTTGGTGTCGACGTAGGTGTCGGGTGAGTGGTACGAGTAGGGAATAGCGATCAGCGCCGCGAGGTGCATGACCACGTCGCAACCCTTCATGGCGGTACGCACGCCGTGTGGGTCGCGGATATCACCTGCGAACACCTCGAGCGACTGCTTGACGTGCTCGTCCGCTTCGTCGAGCCAGCCCCACGAGTTGAAGCTGTTGTAGTAGACGAAGGCGCGCACATCGTGGCCTTGGGCGACAAGTGCTTCCGTGAGGTGCGAACCGATGAACCCATCGGCACCGGTGACGAGGATCTTCTTGCCTTGGAGCTTCATTGTGATTTGGCTTTTAGACGCAGGGCGTGGCGTCGCTCGATGTCGGTCAGGGTTGGGGAGCGGGCTCGCTCTCGATAGCAACGAGGTTGTCGATCACGTGATCCTGGTCGTCGGTCGCGAGGTCGGCACTCATCGGCAGACTCATGACTTGTTCGCCCGCGGCCACGCTGTTGGGGCAGCCTCCCGGAGAACCGTGATGGGCGTACGCCGGCTGCAAGTGCAATGGCTTCGGGTAGTGAACTGCAGTAGGAATGCCAAGATCCTTGAGCGTGGATTGCACCCGATTGCGCTGCGTCACGAACACCGTGTACTGCGCCCAGACGCAATCGCGGTCGGGGCGGATGGCGAGCAACCGGACGCCCGGCACGTCGGCCAGCAGCGCGCCATAGCGCGTGCCCAGTGTGTGCCGCTGCGCCAGCTCCCATTCGAAGCGATCGAGCTTTCCCAGCACGACAGCGCACTGCAGCGTGTCCATGCGCCCGCCCACGCCCACGCGGGTGTGGTGGTAGCGCTTGCTCTGGCCATGCACCCGGATCTCGCGGCAGGCCTGGGCCAGTCCGTCGTCACTCGTGAAGATCGCGCCGCCGTCGCCATAGCAGCCGAGCGGCTTGCTCGGGAAGAAGCTGGTGCAGCCGAAGGTGCTCAGGTTGCAGCTCCGGATGCCCTTGTAGGTTGCGCCGAAGCTCTGTGCAGCGTCCTCGATCACCGGGATGCCGCCGTGGCGCGCGGCGATGGCGTTGATCTCGTCCATGTCGGCCACCTGGCCGTACAGGCTCACCGGCATGATCGCCCGCGTGCGCGGCGTGATGGCGGCTTCGATCTGCGATGCGTCGATGTTGCAGGTGTCGGGCTCGATGTCGACGAACACCGGCGTGCCGCCGGCCAGGACGATCATCTCGGCCGTGGCCGCGAAGGTGAACGGCGTGGTGATGACTTCGTCGCCGGGCTTCAGGCCGATCGCCATCAGCGAGATCAGCAGCGCCTCGGTGCCGCTGGCCACCGTGATGCTGTGCTTCGCACCGGTGAAGGCGGTGAGCTTGTCTTCGAGTTCCTTGACCTCGGGGCCCATGATGTACTGGCCGTGGTCGAGCACGCGCTGTATGCGCGCGTTGATGTTCTCGCGCAGCGCAGCGTACTGGGTCTTGAGGTCGATGAAGTCCATGGGTGGGATTCGTTGGGCTTCGACTATTCGGTTCATGCGGACCAGGCTTGGAGCACCACGGTCAACCAGCAGCCACAGGGGCAAGCTCGAGGTGTGCGGCCAGCGTGTCTGGGGCCACGTCTTCCTCGAGCGGCCAGGTCAAGGCACCGAAGCGGACGCCAACGCTTGCGAAGTAGGCCGAATCCTTGAGCCGCTGCAACCCGGGTCGCTCGAGAAAGGGCCGCAGGTCGAAGACACCCCGGCGTCCGTCGGCAAGTTCGATGGCGAGCCGGTGGTCGGGCAACACTTCCACGGTCTTGACGTCCCAGTCCATGGTCCACCTCACAAAGGATCAATCTTGTAGGGCAACTCGCCCGAGCTGGCGAGCTCCCAGTCGGCGACCAATTCGTCACGGTGAAGCTCGATCCAGGCTTGAACGAGCCGCAATTGCTTGCGCGGGATATGCCCAGCCAGTACCTCGCCGTCACCCAAACCAACGGAGGCTTCGAACTCCGCATACCTGGCATGCAGGTGCGGCAAGTTGTGGTTCTGCGTATCGAGCAGGTACATGCGAATGATGATGCCGTAGAACATCGAAATCACGGGCATCGCGGCCTCCGCGCTTGAATCAGGCCGGTCCGGGCTGCGGGGATCACGTTCATGCCGGCGCTCCGCTTGCCACGAGGCGCACAGTCACGCCGTCGAGCTGATACCGATCGCCGCTGTGGGGGCAGTTCGCTTCGGCCTGGCCCTCCAGCG
>CAVZXE010000011.1:0-92140 GCA_963779155.1 uncultured bacterium | reverse complement strand
GTCTTCCTGGTTCGGATTGGTCCAGGCTTTGCGGCCGGGGGGCCACCATGCCGGCCCCCTACCCGCGCATGCTTCTTCTTGAGCCCGGGTCAGGTCTTGCGCTTCCAGTTCTGCGCCGTCTCTTCATCACGCTCGATGGCACGACGCTCGTGTTCCTGCGCCGAGAACCCGAGACCAGCCAGGGTGCGCCAGGGCTGCGTCCGGACAGACTTGACGCCGCGCAGCCGTTCGATGAGCACACCCACGCACTTGAGCCTCCCAAGCTGGGTGCCAAGCCGATGGTCGGTAGGCTTGTCCAGCAGCGCGCGGCCAAGGACTTGCGACTGTCGCTCAACCAGACCCGCTGGCCGCCCCCGCGACGGCATGGCTCGCAGCGCGTGGATGTCGTCGTCGTCGGGCACGGCCTTCCCTGTCAGGACCATCTGTCGCTCCACGCACACCGAGTGTGTGGCCTGGACCGGTGTCTTGCCCGCCAGCAGCAACCGACCGGCGCGCGGCCCGTCGCACATTCTCATCCAATCAGTTCGGCGGCAGGCATGATTTCAACGCCGGATCAATACTATTCGGTCCAGTCAGCGTGCGATCGAATCACTGGTTTCGGTGTTGCTCAGTGGCGCATAGGTGTAGCCGCTGAATCTCACGTCCGTGACAGTGAACACAAACGTGCCGCTACCCTTGAGCGACGTCGGCGAGGTGAAGCGGGCCACACCTGCGCTGTCGGTAGTGGCAGGTATGCCCGTGTGTGTGACCAGTCCGCTCCAGTTGCCGGTGACGCTGGCTCCGGCTACCGGAAGACCGCCACTGGAAAGCACCTTGACGGCAGCGCTGGCCTGCGAATTGCCGTTCAAGGCGACGATCAGGCCCATTGCGATATCGGCCACCCGCATGGCCGGCACTACCGCGGGCGCGTCCACTGTGATCGTGACGCCGGTAGAGTCGCTCAGGCCGCTGTTGTCTGTGACGCGCAGTTGCGCGCCGTAGCTTCCAGGCATGGTGTAGCTGTGCGACGTGGTGGCGCCGCTGGCGGTGCCTGTGTCGCCGAAACTCCATTCATAGGCAATCAGCTTGCCGTCCGGGTCGCGGGAGTTGGTACCGGAGAACACAACTGTCAGTGGCGCCGTGCCGCGCAACATGGACGCAGTGATCCCAGCCACCGGCGCCTGACTACCAGCGGTCGAGAAGCTCGCGTTCAGCGTGTATTGTCCCAGGCTGCCGTAATTCGAGTAACCCGTGGTCAGCGGGTCGCCCTTGCCGGTGCCTTGCACCGCCAGATAGTAGGTACCGGCGGCTGGCAGCTCCGTGCCTATCGTGGCGTTCAAAGTGTCCGCTGGGTTGCTTCTGGCCAACACGTTACCGGCTGTGTCGCGCAGGGTGACCAGGGCGTCGAGATTGGCTGAGCGCGCCGCCGGGCTCAGGCTGAAGGTGGCCGATCCGGCAGCAGCGGCGAACGTGAACACGTCGATATCGCCGGGCCGCTCGATCACGCCCTGCACCGACGCGGTGCTCGCACCCCCGCTGCTGGTGCCGACCAGCGCAGTGCCCGCGGCCAGCGTATTACCGTGGTCGTCGGGGCGCAGTGGCAGGCCGTTGCTTTGCATGACGACATAGTCGTCCTGGACGTTGTTCGCATCGGCGTACTGGCCCTTGCTCCAATGCACCAGTGCCTGGTAGTAGCCCACGCCCATGATTGGCGCCCATCCGGTGGCACCGCTGCCATGACCCCGGTAGTAGCCTACCGTCGAAGTGCCGTCGTGAGCCAGGCCCATGTGGTGACCGACCTCATGGGAGATGGCCTCGGCCACGTATTTCTCGTTGCCACTACCCAGGGCGTCGAAAAACACCAGGGCGGGCTTGTAGTGGTCGCTGGTGTCGTCGAAGACGCCCAAGTAGGCCACGCCGCCGCAACTGCAGCTGTAGACGCCAGTGCGACTGGTGATCAGCACCGTTGTGCCGAACACGTCATCCGCAGAGCCGCTGCGGGTGAGTCGGTCCAGCGCGACCGCCTCGGTGGTGACATCGACGTCGAATGGTGCGTAGTCCTCCGCCACCCGCTGCCAGATGTACTGGATGCGCTGCAGTTCGGCGGTGGAGTTTGAGTAGGGCAGACCGTCCAGATCGAACGGTAGAGCGCTAATGCTGCCGCTGCCGTTCCATGCCGTTCCGGTCAGCGTGGCGCCCTTGAAGTTCAGGTAGATCGTCCGCTTGGCGCTGGGTCGACTGTGCAGCAGGAAGGTCTGGTTGAGGGGCGCCAACGTACCGTCAAGCAGGCCACTGTTGGCTGCAGAAGCCTGCGTCGCTGGAAGCGGCTGATCGAGTTCTTCAATGACGAACACCCGGCCGCGCTGGTCGATGCGCATGCGACGGTCCTTCAGCAGCAGGGCCTTGAATTCGCCAGGTGACTTGCCGTACCACGACGCAACCTCGGGGAGCCGGCTGCCCAGCAAATCAATGGCCCTCTGGCCGCCAGCCTGTCGGTCGGGCAGGGCCAGGTGCGGGTACGGCGGCTTGTTGGAAAGGGGTACCGATGCGGCAGGCTCGGCTGCCCAGGTCGGGCTGCCCAGGCAAAGCATCAGAAATATGGGGCACGCCAGTCTCGAGATCAGCTTCATTAATACAGGTCCTTCGGTGGAGGTGAATGTCGAATCGGCGTAAGCGTGTCCGCCTGTGGGCCGGTCAGATTTGGCGAGTTCGCATCACCCAGCCAGCCGGGCGCGCGAACCGATCGGAGGGCCTTGGACGAAAGGTGCTGCATGTCGACCCGTCCTTGCCTACCGTAGTAATGGAGGTCAGCGGGAACGACAGCCGGCGCTAATGCGCCTGCAGGCGGCCCCGCTGTCGTGGAGGCCGCCAGAGCCAGGCAGCCGCTTTAGACCGGGAACTTTGCGACCCCGGCTTTCGCGCGGGTGTGCCAGTATTGAGATGTTATGATGCTACGCGCTGGCTAGGGATCAGTCTTACCTAGCGTTACCGCGGCCATTGCTCGACACAAGAGGAAGCCGACGTCTCGGCGAAGGAGTCGCGCGCCGGGGGTCCGCCCAGGGCTCGGCGAGGATACGGCCCATTGCCTCGACGGCCTGAATCCGCCACTCATGCAGCCAACCACCGCATCACAGTCACCCGCGAAAGTCTTCGATGACGCCAGCACCGAACTGGACCGATTCGGTGTTGCCCCAGCGGTGTAGCGACGCGCCTTCCAACCGCACCAGGCAAGGACGGCGGGGCTGCAATCCCGTTCGGATAGAAGAACTCCCTGCCTCTCTTGAATTCCGAGTGGGCAATCCGGCGTCATGTTGCGCTGCATGTTGACGAGCTGAAGTGGCTGCCAGGGCGCCTGACGCTGCACTGGGAGTTGCCTGACGGTCTGTGGCGTTGGTGGACTTCGATGAGGCCGCCGGGCTGCTGACGGTGCTGATCAACCTCAGGCCGGGCAGGCGCTTTGTAAGCGTTCCGGCAACCCATCTTTCGCGTAGTCGATGAAGCTGCGAACCTCTGGTCTGCGCAATCAACGAGCGAGACGAGGTGAGCATGGATCGACAGCAGATGGAGCGCTGCGTGGAGCATGTGGCGGCGTATCGGGCCTCTGGGAAGAAGGCCAAGGCGTGGGACGAGGCCAACGGTGTGGCACTGGCAACGCTGGGCAGTTGGTGCGCTCACGCACGGCGCTGGCAGGCGCGGCTTGACGGTGTCGCGGCCGGATCCTCGGCGACGCGCCGGCCGAGCGGCTTCGTGGCCGCCCGCGTGGCGCCGAGCGCCGCTTCGGCATCGGTACGCGTCGAGCTGAACGCCGGGGCCGCGCGGCTCGATCTCCACTGGCCGCTGACGCACACGCGCGAACTCGCCGCGCCGCTGCGCGAGCTCGGCCACTGATTCGCGTCGAGGCAGTCTGGCTCGCGCTCGGCGCGAGCGACCTGCGCGGAGGCATCGACAGGCTGGTGGTGCGGGGCATTGCGCTCGGCGCCCAGCCGCATCACGCCTACGTCTTTGCCAACCGGCGCGCCGACCGGCTCAAGGTTCTGGGGTACGACGGTGTCGGGATGTGGCTGCACCCGTCGCCTGCAAGAGGGGAGCTTTGCCTGGCCGCGCGAGGCGTGGTGCTCGATCGGCCCGACCCGTGAGCAGTTCGACTGGCTCGTCGCGGGTCGTAACACTTGGCCGCTGCCACTCAGGCAAGTTCCAACAGACCCAATCAATGAGGTGCACTATGCAAGACAATCCTTCTGGTACGGGCTGTAGGGCAGCGTCGTCTGGTGCACCACGCCCAGCGTGGCCAGACCGGTGGTGACCTCCTCGCTGAGCATGGCCGCGCCGTTGTCCGTCATCAGCGCGCGCGGCAGGCCGCGCTTCATGAACGCCCGGCTGAGACCGTGCACCAGGCTCTGCGCCGTCTCGTCGAGATACCACTGCAGGTGACACACCAGGCGCGAGCGGTCATCGATGACGCCCAGCAGCATCGGCTTGACCCAGGCGCCGGCGCGGGTGAGTACCTTGCGCGAGGCGTGGTGGAAGTCCAGGTGCCAGAGGGCTGCGACGTGCTCGACCTCGAAGCTGCGCACCTCCAGTTGCTCCAGGCGATCGCGGGCCGCCACGGCGCCCTCGGTCGTGCGCTTGGGGCGGGCCTGACGATGCATGCCCTGGGCATGCAGGTAACGCCGCACCGTGGCGTACGAGGCCACCGCCGAGTCGACCTCCTTGCAAGCCACGCGCAGGTTGCCCAGGTGCAACTGGGCTGTCCAGCCGGGATGCTCGCGGTACTGCATCGTCAGCGCCGCGATGGCCACCGGCGTCAGGCTGGGGAAGCACCCCTCGTCGCCGCGCAGTTCGTCCTTGAGTGCGGCCACCGGATCGGCCGCGCGGCGGGCCCTGTAATACCAGCGCTCCAGGGTGGAGGCACCGAAGCGCACGTCCAGGCCCGAGACGGGGTGGCGCCAGGTCTTGGCAGCCAGGGCGAGCAACGCGGCCCCCAACTGCCGGGGCTCGGGAGGGGCGGCCATCAGCGGGCCGATGATCGAGAAGCGCAAGCGCGCCCATCGATCACGTTCAGGGGGATCGGCAATCGTCTTCAATGCAAGGCTCCAGATGCGGCCACACCGGCGGTGCGACTCGACTGGTGCCAAGGCTATGGAGCCTCGTCGTGCTCGGCTACGTGCATCTTCTGCGGGTGCTCAGCCCGCCTCGTGCAGCGTGATCGCGGCGGGCTGGCCACGACCGACCGTGACCGGGCTGAGCCACACCAGCAGCCGCATCAGCGCCTCATGTGCCGGACCGGCATAACGCGTGATCAATTCGCCGGGAAGCTGCGCCTGGGGCACCGGCGGCATGAAGCGCGCGCAGTCCGCGCGCCACAGCGGCGTCAACGGGAACTGCTCGCACCACCAGTCCCGCCAGCGCGCCAGCGTGCGCCGCTCAACGCCCAACGCCGTCACCAGCCGCGCCGCCGCTGGTGTCGGCCCGGCCGGCCGGGCCGACACCAGCACCACCGCCAGTGCGAAATAGACACGACGCGCGAGGAAGCGCACCGACATCGACGTCGCACGCCGGCGGCACACCGAGCAACAAAAGCTCAGGCGCGAAGAATGGTCGTTGCGAACTTCAGCGGGGCAGCCCCGCGGCTTGCGCGGGTAGTCGGCGCGGTGCAGTGCGCCACCGCACGGGCAGCCATCGGCACGCGTCTGAGCAGCCAGTTCACGGTCGATGCGCAGCTGCAGCGCGAGGAACTTCGGGTCGTACAGGAGGGCATGGTGTTACGACCCGCGCTGATTTCGAGCCGCTGTTCCACCCTGTTTAAGGCCGATCGAAGAGTGATGTCCCGCCGTGTCTTGGACTGTGCTGGTCCCTGACCCAAGGTGAGACGGGAGCGGCGCCAGGCGGGTTCCGAGCGGCAGCACGAACAACGCCGCCGGTGTTGATGTCGGCGGCGTTTGTGGGCGACTGCGGAGCCGGCCTCAGAAGGGTGGATCGTCCAGATTCAGGCCGCTGTCGGGATCGATGAGGCAGTCGCCTTCGCACAGGTCCGCGTAGAAGCGATGGATCTGATCGCCGTAGCGGGCCTCGAAGAGGTCGAGCACGTGATGGATGAAGTCGTGGATCTGCACGACCGCATCGTCGCTGAGCCTGGGCATGGGAATGCTGTCGGGGATGAGGGGGTTGGTGGCGAGAGGATCGGGGGTCGGGTTCATTGCAGCTCCGCGATGGCTTGCTGCACGATCTCGTCGGGCAGATGGTTCAGGCCTTTGGGTACGGCCAGGCGCATGGCCGTGCAAAGGATGCGGCCGGCCTGGCGTGGCAGGCCCTTGGAGGCCTGGCGCAGGAGTTCCATCCCCGAGTCGGCCAGCAAGGTGTGCTGACAGCCGGCGCTCTTGAGGGCGTGAGCGACGAGTTGCCCGAAGCGTTCGCGCTCCACCACGGGCTTGAGCGCAATGCGCACCTGGATGCGGCTGGCGAGTGCCGCGTAGGGTGCGCGATCCAGGGTCTGCGCCAAGGCCGGATGGCCGATCAGCCAGACGCTGATGAGGTCGCGCGAATCGAAGGCGAAGTTCAGGAACGCGGGGAAGTCGCGGAAGAACTCCGGCGGCAGGTTCTGCGCCTCGTCGATGATCCACAGCGGCGTGACCTGGCGCGTGTCGACGAGTTCGTGCACACGCTGCTTGATGTCGCGCCAGAGCTGAGCGCGGCGGTA
Source organism: uncultured bacterium (assembly GCA_963779155.1). Taxonomy (GTDB): domain Bacteria; phylum Pseudomonadota; class Gammaproteobacteria; order Burkholderiales; family Burkholderiaceae_C; genus CAIKUF01. The sequence goes on along the minus strand of CAVZXE010000011.1, from coordinate 85,464 downwards.
GCTCGGCTCCAGGCCGAGGGCGCGCGCCAGGCCGCGGTAGATGTCGATACGCCCGAAGTCGGTCTCGGCCTGATAGAGCACCAGGTAGCGGTGCGGGTTCAGCGTAGCGGTGATGCTGCGCAGCGCGGCCGTCTTGCCCACCCCGGGCTCGCCGGTGATCAGTCCGATGCCGGGGGACTGCAGCAACCAGTCCAAGCGCTGCTTCAAGTGCGCCAGGGCGCCGTCGTCCCAGGGCTCGGTGATCTCCTTGCCCAGCGGAGCGTGACGCAGGCCGAAGTGCTGGAGGTACATGTCATGCCCCCTTCACGTCGTTGGCCTTGCCGCCGTGATACTGCCGATGGGCGATCTCCACCAGGTTGGGCCCATCGCGCTGGGCGACGGCGGCGGCCGCCGGCTCGGGCTTGCGCCGCACGCGGCTGATGTTGGCCAGTGCGTCCAGCGCCGTGGCCAGACCCAGCGACTCGCCGGCTGCGTCCTCGACACCCACCACGCGGGCAGCGTGCGGGTCCACCACCAGGCGCACGGTCTTGCCCGACAGCTCATAGGGCACCTCGAAGCGCTGGCCCAGGTAGGACACCGTGCCGTCCTTCCTCACCAGGCGCGCCACCCGGTGGTGGAACAGCGCATCGAGCCCCGCGGCCTTGGCACCCAGGCTGCGGATTCGAGCCAGGTCGCGCTGGTAGCGCGCCAGCGGCGTCATGCCCCCGAGGCCGGCGTGCGCGCTGCGGTGGTAGACCTGCTCGAGCCAGGCCCACAGCCGTGCGTTGAGATCCTCCAGGTCCGTGATGCGCCGCTCGTCGAGCTCACTGAGGAACTGGTCGCGCAGCGTACGGTGCCAGCGCTCGAGCTTGCCCTTGCCCTCGGGGGCGTAGGGCCGGCAGAAGATCAGGTGGATGCCCAGCCGGGCGCAGATGCCCTGCAGCGTGCCCGCGCGGTACGCCGCGCCGTTGTCGACGACCAGCTTGATGGGCACGCCACGCTTGAGCAGCGCCTGCTTGAGCACGCCTTCGATGTCCAAGGCCGTCTCGCCCAGGCAGAACGCGCTGTGGGCGACCAGGCGCGAGGCGTCGTCGATGAGCGAGACGAGGTAGGTCTTGCGCAGGGCTCCCTTGTGCGGCACGCGCGGGCCGTGCATCACGTCGCCGTACCAGATGGAGCCGGCGAACTCGGCCGCGAAGCTGCGCTTCTCCTCGGGCAGGCTGGCCGATCCGGCTAGCCGCGACAAGCCCTGCTGCTGCAGCAGCCGGTGCACCCCCGAGCGCGACAAGGTCGCGCTGGGCACCGTACCGGCGGCTTCGAGCAGGCGCACGATCTGGCGCACCGAGCGGCGCGGGTTGGCGCGCTTGGCCTCGATGATCGCCTGCTGCACGGCGCTGGAGATCCTGGAGCAGCCGCGATCGGCGCGGGGCTTGGGCGCCAGGCCATCGAGCCCCAAGCGCCGCCAGGCGTAGTACCAAGCCTGAATGGTCTTCTCGCCGACATGGCGGCGCTGCGTCCCGGGGATGGCGTACTCGCGTGCGCTGAGCTCGCGGGTGAGTTGCTGGAGTTCACCGCGCGCCAACTGCTCGCGGCTGACCAGCGGGCCCAGCACCGACAGCCGGAACAGCGCCTTCGGATCGATCTGATTCATCTCGTGCACCTCGTGTGTTGTGGAGGTGCCCATGACAGCCGCGTTCGGGCCTGCCCGCCAGTGGGCAAACTGTGTGGGGCCCCCGCCCGGGCGGGGGCCGGGGCCGTCCCTGGGCGGCTCAGGTGCGGTGCTTCACGGGACGACCATGTCTCGGTCGAGCCAGACCATGCAATGCTGCAGCGACACGCCGTCTATTACGTTGCGCCAGAACGATTCGAATTCGGCCCAGCGCCCCAACTCGGGCAGACGACTGCGCAGGAAGAAGGCGAACTGCTCGCTGCGCTCGCACAGCCAGTCCCGCCAGCGCCGCACGGTGCGGCGGTCACGGCCAGTGCAGCGCGCGCATTGGCACACCGAGCCACCGCCGAGCAGCAGCAAGAGCACCGCCTGCTGCACGAGCCAGTCGTACCAGCGCCGCGGCGCGATGCACGCCGGCAGCCGCGAGCACGTTCGCTCGCAGGCCCGACACAAGAAGCGTAGCACCGGCACCGGGTTGAGCGACTCGCCGCCGCCCGCGCCTCGATCGGCCTTGCGGTGGTAGCAGCCGTGACGCCACATCCCGGCGCATCGGCAGTGTGGGCACGCCGCCGGGCGGTAGGTCTCGGGGTTCGTTGCAACGGCGATCAGATGCTGCACAAGGCTGGTCACGCTCCCTACAATGCGATCCATAGGCTGGTCTCAGTTGTTCCGTGGTGCTTCGACAACCCACGATAACAACGGAGCACCGGCCTATCTCGCTTGCGCGGCGTCCCACCCTGACATCGACCCCGTTCTCAGCGATGCTCGAAATGAACCTGGGACATCAGGCGTTCGCAGCCCCCGGAATGCGGCGGACATAACACATGGCACACTGTGCTGGTCTCTGATCTTGGTCGAACAGAGACTCTCCCACAGCGGTCGTTTGTTCAAGGTCGCTGAGGGAGATCTTCGCCTGTCCTTCGCCCAGCTTGATCAAATCGCGCGCCAAGGACATCAACATTCGTGCTCGTGCTCAGGCTTGCCCCCCATGCGTTGACCCCGTCATCTGCCTTCCTCCTGATCGCGGTTTCTCAGACTCTCTCGCCATGGAAGACCATGCGGAAGTGGGCTCGCTTTCGCGCCGGGTGATGTCGCAACCCGTATCCGTTCGATTACAGAACGGCATTCGCTTTCTCCGCGTTCCTCTACCCGCTGCGCCATCAGCCTTCCTTGCGGTCGGCCTTCCGTTGCCGGCGGCGCGTCGGGCTTGCCGTGTTGCGCATACATCACAACGAGTGGGGTAGGTCCTGCCTGTACACCGGTGGTCTTCCTGTCCGTGTGCTCCATGCAAAAGGCAGAGCAGCCGACCACATACCGTTTTGGTTCAAGCCTGTCAGCATCTTTGGCTTGTTGTACTTCACGATGTCTGTAGCAGTTCACATCTGTTGACCATGCCACTCAGCCTGGCATCTCATCCGCCTTGATGCTGGCAGGTGACGCCACTTCCTCGCGGCGGAAGATGACGCGGCCCGTTGGCCCGACGCGTTGTTCCCGTGGCTTCACACGACGCCGTTGCCAGCGACGCATGCACAGGTAGGCTACGGCTGACGGAACAGCCGGTCTCGTCACCAACCTCGTGAGCGGGCGAGACAATGATGTAAGCGACTTCACGTCGCAACTTTGCGAAGTACGCCGTCGCCTCGTTAGGATGTCGCGCTCCATGTTCACGCGCGCCAGTTCGGCACGCAGTCGCGCCAGTTCCATCTGCTCGGCGCTCACCGGCCGATCTCCCGCGCCTTGGAGTTCACCCTTCTCGGCCAGCCGTACCCAGTTGCCCAAGGTCGCCTTCGGTATGCCCAGAACGCGCACCGTCACCGACGCCTCCTGTCCCGCCTTGACCAGCCGAACGGCCTACAGTTTGAACTCCAGCGTGTATCGCGCGCGGTGTCTGACTTCCTCTGTCTTGCTCATCTCTCGTCCTCCATGACTGCATTTTCAACATCACCTATGGAGTCCGTCTCTCAGGGGCAAGCTCAGTCGGGCCGCGCTCATTTCGGCATTACTGGCGACGAATATCATCTCATCGCAGCGATAAGGCGCCGACGACACCTCGCGGTGTGTTCAAGGTCGCGCAGAGCGGCGGGCCCTTCGCCACTGCGCCGCGAAGCCCGAGCGCCTGCAGCGCGCGCCGCAGCGCGGCAGGATCGGGCGCACCCAGGGCCAGGGTGGCGATCGTCACGCCGCTCTCGGGCAGCGCGTCGGACGGGTGCGCGGCTCCCCATTCGATGAGCATCGGCAGCGCGCCGCCGAACGGTCGGGCGCCGTCGTCGCGCACCGCGATGCGCCAGCGCAGCTCGCCCTGCGGCGTCGTGCGCGAGGCCTGCAGCACGCGGCCGGCGTCGATGCCCTGCGCGGCCAGTGCCGCCACCGCGGCGTCGAGGTCGGTCGTTCGCGCCACCCAGTGCACGAGTCGGGGGCCGTGCGCCAGCGCCGCCTGCATCGCTGCGTGGTCGAGGTCGAACCAGCGCACGCGGCCTGGCGGCGGGGCCTCGGGGTCGATGGCGATGAGCTCGAAGTAGGCCCGCACATACCCGGGCGAACCGATCGCGAAGACGCGGTTGTGCGTGCCCATCAGCGCATGCCTGCCTCCCGCGCCAGGGGTGATGCCGAGCGTCCGTTCGCACCATGCCACGCCCTCGTCGAGCGTGCGCGCGGCGAGCACCAGGTGGTCGAGTTCGCAGTTCACAGCCGCACCGACCCTTCGATGCAGATCACGCTCGCGCCGCCAACCCACACCTGCCCGTCGCGCTGAGCGATGTGGACGCGCCCTGCGCGGCCGAGGCGCGCACCTTGCGCCGCCACGTAGCCGCCGGGCGCCAGGCCCTCGGCGATCAGCCACTGCGCGAGGCTCGCGTTGAGGCTGCCGGTCACCGGGTCTTCGTCGATGCCCAGCGACGCCGCGAAGGCGCGCACTTCGAAACCGCACTCGCTGCCGGTCGGGTGCGGGCCGACCACGCCCACCATGGCCAGCGGCTTGAGCGCCGCAGGGTCGGGCTCGAGCGCGAGCACGCTCGAGGCGCTGTCGAACAGCAGGCCGATCCATCGCGGGCCGTTGTCCAGCCATTGCGCTGCCCGCAGCTGCGCCGGGCGGGCGCCGAGCGCGGCCAGCACCTGGGCCACCAGCGCCGGCTCGGCGCTCGAGCGGCGCAGCGCGGGCGCCTCGAACGCCAGGCGCCCGCCATCGCGCCGCACGCGGACGAGGCCGATGGCGCATTGCTGAACCACCGCATCGGCGCGCGATTGCCCGCCCGCGGCGAGCCAGGCGTGGCAGCTGCCCAGCGTCGGGTGGCCGGCGAAGGGGAGTTCGCCACCGGGGGTGAAGATGCGCACGCGGTAGTCGGCCACGGGGTCGGTCGGCTGCAGCAGGAAGGTGGTTTCCGACAGGTTCGTCCAGCGTGCGAACTGCTGCATCTGCGCATCGCTCAGGCCCTCACCGTCGAGCACCACCGCAAGCGGGTTGCCGCGGTAGGGTTCGGCGGTGAAGACGTCGATCTGGCGAAACGGGCGGTCCTTCATTGCCTGGTCTCCTGCGCTGCGCGAACGGCCTGGGCCAGCGCGGCGATGCCGGTGTCGATCTGCTCGGCGTTGGCGGTGACGAACGACAGGCGCAGTGTGTCACCCTGCGGCGCCTCGGCATAAAACGGCGCGCCAGGCACGAAGGCCACGCCGCGTTCGACGGCCAGCGGCAGCAGATCGACCGCACTCAGCCCGAACGGCAGCCGCAGCCACAGGAACATGCCGCCGGCCGGCCGGTTCCAGACCACGCCGGGCGGCATGTGCCGCTCCAGTGCGGCGAGCATCGCGTCGCGCTGCGCCTTGTAGAGCGCGCGGATCGTCGGCACGTGGTGGTCGAGAAGGCCCGTGCGGACGACCTCGTGCACCACGCGCTGGTTGAAGCCCGGCGTGTGCAGGTCGGCCGCCTGCTTGGCGTGCAGCAGCTTCGGCCCCAGCGCCGGCGGCGCGACCACATAGCCCAGGCGCAGCCCCGGCGCGAGCACCTTCGAGAAGGACCCCAGGTACACCGTGCCCTGCGGGTTGCGGCCGGACAGGCACGGCGGCGGCGGGGTGTCGAACCACAGCTCGCCGTAGGGGTTGTCCTCGACCAGCGGCAGGCCGATCGAAGCGGCCCGCCCGACGAGCGCGGCGCGGCGCGCCTCGCCGATGCTGCGCCCGGTGGGGTTCTGGAAGTTCGGCAACAGGTAGAAGAAGCGCGCGTCGGCGCCGCCGCGGGTCGCCGCGTCGGCCATCGCCGCGACGATCGGCCCGTCGGCGTCGCCGGCCACGCCGGCAAGGCGCGGCTCCATCGGCGCGAACGCCTGCAGCGCGCCGAGGTAGGTGGGCTGCTCGACGAGCACCGTGCTGCCGGGGTCGATCAGCACCTTCGCCAGGAGGTCCAGCCCCTGCTGCGAGCCGGTGGTGATCAGCACCTGCGACACGTCGACGCGAAGCCCCTGCTTCCGCAACTCGCCCGCAACCCACTCGCGCAGCGGCCCGAAGCCCTCGCTGGCGGCGTACTGCAGCGCCTCGTGCGGCGTGTCGCGCAGCACGCGCTCGCAGGCGTCGCGCACCGCCTCGACCGGAAAGGCCCGCGGCGACGGCAGCCCGCCGGCGAACGAGATCACCCCCGGCCGCTCGGCCAGCTTCAGGATCTCGCGGATCGCCGACGAGTTCATCTTGCCCGCGCGACGCGCAAGCGTGAAAGGCGGCTTCGCAGGCGACGGGCTGTCGTTGGACATCATGCCGGGCGGCGTCCAAGGTCGACGGGCATGCGCTTGCTCAGGAAGACGGTGGCGATCACTGCGAGCGAAAAAGCGACGGTCGTCGCGTCGAGCGTCTCGCCCAGCACCGGCACCGCGAACAGCAGCGCCAGGAAGGGCTGCACCAGCTGGACCTGGCTCACCCGCACCGTGCCGCCGAGCGCGAGCGCGCGGTACCAGGCGAAGAAGCCGAGCCACATCGAGAACAGCGTGACATAGGCAAAGCCGCCCCAGGCCGAGGCGCGCGCACCGTGCGCGGGCCAGACGGCCAGCATCACCGGCAGCGTCGCCGGCAGGCTCAGCACCAGCACCCAGCAGATCACCTGCTCGGCGCGCATCTGCGCCGACAGCCGCGCCCCGGCGACGTAGCCGATCGCCGCGCTGGCCACGGCCAGCAGCAGCAGCGCATCGGCGGCGCCCAGGCGCCCGCTGCCCTGGCGCGCCGCGAAGGCGAGCACGAGTGTGCAGCCGGCCACTGCCCAGAACCAGAACGCGTTCGACGGCCGCTGGCGGAAGAACACCGCGGCCGCCAGCGCCGTGGCCAGCGGCAGGACACCGGTGACCACGGCCGCATGCATCGCATCGACCTCGCGCAAGGCCAGGCCGAGAAAGAGCGGAAAGCCGACCACCGTGCCGGCGGCGCAGACAGCGAACGCCGCCCATTGCCCGCGGCGCGGGCGCGCGGCGCCGGTGAGCGCGAGGTAGCCGATGCTCAGCAGTCCGGCCACCGCCGCCCGGCCCGCCGTGACGAACAGCGGCGGCAACTGCGGGTCGGCCGCGGGGCCGACGGCCAGGCGCGTCATCGGCAACGTCATCGCGAAGATCACGACGCCGAGCAGCCCGAGCCACAAGCCCTTGGCTTCGGCGTTCATCGCGACGCCCTCCCGGGCCACGCCGTGCCGGAACCGAAACGCCGAAGAGTCTTCGGGGGGCGATGCCGCAGGCCTCTGGCGGCCGCCATCCCGCGGGCAGCCTTCAGCCTGCCAAGGCGGGCAGCGGCGAAGGCCGGCAGCGCGGAGAACGCTTGCGGAATCATCAGGGTCAGTGTAGATGCCATGTCAACACAGCAGCAGTACACTTTGGCCAAACGATGGTCGATCTGTATTGCCACTCGCGACCATACACATGCCCGCCACCGCCTTGCTTTCGCGCCACGCCGGCACGACCTTGACCGACCAGTTGGCGGCGCGCTTCGGCGACCGCATCCGCCAGCGCCTGCTGGCACCGGGCGCGCGCCTGCCCTCGGTGCGCGAATGTGCGCGGCGCTACGGCCTCAGCCCGAGCACCGTGGTCGCCGCCTACGATCAGTTGCTCGCGCAGGGCCTGGTCGAGGCGCGCAAGCAGCGCGGGTTCTTCGTTCGCGACAGCGCGATCCCGCAGGGCGCCAGCGCAGCGCGTGCGCCGGGCGGCCGCCATGCCCCGCGTCTGGCGGCCCCACTCAGCGCCACCGCGCTGATGCGCGGCATGTTCCAGCCGCCCGGCGCGCAGCCGATGCCGGGGCTGGGCACGCTGCCCGTCGAATGGCTGGACCTGCCGATGCTGGCCAGCGCGCTGCGCCGCGTGAGCAGCGGCGCGCTGCTGGCGCCGCTGGCCTTGCGATACGGCGAGCCGGCCGGCGACAGCCGGCTGCGCCGCGCGCTGGCGGCGCGGCTCGGCGAGCACGGCGTCGCCGCGGTGCCGGAGCAGATCGTGACGACCCTCGGCGCGACGCAGGCGCTCGACGTGGTGACGCGCAGCCTGCTCCGCGCCGGCGACGCGGTGCTGGTGGACGAGCCCGGCTGGCCGGTCGAGTACGCGCGGCTGGCCGCGCTCGGCCTGCGCATCCTGCCGGTGCCGCGCGGCGAGGACGGACCCGATCTCGACGTGATGGCCAAGCTGCTGCAGGCGCATCGGCCGCGTCTGTACATCACGGTGTCGGTGCTGCACAACCCGACCGGGGCCTCGCTTTCGCTCGGCGCGGCGCACCACCTGCTCAAGCTCGCGCAGGCGAACGAGCTGTACATCGTCGAGGACGACAGCTACTCGCACCTGGCGCCGGCGCACCTACCGCGGCTGGCCGCGCTCGACGCGCTGGAGCGGACGATCTATGTCTCGGGCTTCTCGAAGATCCTGGTGCCCGCCTGGCGGGTCGGCTTCATTGCCGCGCCGCTGGCGCTGGTCGAGCGCTTCGTCGACACCAAGCTGCTCGGCACGCTGACCACGCCCGGGCTGACCGAACAGGCCGTCGCGCACTGCATGGAGCTCGGGCTGCTGCGCCGCCACGCCGAACGCGTGGTGCTGCGGCTCGACGCTGCCCGGGCCCGCGCGGTCAGGCTGGCCGAGGCTGCGGGCTGCCGTTTCGCGGCCCCGCCGCGGGGGCTGTTCGGCTGGGTCGATGCCGGCGTCGATACGGAACGGCTCGCCGAGGCGATGCTCGACGATGGCTGGCTGCTCGCGCCGGGCGCGCTGTTTCACGCCACGCACCGGCCGAGCACGCTGATGCGCATCAACTTCGCCAGCACGCAGGAGGCGCAGTTCTGGCGCGCCTTCGAACGTGCGCGCGATGCACTGGGCTGAGAGCGGACGCAGACAGTCCGGTGGACTGGCTGCGCCTGGCGAAGGGCCGGGCCACTGGCCCGGCGCGGCCTGCAAGGCGAGCCCTGTTGCAGGCCCACGCACGGCGCGTTACAAATTGGGGCTGTGTCTGGCCACCGCCAGACCCTACATTTCGGGCCATCGACCCTGCCCGCAATTGCCGCTAGCGTGGGAAAATCGCCGAAATTCAGCACCGCGCGACCTAATGCCCAACTTCGAGCCCACGATCCCCCTCGGCGATCCCGAGCTGATGCGCGTGAGCGGCTTTCAGCGTTACCTGGACGAGATGGCCCGCAACGCTCCCGAGGGCGCGCCTTCGACCCGGCTGTCGTCGCTCAGTCCATCGCTGACGCAGGACTTGATGCGTTTCGAGCAGGGCGGCCGCGCCGCCGACTTGCTCGAGGTCCTGGCCGCCGGCGTGCGCCATGCGCGCAGCCTGACGGTGCATCTTCAGTGCCTCGACAAGGTCGTGCCCTTGACCGTGTTTCCGCGCGAGCGCCTGGCGCATTGCCCGGTCGACTTGCGGACGCTGGTCGAGGAACGGCGGGCGACGCTGGTGGTACTGCAGGTGGAGCCTGCCGTGCTGCGCCCGCCGGGCGACCCGGAGGCAACGCTGATCGGAGAACCGCACCTGTACCGTCCGCTGTCGCCCCTGTTGTGGGCCATGGCGGTGCACGGCGCCCGCAGCGCCTTGCTGCCCGAAGTCACCGGCACGGCGGTCTACCGCGTCTCGCCCAGTTTCGACCTCACGGTATTGCGCTCCGACGGGCCGCTGCACGCGGCCGTGCAGCAGCTTCGGCGCGAGGTGGCAAGCCAGCGCGAGATCGCCAGCTGGCCCGGCATGAACCGCGAGCGCGCAACGCGCCTGCTCAATGCGCTGTACCTGCAGGCCGGGCTGATCGTCAGCCGTTCGCACCCGGCAGCGCTGGGCGATTCATGGTTCGGCAACACCTGAAGCACTGACGGTGCAAGAAGCGGGCCACGCTCGGCCCCAACGCGCACGGCGTGGTCCGCCTCGCGCGTTCGGGCCGGCGCCGCAAGAGCGCATCAGGATCCGTGCCCCTTCGTCACGGCTGGCGTCGAGGCTCCTGCGGGCCGCGCATCGACCCGGCCACCAGGTCGAAGCGGAAGAGCCGGCATTCGATGGGCCCGTTCCACATCGGCATCCGGCGGGCGCACTGAAGGCGCATGCTGCCCGGGAGCTTCATGTCGGGGCTGAGCACCCACGCCGTCCAGCCGGGTGCCTGGCCGGTATAGGCGCGCTTCCAGTGCGCCGCCAGGCGCGGGAAGAAGTCTTCGGGGGTGCTGCGGTCTTCGGCCGACTGGCGCGCGGCCCTGGCGCCTGACTTGCCGAGCACCTCGATCCGTTCGCCATACGGCGGGTTGAGCATCAGCGTGCCCGGCATTCCGGGCGGCAACGGCGGCGCCGGGCGCTCCAGCGCGTCGCCGCCGTTGAAGGCGATGGCCTGCGCCACGCCGGCCCGCTCGGCGTTGCGGCGCGCGAAGTCGACCATCCGGAACGAGACGTCGCTGGCGAAGATCGGCACCGCACTGGCATGGATGCGCGCCTGCGCAGCCGCCTTCAGCGCCTGCCACTGCGCCTGCGCCTCGGCGGGCGCGAACGGCGCCAGGCGCTCGAACGCGAAGCCGCGCAACAGGCCCGGCGCGATGCCGCAGGCGATCTGCGCCGCCTCGATCGCGATCGTGCCCGAGCCGCAGCACGGGTCGTGCAGCGCCCCGCCGGCCTCGGGAGTGCCGCGCCAGCCAGCGGCTGCCAGCATCGCGGCGGCGAGCGTCTCCTTCAGCGGCGCGTCGCCCACATCAGTCCGCCAACCACGCTTGAACAGCGGCTCGCCAGAGCTGTCGACATACAGCGTGGCCCGCTCGGGGCCGAGGTGCAGCACGAGCTGCAGGTCGGGGTGGCGGGTATCGACGCTGGGCCGCTCGCCGGCGGCCTCGCGCAGCTGGTCGCACACGCCGTCCTTGATGCGCAGCGCGGCAAAGTTCAGGCTGCGCAGCGGCGAACGCTGCGCCGTGGTGTCGACGCGCAGCGTCTGCCGCGGCGTGATCCAGAGCGTCCAGTCCACGCCGAGCGCCAGCGCGTAGAGGTCGCTCTCGTGCCGGTACGCGCCCTCGGCCACCTCGATCAGCACCCGCTGCGCGAGGCGGCTCTCCAGGTTGAGCCGCATCACCTCGGACACGCCGCCGTCCAGGCCGACGCCGCCGCGAACGACCCGCCGCGTCGCGTCCGGCAGCAGGCGCGCCACTTCGTCGGCGAGCAGCGCCTCGACGCCCGCGGCGCAGGGCAGGAACAGCGGAGCCCGGCTCATGACAATCCGTCGGCGTGCATCTACATCGTCCGCCGCAGGTTCGCCGGCGCGATCTTCAGCGCCTCGCGGTACTTGGCGACGGTCCGCCGCGCGACCTGGATCCCCTGCTCCTCGAGCATCTGGCTCAGCTGGCTGTCCGACAGCGGCTTGGCCGGGTCTTCCGCGGCGACCAGCTGCTTGAGCAGCGCGCGCACCGCCGTGCTCGACGCGTTGCCGCCCGCCTCGGTGTTGAGCGACGAACCGAAGAAGTACTTCAGCTCGAAGGTGCCGAACATCGTGGCCATGTACTTCGCCGTCGTCACGCGCGAGATCGTGGACTCGTGCAGGCCCAACTCGTCGGCGATCTCGCGCAGCACGAGCGGCTTCATCGCGATCGCACCGTGGGTGAAGAAGCTCTTCTGGCGCTCGACGATCGCCTGCGAGACGCGCAGGATGGTGTCGAAGCGTTGCTGGATGTTCTTCACGAACCAGCGCGCCTCCTGCAGCCGCGCGCCCAGCGGCGAGCCGCTGCCACCGCGCGCGCCCCGGATCACCTGTGCATAGAGATCGTTGATGCGCAGCTTGGGCATCACGTCCGGGTTGAGCACCACCTTCCAGCCGCGACCGGCCTTCTGAACGATCACGTCGGGAACGACGATGTTGGCCTCGGCGCGCGTGAACGGACGCCCCGGCTTCGGCTCGAGCGCTACGATCAGCGCCTGCGCCTCGCGCAGCAGGCCCTCGTCGGCGCCGGTAACGGCCAGCAGCTTGCGCATGTCGCGCCGGGCGAGCAGTTCTAGGTGCTGGCGGCAGATCAGGATCGCGATCGCCTGCGCCTCGCTACGCGGCAGGGCGCGCAACTGCAGCGTCAGGCATTCCGGCAGGTCGCGCGCGCCGACCCCCAGTGGATCGAGGCTTTGCAGCCACTTCAATGCGCATTGAAGGCGCTCGAGCAACTCCTGGCGCAGCGCTTCGCCTTCGCCGCCGGCCAGGCGCTCGGCGATCTCTTCAAGTTTGTCGGCCAGGTAGCCGTCCTCGTTGAGCGAGTCGACTAGCACCGCCAGCGCGGCGGCGTCCTCGGGGCCGAGACGCATGCCGGCCAGCTGGCCACGCAGGTGGTCTTGCAGCGACTCCGGGGCGCCGCCGCGCTCCTGGCCCTCGAAGTCGTCGCTGTCGGCGCCTTGTCCGCCGGTCGATGGCGTCTCGGCAATGCTGTCGAAATCCTCGCGCTCGGTGCCGTTTTCCCAGTCGTCGCGCTCGGTCGTGCCGAATTCGGCCGTATCCAGGCCGGGCGTCTCTTCGGCCGCCTCGGGGCTGCCTTCGGCGCGCGTCTCGGCCTCGTCGCGCACCACGTCGCGCTCGCCGGCGGCGACGCGCTCGGGCGCCGCCTCGGGCGAGGCGGCCTCTTCATCGGCTTCGAGGAAGGGGTTCTGTTCGAGCATCTGCTCGACCTCCTGCTGGAGTTCGAGCGTCGACAACTGGAGCAGGCGGATCGATTGCTGAAGCTGCGGCGTCAGCGACAGGTGCTGCGACAGGCGAACCTGCAGGGACGGCTTCATCGCGGGCCGGCCTTTCGCCGGGCCGCCTGCGGCCAGGCGCCGCAGCCCTTCGGCAGGCACTCGACAGTCCGCAGCGACGGTCTCTGTACGGCCGAAGCCCCAAGCATGGCCCCGGCCCCGTCAGGGGGCTGAGGCCGTGCATGGACGGTCCTGCGGCATGGCCATGCCTGGCGAAGCGCCAAGCGTCTCGCCTGGCGCGGCCGGCAAGGTGGCGAAGCAGCGAAGCCGCAGGCTCGAAGGCGCATCGTCACATCCGGAAGTGTTCGCCGAGATACACCTTGCGCACGTCGGCGTTCGCGACGATCTCGCCCGGCGTGCCCTCGGCGAGCACCGCGCCCTCGCTGATGATGTAGGCCCGGTCGCAGATCCCCAGCGTCTCGCGCACGTTGTGGTCGGTGATCAGCACGCCGATGCCGCGGCCCTTCAGGAAACTGATGATGCGCTGGATCTCGATCACCGCGATCGGGTCGATGCCGGCGAACGGTTCGTCGAGCAGGATGAAGCGCGGCTGCGTGGCCAGCGCGCGCGCGATCTCGACGCGGCGCCGTTCGCCGCCCGAGAGCGACGGCGCCGGGTTGTCGCGCAGCTTCTCGATCGCGAGGTCGTCCAGCAGACCGCCCAGCAAGGCCTCGATGCGGGTCGACTTGAACGGCTTGCCGTCGGCGTCGAGCTGGAGTTCGAGCACGGCGCGGATGTTCTCCTCGACCGTGAGCTTGCGAAAGATCGACGCCTCCTGCGGCAGGTAGCTCAGGCCCAGGCGCGAGCGCTGGTGGATCGGCATCCGCTCGACGCGGCGCCCGCCGATGCTGATCCGCCCGGCGTCGGCGCGCACCAGGCCGACGATCATGTAGAAGCTCGTCGTCTTGCCGGCGCCGTTCGGCCCCAGCAGGCCCACCACCTCGCCGCCCTGCACCGCCACATGCACGTCCTTGACGACGGTGCGCGTGCCGTAGCGCTTCTTCAACCCGCTGGCCTCCAGGCGTCCCGGTGGGACGGGCAGCGCGCTCAACGGCGCTCCCCCGGCGGCAGGTTGCCGAGCGTGGGGCTCGGGCGGAGCGCCGGGGGCGCGGCCGTTGCGGGCGCCGAGGCGGCGGCGTCGGGCAGCGCCTCGCGCGGCGTCAACGTGGCGCGCACGCGCCCGCTCGGGTTGCCCGGCGTCGCTGCCGATGCCCCGCCGCTGACGCTGAACACCTCTCGCGTGTTGTCGTAGGTGATCAGGCTGCCGGCAGTCTCGTCGGCGAGCGTCGCGCCGCGGTAGCGGCGGATCACGGCGCGGTTGACGAAGCGCACCGTGTCGGCCTTGCCGTCGTATTCGATGCGCTCGGCCTCGCCCTGGATCGTCTCGTCGACACCGTCGCGCTTCTGGCTGAAGCTCGCAAGCTGCCCTGGCAGCGCGGTCGCCAGGCCGTGCTGGTAGCCGTCGGGACTCTGGCGCACCTCGATCTGCGCGGCGCGCATCGTCAGCGTGCCCTTGGTGACGACGACGTTGCCGGTGAACGTGCCGACCTGCTTCAGGTCGTCGTAGCGCCCCGCGTCGGCCTCGATGTTGAGCGGCTTGTTGCGGTCGGCCTTCTCAGCCGGCGACGGCGCCGCCCAGACCAGCAGTGCGAGTGCGAGCGCGCGCGGCAGGATGCAATCGGCGGAGCAACGAGAGGAGCACATGGGGCACGAAACTTGCAGAAGATTCTAGCTGGTTCGCATCGGGTCTTGCCAGTCCATGGCTCGAATTCCGGGCTTGCGGCGGCGCCGCGCCTCCGCACGTCGGAACGAGCCATGGCAAGCTCCGCGATGGCGTGGCGCTTGCGCGGGGGCCCCCTCTGCCACGAACGCTTGCGATCGCCGCCGCGACCCCAGCCGGCAGCGCTGCAGTTGGCGATCACGCCCGACCGGCAGTCGGGCGCGCCTCGCCGAGAGGCGCAGATCGTCGGCCTTGCACCGTCTCGCCGGGGGCGCTCGGCGACGCCGCGGGCCATGGACGTCGATGTCGATGCATCCAGATGTCAAGAATCAAGAAGGCGTCGCAGCGTGTCCACGAACCTCGCCGCCACTGCCGGCGCTGCCGATGCAGGGCAGCGCGCAGTGCTCGAATGGCACGCCGCCGAGATGCGGCAGCTCTTCAACGCGATGGACCCGGCGCCCTGCCGCGAGCGCGATCTCGACCCCAACGCACCGGCCTGCATCGTCGAGTGGGCACGCGAAACCCGCGTCGGCCGGCCGCTCGGGCTGGTCGTACGCCGGGACCGCGAGAGCTCTACCCCCGACAAGGCCAGCCTGTTGAACGATGCCGTGCACGCGTACTTCGGGCAACGCGCCGTTTGCGCCGCCGCCCGACGGCGCGAGGTGCTGATAGCTGGCGAAGCCGTCCGGTCCGAGCGGGAATTGGGTCGCCGACGCCTGCTCGAAGGAGCGCGCCGGATCGTCCGCCATTGCCGGGATCGGCCGGCCAACCGGGGCGCGAACGTCGGGCGTGCCCGGGATCACGGCGGCGACCATCTGGCTGGGCGGCACGGCATTGCGCGGCAGCGTGCGGCAGCCGGGAAGTCACAGCGCCATGCAGGCGGCGAGCCAGCGCGTCAGCTTCGCCGCGCGCAACGAGAGCGACGGCGCGCTGCATTCACGATGGACGAGGCCGTCACGGGCGCAGCGCGTTGCCGGCCCACGGGCTGCGTCGCCGCGTGTAGAGGCCGGCCCGGTGGCGCAACCAACCCGCGAAGCCCCTCAGCGGGCTTGCCTGGCGCCGCGAATCCAGCCCCGCACCAGGGCCAGCAGGAGGCCGCCGGTCATCATCCCCAATACATAGACCAGAAGGACCAAGATCGACACCGGAAGCGTGATGCTAGCGGTGAACAGCGACACCGTCGCGGTCTCGAGGTTCTGCACCTTGAAGAGCAGGACGAGGGCGGTGAAGGCCACGATCAAGCCGATGTACACGAATCTCATTGCGTAGTCTCCTCAGGGACGGGGGCTTGCGATGGTGGATGGGCCATCGCAGCCATCGGCGCCAGACAGTGCGACCCCCCCGCTCCGGCCGCGGAAAGCATACCGCAGCCCACCACGGGCAGGCCGCGTCGGGCGCCGCAACGCCTGCCGGGCGCGCCAGCCCGGGCCCAGGCCGGTCTTGCCGGCGCCGGCTCAGGAAGCCTTGCCGCGCACCTGCTGGATCAGGTAGTCGGTCACCGCGAGCGAGCGCTCGGGCGAGCCGGCCAACGTTGCCGACGTGAAGTACTTGCCCTGGATGCCGAGTGCAGGAACGCCGTCGAGCTTGTAGGCCTGCGCCAGCTGCGCCGCCTGGCGTGCCTTGGTCTGGACCGAGAAGCCGTTGTAGAACTCGAGGAACTTGGCACCGTCGACGCCGTTCTTGGTCATGAAGGCGGCGATGTCGGCCGGCTTGTCCAGGCGCAGGTGGTCGACGTGGATCGCGGCGAACACCTTGCGATGCATCGCCTCGGTCAGCTTCATCTCGTCGAGCGCGAAGTAGATCCGCTGGTGGGCCACGAACGGCTCGTCGCGAAACGCCACCGGAACGCGGCGAAAGCTCACGTCGGCCGGCAGCTTCTTGGACCAGGCGTCGAGCATCGGCTCGAAGGTGTTGCAATGCGGGCAACCGTACCAGAAGAACTCGACCACCTCGATCTTGCCCCCGGCCGGCGCCGGCAGCGGCGAGCTCAGGCGCACGTAATCCTTGCCCTCCACGGGCGCACCGCCCTGGGCGCGCGCCGTGTTCATGATCGAGGCCGCGCCGAGTGCGCCGGTGGCCAGAACGGCCGAAAACTCACGACGTTTCATATCTCTTCCTTGTTGAATGACCCGCAGGTGGAGTCGCACCGGCGGGGATAAGTTCAGACCTCGCCGGGCCGCCCCGGGAGGTCTGGGCTCCGCGCGGGGGGCGACGCCGAAGGTGTCTCGGGGTCGTCATGCTAGCGCTGGACCCGCACCAGCGCAGCGTCGATGCTGGCCTCGGCCAGCTTTTCCTTCGCGGCGTCGGCCTCTTCCTTGCGATCGTAGGGCCCGACACGCACCCGGTACACGGTGCGGCCGGCCTGCTCGCGCTCGGTGACCTTGGCCGTGAGCCCGATCAGCGCGAGGTTGGCGCGCTGCTGCTCGGCGTCCTCGCTGCGCGCGTAGGCGCCGGCCTGGACGAAGTAGATGAACGGGTCGCCCGCCGGCGCGGCGGCGTCCTTGCCGTCCTTCTTCGGCGCTGCCGCGGTCTCGCCGGTCTTGGCGGGCTTCGAGGCGCTGGCCGTCGGCGCGGGCGGCTGCGCAACCGGCGGGGGCAGGGCGGCCGGCACGGCGCTCGCAGCAGCCGGTGCGCGCAGCGCGCTCTTGCCGGCGAGCGGGGCGTTGGGGTCCCAGTTGCGGTTCTTCTCGGCCTGCGCGGCGTCCTGCTCGGCGCTGCGCTGCGGCACCTTGTTGATGAAGGGCACCGGCACCTTGGTCACGTACAGCGCCACGCCGAGCGACACCCCGAGCCCGACGAGCAGGCCGACGATCAGGCCGAGGAAGAAGCCGCCGCGCTGGGCGCTGCGGATGCCGCTTCGGCGCGGCGCGGCGGGTGGTCTCATGCAGTGAGCTCCTGGGCGGGCACGGCCTCGCGCACCATCGAATCGGGCGCGCTGACCCCGAGCACCGCGAGCCCGTTGCGCAGCACCTGGCGCGTGGCGGCAAGGAGCGCCAGCCGGGCGCGGGCCAGTTCGGCCTCGTCGACCAGAAAGCGCTCGGCGGCGTAGTAGCTGTGGAAGGCGGCGGAGAGGTCGCGCAGGTAGAAGGCCAGGTCGTGCGGCGCGAGATCGGCCGCCGCGCGCGCGAGCAGCGCCGGGAATTCGGCCAGCCTGAGCATCAGCGCCGTCTCGGCGGGCGCGCCCAGCCGGGCGACGTCGGCCGCGGCGAGCAGCGCCTCGTCGCCGCCCCACTGCGCCAGCACCGAGCAGATGCGGGCGTGGGCGTATTGCACGTAGAACACCGGGTTCTCGTCGTTCTGCTTCAGGGCCAGATCGACGTCGAACACGAACTCGGTGTCGGCCTTGCGGCTGAGCATGAAGTAGCGCACCGCGTCGCGGCCGGTCCAGTCGATCAGGTCGCGCAGCGTCACGTAGCTGCCGGCGCGCTTGGAGATCTTGACCTCCTGGCCGCCCTTCATCACCGTGACCATCTTGTGCAGCACGTAGTCGGGGTAGCCGGCAGGCACGTCCGTCCCGGCCGCCTGCACGCCGGCGCGAACCCGCGCGATCGTGCCGTGGTGGTCGCCGCCCTGGATGTTGATCGCCTTGCGAAAGCCGCGCTCGAGCTTGGCGAGGTGGTAGGCCACGTCGGGCACGAAGTAGGTGTAGGCGCTGCCCTCGCCGGACGACGCATCGGCACCGGGCGGGACCGACTTGCGCATCACGCGGTCCTTGTCGTCGCCGTACTCGGTCGTGCGCAACCAGAGCGCGCCATCCTTCTCGTAGGTCTTGCCGGAAGCGACGAGGCGGGCCACGGTGTCTTCGACCCGCCCGCTCGCGTACAGGCTCGACTCGAGGAAGTAGTGGTCGAAGCGCACGCCGAGCGCCTTGAGGTCCAGGTCCTGCTCATGGCGCAGGTAGGCCACCGCGAACTGGCGGATGCCTTCCAGGTCATCCGTGTCGCCCGAGGCGGTGAACTCGCGATCGTCGGCATGCACGGTCTGGCGGGCCGCGAAGTCGGCCGCCACGTCGGCGATGTAGTCGCCGTTGTAGGCCGGTTCGGGCCACTGCGGATCGCCGGGCGCCAGGCCCTTCAGGCGCGCCCGCACCGACGCGGCCAGCGTCGCGATCTGCACCCCGGCGTCGTTGTAGTAGAACTCGCGCGTCACCTGCCAGCCCTGCCACTCGAGCAGGTTGCAGATCGCGTCGCCGAGCGCCGCCTGGCGCGTGTGGCCGGTGTGCAGCGGGCCGGTCGGGTTGGCCGAGACGAACTCGACCACCACCTTCCGTGCCTCATCCCCGCCCGCCTCGGCCACCCGCCGGCCGTAGGCCGCGCCCGCGGTCAGCACTTCGGCGACGACGGCCTGCTTCGCCGCTGGCGTGAGCCGCAGATTGATGAAACCGGGGCCGGCGATCTCCATCGCCTCGACCCAGCGCTGCACCGCCGGGCGGCGCGCAAGCGCGTCGATCAGCCCCTGGGCGAGTTCGCGCGGGTTGCGCCGGAGCGGCTTGGCCAGCTGCATCGCCGCAGTGCAGGCCAGGTCGCCATGCGCGGCCTGCCGGGGCGACTCGAACGCCGGCGCCGGCGCGTGGCCAGGCGCCAGTTCGGCCAGCGCGTCGGCCAGGGCCCCCAGCAGCTCTTGCTTGACTGCAATCATCGGCGGATTCTACGTTTCGGCCGGCATCGGCCCGCCGCCGCGCGGGCCGGGATTGGCCGGTTTATCACCGCTGTTCGCCCAAGCGCGCGCCGCCCAGCGGTGAAATGATCGCTCGCCGGCCTGCCACGGGCCGAGCGCGCCCGGCATGTCCACCACCACCCTCGCCCCGCCCGAACTGCCCGCGCTGCCACCGCAGATCGGCAAGTACCGCGTGCTGGGCCGCCTCGGCGAAGGGGCGACCAGCGAGGTCTTCCTCTGCCGCGACGAGTTCCGCGGCCGCGACGTGGCCGTCAAGCGCGTGCGCGCCAGCGCGCTCGCCGACGCGCAGGACGGGCGCTACTACGAACGCTTCTTCGCCGCCGAGGCCGCACTCGTCGGCCGGCTGCAGCACCCGAACGTCGTGCAGATCCTCGACGCCGTGGCCGACCCGCAGGCGCCATACATCGTGATGGAGTACGTCGATGGCGGCACGCTCAGGCCGTACTGCCGCGCCGACCAGCTGCAGTCGCTGGAGCTGATCGTCGAGCTCGGCTTCAAGTGCGCGATGGCGCTCGGCTACGTGTACCGCCAGGGCCTGATCCACCGCGACGTGAAGCCGGCCAACATCTTGACCGTGCTGACCGACGGCAGCATCACCGACATCAAGATCACCGACTTCGGCAGCGTGCTCAACATGCGCTCCGACGTGACGCAGGTGTACCGCGTCGGCTCGCTCGCGTACATGTCGCCCGAGCAGCTCGACGGCAGCACGCTCGACTGCCGGGCCGACATCTATTCGCTCGCCGCGGTGCTGTACCACATGATCACCGGCCGACCGCCGTTCGACGCGCAGGAGCAGCCGGCGCTGGTCCACCAGATCTACCACCAGGCGCCGACGCCACCGAGCGCACTGCGTGCCAATGTGGGCGCGGGCGTGGACGAGGCCATCCTGCGCGCGCTCGCCAAGCGACCCGAGGACCGCCACGCGGGTTGGGACGAGTTCTCGCAGGCGCTGTCGGCATTGATCGCCAACCGCGAGGTGCCGCGCGGGCAACTCCAGGGCGTGCTCGATTCGGAACGCTTCAACCTGCTGCGCAGCCTCGACTTCTTCAGCCGCTTCGGCGACGTCGAGCTGTGGGAAGTGGTGCACCGCGCGAGCTGGCAGCGCTTTGGCTTCGGCCACGCGCTGTACCGCAAGGGCGAGGAGGGGCGCAGCTTTCACATCGTCGCCCAGGGCGAGGTGGAGGTGTTCCGCGACGGCCGCAAGGTCGCCCAGCTCGGCGCCGGCACGTCGGTCGGCGAGATGGCCTACCTCGCGCCGAGCCCGGAGCTGCGCTGCCACAGCGCCGACGTGGTCGTCAGCAAGCCCTGCACGACGATCTCGTTCACCCCCGACTCGTTGGCCCAGGTGGGCCCCGGCTGCCGCCACCTCTTCGACGAAGCCTTCATCCGCGTGCTGGTGCGGCGGCTGCACGCTGCGCACGAGGCGCTGGCGCACCCGAGGCGGATCCTGTGACGTGATCCAATAGCGGCGCGCCGGTGCCAAGGCCCGGCCGCATTCGCTACGACCACAACACGCCATCACGAGGAGTTCCCATGAAGAAGCTGATCCCCCTGCTCGCACTCGCCCTGGCCGCGCTTGCCGGCCCGACCCTCGCCGCATCCAACTGCGAGGCCCAGGCCACCGAGAAGAAGCTCGCCGGCGCGGCCAAGACGAGCTTCGTGAAGAAGTGCGAGGCCGATGCCGGCGCCGGCGCAGCCGCCGCCGGTTGCGAAGCCCAGGCCGCCGAGAAGAAGCTTGCCGGCGCGGCCAAGACGAGCTTCGTGAAGAAGTGCGAGGCCGACGCCGGCGCCGGCGCTGCCGCCGCTGGTTGCGAAGCCCAGGCCGCCGAGAAGAAGCTTGCCGGCGCGGCCAAGACGAGCTTCGTGAAGAAGTGCACGGCGGACGCCGCCGCCAAGTAGCGTATCAATCGTCGCGCGGCCGCTCCGAAGCCGGCTGAGCGCGCCGCGCGAGGGCCGCGTGCGAAGTGGGCTTGGGGCCGTCGTTTCAGCCCGCCACGCCCAGCCCGCGCGCAACGAACACCGCCGCCAGCGGCAGGAGCAGGAACAGGTGCGCTTCGATCATCACCCAGCGGCGCGCGCTGTTCACCTCGGCGACGGCAGGCAGCGCGCCGGTTGCCGCCAGGCTGCGCCGCCAGCGTGCGAAGAGCCGGGTCGGCTTCAGCGAGATCAGCGCGATCACGACGAACAGCGCGATCTTGAGAAGCATCAGGGGCTGGCCAAGGTACCAGTCGAAGCCCTTGATGCCCCACGCCATGCGCGCGGCGCCCGTGGCCAGCACGGCAGCGATGGCGCCCCAGTAGATCTGGTCGACCCGCCCGAGGCGGCGCACGACCTCGGCGTTGAGCCATTGCGGGCGGCACAGCGCCGCCTGGCTGGTCATGAACACCACCAGCGTCAGGATCGCGGCGAGGTGGGCATAGGCGAGCAGGGCTTCGAGGATCATCCAGCGAGTGTAGAAGCGCCCTGCCGCTGCGACGCGCCGGTCCAGTAGGCCGCTTCGCCGTAGGTGTGCTTGAGGAAGTCGATCCACAGCCGCACCCGCAGCGCCAGGTGCTTGCGCTGCGCGAACACCGCATAGATGCCGTTGGGCGGCGCGCGAAAGTCCTCCAGCAGGCTTTGCAGCGCGCCGCTGGCGATCTCGTCCTCGACCTCCCAGGTGCTGCGCCAGGCGATGCCCAGGCCGGCGCAGGCACCAGTCGTGCAGCACCTGGCCGTCGGAGCAGTCCAGCCGCCCGCGCGGACGCAGGTAGGTCGTCTCGCCATCGATCACGAAGGCCCAGCCGCGCGTCTGGCTGGCGTCGGACGAGAGCGTCAGGCACTCGTGGCGCTCGAGTTCGGCCGGGTGCTGTGGCGTGCCGGCGCGCGCCAGGTACGCGGGCGTCGCGACGCACAGGCGCCGGTTGTCGGCCAGGCGCACGCTGACCAGCGACGAATCGGGCAGGTCGCCCACGCGCACGGCGCAATCGACGCCCTCGTTGACGATGTCCACCACGCGGTCGCTCAGGTTCAGCGACACCGACACCTCCGGGTGGCGCTCGACGAAGCGCGGCACCAGCGGCGCCACGTGGCGGCGGCCGAAGCCGGCCGGCGCGGTGATGCGCAGATGGCCGCTCGCCTTCACGCCGCCGGCGCTGACGCTCGCTTCGGCGTTGGCCAGGTCGGCCAGCAGGCGCTGGCACGATTCGAGGAACGCGCTGCCTTCGTGGGTGAGCGTCATGCGCCGCGTGGTGCGCAGCAACAGCTTCACGCCCAGGCGCTGCTCGAGCGCGCCGAGGCGGCGCCCGATGATGGCCGGCGCCACGCCCTCGGCGTGCGCGGCCGCCGTCAGGCTGCCCTTGGCGACCACGGCGACGAAGGATTCGATCTGCTTGAGCCGGTCCACGGCCGCTAGATTACGCCATTGAAGTCACAGATCCATCGCATTTTTGGTACTTAATTGCCGCGTGGGTTTCGAATAGAGTCGCCCGATGGAAAAGCTGCCGCCGGTTCCACGCGCTGTCGTCTTCGACGCCTACGGCACGCTGTTCGACGTCTACAGCGTCGCGCTGCTCGCGGAGCAGTTGTTCCCGGGCCAGGGCCATGCCCTCAGCCTGCTCTGGCGCGACAAGCAGATCGACTACACGCGGATCACGTCGATGAGCGGGCGCTACCAGCCGTTCTGGGAGCTCACGCGCGCCGGGCTGCGCTTCGCGGCGCAGCGGCTCGGCCTGGCCTTGACCGAAGCGGCCGAAGCGCAGCTGATGAACCAGTACCGCCACTTGAGCGCCTTCCCGGAAAACCTCGACGTGCTGCGCGAGCTTCAACGCCGCGGCGTGCCCTGCGCGATCCTCAGCAACGGCGACCCGGAGATGCTCGCCGTCGCCGTCAAGAGCGCCGGCTTCGAGCCCTTCCTGGCCCACGTGCTCAGCGTGCACGGCGTGCGCAAGTACAAGACCGATCCGGCCGCCTACGCCCTCGGCCCGCAGGCGCTCGGCCTGCCGGCGCGGCAGATCCTCTTCGTCTCGAGCAACGGCTGGGACGCCATCGGCGCCACCTGGGCCGGCTACACCACGCTGTGGGTCAACCGCCAGGGCCTGCCGCTCGAACAACTCGCGACCGCTCCGACGCGCACCGGCAGCAGCCTGCGCGACGTCCTCGACTTCTTTCCCACCTGAAGACCCACTGCCATGACCGAACGCACCCCCGTCCACCGCCTCCAGGTTGCCACCGTCCTGAAGGACTTCATCGACCGCGAGGTCCTTCCCGGCACGGGGATCGACGCAGCGCGCTTCTGGCAGGGCTTCGACGAGATCGTGCACGACCTGGCGCCGAAGAACGCCGCGCTGCTGGCCGAGCGCGACCGCCTGCAGACCGAGATCGACGCCTGGCACCGGGCGAACCCGGGGCCGATCGCGAACCCGCGCAAGTACAGGAGGTTCCTGGACGCCATCGGCTATCTGGTGCCCGCGCCGGCCAAGGTACGGGTGACGACGAAGAACGTGGACGCCGAACTCGCGCTGCAGGCCGGCCCGCAGCTCGTGGTGCCGATCACCAACGCGCGCTACGCGCTCAACGCCGCCAACGCGCGCTGGGGGTCGCTCTACGACGGGCTCTATGGCACCGACGCGCTGCCCGAGGACGGCGGCGCCGAGCGCGGCAGCGCCTACAACCCGGTGCGCGGCGCCAGGGTCATCGACTACGCGCGCCATGTGCTGGATCGCACGGTGCCGCTGAAGCGGGGTTCGCACGTCGATTCCACCGCCTATCGCGTGATCGACAACCAGCTCGCCGTCACGCTCAAGAGCGGCGCGACGGTGGGCCTGAAGAACCCGGCCCAGTTCGTCGGCTTCCAGGGCGAGATGGACGCGCCGTCGTCGGTGCTGCTGTCGCACCACGGCCTGCACCTGGACATCCGGATCGACGCCCAGCACCCGATCGGCATGACCGATCCTGCGGGCGTGAGCGACCTGGTGCTCGAATCGGCGCTGTCCACCATCCTCGACCTCGAGGACTCGGTCGCCGTGGTGGACGCTGCAGACAAGGTGCAGGCCTACGGCAACTGGCTCGGCATCCTGAAGGGCACGCTGACCGAAGAGGTCGCCAAGGGCGGCAAGACGTTCACGCGCGGCCTCAATCCCGATCGCCGCTACACCGGCCCGCGCGGCGAGGACGTGGCGCTACACGGCCGATCGCTGCTGTTCGTGCGCAACGTCGGCCACCTGATGACGAGCCCGGCGATCCTGTGGGGCGAGGACGGCCGCGAGATCCCCGAAGGGATCCTCGATGCGGTCGTGACGACGACGATCGCGCTGCACGACCTGCGCCGCGACGGGGCGGCGGGCGGCATCTGCAACAGCCGCAAGGGCTCGGTCTACATCGTCAAGCCGAAGATGCACGGGCCCGGAGAAGTGGCGTTCGCGAGCGAGCTGTTCGGCCGCGTCGAGAAGCTGCTCGGCCTTCCCGACAGCACCGTCAAGCTCGGCATCATGGACGAGGAGCGCCGCACCAGCCTCAACCTGAAGGCCTGCATCGCCGCCGCGGCGAGCCGCGTCGCGTTCATCAACACCGGCTTCCTCGACCGCACCGGCGACGAGATGCACACCTCGATGCAGGCCGGGCCGATGATCCGCAAGGGCGACATGAAGACGAGCGCCTGGATCCAGGCCTACGAGCGCAACAACGTGCTCGTCGGCCTGCAGTGCGGGCTGCGCGGCAAGGCGCAGATCGGCAAGGGCATGTGGGCGATGCCCGACCTGATGGCGGCGATGCTGCAACAGAAGATCGCGCACCCGAAGGCCGGCGCCAACACCGCCTGGGTGCCGAGCCCGACCGCCGCCACGCTGCACGCGCTGCACTACCACCAGGTGGACGTGTTCGCGGTGCAGAAGCAGCTCGAGAAGGCGCACGCGCAACTCGACGCCGACCACGAGCACGACACCCTCCTGAGGGGCCTGCTGACCGTGCCGGTCGTGAAGGCGCCGAAGTGGAGCGACGCCGAGCGCCAGCAGGAGCTCGACAACAACGCGCAGGGCATCCTCGGCTACGTGGTGCGCTGGATCGACCAGGGCGTGGGCTGCTCCAAGGTGCCCGACATCCACAACGTCGGCCTGATGGAAGACCGCGCGACGCTGCGCATCAGCAGCCAGCACATGGCCAACTGGCTGCACCACGGCGTGGTGACGAAGGCGCAGGTGCGGTCCACGCTCAAGCGCATGGCCAAGGTCGTGGACAAGCAGAACGCCGGCGACCCGGCGTACAAGCCGATGGCCGCAAACTACGAAGCCTCGGCCGCGTTCCAGGCGGCGAGCGATCTGGTGTTCAAGGGATTGGCTCAGCCGAGCGGCTACACCGAGCCGCTGCTGCACGCGTGGCGCTTGAGGGTGAAGGCGGCGGCTGGCTGAATGCCTGAGATCAGCGCCGCTCCCCGCGCGGCAGGTTGCCCGCGAGGGGCCAGACATGATCCTGAGTCCTTGCGCTTCTCCCCATTCAAGCAACACCGCGTCGCCGCCAGGGTTGTCGTACACCGCCCAGGCATCGACGGCCGCGCGGTCGTGGCGCTCGAAGTTCTCGTACCCGACCAAGGGGGTCTCGAACGCAAGAATCGCGAGCCACGCCATGTGGGGTCAGCAAACCTGGCAGCGGCCCAGCGATTGATCAGAAGTGCGCCCGGGCCGACGACACAGGTCGCCGGCCCCCTGTGGAACAAGCAATGCGGCCCAGTAACACTTGCGTCCAAGGCATCAAATGAGTGCGAGAGATGCCCTGCTTTCGGGCACCACTTCGGTGGCCAGTCGGTGGTCCAAGGTGGCGAGCCGGCCCGAGTTCGCACGGGCCAGTGCCAGCAGATAGCTGTCGGTCACACGGGCGTGGCTGGACAGAAGCGATGCATCAACGAAGTTGCCGTCGGCCAGACTGATGCTGTCAGGCCAGAACGCATGTCCTGGCAGCGTGCGTATCGCCGCCAGTGCGCTGGCGACGGTGCTGGGTGGTCCGGGAGAGTTCGGGTACTTCGGGTGCCCGACGATCCGCAGCAACCCGTTCTCGGTGATCGGACAAGTGGCAAAGGACTTGCGTCCGATACGGCCGAACCACGCGTGGACTTCCTCGTGCTGGACATGTGCCGGGTCCACCAAGGCGATCAGGACGTTGACGTCGAGTAGGTAACGAGTCACGGCTGCTCATCACGGAGTTGGTTCACGAGCTCCAGCGTGACCGGCACCGCGCCTTTGCTACATGGCAGTAGGGGAATGCCATTGCGTTCAGCGCGGGACGAACGGCCGCCTCGGGACAGCCCCTGCCTGGCCAGCGAAGTGATCACCTCGCCAACAGTTCGCCCTTCCCTCGCAGCAAGGTGCCTTGCTGCCGCCAGGACATCGTCATCGATGGCAAGTGTGGTCCGCATCCTCAACCCTTGAAAGCTTGATGTGTTGCATCGTACATCAGGCATCACTCGTGGCGAGACGGTCTCTGGCGTCGCCCGGCCGAAGGCCTTGCCCGGCAGCTGAAATGCGTGTCGCTCTTGGCGCGCCATGGGGCGCGGTACGCGGCGAGTGCCTGCGCCAGCGGCGCGGGCCAGTCGGCGTCGGGTTCGAACGGCACCTGCCACGGCGTCCACTCGCGCGCGGGGATCACGGCACGGTAGCCCGCGGCCTGCTTCGCGGTCACGGCCTTCAGCGGCAGGCTCGCCGGAGCCTCCCTGATCGCCGCTGGCTGCTGCCGGGCACGCACCCGGCGGCCATCAGGGAGACTCGGGTGATGGCGCCCGCTTCCTCTTCGCGCTGCCTGGCAATCTGCCTGGCCGCAAGTCGCTGCCTGCACACCCTGCAGGCGATGTTCGCGCCCTGACCGCCCCCGTCGAACATGCCCGCCGAGCAGAGCGTGATCGACGACCGCAGCGGCCCGGCGCCAGCGGCCTGGCGCTTCTTCACCGACGGCGTGATGGGCGGCGTGTCGTTGGGCAGCATGACGAGCGAAGTCGTCGCCGGCCGCCCGGCACTGTGCCTGCGGGGGCAGGTGCGGCTGGAGAACAACGGTGGCTTCATCCAGATGGCGCTGCCCGTGCTGCCGCCTCTCGGCGACTGGCAGGCGATCGAGCTCGACGTGTTCGGCAACGGCCGTCGCTACGGGCTGCACCTGCGCACGGCGGCGATGACGCTGCCCTGGCAGGCCTGGCGCGCCATGTTCGTCGCGGCGCCTGCGTGGCAGACGCTGCGGCTGCCGCTGGCGAGCTTCGCGCCTCATCGCTGTGGCGGCACGCTGTCGTCAGGCGACGTTCGCCGCATCGGCATCGTGGCGCTCGGCGAACGCTTCGACGCCGAGGTGTGCGTCGCGCGGCTGGCCTGGGTGCGCTGATCAGCCCGGCGTCGGCGTTCCCGCCGCGCCGTCGCGCTCGAGGAAGTAGCGGCGCGCCAGCGCCACGAGCTGGTTCTCGGTCGGATGGTCCGCCGTTTCGTAGCCGACGATGCGCTTGCCCGTCTCGGCGCGGTGCTTCTCCACGTAGTGCCTGAAGTCGGCCTGCCCGGTGTGCGAGCCCACCACCAGCACTTGCGGGATGCCGGCCAGCGCGTCGCACACCTGGCCGAAGAATTCGTGCTCGGTGCGTACCGTGCTGCCGTGCTGGCGCGTGTGGTGCGTGTGCGCCTTGACCGTCCGGGCCTGGACATGGTCGGCATCGAACTGCAGCACCTGCGCGGCCTGGTGGTCGAGCTGGACGACGGCGTGAAGAGTGGTCATCGGGGGTCTTTCTCGGTTGGCAGACACGAAGCGGGCGGCGCGGCTCCACGCCGCGTCGTCATGCAGTGGTGGCCGCGGCTGCGGGCGCTTCAGAGCGTGGCGCGATGCGCCGGGCCGCCGCGCGCTTCGAAGGCCGACTGGCAGGCTACGCAACGCGCGGACTGCGGGTTGTGTTGCAGGCGGTCGAACGGGATCTCGGCGTCGCAGTCGGCGCACAGCCCGTAGCTAAACGCGCGCAGGCGGGCCAGCGCCTCGTTCACCTCGCGCAGTTCGCCGATGTCGTGGTCGCTGCGCGCCAGGTCGACCTCGCGGTCGGCGTCGCGCGCCGGGGCGTCGTCGCCGTCCTGCAGCAGCACCTCGCGCGCGTGTTCGGGCCTCGAGCCGCCGCCGAGCTGCTGGGCGATCTGCTCTTCAAGTTCGTGCTGCCGGCGCAGCAGCGCGACTTCCATCAGGGCACGCTGGCCCGCGGTAAGGTGGGTGCTCATGGTTCGGCTCTCCTGTTGTCGCCATGGTCGCACGGTAGAGACCCCGAGGGTCTTGACGACAATCAACTGCGCGAGCCGCGGCTCCGTGCACGGCGGGCCGCCGCGGTGGCAGCCGCGCCGCTTGCGGCATCATCGCGCGCATGCCCCAACCCAACCCTGCCGCGCCTGACGACGGCGGCGACCCGTCCACGCTGACGCGCGAACAGCGCGACGTGCTGCACGCCTTCGCGCTCGGCTGGACGATCCGGCCGCGAAGCTGGGTCCACCGCCTGCTCGGCGAGCTGGGCGCGCGCGACTCGCGCGACAAGCGCTATACCGGCGAGCTCGTCCACGAGGCCGTCAAGGCGCTCGCCGCCGGGCACTGGCTCACCGAGGACCGCGTTCGGCCCGGTTACTGGCAAGTTGCGTCGTCGCGGCGCAGCGCGGCCTACCTGCGCACGATCGACGAGCAGGACGCCGCGAAGCTGCGCGGGGCGCTGGTGCGCGCCCTCGACATCGACGAGTCGGGCGCCTACCTCTACGGGCGGTTTCGCGATCTCGACGCGGCGGCGGCGCTGGTGCGGCTCGAGCTCTTCTCGGGCCGGCCGTTCGCCGCGGTCAGCCGGCTGAAGGCGCTGTGCGGTTACGCCACGCCGTGGGAGAGTGTGCTCCACGCGGCGCTCGAACGCGACCTGGACGAGCCGCTTTTCAGGCGCCTCGAGCCCAGCCTGCAGCAGCAGATCGTCTTCCGGGCACTGGCGACGCAGAACCGGCAATGGAACGTCGATCCACTGCCGCTCGTCGTTTGGTGCGAGACCTTTCTTGCCGCGAACGCCGAGGCGTCCACATTCCCCTTGCGCATGGAGTTCGCACAGCACCTGCTGTGGGCCGGGCGTGACGCCGACATCGACGCCGTGATGCAGCCGCTGCGACACGGCCGTGCGACCGACGCGTTCTGGCAGGCGCACGCCGACGCCGCCGCCGCGGCCGTGCGCGCGCTGCACGGCGACTGGGCCGCTGCCGAGACCGAGTACGCCGTGGCCTACGCCACGCTGAAGGTCGAGGCGCACCGCCGCACCGGCCTGCTGCCCGACATGCTGGCCCTGCCCTACGTGCTGGCGCTGCTGGCGCAGCAGACCCCGGCGCACCTGGAGCGCGCCTACAAGTTCTGCCTCGCCGAAAGCGGCAAGCGCCAGACGACGATGGACTCGTCGTGGGGGCTGATCGCCACCGCGCTGCAGATGCGTCGCGGTGATGCGCCGCTGGAGCCGGCGCGCTTCCGCCCGCTCAGCGACGAACACCACCTTTTTCCGCTGGACCTGTGGCGCTGGTGGATGCGCGCCTGGCTCAAGGCCGACGCCGCGCCCGAGTTGCTGCCGGCGCGGGAGCTCGCCGCTGCGCACGGTCTGGGCGAGCGGCTGCGCTCGATCGGCCTGCAGCGGCTGGCCGGGCAGCTCGACGCCGCCGTCGCCCGCCTGCAGTGCCAGCCCACGCCGGCGGCGTTCTTCGTGCCGCCGGCGCAGGAGGGCTGGCGCATGGCACTCGCCGCGCTGGCCGCCATCGGCGGCGGCGCGCCTGTCGCCGCCAAGGCCGACGCGGCCGCGGGCGCGACGCGCCTGGTCTGGGTGCTGTCGGTGGACAAGACAGGCGGGCTGACGGACATCGTCCCGCTCGAGCAGAAGCACGGCGCGCGCGGCTGGAGCAAGCCGCGCGAGGTGCCGCTGTCGCGCCTGTCGCGCACCGAAGTGCTGCCGCCGCACGACGCGGCCGTGGCCAGGTGCTTGAAGAAGCTGAGCTACGGCAACGCCTGGCGGCTCGACTTGGCGGCGGGCTTGAGCGCGCTGTTGGGCCACCCGGCGGTCGAGTTCGCCGACGCGCCCGGCATCGCCGTGACGCTGACCGAAGGCCAGCCCGAGATCGAGGTCGTCGACGACGGCGAGCAGCTGCAACTGCGGCTGCGGCCGCGCCTGCGCGGCGACGGCCGGTCGAACGAGGCCGAGACCTGGCACCTCGACGCCGGCGAGCGCAAGGAGGCCGAGGCGCTGCGCCTGCTCAGCATCGTGCGCGACTCGGCCAGCCGGGCGCGCGTGCTGCGCTTCACGCCCGCGCAGCGCCGCGCGGCGCTGTTGATCGGCGAGCAGCTCACGCTGCCCAAGGCGGCGCGTGGCCCACTGCAAGACGTGCTGCAGGGGCTGGGCGCGCACTTCCAGGTCCACGCCGACGAGCTGAACCTGGCCGACGGCGCGCGCGACGTGCCGGCCGACGCCACGCTGCGCGCCGAGCTGGCGCCGGTGGGCGACGGCGTTTCGCTGCGCCTGGTGACGGCGCCGTTCGGCCCCAAGGGCCCGCGCGTCGCGCCCGGCTACGGACGGGCGCGGATGATCAGCGCCGTCGGCGGCGAGACGCTCGCCGTGCAGCGCGACCTGGCGCAGGAGCGCGCCCACCTCGACAGCGTGCTCGACGCCTGCCCGATGCTCGACGCGCTGCCCGCGAGCGGCCAGGCCGAGTGGGCCGTGGAGGCGCCGGACGACGCGCTGGCGTTGGTCGAGCGCCTGCCCACGCTGGCCGCCGTCGGCGCCCTCGACTGGCCGCAGGGCAAGGCGCTGCGCGTCGACAGCGCCGGGCTGTCGCAGCTGAAGGTGCAGCTGCGCAGCGGGCGCGACTGGCTCGGCCTGCAGGGCGGCATCGAGGTCGACGAAGGGCTGGTCGCGGGGCTCGAGCAATTGATGCAGTGGAGCGCCGCTGGCAAGGGCCGCTTCGTGCCGATGGGGCAGGGCCGCTACCTCGCGCTGACGCAGGAGCTGCGCGCGCGCCTGGCCGACCTGGCCTCGGTGGCCGAACTGCACAAGGACGGCGTGCGCGTCGCGCCGGTCAACGCACCCTGGCTCGACGCCGCGCTCGACGGCGCCGCGCTCGAGGCCGACAAGGCGTTTCGCCAGCGGGTCGAGCGGTTGCTGCAGGCGCAGCAGCTCCAGCCGGCGCTGCCCGCCACCTTGCAGGCGACACTGCGGCCGTACCAGGAAGAGGGTTACGCCTGGGCGATGCGCCTGGCGCACGCCGGCTTCGGCGCCTGCCTGGCCGACGACATGGGCCTGGGCAAGACGCTGCAGGCGCTGGCCGTGATGCTCGAGCGCGCCGCGGGCGGGCCGGCGCTGGTGGTGGCGCCGACCTCGCTCGGCGGCAACTGGAGCGCCGAAGCGCGGCGCTTCGCGCCGACGCTGAACGTCCGGGTCTTCGGCGAGGGAGACCGCGACGCGGCCATTGCCTCGGCCGGGCCGGGCGACGCGATCATCGTCTCCTACCAGTTGCTGCAGTTGAATGCGAGGGCCTTCGCCGAGCGCCGCTGGCACACGCTGGTGCTCGACGAGGCGCAGGCGATCAAGAACGCCGCCGCCAAGCGCTCGCTGGCGGCCTACGAGCTGGCGGCGGACTTCCGGATCGCGCTGTCGGGCACGCCGATCGAGAACCGGCTGTCCGAGCTGTGGTCGATCATGCGCGTGTGCAACCCGGGCCTGCTGGCCAGCCTGCCGAGGTTCAACGAGCGTTTCGCGGTGCCGATCGAACGCGACCGCGACCGCAATGCGCAGCGCACGCTGCGGCGGCTGATCGGGCCGTTCATCCTGCGCCGCACCAAGGCACAGGTGCTCGACGACCTGCCTCCGCGCACCGAACTCACGCTGGCCGTCGAGCCCGAAGCGGCCGAGCGCGCGCACTACGAGGCCCTGCGCCGCCAGGCGCTCGCCGCGGCCGAGGCCAGCCTGGCCAGCGACGCGCCGGGCCAGGCGCAGTTCAACGTGCTGGCGCAGCTGACGCGGCTGCGCCGCGCCGCCTGCGACCCACGGCTGGTCAGCCCCGAGCTCGGCCTCGTCGGCGCCAAGGTGCAGGCCTTCGGCGAGCTGGCCGCCGAGCTCGTCGCCAACGGCCACAAGGCGCTCGTCTTCAGCCAGTTCGTCGACTTCCTGACGCTGCTGCGCGAGCCGCTGGACGCAGCCGGCATCGCCTACCAGTACCTCGACGGCAGCACGCCCGCGGCCGAGCGCAGCAAACGCGTCGCGGCGTTCCAGGCCGGGCAGGGCGAGCTGTTCCTGATCAGCCTGAAGGCAGGCGGTTTCGGCCTCAACCTGACCGCGGCCGACTACGTGGTGATCGCCGACCCGTGGTGGAACCCGGCCGCCGAAGACCAGGCGAGCGGGCGCGCCCACCGCATCGGCCAGCAGCGGCCGGTGACGGTCTATCGGCTGGTTCACAGCGGCACGCTCGAGGAGCGCATCGTCGCGCTGCACCAGCAAAAGCGCGAGCTCGCCGACAGTGTGCTCGAAGGCGGCGAGGGCGCCAGCGCGCTGAAGGCGCAGGAGCTGGTGGACCTGATGCGCGAGGGCGCGGCGTGAGGCCTCCAACGCCGTCGCGGGCCGAGCGCCGGGCCGCTCCCGAGCCGGCCCGCGTCCCCGCGGGGGACCGACCGACGTATTCGTCGGGCGAGGGGCTCATACCATGACCGACACCCGCGAGATGCTGCGCGAGCGCCACGGGCCGAACTACCGCTGGTGGCTGCTGCTGACGGTGATGATCGGCACCGTCGCGTCGATCATGTCGGCCACCATCGTCAACGTGGCCGTGCCCGACATGAGCCGCGTCTTCACTCTCGGGCAGGAGCGCGCGCAGTGGATGTCGGCCGGCTTCATGGCGGCGATGACGATCTCGATGCTGACCACACCCTGGCTGCTCGAACGCTTCGGCTACCGCCACACCTACGTCGCGGTGATCGCGCTGCTGATGGCTGGCGGCATCGGCGGCGGCCTGGGCTGGAGCTTCGAGTGGGTGCTCGCGATGCGCGTCGCCGAGGGCCTGGCGGCGGGCGTGCTGCAGCCGATTCCCGGCGTCGTCATCATGCATGCCTTCGCGCGCGAGGAGCAGGGCAAGGCGATCAGCGTGTTCGGCATGGGCGTGGTGCTCGCCCCGGCCGTCGGCCCCGCGGTGGGCGGGGTGCTGGTCGAGGCCTTCGGCTGGCGCTCGATCTTCTTCGTCGTCGTGCCGTTCTGCCTGGCCGCGATGGTGCTGGCGCGGCGCTACTTGCCGCACACCGCGCCCGGCGGCGCCGCGGTCAGCCGCGAGCGGCGCTTCGACCTGCCGGGCCTGGCGCTGCTGTCGCTCGCGATCCTGTCGCTGCTCAACGGCATGGTGCACCTGCAGGGCGCGGGCAGCGGCGCCGGGCTGGCCCTGCTCGGCGTGGCCGGGCTGGCGCTGGCGGCGTTCATCGTCCACCAGCGGCGCACGCCGCACCCGCTGATGCGCCTGGCGATGTTCCGCCACCCGCAGTTCGCGTTCGGCGGCTGCGTGGCCTTCATCTATGGCGCGGCGCTGTTCGGCTCGACCTACCTGGTGCCGGTGTTCATGCAGATCGCGCTCGGCCTGCCGCCGTCGCAGGCGGGCGCGGTGCTGCTGCCGGCGGGGCTGGTGCTGGCGGCGACGATCGCCGTCGCGGGGCGGCTGCAGGACCGCGTGCCGGTCCACCGGCTGGTCTCGTTCGGTTTGGTGTTGCTGGCGCTGTCGTTCGCGCTGATGATCGCGGTCGGCCGCGGCACGCCGCTGTGGGTGATCGCGCTGTGGGCGATCGTCGGGCGGATCGGCCTCGGCTTCGTGCTGCCATCGTTGAACCTGGGCGCGATGCGCGGCCTGCCCGCGGCGCTGATCTCGCACGGCTCGAGCGGCATCAACTTCCTGCGCCAGCTCGGCGGCGCGGTCGGCGTCAGCCTGGCGGGCATCTTCCTCGAGTGGCGACTGCACGCGCACGGGGCCACGCTGCAGGCCGCGGCACCGTCGGGCGCCGAGCTGTCGGCCTTTCACGAGACCTTCGCGCTGGTCGCGCTGATCACCGTGCTGGCGGTGGCCGCCGCATGGCGCATGCGCAACCCGACGCCAGCGGGACGTGTGGGCGACAACACGCCCCCCGCGTAGGGTCTGCGCGCGTGCACGGTGCGGCGGCCGCCGAGGCAGCGGCTATGCTTCGGACGAACCGAATTGCCCCACCCTCGATGAACCCCGACGTCGCGAACGACCCCTCCGCCCTGCCCACCCACTGCGACGTGCTCGTGATCGGCGCCGGCCCAGCCGGCAGCGCCTGCGCCCGCACGCTCGCGCTGGCCGGCGTCGACGTGCTGCTGGCCGACCAGCACGCCTTTCCGCGCGACAAGGTATGCGGCGACGGGCTGATCCCCGACGCCTACGCCGCGCTGGAGCGCCTGGGCGTGCTGGAGCAGGTGATGGCGGTGGCGCAGCCGGCCAGCCACGTCGCCTGCATCGGGCCGAGCGGCGGGCGCATCGACGTGCCGGGCACGGTGGCGGTGCTGCCGCGCAAGCTGCTCGACGACATCCTGTGCAAGGCGGCGGTCGCCGCCGGCGCGCGGATGCTGCCGCCGGCGCGCTTCGAGGCGCCACTGGAAGAGGGCGGACTGGTCGTCGGTGCGCGGCTCAAGGTGGGCGAGGCAAGCCACGAGGTCCGCGCCCGCTGGCTGGTGCTGGCCACCGGCGCCGTGCCGCAGGCGCTGATCGCGGCCGGCATGTGCGAGCGCCGCACGCCGAGCGGCATCGCGCTGCGCGGCTATGTGAAGAACGACGCGATGGTTGGGCGCGTCACTGCGCTCGAAGTGGTGTGGCACCGCAAGCTGCGCCCCGGCTACGGCTGGATCTTCCCCTGCCGCGACGGCGTGTTCAACATCGGCGTGGGCATCGCGCACAGCCACGACACGCTTCAACGCGGGCGCCTGGGCATGAAGGACGTGAACCTGCGCGAGGTGTTCGATGCCTTCACCAAGGTCTATGCGCCGGCACGCGAGCTGATGGCCGGCGGCGTGCTGCAGGGCGAGCTGAAAGGCGCACCTCTGCGCTGCACCCTCGAAGGCGCGAAGTTCTCGCGCCCCGGGCTGCTCGTCACCGGCGAGGCCGCGGGCGCCACGTATTCGTTCACCGGCGAGGGCATCGGCAAGGCGCTCGAGACCGGCATCCACGCGGCGCAGGCCGTGCTCGCCGGCGTCGGCGCACCGGCTGGCGCCGTGCCTTCGCCGGCGCAGGCCGACGCGGCCGTGCGCGCCGACTACGAGGCGCGGCTGCTCGCGCTCAAGCCGCGTTTCGACCTCTACGAGAAGGCCAATGGCGTCAACATCTACCCCTGGCTCGCCGACCTGGTGATCTGGCGCGCCCGCAAGAGCCCGCGCCTGCTGGCCCGCATGACCGGCGTGCTCAACGAAACCAGCAACCCCGGCAACCTGCTCAGCTTCAAGGGCCTGCGGCGGCTGTTCACCGAATGAGCGGCGCAATGTCTCCCGGCGCGAACTGAGGACCGCCCCATGTGCCAGCTGCTGGGCATGAACTGCAACACGCCGACCGACATCATGTTCAGCTTCACCGGCTTCGCCACGCGCGCCGAGGAGCACAAGGACGGATTCGGCGTGGCCTTCTTCGAGGGCCGCGGCGTGCGCTGCTTCGTCGACCACCAGAGCGCGCTCGACTCGCCGCTGGCGGCGATGGTCAAGTCCTTCCCGATCCGCAGCGACAACGTGATCGCGCACATCCGCAAGGCCACGCAGGGCCGGGTGGCGCTGGAGAACTGCCACCCATTCGTGCGCGAGTTGTGGGGCCGCTACTGGGTGTTCGCGCACAACGGCGACCTGAAAGGCTTTGCGCCGCGCCTGCACGGCGGCTTCCGCCCGGTCGGCGACACCGACAGCGAGCGCGCCTTCTGCTGGCTGATGCAGGAGATGAACAAGGCCCACGCCAGCGTGCCGAGCGTGGCCGAGCTCAGCACGACGCTGGCCGAACTGGTGCCGCAGGTGGCGGCGCACGGCACGTTCAACTTCATGCTCAGCAACGGCGTCGCGCTGTGGGCGCACTGCTCGACGCATCTCTACTGCGTGATGCGCCAGCATCCGTTCGCCACCGCGCGGCTGCAGGACGAGGACCTGAGCGTCGATTTCGCGCAGCTCACCACGCCGAGCGACCGCGTGGCTGTCGTCGTCACCGAGCCGCTCACGGCCGACGAGCCCTGGGTCGCGTTCGCGCCGGGCGAGATGAAGGTCTTCGTGCATGGCCGGACGCTTTCACTCCCGCCGCCCGGCAAGAGCCGGGTTGGCCCGCCGGCCGCGCTCTGAGACACTTCGGAGCCTGAGTGCAACCGGATGGGCCCGCGCGCCGCCCGGCTGCATCGTTCCACTGCAACCCGATGCCCGCCATGCCGACCCCCATCTCGCCCCGTTTCGACACCTTCTACCGCCACGACGCGCTGACGCAGCTGCTGTTCGACTACGCCGCCGCGCACCCCGGCCTGGTGACCGTCGAATCGATCGGCAAGAGCTACGAAGGGCGCGACATCTGGCTCGCCACCGTGACCAACCGCGCCACCGGCGCGCCCGACGACAAGTCGGCCTTCTGGGCCGACGGCAACATCCACGCCGCCGAGCTGACCGCCAGCACGGCCGTGCTGTACTACCTGCACCAGTTGGTCAGCGCCTACGGCACGGCGTCGGAAGATGGGCGGCAGATCACCCACCTGCTCGACACCCGCACGATCTACCTCTGCCCGCGACTGAACCCCGACGGCGCCGAACTGGCAATGGCCGACCGGCCGCGCCACATCCGCGCCTCGACCCGCCGCTACCCGCACGACGAAGACCCGGTGGACGGGTTGACGGTCGAGGACATCGACGGTGACGGCCACGTGCTGTTCATGCGCATCCCCGACCCGAACGGCACCTACAAGCGCCACCCGCAGGAGCCGCGCCTGATGGTGCCGCGCGAGCCCGGCGAATTCGGCGGCGAGTACTTCCGGTTGATGCCAGAGGGCACGCTCAAGGCCTACGACGGCCTGGCGATCACCGTCAACCGCGACCCTGAAGGCATCGACCTGAACCGCAACTTCCCGACCCAGTGGCGGCAGGAGTTCGAGCAGACGGGCGCCGGCCCCTACCCGGCCAGCGAGCCCGAGGTGCGGGCGATGGTCGAGTTCTTCGTCAACCACAAGAACATCGGCGCCGCGATCAGCTACCACACGCACAGCGGCGTGATCCTGCGCCCCTTCGGCGCGCACAGCGACGACGAGATGATTCCCGAGGACCTGTGGGCTTACAAGCGCTTCAGCGCCATCGGCGAGAAGCTCACCGGCTACCCGGCGATCAGCATCTTCCACGACTTCAAGTACCACCCGAAGGAAGTGATCACCGGCAGCCAGGACTGGGTCTACGAGCACCTGGGCGCGCTGTTCTGGGTGGTCGAGATCTGGGCCCCGAACAAGGAAGCCGGCATCACCGACTACAAGTGGGTCGACTGGTACCGCGACCACCCGGTCGAAGACGAGCTCAAGCTGCTCAAGTGGAGCGACGAGCAGTGCGGCGGGCTTGCGCACCGCGACTGGAAGGCGTTTCACCACCCGCAACTCGGCGCGGTCGAGATCGGCGGCTGGGACCGGCTGAACTATTGGCGCAACCCGCCGCCACACCTGCGCGAGCGCGAGGCGGCGCGCTTCCCGGCCTGGATGACGCAGCTCGCGCTCAGCCTGCCCAGGCTCGAACTGCTGCGCACCGAGGTGCGCGCGCTCGGCCCCGACACCTGGCGCATCCGGCTCGCGGTGTGCAACAGCGGCTGGCTGCCGGCCTACATCAGCAAACGCGCGCTGGCGCGCAAGACGGTGCGCGGCGTGATCTTCGAGATCCACCTGCCCGACGACCCTGCGATCACGCTGGTCAGCGGTAAGGAGCGCATGGAAGGCCCGCAGCTCGAGGGGCACGCGCCCAAGACCTCGCTCCAGGCCTTCCTGCCCAACCGCGAGATCACCGCCGACCGCGCGGTCGCCGAATGGGTGGTGCGCGCGCCGCAGGGCACGCGGCTCGCGCTCAGCGCCCGCGCCGACCGGGCCGGCGTGGTGCGCACCGAGGTCAGCCTCGATTGAAGGTGCGAGCCATCGCCGCGCCAGCACCGGGCGGCACGCGGAACCACGGTGGATCGACCTCGAAAGGCGCAGCATGAAGTGGATGCAATTCCGCCACGGTGCGGCCAGTGGCTTCGGCAGCCTCGAAGGCGATGCCGTGCGCGTGCACCGTGGCGAGCTGTTCGACCACCCGCGGGCGACCGACGAACGCCTCTTGCTCGCCGAGCTCGAATGGCTGCCGCCGTGCCGGCCCGGCAAGATCATCGGCCTGTGGAACAACTTCCACGCGCTGGCCGAGAAGAACGGCTGGGCCAAGCCGGCCGAGCCGCTGTACTTCCTGAAGGCCACGAGCAGCCTGGCGGCGCACCGCCAGCCGATCCTCGTGCCGCCCGGCTACGACGGCCGCGTCGCCTACGAGGGCGAACTCGCGATCGTGATCGGCGCGGCGGCGCGTGCGGTGAGCGTAGCCGCGGCACCCCTGCACATCTTCGGCTACACCTGCGCCAACGACGTGACGGCGCTCGAACTGATCGGCCGCGACCCGGCGTTTCCGCAGTGGGCGCGCGCGAAGAGCTTCGACACCTTCGGCGTGCTCGGCCCGGTGATCGAGACCGACTTCGACATCTCGGCCGCCAGCCTGCGCACCCGCGTCGGCGGACGCGAGCGCCAGAACTACGCGCTGGCCGACATGATCTTCGGCCCGGCCGAGCTGGTGTCGCGCCTGTCGCACGACATGACGCTGGAGGCGGGCGACGTGATCCTGTGCGGCACCTCGATCGGCTCGCTGCCGATGAAGCCCGGCAGCACGGTCGAGGTGGAGATCGACGGCATCGGGCTGCTCGCCAACGCGTACGGCTGACCCGCGCGACGACGGGGGCGCGCTACGCCAGCGGCTCGATCCGCAGCCGCCCGTGCGCGGCGGCGAGCGTCTTCGACAGCAGGCTCGCGGCGGCGTAGATCGCGCCGATCGTCGGCGTCGGCGTGGCGGTGATGCGGCCGAGCTCGACCACGCTGCCGACCAGCGCCTCGAGTTCGAGCGCGCGGCCCTGCTCCACGTCCTGCAGCATCGAGGTCTTGTGCGCACCCACCGCCTCGGCGCCGGCGATGCGCTGCTCGAGCGAGATCCGGAACGTGACGCCGAGCTTCTCGGCCACGGCCTGCGCCTCGCGCATCATCGCCGCGGCGAGCTCGCGCGACAGCGGGAAGCGGCAGATGTCCTCCAGCGTCGCCTGCGTCAGCGCGCTGATCGGGTTGAAGCTCAGGTTGCCCCACAGCTTGACCCAGATCTCGCCGCGGATGTCCTTGCTGACCGGCGCCTTGAAGCCGGCGCGCATCATCGCTGCGGCGAGTGCCTCGACGCGCGGGCTGCGGCTGCCGTCGGGCTCGCCGAGCGTGAAGCGGTTGCCCTCGATCACGCGCACGACGCCGGGCTCGACGAGCTCGGCGGCGGGGTAGACGACGCTGCCGATCACGCGTTCGGGCTCGATGGCCGCGGCGATCGCGCCGTCGGGGTCGACGCTCTCGATCGCGCGGCCTTCGTACGGCCCGGCGAGCTTGTGGAAGTACCACCACGGCAGGCCGTTGATCATCGTCACGACCATCGTCTCGGGCCCGAACAGCGCGCGCAGCTGCGGCAGCACGTCGCGCAGCTGGTGCGCCTTGAGCGTCAGCAGCACGGCGTCCTGCGCGCCGGCATCCTTCATGTCCTGCACCGCGCGCACGGCGGGGGCGTGCAGCGTGTCGCCGCTCTCCAGGATCAGCCGGAAGCCGTGGGCGTTGATCGCCGCCAGGTTCTTGTTGCGCGCGATGAAGGTCACCTCCTCGCCCGCCGCCGACAGGCGCGCGCCCAGGTAGCCGCCGATCGCGCCCGCCCCGACCACCGCGATCTTCATCGAGTGCCCCCTCCCGCCTGGCGCGCCTCGCGCGCCTTGGCGAAGTCCTTTGCCGCACCCCACAGCGGCCACAGCAGCAGCGCCAACGCGAGGCTGGCGATGCTGGCCACGAGGGGGTTCGACCAGAAGATGGTCACGCTGCCCTGCGACAGCAGCATCGACTGGCGAAAGCTCGCCTCGGCCATGTCGCCGAGCACCAGCGCCAGCACCAGCGGCGCCAGCGGGTACTTGAGCTTCTTGAACAGGTAACCGAGCACGCCGAAGACGAGCATCATCCAGACATCCCACATCGAGCTGTGCACGGTGTAGGCGCCGATCGCGCAGATGACGATGATCACTGGCGCGATGACCGAGAACGGGATGCGCAGGATCGCGGCCCAGAACGGCACCGTCGTCAGCACGACCAGCAGGCCGACGATGTTGCCGAGGTACATCGAGGCGATCAGGCCCCAGACGAAGTCCTTCTGTTCGACGAACAGCATCGGCCCCGGCTGCAGGCCCCAGATCAGCAGGCCGCCGAGCAGCACCGCCGCGGTGGGCGAGCCGGGAATGCCGAGCGTGAGCATCGGCAGCAGCGCCGAGGTGCCGGCCGCGTGC
This sequence comes from uncultured bacterium, assembly GCA_963779155.1. Classification (GTDB taxonomy): domain Bacteria; phylum Pseudomonadota; class Gammaproteobacteria; order Burkholderiales; family Burkholderiaceae_C; genus CAIKUF01. The sequence goes on along the minus strand of CAVZXE010000011.1, from coordinate 44,678 downwards.
GCCGCCGTCTCGGGCGCGACCACGCCTTCGATCTGGCCCCGGCCGAAGCTCTGCGGATCGCCCGACATGCGCCGCGCCACGCCGTAGCTCATGAACGAGGCCGGCGTCGCGCCGCCCGGGGTGATGCCCATCCAGCAGCCGATGGCCGTCGAACGCAGGAAGGTCAGCCAGTAGCGCGGCAGCGTGGCCCAGGTCTGGAACACGACCTTCGGGTTGATCTTGGCGCTCTTGCCCTTGAAGGCCAGGCCCTCCTCCATCGTCAGCAGGATCTCGCCGATGCCGAACAGGCCGATCACCGCGATCAGGAAGTCGAAGCCCTTCAGCAGTTCGGAAAGGCCGTAGGTCATGCGCAGCTGGCCGGTCACCGTGTCCATGCCGACGGCGGCGAGCGCGAAGCCGAGCATCATCGAGGCGAGCGTCTTGGCCGCCGGCTCCTTGCTCATGCCGATGAAGCTGCAGAAGGTGAGCAACTGCACCGCGAAGAACTCCGGCGGGCCGAACTTGAGCGCGAAGCGCGCCAGCAGCGGCGCGAGGAAGGTGATCAGCAACACCGCGAACAGCGCGCCGACGAAGGAGCCGGTGAACGCCGCCGTCAGCGCCTGCGCCGCGCGGCCCTGCTGCGCCATCGGGTAGCCGTCGAAGGTGGTCGCGACCGACCATGGCTCGCCGGGAATGTTGAACAGGATCGACGTGATCGCGCCGCCGAACAGCGCCCCCCAGTAGATGCAGCTCAGCATGATGATCGCCGAGGTCGGGTTCATCGAGAACGTGAGCGGCAGCAGGATCGCGATGCCGTTGGCGCCGCCCAGCCCCGGCAGCACGCCGATCAGCACGCCGAGCGTGATGCCGATCAGCATGAAGCCGATGTTGGGCAGCGTGAGCGCCACGCCGAAGCCGTGCATCAGGTTGGTGATTTCATCCATGGCGTCGGGTCTCGTCAGGGGCTTGCATCAGAAGCCGAGCCAGTGCTCGACGGGGCCCTTGGGCAGCGGCACCAGGAACCAGCGCTCGAAGACGAGTAAGAACACCAGCGGCACGCCGACCGAGACCAGCGCGGTCAGCGCCCAGCCGAACTTGCCGTGGCGGCGCATGAAGAAGCCGATCAGCAGGATCGATGCCGCGTAGATGCCCAGCAGCGCGATGCCGCCGACATAGACCACCATCGGGACCGCCACCGCGAACACGCTGCGCAGCTGCTCGCGCTCGGCGAACACCGGGTCGGCACGGCGCCATTTCAGCAACGCGCCGACCAGCACCGAGCCGCTGGACAGCAGCAGCAGGCAGCCGATGTAGAAGGGAAAGTAGCCCGAGCGCGGCCCGTCGTCTCCCCAGCCGGTGCCCACGCGCAGGCTGTCGGCGATGACCGCAATGGCCAGCACCATCAGGAAGGCCGCGACCGCAACTTCCGGCCAGCGCGTGCCGACACTGGCGCCGGGGTTGGATTCGTCGTTCATTTCAATGGCTCCTTCGTGCCGTGCGCAGCCTGCAACGAGTCCCTCGCGGGGGTGCATGCCTGCCTTGCCGATGCCAACTTCGGGCGTGAGAGGGTCAGCTTGCGGCCCAGAGCAGGCCTACGCGACGCACCCCGAAGCCCACATGCCGACATCGGCGCGCGCAAGCCGGAGGGCAGGGCCGTTGGCGCTTCGCTTCGACGCCCGGCCCTGCGGGCCGGGTCCCCTGTGGTGCTCGGGCCTGGCAGGTGGCTGCGAAACTCGCCCTCCCGAGGCCGCGCTGCGCGCGAGCCCGCTCGGCGCTCGGCCAGTCCTCGCCACCGCCGCGCCTGCGGCGCGTCGGAACCTGCCCGGCCCTGCGCTCCTCGGCGTCGAACAGGCGCGCCACCGGCCTCGCCCACCGCCTTGCCGGACACTGCGGTGCATTCCGGCAGGCAAAGCCCTGCGCTGCCCCAAGGCCGGGGCGGGCGGGTGCGGCGGCGCCCGTGCGGCGCCGAGCACCGCAGCGCAGCGGGGGCTGAGCCCGGACACAAAGCCTGCCTGCGCAGGCTTTGTGCCTGGCGAAGGCCGGCCGCGTCTTGCGGCGGGCTGGGCCGTACCCGGCGGACCGGCGAGAACGCTCTATGCAGGGCCGCGTCCAGCGGCACTGCGGGGTGATCGCAGCCGCCCCGCGGAGCGAGGAGCGCAGGGGACCCGGAGCGAAGCGAAGGGCGCCGCAGTGCAGCCGCCGCGCCCGCCCGCCCCGGCCTTGCCGCACCAATGCCGGCAGGCCGCAAAGCGGGCGTTGGCACTGACCGCAACGTGCCGCAAGCACCCGGCCAGGGCACTCGAATCGGTCGATCGCTTCCGGACCGCGCCGCAAGACAGCCAGTGGCGCCCATCAGTTGGCGATGAATCCGGCTTCCTTCATCAGCACGCGGTGCATCTGCTCGTTCTTGCCCAGCCAGTCGACGAACTCGGGGCCCGACAGCGTGGTCTGCTTGAAGGCGCCCTTGTCCATGAAGTCCTTCCACTCCGGCGTGGCGCGCACCTTCTTCAGCAGCTCGACGTAGAACGCCACCTGCTCGGGCGTGACGCCCGGCGGCATGAAGATGCCGCGCAGCATCAGGTAGTCCACCGGCAGCCCGGTCGAGGCGCAGGTGGGCAAGTCCTGCCACGACTGCGTGGCGGTGAGCTTGGCCGGGTAGGGCATCTTGTCCTTGTCCATCACGCACAGCGCACGCAGCTTGCCGGCGCGCCAGTGGGATTCGGCCTCGATCGGGTTGTTGACCGTCGCGTCCACGTGCTTGCCCACCAGCTGCACGGCCACGTCGCCGCCGCCCTTGTACGGGATGTAGGTGATCTTCTTGCCGGTCGCCTTCTCGATCATCACCGTGATGATCTGGTCTTCCTGCTTCGAGCCGGTGCCGCCGATCTTGAGCGTCTTGTCGGGCTGCGACTTGACGGCGTCGAGGAAGGCCTTGGTCGTCTTGTACGGCGACTCTTCGTTCACCCAGAGCACGAACTCGTCGAGCGCCAGCATCGCCACCGGCGTCAGGTCGCGCCAGTTGAAGGGCACGCCGGTGGCCAGCGGCGTGGTGAACAGGTTCGACAGCGTGATGACGAGCTTGTGCGGGTTGCCCTTGTCGCCCTTCACGTCGAGAAAGCCTTCGGCACCGGCGCCGCCCGACTTGTTGACGACGATGATCGGCTGCGACATCAGCTTGTTCTTGGCGACCACGCCCTGGATGAAGCGCGCCATCTGGTCGGCGCCGCCGCCCGTGCCGGCCGGCACGACGAACTCGACCGGCTTGGTCGGTTCCCAGGCGGCGGCCAGGCCGGGGGCGACGAGGGCGCCCAGCGCGAAGGCCAGGGTCGCTGTGCTGCGGCGTGCGGTCGGTCGGGTGCGGGGCTCGAGCTTGGGCATGGGTACTCCTTGGGGTTCAGGCGTCAACGGGAAAGAACTGCTTGCCTTCGCGGCGAACCGTCGGCCCGTGCCGCGGCGATCGCTGCCGGCGCGGCGGGCGGCGCGTGCTCAGCCGAGCCCGAGCTTCTGGGCCAGGCCGATACGCTGCAGCTTGCCGGTGGCGCCCTTCGGGATCTCGTCCATGAAGAGGATCTTCTTCGGCACCTTGTAGTCGGCGGCGCGCTGGGCGACGAAGTCCTGGATCTCGCGCTCGGTGGCCGTGGCCCCTTCGCGCAGCACCACGACCGCGGCGACTTCCTCGCCGAGCTTCGGGTGCGGCATGCCGAAGCACACCGTCTGCGCGACGGCCGGGTGGTCCATCAGGAGCTCGTCGACCTCGCGCGGGCTGACCTTCTCGCCGCCGCGGTTGATGATCTCCTTCAGCCGCCCGGTGATGCTGATGTAGCCCTCGGCGTCCATCACGCCCTGGTCGCCGGTGCGGAACCACCCGTCGAGAAAGCCCTCGGCATTGGCGGCCGGGTTGTTCTCGTAGCCGGCCGTCACGTTGGGGCCGCGGATCACGATCTCGCCGACGGCGTCGGCGCCGAGCAGTTCGCCCGCGCCGCCCATGATCGCCACCTCGGGCCCGGCCGCCACGCCCACCGTGCCGGGCTTGCGCACGCGCGGCGGCAGCGGGTTCGACGCCATCTGGTGCGTCGCCTCGGTCATGCCGTAGGCCTCGATCAGCGGTGCGCCGAAGATCTGCTCCAGTTCGCGGATCACCTGCGGCGGCATCGACGACGACGAGGAGCGCAGGAAGCGCAGCGGGTTGCGCGCGATCACGTCGGCGTTGCCCTTGGCGCGGCCGACGATCGCCTGATGCATCGTCGGCACCGCGGTGTACCAGGTCGGGTGTGCCTCGTCCATCCAGGCGAAGAACTTCAGCGCGTTGAAGCCCGGCGTGCAGAACACCTGCGAGCCCGCCGACAGCGGCGCCAGCACGCCGGCGATCAGGCCGTGGATGTGGAACAGCGGCATGATGTTGAGGCCGATGTCGGCCGGCGTGAACGCCAGCGTGGCGCTGATGTGCCGGGCCGACGCGCACAGGTTGCCCACCGACAAGGGCACGATCTTCGGCCGCGAGGTCGTGCCCGAGGTGTGCAGCACCATGCCGATGTCGGCGGCCTCCGACCAGCCGCCGTGGTCGCATCTGCCGTCCGCACGGCCCTCGCGCGCGGCGAGGCGGAAGCTCCCTGCCGGCGCGCCGGCATCGACGACCAGGTCGATCACCCGCACGCCCAGTTTCTGCGCCACCGCGATCGCGGGCGACGCGCTCGCCTGCTCGACGATCAGCAACCTGGCGTTCAGGTCGGACAGATAGAACTCGAACTCGTCGGCGCGGTAGGCGGGGTTGAGCGGCGCGCTCGTGGTGCCCGAGGCGCAGGCCATGTAGCAGACGGCCATCTCCGGCCCGTTGGCCAGCACGATGGCGACACGGTCGTTGCGGCCGACTCCCAGCGCATTCAGGCTGGCCAGCGTTGCATCGACCTGCGCGCGCAGGCTGCGATAGGACAGAGATGGCCGGCCGGGCGCGGAGATGGCGAGGGCGTCATCGGCACCGGTGGCGAGGAGTGTCTTGAAGGTACTTGGCATGAAGACCCATTTCATTGGAGCCGCTGCGGACGCGCCGGTTCGGGCGGCGTCTGCCTGGTTCCGGATGCGCCGCGCAAAGCCGTGCGGCCGGTGCCGCTGCAGGGCGGTCGAGTGTCGAACTGGATGCTCGCGCAGAGGAGTCGTGCCGCGCCGCGGATCGCGGGGCGGGTCGCTGGCCTGGGCCTGCCGAGGGGTGACCGGCAGGACTGCGCCAGCATCTGCATCAAGTGCAGGCGGGTGCCGGCAGTCTATATCGAAGGCGCGCCTGGCCGCCCACAAGGCTTACCCGGAGGCACAGCGGCCGCGGCGGGCCCGTCGCGACGCGCCGCCGCCCAGGTTCACAGGGCGTGCGTCACCAGCTTGAAGTCCGGGTCCTCCGCAAAGCGCTTGATGGAAAAGCCCAGGTTGCGCATCAGCTTGAGCATGCCGGCATTGTTGGCCAGCACCAGCCCGTCGATCTCCGTCAGGCCCTTGTCGCGCGCCACGTCCATGATGCTTTCCATCAGGCGCGAACCCAGGCCCTTGCCGTTGAAGTCGTCGGCCACGACGAGCGAGAACTCGCAGCTCGACTGGTCGGGGTTGGTGATGTAGCGCGACACGCCGACGATGCGCTCGGTCTCGTGGATCTCTCCATCGGCCGCGGCGTTGCGCTCCTTGACCACCGCGACCAGTGCCATCTCGCGGTCGTAGTCGATCAGCGTGAAACGCGCCAGCATCGAGGGCGGCAGCTCGACCATCGACGACACGAAGCGGAAGTAGCGGCTCTCGGGCGAGAGCTGGTTCACCAGTTGCTGCAGCATCTGCGCATCGTCCGGATGGATCGGGCGCACCGTGTACTCGCCGCCGCCGCGCAGTGGCCACACCTGCTCGTAGCGGGCCGGGTAGGGCAGGATGGCGAGGTGGTTGTAGGGGTTCGCCCGGCCCGTGGCGGACTGCATGGCGCTGTCGATGACGATGCGCGCGTCCACCGCCACGGCGCCCGATTCGTCGACGATGATGGGGTTGATGTCCATCTCGCGCAGCTGCGGCAGTTCACACACCATTTCCGAGACCCGCAGCAGGATCTGCTCCAGCGCGTCCATGTTCACCGCGCTGGCGCCGCGCCATTCGAGCAGCGTCTCGGCGACCCGCGAGCGTTCGATCAGGCGCCGCGCCAGGAACTGGTTGAGCGGCGGCAGCTCCATCGCGCGGTCGCCGATCAGCTCGATCATCGTGCCGCCCGCGCCGAACACGATCACCGGGCCGAAAGGGTCGTCGGTGAGCAGCCCGACGTAGATCTCGCGGCCGCGTCTCGCGCGCGCCATCTTCTGCACGGTCACGCCGTTGATGCGGGCATCGGGCTGCAGGTGGGCAACGCGCTCGACCATGTCGTTGTAGGTGTCGCGTGCGCCGGCGCCGGTCATGACGTTGAGCGCCACCCCGAGCACGTCGGACTTGTGGCTGATGTCGGGCGAGTCGATCTTCAGCGCCACCGGAAAGCCGAGCTGGGTGGCGATCATCATCGCCTCGTTGGCGCTGCGCGCGAGGATGGTCTGCGTGACCGGGATGTGGAACGACGACAGCAGCGTCTTCGACTCCATCTCCGTCAGCACCTTGCGCCGCTCGGCGAGCACGCTTTCGATCACCAGGCGCGCGGCCTCGATGTCGGGCTTGGCCAGCGCCGACAGCGGCGGCGGAGTCTGCTGCAGCAGCCGCTGGTTCTGATAGAAGGTGGCGATGTTGCCGAAGGCGCCCACGGCCGCCTCGGGTGTGCGGAAGTTGGGAATGCCCGCCTCATTGAAGATGGCGCGCGCCGCGCCCACCGAGGCGTCGCCCATCCAGCACGACAGCAGCGGCTTGCTCATCGATCGCTTGAGCTCGATCAGCGCGCGCGCCGCCTCCGATGCGTCGACGCCGACCTTCGGCGAGTGGATGGCCAGCACGCCGTCGATCTGGCTGTCCTTGCCCGCCGCGTCGATGGCCGCCCTGTAGTGCTCGGGGCCGGCGTCTTCGGACAGGTCGATCAGGTCCGACAGCGACGCGAACTCGGGCAGCTGAGGCTGCAGCGCGGCGACCGACTCGGGCGACAGCGTGCCCAGCTGCAGGCCGATCTCGTTGACCCAGTCCGCCGCCAGCACGCCCGGCCCGCCGCCGTTGGTGACGAGGGCCAGCCGGCGGCCCACCGGCCGGTACCGTGAGGCCAGGCACTTGGCGGCCGAGAACAGGGCGACGAACGAGCGTACCCGCACCGCACCGGCGCGGCGCAGGGCGGCGTCGAACACCTCATCGCTGCCGACGATGGCGCCGCTGTGGGTCTGCGCCGCCACGTTGCCGGCCGGCTTTCGACCCGCCTTGAGCACCACCACCGGCTTGGCATTGGCCGCCGAGCGCAGCGCGCTCATGAAGCGGCGCGCGCTGGAGATGCCCTCGAGATAGACGATGATGCTCTGGGTCCGGGCATCGTTGGCCAGGTAGTCGAGCACCTGCGCGATGTCCACCGAGGTGTGGCGCCCGAGCGAAACCACCGCCGAGAAGCCGACCGCGTTCTTGCTCGCCCAGTCGAGCATCGACGAGGTCAGCGCCCCCGATTGCGACACCAGCGCGAGCGAGCCCGCCTTGGCCAGTGGCCCGGCCGCGCTGGCGTTGAGATGCAGGTGCGGCAGCTGGAAACCGAGGCTGTTCGGCCCCAGCAGGCTGACGCCTTCGCGACGCGCGATCTTCTTGAGTTCGGCCGCCTTGTCGGCGCCGATGCCGCTGCCGAGCACGAGGGCCGAGCGGCAGGCCATGCGGCCGGCCAGCTCGAGCGCGGCCGCCACGTCCTGCGGCGGCAGCGCGATGATCGCCAGATCGGCCCGCGTCTGCACCAGGTCGGCCAGCGTGCCGCTGGTTTGCGTGTCGAGGAAATGCAGCGCGCCGCTGTAGCGCTGCGCATGCAGGGCCTCGCGCAAGGCCTTGGCGTGCGGGGTCTGGCTGGCGGGGTCATCGGCCTGGCCGGCGAAGACGACGACGGTCTCGGGCAGGAAGAGCGGGGTGAGGTAGTGTTTGTCCATCGGTTCAGTGTGCGCCACGCCGCGCGACGGCGGCCAAAGCAATGCGCTCGGTGCCCAAGGCCGGGCTTTCAGCCATCGCAGCGTGCTCGCTCCAAGTTCTTCGGCCAGTTTAGGCCTGCCTTGATGAGCCGGGCATGATGCAAGGCAAGGCTTGACCGATGGCGCCACCGGGGGCACTCAACCCGCCCCGGTCGGTGCGAAATTCGCACGGAATGCGCTGGCCCTGGCTACAGAGCCATCTCGAAGAGCTGGCCGCGGAAGCTCAAGACCACCGACCTCGGCCGGATCTGCACGACCCGGATCCCGGCGGCGGGCTGGTCGCCTTCGTGCGCCACCTGGCCGTTGACGATCACCAGCCGCTGCGCGACCTGCTCGGAGTACGTGCCGCCGCCGAGCACCAGCGAGGGCAGCTGCTGGCGCAGGGCGGCAGGCAACTCGGCCAGGGCCGGCACACGACTGCCCGCGGGCAGCGGTTCCGAAGCCTGCGGCGACACGCCACTGGCCGAAGCCGCGGGCGCTGCCGACGCCGTGGATGCCGCCTGCCCGGCAGCGGCAGCGGCTGCGGCCCTCGGCCCGGCTGCCCGCCCAGCGGGCGATGCCTGCACCATGGCGGCGGGGCCGGTGACCGTCACCGTCACCGTGGTCTGGCCGGCCGACTGCAGCGCAGCCACGGGCACGGGTGCGGACGGAGCCGCCGCAACGACCGGCGGCGGGGCGGACGCCGGAGCCGGAGCCGGTGGCGCCACGGCGGGTGCCGGTGCAGGGGCCACGGAGGTGGCGGCGATCGGCGCGGCAATCGGCCCGGCGGCCGGCGCCGCGCCGCGACCGATCAGCCAGGCGGCCGCCGCGAGCGCCAGCAGCGTCAGGCTGCCGGCCAGCACCCAGGCGAACGGGACCCCGCGGCCGGGCGCCGCGTGATCGCCTTGCGGCGGCGCAGGTGCCTGGGCGTTGAGCCCGGGCACGGCGCCGCGCTGCCGTTCGGCATCGGCCCGGCGCAACGCATCGAGGATGTAGGACATCGTCAGCTCATTGTGTGCCCAGCCGCGGCTCGGCAACGCCCAGCGCTCGGTTCAGCAGCATGAAGGTGGTGGGGCCGGCCACGCCGTCGGGCTTGAGCCCCTGGGCGAACTGGAAGGCGGCCAGGCGCTGGCGCAGCGCCTCATCGAGCACCGCGCCGGGGGCGGGCGCCGCCTCATGGCGCTGCCGTGCCAGCCCGTCGGCGAGCGCCTGCACCGCCGGCCCCGTGGCACTGTCGGCCAGTGGCCGGGCGTAGCCCTCGGGCGGGCGCCATAGCGTGGCGTATTCGCCGCGCCACAGCCCGGCCAGCTGATCGAGCGGCAGCGTCCAGTGGCGCTCGCCAGCGGCCAGCCATGCCGACTGCGCGTCCAGGCCGACCAGCCGCGCATGCGCGGCCCGGCCCTGCGGGTCGACCAGGGTCAGCAGGCCGGGACGGTCGAAAAGCTGGATCAGCGCCAGCGTGGCGCTGCCGGTGCGATAGCAGCGAACCGGCAGCTTGGACGTGGGCGCGCAGGGGTCGCCGGCCGGCAGGTCCACCGCCCAGGCGCCGGCGAGCTCGCGCCACAGCGTGCGCTCGTCGCGCGGCAGGAGCGCAAAGTCGGTGCCGGGATCGAATCGCGGCCACGCAGCGGATGGCGCGGCCTTGGGCGCCGCCGCCACCGCCGGCGCGGAGCCCGCCGCGGCCACGGCGACCGACGCCGCGGACGCGGCCGCACCGGTGGCGGCGCTCGCGGCCCCGCTGGCTGGCGGCGCCGACGCCGCGGCCAGCGGCGGCAGCGGCGCGCGCGCGCGCTGCGCCTGCCACGCCAGGACGCCGGCAAGCGCGAGCACCGCCGCGCCGGTGGCGCCGGCCAGCACCAGGGCACGCGTGGAACGGCGCCGGCGGGGTGCGGCCGCCGCGTCGAACGCCTCCGCGGCCGCCCGGTCCACGATCCGCCGGCCCACCGTGGCGCGGCCCTCGACATAGGCGCCCAGCAACGCGCGGTCGCACAACAGGTTGATGCGCCGCGGCACGCCACCGGTCAGGCGGTGGATGCGCCGCAGCGCCGCGCGGTCGAACGGGATCGTGCCGCTGAGCCCCGCCACCGCCAGCCGATGCGCGACGTAGCGCGCGGTCTCGGCCTCGCTGAGCGCGCCGAGGTGGAAGCGCGCGATCACCCGCTGCGCCAGCTGCTCGAGCTGGGGCCGGGCGAGCAGGCGGCGCAGTTCGGGCTGGCCGATCAGGATGATCTGCAGCAGCTTGCGCTCGTGCGTCTCGAGGTTGGTCAGCAGGCGCAACTGCTCGAGCACCCGTGCCGACAGGTTCTGCGCCTCGTCGATGACCAGCACGCACTGCCGGCCCTGGGCGTGCGCCTCGAGCAGGAATCGGTTCAGCGGGTCGAGGAAGTCCTTCACCGTCGGCGCGCCGGCAATGGCCGGCCTGACGGCGATGCCGAACTCGTCGCAGACCGACTGCAACAGCTCGGTGACGGTGAGCTTGGGGTTGAAGATGTAGGCCAGGTGGCAGCTTGGCGGCACCTGCTCGAGGAAGCACTGGCACACGGTGGTCTTGCCGGCGCCGATCTCGCCCGACAGCAGCACGAACCCGCCGCCGGCTTCGAGCCCATAGAGCAGGTGCGCGAGCGCTTCGCGGTGGCGCTCGCTCATGAAGAGGTAGCGCGGGTCCGGCGCGATCGAGAACGGGGCGTGCTTCAGGCCGAAGAAGGACACGTACATGGCGCGAAGGATAGCCGGGCGGCGCGCGCCGACCTGCCGCAGTCCGCGCACGGCAGGCAGGCGGCCCTTCGCCGCGGGCGGCCGGCCGCGGGCGCTGCAACGCGTCGCCGCAACACTGCAACACCGGCCGCGAGGGCCGTCAACGCGCTACTTCGCCGCCGCCTTCTTGCCGAGGAAGGGCAGTTCCGGCTCGTCGCGCAGGAGTTTGAGGTCGTCGTCGCCGGCGGCGTACTCCTTGAGGTGCTCGTCGAGTTCGACCGCGCGCAGGAGGTCTTCGACCGCGTCGTGCCCGTGCCGCTTCTTCGCCGCCTGCGCACGCAGGGCCTTGTAGCAGGCGCGGTTGTAGTAGGCCTTGGCCAGGTTCGCGTCGCGCTTGATCAGGTCGTCGGCGACCTTGATCGCCTTGGCGAAGCTGTCGTCGCTCTTGGGGTCGTTCGCGCGGTGCAGGTATTCGCCGCGATAGCAGTGCACATTGGCCAGGCCGATCTGCGCCGCCGTGTTCGACGGGTCGCCCTTGATCACCAGCTCGTACTTGCGCTCGGCGCCCTTGAGCAGCCGCTCGACGCCGTCGTAGGAGTCGCCCTTGCCGAGGCGGCCCAGCAGCTCGAGGTGCTGGGTGACGAGCTGCGCGGCCTCGCGCAGGCTCTGCTCGGCGGCGTCGTCCTTGACGAGTTGCTGCCGGACTTCGGCGCGCGCGGTATCGCTGGCGATCTGCTTGACCACCTTGCTCGACACCGGGTCGAGCAGCCGCGTACCGGCATAGCCCGAGAGCACGCCCCAGGCCACGATCTTGATGAAGGTGAACACCGGCATCGGCAACGCCAGCGGCGTGGTGCTACCGAACACGTTTTCGGCGAAGGCGAAGATCGCCACGGCCGCGGCGGTGCCCACCAGGCCGTCGCCGAGCGAACCCATGTCCATGCTGACGCTGCCGAAGCGGGCCTTGTACTGGCGGTCGGATCGCAGGCCGTCCACGAGGCCGCCGAAGAACCCGGCCGCCGCGATCACCAGCAGCAAGCCCGGGCCCGAAACGTCCACCTGGCCTTGATTCGACGCGGAGGGCCTCGTCCCCGACGCGCCCGACGCCGGCTGCGATGCGGGCGCGCTCGCCACGGCCGGCGCCGAGGCGACGCCGCTGGCCGCATCGCCCGCACCGAAGGCCGCGCCGGCGGCGGCGACCAGGGCCGCGAGCAAGGCGACTCGCAGGCAGCGGCAGGCAGGTCTTTCGGCTCGGTCCATCAGCGTCCTCCACGCAACGGCGACCAACCCATTGAAGCACCGCGCCCTGCGCGGCCATTGAGCTGCCTCAACGCCGCACGGGCCCCGGCTGGCCGATCTTCGACAATGGCGGGATGAGGATCGCGAGTTCACCTGCACGGTTCGTTCTCGGCGCGCTGGTCCTGTCGTGGCTGTGCGGCGCCGGTGCGCTGGCGGCCGACGCAGCGCTCTGGTTCGATGGCGAACGCCCGGGAGCGCAGGCGCGGCAGGCGGTCGAACTGCTCGCCGCTGCCGCGAGCCACGGCCTGGAGCCGGGCGACTACGACGCCGACGCGCTGCGGCGGGCCGTCGTGCGCGCCACGCAGGGCACGGGGGCCGGGCCGGCGGCGATCGCGGCCCTGGACCAGGCGCTGACCGCTTCGATGCAGCGCTACCTGGCCGACCTGCACGGCGGACGCCTCGACCCGCGCCAGATCCACCACGACTTCAGCCCCCTGCGGCGCGAGGCGTTCGACCCGGCAGCCGTGTTGCGCGCCGCGCTGGCGGCGCAGCGCCTGCCCGACGCCGTGCGCGAGGCCGCGCCGCGCATGCCGCTCTACGAGCGCCTGCGCGAGGCCCTGGCGCGCTATCGCGCGCTCGCCGACGACCCGGCCTGGCGACAGCCGCTGCCACCGCTGCCCACCGACAAGCACGGCCGCGGCGCCAAGCTGGAGCCGGGCCAGCCCTATGCGGGCCTGGCCTTGCTGGCGCAGCGGCTCGCCGCGCTCGGCGACCTCGCGCCCGACGCGCTACAGACGCGCGAGGCGACGCGCTACGACGGGCCGCTGGTCGATGCCGTCAAGGCCTTCCAGCAGCGCCATGGCCTGGCCGCCGACGGCGTGATCGGCCGCGAGACGCTGGCGCAGCTGCAGGTGCCCCCGGCCGCACGCGTGCGTCAGATCGAGCTGACGCTCGAGCGCCTGCGCTGGACCCCGCTGATGCAGGCGCCGCGCATGATCGTCATCAACATTCCGGAGTTCGTGCTCCGCGCCTACGAAGTGCGCGACGGCCGTATCGGCGTGCGCGAGCAGATGAAGGTCGTGGTCGGCAACGCGATGCGCACCCAAACCCCGCTGTTCGACGAAGACATGCGCTTCATCGAGTTCAGCCCCTTCTGGAACGTGCCGCCGTCGATCGCGCGCGGCGAAACGGTGCCGCGGCTGCGGCGCGACCCGGCCTACTTCGCGCAGCAGGGCTTCGAGTTCGTCGCCGCGGACGGCAGCGTGACCCGCACGCTGTCTGCGGCGGACCTCGATGCGGTGCTTGCCGGCCGCTCGCGCATCCGCCAGCGGCCCGGGCCGCAGAATGCGCTCGGCGACATCAAGTTCGTGTTCCCGAACCGCAACCACATCTACCTTCATCACACGCCCGCGACACAGCTCTTCGAGCGCGACCGGCGCGACTTCAGCCATGGCTGCATCCGCGTCGAGCGGCCGGTGGCGCTGGCCAGCTTCGTGCTTCAGGGCATGCCGGAGTGGACCGAAGAGCGCATCCGCCAGGCCATGGCCAGGGGAGAAACGGCCACGCTGCGGCTGGCCGAGCCGGTGCGGGTGCTGATCGCCTACGGAACCACCCTCGTGAAGGAGGGTCGGATCTACTTCTTCGAAGATATTTATGGGTATGACCGCGAGCTCGACAGCGCGTTGCGAAAGCGCCCACCCGAGCAGCGCCCCGTCACAGCCCCCACGGACCGACCATGACCGAGCCGCTCGCCTCCTCCCGCCGCCGCTTCCTGCGCCACGGTGCCCACCTCGCCGCGGCGGGTGCCCTGCCCATCCTGGCCGCGCCCGCCCGGGCCACGGAGCCGGGGCCGCGCGCGCTGGCGCTGGCGCACACGCACACCGGCGAGCGGATCGAGCTCGTCTATGCCATCGACGAACGCTATGTGCCCGAGGCCCTGGGTTCGTTGAACCGCTTCCTGCGCGACCACTACACGGGCGACATCGGCCTGATCGACCCGCAGGTGTTCGAGCTGCTGCACCTCGTGCGGCGGCGGCTCGGCAGCGAGCGCGTGTTCGAGGTGATTTCGGGCTACCGCTGCCCGGCCACCAACACCCAGTTGCGCGAAACCCGCGGCGGCGGCGTGGCTAGGCACAGCCTGCACGTGGAGGGCCGCGCGATCGACGTGCGCCTGCCCGGCGTGCCGCTCGCCGAACTGCGCGACGCGGCGCTCTCGCTGCGGGCCGGCGGCGTCGGGTTCTACCCGCGCGAGCAGTTCGTGCACCTCGACACCGGCCGCGTGCGCAGCTGGTGAGCGCAAGGCAGGCCGAACGCCGCGGTGCGCTCGCTGCGCGCGGCCCGACCTCGCGCGCTCTCAGCGCCGCTCGCGCTCAGCGCCGCGCGCGGGCCGCGATGCGCCGCAGGCGCACCGCCTCCTCGCGCTCGCGCTCGTCCAGCGTGCGCAGCACCCTGACCCGCGCGCGCGCAAGGTCCACCGCCACGCGCTGCTCGAGCACGTTGACCTGACGCACGGTGTGCGCGAGCGCACGCCCGAGGCGAAGGATCGCGAACTCCTCCGGCGCCGTGGCCAGCACTAGCTCGAGCAGCCGCTCGAACGCCTGCGCGGCTTGCCCGGCTGCAGGCTCGAACTGCCCCGGCACCATGCCCCGCGCCGACGCGCTGCGCACGAGCGTGGGCAGCGCAGCGAAGCGATCCGCCGCCGGGACGCCCGCCGCCTGCGCCGGGGGAAGAGGCTCGACGTGCGGATCGCGGCCCGGCCACCCGATCGTGGCCAGCTCGCTGCGTCCGGCCGCCGCGAGCGCGTCGAGCAGCGCCCGATACGCCTGCGCCGCCTGCTGCTCGGTGTGGCGCCGCGCTTCGATGCTGGGGCGCACGCGGGCGAAGAGCTGGAGCACCAGCGCATCGCGCTTGCGTTCGAGCAGGGCCGCGCCCTTTTCGACCTGTTCGAGCCGATGCGCGAGGCGCATCAGGCTCGAACGGGTGACCTTCGCCGGGCCGCCGCCGATCATCGCGCCCCCCCTTTGCCGGCGGCCGCCTTGCGCTGCGCATCGGGCTTGAGTTCGAGCAGGGCCGCGCCCCAGCGCCTGCCGCCGCTGCCCCTGGCGCCAGGCCCCGATGACCGCGAGCACCAGTCCGAGCACGACGTGGACGGCGCCGAGCGCGATGGTGAACATCAGGAACGGCGCCAGCGCATTCTCGCGGTCGAAGGCGAGCGGGCGCATGCCGAAGGTTGCGCCGAGCGTGCCGAAGAACTCGCCGAACAACACCCCGAACACGATCGTGAACAGCGCGCAGCCCAGCGCCATTTCGGCGACCGCGCGCACCTTGCCCGCCGGCCGCGAGCGCCAGCGCAGCACCGCGGCGATGACCGCGAGCAGCAGGCCGTAGCCGACATCGCCCAGCATCAGCCCGAAGAACATCGGGAAGAAGACGGCGATGAACGGCGTCGGATCGATCGATCCGTAGCGCGGCAGCGGAAACGCGCCGGTGATGAGTTCGAACGGCTGGAACAGCCGTGGATTGGCCAGCGCGACCGGCGCGTCGCCGCGCGTCCAGGCCTGCGTCGCCACCTTGGCGACGACAACCTCGGGGCCGAGTTCGCGTGCGACCCGGGCGCGCAGCGGCGCAAGTGCCGGCTCGGGCATCCAGCCCTCGATGACGAACAGCAGTTCGCCGCTGCGAACCTGCGCCTGCGCCTCGGCCAGCAGCAGCAGGTCGTGAAGCTGCGCCTGCAGCGCCTCGAGTTCGGGGCGCTCCGCGGCCGCGATGTCGGCGCGGCGGGCATCGTCGGCGCGACGCTCGGCCTCGAGCGCGGCGAGCCGGTCGCGCAACGCGGGCATCGCGCGCAACAGGTTCGACTCGCCCAGGCCTCGCGGCGCCGGCAGCTCATCGAGGCGCGCCGCGGACAGCAGGCCTTCGAGCTGCTTTGCGGCACCGCCGGCGGCCAGCATCAGCAGCGCGGTCTCGCCGCTCGGCAGCGATCTGGCATGCATCTCGACCTGGCCGCCGGCGGCGGCCCGGACGCTCTTTTCGAGCTCGGCCACCGCGGCCCCGGTGCCGCCACGAGGTGCAGGTCGCCGACGTCCTGCAGCAGGCGCAGGGCCGGATCGAGCCGCTCCCGCGGCCCAGCGATGCGCACCCGCGCCATCTCGATGATCATCGCGGCGCTTCCGGCAGCTTGTCGGTCAGGACCGCGCCGAGCGCAAGCTGCGCCAGCGTGTCGATCAGCGAGCGTGGCGCCTCCTCCAGCGCGCTTGCGGCGGCGGCAGACCGCTCGCTGATGCGCGCGAGCTCGCCACGCTGTCGCTCGCGGTCGGCCTGATCCTGCGCCGCGGCGAGCGCTGTCAGGGCCGCCGGGTCCGGCAGCGCCGATGCGGCCGCTGCGCGGGCGTTGGCCACACGTTCGTGGGCCTCCCCTTCCGCACCCGCAATCTCCGCCTCGAGCTGGCGCTCGACATCGAGAAGGCGCTCCCAGTCAGGGTCGTTCGGCGGCACAGGTCGCTTGCCTTGCACGGACTCTCCCTCCATCGATGGCCGGCCGCGAGATGTCGCATCGCACCTATCCGCGTGGATCATTCGGTGGGTCACGAACCCGCCCGCCCTGGAATCGCCCAGCCGGGCAGCTTCCAGCACATGGTGCTCAAATCCACCCCGCATCTCGCGTCGATGAAAAGTATTCGCCGTGCCGAAGCCAAGCGCATTGACATCCCGCAACACTGGCCGAGGCGGCCCCACCGCGCCGGTCGCCCATGCTGCGGGAAGCCGCAGGCACCCGGACACGACGCCAAAGCTCGCGGCGCGAGACTCGTCGTGGATGCGCGCCGGTGCCGACGCGGCCGCTTCGGCCACGGGCCTGGGGCTCGGGCTGGGCATCCGCGGGTTGGCACTGCCGCAGGCGCGCGCGGCCGGCCTGGGCGAGCGCGCCGTCGCGATGCCGGCGTACAGTGCCGTTGCCGTCGCAACCCATCAAGGATCCGCGGGAACATGACCGACGATGTCCACTACTACGAACCGCGGCAGGGGCATCGCCTCCCGCACGACCCGTTCAACGCCATCGTCGGGCCGAGACCGATCGGCTGGATTTCGTCGCGCGACGGCCAGGGCGCGCCCAACCTCGCTCCCTACAGCTTCTTCAACGCCTTCAACTACACGCCGCCAATCATCGGCTTCTCCAGCAACGGCTACAAGGACACGGTACGCAACATAGAGCAGACGGGCGAGTTCGCCTGGAACCTGGTGACGCGCGCCCTGGCCGAGGCCATGAACCAGACTTGCGCCGCCGTCGGCCCGGAGCTGGACGAATTCGCCCTCGCCGGCCTGACCGCGGTGCCATCCCGCCTCATCGGCGTGCCGCGGGTGGGCGAGAGCCCGGTCTCCTTCGAATGCCGCCTGACGCAGCTCATCCAGCTTCGGGGCGCCGACGGGAGCCGCGTCGAGACCTGGCTGACCCTGGGCGAAGTGGTCGCCGTCCATATCGCCAGGGCCCTGCTCAACGACGGCGTGTACGACACGGCGCGGGCCCGGCCCGTCCTGCGCGGCGGCGGAGCAGCCGACTACTTCACGATCGGCCCCGAGCAGTTGTTCCGCATGGCACGCCCCGGGTAGGCCCCGGCCCGGCCTGGCCGCAGCGTCCTTGCCGGCGGGTCAGGCGGCCACGCGCGCCGCCGCTTCGGCGCCGAGGATGTGCCCCAGCGCCGCGTCGAGGCGGGCCACCGTGCGCTCGACGTGGTGCAGCTTGTCGAGCCCGAACAGGCCGATGCGGAAGGTCTTGAAGTCGGCCGGCTCGTCGCATTGCAGCGGCACGCCGGCGGCTGTCTGCAGGCCTTCGCCGAGGAAGGCCTGCCCGGTGTGCAGGCCGGCATCGTCGGTGTAGCTGACGATCACGCCAGGCGCTTCGAAGCCCTCCGCCGCGACGCTGCGCAGGCCCCTGGCCTTGAGCAATGCGCGCACCCGGCGGCCGAGTTCGAGCTGCTCGCCGCGCAGCTTCTCGAAGCCGTAGGCACGGGTTTCCTGCATCACGTCGCGCGTGCGCAGCAGCGCATCGGTCGGCAGCGTCGCGTGGTAGGCGTGGCCGCCGCCTTCGTAGGTCTCCATGATCTGCAGCCACTTCTTCAGGTCGGCCGCGAAGCTGGTGCTGGCGGTGGCGTCGATGGCACCGCGGGCGCGCTCGCCGAGCATCACGAAGGCGCAGCAGGGCGAGCCGCTCCAGCCCTTTTGCGGCGCGCTGACCAGCACATCGACGCCGGTGGCCTGCATGTCGACCCAGATCGCGCCGGAGGCGATGCAGTCGAGCACGAACAGGCCGCCCACCTCGTGCACTGCATCGGCGACCGTGCGCAGGTACGCGTCGGGGAGCAGGATGCCGGCGGCGGTCTCGACGTGCGGCGCGCAGACCACCGCCGGCCGCTGGGCGCGGATCGCGGCGACGACCTCGTCGACCGGGGGCGGCGCGAACGGCGCCTGGCGGCCGGGCGCGACGGCGCGCGCCTTCAGCACGATCTGCTCCGACGGGATCTGCCCCATCTCGAAGATCTGCGTCCAGCGATAGCTGAACCAGCCGTTGCGAATGACGAGCGTCCTGCGCCCGCTCGCGAACTGGCGCGCCACGGCCTCCATGCCGAAGGTGCCGCTGCCGGGAACGACGATCGCCGAGCGCGCGCGATACACCTCCTTCAGGACGCCCGAGACGTCGCGCATCACCTGCTGAAACTTCTTCGACATGTGGTTCAGCGCGCGGTCGGTGAAGACGACCGAGTATTCGAGCAGGCCGTCGGGGTCGATATCGGGCAGCAGACCGGGCATGGTGTTCCCCTTTGAAGACAGTGATTTCCGGCCGGCCAGCTTATCACCGCACCGTCACGGCAGGTCGGCCCGACCGCGTCCCGGGGTCATCACGGTCGCCTGCGGATGACAGTGCGGCAAGCTTGGCGTTGAGCCTGCGCAAGCGCTTGCACGCTTGCGGTTTCTAGACTCGACACATTGGCGACTCGTTCCAGTGGGGGTTCAATGGCCGGTTGCTCGTCGATCCGCGCCACGGCCGCGCTGGCGGCGCTGGGGTTGGTGGTGCAGGGTTGCGCCAGCCCGGGCAGGGAGGTCACGCAGACGGTGCGGGTGGAGACGCCGGGCTGCGCCGAGGTGAGCTGCGAATTCAGCAATGACCGTGGCAACTGGCAACTGCAGCGAACCCCCGGCGTGGTCACGCTGACGACGTCGCACGCGCCGCTGCAAGTGAGTTGCCGCGCCGACGATGGCGCCCAGTTCGGCTTCAGCGCGCCGTCGTCGACTCCCGCCGTCACCGGCGCCGGGGGCGTGGTCGGCGGGGTGGCCGGCGGGGTGGCAGTCGGCGCCGCTTTCGGCGCGGTGGCGCTGACCTTCATCCCGGTGCTGGGAGTCATCATTGTGGCGACCGGCGTGGCCGCAGGCGCCGGTGCCGGACAGGCGTTGGAGTCGGGCCAGCGCGCGATCCGGTACCCGGAGCTGATCACCATCCCGATGAGTTGCCCCGTGACCGGCGCAGCGCCCGCGACGCCCGGCCTGCGACTCGGCATGGGCATTCGCGCGCTGACGCCGGCCCAGGCCCGCGAGGCTGGCCTGGGCGAGCGCAGCGGTGTGCTGGTCACATCGGTCACCGAAGGCAGCCCCGCCGCCGCGGCCGGGCTGCGCAGCGGCGACATCATCCTGTGGGCCGGCGGGCAAGAGCTTGGCGATGCCAGCGACATGGAGCAACGGGTGATCGTGCTGGCGCCGGGCGCACCGATGACGCTGAGCGTATGGCGCGACGGCCGGGTGCTGGAACTGAAGCTGACACGCGCGCAGGCAGCGCCATGACACGCTTCGGCGCGAGGCTGCTCGCGGCGCTGGCCAGCGGCGACGGGTTCACGGCCACGCTGGTGATCGACGCCATGCACTTCGAGCACGACGAGCAAGTCTGATGGTGTTTCCGGTGCTGATACCGGTGATCGGAACGCTGATCGTGATCAGCGAACTCGACACGCCGCTGGCGTTCGACCTGCGCCTGCTCGATGCGCAGGGCCAGACCGTGCTGCTGCGAACGTACGACGGCGGCCGCGAGATCTGGAAGGCCCCGCCGGAGACCTCCGAAGGGTCCGTCGACGGCATCGTGCGGCTGGCGC
Source organism: uncultured bacterium (assembly GCA_963779155.1). Classification (GTDB taxonomy): domain Bacteria; phylum Pseudomonadota; class Gammaproteobacteria; order Burkholderiales; family Burkholderiaceae_C; genus CAIKUF01. Next base: position 24,577 of record CAVZXE010000011.1, on the reverse strand, counting down.
ACGAGGCCGCCTGGCGCCTGGCCCGGCAGGCCGTGTACGACCTGCGCGGCTGGGTCGAGGCCGAACGCGGCAAACCGCGCGGGCTGTAGCGCCGGGCGGTCTTCCGGCTGGCGCGCCGGCCCGATCCGCGAAGATGCCTTGATCCCGGTCGCGGTCCAGAGTGGAGAATCGGGCCTCAGCCTGCAAGCCGCCATGCCCGCCAAGCCCACGCGCGTCCTCTCGATCATCTCGCCGATGACGCAACTCAACACGCCGTACCCGTCGACGGCGTACCTGACGGGCTTCCTGCGCTCGCGCGGCGTCGATGCGGCGCAGGAGGACCTCGCCCTGGCGCTGATCCTGCGGCTGCTGTCACGCGATGGACTGCTCGCGGTCCGCGACGTCATCGCGGCCCTGCCGGTGCGGCGGCGGACGCCGCTCGTCAGCGCGTTCAGCGACCGCTTCGAGCGCTACCTCGACACGATCGCTCTCACGGTCGGCTTCCTGCAGGGCCGCGACGCGACGCTGATGCACCGCATCTGCAGCCGCAGCTTCCTGCCCGAAGGGCCGCGCTTCGGCAGCCTCGACGCCTATGTCGATCCGGCGGGCGGCGACCCGATGGCCTGGGCCTTCGGCGCGCTGGGCGCGCACGACCGCGCGCGCCATCTGGCCACGCTCTACCTGAACGACATTGCCGACGTGCTGCGCGACGCGGTCGATCCGCGCTTCGAGTTCGTCCGCTACGCCGAGCAGCTGGCGCAGAGCCAGCCCAGCTTCGATCCGCTGGCCGAGGCCCTGGCGGCGCCGCCGAACCTGATCGACAGCACGCTGCGCGAGCTGACGCTGGCCGCGCTGGCGCGCCACTCACCCACGCTGGTGCTGGTGTCGGTGCCCTTCCCCGGCGCGGTGTACGCGGCGTTTCGCATCGCGCAAGCCATCAAGGCCCACGACCCGGCGCTCGTCACCGCGCTGGGCGGCGGGTTCGTCAACACCGAATTGCGCCAACTCGCCGAGCCGCGGGTGTTCGACCACTTCGACTTCGTCACGCTCGACGCCGGCGAGCGGCCGCTGCTCGCGCTGATCGAGCATCTGGCGGGACAGCGCCCCCAGAGCCGGCTCGTGCGGACCTTCGTGCGCACTGCCGAGCCGGCGCAGGTGCGCTACATCGCCTTCGCCGAGCCCGACGTGCCCTTCGCCGATGTCGGCACGCCGACCTGGGACGGGTTGCCGCTCGCCAGCTACCTGTCGCTGCTCGACATGCTCAACCCGATGCACCGCCTGTGGTCCGACGGGCGCTGGAACAAGCTGACGGTCGCACATGGCTGCTACTGGAAGAAGTGCAGCTTCTGCGACGTCGGCCTCGACTACATTTCGCGCTACGAAACCACGACGGCCTCGACGCTGGTCGACCGGATCGAGGCCATCGTCGGCGAGACGGGCCAGACGGGCTTCCACTTCGTCGACGAGGCCGCGCCGCCGAAGGCGCTGAAGGCGCTCGCCGAGGAGCTGCTGCGGCGTCGCGTCGCGATCTCGTGGTGGGGCAACATCCGCTTCGAGAAGTCGTTCAGCCCGCAGCTGTGCCAGGAGCTCGCCGACAGCGGCTGCATCGCCATCTCGGGCGGGCTCGAGGTCGCCTCCGACCGCCTGCTGGCGCTGATGAAGAAGGGCGTATCGGTCGACCAGGTGGCGCGCGTGACGCGGGGATTCTCGGACGCGGGCATCCTGGTCCATGCGTACCTGATGTACGGCTTCCCGACCCAGACCGTGCAGGACACGGTCGATGCGCTCGAAACCGTGCGCCAGCTCTTCGCCGCGGGATGCATCCAGTCCGGCTTCTTTCACCGCTTCGCCTGCACCGTGCATTCGCCGGTGGGCCGCAGCCCCGAGGCTTACGGGATCACGCTCCAGCCGCTGCCGCGGGCCGCGTTCGCCAGGAACGACGTCGCCTTCATCGACCCCACCGGCGTCGACCACGACCGCCTCGGCGTGGCGCTGAAGAAGGCGCTCTACAACTACATGCACGGCATCGGCCTCGACGAAGACGTGCGCCGCTGGTTCGACGAGCTCGGCATCACCGCGCCGCGCCCGCGCGTGGCGCGTCACCGGATCGAGCGCGCGCTGGCCGAGCCCGCCTGATCCCGGCGCGCCCGCAGGGCCATCGCGGCGCGCTGCGGTACCGCGGGCCGGGGCTCAAGCCCGCGTGGCAACCATCACCGAATAGGCCTTGAACACGGCGGCGGCCGGCGTGCCCACCTTCAGCGCGAGGGCCTCGACGCCTTCGTTGGTGACGCTGGAGGTGATAGCCGCACCGCCCGGCAGCGTCAGCACCACCAGCGACGAGACGGCGCCGCGCTCGATCCGCGACACCGTGCCCGCGAGCTGGTTGCGCGCCGAAAGCTGCCAGCCGGCGAAGTCGCCGACCAGCACGACGGCGGAGGCCTTGACCAGCGCCAGCGCCTCCTGGCCCTTCTTCAACTTGAGCCGGCGCGCGGCGGCACTGGTCAGCGTGGCGGCAATCTCGCCGCCTGCCTTGAGCGCGATCGTCACCTCGGCCGACACCGGGCCGATCTCGACCGCGGCGATGGTGCCGGCGAACTGGTTGCGGGCGGTGGTCTTCATCGACAGTCTCCTCAGCAGCCCGGCGAGTGCCGGAAGTTGGGCCAGCCGCGCTTCCTGCCCGCGCAGGAACTCGCGGTGGTCGGACTGCAGCGCACGCCAGGCTTCGAGCAGGCTTCGCGCCGCGGCGGTGAGCCGCGTGCCGCCGCCGCCGACACCGCCGGTGGCGGTCTCCAGGAGCGGCTCGTTGGCCAGGTTGCAGGCAGCCTCGAGCAGCATCCAGGCGCCCTTGTAGCTCAGTCCCGCGGTGCGCGCAGCGCGGGTGATCGAGCCGGTGCGGTCGAGCGCGTCGAGCAGCGCGAAGAAGCGCGCGTCGAGTCGCCCGGCGAGCTTGAGCTCGGCAGTCAGTAGCGATCCGTCGGCCATCGCTCTCGGGCCGCCGGCGCAGTGAGCCCGGGAGTCGTCATCTCACTCCATCAGCGCGACGGTCTTGACCTGTGCCCACACGGCCCTGCCCGGTGCCAGTTCGAGTGCCTGGGCCGAGCGCCGCGTCAGCCGCGCCACCAGCGGCGCGCCGCCGATGCGTACGCGCACCAGTGCGAGCGCCGGGTGTGTGTCGTCGGCGAGGGCCTCGACGGTACCCCGCAGCTGGTTGCCGATGCTGGTGCCCGACTGCGGCGCAAGGGTCAGGCTCACGTCGCGCGCGAGCACGCGCAGGCGCACGCGCCGGCCGATCGGCAGGCCGCGGTCGCGCGCCCAGAGGCTGCAAGCGCGGCCGGCGGCGGCATCGCCCACATCGAGCCGCGCCAGGTGCCACTGCGCGTCGCGCTCCCCGACCACGCCATCGAGCACGACACCGGCGTCTTCGCCCAGCGGCAGCGGCAGGTCCAGCTGCGCGAGCATGTCGGCCAGCGCTCCGGCGGCCACGACGCGGCCGGCCTCCATCAGCACCAGGTGGTCGGCCAGGCGCGCCACCTCGTCGATGGCGTGACTGACGTACACCACCGGGATCGCCAACTCGGCGTGAACCCGTTCAAGATACGGCAGCACGTCGGCCTTGCGTTTCGCGTCGAGCGCAGCCAGCGGCTCGTCCATCAACAGCAGGCGCGGGCTGGTGGAGATCGCGCGGGCGATGGCCACGCGCTGGCGCTCGCCGCCCGACAGCGTGGCCGGGCGGCGCGCCATCAGCGGCGCGATGCCGAGCAAGTCCACCACCTGGTCGATCGCGATATGACGCTCTGCGGGCGCGATGCGCTTCAGGCCGTAGTCGAGGTTGCGCCGCACGTCGAGGTGCGGGAACAGCGCGGCCTCCTGGATCACGTAGCCGAGCGCGCGCCGGTGCGTCGGCACGAAGCGGCCGCTGGCATCGTCCTGCCATACCTCGTCGCCGAGCGCGACGCGACCCGACGCCCGCTCCAGCCCGGCCAGCGCGCGCAGCACGGTCGTCTTGCCGCAGCCCGACGGGCCGAACAGCGCGCTGATGCCCTTGCCGGGCAGCGCGAGCGCGACGTCGAGCGTGAACTCGCGGCGCGCCAGGCGCAGACGGGCCTCGATCATGGCCCGACGCCAGCACCTTCGCGCTGCGGCCGGTTCACGGCGTACAGCGTCACCAGCACGAGCAGCGCGAAGGCCACCATCACTGCGGCCAGGCGGTGCGCGTCGGCGTACTCGGAGGCCTCGACATGGTCGTAGATCGCCACCGAGAGCACACGGGTCTGGCCCGGAATGTTGCCGCCGATCATCAGCACCACGCCAAACTCGCCCACGGTGTGCGCAAAGCCGAGCACGCTGGCCGTCACCAGACCCGGCCGCGCCAGCGGCAGCGCGACCGTGAAGAAGCGGTCCCACGCGCCGGCGCGCAGCGTGGCCGCGGCCTCCAGCGTGCGCTCGCCGATGGCCTCGAAGGCCTGCTGCAGCGGCTGCACGACGAAGGGCATCGAGTACAGCACCGAGGCGACGACCAGCCCGCCAAACGTGAACGGCAGGCGCCCCAGCCCGAGCGACTGCGTCAGTTGCCCGACGGGCCCTTGCGGGCCCATCAGCAGCAACAGGTAGAAGCCGAGCACGGTGGGCGGCAGCACGAGCGGCATCGCGACCAGCGCCGACCACAGCGGCTTGAAGCGCGAGCGCGTGCGGGCCAGCCACCACGCGAGCGGCGTGCCGGCGAGCAGCAGGAACAGCGTGGCCGTTGCCGCCAGTTCGGCGGTGAGACGGATCGCGCTCCAGTCGGCAGCCGTCATGGGCCTGTCTTGCCGCTCACGGGCCGTAGCCGAAGGACTGGATCACGTTCCTGGCCGGCGCGCTCTTCAGGTAGGCCAGCAGGGCCGCGGCGGCCGGGCGCTTCTCGCCCGGCTTCAGCAGCACCGCGTCCTGCCGGATCTCGCCGTAGAGCGACTGCGGAACGAGCCAGCTCGAACCCGTGGCCGGTTTGCCCGGAATCGAACCAGGCCCCCCAGACGCCTGCGACGCCGGCCCCCCGAGGGGGCGCCCATCGGCTTGGGGCGGCCCGGCGCCGATGACCTGCGACAGCGCAACGAAACCGAGCTCGGCATTGCCGGTGGCGACGAACTGGTAGGCCTGCGAGATGCTCTCGGCGGTGACGAGCCTGGGCGTCGCCGCCTCGGTCAGCCCGCGCGCCTTGAGCACTTCCATGCCGGCCCGGCCGTAGGGTGCGATCTTCGGATTGGCAACGGCCAGGTGCGCGAACCTGCCCGACGCGAGCACCGCGCCCTGGTCGTCGACGAGGCCCGGCTGCGCGCTCCACAGCACGAGCTTGCCGATCGCGTAGGTGAAATTGGTGCCGGCCACCGCATGGCCCTCGGCGATCAGCTTCTTCGGCGTCTCGTCGTCGGCGGCGATCAGCACCTCGAATGGCGCGCCGGCCACGATCTGCGCGTAGAACTTGCCGGTCGCCCCCGCCGACACCTTCAGCGTGTGCCCGGTGGCTGCGCGAAAGCCCTCGCCGATCCTGGCCAGCGGGCCGGCGAAGTTGGCGGCGACGGCGACCGACACCTCGTCGGCCTGGGCCGACCCCGCCCAGGCCAGCGCCGACCACAGCAACGAGCGAAGCATGAACCGCACGGTGGGACTCCTTGCAGGCGCGGACGGCCAGCCGCCACCCGTTGCCGCCGAGTCTACACGACAGTGTTATGTCTTCCAGTACATAACGCGTTTGGCAGGCCGCCCCGATGCTCTGGCAGGCAGTGCCCGGCGCAGGGCCGGCGTCAGCCGGATGCCGCCGCCTCGCGCCGCACGCTGCGGCTCATGCCCTCGGGAATCTCGCAGGTCGCGAACCTGCGGCGGTCGATCCCCACGCTGCCCGCCTCGAGGCCATGCAGCATGGCCTGCTGCCGCCAGGCGCTGAGGATGCGCGAGGCGGTCTCCGGCGCCGTGTCCACGATGGCCGCGATGTCCTTCAGGCGCGGCAGTTCGACGCTGGTCAACCCGCCGGCACCCTCGGCGCGGCCGGCGCACAGCAGCAGCAGCAACAGGCGCACGCGCTCGGCGACCGGGCCGGTGCGCAGCGCGGCCAGGTCGGCCGCCCGGCGCCACTGCTGGGTCAATGCCGCGCCGATCACCGCGCAGCGCTCGGACTCGCCGACGACCTGGAGCCGCCGCAGCACGCAATGCGTGACCGCGCGCGCCCGGTACAGGGTCGGCAGGCCGCACAGCGGCTCCACGCCGAGGCGGTCGCCCGCCAGGACGATCTGAACGAAGCGCTCCGGCCCTGGCCCGGCCGCGTCGAGTCGCAACGCGCCCTCGACGACCCGCCAGACACCCTGCTCATGAACGCCAGGTTCGTGCAGAACCTCCCCCGCGCGCAGCGCAAGGCGGTCCCCGTCGGCAGCGGGGCTTCGAGTCGCCGCCGCAATGCCCTCGACGGCAGCAGCAGGCAGGACACGCCGCGCGGTGGCGGGCCGGCCCGGCGCGGGCGCGTAGGGCAGCGGCATCGGGATCACGGGCGTGGCGCTCTTCGCCGAGCGCGGGAAGCTGGACAGGGACATCGTCGATCTCCTCTGGGGTGATTGAAGCCGCGTCGTGGACGGGCTTCGCATCGGGTTCGCTGCAGGCCCTGGCTGGCCCAGCGCCGGTCGGCACGAAGCCGCAACGCCAAGGCGGCGGCGCCACGCCAGCCGGCATGGCGCCAGTGGCCGGATGCGTCATGCCTCGCATGACGCGCGGGATGAACATTCGGGGTGGATCCACCGACCGCCCGGCGCCTCGGCGCCCGGCAGATGGGCAACGGGCCCGATGCATCGCTGGCCGCGATGCGTTTCAGGCCCCTGTCACGTCACCAGGGCAGTGAAGGCGGCGCCCGGGCCTGCGTGCCCCGCCAGGCGGCGCTTGCGCGCGGCGCATCGAGCAGGCGCGGCGGCAGCTCGGCGGCCAGCGGTACCGGCCTGAGCGTGATCGCCGCCGGCGGCATCCCCAAGGCGCCGAGCGACGAGGCGCAGTAGGGGCAGTGCTCGAGGTGGCCGCTGCCGGAAGCCGGCGCGCCCTCGCTGCTGCCGGCGTCGCCAAGAGCCACCGGCCGCATGCCCTGCGACGTGCAGATCTCGGTCAGGGACGCGTTGGCGCGCGACGCCGCGAGTGCATGGGAAACCGCAGGCAACAGTGCCAGCGCCAGCATCGCGACGAGCGCGAGCCAGCAGGAACGGCGCAACCGGACAGCATCGAAGGCGATCACGGCGCGAGTGTATCGAAGCGACACTGGTGAAGGGGCTTGGTGAACGAACTCGACCGGCCGGCCGAAGCCGGTCGATCCGGGATTGCGGGTTACAGTGCGTTTTGCTACGCTGGCCCGCCACCCCCCAACCCCTTATCCGAGGAGCTCCACTTGAAAACGAATACCCCCTTGCGTTACGCCGGGCTGCTCGCCGTCCTCGCGCTGGGCGCTTGTGCCTCGATGGCGCCGAACACGCCGCAGGGCAAGATGACCTTCTTCGTCACCAGCGTCAACCCGGGCAAGGGAGCAGACTTCGGCGGGCTGGCGGGCGCCGACGCCCACTGCCAGGCGCTGGCCAAGGCGGTCGGCGCGGGCCACCGCACTTGGCACGCCTACCTGAGCACGATCTCCGGCGGCCAGCCGGTCGTCAATGCGCGCGACCGCATCGGCAGCGGCCCGTGGCAGAACGTCAAGGGCGACGTGATCGCGATCAACGTCGAGAACCTGCACACGGACAACAAGATCACCAAGCAGACCGCCTTGACCGAGAAGGGAGAGGTCGTCAACGGCCGCGGCGACACCCCGAATCTGCACGACATCCTGACCGGCTCGCAGCCAGACGGCCGGGGCATCGCCGGCAACGTCGACTCGACCTGCTCCAACTGGACCAGCAGCACCACCGGTGCCGCGATGGTCGGCCACAGCGACCGGACCGGCCTCGACGAGAGCGTGCCCGCAAAGTCGTGGAACTCGTCGCACCAGTCGCGCGGCTGCAGCGTCGAGGCCCTGAAGAGCACCGGCGGTGCCGGTCTGCTCTACTGCTTCGCCGTCAACTGAGCCCACTGGGCGCCGGCGCGGCGCGCGTTGCAGGGCGGCGATCGACGAGCCTCCGGGCAGACATCCCTGGGTCCCCGTCGGGCGCCGCATGACCTCGTGCGTCTGGTCCTGTGGGGGCTCGGCATGCGCCGCGCAGCGAAGGCGGCAGGTCCCGGACGCCGCTGTGTGACGGGCTGCTTGCGGCCACTTGCTGCCCTTGAATGTCCGCTTGGCGGGCGAGGTCTGGCGCGGCAAAGGCACGTCCGGGCAGGCCGCTTCGCTTCACTGGGGCGGTCTTCGCGCAGCGAAGACTCCCCTGCGATGCTCGGCCTCGTGGCCCCGTCGCAGAACTCACTTCGCTCACTGCGTTCGGACATCCGCGACGAGTCAGTGGACGATTCGCGCTTCGCGCGAGGCCACGAGCCCTGTCCTTGCAGGCCGCGCCGGGCCAGTCGGCCCGGCCGTTCGCAAGGCGCAAGCGGTCCCCCGGACCGCTTGCCCCCGGGCTCACCTTCTCGGCACCCCAGAGGCGCTGCGCGTCCTGCCCGAACGCGCCTTTGCTGGGGCACTGGTGTTGACCGCAGCCCGAACACCCATCGCTGCAGCGCGGCGGGCGGTGCCCGGTGGGGGCGATTTCTGTGGCGGCGAGGAGCGGAGGGCTCCAGTCGGCGCGCGCAGCGCGCTTCCTGGACTGACTCGTCGCAGTTGTCCGAGCGCAGAGAGCGAAGCGAACGAAGCGAGTTCTGCGACGCGACTGAAGGACGAGCACCACAGCCGAGTCGGCGCGCAGCGCCGACCGCCACAGCATGAGCTACCACCGGGCACCGCCTGCCGCGCCGCGCTGAAGCTATGCAAGAGCGGACGCAGGCGGACGGCACCAACGGGCCGAATGAAGACAACTTCGGCCCTGGGGCATCCGCTACCGGTTCGCGATTCGCGGCATTCGCGGGTCAAGCGTACCGGGGCGGTGACCCGGGGCTACCGCGGCGCGGTGGCGCCAGCGGTATGCGACTGCGTTTACCATAGGGCGTACTTCAAGGGGCTGCCATGCTCTATCCCGAACTCTTCAAGCAACTCGAAGCCGTGCGCTGGAACATGGACCGCGACATTCCGTGGTCGTCGTTCGACGCCAGCAGGCTCAGCGACGAGCAGGCGCAGACGATCAAGATGAACGCCATCACCGAGTGGGCGGCCTTGCCGGCGACCGAGATGTTCCTGCGCGACAACCGCGACGACAGCGACTTCTCGGCCTTCATGAGCGTCTGGTTCTTCGAGGAGCAGAAGCATTCGCTGGTGCTGATGGAGTACCTGCGGCGATTCCGGCCGGATCTGGTGCCCACCGAGGCCGAGCTGCACGAGGTGCGCTTCGAGTTCGACCCGGCACCGGCGCTGGAGACGCTGATGCTGCACTTCTGCGGCGAGATCCGCCTCAACCATTGGTACCGCCGCGCCGCCGAGTGGCACACCGAGCCGGTCATCCAGGCCATCTACGAAACGCTGGCGCGCGACGAGGCGCGCCACGGCGGCGCTTACCTGCGCTACATGAAGCGCGCGCTGCACAAGTTCGGCGACGAGGCCAAGGCCGCCTTCGCCAAGGTCGGCGTGCTGATGGCCAGCGCGCGCCGCACCGCGCAGGCACTGCACCCGACCAACCTGCACGTCAACCAGGCGCTGTTCCCGCGCGACACCGTGCAAAGCCGCCTGCCCGACCCGAGCTGGCTCGAGCAGTGGCTCGACAAGCAGATCCAGTTCGACGCGGTGTGGGAGGGCAAGGTCGTCGAGCGCATCCTGCACAACATGAGCCTGCTGATGGAGCGCAGCTTCGCCAGCGTGCAGGAGCTCAACCGTTACCGCAAGGAGGTGACGCAGGCCGTGGCGGCAGCGGCCAAGGGCGGCGTGCCGACCCCCGCGGCGGTGTGAAGCGCCCCGCCCGCGGCGGGGAGCCGACCCGACCGGAGAGGCCCGCCCCGCGGGCCTTTCGACGTTTCGAGCGCCAACCGGCAAACCCGCCGTGAGCGCTGCCCTGCCTCAAGCCCGCGGCGGCGACTGGCGTGGGGCGATCGCGCTGGCGCGCGACGCGACGACCGGCCTGACCGACCTGGTCGAGGCCATGCACCGCCAGATCGCGCAGCCGCACACGCGCCGGCCTCGGCCGGGCGAAGCGGCGCGCACCGGCGGTATCACCGGCCTGGTGTACGGCAGTGTGCGTGGCGTCACCCGGCTCGTCGGGGCGAGCGCCGACGTGCTCGTGGGGGCGGCGTCGGCCATCGCGCCGCGCCGGCCCGACGCAGAGCCCTCCGCCGAGCGCGAGGCGATCGTCGCCGCGTTGAACGGTGTGCTCGGCGACCACCTGGCCGACAGCGGCAACCCGCTGGCGATCAGCATGGCCCTGCGCAGCCGCGGCCGCGCGCTGCGGCTGGCTCCGGCGTCGCTGACGGCTGCGCTGGGCCCGGTGGGGCCCAAACTGCTCGTGCTGGCGCACGGGCTGTGCATGAACGACCTGCAATGGGCTCGCGAAGGCCACGACCACGGCGCTGCACTGGCGCGCGAGCTCGGCTACACGCCGGTCTACCTGCACTACAACAGCGGCCGGCACATCTCGACCAACGGCCGCGCTTTCGCCGAGCTGATGCAGGCCCTGGTGAGCCACTGGCCGGTGCCGCTGCAGGAGCTCAGCCTGCTCACCCACAGCATGGGCGGGCTGGTCGCGCGCAGCGCCTGCCAGCACGGCGCCGATGCGGGGATGAGTTGGCCGGCGCGGCTCGACCGGATGGTCTTCCTCGGCACGCCGCACCACGGCGCACCGCTGGAGCGCGGCGGCAACTGGGTCGATCTGCTGCTGGGCGTGAGCAAGTTCAGCGCGCCGCTGGCGCGGCTCGGCCAGCTGCGCAGCGCCGGTATCACCGACCTGCGCCACGGCAACGTCCAGGATGCCGACTGGGCCGGGCGCGACCGTTTCGCGCATGGCACGGACGCACGCCATCCGCTGCCATTGCCGCCGTCGGTCGCCTGCTACGCGCTGGCCGCTCACACCGGCGAGCGCAGCGGCGACCTGCGCAGCCGCCTGCTCGGCGACGGGCTGGTGCCGATCGCCAGCGCCCTGGGGCAGCACGACGACGCACGTCTCGCGCTGGCCTTCGCGCCGCAGCGGCAATGGGTGGCCGAAGGCGTCAACCACCTGCAACTGCTGAGCGATGCCAGGGTCTATGCGCAGCTGCGCCAGTGGTTCGCGGCGCCGCCCCGCTGAGCGGGAAGCGCCGGCAACGGCCGCAAACGCACCCCTTGCGAACGCGCAGCTAGGCCTTCGCCGCCGCGGCCATCTTCTCCTGCGCCGCCTTGCGGTCGACATCGACCTTCTGTGCGCTGGGGCGTTGCGCGATCAGCTTCGTGTAGGCCTTCCAGTCGACGCCGGCGGCGGCCAGCAGGTCTTCTCCGTAGACGATCTTGCTCGCCAGCGCCACCAGCGGCAGGCTCACGTAGGCGGCGCAGTCGGCCTGCGTGAAATGCGCGCCGGCCACGTAGGGGGCGAACTTCGCCAGCCGCTTGAAGGCGGCGATGTGCTTGACCAGCTGCCGTCGAATGCGCTCCTTGTCGGCGTCGGCCAGCGCGGCGCCGCCGAAGAAGGCCTGCCCGTAAAGCTGCCGCGCCACCAGTTCGAGGTGCATGTCGATGAAGTTGGTGAGCTCGTGCACCTTGGCGCGGCCCCAGGCATCGGGCGGCAGCAGCGCCGGCTCCGGCCAGGTCTCCTCGACAAAGCGCAGGATCGCCTCGCTCTCGCACAACGCGCCGTGCTCGGTGCGGATGAACGGCACCTTGGCCAGCGGCGAGCAGGCCAGCACGGCCTCGTCCTTGCTACCCGTCATCACCGTCTCCTCGGTGAATTCGGCGCCCTTTTCGAGCAGGGCCAGCTTGACCTTGTTGTAGTAGTTCGAGATCGCGATTCCGCACAAGGTGAGCATCGGGGTGTCTCCGGTGGTGGTGGGCTCCGAGTCTATGCGCGGCGCGATGGCCGGGGCTGCCGCGCAGGCGACAATCGCGCATGCCCGCGTTCCTCGACAAGCTCTGCCGGCGAGCCGACCTGCCGGCGCGGCTGCGCGATCTGCCGCGGCCGCTGGTGTTCACCAACGGCGTTTTCGACATCCTGCACTGCGGCCACGTGAGCTACCTCGCGGAGGCGCGTGCGCTCGGCGCGAGCTTGGTTATCGGCCTCAACAGCGACGCCTCGGCACGCGGCCTCGGCAAGGGGCCGGGGCGGCCGCTCAACGGCGAGGCCGACCGCGCCTGCGTGCTGGCGGCGCTCGAGAGCGTGAGCCTGGTGACGCTCTTCGACGAGCCGACACCGCTGCAACTGCTGCAGATCGTGCGGCCCGACTGCTACGTAAAGGGCGGTGACTACGACATGGAGGCGCTCGAGGAGACCCGGCTCGTGCGGTCCTGGGGCGGGCGTGCGCAGGCGATCGCGTTCATCGACGGCTACTCGACCAGCGCGCTGGTGCAACGCATCCGTGGCGCGCCCTAGCCCGCACGCGTGCCGCGGTGGCGCACGCCCACACTGCAGCGGCATGACCGCCCCAAGCGCAGTTCGTTCGCACCTGTGCCGGCCCCAGCCGGCTTCGGAGCGGCCCGGCGCCGGCTTCGAATGAAGGCCCTGATCCTGGCTGCCGGGCGCGGCGAACGCATGCGTCCGCTGAGCGACCACACCCCCAAGCCGCTGCTGAAGGTGCGCGGCAAGCCGCTGATCGAATGGCATTTGCTGGCACTGGCGCGCGGCGGGGTGCGCGAGGTCGTCGTCAACACGGCGTGGCTCGAGGAACAGATCGCCCATGCGCTCGGCGACGGTTCGCGCTGGGGACTCGTGCTGCGCTATTCGATGGAGGGGCGCGACCACGGCGGCGCGCTCGAGACCGCTGGCGGCATCGCCAAGGCGCTGCCCATGCTGGTCGAGCGCGACGACGACGCGTTCTGGCTCGTCTCGGCCGACATCCACGCGCCCGATTTCCGCTTCGACCCCCGCCGCGCCGACGCCTTCGAACGCAGCGGCGACCTGGCGCACCTCTGGCTGGTGCCGAACCCGCCCTATCATGCGGGCGGCGACTTCGGGCTCGATGCGGCGGGCCGGCTCACGCGCGGGCGCACGGATCGGGGCTGGACCTACGCCAACCTCGCGCTGTGCCGACCCGCGCTGGTGGCGGGCATCGTGCCGGGAACGCGCGCCGCGCTCGGGCCGCTGCTGTTCGACGCGGCCCGGGCGGGACGGGTGTCGGGCGAGGCGCTGTCCGGCGCCTGGCACAACGTCGGCACGCCGGAGCAGCTCGACGCGATGAACCGCGCCCCCGGCGCCGCCTGATCAGCCGGCAAGCGCCTTCGTCACCGCGTCGATCGGCTCCAGCACGTCGGGCGTGAGCTTGGGCGTCAGCGCCAGCGCGCCGAGGTTGTCCTGAAGCTGGCTCAGTTTCGAGGCGCCGAGGATCACCGTGCTGACGCGCGGGTTGCGGTTGACCCAGGCGATCGCCAGCTGGGCCACGTTGCCGCCAAGCTCCTGCGCGATCGACTCGAGCTGGGCCACGGCATCGTTCTTCGCGGTGTCGGTCAGCCCCTTGACGAGGAAGGCCATGGTCTCCATCGCGCCGCGGCTGCCGGCCGGGACGCCGCCGCGATACTTGCCGGTCAAGAGGCCGCTGGCCAGCGGGCTCCAGGTCGTGAGACCGAGGCCGATGTCGTCATACAAGCGCGCGTACTCCTGCTCGACGCGCTTGCGGTGGAAGAGGTGGTACTGCGGCTGCTCCACCACCGGCTTGTGCAGGTGGCGCCGATCGGCGATGTCCCAGGCGGCGCGGATCTCGGCCGCGCTCCATTCGCTGGTGCCCCAGTAGAGCGCCTTGCCGCGCGTGATCATGTCGCTCATCGCCCACACGGTTTCCTCGATCGGCGTGTTCGGATCGGGGCGGTGGCAGTAGACGAGGTCGATGAAGTCGAGCCCCATGCGTTGGAGTGACCCGTCGATCGCCTGCGACAGGTACTTGCGGTTGAGTGTGTCCTTGCGGTTGGTGGCATGGCCTTCGCGGTCCAGGCCCCAGAAGAACTTGGTCGAGACGATGTAGTTGAGGCGCGGCCACTTCAACGCCCGAAACGCCTCGCCCATCACCACTTCGCTCTGGCCGACGGCATAGACCTCGGCGTTGTCGAAGAAATTCACGCCCGCGTCCATCGCGGCGGCAAGCATTTCGGTCGCCGACTTCGCATCGACCTGGTTGTGATAGGTGACCCACGAGCCCAGCGAGAGCTCGCTGACCTGCAGGCCGCTGCGGCCCAGACGACGGTATTGCATCGGGAACTCCGGCGGATGATGACGAGACCGCAAGCCTAGCCGAATGCGCGCGCAGGCGCCGGCGCGAGCCACGGCGGCGTCGCTGCGGTTACGATAGCCCGTGCCCTGGCCCTCCCGGCGGCGATGCCGCGTTGAGACGCTTCGGGCAGGGAGAATCGCGGATGGTCCTGGGTCCCCTTCGACTGCACGTCCCCGAGCCGACCGGGCGTCCCGGGCACGGGACCGACTTCTCCTACCTGCGCCTGTCGCCCGCCGGCGAGGTCCGGCGGCCGCCGGTCGATGTGTCGGCGGTCGAAGCGAGCGATCTGGCCTATTCGCTGGTGCGCGTGCTCGACGACGAGGGCCAGGCCGTCGGCCCCTGGGCGCCCCGGATCGAGGCCGACCGGCTGCGCCGCGGGCTGCGGGCGATGATGAAGACGCGCGCCTTCGACGCCCGGATGCTGATCGCGCAACGGCAGAGGAAGGTCTCGTTCTACATGCAGTGCCTGGGCGAGGAGGCGATCGCAACCGGGCATTCGCTTGCGCTGCTGCCCGGCGACATGTGCTTTCCGACCTACCGTCAGCAGGGCCTGCTGCTGGCCCGCGACGACATCTCGATGGTCGAGCTGATGTGCCAGCTGATGTCGAACGAGCGCGACCCGCTCAAGGGCCGCCAGTTGCCGGTGATGTACTCGTACAAGCGGGCCGGGTTCTTCTCGATCTCGGGCAACCTGGCCACGCAATTCATCCAGGCCGTGGGCTGGGGAATGGCCTCGGCGATCAAGGGCGGCACCTCGATCGCATCGGCGTGGATCGGCGACGGCGCGACCGCCGAGTCGGACTTCCACACCGCGCTGACGTTCGCGCATGTCTATCGCGCGCCGGTGATCCTGAACGTCGTCAACAACCAGTGGGCCATCTCGACCTTCCAGGCGATCGCCGGCGGCGAGGCCACCACCTTCGCCGCACACGGCATCGGCTGCGGCATCGCCTCGTTGCGCGTGGACGGCAACGACTTCCTCGCCGTGTACGCCGCCTCGCAGTGGGCCGCCGAGCGCGCCCGCAGCAACCTCGGGCCGACGTTGATCGAATGGATCACCTACCGCGCCGGCGCGCACTCGACCTCGGACGACCCGTCGCGCTACCGCCCGGGCGACGACTGGCAGCGCTTCCCGCTCGGTGACCCGATCGCGCGCCTGAAGCAGCACCTGATCGGACTCGGTGCATGGTCCGAGGCGGAGCACGAGCAGCTGCGCAAGGAGCTCGACGCGCAGGTCGCTGCCGCGATGAAGGAGGCCGAGCAGTACGGCTCGCTGCTCGACGGCCACATCCCGCCGCTGGCGTCGATGTTCGAGGATGTGTACAAGGACATGCCGGCCCATCTGCGCGAGCAGATGCGCCAGGCGGGCGGCTGAGATGGTGGCCCCCCACGCGCACGGCCCTTCGCTGCCTTGCAGGCCGCGCCAAGCGGCACGCTTGGCCCTTCGCCAGGCACAGCCAGTCCGCAGGACTGTCCGTGTCCGGGCTCAGCCTTGCAGGCCGCGCCAAGCCAGAGGCTTGGCCCTTCGCCAGGCACAGCCAGTCCACAGGACTGTCCGTGTCCGGGCTCAGCCCCCCGAGGGGGCGCAGGCTTTCCTTGGGGAGGCCCGGCGGGAGGCCTGAGATGGTTGACCCCCACGCTCACAACCGTTCGCTGCCCCCCCAGGGGGCGCAGTCCCCCCTTGGGGCGGCCCGGCGGGAGGCCTGATCATGCCGACGATGACCATGATCCAGGCCCTGCGCTCCGCGATGGACGTGATGCTCGAGCGCGACGACAACGTCGTGATCTACGGCCAGGATGTCGGCTTCTTCGGCGGGGTGTTCCGCTGCACCGAGGGGCTGCAGGCCAAGTACGGCCGCTCGCGCGTGTTCGACGCGCCGATCTCCGAGGGCGGCATCGTCGGTTCGGCGATCGGCATGGCGGCCTACGGCCTCCGGCCCGTGGTCGAGGTGCAGTTCGCGGACTACTTCTACCCGGCGTCCGACCAGATCGTCTCCGAGGCGGCGCGGCTGCGCTACCGCTCGGCCGGCGACTTCACGGCCCCGATCACGATCCGCATGCCCTGCGGCGGCGGCATCTATGGCGGGCAGACGCACAGCCAGAGCCCGGAAGCGCTGTTCACGCACGTCTGCGGCCTGCGCACCGTGATGGCGAGCAACCCGTACGACGCCAAGGGCCTGCTGATCGCGGCGATCGAGTGCGACGACCCGGTGATCTTCCTCGAGCCCAAGCGCCTTTACAACGGGCCCTTCGACGGCCACCACGACAAGCCGGTGGTGCCCTGGTCAACGCATCCGGCGAGCGAAGTGCCGCTCGGCCACTACACGGTGGCGCTCGACTCGGCGGCGGTGTTCCGGCCCGGTGCCGAACTGACGGTGCTGACCTACGGCACGATGGTGTTCGTCTGCGAGGCGGCGGCGCGCGAAAGCGGCATCGATGCCGAGATCATCGACCTGCGAAGCCTGTGGCCGCTGGACCTGCCGACGATCGTCGCCTCGGTCAGGAAGACCGGCCGCTGCGTCGTCGTGCACGAAGCCACGCGCACCAGCGGCTTCGGCGCCGAGCTCGTTGCGCTGGTGCAGGAACACTGCTTCTATCACCTCGAGGCGCCGATCGAGCGCGTGACCGGCTGGGACACGCCCTACCCGCACGCGCAGGAATGGGCCTACTTCCCGGGCCCGGCACGCGTTGCAGCGGCGTTCAAGCGGGTCGTGGAGCCATGACCGTTCACCTGATCCGGATGCCCGACCTCGGCGAAGGCATCGCCGAGGTCGAGCTCGTCGCCTGGCATGTCGCGCCCGGCGACGCGGTAAACGAGGACCAGGTGCTCGCCGACGTGATGACCGACAAGGCCACGGTCGAGATCCCGTCGCCGGTGGCCGGGCGGGTGCTGGCGCTCGGCGGCGAGGTGGGTCAGATGATGGCCGTCGGCGCCGATCTGATCCGCATCGAGTTGGAGGGCGCAGGCGACGCCGAGGCAGTGCCAGCGGCGGCCCCGGTGCCAGCGGTGGCAGTGGCACCGACCGCCCGCCACCTCGACCCGGTGCCGTCGCCTTCGCCTCCGTCGTCGCCGCGACGCGAGCGGCCGATCGCCTCGCCTGCACTGCGCGCGCGCGCCTGGGCGCTCGGCATCGACCTGAAGGACGTGCCGGCCAGCGGCGCGTCCGGCCGGATCATGCAGAGCGATCTCGATGCCGTGGCAGCGGTGCGCCCAGGGGTGCCGGCGCCGCCGAGCCCGGCGGGCCAGGCGCGGCACGAAGGCACGCACACCGAGAAGATCGTCGGCTTGCGACGCAAGATCGCGCAGAGGATGCAGGAATCCAAGCGTCGCATTCCGCACTACACCTACGTCGAGGAAGTCGACGTCAGTGAGCTCGAGGCCCTGCGCGCCAGGCTCAACGCGAAGTGGGGCGCGCAGCGCGGGCACCTCACGCTGCTGGCGTTCCTGATCCGCGCCGTCGTGCTCGGTGCGCGCGAGTTCCCGCAGGTCAACGCGCGCTTCGACGACGAGACCGGCGTGCTCACCCGCCACGATGCGGTGCACTTGGGCATCGCGACACAGACCGGCGCCGGCCTGATGGTGCCGGTGCTGCGCGACGCGCAGGCGCGAGACCTGTGGGCCAGCGCCGCCGAAGTCACCCGGCTCTCGGACGCCGCGCGCAGCGGCAAGGCGGTGCGCGACGAACTGTCGGGCTCGACGATCACGATCACCAGCCTGGGCCGGCTCGGCGGCATCATGTCCACGCCGGTGATCAACCACCCCGAGGTGGCGATCGTCGGCGTCAACCGCATCGTCCTGCGGCCGGCGATCCGCGACGGTGCGGTGGTTGCGCGCCAGCTGATGAACCTGTCGTCCTCGTTCGACCATCGCGTGGTCGACGGTGCCGTGGCCGCTGCGTTCGTGCAGTGCCTGCGCGAGCACCTGGAGCATCCGGCAACGCTGTTCGTGGCGTAGCCGCGTCGCGCGAGTCCCTCGGATCGAGCCGCCCCGCTGGGCGCCGCGCGCGGCGCTAGGCCAGGGCCACCGGCCCCGGCGCCACCTTCAGGGTGACACGCCCCTCATGCCAGGCACGATCGAAGTCGGCCTCGATCTCGCGCAGCGCGGGGGGCGCCGGCGCCTGCGCGGCGACGATGCCGACCGCGCGGTTGCGGCCCTGGTTCTTGGCGGTGTAGAGGGCCATGTCGGCCAGATTGATCGCCTGCTCCCACGCGACGGGCAACACGTTCGGCGGCAGCGGGAAGCGTGCGTAACCGATCGACACCGTCACCTGGACCGGGCGGCCCTCGACCATCACCGGCGTGTCGCCGATGAGCTTGAGCACCCGCGCCGCCATCAGCTCGGCCTGGGCGGCCGGCACTTGCAGCGCCAGCACGAGGAACTCCTCGCCACCCCAGCGCACCACCAGGTCGTCGCCGCGCACCGCCTCGTTCAGGCGCCGCGCCACCTCGCACAGCACCAGGTCGCCGGCGGCGTGTCCGTGGCCGTCGTTGACATGCTTGAAGTGATCGATGTCGACCAGCAGCAGTGCGCCCTCGAGGCCGCTTTCGGCGCCGCCGCGGTCCTGTTCGGCCTGCATCACCGACAGGAAGTGGCGCCGGTTGGCCAGATTGGTCAGCGGGTCGCGTTCGCTTTGCACGCGCAACTGGGCCTGGCTCGAGACGAGCTGGCGGTTGGTTGCGCGCACGCGGCGGTAGAGCAACGCCACCATCGCCACCGACAAGGCCATCACCAGCGCCGCCACGGCCCAGACGCGCAACATCAGATCGCGGTTGGCCAGCGCCGCACTCTTGAGCTCGTTGTCGCGCGCCAGCAGGTCGATGTCGCGCTGCTTGCGCTCGCGGTCGTTGCGCAGTCGCAGCTGCTTCAGCGCGGCCTCGCGATTCTCGCGCATCGCTTGCGCGCTGAGCGCGCGCTCGCGGTGGAAGAGCGTGAGCGCGCCGGACAGGTCGCCGGCCGCGGCCAGTGCCTCGTCGAACTCGCGCAGGATGCTTGCGTGCGAAGCGGTGAGCCCGGCACTGCGCACCAGCTCCTCGACCCGCGCCAGATCCTGCTTGCCCTCGGCGATGCGGTTCAGGCCGATCTTGGCCAGGCCGGCGTTGTTGGTCAGCACAAGTTCGGTGCGCCGGTCGTTGTGGCGGCGCGCGATCGGCAGGCCGCGTTCGGCCGCGCGCAGGGCCTCCGCCGGGCGCCGCTGCTTGGCGTGGGCGTCGCTCAGGAAGGTGAGCAGGCTCGCCTCGAGGCGCGGCGATTCGGCGCGACGCGCCAGCGGCAGCGCTTCCTCGGCCAGGCGGCGCACGGCGTCCGGCTCGCCGCGCAGGCTCGCGATCTGCGCCTCGGCCATCTTGGCCCGCACCAGCAGCACCGGATCGCCCGACCGCGCCGCCAGCCGCTGCGCCTGCCCCAGCAGCGGCTGCGCCGCATCGAGGCTGTCGCTGCGGGCGCTCAGCCACGCGAGATCGGCCGTGCTCACCGTCAGCCGGTAGTTGTCGCCTGCCCACGCCGCCAGATCGCGCGCCGCCCGTGCCTGCGCGGTGGCGCTCACCAGCACGCCCTTGCGGTACCAGTAGGCCTGCAGCACATGCGCCGCCTGCCAGGCGGCGCGGTAGCCGCAGGCCTGCGCCGCCGCCGCCGCGGCACCGCCCGGGGCGGCGATGGACAGGCCATCGGGCATCGCCGGACAGTTGGCGCGCAGCGTGTCCAGCGCCGACTGGGCCAGCGGCGCGGCCAGGTCGAGCCGGCCTGCGTTTTGCGCCGCCAGGGCACGCACCAGGTTCGCGCCCGCTTCGGCCTGCGGGTCGCCGTGCGCCCTGGCATGGGCCTGTAGGGCGCGGACCCACTGCTGGGCCTCGGCTTCGCGCCCGCTTTGCGCGAGTACCGCGCCGCGTGCCCAGAGCAGGGCGCGGCGCGCGGCGGGCGGCGCCGCATCGCCGACGTCGAGTGCCCGCAGCGCCGCCAAAGCCTGGTCCGGGAGGTCGTAGCCGCGCCGCACCCAGGCATCGATCCGTTCTTCCAGCTCGCCTTGCGCAAGGGCGGCCTGCTCGGCTGCGGCATCGGCCTGGCTGGCCAACGCGGCCTCGAACGCCATCAGCGCCAGCAGCAGAGCCGCCGCGAGCGAGCGGCCGATCTGCGCGAGGCGCGGCGCGTGCTTCATGCCGCCACCGCCAGCGGCGCGGCGACCGACTCGCGAGCGCCCGGGCCGTCGTCGATGTCCGGCCCCTGCAAGTGGGTCAGCGCCACCTCGCCCTTGCGCCAGGCTTCCTCGAGCGACTGGCCGATCGCATCGACCTGCTGTTCGTCGCGTGCATGCAGTGTCCGCACCCCGTAGGCGCGGTTGCGGCCATGCGCCTTGGCCAGGTACAGCGCAGTGTCGACGAGGTTGATGGCGCGTTCCCACGACACGGCCAGCAGCGTGGGCTCAATCGGGAAGGTCGCGTAGCCGATCGACACCGTCGCCCCGATCACGCGCCCTTCGTGCCGCACCGGCGTGCCACCGACGACGTCGAGCATGCGCTGGGCCAGCGCCTCCACCGCCTCCGGGCCTAGCGCGCGGACAACGACCAGGAATTCCTCGCCGCCCCAGCGCACGATCAGGTCGGGCTCGCGCAACATGCCCCGCAGGCGACGCGCCACCTCCACCAGCACGGCGTCGCCGCTGGCGTGGCCCCAGCAGTCGTTGATGCGCTTGAAGTGGTCGATGTCGGCCAGGAACACCGTGCCGGCGAGCTTGCCGTCGGCGGCGAGCTGGCGCATCGCGGCCTGGAAGTGGCGCCGGTTCGCGAGGCCCGTCAGCGGGTCGATCTCGGCCTGCACCTTGAGCAGCGCGTTGCTGCTCGCGAGCTGGCGGTTCGTGTGGCGGACGCGCCGCACCAGCAGCACCACGAACACGAAGCTCAGCACGCAGCATGCCGCCAGCAGCCACCACAGGTCTTGCTGGAGGTCGCGGGCGCGGAGTTGCTCACTCTTGATCTCGCCGTCGCGCTGGAGCAGCTCGAGCTCGCGCGCGCGGCGGTCGCTGTCGAACTTCTCCTGCATTTCGAAGATGGCCTGCTGATGATCGCGTTGCAGGATCTGGTCGAGCAAGGTGCGGTGCAGTTGCAGCGCCTCGACCGCACCGCGCAGATCGCCCGCGCGCTCAAGGTACTGGCCCATCTCGGCGTAGGTGTCCGACACGCCGGTGATCGAGCCGCGCCGTTCATCGATGTCGATCGACTGGCGCAGGCTGTGCTTGCCGGCCTCGACATCGCCGAGCGCAATCTGCGCCAGCCCGATGTTGGCCAGTGCCACCGTCTCGCCGTCGAGGTTCCTCAGCTCGCGCGTCAACGGCAATGCCTGCTGCGCATGGTGCAGCGCGGTCGGGTACTCGCCGTTCTTCAGGTAGAAGTCGGCCTGGTTGGCAAGGTACAGCGCCTCCTCGGCCTTCGCCCCGGCCTTGCGCGCGTTGTCGACGGCGGCCTGCAGCGAGAGCCTGGCCTCCGGCGCATTGCCCAGGTCGCCCTGAATGATGCCCTGCACGGTGCTCACGTGGGCCAGCGTCATCGGGTCGCCGTCGCGCACGGCAAGCCCCATCGCCTCGGCACTCAGGCTCTTGGCCCGCTCGAGCTGCCGGGCCTGGAAGTAGCTGTAGGCGAGGTTGCCGCGGACCTCGGCCTGGCGCCATGGCTCGGTCAGCGCGTCGGCGAGCTTCAACGCCTCGTGGTCGATGCGGATCGCGTCCTCGAGCTTGCCGGCGCGGTTCTGAATGTGAGACTGCGCGCCGAGGAAGCGCAGCCGCGTCAGCGGGGGCGCATCGGCAGGCAGGCGGGCCACGGCCTCGTCGATCAGCGGCCCGGCGCGGCGGATGTTGCCGGTCTGTTCGGCCAGGCGGGCCCGCACCAGCAGCGCCGCGGCGCCGGCCGCAGGCGAGTTCGGGCTGGCCGCCGGGGACAGGCCCTCTGCGCGGCCCGACGCATCGAGCTGGCGCACCACCGCCTCGGCACCCTCGTTGTCGGGCACGCTGGCGAGCAGCCAGCCCTGGATCGTCAGCGCTTCCAGCCGCGTGGCACGGTCGTGCCCGCCGGCGGCCAGGAGCCGCGCCAGCTCGGCCGCCGCCTCGCGCGGCTGGGCCCGCCCGGCGCGCTCGAGCGCCAACACGGTCCGTGCGGGATCGTCGGGCGCCGGGAGCGCCGCCATCGCGCTGCCGGCGACGACGCCTGCGACCAGCCAGGCACTCGCCCACCGCACGCAGCCTTGCCGCCGGGCCGACGGGGCACGTGCGATCGCCGAGCGCGAGATCAAACTCATCGATCGGATATCGGCGCGACGCACGGCAGACTTGAGCCTGGGTTCGCCCCGGCGACGAGCGCCGGGCGTGGCGCTCGTGGAGTGTTCGTCGCTGTGCGGCACGTAAGAATGCCGATGGATTTGTCGTCGTGGCCAGGCGCAAACCACATCGATACCCGTAGCTATCGCGAGGACTTGCAACGACGCCAGGGCAGCAAAGGCGCGGGTTGATGTGCAGCGTAGCGTGGAACACTGCACTAGTGTAGTGTTTGATTCTTGATGGAACTTAAGTGACTCACCCCTCTCCAATGCTGCACTACGGTTTGCATTGGAGCGAGCAAGTGCGAGTTGCCCCGGTGATTGTCCTGACGGACGAACAAAAGAGCGAGCTGAGTCGGTTGGCGCGGTCCAAGCGCACCAGCGTCAGGCTGGCGCAACGCGCGCGCATCGTGCTGCTGGCTGCGCAAGGTGTGCTGAACAAGGACATCGCCATCAAGCTTGGCATCGGACGTGTGCAGGTCGCGCGCTGGCGCGAGCGCTACCTGGAGGCCGGGCTGCAAGGCATCGAGCGCGACTTGCCGCGCGGCGCGCCGCCGGTGAAGCTCGATTCGGCCAAGCTGGTGGAGTTGACCACGCAAACCACGCCCGAGGCGGCCACGCACTGGAGCACACGCAAGATGGGCGCCGCGCTCGGGGTCAGCGCCAGCACCGTCATGCGGCATTGGCAGGCGCATGGCCTGAAGCCTCACCTCGTGCGCGGCTTCAAGGTCTCGCGCGACCCGAAGTTCGTCGAGAAGCTCGAGGACATCGTGGGCCTGTACATGTCCCCGCCCGAGCACGCCCTGGTGCTGTGCTGCGACGAAAAGAGCCAGGTGCAGGCGCTGGACCGCACGCAGCCGGGCCTGCCGCTGAAGAAGGGGCGCGCGCAGACCATGACGCACGACTACAAGCGCCACGGCACGACCACGCTGTTTGCGGCGCTCAACGTCTTGGACGGCAAGGTCATCGGCCAATGCCAGCAGCGCCATACGCATGCCGAGTGGCTCAAGTTCCTGCGCAAGATCGACCGCGAAACGCCCAAGGGCAAGACGCTGCACCTGATCGCCGACAACTACGCCACGCACAAGCATCCGGCGGTGCAGGAGTGGCTGGCAAGGCACCCGCGATTCAACATGCACTTCACGCCGACCTCGGCATCGTGGCTGAACATGGTGGAGCGCTTCTTCCGCAACATCACCACCGAGCGGCTGCGACGCGGCATATTCACCAGCGTGTCGGAACTCGAAACTGCGATCGACGAGTACGTCGCACATCACAACACAAACCCCAAGCCGTTCATCTGGACCAAGAGCGCACGCGACATACTGCAGAAGGTCATTCGTGCCAACTCTCGCTTAAGTTCCAAACAGAACGAAACACTACACTAGCATCCGAAGCAAAGCCGCCCCGAACCTGAAGTCCCCATGAACCCGACCGCCCCGTCCGACACCCCGCTGCAACGCCAGCCCCGGCTGTACTGGGAGGACTTTCCGGTGGGGCAGGTGCGCGAGTTCGGCGGCCTGACGGTGCGACGCGAAGAGATCGTCGAATTCGCCCGCCAGTTCGACCCGCAGCCCTTTCATCTCGACGACGCTGCCGCGCGCGACACACCTTTCGGCGGGCTGATCGCCAGTGGCTGGCACACCGGCGCGCTGGCGATGCGGATGATGTGCGACGCCTACCTGCTCGACGCCGCCAGCCTGGGATCGCCCGGCCTCGAAAGCCTGCGCTGGGTCGCGCCGGTGCGCCCGGACGACACGCTGCGCGTGCGCCTGACGGTCCTGGCCGCGCGGCCGATGCAGAGCAAGCCGCACATCGGCCTGGTCGAGTCGCGCTGGGAGGTGTTCAATCAGCGCGACCAGCTGGTGCTCGACATGCGCGGCTGGGGCATGTTCGCGCGCCGCGCGGGCGGCG
>CAVZXE010000010.1:0-180203 GCA_963779155.1 uncultured bacterium | reverse complement strand
TTCGCGCCCCCTGCGGGCACTTCGCGGCCTCGTCAGGTCAGGCCGTCGCAACACCCTGGCGCGGCGCCTGGCCGCCCGGCACATTCGCGCCATTGCAACGCCGGGAGCACCGCCATGCCGCTGACGATCCTTCAACACACGCCCGTCTGGGTCTGGGCCATCCTCGTCGCGCTGTTGTGGGCCGGCATGATGCAGACCGTTGCGCGCACCGTCACCTTGCGCCGCGCCACGCTGCTGCCGGCGAGCATGCTCGCGCTGTCGCTGTGGGGCGTGGTGTCGGCGTTCGGGCCGGGTCCCGCGCTGGCGGCCTGGGCGCTCGGCGGGCTGGCCGCGGCCGGTGGGAGCCTCCACGCCGCCGGCCCGCGCGGCGCGCGCTGGTCGGCAGCCGGGCAGGTGTTCCACCTGCCGGGAAGCTGGGTGCCATTGGCGCTGATGCTCGGGATTTTCTGCATCAAGTTCGGCGTCGGCGTGAGCCTGGGCCTGCAGCCCGGGCTGCGCGTCAGCGTCGGCTTCGCGCCGTGCGCCAGCCTGGCCTACGGCGTTGTCAGCGGCGTCTTCGCCGGCCGGGCGCTTGCGCTGTGGCGGCTGGCGCGGCCGGAGTAGAACTTGGGCGCGGCGTGAAGGCTGCCACAGACGTTACGCCAGAATCGACGCCCATGATCGTGCCCGCGGCTTCGCCCCTTCCCTCGCGGCAACTGTGGCGTTTCGGCCGCCGCGGCGTGCAGACGCTGGGCATCGGCATCGCGGTGGCGGCGTGCCTGAGCCTGCTCCTGGGCAAGGACTTCCTGACCACGCTTGTCTATTCGGTCTGCATCGCGCTCGCCTGCTGGCTGTTCATCGACTGCGGCCGCATGCTGGCGGCGCGCTGGTTGCACCGGCGCGAGCCGGCCGAGCTGCAGCGCGCGCACAGCGAATGGCCGGGCTGGGGCTGGATGTCGGCCGTGCTGGCGCTGGGCACGCTGGCCGGCTACGGCCTGGGCAACGAAGTCGCCGTCAGACTGCTCGGCCATGGCGGACACCCGCCGACGGACCTGAACTTGCGGTCTTTCGCGTCGATCGTGGTGATTTCGCTGATCCCCGGCATCGCCGCGACCTACTTCTTCTATTCGCGGGCGCGCCTGGCCGCAGTCCGTGCGCAGGCCGAGCAGGCCGAGCGGCTGGCCGCCGAACAGCGGCTCAAGCTGCTCGCCTCGCAGCTCGAACCGCACATGCTGTTCAACACGCTGGCCAACCTGCGCGCGCTGATCGGCGTCGACCCGGCCCGCGCGCAGGCCATGCTGGACCGGCTGATCCCGTTCCTGCGCGCGACGCTCGACGCGTCGCGCGCCCCGATGCACCCGCTGGCCGACGAGTTCGCGCGCCTGGCCGACTACCTGGCGCTGATGCAGGTCCGGATGGGCGCGCGCCTGCAGATCCGCCTCAGCCTGCCGGGCGACCTGGGCACCCTGCCCTTCCCGACGCTGCTGCTGCAGCCGCTGGTCGAAAACGCCATCAAGCACGGGCTGGAGCCGCATGTGCAGGGCGGGCGCATCGAAGTGAGCGCGGCGCGGGATGGCGGCAAGTTGGTGCTGCGGGTGCGCGACACCGGCGCCGGCCTGGCGCCCGGCATGCCCGCCGGCCGCGCGGGCTTCGGCCTCGAACAGGTGCGCGAGCGCCTGGCTGCGCTCTACGGCCCCGCGGCCAGCCTGACGCTCGGTGCGGCGGCAGACGCCGAAGGCGGCACGCTGGTCACGCTGAGCCTGCCGCTGTGATCGCCGCCACCGCGCTCATCGCCGAAGACGAGCCGCTGCTCGCCGAGAGCCTGCAGGCCGATCTCGGCCGGCTCTGGCCGTCGCTGCGCGTGGTCGCCAGCGTGACGCACGGTGCCGCGGCGGTCGAGCAGGCGCTGGCGCTGAAGCCGCAACTACTGTTCCTGGACATCCGCATGCCCGGCATGACGGGGCTCGAGGCAGCCCAGGCGCTGGCCGAAGACTGGCCGGGCGGGCCCGGCAGCGCCCCGTTCCCGCTGATCGTGTTCGTCACCGCGTACGACCAGTACGCCCTGGCGGCGTTCGATCACGCGGCGGTGGACTACCTGCTCAAGCCCGTTCAACCGGACCGGCTGGCGCAGGCCTGTGCGCGCCTGCAGGCCGCGCTGCAACAGCGCGCCACGTCAGTGCTGCCGGCGCTGGACGCGGCGGTCGAGCAGCTGCGCGCGCTGCTGCACGCGCCCGGGCTGGGCGCGCCCGCGGCAGCGCCTGCCGAGCGGCTGCAGATGATTCAAGCCAGCGTCGGCGAGACCATCCACATGGTGCCTGTCGAGTCGGTGCTGTACTTCGAGGCGGCCGACAAGTACGTGCGCGTCGTCACCCGCGAACGCGAGCTCCTGATCCGCACCTCGCTGCGCGAGTTGCTGCCGCGGCTCGACCCACAACGCTTCTGGCAGGTTCACCGCGGCACGGTGGTGCGCGCCGACGCCATCGCCAGCGCGCTGCGCGACGAGTCGGGCCGGCTCACGCTGACGCTGGCCGGGCACCCCGATCGGCTGATCGTGAGCCGCCTTTACGCGCAGCGCTTCAAGCCGATGTAGCGCAGGTTCGCGACGCCGGGCGTCGCTTCGTCGCAAGGCAGCGGCATGAATTCCTGCATTGGGGCAGACTGGAGCCCTCCCCGACCATGAACCCCACGATGCAAGCCTTCGCCGATCTGGTGCGCGATCACCCCCTGATCGCGCTGCACCTGACGACCGCGCTGCTCGCGCTGGTCGCCGGCTCGCTGGTGATGGCACGGCCGAAGGGCACCTTCAGCCACCGCACGCTCGGCTGGGGGTTCGTCGGCCTGATGACGGTGACGGCGCTGTCGAGTGTGTTCATCCGCGCGACAAACCTGCCCAACATCGGCGGCTTCACGCCGATCCACCTGCTCACCGTGGTGACGGCGGTTGCCCTGCCGATGGGCCTCTGGCGCATCCGCCACGGTCAGGTGCAGGCGCACCGGCGCACCATGACGCGCCTGTTCGTCGGCGCCTGCGTCGTCGCCGGGCTGTTCACGCTGTGGCCTGGGCGCTTCCTCGGCAACCTGCTGTGGAGACAAGGCCTGCGCCTGTCAATCTGAAACCGCGAAGGAAAGCATCATGAGCCGCACCATCCACCCCGACGACATCGAAGCCCGCGCACGCCGCCGCGTCGGCCTCAAGTTGGGCTTCTACATCCACGCGCTGGTGTACGTGCTGGTCAACCTGGGCCTGATTGCCTATGGCAGCGTGTCCGGGCGCAGCCACTGGCAGGTCTTTCCGCTGCTGGGCTGGGGTCTGGGGCTGGCCATCCATGGCCTCGTGACCTTCCTCAGCCTGAACGGCGAGGGTGTACGCCGGCGCATGCTGGACCAGGAGATCGAACGCCTGCGCCGCGGCCCCTGAGCGGCGGGCCGGCACGGGTGGCGCCGATAGAATCGGTCGCTCCGCCTTTCGCGACGGCGCGCCGACCGCGCGCCCCCGGTCCATGAGCGCCCCCAAAGAAGACCTCAAGCCCGCCAACTTCCTGCGCGCGATCATCGAGCGCGACCTCGAGGCGGGCACCTACGCGCAGCGCCACTTTGCCGGAACGCCGGGCGACGCCGCGCACCACGCGGCCGGGCCGCTCGACCCGGCGCGCATCCGCACGCGCTTTCCGCCCGAGCCCAACGGCTACCTGCACATCGGCCACGCCAAGAGCATCTGCCTGAACTTCGGCCTGGCGCGCGACTATGGCGGCGTGTGCCACATGCGCTTCGACGACACCAACCCCGAGAAAGAGGAACAGGAGTACGTCGACAGCATCCTCGAGTCGGTGCGCTGGCTCGGCTTCTCGTGGGACGCCAACGGCGTCAGCCACCTCTACCACGCGAGCGACTATTTCGACTTCATGGCCCGCGCCGCCGAGGCCTTGATCGAGGCCGGCCACGCCTACGTCGACGAGCAGAGCGGCGACGAGATGCGCTCCCTGCGCGGAGACTTCAACACGCCCGGCACCGACAGCCCGTACCGCAGCCGCACGCCGGCCGAGAACCTGGCGCGGTTTCGCGACATGCGCGAGGGCCGGCTCGCCGACGGCGCGGCCGTGCTGCGGGCGAAGATCGACATGGCAAGCCCGAACATCAACCTGCGCGACCCGGCGCTCTACCGCATCAAGCGCGCGACGCACCACAACACCGGGGACCGCTGGTGCATCTATCCGATGTACACCTACGCCCATCCGATCGAGGACGCGCTGGAAGGCATCACCCACAGCATCTGCACCCTCGAGTTCGAGGACCAGCGGCCGTTCTACGACTGGCTGCTCGATGCGCTGTGCACGCTCGGCCTGCTGGCCCAGCCGCACCCGCGCCAGTACGAGTTCGCGCGCCTGAACGTGACCTACGTGATCACCAGCAAGCGCAGGCTCAAGCAGCTCGTCGACGAGCGCATCGTCGACGGCTGGGACGATCCGCGCATGCCGACCATCGTCGGCCTGCGCCGCCGCGGATACACGCCTGACGCGCTACGGCTCTTTGCCGATCGCACCGGCGTCAGCAAGGCCGGCGGATGGATCGACTACAGCTCGCTCGACATCGCGCTGCGCGACGACCTCGATCCGAAGGCGGCACGCGCGATGGCCGTGCTCGACCCGGTCAGGCTCGTGCTGACGAATTGGGACGAGCTGATGGGTGGCGGCACCATCGACCTCTGCAGCGCGCCGATGCACCCCGCCCAGCCCGAGCGCGGACGGCGCAGCTTTGGCATCGGGCGCGAGATCTGGATCGAGCGCGACGACTTCATGCCAGTGCCGAGCAAGGGCTACTTCAGGCTGTTTCCGGGCAACCGCGTGCGGCTGAAGTACGGCCACGTGGTCGAGTGCACGGGCTGCACGCTGGACACCGACGGTCGCGTCACCGAGGTTCAGGCGCTGCTGGTGCCCGACACCAAGAGCGGCACGCCCGGCGCGGACGCGGTCAAGGTCAGGGGCGTGATCACCTGGGTCGGCGTGCACGACGGCGTGGCCGCCGAGATTCGCCTTTACGAGCGGCTGTTCGACGACGAACAGCCCGACGCCGGCGGGCGCGACTTCATGGCCGGGCTGAACCCGCACAGCAAGCGCGTGGTGAGCGCCGTCGTCGAGCCGTCGCTTGCGACTGCGCAGGCAGAAGACCGGTTCCAGATCGAACGCCACGGCTACTTCGTCGCCGACCGCAACGAACATGGCGCCCAGCACCTGGTCTTCAACCGGTCCGCGACGCTCAAGGACTCGTTCCCCAAGTGACGGCCTAGCGCTGGCTGCGCGCCTTGCGCTTGTCGATCTCGGCGAGCTGTGCCTTGAGCAGCAGTTGCAGTACACGCGCGTTCTCTTCCGACAGGCTGAGCACGGTACTCGCCGCCGCGTCGCCGCGCGCCGTGAGCGGTACCACGAGGGCGTCGATCTCGGCCTCGATCAGCCCCTTGGCATGGCTCATCCGCTTGAAGCGCTGCACTTCGATCTGGTAGGTCTTCACGGGCCGCTCCTCGTCAGCTCAGGTTCGCGCGGTGTGGGGCGGCATCGATCACGCAGCCGAATGGATCTCGACCGGTTCGACGTGGTCCGCGAGCTCGAAGCCGAACACATGGGCGTAGAACCAGGCCTCCGCCTCGAGCGTGCGCTGGATCGTCTCCTTGCGCCGAAAGCCGTGCCCCTCGCCCTCAAAGGCCAGGTAGGCGACCGGGATACCGCGCGCCTTCAAGGCCTCGACCATCACCTCCGACTGCGCCGGCAGCACGACCTTGTCGTCCAGGCCCTGGAAGAAGATCACCGGGCAGGAAAGGCGGTCGGCGTGCAGCGCAGGCGAGCGCTCGGCGTACAAGCGTCCGCGCTCCGACGGCGGACCGACGAGGTAGGTGTTGTAGCGCGACTCGAACTTGTGCGTGTCGTCGTCGAGCGCCTTCAGGTCGCTGACGCCGTAGTAGCTTGCCCCGGCCTTGAAGACGCGATGGAAGGCGAGCGCGCACAGCGTGGTAAAGCCGCCGGCGCTGCCGCCGCGAATGGCCATCCGCTCGCCATCGACCCTGCCGCCTGCGGCAAGGGTCTGCGCGCCGGCGACGCAGTCCTCCACGTCGACCACGCCCCACTGCCCCTTCAGCAGGTTCATGTAGGCGCGGCCGAAGCCGGTGCTGCCGCCGTAGTTGACATCGAGCACGGCGAAGCCGCGGCTGGTCCAGTAGGCGATCGCGAGCTTCAGGCTGCTGGTGCTCATCGACGTGGGCCCGCCATGGCTGATCACGAGCAGCGGCGGCCGCTCGCCGGCGGGCGCCTCGAAATCGGCATTGCAGGGCGGATAGAAGAACGCGTGCGCGACGCGACCGGCGCGGCTCGGGTAGCAGATCCGTTCAGGCACCGACAAGTAGCCCGGTTCGGGCAGCGCGTCGATGCTTCGCGCCAGCACACGATGCCGGCCGGTCGCCGTATCGATGCGCACGAGTTGTTCCGGCACGGTGGGCGAGCCGGCCACCGCGAGCACGAAGCCCGGCCCCGCGCGAAGCTCGTCGAGATCGGTGAACGGCGTCTCGATCGCCTGCGTGCGGCCGCTCGCGAGGTCGATCCGGACGAGCCTGCTCAATCCCTGCTCGATGAACGTGGCCACGATCTCGTCGGCGCCGCTGAAGCCGTACATCGCCTGCCCGAACACCCACTGCGGCTGGCCGAACTCGGCCTGCATGGGGCAGACGGCCTGAAGCGTCGCGCCGTCGACGCGATAGAGGTTCCACCAGCCCGAGCGGTCGGACACGACGAACAGCTGCCCGCGCGGCGACCACGAGGGCTGGCACAGCGATTCTTCCGTGCCGCCGGCAAGGCGCCGCGCACCGGCGAGGCTGCCGTCGGCCGCCACTTCGGCCAGCCAGAGTTCGGTGCCCTCCCACGGCATTCGCGGGTGGCGCCAGCACAGCCAGGCCAGCTGCCGGCCATCGGGCGACAGCCGGGGTGCGGCATAGAAGTCGAAACCGCCCGCCAGCTCGCTCTCAGAGCCCTCACCGGCCAGGCCGATCGCCGCCAGGCTGTTGCGCGCCTCCTGGCCGTCCTCCGAATGGTCTTCGCGGACCGCGATCAGCCGCTGGCGCCGGGCGTCGAGCGCAAAGTCGGCATGGCGCTGCAGGGCGTTGGCCGTGAGCGCCCGCGGCGCCGAGTCGCCCCGCTGGCCATAGACGAGGTTGTCGGCGAAGTTGGAGAAGTACAGCATGCCGCCCGCCACCAGCATGGCGCCACCGCCGTACTCGTGCACACGGCTGCGAACATTGAAGGGCGCGGGTGTCACGACGACGCCCTTGCCGTCGGGCCCGGCCCGCATCGCGGCGACCCGCCCGCCTTCGGCGGCCAGGCCCTCGAGCCAATAGACGTCGTCGCCATCGACCTGCGGCGAGGCCAGCGGTCTGGTGCCCGCGGCGATCCGATGCGCCGTGAGCGGCGACTTCCAGCTGCCGAACGGCGCGGTCAGGGGTGTATGCATCGGGTGTTCCTTGCTGCGAGGCCATCGCAGGCGACGACGGTTGTACCAGAGCGGGCGCAGCGCCGGGCCCGACGCCCATCCACGGCTGGCGAAGCTGCGGTCCCGGCCGCAGCGTCCAGGGCGGGCTGCGGTGGCCTGCCCGCCTTCGCCTTGGTCGCGCCAATAGGCACGGAAGGAAGCGACGCACCGCCGATGGACGGCGCCCCGCAGCGATCAGGCGCGTCCGGCGCCCACGGTCCGCAGCGGTCGCAGCGCAGCGATCATCGCGGCCAGCCCCGCGCGATCGAGCTTGCCGGCGCTCGTTTGCGGCAGCGCCGGCACGATGCAGACGTGCCGGGGCCGCTTGTGCGGAGCCAGGTACGCGCCCAGGTGGTCGATGATCGCCTGGTCCGTCGGCGCCAGTGGGGCGACCACCAGCGCGGCGGCGACCGTCTGGCCCCAGGTCTCGTCCGGAACGCCGAAGACGGCGGCCGCCGCGACGCCGGCGCAGCCTTCCAGCACGCGCTCGACTTCGGCAGGATAGACGTTCTCGCCGCCGGTGACGATCAGGTCGGTGCGCCTGGCATGCACGTGAAGGCATCCTCGCGCATCGAACTCGCCCAGGTCGCCGGTGTCGAACCACGCCGCCGGCTCGAGGGCCGGTTCGCCCAGGTAGCCGGCCATCAGCATCGGCCCGCGGACCTCGATCCGGCCGTCGCGCACGCGAACCTCCGCGCCCTCGAGCGGCTTGCCCGCACCGTGGCTTGCAGCCTCGTAGCGCTGCGCGTACGGCGTGCCGATCACCTGCGAACTGGACTCGGTGCAGCCGTAGGTGACGACGATCGGCAGGCCGCGTTCCTCGGCGCGCCGCAGCAGCCGGTCGGAGGCCGCCGCGCCGCCAAGCAGGATGGCGCGCAGATGCCCCGGCGCTGCCCAGCCGGGGTGAGTGTCGAGGCACTGCGCGAGCATCGTCGGGACCAGCGAGACCAGCGTCGCCTGCTGCTGGGCGATCCACTCCGGCAGCAGCCGGGCATCGAATGCCGGCGCGAGCACGACGGCGCGCCTTGAAGCCAGGCAGCGGGTGACGATCGAGAGCCCGCCCACACGCGCGAAGGGCATCGCGAGCAGCCAGCGGTCGTCGCTTTGCCAGCCCAGATTGGCGGCGCTGGCGCGTGCCGAGGCGAGCAATGCCGCGCGTGTCAGCACCGCGCCGCGCGGCTCGCCGGTGGTGCCTGAGGTGTAGATCACTGCGGCGGCGTCCGGCGGGACCATGCGCCCGGCCCGCCCCGCGGCGCGGAGCACCGCGGCGCGTTCGGCGTCGGTCTGGCGCGGATGCAGCAGCAAGGCGGGCACGCGCGCCTCGAGCAACGCATACAGCGTGACGAGCGCCTGGAGCGTGTTCGCACCCGTCAGCGCGAAGGGCGTGCCGGCCCGCGCATCGAGACGCGCTGAGCGCAGACGCGTGCATGCCATCTCGGCCAGCTGGCTGAAGCTGATCCGCTGCCCGTCGACGAGCAGCGCCGTCGCCGCGCCTGCGTCGTGCGCGGCGGCGACGATGGATAAGGGATCGCTCAAGGCAGCGGCCGCGGGCTCGTCCGAACGGCGCTCAGGGCAGGCGGGGAAACTTGCGGAAGTCGGGCTGGCGCTTCTCGAGGTAGGCATTGCGCCCTTCCTGGCCCTCCTCCGACATGTAGAACAGCAGCGTCGCGTTCCCGGCGAGTTCCTGCAGGCCCGCCTGGCCGTCGCAGTCGGCGTTTAGCGCCGCCTTCAGGCAGCGCAGCGCGATCGGGCTGTTGGCCAGCATCTCGCGGCACCACTGGACGGTTTCCTCTTCCAGCCGCTCGTAGGGCACGACGCAGTTGACCAGCCCCATCTCGAGCGCCTGGCGGGCATCGTATTGCCGGCAAAGGAACCAGATCTCGCGCGCCTTCTTCTGGCCCACGATGCGCGCCATGTAAGAAGCGCCGTAACCGCCGTCGAAGCTGCCCACGCGCGGGCCGGTCTGGCCGAAGCGCGCGTTGTCGGCCGCGATGGTGATGTCGCAGACCATGTGCAGGACGTGCCCGCCGCCGATCGCGTAGCCCGCGACCATCGCGACCACGGGCTTCGGCAGGGTGCGAATCTGCCGCTGCAGGTCGAGCACGTTCAGCCGGGGCACCCCGTCGCTACCCACGTAGCCGCCACTGCCGCGCACGCGCTGGTCGCCGCCGGAGCAGAAGGATTCCTTGCCCTGGCCGGTGAGGATCACGACGCCGACGTTCGGATCGTCGCGCGCGTCGCTGAAGGCGGCCTGCAGTTCCCGGATCGTTTCGGGCCGGAAGGCATTGCGCACTTCGGGCCGGTTGATCGCGATCCTGGCGATGCCCTCGTCGGCCTTCGTGTAGATGATGTCGTTGTAGCCCGGCACGGTGGCCCACGTCGGCACCGCGGGCGTCGTCTTTGCGTTCACTGGTTGCTCCTCGAGATGGATTCGGTTGCGGGCGCCGTTCCAGAGGACCTTCGCCCCTGGAGCGCGGAAGACCGCGTCGCAGCCTGCAGCCGGAACGCGCGCTGCGTCAGCGCCCCTGCCCGCGCCGACAGGCCATGCGCGACCGGTTGCGAGCTGGCGCGGAAAGCGAGCGCGATTATCCGGCCTTCAGATGCCGATCCGCGCGCGACCTTGCCGGACATTGCCGGGCGGGTGAGCCGCGGGGCGATCACAACCGTGCTCGCGTTGCGGGCCCGATCGCCAGCGACGGATCTCCTTCGGACGGTTTTGCCCTTGTAAGACAAAAGGGGCTCGACGCCAGTCGAACCCCTTCATTTCGGCGGCCCGGCAGGTCTGGCCTGCCCGACCGCCACCCACCCGATGCTCAGGCCGCGACGGCTTCGGCGACCTTGACAACCTTGCGCTTGGCGCGAACGGCCGTGGCCTTGGTTGCGGCCATCGCCTTGCGCGGGGCCGCAGCGACCTTGCGTTCCGCTGCGGCAACCTTGCGCCCCACCGCAGCCTTGGTTGCCGTGCCCTTGCGCACGACCGCGCGCTTGGCGCGGACGGCCGACTTCTTCACGGTCTTGACGGCCCGGGCCGCCTTGCCCGTCTTGCCCGTCTTGCCAGCGGCCACGCGCGACAGCGCGTCGGCACCTTCGGCAACCTTGGCCGAGACGGCCAGCGCAGCCTTTGCGCCCGGCAGGCTGAACCGGACAGCAGCCTCGAGGCCATTGACGACCATCGCGTTGTCGATGCCGGCGGCAAAGTCGGCCACTTGCGTGACGCCCTTGACGGCCGTGCTCGAACTCACCTCGATCGCCTTCTCGGTGCCGGTGCTCACGCCGTCGACACCCTTGACGATGATGTCGGACAGGCCACTGCGAAACTGCGTCAGCGTATTCGTCAATTGCGGGGCGACCTTGCTGGTGCGGCTATAGATGTTCTTCTCCAGCCCCATGTTGACCGCCTCGATCAGGCGATGGCTTCCGGCGCGATAGGCATCGACGGCCAGCGTGGCCGCGTTACGATAGTTTTCGATCGTCTGCAGCGTGACATTGCTCAGGGTTTGCGTCTTCATGATGTACTTTCGTCAGTGTTGTTGCGGAGACTTCGGTCGGGGCTCAGCGAACCATGTGCGATGAGTGTTCCGGCGACACATGGACTATGGTCGCAAGCCCTAGAGAGCGAAACCCAAATTGCGCGCAGACATTAGGGGCGGCTCTCGAAGTTGCCGCTCGCGGCGACGCGACGCAACGCCCGCACGCATCGCGCGCCGCTTCACGGCAGGCGTCGGTTCACGGCGCGACAGCTGTTCGCGACGCCGCGCTCGGGTGCAGAACGGGCGCCCGCAGGGCGAGGCCGGCAAGGCGGCGCAGGTGGCGTCACCGATCCGCCATGGCATCACGAGATCGCGCCCGGATCGCCGGCGGTCAGGCTCCATCCGATGCTTGCCGGCGCAGAGGCATTGCGTCGCCGACAATGCCGCGGCCGACCCCCGATGCAGCGACCGCACCCAGCCGATGTCCATCTTGCTGATCCGTCATGGTGAGACCGCGCTCAATGCGGCACGCGTGCTGCAGCCGACCGACACACCCCTGAGCCCGCAGGGGCTGCGCCAAGCCGTGGCGCTGGGCGGCCGCCTGGCCCGGCTCGGCCTGGCGGCGATCGTCAGCAGCGACCTGCCGCGCGCCTGGCATACCGCTGCGGCCATCGCCGCGGCAACCGGCGTGTCGGTCCATGCCAGCCCCTTGCTGCGCGAACGCAACTTCGGCGAACTGCGCGGCCGGCCATACGACTCGCTCGGCTTCGATCCGCTGACGATGGACGCGGCGCCGATCGGCGGCGAATCGGCCTGCGCATTCGCGCACCGCGCCGCCAGCGCGTTCGACCTGCTGGTCGCGATGCGCGCCGGCCTGCCCGGCCCGCTCGCGGTCGTGACGCATGGCCTGCTGATCCGCGCGCTCCTGGGCGCGCATGTGGTGTTGCCGGCGGGTACGGCGCCGCCGATACGCATCGGCAACACCTCGTTGACCATCGTCTCGGCGCTGCCGCCACATGGGGTGACCTTGCTCGACAGCACGAGCCATCTCGAAGACACCGCGCGCGAGGATCCGCGCAGCCTCTCCGGCGGCTAGCGCAACGACGAACGGCGGCCCTCCCCTGCGGCACAGCCCGGCCGCCGAGCGCAACCGGCACCCCATCCGCGCCTTGTTGCAGCGCTGGTTGCCGCCGCACGGCGAGGTGCTCGAAATCGCATACGGCGCTGCGCGGCACTCGGTCCAGTTCGCGGCAGGCCTGCCGGGCTGAAACTGGCAGCTGATCCTCGACGGGCCGTTCCTGATCGACGGCGTCGCCACCTCGCCCGGCAACCTCGCCTTCGACGCCGGCTTGCGTGCGCGCAACCCGGCGTGAGGTCTGCGGGAACTGGCCGATGTCGAGGCCGCGGCGGCCGAAGCGGGACTGGCATTGCGCGAGTGCCGCGCGATGCCGGCCCACTGTGCGACGCTGCGCGACTGCCGAGCGGGACTCAACGACCGCGTCGCCCGCGAACCCACTCGGCACTGACGATGCAGGTTGCGAGCCAGGCCGTTCCGGACGCGAAGGCGGCTGCCACGTCGCTCGCGAAGTGCACCTGCAGGAAGATGCGGCTGGCGCCGACCGAGAACGCCACCGCACTGGCGAGCAAGGCGGCCGGCAGGTGCCAACCCCGTGGCAAGACGCGCATCAGCACATAGGCCAGCATGCCGTAGGCGACCAGCGCTCCGGAGGAATGTCCGCTCGGGAAGCTCCATCCGTCGGCGAGCGGCAGGCCGTTGTCGTGCAACGGGCGCACGCGCTCGAAAACGCGCTTGAGCGCCGGGTTGAGCAGCGCATTGCCACCGACCGCCGCGGCATACGCGAATGCCAGCATGCGCTCGCCATTGGCGAACAGCGCCAGGGCCACTGCGACACAGAGCGCGAGCAAGGTCAAGGGATCCCCGAGGTGCGTGATCCACCCGAAGACCTGCAGCGCCACCCCCGATGTGCTGCCGCGCACGGCATCGGAGAAGACTTGATCGAGGCGCGCCAGGCTTTCGCCGGCGGCGATCTCGCCGGCGATGGCGGCGAACACGAAGCCGGCGCCGACGATCAGCGCGAAGCCGATTCCGAGGCCGACGCCCAGCCGCGCCATAGGGTGTGCTCGGTAGCCGTAGCGCCGCCGGGTGACGCGCCGCAGCGACCAGTCGAGCAGGCCCACCGCGAGCAGCAGCAGCGCGAGCAATGCAAGGAACAGGGCCAGCGCATGTGCGCCGGCGGCCTGCGCAAGCACCATCAGCGCGGCCTCGGCAGGCGCCGGACCGTCAAGAGGCAACCGAGCGTTCCCCCCAGCGGCCGCGAAAGCAGCGAGTGCGGCTACCGTCATTCAGTGGCCCCAAGGCGCGCCGCGCCGACCTGCGGGGAACAAGACCTTTCCGGTACCGAGTGGTCGCTGTCGGCCCGTTGCTGCCGTCCGTTTGCATCCGCTCTTGTGTAGCTGCCGCGCTGCACCAGTGGGTGTTCTCGCTTCGATCAACGCCAGCGCCTCAGCAAAGGCGCGTTCGGGCAGGACGCGCAGCGCCTCTGGGGCGCCGAGAAGGTGAGCCCGGGGGCAAGCGGTCCGGGGGACCGCTTGCGCCTTGCGAACGGCCGGGCCGACTGGCCCGGCGCGGCCTGCAAGGCCAGGTCTCGCGGCCTCGCGCGAAGCGCGAGTTGTCAACTGACTCGTCGCGGATGCCTGAATGCAGCGAACGCAGTGAGCGAAGTGAGTTCTGCGACGGGGCCACGAGGCCGAGCATCGCAGGGAAGTCTGATCGAAGCGAAGACCGCCCCAGTGAAGCGAAGCGGCGTGCCCGGACGTGCCTTTGCCGCGCCAGACCTCGCCCGCAAAGCGGACATTCAAGGTCGGCAATGGGCCGAAGACTGCCAGCCACGCGGCATGAAGGCTCTGCGGATTCATCCTACGTGGTCCGGACCGAGGCATCGAAGCTCAGCTCAGTGGTCAGCACGGGAACGAAACGCTGCGCTGCCGTCTGGTAGTCCCAGCGCTCGACGACGCAGCGGCGCGGCACGCAGCCCGTGTGGCAACGAACCAGGTTGACCGAATTGCCCGCTTCGTGGCGTACTCGCGCCGACACAGCCGTGCCGGCCTGCACCGCCCAGGCCCGGCGCGGCAGGCCGGCGTGGCATTCGTGCAGCGCCTGCACGAACGGCAGGTGGATGTGCCCGCCGAGTACCAGGTCGGCACCTGCCGCGGCCCAGCGCCGCACGGCCCGCTCGTGGCCGCGCAGAAGATCCGGCCTGTCCTCGGGCCGCGTCACGCACACGGGCTGGTGCGTCACGACGATGCGCAACTGCGCCTCGCTGGCGCGCTCGAGCCGCTTCGCGACGCGTTCGATCTGGCGCGTCGATACGGCACCGTTCTCGTGAAGGTAGCTTCGTGTCGTGTTGACGGTGACGACGAGCAACGCGTCCGACTCGAACGCCGGCTCGAGTGCGGGGCCGAATTCGCGCTGGTGGTTGGCGTAGGGACGCAGGAGTCGTGCCGCCACGTCATACAGAGGAATGTCGTGGTTGCCCGGAATCGCCAGCGTGACCGGCACGCCAAGGCGGTCGATGAACTTGCGCGCGGCGCTGAACTGCGAGCGCCGGGCGCGCTGTGTGATGTCGCCCGACAGCACGACGACGTCCGGGGTCTGCTCGCGCACCATCCGCACCAGCGCCTCGACCACCGGCGGGCGCTCGGTGCCGAAGTGGGTGTCGGACACCTGGATCAGCACTGTCACGGCGAGCCGGCGATGGCTGGTTCGGGCTCGGGCTTGAGCAGCGCCAGCGGCTCGGGCGAGACGCGAAACGTGAGCGGCGCATCGAGCCAGGCCACTTCGCCGTCGGTCGCGACCTTCACGCGGCGGGCCGGCCGAAACCGCGACGGCCTGACGATCAGGCTGTCGAAGCCGAAGCTGAGCACCTTGTCGGCGTCGCCGAGCCGCGCCAGCGCGCCGCGAAGCAGCAACCAGAGCATGCCGGGCAGGCCGACCGGGCGCAGCATGATCCCGGCGAGGCGGCCCTGCTCGAACGCCTGCGCGGTGCCGATCTGCTCCATCTGCAGGCGGTTGTTGCCGACGAAGAGCGTCGGCGTACGAACCTTGTGTGCCAGGCCGCGGTACTCGAAGTGCAGCCGCAGGCGCCGGTGGCCTCGCAGCAGCGTCACCAGGCCGGCACCGAACGCGACCAGGCGGCTGCGCCCGAACTGGCGCTTCCAGGCCTCGCGATCCTCCAGCAACTGCGGGTACAGGCCGAGACTGGCGTTGACGAGGAACACCCGGTCGTTGACCAGGCCCACCTGCACCGGATGGGCCCGCGCCGTCAACAGCAGCCGGGTCGCCTCGGCGGTGTCGGACGGGATGCCGTGGACGCGGCTGAAATAGTTGAACGTGCCCTGCGGCAGCACGCCGAACGCGCAACCACTGGAGAGCATGGCCTGCGCCACGGCATTGATCGTGCCGTCGCCGCCGGCGGCCACCACCACGCCGGAACGCGCGCGCGCGAGCGCCACCGCTTCGGCAGCGATCGCCGGGATGTCCTTCGCCTGCTCGACCATCAGGACCCGGTGCTCGCGGCCGGCCGCCGACAGCACGCCTTCGATCGTGGCGCGGGTGGCGGCACTGTCGTTGTGCCCCGACCCGGCATTGAGCACGATGAAGAACGGGGCCGACGAATCGATGGTGACGGCAGACATGCGATCCTCGGGGCGCGGGTTGGGTCGGCACCGGCACGGACCAGCGCACGGGGTGCGGGGCTCTCGGCAAGCGACGGCCCGCAGGACCGCCGCGCCCAATCAGTCGTGCAGACCTTTTTCGTCGGGCTCGTCGGTCGACGTCGCGATCACGCTGACCGGCCTGCCCTTCATGCGCTTCCATGCATAGACCCCGTAGCCCGACACGCCGTAGGCAACGAAAAGGCCGAACAGCACGCTCGGCGGATGAAAGCTGACGACCGCAATCCCGAGCGCGATCGCGACGATCACGACGAACGGGACCGATCGCTTGAAGCTCACGTCCTTGAAGCTGTAGAACGGCACGTTGGTCACCATCGTGAGGCCCGCGTACAGCGTGATGACAAAGGCCGACCAGATGAGCCACGGCCCTTCCCTGAAGCCCTTCAGTCCGGCGTCGTCCAGCACCCAGATGAAGCCCATCACGATCGCCGCCGCGGCGGGGCTCGGCAGTCCCTGGAAGAAGCGCTTGTCGACGACGGTCAGGTTGGTGTTGAAACGGGCCAGGCGCAGGGCGGCCGAGGCGCAATAGACGAACGCGGCGAGCCAGCCCAGCTTGCCCAGGTCCTTGAGCGCCCATTCGTACATGACCAACGCCGGCGCGGCGCCGAAGGACACCATGTCGGACAGGCTGTCCATCTGCTCGCCGAAGGTGCTCTGCGTGTTCGTCATCCGCGCCACGCGCCCGTCCAGGCTGTCGAGCACCATGGCGCAGAAGACACCGATCGAGGCCTGCTCGAAGCGCCCGTTCATCGCCATCACGATGGCGTAGAAACCGCCGAACAGCGCCGCCAGCGTGAACAGGTTGGGCAGGATGTAGACGCCCTTGCGCCTCGGGCGAGGCGGCGGGTCGCTGTCGTCGTGCGGCTCGCCAGCGGCCGCGGCGACGACATCCTGGATCTCGCTCATGACACGCGCCGCCGGCCAGGGTTCTTCATGGGCGCGAGGATACCGCAGCGCCCCCGCCCGAGTTCATTGCGCGGGCCGGATCCGCACCGCCGCCGGCGCCCGGCGGCCTCAGTTCTTGCTCTGGTCGACCAGACGGTTCTTCTTGATCCAGGGCATCATCGCGCGCAACTGCTCACCCACGACTTCGATCGGGTGCTCGGCCATCAGGCGGCGGCGCGAGAGCAGCGTCGGCGCGCCGGCGCGGTTCTCGAGGATGAAGCTCTTCGCGTACTCGCCGGTCTGGATGTCCTTGAGTGCCTTGCGCATCGCGTCGCGGGTGGCGTCGGTCACGATCTTCGGCCCGGTCACGTACTCGCCGTACTCGGCGTTGTTCGAGATCGAGTAGTTCATGTTGGCGATGCCGCCCTCGTAGATCAGGTCGACGATCAGCTTCAACTCGTGCAGGCACTCGAAGTACGCCATCTCGGGCGCGTAGCCGGCCTCGGTGAGCGTCTCGAAGCCAGCCTTGATCAGCTCGACCGCGCCGCCACAGAGCACGGCCTGTTCGCCGAACAGGTCGGTCTCGGTTTCTTCCCGGAAGTTGGTCTCGATCACGCCGGCCTTGCCGCCGCCGTTGGCCGCCGCGTAGCTCAGCGCCAGGTCGCGCGCCTTGCCGGTGCGGTCGGCGTGCACCGCGATCAGGTGCGGCACGCCGCCACCCTGGGTGTAGGTCGAGCGCACGGTGTGCCCGGGCGCCTTCGGCGCGACCATCCACACGTCGAGATCGGCGCGCGGCACGACCTGCCCGTAGTGCACGTTGAAGCCGTGCGCGAACGCGAGCGATGCGCCCTGCTTCATGTTGGGACCGACGTCGTTCGCATACACGGCGGCGATCTGCTCGTCGGGCAACAGCAGCATCACGACGTCGGCGGACTTCACGGCATCGGCCACTTCGGCCACCTTGAGGCCCGCCTTCTCGGCCTTGGTCCAGCTTGCGCCGCCCTTGCGCAGGCCGACGGTGACCTTGACGCCGCTGTCGTTCAGGTTCTGCGCGTGGGCATGGCCCTGCGAGCCGTAGCCGATGATGGCGACGTTCTTGCCCTTGATGAGGCTCAGATCGGCATCCTTGTCGTAATAGACCTTCATGGGTTCTCTCCGGAAAAGTTCGTTGTGGATAGGGATGGGCTCGGTGCAGCCCGTCAA
Source organism: uncultured bacterium (assembly GCA_963779155.1). GTDB lineage: Bacteria > Pseudomonadota > Gammaproteobacteria > Burkholderiales > Burkholderiaceae_C > CAIKUF01. The sequence goes on along the minus strand of CAVZXE010000010.1, from coordinate 162,405 downwards.
GCAGCCGCCGCGGAACCGGCTCTGCCGGGCCGCTGGCGGCGCCCCCTGGAGGGGGAGGCGCCGAAGGCGCTTCGGGGGTGGGTCACACTCGCAGGATGCGTTCGCCGCGGCCGATGCCGCTGGTGCCGGTGCGCACCGTCTCGAGAATCGAGCCGCGATCGATCGCCTGCAGGAAGGCGTCGAGCTTGCCCGAGTCGCCGGTGAGCTCGATCGTGTAACTCTTCTCGGTCACGTCGATGATGCGGCCGCGGAAGATGTCGGCCATGCGGCTCATCTCCTCGCGTTCCTTGCCAACGGCGCGCACCTTGATCAGCATCAGCTCGCGTTCGGTGTAGCTGCCCTCGGTGAGGTCGACGACCTTGACGACTTCGATCAGCCGGTTCAGGTGCTTGGTGATCTGCTCGATCACCTCGTCCGAGCCCGAGGTCACGATGGTCATGCGCGACAGCGACGCGTCTTCGGTCGTCGCGACGGTCAGGCTCTCGATGTTGTAGCCGCGGGCAGAGAACAGCGCGACAACGCGCGACAGCGCGCCGGGCTCGTTCTCGAGCAGCAGGGCAATGATGTGCTTCATGGTTTGCGTTGAGCGCGCTCTTCACGCCGCCGGCGGTAACCGGGAGCCCTTGGCCACGCTGTGTGATGAAAGGAGAAGAACCTCGCCGAAGCCGATCGGCGCGTCCTGCGGGCGCCTGGCGGGGCGCGGTAACGCCCGACCCCACGCACGCATTCGGCGCCTCACAGGTCTTCGGACCCCAGCAGCATTTCGGTGATGCCTTGCCCGGCCTTGACCATTGGCCAGACGTTCTCGGTCGGGTCGGTGCGGATATCGAGGAACACCGTGCGGTCCTTCAGGCGGATCGCCTCGCGCAGCGCGCCCTCCACGTCGGCGGGCTTCTCGACCAGCAGTCCGACATGCCCGTAGGCTTCGGCCAGCCGGACGAAGTCGGGCAGCGCGTCCATGTAGCTGTGCGAGTAGCGCCCGCCGTAGTCGAGTTGCTGCCATTGCCGCACCATGCCGAGGTAGCGGTTGTTGAGCGACACGATCTTCACCGGCGTCTTGTACTGCAGGCAGGTCGAGAGCTCCTGGATGCACATCTGGATCGAGCCTTCCCCGGTGACGCAGAACACGTCGGCTTCGGGCTTGGCGAGCTTGATGCCCATCGCGTACGGCAAGCCCACGCCCATCGTTCCCAGGCCGCCGGAATTGATCCAGCGCCGCGGCCGGTCGAAGCGGTAATACTGCGCCGCCCACATCTGGTGCTGACCGACGTCGGAAGTGATGTAGGCATCGCTGCCCTGCGTTAGCTCCCACAGCTTGTCGATCACGAACTGCGGCTTGATGACGTCGCTGCTGTTCTTGTACTTCAGACATTCGCGCTTGCGCCACTCGTTGATCTGGCTCCACCAGGCCGCAAGCGCTGAGGCATCGACCTTGGTCTGGGCATCACGCACCTGCACGATCAGTTCCTGCAGCACGTCCTTCACGTCGCCGACGATCGGAATGTCGACCCTCACGCGCTTGGAGATCGACGACGGGTCGATGTCGATGTGCACGATCTTGCGCTCGACCGACGCGAAGTGCTTCGGGTTGCCGATGACGCGATCGTCGAAGCGCGCCCCGACGGCCAGCAGGACGTCGCAATGCTGCATCGTCATGTTCGCTTCGTAGGTGCCGTGCATGCCCAGCATCCCGAGGAACTTGGGGTCGCTCGCCGCGATCGCGCCCAGCCCCATCAGCGTATTGGTACACGGGTAGCCGAGCATCGAGACGAGTTCGCGAAGCTCGGCCGAGGCATTGCCCAGCACCACACCGCCGCCGGTGTAGATATAGGGCCGTTTGGCTTGCAACAGCAATTGCACGGCCTTGCGGATCTGACCGCCGTGGCCCTTCTTCACCGGGTTGTAGGAACGCATCTCGACCGTCGCCGGGTAGCTGAACGGCGCGGTCTCGAGCGAGACATCCTTCGGGATGTCCACCACCACCGGCCCGGGCCGCCCGGATCGCGCGATGTGAAACGCCTTCTTCATCGTCAGCGCCAGGTCGCGCACGTCCTTGACCAGGAAGTTGTGCTTGACGACCGGCCGCGTGATGCCCACGGTGTCGCATTCCTGGAACGCGTCGAGCCCGATCGCGCGGGTCGGCACCTGGCCGGTCACGATCACCATCGGGATCGAATCCATGTAGGCCGTCGCGATGCCGGTCACGGCATTGGTCACGCCGGGGCCCGAGGTGACGAGCGCCACGCCGACATCTCCCGTGGCGCGGGCGTAGCCGTCGGCGGCGTGGACCGCCGCCTGCTCGTGGCGCACCAGCACATGCTGGATCGCATCCTGCTTGTACAGCGCGTCGTAGATGTAGAGCACGGCGCCGCCGGGGTAGCCCCAGAGGTACTTCACCCCCTCGGCCTGGAGGCAGCGAACCAGGATCTCGGAGCCGTTGAGCTCGGGGGTGGAGGGATGCGGCTGCGCCGTGGCGGCGCGCTTGACTTCTGCGGCAGACATTTCCATTTCGAACCTTTGTGAATTTCTCTGACGAAAAACCATCGGTGCCCCTTCGCGCGCCCTCGTGAGGCGGCAGTGGAGCCTGCGCGGTCTGCAACTGCGCGCCCGGGTCAGGCGGCGAACTTGAGACCAAACTGTGGTGCAAAGCAGCATTATGGCATCCCGCGCACGCGCGTCTGCCCGGGTGACGGGGCCAGACAACGCGATGACATAATCGCCCCGCCCATCTCCCTGCCAGCGCCACCGCCCCCCTTGGCCACCGACAACGAACTCTCCGACTTTCTCAAGAGTGTCGAGAAGCGCGCGTTCAAGCGCACGGCCTATACCGTTCGCGATGACGACGCCGCCCTGGACATCGTGCAGGATTCGATGATCCGGCTGGCCGAAAAGTATTTCGACCGTCCGGCGGCCGAGCTTCCGCTGGTCTTCCAGCGCATCCTGTCCAATGCGACGATGGATTGGTTCCGGCGGCAGAAGGTCCGCACCTCGCTGGTGCAGAATTTCTCCCAGTTTGAATCCTTCGGAGACCAGGGTGATTTCGACCTGCTCGAGATGCTCGAGGCCGCGGACGGCTCGACGGCCTCGGAAAGCGCTGCCGATTCATTTTCGCGGGCACAAACCCTGCTGGCCATCGAGTCCGAGGTTGCCAATCTGCCGGCGCGTCAACGCGAGGCCTTCCTGCTGCGTTACTGGGAAGAGTTTGATGTTGCCGAGACCGCTACCGTCATGGGGTGCTCTGAAGGAAGCGTCAAGACGCACTGTTCGCGTGCGGTGCATGCCTTGGCGAAGGCTTTGAAGGCTAAGGGGATCAGGCCATGAACGACACGCACATCACGATGACACACCGCAACGCCGAAATCGAGACTCTGCAATCGCGCTACGCGCTGCGGGTTGCCGCACGCCTGTCGGAGCAGGCCGAGTTCACTCCCCGCGACATCGGCGAGCGGCTGCGATTCGCCCGCGAACGCGCGCTCGATCGCGCACGCGCGCAGCGCGCTGCCGCGCCGAGCCCGGTCGTGCAGGCGGGCCATGGTGGCGCCGGCATCATGACGCTGGCGGGTGGTCCCCGGTCGCCGTCATCCTGGTGGGTCAGGTTTGCGACGATGCTGCCCCTGCTGGCACTGGTCGCGGGCATGGTGCTGATCCAGAACCAGCACGTCCGTGAACAGGTGGCTGCCGCCGCGGAGATCGACCTCGACCTGCTGGTCGACGAACTCCCGCCGACCGCTTACGGCGATCCGGGATTCCTCGAATTCCTCAAGGCGACGGGCCGCTGAGTTGAAGGACTCGAAACGATTCCAGCGCGGTCCTTCGGACAGCCCCCTGCCCCCGGCATTTCGCCCGGGCCGGGGTGTGCACGGCTGCAGATGAAGTCGCGCTGCGCGGAGCGCGTCGTCCGAAGCCTGAGCGCGCTTGCGTTCGCACTGACGATGCTCGGCGCTGCCGCAGCGCTCGCCCAGGCTCCGCCCAAGCCCGCGAGCTCGAGCCCGGTGGCTCGATCGGCTGCGCCAGCCAGTACCGAACAAGGCCCGGCCTGGTCGGCGCTGAAGCCGGCACAGCGAGAGGCCTTGAAGCCGCTGGAACGCGAGTGGGCGAGCATCGACGGCCTGCGCAAGCGCAAGTGGCTCGAAATCGCCGATCGCTACCCGGGCATGCCCCCGCAAGACCAGGCGCGCCTCCAGACCCGCATGGGCGAATGGGCGCGGCTGACGCCGCAGGAGCGTGGCCAGGTTCGCCTGAACTACCAGGAGGCCAGGCAGGCTCCGGCGCAGGACCGGCAGGCCAGCTGGGAGGCCTACCAGGCCCTGCCGCCCGAGCAGCGGCGCGAACTCGCCGACCGCGCCGCACCCGCCGCGGCGAGCGCAAGCCGGCCCGGCCCGACGGGCGCCAAGGCGCTGCCGGCTGCGCAGCCGGACAAGCGCATTGGGCCGCAACCAAAGTCGAACATCGTGCCCGATCCGGCGCTGGTTGCGCAGCCGCGGCCCGTTGCGCCCACCGTCGTCCAGGCCAAGCCTGGTGCCACGACCACGTTGATGTCAAAGCCGCCGACGCCGCCCGCGCACCAGCCCACCGGGCTGCCCAAGATTGCCGCGACGCCGGAGTTCATCGACAAGAAGACACTGCTGCCGCAAGCCGGCGCCCAGGGTGCCGGGTCGCGTGCGGGCGGCGCGTCGGCGCCCTCGGCGCGCCCATGAGCCCGCCGGGCCGTCCCAAGGGCGAATACCGGAGTGCGCAGCACGAAGGTACACCAGTGAACGACAGGCCCGACCCGGCGTCCGAGCGCCCCCAGACCAGCCGCTTCGCGTCGAGCCCCGAGCGGCGGCTGCCTCAGACCGGGAGCGGCCCTTCATTGCCACAAGAGACCGCGTCGCAAGATCGGCTGCGCACTCCCGCGCTGGCGCGGCGCATGGCCTGTTTCGTGTACGAGGGCGTCTTGCTGATCGGCGTGCTGATGGCAGCCGGCCTGCTCTACGCGGGCCTCACCGGGCAGCGCCACGCCCTGCTCGGCCGGCACGGGCTGCAGGCATTTCTCTTCGTCGTGCTCGCTGTCTATTTCAGCTGGTTCTGGTCGCATGGTGGGCAGACGGTCGCGATGAAGACATGGCGCATCCGGCTGCTTCGAACCGAAGGTGCGCCAGTATCCCTGGGGCGCGCGGTCGCGCGCTACGTGCTGAGCTGGCTCTGGTTCGCCCCGGGCCTGCTGTTGCTCTGGATTGGAGGTGCAGCACACCTGGGGCCGATGGTCGCCGTCGTCGGCTTCGGCATCGCCGGCTACGCTGCGCTGACCCGCTTGAACCCGGACCGGCAGTTCTGGCACGACACCGTCTGCGGCACGAGGCTGGTGGTCTGGCACCCCAACTTGCCGCTTCGGCGCTGAAGAGCGTGCGTGTGCCGGCGGCGCGATCGGCGAAGGCACAATCGAAGCCCATGGAACATCGCCCCGCCGGCCCGACGGAGCCGCCGAGCGCCCCGCCGGCGCAGGTCTTGTCGGTATGCGTCTATTGCGGCTCGCGTTCGGGCGACGATGCGGCGTTCAAGACCGCCGCCCAGGCCGTCGGCCGGGCGATCGGCCGGCGCGGTTGGCGCCTGGTGTACGGCGGCGGTCGAGCGGGATTGATGGGAAGCGTCGCCGACGCCGCGCTTGCCGCCGGCGCCGAGGCGATCGGCGTCATTCCGAAGGCGCTGATGGGACGCGAACTCGGCCACGGCGGCCTGACCGAACTGCACGTGGTCGACACCATGCACGAGCGCAAGCGGCTGATGGCCGAGCGAAGCGACGCCTTCCTTGCGCTGCCCGGCGGCATCGGCACCTTTGAGGAGCTGTTCGAGGTCTGGACCTGGCTTCAGCTCGGCTATCACGACAAGCCGGTCGGGCTGCTCAACGCCGCCGGCTACTACGACAGCCTGCTCGAGTTCCTCGACCAGAGCGTTGCGCACGGCTTCGTGCCACACGCGCAGCGCGACCTGCTGCAGGTGCGGGCCGAACCCGTCGCCTTGCTCGACCGCCTGGCCGCGCTCGCGCGCCCGGCGCCGGGCGCGGAAGACTATCGCCAGATCTGAGCCGCATACCCGCCGGGCTCAGCGCGCCTTGCAGGCAGCGCACCGGGGGTGCTCAGACGGCGTCTTCGTCGGTCTCGCCGGTACGGATGCGCACGACCTGCTCGACCGAGGTGACGAAGATCTTGCCGTCGCCGATCTTGCCGGTCTTGGCCGCCTTGACGATGGCCTCGATGCAGCGATCGACGTCATCATCCTTGACGACCACCTCGACCTTGACCTTGGGCAGGAAGTCGACCACGTACTCGGCGCCGCGGTAGAGCTCGGTGTGCCCCTTCTGGCGGCCGAAACCCTTGACCTCGGTGACGGTGAGGCCCGTCACACCCACCGAAGCAAGTCCCTCGCGTACCTCTTCCAGTTTGAACGGCTTGACGATGGCGGTGATCTGCTTCATGGCGGGCTCCGGCGGGCAGGGTTGACTCGTTGCTAGTGTATGCCCGGCTCAAGCATGCAGGCCGCGCATTCGCTTGCAGGCGAATGCCCCTTCGCAGGCGTGCGTCCGCGCGCAGGCGCGGCCGCACGTCCGGCTCAACCTTGCAGGCCGCGCATTCGCCTGCAGGCGAATGCCCCTTCGCAGGCGTGCGTCCGCGCGCAGGCGCGGCCGCACGTCCGGCTCAGGCCCTGAACTTCGAGGTGATCGGGTAGCGCCAGTCCTTGCCGAACGAACGATGGGTGATCCGAATCCCGACCGGCGACTGCCGCCGCTTGTATTCATTGACCTTGATCAGGTGCGTCACGCGCTGGACATCTGCGGCCGGGAAGCCGGCGGCGACGATCTCGTCGATGCTCTGGTCCTCTTCCATGTAGCGTCGCAGGATGGCGTCGAGCACCTCGTAGGGCGGCAGGCTGTCCTGGTCCTTCTGGTCCGGACGCAGTTCGGCCGACGGCGCGCGCGTGATGATCCGCTCCGGGATGACTTCGCGACCCTGCGCGTTCTTCCAGGCGGCGAGGCGATAGACGAGGGTCTTGGCCACGTCCTTGATGACCGCGAAGCCGCCTGCCATGTCGCCGTACAAGGTGCAATAGCCGGTGGCCATTTCGCTCTTGTTGCCCGTGGTCAGCACGATGGCGCCGAACTTGTTCGACAGCGCCATCAGGAGCGTGCCGCGGATGCGTGCCTGGATGTTCTCTTCGGTCGCATCTTCCGTGCGCCCGGCGAACTCGGCCGCCAGGCTCGCGCGAAAGGCATCGAACATCGGCACGATCGAGATCTCGTCGTAGCGCACGCCCAGGCGCCGCGCCATCTCGCGCGCGTCGAGCCACGAGATGTCGGCGGTGTAGGGCGAGGGCATCATCACGCAGCGCACCCGGTCGGCCCCCAGCGCATCGACCGCCACCGCAAGCACCAGCGCCGAATCGACGCCGCCCGACAGGCCGATGATGACGCCGGGAAAGCCGTTCTTGCCGATGTAGTCGCGAACCCCGGTGACGAGCGCCGACCAGGCCTGTTGCTCGACCCCTGGCACGGCCGTCACCCTGCCCGCGACGCTGCCGTCGGCAGCGATGTCGAGCATCCACAGCGCTTCCTCGAACATCGGTGCGCGCGCCGCCATGGCGCCCCTGGCGTCGAGCGCGAACGAGGTGCCGTCGAACACGACCTCGTCCTGCCCGCCGGTCAGGTGCGTGTAGAGCAGCGGCAGGCCGATGTCGCGCGCGCGCCGGGCCATGCGTTCTTCTCGCTCGGCGACCTTGCCGAGGTGAAACGGCGAGGCATTGAGCACGCACAGCACCTGCGCGCCTGCCGCCTTCGCCGCACGCGCCGGCTCGTCGAACCACGCGTCCTCGCAGATACTGAGGCCGAACGTCAGGCCGCAGACCTCGAAGACGACCGCGCCCTGCCCGCAGTCGCGGCCCGACGCGAAATAGCGCCGCTCGTCGAACACCTGGTAGTTCGGCAGCTCGCGCTTGCAGTAGGTGGCGATCACCCGTCCCCCTGCCAGCACCGAGGCCGCGTTGAAGCGCCGCGGCACTGCGTGCGAGCGCGACCTAAGATCGCCGCTGTCACCGAACTGATGCGGATGCCCGACCACCACATGCAGCCCCTCGCAGCCGGCCAGTTGCGCCGCCAAGTCATGCAGTGCCTGCGCGCAGGCCTGCATGAACGCGCTGCGCAGCAGCAGGTCTTCCGGCGGATAGCCGCACAGGCCGAGTTCCGGCGTCAGCACGAGCCGCGCACCCTGCGCATAGGCGCGCCGCGCCGCATCGACGATCAAGCGCGAATTTCCGGCCAGGTCGCCGACGGTCGCGTTGATCTGCGCCAGCGCCACCTTCACCGGAATCGGGGTTGACATATGCGCGCGGAGTCCCAAGAAATCAGCTCGAACGATTATGTCATCCGGGTCTTCGACCAGCCCGGTGACATCGACGCCGCGCAGTGGAACGCGCTGCTCGATCTTCAGCCTTCGGCCACGCCGTTCATGCGCCATGAGTACCTGCTCGCGCTGCACGAATCCGGCAGCGCGTCGCCCGCGGCCGGCTGGACCGCGCAGTTCATCGCCATCTTCGCGAATGAGGGCGCCGAGGCGAATCTCGTCGCCGCCTCAGCGCTGTACCTGAAGGATCACTCCTATGGCGAGTATGTGTTCGACTGGGCCTGGGCCGACGCCTACCAGCGCCACGGACTGGCCTACTACCCCAAACTGCTCTGCGCGGTGCCGTTCACGCCGGTACCGGGGCCGCGCCTGCTGGCCCGCGACGATGCCTTGCGCGCGCTGCTGCTGCGCTCGATGCAGCGCCTGGCGCGCGACGCGCGGCTGTCATCGGCCCACCTGCTGTTTCTCGACGAGGCGGACCAGCGCGTCGCCGAGGCGGCCGGCTGGATGATGCGCAGCACGGTGCAGTTTCACTGGACCCAGCGGGAGGCGCCGCCTTACGCGGACTTCGCCGACTTCCTGGCCAGCCTGCAGCGCGACAAGCGCAAGAAGATCGGCCAGGAGCGGCGCAGGGTACTCGACGCGGGCGTCGGCTTCGTCGCTCGCGCCGGACGCGAGATCACCCGCGACGACTGGGACTTCTTCTACCGCTGCTACACGCTCACCTACCGGGCCCACCATTCGACGCCTTATCTGACGCGGGACTTCTTTGCCAGGGTGTCCGCATCGATGCCCGAGCACTGGCTGCTGTTCATCGCCGAGCGCGGCGGCAAGCGCATCGCCGCCTCGCTGATCGCCCTCGACCCGGTACGCCGCAACGCCTTCGGCCGCTACTGGGGTGCGACAGAGCATGTCGATTGCCTGCACTTCGAAGCCTGCTACTACCAGCCTCTCGCCTGGTGCATCGCCCACGGCTACCGCCGCTTCGAGGGTGGCGCGCAGGGCGAGCACAAGATGGCGCGTGGCCTGCTGCCCGTAGCGACGGCATCGGCGCACTGGCTCGACCACCCTCAATTCGCCCAGGCGGTGGCCGATTTCCTGCGGCGAGAGGGCCGCGCCGTCGAGGACTACCTGGACGATCTGGAGGCCCGGCGGCCGTTCAAGCAGGGCTCGCCGGATGCATGAGTGCAGCGCTACGGCAATGCCAAGCAACAAGGCCCCGCAGTGCGGGGCCTTGTCGTTTGCCCGGCTGGCGCGGCCGACGCCGCGCCGCCTGGCGCAGTCGGCGTCAGAGCTTGGCGCCCTGCATGTATTGGTCGAAGCGCATTTCCGTGAACCGGAACCACAGGTTCTGGTCGCGCCGGAAGTTCGCGTAGTCGGTGTACACCTTCTTCCAGTGCGGGTTCTTCTCGCTCAGTTCGGCGTAGAGATCCATCGCTTCCTTGAACGCCCTGTCCATCACCTCCTTCGGGAAGGCCACGAGCTTCGTGCCCTGCGACACGAGGGTCTTGAGCGCCACCGGGTTGCGGGCGTCGTACTTGGCCTGCATCTCGACGTGGGCATAGGCCGCTGCGGCTTCGACGATCGCCTTGTATTCGGGCGTCAGCGCGTCATACGCCTTCAGGCCGACGATGAGGTCGAGCTGCGGCCCGCCTTCCCACCATCCGGGGTAGTAGTAGAAAGGCGCGACCTTGTTGAAGCCGAGCTTCAGGTCGTCGTAAGGGCCGACCCACTCAGCGGCGTCGATCGTGCCCTTTTCCAGCGCCTGGTAGATCTCGCCGCCGGGAATGTTCGACGGCACCACGCCCATGCGCGCCAGCACCGCGCCGGCGAAGCCGCCACAGCGGAATTTCAGGCCCTTCAGGTCGTCGACCGACTTGAACTCCTTGCGGAACCAGCCGCCCATCTGGGCACCGGTGTTGCCGGCCGGGAAGCTGATGATGCCGTAGGTCGCGTAGAACTCGCGCATCAGCTTGAGGCCGTTGCCGTCGTACATCCATGCCGTCATCTGGCGGCTGTTCAGCCCGAACGGGATGGCGCAGGCCAGCGCGAAGGTCGGATCCTTGCCGAAGAAGTAGTACGGTGCGGTGTGCGCAACCTCGACCGTGCCGTTCTGCACGCCGTCGAGCACGCCCAGCGGCGGCATCAGCTCACCGCCGGCGTGGGTCGAGATCTGGAACTTGCCACCACTCATGTCGCCGACCTTCTTGGCGAAGGTCTCCGCGGCGCCGTAGATCGTGTCGAGCGACTTCGGGAAGCTCGATGCCAGGCGCCAGCGGATGCTGGCCTGGGCGTGCACGATCGCAGGGGCAGCCCCTGCGGCCAGCACGCCGGCGAGTCCGGTCTGGCGAATGAAGGAACGACGCTCCATGAATGAATTTCCTTTCAAGATGGGTAGTATGGAAAACCGATGCGGGGGATTCTAGGGGCCATCGCGCCCCACAGGCGCGAGTGTTTACCCGTCCGGCAGCGGGCGCAGGGGCGCACACCCGCTTGGCCGCGGGCCACTCAGGTCCCGGCCACTTTCATGCGCTCGATCAGCACCGAGCCGAGCGTCCTGCTGCCCATGGTGTAGGCATCGGCGCCGACGGCAACGATCGCCTTGAACATGTCGCGAAGGTTGCCGGCGATGGTGATCTCGTGCACCGGGTAGGCGATGCGCCCGCCTTCGACCCAGAAACCCGCCGCGCCGCGCGAGTAGTCTCCGGTGACGTAGTTCACGCCCTGGCCCATCAGCTCGATCACGAACAGGCCGCGGCCGAGCTTGCGCAGCATCGCCTCGAGGTCGTCGCCGGGCTCGGTCAGGCGGCTCGCAAGGCGCAGGTTCTGCGAGCCGCCGGCATGCCCGGTCGTGCGCATGCCGAGCTTGCGCGCCGAGTAGGTCGACAGGAAATACCCATGGACCACGCCCTCGCTGACCACCTTGCGCGGGCGGGTCAGCACACCTTCGTCGTCGAACGGCGCGCTGCCCTTGGCGCGAGGGATGTGCGGGTCCTCGACAAGATCGATGTGCCGGGGCAATACCGCCTGGCCAAGACTGTCGAGCAGGAAACTCGACTTGCGGTACAGCGCGCCGCCGCTGGTTGCCTGAACGTAGGCGCCGAGCAGGCCCGACGCGAGCGACGACTCGAACAGCACCGGCACTTCGCAGGTGGCGATCTTGCGCGACTTCAGGCGCGACAGCGCGCGCTCGGCCGCATAACGGCCCACGGCCTCGGGCGCGGCGAGTTCCTGTGGCGCGCGCATCGAGCTGTACCAGGCGTCGCGCTGCATGTCGTCGCCGCCGCGACCGGGAAGCGAGGCGATCGGCGCGACCGACAGCGAGTGGCGCGAGCTCGCGTAGCCGCCGCGGAAGCCGCGGCTGTTGCCGGCGAAGAAGTGCGACTGCTGGGCCGAGACGCCGGCGCCCTCGGAATTGGTGATCCGGCAGTCGGTCGCGAATGCGGCGCCCTCGCAGCGGCGGGCGATCTCGGCCGCCGCCGCGGCGTCGATCAGCCAGGGGTGGAACAGGTCGAGGTCGCGCGTCGCATCGGCCCCGGTGGCCATGTCGGCCACGTCCGGCAGGCCCGCAGCCGGGTCTTCGGCGGTGAAGCGGGCGATGTCGTAGGCGGCCCGCACCGTCTGCTCGAGCGCGGCGCGCGAATAGTCCGAGGTGCTCGCGTTGCCGCGCCGCTGCCCCAGGTACACCGTGACGCTCATCGATTTGTCGCGGTTGCGCTCGACGTGCTCGATGTCGCCCTTGCGCACCGAGACCGACAGCCCGGCCCCTTCGGACACTTCGACACCGGCATCGCTCGCGCCCAGGCTGTGCGCGAACGCGAGCGCGTCCTCGACCAGCTGCCGGAAGGCCTCGCGCGTGTAGGCAAAGCCGTGCGGCGAGGAAGGCTGGGCAGAACCGGAAAGGCTGGGCATGGAGTCGCTTTGCAAAGGCCGTGCGGGCGGATCGCCGCGAGGCGACGGCTATCATACCGACGCCCCCTTTTCCGGCATGCGGTGCCCGCCATTCATGAACCTGCCCGATCTCAGCGCCCCTATCGATACGGCCGGCGCCGCTGCGAATTCGGCGCGGCAGAGCAAGACACAGCTGAAGAAGGCGATGCACGATTTGCAGGACCTCGGCGAAGCGCTGGTGGCGCTGCCCGACGAACGCATCGCCGCGCTGGCGCTGCCCGACCCATTGGTCTCGGCAGTGCAGGAATTCAGGCGGACGCGCTCGCACGAAGGCCGGCGCCGCCAGATGCAGTACATCGGCAAGCTGATGCGCCGCACCGACCCCGAGCCGATCCGCCAGGCGGTGGCGGCGATGCGCCTCGGCCAGGCGAAAGACTCGCTGACGCTGCACCAGGCCGAGGCCTGGCGCGCTCGCCTGATCGACAGCGACGACGCGCTGACCGGCTGGAGCACCGAATTCCCGGCCACCGACATGCAACGTCTGCGCAGCCTGGTTCGGGCCGCACGCAAGGACGCTGCGGCCGTACCCGAGCAGCGCAGCGGCCGCGCCTACCGCGAGCTCTTCCAGTTCATCAAGCAGGCTCAACTGGGCGACGAGATCTGACATGGCCAGCACATTCGATCCCGTCCGCGTGGGTATCGTCTCGATCAGCGACCGAGCCTCCAGCGGCGTCTATCAAGACAAGGGCCTGCCAGCCTTGCAGGCCTGGCTCGGCCGCGCCGTTCGCAATCCGCTCGCGTGGGAAGCGCGGCTGATCCCGGACGACGAGGCCGGCATCGCCGCGACCTTGGGCGAACTCGTCGACGATGCGCGCTGCGACCTGGTGCTGACCACCGGCGGCACCGGCCCGGCACCGCGCGACGTGACGCCCGAGGCCACGCTCTCGGTCGCGACCAAGCTGATGCCCGGCTTCGGCGAGCAGATGCGCCAGATCGGCCTGCACTTCGTGCCGACGGCCATCCTGTCGCGGCAGGTGGCGGTCGTGCGCGGCAAGGCGCTGATCATCAACCTGCCCGGCCAGCCGAAGTCCATCGCCGAGACGCTCGAAGGCCTGCCCGCCGCGCAGCCGCCGGTGGCGGGCATCTTCGCCGCGGTGCCCTACTGCATCGACCTGCTCGGCGGACCCTACATCGAGACCGACGACGCGGTGTGCAAGGCGTTCCGCCCGAAGGCAGCGCAGCGCGCGACGCGAGCCGAATAGCTCACTTCACGAGCCGGCTCAGCCGCTCGGCGTCGAACGATTCGGTGGTGTGCGCGTCCTGCGGCACGCAGGCCTCACCGGGCAGCTCGCGCGAGCGCGCCGATAGCTTCTCGATTGCCTGCCACAGCAGCGCGATCTGATGCTCCTGGCCGGAGGCGTTGTCGATCAGCCCCTTCATCGCCTGCGCGACGGGGTCGTCGCCCTGGGTGATGCCGTAGGCCGAGAAACCCATCTTCGCCGCCGCGGCTTCACGTGCCGCGTCGGACTCGGCGTGCAGGACGCGTGCCGGGTTGCCCACCGCCGTCGCGCCTGCGGGCACAGCCTTCAGCACGACGGCATTCGAGCCGACACGTGCGCCGTCGCCCACCGTGAAGCCGCCGAGCACCTGCGAATTGGCGCCGACGATCACGCCGCGCCCGAGCGTCGGGTGGCGTTTGGCTCCCTTGGTCAGCGCCGTGCCGCCCAGCGTCACGCCCTGGTAGATGGTGCAGTCGTCGCCGATCTCGGCTGTCTCGCCGATCACGACGCCCATGCCGTGGTCGATGAACACGCGGCGCCCTATCGTCGCCCCCGGGTGGATCTCGATGCCCGTCACGAATCGCGCCAGGTTCGACACGAAGCGGGCCGGCCAGTGCAAGCCGTACGCCCAGCAGCCGTGGGCGAAGCGGTGCAGGATCAGGGCATGAAGCCCGGGATAGCAGGTCAGCACCTCCCAGCCGCTGCGCGCCGCCGGGTCGCGCTCCAGGATGCAGGCGATGTCTTCTCGAAGGCGCTCGAACAACATGGGGCGGGGAGCGGGTGGACGTCGGGGCAGTGTAGCGGGAGCGGGCCGCTCGTCTGCCTCTCTTCTGCCGGCCCCGTGACCACGGGAACTCCCCCGGCGCGAGGGGTGCGCCGTCCGCGGCGCGCCTGACGCCGGTGCGCGACAAGGCCCACTGCGCCCAGGCCGGCGAGCATCAGCGCGCAGGTCTCGTGCTCGGGAGCGGGCATCACGCTCGAGCTGAACTCGGCGCGCCGAGCGGTCGGGTCGCCGCCGTCCTGCCCCGGGCTTCAGACGCGGACTCGAGGGTGTTGACCCCGGCACGGCACTTGCCGTGCCCGATGTCAAGAACGCCGCAATGCAATCGCCCGCGCGATGCCGCGCAGGATGTGCACTTCCTCACGCGTCAGCTCGAGGCGGTTGGCGAGCTGGTTCAGGCGCGGCATCAGCTTCTTCGGCGCGGCGGGGTCGAGATAGCCCACGTCGAGCAGCGCCTGCCGCCAATGCTCGAGTACCCCCTGCACCGCCTGCGCGTCGGCCCACTGCACCGGCGCCGTCGCGGGCTCGACCGCGAACCCTCCCCGCGCCAGACGCCACTCGTAGGCGATCAGCTGCACCGCCTGGGCCAGGTTGAGCGAGCCATAGGCCGGATCGGTCGGGATGCTCACGCACGAATGGCAGCGGTACACGTCGTCGTTGCCCATGCCGAAACGCTCCGACCCGAACACGAAGGCGACCCGGTGGCCGCTGCCGGCGAGGCCCGCGAACAGCGCTCGCGGCGCGTGCGTCGGCGGCCCGAAGTCGCGCGGGGTCATGGCCGTTGCGCAGGCGTGGGTGATGCCGTCCATCGCATCGGCGAGCCCGGGCACCACGCGGGCCGTTTGCAGGATGTCGGCAGCACCGCTGGCCATCGCCAATGCCTCGGGCCGCGCCGCCACGTCCGCCCAGCGCGGCGCCACGAGCACCAGGTCACGAAAGCCCATCACCTTCATCGCCCGCGCGGCGGCGCCCACGTTGCCGGGGTGGCTCGTGCCGACCAGGATGAAGCGCGTCGGATCGGGCAAAGGGCTCACTGGTGTACCTTCGTGCTTCGCACGCCGGCATTGCGCCCTTGGGGCGGCCCGGCGGGCTCACTGAAGTACCTTCGTGCTGCGCACTCCGGTATTCGCTCATGGGGCGGCCCGGCGGGCTCATGCGGGCGGGTAAAATCGCCATTATCGGTAGCAGCACGCCTGCGCCGCGCCGGTCGGGCCCTTCGCTCCCCGCGATTGCTGTCGCCGGCCGTTCTTTCTCGACCGCCGGTCCATTGCTCACTCGTTCCAGACAGGTTGCCCCATGGCGCAAGCGCTCCACCCGATGCTCAACATTGCCGTCAAGGCCGCACGTGCGGCGGGCGCGCTGATCAACCGGGCCTCGATGGACCTCGACCTGATCAAGGTCAACACCAAGGCGCCGAACGACTTCGTCACCGAGGTCGACCAGGCAGCCGAGAACATCATCATCGAAGCGCTGCTCGGCGCCTACCCGGGTCACGCGATCCTGGCCGAGGAGTCGGGCCGCACGCGTGGCGCGAAGGACAGCGAGTACCTGTGGATCATCGATCCGCTCGACGGCACGACCAATTTCATCCATGGCCTGCCGGTCTACGCGGTATCGATCGCGCTCGCCCACCGCGGGCAGGTGCAGCAGGCCGTGGTGTACGACCCGACGCGCAACGACCTCTTCTACGCCTCCAAGGGTCGCGGCGCGTTCCTCAACGACAAGCGGCTGCGCGTCTCCAAGCGCTTGCGGCTGGCCGACTCGCTGATCGGCACGGGCTTCCCGTTCCGCAGGGGCGACAACTTCAAGCGCTACATGCAGATGTTCGAGGACGTGATGCAGCACTGCGCGGGCCTGCGCCGCCCGGGCGCCGCGACGCTCGACCTGTGCTACGTCGCGGCGGGCTACTACGACGGTTTCTTCGAGACCGGGCTGAGCCCGTGGGACATCGCCGCGGGCTCGCTGATGATCACCGAGGCCGGCGGCCTGGTCGGCAACTTCACCGGCGAGGCCGACTACCTGTACCAGCGCGAGGTGGTGGCCGGCAACCCGAAGGTGTATGCGCAACTGGTGAGCCTGCTGGCGCCCTACACTCGAACCGTCGAACCGACGCCGGCCGCAACAGTCGAGACAGCCGACACGCCCGAAGCGGCACTCGAACGCACGCTCGGCCCGAGCACAGCGGCCGCGACGGTCCGTGCGCCGGTGCGCATCCGCAAGGCCGACCTCGGCTGATCGTTGGCGGGCGAACGCCGATCTTGGCAGCGCTCTTGCACCCGATGCCGGTAGCGTTGGCGGCGGCTCCGGGCTCAGGCGCTTCGGCGCGCGCGCCGACCGATCACGAACTGGCGGCCCATACGCCGATGATGCAGCAGTACCTGCGCATCAAGGCCGAGTTCGCCGACACGCTGGTGTTCTACCGGATGGGCGACTTCTACGAGTTGTTCTTCGACGACGCGCGGCGCGCCAACGAGTTGCTCGACATCACGCTGACGACGCGCGGCCAGTCGGCCGGTGAGCCGATCGCGATGGCCGGCGTGCCGGTGCATGCGCTGGAAGCCTACCTCGCACGGCTGATCCGGCTCGGCGAGGCGGTGGCCATCTGCGAACAGGTCGGCGACGTGGCCACCGCCAAGGGGCCGGTCGAGCGCAAGGTCGTGCGCGTGGTCACGCCGGGCACCGTGACCGACAGCGCGCTGCTGGCCGACAAGAGCGACTCGCTGCTGCTCGCGCTCAGCCCGCGTGGCGCCACCTGGGGGCTGGCGTGGCTGGGGCTGAGCAGCGGGGTGCTTGCCTTGAGCGAGTGCAGCGAGCGCGAGTTGCCGGCCTGGCTGGCACGGCTGGGAGCCGCCGAGACGCTGGTCGATCGCGATCACGTGCCGGCCGCACTGCAACTGGCGAAGACCGCCGTCACCCATCGACCGGCGTGGCAATTCGACACCGGGCTCGGCCAGCGCAAGCTGTGCGCGCAGCTCGGCGTCGCGAACCTGGCCGGGTTCAACGCGCAGGACATGCCGGCGGCACAGGCCGCCGCCGCCGCGCTGCTGAGCTATGCCGAGCACACCCAGGGCCAGGCGCTGGCCCATGTGCGCACGCTGCAGGTGGAACGCGCCAGCGAACTGATCGACCTGCCGCCGGCCACGCAGCGCAACCTGGAACTGACGCAGACGCTTCGTGGCGAGGACGCGCCGACCCTGCTGTCGCTGCTCGACACCTGCCGCAGCGGCATGGGCAGCCGCGCCCTGCGCCAGTGGCTGACGCGCCCGCTGCGCGACCGCGGCATTGCACGCCAGCGCCACGATGCGATCGACGCCCTGCTCGGCTACGGATTCGAGTCGCTGCGCGACGCATTGCGCGGCGTCAGCGACGTCGAGCGCATCACCGCCCGCATCGCGCTGCGCCAGGTGCGACCGCGCGAGCTGGCCGGCCTGCGTTCGACCCTGCAGGGCCTGCCCGCGATGCGCGCCCGCGTCCCGCAGCCGGGCTCTGCACTGCTCGAAGCGATGGGCGCAGCGCTCGATCCACCGCACGAGATCGCCGCGCTGCTCGCCGGCGCGATCGCCGACGAGCCCGCCGTGCTGGTGCGCGATGGCGGCGTGATCGCGTCCGGATTCGATGCCGAGCTCGACGAACTGCGCGCGATCAGCCAGAACTGCGACGCCTTCCTGCTCGACCTCGAAGCGCGCGAGCGGTCCCGCAGCGGGATCGCCAACCTGCGCGTGCAGTTCAACAAGGTGCACGGCTTCTACATCGAGGTCACGCAGAGCCAGGCGGGCAAGGTGCCCCCCGACTACCAGCGGCGGCAGACGCTGAAGAACGCCGAGCGCTACATCACGCCCGAACTGAAGGCCTTCGAGGACAAGGCGCTGTCGGCGCAGGAGCGTTCGCTGGCGCGCGAGAAGATGCTCTACGAGCAGGTCATCGACACGCTGCAGGACCACCTCGCGCCGCTGACAGCGCTGGCGCGCGCGCTCGCCGCGCTCGACGCCCTGGCGGCGCTGGCCGAGCGTGCCGCGACGCTCGGCTGGTGCCGGCCCGAGTTCGTCGCGATGCCCTGCATCGAGATCGATGCCGGGCGCCACCCCGTCGTCGAGGCGCGGCTGCGCGAGACGGGCGGCGGCGCCTTCATTGCCAACGACTGCCGGCTCGACACGACGCGGCGCATGCTCGTGATCACCGGGCCCAACATGGGCGGCAAGTCGACCTTCATGCGCCAGGTGGCGCTGATCGCACTGCTCGGCGCGATCGGCAGCTACGTGCCGGCGGACGCCTGCCGGCTCGGTCCGCTGGATGCGATCCATACCCGCATCGGTGCCGCCGACGACCTGGCCAATGCGCAGTCCACCTTCATGGTCGAGATGACCGAGGCCGCAGCCATCGTCCACGGCGCCACCGAGCAATCGCTGGTGCTGATAGACGAGATCGGTCGTGGCACCTCGACCTTTGACGGCCTGGCGCTGGCCGGCGCGATCGCGAGCCACCTGCACGACCGCAACCGCTCGTTCACGCTGTTCGCGACGCACTACTTCGAGCTGACCGCGTTTCCGCTCAAGCACGAGCGCGCGCTGAACGTGCACGTCTCGGCGACCGAAACCCATGCCAAGGGCGGCGACGACATCGTCTTTCTGCACGAGATCGAGGCGGGCCCGGCCAGCCGCAGCTACGGCGTGCACGTGGCGCGCCTGGCCGGCATGCCGACGAGCCTGATCCGCCAGGCGCGTGCCACGCTGGAGGCGCTGGAGGCGCAGCAGCGGGCGGGCGATGCGCAGATCGACCTCTTCGCACCGGCGGCCGCGGCGCCCGAATGCACCCGCTCGGCGCTCGACGAGGCGCTGGCACGCATCGAGCCCGACACGCTGACACCGCGGGAGGCGCTCGAAGCGTTGTATCGTCTGAAATCACTGCAAGGAAATGAGCCATGACCTATTGCGTCGGCATCCGGCTCGATGCCGGCCTCGTCTTCCTCTCCGATTCGCGCACCAACGCCGGGCTCGACCAGATCGGCACCTTCCGCAAGATGATCATCTACGAGCGGCCGGGCGACCGCTTCATGGTGCTGCTCTCGGCCGGCAACCTGTCGATCTCGCAATCGGTGCGCGAGATCCTGCAAGTCGAGAAGATCGACAACGGCCACGAGCCGCCGATCACCATATGGAACGCGACCAGCATGTTCGACGCCGTGCGTGTGCTCGGCAGCGCGGTGCGCCGGGTGCACGACGAGGATGGCCCGTCGCTGAAGGCAGCCGGCATCGATTTCAACGCCTCGATGATCTTCGGCGGGCAGATCGGAGGCGAGGCGATGCGCCTGTTCCTCGTCTATTCGGCCGGCAACTTCATCGAGGCGACGCGCGAGACGCCGTATTTCCAGGTCGGCGAAAGCAAGTACGGCAAGCCGATCCTCGACCGCGTGATCACGCCGACCACCCCGCTCGAAGAGGCCGCCAAGTGCGCGCTCGTGTCGATGGACTCGACGCTCAAGTCGAACCTGTCGGTGGGCCTGCCGCTCGACCTGGTGGTCTACAAGGCAGGCGCGCTGCAGAGCGAGCAGATCGTCTGCATCGACGACCGCAACCCGTACTTCTCGATGATCCACGACACCTGGGGCCAGCGGCTGCGCCAGGTGTTCGAGGGCATCGACGACCCGCAGTGGAACGGGGGCGACGCCGAACATCCGCTGTGCGTCGGTTCGGCCCGCTACGAAGGGATGCGCAAGATCAGGCACCCTGGCGAAAGGATTGTCTGACGCCCGTCACCGCGCTGGAGACCGGAGTGACGAAACGTCTGCCCGCGATCGTCTTCTCGCATGCGAACGGATTTCCGGCCGGTACCTACAGGGTCCTGTTCGAGGCCTGGCGCGCTGCGGGCTACCGCGTCCACGCCGTCGAGAAGTACGGCCACGATCCGCGCTTTCCGGTCACCAGCAACTGGCCGCACCTGCGAGACCAACTGCTCGATGGCATCGACCGCGAAGCGAGTGGCCCGGTCTGGCTGGTCGGGCATTCGATGGGCGGCTACCTGAGCGCATTGGCGGCGTCGCGCCGACCCGAGGTGGCGCGCGGCGTGGTGCTTCTCGACGCGCCGATCCTGGGCGGCATGGTCGCGCAGATGGTGCGCCTGGGCAAGCTCACCGGCGCCGTGGAGCGCTACTCGCCGGGCCGCGTGTCGGCGGGCCGGCGCCAGCACTGGCCCGACGCGCAGGCCGCCTACGCGCATTTCGCCGCCAAGCCCATGTTCGCCCGCTGGGCGCCCGAGGTGCTGCGCGACTACATCGCCAGCGGCGTGCAGGCAGCCCCCGAGGGCGTAGGGCAAGGCCTGGCGTTTCGGCGCGAGATCGAGACGGCGATCTACAACAGCGTGCCGCATCACATGAGCGCGCTGTTGCGCAGGCACCCGCTGCACTGCCCGATGGCCTTCGTCGGCGGGACGCAATCAGTCGAAAACCGCCGCGTCGGACTGCGCACCACCGAGCGCCTGACACACGGCCGCATGAGCTGGATCGAAGGCTCGCACCTCTTCCCTTTCGAGCAACCCGAGGCTGCCGCGGCGCAAGTGTTGCACTGGCTCAAGGCGTTTCGCGACCAGCCTGAGACTTGACGCCCCCACGCCTGCGAAGGCGCTGGAGGGAAGGCTGCTCTCGCCATTTGCCGTCGCTCACGGCCGGAAGCTTTCGGGACCTCTGACGCCCTCTCATCTGATCGTCGGCAACGGTCGGCCTGCGCAGAGTCAACCAGGCCGGCAGCGGAATATGATCCGCCAGCGTTCGATGCCACGGTGCTCTCCGTCCAGGCGCACCGCCCAGCATTTCACCACCGGCCTTCCCGATGCCCGACCTGCCCGAACCCAGTATTGGCGGCCCGCCGCCACCGGGGTATGTCGCTTTCGAGAGTTTGCTGGCGGAGCTCTCGGCCCGGTTCCTCACGCTGCCTACCGCCGATGTCGACGCCGCGATCACCGATGCGCTGCGCCGCATCGCGAGCTTGCTGGGGGTCGATCGCACCCAGTTGATCCGCTTCGAGCGGCCCCGCAGCGGGGCTCATGTGACCCATTCAGGCGCTGTCCCGGGCATTGCCGAAGGCGCACCCGACACTGCGCTCGCCCTGGCCTTTCCCTGGGCCTTGGCTCGCATGCGCAAGGGCGAGATCACGGCCTATGCGCGACTCGACGATCTGCCGCCCGAAGCAGCGACCGACAAGGCCGTCTGGCAGCGCTACGGCGTGAAATCCGAATTGATCGTGCCGCTCTGGGTCGACGGAAGGGTCGACGGCGCGATCGTGCTCGACTGCGATCGTGCCGAGCGAAGTTGGCCGCCCGACGTGGTCGAACGCGCCCAGGCCATGACGACGATCTTCGGCAGTGCCCTGACGCACAAGCGGGCCCGCGAGGCCCTCGACGCGGCGATGCGCTTCGAACGCACCGCCTCGTCCATCCTGGCCAGGCTGCTGGCTGCTACACGAGCCGAGCGCGACGAAGTGCTCGAGGCGGGTCTGCGCGAGGTAGCGCAGGCCTTTGGCGCCGATCGCGCCACGCTGTGGCGGCGCCTGGGCGCAACGGCCGAATTCACCGTGTCACACCATTGGCTGGCCGAAGGCGTGGCCGCACCAGCGGATCCCCGCGCACCAGCCGTGCCGTGGATCAATGCACAGATAGGGCAGGCTTCAGTGGTGCGCTTCGCCCGGTATGCCGACTTGCCGCCTGACGCCGCCGCAGACCTGATTGCGCTGCGGGCCATGGACGTCGGCGCTGCCGTGGTCGTACCGCTGGAACTCTCGGGTGCGGTCGTTGGCGCACTGTCGATTGCCACGGCGCGCGAGCATGTCCAGTGGCCCGATGCGCTGCTGCCGCGGGTGCAGTTTCTGGGCACTGCCTTCGCCAGCCTCCTGGCGCGACAACAGGCGGAGCAACGCGAACAGGAGGCGCAGGCGCAGGCGGTGCACGCTGCCCGGGTGGGCACGATGGGTGTGTTCGCGGCGTCGCTGGTGCACGAATTGACGCAGCCGCTCGCCGCGACCCTTGCCAATGCGGAGACGGCCGCGGGTCTGCTCCATGCCCCGGCGCCCGATCTGCACGACCTGCGCACCACCGTCGCCGACATCGTCGCAGACAGTCGGCGCGGCGGCGAGATGATCCAGAAGCTGCGGCGCTTTCTGCGCCATGGCGAGGCGGAGCGTGCCGAGTTCGACCTGTCCGCGCTTCTGGCCGACGTGATGCGCTTCGTCAAGGCCGAAACGATGGACAAGGGTGTCGAGATCACGCTCGATGTGCCGCAAGCATCGCTGCGCATCTTCGGCGACCGCGTGCAGATTCAGCAGGTGTTGCTCAATCTGCTGCTGAACGCCTTCGACGCCGTAGCGAGTCGCGGTCCCGAAGATCGCCGGGTTCAGGTGCGCGCCCGTGCCTCGGAGACCGGCGTCAGCATCGAGGTGCGCGATTGCGGTGTCGGGATGGACGAGGTCACGCTCGCCCGGGTCTTTCAACCCTTTTTCACGACCAAGCCGGGCGGCATGGGGCTCGGGCTCTCGATCAGCCAGACCATCATTGCCGCTCACGGAGGAACGCTTTCAGTTCGATCCGAGCCGGGACAAGGCTCCACGTTCCGGATCGAGCTTCCGTCGCACCAGCCTCTGGTGCTCGAAGCCCCGCAACGTGCGGAGGTTTCGGCGAGTGCAGGCGACACGGTCTTCGTGATCGACGACAACGATGCCATGCGGCGGGCGATCGAGCGCCAGTTGCAGGCCGAGGGTTATCGGGTCGAGGCCTTCGCCAACGCACACGCCTTCCTCGACCGGGCAGCGCAAGTACGAGTCGCCTGCATCGTCTGCGACATTCGCATGCCGGGACTGAGCGGTCTCGACCTGCAGTCCACGCTCGCGCGAGCCAAGCGCGAATTGCCGATGGTCTTCATCAGTGGCCACGCCGACATCGCGACGAGCGTGCAGGCGATGAAGGGGGGCGCCGTCGCCTTCCTGCCGAAGCCGTTTGCCAAGGCCGAGCTCCTGGCCGCCGTGTCCGACGCGCTGGCGCACAGCCGCGAGCGCGACCAGGAGCGCCGACAGGACGCCGACGTCCTGGCCCGCTTTCGGTCGCTGAAGCCGCGCGAGCGCGAGGTCTTCGAACTCGTGGTTGCGGGGTTGCTCAACAAGACCATCGCCCAACGGCTGGGCATCGCAGAGCCCACCGTCAAGATCCATCGCGGGCGCGTGATGGAGAAGATGAAGGCCGATTCGGTCGCCGACTTGGTGCGCATCGCAGAGCGCGTTGCCTTGCACATCGCACCGAACTTTGCGCCAGATCAAACGCGCGGACCGCTTTTCACCCCCCCGTAATACCAACCCAACTTTGTCATTCGGCACTACGACTGCCAATGGAATCAATGACTTGGAGCGGTATTGCGGCGGGTATGGCACTACTTTTGTGTAGCGTGGCATCGCAGATGGCCCGACCTTGAGATCGCTTCAGACGAGTACGCGATGGGTGCCGCCGGGGTTGGGCGTGTGGCCCAGGATCTCGTTGATCTTTTGATGAAGGGGCTCGGGCCGGGTGGCCTTGCGCACGTGCACGGCCCGGCCGTCGCGGCGCTGCAAGGTGGCCGTTACGCGCTGCTGCGTGGCGAGCGTCTGGCGCAGTGACTCCCAGCTGTCGTCGATGTCGCGGGCCTTGAGTTGCAGGCGCAGCGTCTGCACGAAGTGGTAGGCCAGCACGCTGATGAACAGGTGCCCTTCGACTCGGCGGTCGATCTGGTGGAAGACGGGCCGCAGCCCGAGGTCCGTCTTGAGTGATCGGAACACCGACTCGAGATTGGTCAACATCGTGTAGGTGCGCCACAGCGTAGCGTTGTCCAACGCAACGAGGGTGGTGCGAAGGCAATACACGCCCGGGTGCGCTGCGGCGCTGCCGGGCTTGATGCGCTTGGTCCAGGTGATGGCGCTGACCAGCTTGCCGGTGTCATTCTTCGTGACCTCGACCTGGTAGTGCTGCGCGGCGCGCGACCAGCGCTGCTTGGCGCGTCCGAGCCGCTCCATGACCTTGCCTACGTCCCGGGTGCCGCGAGGCTTGCTCAGGCCAGCCTGCAGCTTGAGCAACACCGCCTCGAAGCCGGCCGACTTGGCCTCATCGATGGCGCGATCCTTCTGCTCGCGCGCCGGCGAGTGGCAGTACAGCAGCGCGTGGCCCTGCTCATCGAGCACGCGCTGGATCTTGATCGTCGCCTGGCCGGCCGACTGGAGTTCGGTGGCAAGCGCGGGATCGAACTGGCGCTCGCGCAGCCGCGACACCACCACGTACTCATAGCCCTGGGCCCTGAGCCAAGTGAGGTTCGCTTCGGTGGCGATGCCCGCGTCCATCACCACTGTGGCACCTCTGGGTGCGCCCAGGCCGGTGAGCATCTCTTGGAGCGTGGCGGGCTCGCTGGCATTGCCGGCGAAGACCCGGCTGCGGCGCGGGAAGCCGCTGCCGTCCAGCGCCATGGCCAAGGTCACCAGCGGGCAGTCGGTGCGGTTCTCCTTGCTATGCCCGCGCTTGGCTTTGTTCACCCCTGCTGCGATGCCCTCGAAGTAGGTGTTGGTCAGGTCGTACAGGGTGATGGTCTCGCGCCCAAGCCGAAGAGCGCCCGTGCCTGCGCGAACAGGTGATCTTGCAGCGCCTCGCGGTGCTTGTACAGCACGTCCGAGGCCCGGTACATCCGGTTCAGATCCATCGCCTCGAAGTCAAACCCCAGCAGCTCACCCAAGGCCGAGCGACGCTGCAACCAAGCGTGCGTGGCGAGCTCACTGCCGGGGTGCGCCATGCGGCCGATGACGGCGCCCACGGCCGCGGCGATCTGCGGGCGGTTCAGGCCGAGTGCGCACAGCTTGTCCTCGAAGGCGCATTGGCGCATCGCCGACAGCGCCGCATGCTCGACCCCCACGCTGCGCGGGCGCACCACCTCGAGCGAGTCGAGGTCGACCTCCTGATAGCGGTCCAATTCACCCGGCCGCACTGCAGCGGCCTGGGCCGGCGTGACGACTGCAGCCGAGGGTCGAAGCGCAATCAACTGCGCTGCATAGCGCTGTGCGAGGGCCAGGGCCTTGTCGGAGAGCGCGGCGTCGACCAGAGGCTGCTGACCCTGCACCAGTTCATCGATGTGCCTGGCCAGCGCGGGCCACTCAGCTTGGGGCAGGTCGAAATGGCTGCCCAGGTTGAGCAGCGTGGACTGCTTGACAGCGCTGCCGACGCGAGAGGACTGAACGAGGCGGAAGGTCGAGTACGGCTCGCCCGAGTTGCGGGGTCGCGTTTGGGTGCGCCGGATGAACATTGCCCGATGCTGCACGAAAACCGGGCCCCTGGATCATCTGTTACAACATATTATGGCACTACATTTCATTTTTCAACCAACCTCCAGCATCCATGCGGGTTTGCGGGCGATGCATCCCGGAAATGGGCCGAAAAGTGACAAAGATGGGCCAAGGTCGTATTGCGAGGTGCGCGGGTCGGGCGGACAGTGGCCCCGTGATTCGCCAAGAGACTTCGACGCTACGCGTACTGCTGGTCGACAACGACGCCTCGGTGCGCCGTGCGCTGACGCGAACGATGCAGCACGCGGGGTTCGACGTGCAGTCGTTCGCGAGCGCCGAAGCGCTGTTGGCGTCTGGCGCGTTGGAGTCCGGCGCGAGCCTCGTGCTGGACGTCGACATGCCGGGCATCGGCGGCGCCGAGCTGAGACAGGCACTGATCGAATCGGGCCGCGACCGCCCGACGATCTTCATCACTGCATCGGAACGCGAGGGGCTGGACGCGCAGCTTGCCCGCCTCGCACCGGTGGCCGTGCTCCGCAAGCCGTTCAACAAGGAAGACCTGCTCGAAGCGCTTGCGCGCGCATTCGCTTTAGCAGGGTCCGCTGGGTCATTGACGAAAGTCGACCCGGACACCGAGCCCCGCCCTTCAACAATCATCAACGACTTCTCACGAAAGGAAGGCAAATGAAACTCAATCGAGTGGCGGCCTTGGCGACTGTCGTCATGGCCTTGGCGAACCCGGTCGTCGCCCAAGACGCAAACAAGTTCGCTGCGGGCACTCGCGCCAACGCCGCGGCGGTGGCTCAGGCTCTGGAACTGGCGATGACGCCGGGGCCAGGCCAGGCCAGGCTCGAGCCCATGGTCGGCACCTTCAACGTCAGGATACGTTCCTGGGTCGCCCCCAACAAGCCACCGGTCGAGTCGACGGCAGTCGCCGTCAGCGTCTGGGTCCTCGGGCACCGCTACATCCAGTCGATGCTCTCGGGCTACGTGCTGAACGAACCCTTCGACGGCATCGGCTACACCGCTTACGACAACGTCAGCAAGACGTACCAGACGGCCTGGATGGACAGCGGAAGCACAGGCATGACGTGGTACCGCGGCGGGTTCGACGGCGCCACCAAGTCCGCCAGGATGAAGGCGACTGTGCCCAACGCGCTGACTGGCAAGCCCACGCCCCTCGAACTGCGCCTGTCCATTGCAGACAACGGCGACCACATGACCGAGCTGTGGGGCCAGGGCGAAGAGACCGCGATGTTCAAGATGATGGAGCTCCGTTACACGAGAGCCAAGCCGTAAGTCCGCCTGACCCAGGAGAACGATCATGACCCGAACCGAAATGCGAAAGAACCTGCCCCGCAACACGTTGCTGAGCGTGCTGGCCTTGCTGCCGCTGCTGGCCTTCACGGATCCCGCCTGGGCGATCCTGGGCGTCTGGCGCCGCACGGCCGTAGCGGTTGCGGTCGTTGGCACCACGGAGGCCGCGGGCGCCGCAGCCGCCAGCGCCGATGCCTCGAAGCAGGCCGCGGCGACGGCGCAGGCCCAGTCGGCCGCTGACGCTTCCGCTGCCGCGGCCAAGCAGTCGGCCGCAGCGGCCACCCAGGCGGCTGCGGCGGCCACGGCCGCGACGGCGGCCACCGCCAAGACGCCGCAGCAGAAGCTGCAGGAACTGCAGTCGCTCTACGACCAGAAGCTCATCAGCCAGAGCGACTACGAGGCGGCGAAGCAGAAGATCCTCAGCGGCGTGACGAATTGACGGCGCCGAAACGCCGCGCAACCTTCATGGGGACGTGAAGCCATGAACTCGATCCAGCGCATCGCGGCCGCACTGTGCCTTGGCGCATCGGCCGCCCTGGCCGGCGCGGCCGACAAGGAGCCTTCGCTGGGCGCCATCGAGGCCGTCAGCATCGCCACCGAGGCCTACATCTACGGCTACCCGCTGGTCACCTTCGACATGGCGCGCAAGCAGCAGACCAACGTCGCGGCGCCCGATGCCGAACACGCGCCGATGGGGCAGATGATCCGCATGCGCAGCTACCCGGCGGTCGACAACCACTGCTGCGCCGCGCCCAACGCCGACACGCTGTACACGATCACCTGGCTCGACGTGAGCCAGGAGCCGGCGGTGTTCAGCATCCCCGACATGGGCGATCGCTACTACATGATGCCGATGCTCAGCGGCTGGTCAGAGGTGATCAAGGTGGCAGCCAGCACCACCACCGGCAGCAAGGCGCAGACCTACGCGATCACCGGGCCGGGATGGGCTGGCACGCTGCCCGTGGGCATGACGCAGGTGAAGTCGCCCACCGGCATGGTGTGGGTCCTCGGCCGCGTCTACAGCACCGGCACGCCCGAGGACTATGCGGCCGTGCATGCGCTGCAGGACAAGTTCAGCGTCGTGCCGCTGTCGGCCTGGGGCAAGCCCTACACGCCGTCGCAGGGCGTGGTTGATCCGGTGTTCGACATGAAGACCGCGGTGCGCAAGCAGGTCAACGCGCTCGACGCCGAAGCCTACTTCCGCCGCCTGGCCGAACTGATGAAGACCAACCCGCCGACCGCGGCCGACGCGCCGATGGTGGCCAAGATGGCGCGTATTGGCCTGGTGCCCGGCAAGGACTTCGACCCGAGCAAGCTGGGCATGCTCGACCGCGAGGCGATCCGCATCGTGCCCAAGCTGGCGCTGCTGGAAATGGGCCTGCTGCTGAAGAAGCAGAAGACGACCAACGGCTGGCTCTACTTCACCAAGGGTGTCGGCAACTTCAGCACCGACTACAAGCTGCGCGGCATGGCCAACCTGCTGGGCCCGGGCTGGAACCGGCCGCAGGACGCCGTCTATCCGCTGTCGCAGAAGGACGCCAAGGGCGACGCCTACGACGGCTCGAAGAACAACTACGTGCTGCGCTTCGCGAAGGGCAAGCTGCCGCCGGCCGACGCGTTCTGGTCGCTGACGATGTACGACGAAGACTTCTTCTTCGTGCCCAACGCGATCAAGCGCTACGACCTGGCGCAGCGCGACAAGCTGGTCGCCAACGCCGACGGTTCGATCGACCTGTATTTGCAGGCCGAGTCACCGGGCAAGGACAAGGAGGCCAACTGGCTGCCGGCGCCGAAGGCCAAGTTCCAGCTCGTGATGCGCCTCTATGCGCCGAAGAAGTCGCCACCGTCGGTCCTGGACGGCACGTGGACACCGCCGCCGGTGACGAAGGTGCAGTGAAACCCATGCGCACGCGAGTGCTCGCACTTCAAGCCTCTGCCCGGAGCCGCTCGGGCTGTCGTCAAACCCCAAGGAGAGTCAAATGAAACACCTCGCATCGACCGTTCGCAACATGGCCATTCTTGGCGCCGTGTCGGCTGCCGCTTTCATCAGCGGCTGCGCCAGCCTCGACCAGAACATTGCCGCTTCCGAGAAGCAGTACGCCGTGCCCGGCAAGGTGATGCACGTGGCCGACATGAACAACTACCCCTTCTGCGAGATTGGGCTCATTACCGGCACCTCGGAATCGAACGCGGTGCTCAATATCTGGAATACGACGAGCGTCGGGGATTGCCCGCCGGACAAGATCGACGCGATCTTCGCGGACCAGGGCGAGAAGATCAAAGCTGCGACGGGCGCGCAGAAGGTCTGGCTCAACCCGAGACGCCACTGGACCTTCAACGAGATCTGGGCCTACAAAGCCGGCGATGTCCGCGATTTTGAAGGCGTCAAGGGACTGTGGCTCGGCGTCGTGGGCGCGGAAGTCGCGGCTAAGGCGGTTGGCGGCGGGCACTACTTGGCCCACACCCCCGGTACGCCAGGCATCGTCGCCCACCGTGCCTTCAAGTTCAACAAGGGCATGACGGTCTATCTGCTCGACATGCCCGACGGCAAGGTGTTCGTCATGCAGTCCTGGACCAACCACTTCAACAAGGGCGAGACCGCAGCCAACCTCAAGGACCTGGGCAGCCAGTTCAAGCAACTGCCGCCGGGCTGGAAGTTCCGCGTCAAGGTGCTCGACCAGGACCTGATCATCGCGCCCAAGAAGCCGCCTTACTACGGGTACGTGACGCAGGACGAGTTCTGGAACACCTACCAGGCCTGCGGCTACGACGACACCTGCAACTACGTGCCGTAGGCTGATTCGCCGTCGCAACGGCTCGGTGACACAAGGAGATGCAAAGAAATGGGCAAGACCATCAAATGGGCGCTGGTCATCGTCGCCGCCCTCGTCGCCGTCGCGGCCGTTGTGCTGTATCCCAAGCTGGTCGTGACCCTGCCGAACGACGGCGCCGATGCGAAGCCGAACACCTTCAAGGGAACGTACGGGGGCCGCTATACCGAGATGTTCCAGATCGGTGGCAACGCGATCACCAAGAATCTGGCGGCGAACGTCTACAATACTTGGGGTCTGAACGGCAGCGACACCACCCGCGACTCTTCACCCTCGGCGCTGCTCGACAAGATCGACGTCAAGGAGATGGCCAAGAAGTTCGGCATGCTCGCCGTGTTCAAGAACGGCCCCCGCCTGTGGACACTGGACTGGATCGAGGTCGAGATGGGCAAGGAGGTGGACTTCGGCGGCATGAAGGCGCGCTGGGTGAACTGGCTGGACCTGAGAGGCATCAGCACCGAACCCGGTGCAGCCGACTACAAGAACATAACCGTCACACGGCACACCCGGTTCGGCTTCAACAAGGGCACGCGCATCTCCGTGCTGGACGACCCGGATGGCAACCCGTGGGTCATGAAGTCGTTCAGCCTCATCACCTTCCCGGATCAGAACTTCGCCGAGATCGCCACGCTCGGCAGCCGCCTGAAGCTTCCGGCAGGCTGGAAGTTCCGCTCGGTGGTGCTCGAGCAGGACCTGATCCTCACCCCCGACAAGACCGGCACCGCGCACATCACGCAGGACAACTTCGGCAACACCTATGACCGCGCGGGTGGCGAGTACAGCAACGTCAAGCCGTAGCGCCGTGTTCTCGACAACAGCTTTCAAGGAGATTCAAGAATGAACCATCGCATGACGTCAAGGGCCGCCGCCTGCACGCTCGCCTGCGGGCTGGCCTCGCTCGCGCCCGCAGCCGCGCAAGCGCAGACCGCCAACGACAAATGGCAGTGGGAACTGGCCATCTACGGCTGGTTCCCGGCGATCGGGGGTACCACGACGTTCCCGGCGAACGGCAATAGCGGGCCCAACCTCGACGTGAGCGCGCAGGACGTGATCGATGCGCTGAAGATGGTCTTCATGGGCCAGGTCGAGGCCCGCAAGGGCAAGTGGGGTGTGTGGAGCGACCTGGTCTACGCTGACCTGGGCGGCTCGCACGACGGCACGCGCACCATTGGCGTGGACGGCGTGCCGGTCGATGTCAACGGCAACCTCGGGCTCGACGTGAAGACGACCGTCTGGACTCTGTCCGGCTTCTACAACCTGGCGTCGGCTCCCGACAACACGACCGACCTGCTCTTCGGCGCCCGGATGCTGGACATGAAGCAGACGCTGAACTGGTCGCTGACCGCCGACGTTCCAGGGTATCCCACGATCGGGCGCAGCGGCGAGGCCAGCGTTAGCGGCACGAACTGGGACGCCGTCGTCGGCCTCAAGGGCCGCTACTACCTCGGCGCCGAGCGCAAGTGGTTCCTGCCGTACTACGTCGACGTCGGCACCGGCCAATCTCAGCTCACCTGGCAGGTCAATGGGGGTGTGGGCTACAAGTTCGACTGGGGGTCGGCGTTCCTCACCTACCGTTACCTCGACTACCAGTTCAAGTCAGGCCAAGCGCTGCAAAGCTTCAACCTGAGCGGCGCGCTGATTGGCGTGGCGTTCCAGTTCTAGAGCGCGGCGCGGCGGCGTGCGCGCCGATGCGCCAAGGTCCAGGGCCTGGCGCACGGCGTCCCCGCGAGGACGCCTCGGCGCCGTGCAATCCAACTTCCAGACCCGGAGAGATCGAAAAGTGAATCAAAGACGCAAGCTTCTCACCACGGCCGCGATCGCCGCCGCGGCAGCGCCGCTGACCGCCCTGTTCAGCCCCGTTCACGCCGCCGACGCCAAGGTCCAGTTGATGTTCGTGCAAAGCGCCGAGAACTTCAAGGCTGACGACAAGACGCTGCGCCTGGTGAACGTGTCGCCGCAGACGATCTGGTTCACCGACCGCCCGGTGCGACAGGCCGGCCACGTGACGATGCCGAACTACATGAAGGAGTGGACGGCAGCCGCAGGCAAGGACAACTTCAGCAAGGACCCGCCGAACGCCACGCTGTCGGTGTATGACGCGGGCAAGAGCGATAACACGCTGACTGTGGTCGAGATCTTCGACCCGGTCGTGCAGGGCAAGGACCTCGTGTACCGCTACAAGCTGATCGAAGGCAAGGTGCCGGCCAGCGGTGGGGCGGTGGCCCTGTTCATCGACTGGATCGGCCCTGGCGGTGGTGTCGGTGCGGGCTTCCATGGCGTGGGTGCAGGCGGCGCGGGGTCGGCGTGCGCTGAGCCGCAAGGTCCGGCGGCACGGCGCGCAAGTCACGGTAAGCTGCCGGGCAGGATTTCGGGATTCCATGACCGGCAGCTCGGCCGGCAGTCCCTGGGTCGCAACGGAAAGATCGCACAAGATGAACGCGAAGACCAGGCCCCGGCTCGGCGCTCGAGAACGCATACCGATCGATCTGCCTTTCGTTGATCGCTCTGGCGCTTGCCGCTGTGGCGCCCGCCGTCCAGGCCCAGGCGCGCGACGCGAAGGCTGTCCTCAAGGCCATGTCGGACTACGTGGGCAGCCAGAAGACGATCGAACTCACGTTCGACAGCGACATCGAGGTCATCACCCCGCAACTCGAGAAGATCCAGTTCACCAACTCGGGCCACGCGCTGCTGAGCCGGCCCGACAAGCTGCGCGCCCACCGCATCGGCGGCTACGCGGACGTGGAGATGTTCTTCGATGGCAAGACCGTCAGCATCCTCGGCAAGCACGTCAACGCCTACGCGCAACTCGCGCGCCGGGCGGCGTGGATCAGTTGTTCGAAGCGCTTCGGGCGGGCCACGGAGTCGCGTTGTCGTTCGCGGACCTGCTGTTGACGAACTCCTACGACACTCTGGTCGCCGACGTCATGGAGGCCAAGCACATCGGGCGCGGTGTCATCGACGGCCGGGAATGCGAGCACCTCGCCTTTCGCAACTTCGACACCGACTGGCAACTCTGGGTCGAAGTGGGCGCGCAGCCGATCCCGCGCAAGATCGTGATCACCAGCAAGACGCTGAACAGTGCCCCGCAGTACACGCTTCGAGTCACGAGCTGGAAGACCGACGTCAAGATCGCGCCGGCGTTCATTCACGTTCGTGCCTCCGGCCAACGCGCAACGGCTCCATCCCGACGATCTGCTCGGCCTCGACGAATTGCCGCCGAGCACCCAGGAGAAGGCAAATGACAACTCCACCGCAGAACGGCTTGCTCATGTCGGGCCTGGCGCGCGGTTGGCTGGGCCTGCGGCGCCGGTGGTCGGGTGCCCGACGGCTGAAGCCGTCGTCGGCGACACCGGTGACGCCGGTCAGCTATGCCGGTGTGGCCGCGCGTTCCACCGTGGGTGCCGGTGCGCCAGGCGTGGGCGTTGCGCCGGCGGTCGGTCGGGTGGCCCGGTGACCCGGCGGACCCGGTGGTCCGGGCGGGTCGCGACCCGGCGGTCGGGGCCCCTGGAGTCGGCGTAGGCGCGCCCGGTCCCGGTGCCGCGCCCGTGAACCAAGGTGGCCCCGTGAACCGGGTCGGGGTCGCTGAATGCAAGGGGTGCCCGATCAAGCAAAGGGCCCCATGCACGAATCTGCACCCTGTCGACCACCCGTACCCTGGCGGCACTCACATCTGCCGCGATGCTCGGCCTCGCCGGCTGCGCCACCCGTCCGGTCAACCCGCCGATCACGCAGGTCGACCCGAACGGTGGATACACCTTCCAGACGCGGCAGAAGCACTTCAAGAGCCAGGAGACCCTGGTCGTACTCGCCTTCTCGGGCGGCGGTACGCGGGCGGCCGCGTTCTCCTATGGCGTTCTCGAGTTCCTCAGGCGCACCGAGGTCGTCGCACCGAACGGCGCCAAGGCCCGGCTGCTCGACGCGGTCGACATGATCACCGGCGTGTCGGGCGGCAGCTTCACCGCGCTCGCCTACGGCCTGTACGGCGACAAGCTGTTCGCCGACTACGAGCAGCGCTTCCTCAAGCGCGACGTGCAGGGCGAGCTGCTCTCGCGCGCCATGAGCCCGAAGTACTGGGGCGACTATGTCGGCGGCACCGCCGGGCGCTCGGAAATGGCGGCGAACTACTACGACGAGATCCTCTTCAACGGCGCAACCTTCGGCGAACTCGACCGCGGCGATGGACCCTTCATCGTGGCCTCGGCCACCGACATCTCGACCGGCAGCCGTGTCCCCTTCAACCAGAACGCCTTCAACCTGTTGTGCTCGGATCTCAATGCCGTGCGGCTGGCGCGCGCCGCATCGGCATCGTCTGCCGTTCCCGTGGTGCTCTCCACCGTCACCCTCGACAACTACGGCGGCAGCTGCAACTACGATGTGCCGGCCTGGGTCAAGATGTTCACCCAGTCCGACAATCCACCGCGGCCTGCGGCGCGTGCGATCCGTGAGCTGAAGGAAGGCCAGGCGCTTGCCGACGGCCTGAACCGGCCCTACATCCACCTGGTGGATGGCGGCATATCCGACAACGTGGGCATGCGCGGCGTTCTCGATGCGCTGCAGTTGCTCGAAGCCTTGCACGCTGCGGGCATCCCCACACCGCTCGACCACGTGAAACGGATCGTCGTGTTCGTCGTCAATTCGCTGTCGTCACCGCCTACCTCCTGGGATACCTCGGAACAGGGGCCGGGGATGGTGGACGTGTTGCTGAAGTCCACCGGCGTACCGATCGATCACTACTCGTACGAGGCGGTCGAGCTGTTGAAAGACATTTCGGCGCGTTGGGACACGGCGCGGCGCCTGCGTGACCTGGCCGGGTGCGCCGTCAACAAGGACGCGCCCGTCTGCGCAGCGATACGCGTGCCGCAGGCGAAGATCTACGCCATCGACGTGTCGTTCCCGGCACTCAAGGACGAGGCCGAACTCGACTACCTGAACCAGCAACCCACGTCCTTCGTCCTGCCGGCCGAGGCCGTCGATCGGCTCCGCGCCGCAGCGGGGACGATCATCGGCGCGTCGCCGGAGTTCCAGCGATTGCTGAAGGAATTCGACGTGAAAGTCAGCACCGATCCGGCGGCGGGCAAGGGCGCCGCGGCCGCCTCCCAATGACAGCGGGTCGGGCGGCGAAACTATGGCCGCCCCTCGCCGATTCGAGCCGGCCAGGCGGCGTGGTGCGGTCGCTCCGACTGGCCGGCGCGGCGAGCGCCTGAGCATGGCGCACGTTCGTTGCAAGGCGCTGCCGCGGGTGCAGCCTGCGGCTCGCCACGAGCTGCGATGGATGCTCGCCATCGCGGCGCTGGGTCCGTGCATGGCTCCAGGCGCACACGCTCAGACGATGGAGCCTTTCTCCTACGCCAACGCGCCGATAGGCCTCAACTTCCTGATCGTCGGCGGCACTCACCAGTCGGGCAGTGTGCTGGTCGACCCCACATCGCCGGTCAAGGATGTGCAGGCCGAGGTCAATACCGCGACCCTCGCCTACAGCCAGATCTTCGACTTCTGGGGTCAGTCGGGAAGCCTGGCTTTCATGTTGCCCAACGCCTGGCTCACGGCCAGTGGCGAGGTTGCCGATCAGGCGCGCAGCGTCAGCCGGACCGGGCTCGCGGACATTGCGATGCGTCTGTCCGTCAACCTGTTCGGAGCGCCTGCGCTTGCGCTGCCGGAGTTCGCCAGTTACCGGCAAGACACGATCGTCGGCGCCACGCTCCTGGTGACCGCGCCCACCGGGCAGTACGACCCGGCGAAGCTGGTCAACATCGGGACCAACCGCTGGTCGATCAAGCCGGAGGTTGGCGTCTCCAAGGCGCTGGGTCCGTGGACGCTCGAGGCTGCAGCGGGCGTCACGTTCTTCACCAGCAACGACGAGTTTGCCGGCAACGGCGTTCGCCAGCAGGACCCGCTGTACTCGGTCCAGGGGCACGCGATCTACAACTTCGGCCCCAGCCTGTGGGCTGCGCTGGACGGCACTTACTACACCGGCGGCCGCACGACCTTGAATGGCAAGGCGGGCGACGATCTGCAGAACAACTCACGCTGGGGCGCAACGCTCGCGTATTCGGTCAACCGCACGAACTCGATCAAGGGCTACTACAGCTCCGGGGCGTCTGCGCGCGCCGGAACCAACTTCCAGGTCATCGGTCTCGCATGGCAGGTTCGCTGGGGAGCGGGGCTCTGAGATGGAACCCCCACGCTCACTTCGTTCGCTGCCCCCCGAGGGGGCGCTCGGTACCTTCGGAACGGCCGGGCGGTACTGAGATGCATCAAGCGCTGAAGCCCATTCTGCTGGCCGTGCTTCTGGTGACGCCAGGGTTCGTCGGCACATGGGCTGCGACAAGCGCCACTGAAGGTTCGGCCTCGGCCCCGGCCGCTCCGGCAGCGCTCAACGTCGCCGAGACCGTCGCCCAGATTGCCGCCAGCGCGGAACTGCAGCGTGCGGCGCTGGGCCGTCTCGAACAGGCCGAGTCGTGGCGCGAACTGGCCCAGCGCACCGCTGCGCTGCAGGCAGACTTCGACCGCCTCGCAGTAAACCGGGCAGCCCACGCCGAACTCGTCGAACTGCTGGGGCTCGAGCATCGGGCCCGGGCGCTCAAAGGTAGCGCCTCGGCCATCGTCGACGAGCTCTCGTCCATCCTGCGACGCCTCGAGCATGATCGCAGCGCGCTCGCAACAGAGGCCACGATGTGGCAGGAGCGTCTTGTGTTCCTGCGCGAACGACGAGTGCCGGCGCCCGTCCTCGATCGTGCGCAGGCCGTCGAGGCGACTCTGCTGGTCACCAGCGATCGCGTCCGGGTCGTCCGCGACAGTGCGTTGCTGGACTATGTCAACGCCTTCACTCTGCAGGCCCGACATCGTCGAGGCGAGTGCACGCATTACCGGGCGAGTCGAGCACATCCGAGCGCAGCGGCTGGAACTGGAGACAGCTTCGCTGTGGCAACTCGGCGTGGCACCCTCGCAATTCGGGACAGTCGCCTCGGCAATGCGCAGCGGCGACCACTTGTTGCGCGAGTACTTCGCAGAGAACGGCGCACGGCTTGCCGGGGCGTTCCTCGGCGTGCTTCTGCTGACCTGGTGGCTCTTGAGCAAGAGGTCATTGCAAGACGCCGTGCCCGCGCAAGGTGCCCACGGCCAGCCCGTTGCCGCATCGTTGCTGATCGCGCTGGTTTCGCTCTGGTGGCTGGCACCGTCGCCGCCGATCATCTTCTACGAGGTGCTGCTCGCGCTGGCCCCGATACCCGCCGCGCTGCTGGCAAGGCGCACCTTCGCCGCGGCGATCCCTTTGACGATTGGCGGCCTCGCACTCGCCACGGTGCTGCTTTCGCTGCGCAACCTCGTCGAGGCCAGCCCGATCGCGGATCGGGCCTTGCTGCTGCTGCAGACCATCTGCCTGGGTGTGCCTGTCGCCGTCGACCTGCATCGCGGGCGCTTGCAGCGGGCGTTCTCGCGCCGGAGCCCCGACACGGTACGCGCTGTCGCCTTCGTCGTCGTCGCCGCATCGGCGTTGACCGCCTTGCATGTCTTCATCGGATTCTCCGGACCGGCCCGATCCCTGCGCGCAGGCTCCGGCAGCGTGTTGGGTTTCGGGCTGGTGTTCGGTGCGACGGCCTTTGCCCTCTATGGCGTGGTGCTCGTGCTGCTGGTCATGCCCCCCCTGTGCTGGTTTCGAGGCGCCCGTGCCGCGGACCCGGCGCTGTTGCGTGCGGTACGTTGGATACTTGCCGTGCTGGCCATCGGCGGTGTCACGATCGTCACCCTGGGCAACCTCCGCCTGACACCAGCAACGCTCTCTGCAATCGATTCGCTGATGGGCTCAACCTTGAACGTGGGCGCATTGTCGATTTCGACCCGTGCGATTGCAGCGTCGGTCGGGATTGCGTTGATGACGCTCGTCCTGACCGCGGTGATCGAATTCGTTCTCGATCGCGAAGTCTTCCCCCGGCTTAACCTGCGCCCCGGCACCGGCTATGCCATCGCCACGTTCACACGCTGGATCTTGATCATCGTCGGCGCCATGCTCGCGTTGGCCGCGCTCGGCATGGACATGACGAAGGTCACGCTGATCGCCAGCGCGCTGGGTGTGGGCATCGGCTTCGGACTGCAGAACGTCGTCAACAACTTCGTGTCCGGCCTGATCCTGATCGTCGAGCGCCCGGTCAGCGTCGGCGATCTGATCGAGATCGGGCCGCTGACCGGCGAAATCCAGCGCATCGGCATCCGGTCGTCGAGCGTGAAGACGACCCATGGTGCCGAGGTCATCGTGCCCAACTCGGACCTCACGTCCAAGGAGGTGATCAACTGGACCCGCTCGGACCGCCAGCGGCGGTTCGACATCAGCGTCCGAGTCGCCTATGGTTCCGAACCTGAGCAGGTAATGCGCCTGCTGGTGGAAGCAGCGATGGAAGTTCCGGAGATCGTGGCCCATCCGGCGCCGCTCGCCCGGTTCGAGGGCTTCGGCGACACCTCGCTCGACTTCAAGTTGCTCGCCTGGGTCAGGACCATCGACGTCGGGGATCAGGCGCAGAACGCACTGCGCATTGCCATCCTGGGCAAGCTCGGCGGCGCTGTCAACGTCACACCGTTGCCGAAGCGCGAAGTTCACGTCCATGCCGTGAACGAGCCTACGCCTCCGGCGGGCACGGCGGAAATTTGAAGATAGGCTTGGTGTTCGAACTCTGTGCCCGGCTCGCAGACACTCATCCCGACGTGACCTGTAGCTGAGAGAGCTTCGGCCGAGCAGGTGGGAAGAATCAAGACCTTGCGTAGCCGACGGAACGACTCCGTATCCGGCAACGAATTGAGCGCTCTGAACTTCCGCAACGGGCCGCATGCAGCCGTCCTCGCACCTGCGTTGCACCTGGCACCGGCGGCGCGGAGCTCGCTCGAATCGGCGCCATCCACGCCCCACCGCTCAGGCGGATCGCCACGGTGGCGGCCCGTATAATCGCGCTTTACCACCACGGCATTTTCGAAAGACAAGTGCCGCATGCAATGACCAAGTTCGTCTTTGTCACCGGCGGTGTGGTGTCCTCGCTGGGCAAGGGCATTGCGTCTGCATCCCTGGCCGCGATCCTCGAGTCGCGCGGCCTCAAAGTCACCCTCATCAAGCTCGACCCGTACATCAATGTCGACCCCGGCACGATGTCGCCGTTCCAGCATGGCGAGGTGTTCGTGACCGACGACGGCGCCGAGACCGACCTCGACCTCGGCCACTACGAGCGCTACATCACGACGCGCATGACGCGCAGCAACAACTTCACGACCGGGCAGATCTACGACTCCGTGATCCGCAAGGAGCGCCGCGGCGAATATCTGGGCAAGACAGTGCAGGTGATCCCGCATGTCACCAACGAGATCCAGGACTACATCCGCCGCGGCGCCGGCGTCGGCACGCCGCAGGAGATGGAGGTCGCGATCGTCGAGATCGGCGGCACGGTGGGCGACATCGAATCGCTGCCGTTCCTCGAGGCGGTGCGCCAGATGAGCCTGAAGATGGGCCCGACCAACGCCGCCTTCGTCCACCTGACGCTGGTGCCCTGGATACCCGCGGCGGGCGAGCTCAAGACCAAGCCCACGCAGCACAGCGTGCAGAAACTGCGCGAGATCGGCATCATGCCCGACGCACTGCTGTGCCGTGCCGACCGGCCGATTCCGGACGAAGAGCGGGCCAAGATCTCGCTCTTCGCCAACGTGCCCGAGTTCGGCGTGATCTCGGTCTGGGACGCCGACACGATCTACAAGGTGCCGCGCATGCTGCACTCGCAGGGGCTCGACGAGCTGATCTGCGCCAAGCTGCACCTGCACACCAAGCCCGCCAACCTCTCGCGCTGGGACAAGCTGGTGGACGAGGTAGAGCACCCGCAGCACGAGGTCACGATCGCGATGTGCGGCAAGTACGTCGAGCTGTCCGACTCGTACAAGTCGCTCAACGAGGCGCTGCGCCATGCCGGCATCCACAACCATGCGCGGGTCAAGATCGAGTACGTCGATTCGGAAGACCTGACGCCTGCCAACGTCGCCAACCTGGCGCGCTTCGACGCGATCCTGGTGCCCGGCGGCTTCGGCAAGCGCGGCGTCGAAGGCAAGATCCTGGCAGCGCAGTTCGCGCGCGAACACAAGGTGCCGTACCTCGGCATCTGCCTCGGCATGCAGGTCGCGACGATCGAATACGCGCGCCACAGGGCCGGGCTCGCCGGCGCCAACAGCACCGAGTTCGAGCCCGCGACGCCCCACCCGGTGATCGCGCTGATCGAGGAATGGCACGACGCCGACGGATCGATCCAGAAGCGCGACGCTCAGTCGGACATGGGCGGCACGATGCGCCTGGGCGCGCAAAGCTCCGACGTCAAGCCGGGCACGCTGGCGCACGAGATCTATGGCGACGTGGTGACCGAGCGGCATCGCCACCGCTACGAGGCCAACGTCCACTACCTCGACCGCCTGACCGACGCCGGGCTCGTGATCTCGGCACTCACGCAGCGCGAGAAGCTGACCGAGATCGTCGAACTGCCGAAGAGCGTGCACCCGTGGTTCATGGGCGTGCAGTTCCACCCCGAGTTCAAGTCCACGCCTTGGGGCGGGCATCCGCTGTTCACATCGTTCATCAGCGCCGCGCTCAAGCATCAGGCGGAGCGCACGGAAAAGGCCGCAGCATGAAGGTGTGCGTGCCTGGGGTGCTCGCCAGAGGGCGAAAGAGGCACCCCGCCGCACGCGGGGATCGCAGCCCGTCTGCCATCGAGCCCGGGTCCTGCGAGGCCGTCAGATGAAGCTCTGTGGCTTCGACGCGGGCCTGCAACAGCCGTTCTTCCTGATCGCCGGGCCCTGCGTCGTCGAGTCCGAGCAGCTGCAGATGGACGTTGCCGGCGCGCTGAAGGAAATCACCGCATCGCTCGGCATCCCGTTCATCTTCAAGTCGAGCTACGACAAGGCCAACCGTTCCAGCGGCGCGTCGTTCCGCGGCCCGGGCATGGCGCGCGGCCTCGAGATCCTGGCCATGGTGAAGCGCGAGCTGCAGGTGCCGGTGCTGACCGACGTGCACAGTGAAGCCGAAATCGCCGCCGTGGCCAGCGTCGTCGACGTGCTGCAGACGCCCGCGTTCCTGTGCCGCCAGACCGACTTCATCCGCGCCG
Source organism: uncultured bacterium (assembly GCA_963779155.1). Classification (GTDB taxonomy): domain Bacteria; phylum Pseudomonadota; class Gammaproteobacteria; order Burkholderiales; family Burkholderiaceae_C; genus CAIKUF01. The sequence goes on along the minus strand of CAVZXE010000010.1, from coordinate 121,546 downwards.
TGGCCCAGTCGGGCAAGCCCGTGAACATCAAGAAGGGCCAGTTCCTCGCCCCCGGCGACATGAAGCACGTGATCGCGAAGGCACGCGCCGCGGCGCGCGAGAAGGGCCTGCCCGAAGACAGCTTCATGGCCTGCGAACGCGGCACGAGCTTCGGCTACAACAACCTCGTCAGCGACATGCGCTCGCTCGCCATCCTGCGCGAGACCGGTGCGCCAGTGGTGTTCGACGCGACGCATTCGGTGCAGTTGCCGGGCGGCCAGGGCACGTCGAGCGGCGGGCAGCGCGAATTCGTGCCGGTGCTGGCGCGCGCGGCGGTGGCCGTGGGCGTGGCCGGTATCTTCATGGAAACGCACCCCGACCCGGCGAACGCGCTGAGCGATGGGCCAAATGCCGTGCCGCTCAGGCACATGCGGGCGCTGCTCGAGACCCTCCTGGCGCTCGACCGCGTGGTCAAGGCCGGGCCGCTACTCGAGAACGACTTCGATTGAGCCTGCGGAGGAAGCCATGACTGCCGCCTACGTGATCGTGGAAATGAAAGTCACCGACCCGGACCGGTACAAGGAGTACATGGCCGCGGCGCCCGCCGCCGTCGCGGCAGCGGGCGGCGAATACCTGGTGCGGGGCGGTCGGCGCGAGACGCTCGAAGGCGACTGGCATCCGGACCGCGTCGCGATGCTGCGCTTCCCGAGCTTCGCGCAGGCCAAGGCGTTCTACGACGGCGAGATGTACCGAGCCGCGCGCGCCAGGCGCCTCGGTACCACGGAATACTTCAACATGATCCTGGTCGAAGGCGTTGCCGGCCCGGTCTGAACCTTGCACGAATCGAAAGGAAAGCAATGAGCGCCATCGTCGACATCGTCGGAAGAGAAATCCTCGACAGCCGCGGCAACCCCACCGTCGAATGCGACGTGTTGCTCGAGTCGGGCGTGATGGGCCGCGCGGCCGTGCCTTCGGGCGCGTCCACCGGCTCGCGCGAGGCGATCGAGCTGCGCGACGGCGACAAGTCGCGCTACGGCGGCAAGGGCGTGCTGAAAGCCGTCGAGCACGTCAACACCGAGATCTCCGAAGCCGTGCTCGGCCTCGACGCGAGCGAGCAGGCCTTCCTCGACCGCACGCTGATCGACCTCGACGGCACCGAGAACAAGAGCCGCCTCGGCGCCAACGCGACGCTCGCCGTCAGCATGGCGGTGGCGCGCGCCGCGGCCGAGGAATCGGGCCTGCCGCTGTACCGCTACTTCGGCGGCTCGGGCGCGATGCAGCTGCCGGTGCCGATGATGAACGTCATCAATGGCGGCGCGCACGCGAACAACAACCTCGACCTGCAGGAGCTGATGATCATCCCGCTCGGCGCGCCGAGCTTTCGCGAGGCGGTGCGCTACGGCGCCGAGGTCTTCCACGCGCTGAAGAAGATCATCAACGACCGCGGCATGAGCACCGCCGTCGGCGACGAGGGCGGCTTCGCGCCGACGGTGGCGAATCACGAGGCGGCGATCCAGCTCATCCTGGAGGCGATCGACAAGGCCGGCTTCACGGCCGGCACGCAGGTCGCGATCGGCTTGGACTGCGCGGCCAGCGAGTTCTACAAGGACGGCAAGTACGTGCTCGGCAGCGAAGGACTGACGCTGACGGCACCGGAGTGGACCGACATCATGGCCGCGTGGGTCGACAAGTACCCGATCATCAGCATCGAGGACGGCATGGCCGAGGGCGACTGGGACGGCTGGAAGCACATGAACGACCGGCTCGGCGGCAAGATCCAGATCGTCGGCGACGACCTGTTCGTCACCAACACCAAGATCCTGAAGGAAGGCATCGACAAGCGCGTCGCCAACTCGATCCTCATCAAGATCAACCAGATCGGCACGCTGACCGAGACCTTCGCCGCGATCGAGATGGCCAAGCGCGCCGGCTGGACGGCCGTGATCAGCCACCGCTCGGGCGAGACGGAAGACTCGACGATCGCCGACATCGCCGTCGGCACCAATGCCGGCCAGATCAAGACCGGCTCGATGAGCCGCAGCGACCGCATCGCCAAGTACAACCAGTTGCTTCGGATCGAGGAAGACCTGGGCGACGTGGCTAGCTACCCGGGGCGCGGGGCGTTCTACAACCTGCGCTGATCGCGCTGCGATGGGCGATGGAGGGAAGGCGAGTTCGGTCATGAGCGACATCGACGCTCGATCCCGGCCCGCGGGCGGCAGGCTCGCCGGTTCGACCGCGTGGCGAATCCGCAAGCCGATTCACTTCGGCATGGGTCTGGCGATGGTCCTTGGCCTCCTCGCAGCATTCTGGCCGCTGCACCTGGCCTCGAGCCAGATGCGGAGGTTTTGCGCCGAGCTTGCCATCGGCGCGACGATGGACGAAGCGCAAGCCAAGGCTGCCGCGCATGGCTACGAGATCTCGCCCGGCGACGAAGGCCAGGCCCTGGTGAGCGACCCCCGGTCCCTCGGCCGCCGGACCTGCACGCTGAGGTTCGGCACGAGTGGCCTGCTGGTGGCGGAGTGATCGGTTGGCGCGTGCGTGCCAGCGCCGTCGCCGCGGACCGGCCTGCGGGCGGCGCAGGGTTGACGGCGGAACGGGCTGCGGAAGCACACCGCCGGTGCACGAATCCTGCGCATGGCCCGACATGGAGCAATGTGTGAACTTCAACATCGATCGGCCCACGCTGAAAGCGCTCGCACGCGCTGACGGGCACCGGCTCGACCGGTTCGCGAGGACGCGCGTGCGCCTGGCCTCGATGCCGCGGCGCGTTCTTCACCGAGGGTCCTGATGCGCCTCGTCACCTTCGCCCTCCTCGCACTGCTGGCCCTTGTCAATGCCGAACTCTGGTTCGGCAAGGGCGGCCTGCCGCGCAAGTTGGAGCTCGAAGCGAAACTGCAGGCGCAGAAGGCCACCAACGACGCTGCCCGGATGCGCAACGAACAGCTCTCGGCCGAGGTGCGCGATCTGAAAGAGGGGCTCGAGATGGTCGAGGAGAAGGCCCGCTTCGAGCTCGGCATGGTCAAGCCCGACGAGATCCTGGTGCAGATCTCGAGCAAGCCTTGACCGCGCCGGGCAGCCTGCCTCGATGAGCGCGCTGCTGCAAGCCCTGCAGCCCCTCTTCCTGCCCGCCTTCACGGCCTGGGGCTCGCCTGTCACCTGGCTCGAGCTCGTGGCCTTCGTGCTCGCGCTGGCCATGGTGCTGCTGAACATCCGCGTCAACCCGCTGGCCTGGCCGCTGGCCATCGCGAGCTCGCTGCTCTACTTCGCGCTGTTCTGGAACAGCCGCCTGTATGGCGACGCGAGCCTGCAGATCTTCTTTGCGCTGGTCGCCGTGTGGGGCTGGTGGCAGTGGCTGCGCGGCACCGCCGCTGACGGGGCGGCGCTGCGCGTGACATGGCTGGCGGCACGCGGGCGCTGGGCGCTGGTGCTCGCGCTGGCACTGGCCTGGCCGGCGACGGGCCTGTTCCTGCGCACCTACACCGACACCGACGTTCCGTGGTGGGACGCCTTTCCGACCGCTGCGAGCGTGATCGGCCAATGGCTGCTCGGCCGCAAGCATGTCGAGAACTGGGCCGTCTGGATCCTCGTCAACGTCGTCAGCGTCGCGCTGTTCGCCTACAAGGGGCTGTGGCTGACGGTGCTGCTCTACGCGGCATTCATCGCGCTGTCGGTGCAGGGCTGGCGCGCCTGGACGAACCTGGCGGCGGCGCGATGAAGCGCGCCTTCGTGATCGGCATCGTCGGCGCCGAAAGCAGCGGCAAGACGCAGCTCGCGCGGGCGCTGCAGCTGCGGTTGGTCGCCGAAGGGCGGGCGGCGGCACTGGTAAGCGAGGCGCTGCGCGAGTTCTGCGATCGGCACCGTCGCACGCCACGCATCGGCGAGCAGGCGTCGATTGCCGCCGAGCAGACACGGCGCATCGCCTGCGCCGCCGACGGCCATGCCGCCGTCGTCGCCGACACGACGGCGCTGATGACGGCCGTGTACAGCGAGCTCGTGTTCGGCGACACGAGCCTGTACGCGATGGCCGAGGCGGCTCACCGCCGCTGCGACCTGACGCTGCTGACCGCGCTAGACCTGCCCTGGCAGGCCGACGGCCTGCAGCGCGACGGCGCGCACGTGCGCGAGCCGGTCGACGCATTGATCCGCGCTGCGCTGCAGCGCGCCGCGCAACCTTTTGTCGTGGTCTCGGGGCATGGCGACGCGCGTCTGCAGTCGGCCTGGCGCGCCGTCCGACAGGCCCTGCGCCTGCCCGCGGCCGAAGGCACGGGCGCGTCGGCCAACGCGAACTGGCACTGGCGCTGCGAACGCTGCGGCGACGCGGCCTGCGAGCGGCACCTGCTGCCGCCACTGCCGACGTGGCCGTGACGGCGCGCCGCGCACCGACCTGCTAGCCTCGCCGCATGACGCCCAAGCCGCCCGCGCCCGCCGCGATGTCGCCGACCACGGTCGTGCTGATGCTCACGCTGCTGCTGGGCGTGCAGCCGATCACGACCGACCTGTACCTGCCGGCGCTGCCGGCGCTGGCCAGCGCGTTCGGCGCCGGCATGGGCGCGGCCCAGTTCACGCTGTCGGCGCTGATCATCTGCTTCGGCGTCGCGCAGCTGGCGTGGGGGCCGCTGTCGGATCGCTTCGGCCGCAGGCCGGTGCTGCTGTCGGGGCTGGCGCTGTATTGCGTGGCCGGGCTGGGCGCGACGCTCGCGCCATCGATCGCCTGGCTGATCGCCTGGCGCGCGCTGCAGGGGGCCGGCATGGCGGCCGCGGTGACCTGCGGGCGTTCGATCGTGCGCGACCTCTACGAGCCGCGCGAAGGCGCGCGCGTGATGTCGCGCGCGCTCGGCGGCCTGGGCGTGCTGGCGATGCTGGGGCCGCTGCTGGGAGGCATGCTCGTGCACTGGCTGCACTGGCGTGCCACGCTGGCCGCGGTGGCGCTGTTCGGCGTCGTCACGCTGGCGGGCGTGGTCTGGCACCTGACCGAAACGCTGCCGCGGCGCAACCCGCGCGCCACCGAGCTCGGGCAGCTCGGCGCCAACTGGCGCCGCATCCTGCGCCACCCCACGTTCATCGCCTGGACGGCGCTGCAGTGCGCCACCTGGGGCGGGCTGTTCACGATGCTGGCGTCGTCGTCGTTCATCTTCATCGATGTGCTGGGGGCGAGCCAGATCGCCTATGGTGCCGTGCTCGCCGCGTGCTCGCTGTCGTACATTGCCGGCACCTTCGTCTGCCGCCTCCTGCTGCGGCACGGCAATGCGTCGCAGGCAGTGGCCATCGGCGCCGTGTTCAGCCTGGGCGGCGGCTCACTGCTGGCGGGCCTGTCGCTGGCCGGCGCGCCGTCGATGGGGTCCATGGTGGTGCCGTTCCTGCTCTATGCCGTGGGCCACGGCATCCACCAGCCCTGCGGCAATGCCGGCGCGATCAGCCCCTTCCCCGACAGCGCGGGCACCGCGGCTTCACTGTCGGGCTGCGCGATGATGCTCACCGCCTTCGCCGTCGGCCTCGCGCTCGGGCGCAGCATGAACGGCACCGTCTATCCGCTTACGCTCGGCGTCGGCGCGTTCAGCGTCTGCATCGCCGTCGTCGCCTGGACACTCGTGCGCAAGCACGGCGACCGGCGCGTCGTGGCCCCCGGCGCGCAGCCCGCATGAGAGTGCTGCGCCAACCCCAAGGCCGGGTGTCCCCCTCGGTGACGGCACGCAGCGCCCGGGTGCGCCGATGAACTACCTTTGCATCGCCGGCCCCACCGCGTCGGGCAAGACGGCGGCGGCGCTGGCCGTGGCCGACGCGCTGGCCGGCACGCGGCCGGTGGAAATCATCAGCGTCGATTCGGCGCTCGTGTACCGCGGCATGGACATCGGCACCGCCAAGCCGAGCGCGGCCGAGCGCGCGCGCGTGCCGCACCACCTGATCGACATCCTCGACCCGGCCGAGACCTACTCCGCGGCGCGCTTCGTCGGCGATGCCACGCGCCTTGTCGACGAGATCACCGCGCGGGGCCGCCTGCCGCTGCTGGTGGGCGGCACGATGCTGTACTTCAAGGCCCTGTTCGAGGGTCTGGACGCGATGCCCGCGGCCGACCGCGGCGTACGTGCCGCGCTCGAGGCGCAGGCCGCCGCCGAGGGCCCCTATGCGCTGTATGAAGAGCTGCAGCGGGTCGATCCCGTCACCGCAGCGCGGCTGCCGGCAGGCGACTCGCAGCGCATCCAGCGCGCGCTCGAGGTGTTCCGCGTCAGCGGCAGGCCGATGTCGCAGCATCACAGCGTCAAGGTGCTCGCCACGCCACATGCGCCGCTGATCGCGCTCGAACCCGTTGAGCGCGCCTGGCTGCACGAACGCATCGAGCGGCGATTCCGCCAGATGCTCGAAGGCGGCCTGCTGCGCGAGGTGCGCGCGCTGCGTTCGCGGCGCGATCTCGAGGCCGACCTGCCCTCGATGCGCTGCGTCGGCTACCGCCAGGTCTGGGAGGCGCTCGACAGCGGCACGCTCGGCACCGTGGCCGAGCGCGGCATCGCCGCGACGCGCCAGCTCGCCAAGCGGCAGCTCACCTGGCTGCGCAGCATGCCCGAGCGGCATGTGATCGCCTGCGATGCGCCGGACGCGACCGCGCAGGTGGTCGCCATCGCGCGCCGGCTGCTTGCGGGGGCGCATGGCGCTGCTTGAAGTCGCTGGGCTCGCCAAGCACTACGGCGACGTGCCCGTGTTCGCCGGGGTCGACCTCGCGGTGCAGGCCGGCGAATTCGTCGCCATCCTCGGCGAGTCGGGCGTCGGCAAGTCGACGCTGCTCAACTGCATCGCCGGGCTCGACAGCGTCGATGCCGGCGCGGTGCGGATCGCGGGCACCGACATCACCACGCTGCCCGAACCCCGGGCCGCGCTGCTGCGGCGGCGCCGGCTCGGCTTCGTGTTCCAGGCCTTCCATGTGCTCCCGCACTTGAGCGTGTTCCACAACGTCGCGCTGCCGCTCTTGCTGCTGCAGCGGCACGACGCGGCGCGTGTGCGCCAGGTGCTCGCCGCGGTCGGCCTCGAGGCCCTCGAGGCGCGGCTGCCGCAGCAGCTCTCCGGCGGGCAGTTGCAGCGCGTCGCGATCGCGCGCGCGCTGGTCCACCGGCCCGACCTGATCCTGGCCGACGAACCGACCGGCAACCTCGACCCGGCGACTGCCGAGCGGGTGATCGATCTCCTCGCCGCGCAAGTGCGCCACGAAGGCGCCGCCTGCGTTCTGGTGACGCATTCGCGCATGGCCGCGGCGCGGGCCGACCGCACCCTGGTGCTCGCCGCCGACGGCATTGGCGAGGCTTGATGTTCGCACTGCTGCAGGCCCTGTCATGGCCCGAGCTACGGCTGCATCCCTGGCGCAACGCGACCGCGCTGCTCGCGGTTGTGCTCGGCGTGGCGCTGGCGTTCTCGGTGCAATTGATCAACGAGTCGGCCCTGAGCGAGTTCGGCGCCGCGGTGCGCTCGGTCAACGGACAGGCCGACTTCGAGCTGCGCCCGGCCTACCGCGGCGCAGCGGGGGGCTTCGACGAGCAGCTCTACGCCCGCGTGGCCACGCACCCGCAGGTGGCGATCGCGAGCCCGGTGGTGGAACTCGACACCTACGCCCTCGCCGCCGACGGCCAGCGCGTCGCGCTGCGCGTGCTGGGCCTGGACATGCTGGTCGCCGCGCCGCTCGCGCCGGCCCTGCTGCCGCAAGCGTTCTCCGGCGCGGCGCGGCTGGCGATGCTCGACCCCGACACCGTCTTCCTCAATCCTGCTGCGCAGCAGGCGCTCGGGGTGGCGGGTCAGGCGCCCTCCCCGACCGCGCTCCGGCTGCTGGCCGGCAGCAGCACGCACACCTTGACGGTCGCCGGGCACGTGAGCGCAGCCGGCCCGCCGCTTGCGCTGATCGACATCGCCGGCGCGCAGGCGCACTTCGGCCTGCTCGGCAAGCTCAGCCGCATCGACGTGCGCCTGGCGCCCGGCGCACAGCGCGACCCGGTGCTGCGCGACCTCGCGTTGCCGCCCGGCGTGCGCGCCGCCGCGCCGGAGGAGGCGGAGCAACGGCTGTCGAACGTGTCGCGCGCCTACCGCGTCAACCTGACCGTGCTGGCGCTGGTGGCGCTGTTCACCGGCGCCTTTCTGGTGTTCTCGGTCCTTTCGCTGGCGGTGGCGAAGCGCCAGCCGCAGTTCGCGCTGCTCGGCGTGCTGGGCATGAGCGCCCGCGAACGGCTGCGGCTCGTCGTCGCCGAATCGGCCCTGCTCGGCTTCGTCGGCAGCGTGCTCGGGCTGGCGCTGGGAACCGCGCTGGCGGCCTTCGCGCTGCACTGGCTGGCGGGCGACTTGGGCGGCGGCTTCTTCCAGGGCGTGGCGGCGCCGCTACAGTTCAGCCCGCTGGCGGCGCTCGTCTACGGCGCACTCGGGATCGCGGCGGCGGTGGCCGGCGGCTGGCTGCCGGCGCGCCATGCGCAGCGCCTGGCGCCGGCGCAGGCGTTGAAGGGCCTCGGCCCGCAGGGCGAAGGCCCCGACCGGCCGTGGCTCGGGCCGGCATTGCTCCTGGCCGGCGTGCTACTGGCATTCGCCCCGCCGATCTTCGGTCTGCCACTGGCGGCCTATGTGTCCGTCGCCTGCCTGCTGTTGGGCGGCATCGGTTGCGTACCGGCGGCCGTGGCGCTGCTGCTGCGCGGCGTGCCGCCGCCCGAAGCCGCCCTGCCGCTGCTGGCGGTGGAACGCGCCCGCCAGCAGCGCCATAGTGCGACCATCGCGGTCGCGGGCGTGGTCGCGAGCCTGGCGCTCTCGGTCGCGCTGACGGTGATGGTGGCGAGTTTTCGCGATTCTGTGACGCGCTGGCTCGACACGGTGCTGCCGGCCGATCTGTACGTGCGCGGCAGCACCGGCCTGAGTGCCGGCGACAGCGTGTTCCTCTCGCCGCGCCTCGTGTCGGCCGTGGCGCAGCTGCCCGGCGTGGCGCGCGTCGAGGCGCAGCGCGTGACGCTGGTGCAGCTCGACCCCGCGCGTCCGGCCGTGGCGCTGATTGCCCGGCCCCTGGGCGATCCGGCACAGTCGCTGCCGCTGGTGGGCGAGCTGCGCGCGGCCGAACCGGGCCGCGTCGCCGTCTATGTGAGCGAGGCCATGGTGAACCTGTACGGCGCCACGCCGGGCACGACGCTGAACCTGCCGCTGCCCGATGGCCGCGTGCAGGCGTTGCAGGTGCGCGGTGTCTGGCGCGACTACGCACGACAGGGCGGCGCGCTGCAGCTCGACGTGGCCGACTACCGACGCCTGAGTGGCGACGAGCGCGTGAACGATCTGGCACTGTGGCTGGCGCCTGGCAGCGAACCGGCCGCGGCGCAGCAGGCCATCAGGGCGATCGCAGGCGACTTCCCGCTCGAGTTTGCCGCGGCGGGCGAGATCCGCGCCGTCTCGCTGCGCATCTTCGACCGCAGCTTCGCCGTCACCTACTGGCTGCAGGCGGTGGCGATCGCGATCGGCCTGTTCGGCATCGCGGCGAGCTTCTCGGCGCAGGTGCTGTCGCGGCGCAAGGAGTTCGGGCTGCTGACCCACCTCGGGCTGACGCGACGCCAGATCGTCACCGTGGTCGCGGCCGAGGGTGCGGTGTGGACGGCGGCCGGCACGCTGCTCGGCCTCGCGCTCGGCCTGGCGGTGAGCGTCGTGCTGGTCGAGGTGGTGAACCCGCAGAGCTTCCACTGGACGATGGATCTGGCGCTGCCCATGGCGCGGCTGGCGCTGCTGTGCGGCGCCGTGCTCGCCGCCGGCACCTTGACTGCGTGGCTCGCCGCGCGTGCGCTGGCGGCACACGACATGGCGCTCGCGGTGAAGGAAGACTGGTGATGCGGCGCCGCGCCGTGCTGCTCGCGTGCGCCGCATTGGCCGCGAGGCGCGCGTCGGCACAGGGCACGGTCCGGCCGGGCGTGCCGATCGCGCTGCCACGCGACTTCGGCGCCCACCCCGACTTCCGCACCGAATGGTGGTACGCGACTGGCTGGTTGACCCCCAAGACGACTGCGGCGTCACCCTTGCCGGGCGCGTCGGGCCGGAGGCCCGCCCCCTCGCCAGACCCAGCCAGTCCACAGGGACTGTCTGCGTCCGGGCTCGGCCCCCAAGGGGGAGCGGTCGGCTCGGGGCGGCCCGACGCCGACCTCGCCGTCCCGGGCGCGGCCGACCCCTACGGCTTTCAGCTCACGTTCTTCCGCTCGCGCACCGACGTGCCGCGCGACCACCCGAGCGCGTTCGCGGCCACCCAGCTGGTCTTCGCGCACGCGGCGCTGACCGACCCGCTGGCGGGCCGCCTTCGCCACGACCAGCGCATCGCCCGCGCCGGCTTCGGCATCGCGCAGGCGAGCGAAGCCGACACCGACGTGCAGCTGCGCGGCTGGTCGCTCCGGCGCGAGGGCCCGGTCGGCCACCATCGCTACCTGGCCCGGGTCGACGCCGGCGCGAAGGGCTTCGCCCTCGACCTGCAGCTTGTCGCGACGCAGCCGGTGCTGCTGCAGGGCGACGCGGGCTACTCGCGCAAGGGGCCAGACGCGGGCCAGGCGAGCCACTATCTCAGCGAGCCGCAGCTCGCGCTCAGCGGCACGCTGACGCTGGCCGGGCGGGCGCACCCCGTCACCGGCCGGGCCTGGCTCGACCATGAGTGGAGCGAGGCGCTGCTGCACCCCGAAGCCGTGGGCTGGGACTGGATCGGTATGAACCTCGACGACGGTGCCGCGCTCACTGCATTCCGCCTGCGGCGCCAGGACGGCTCGGCCCTGTGGGCCGGCGGCAGCCTGCGTTCGCGCGACGGCGCGCTGCGCGTCTTCGGCCCCGAGGAGGTGCGCTTCACGCCGCTGCGCGTGTGGGCCAGCCCGGCGACGCAGGCGCGCTATCCGGTGCAGTGGCGCGTGGACACGCCGGCCGGATCCTTCGAGGTGCGGGCGCGGCTCGATGCGCAGGAGCTCGACAGCCGCGGGTCCGCCGGCACCGTGTACTGGGAAGGCCTGAGCGACCTGTTCGACGCGCAGGGCCGGCGCGTCGGGCGCGGCTACCTGGAGCTGACCGGGTACGCCTCGCCGCTGCGGTTGGGCTGAAACGGCAGCGTGCGGACGCAATTGCGGCCGTCGGCCTTGGCGGCTTGCAGCGCGGTGTCGGCCTCGTGGATCATCCAGTCGAACGAAGGCAGCTCCGAGCGCAGAGGCGCCACGCCGACGCTCACCGTCGTGCCGACCTCCCGCCCCTGCCAGGGCAGGCGCAACGCCTGAACCTGGGTCCGGATGCGCTCGGCCACGTCGAGCGCGCCGAGCGGGTCGGTCTGCGGCAGGAACACCGCCAGCTCCTCGCCACCGAAACGGGCCAGCAGGTCGGGGCCGCGCAGCGAGCCGGCCGCGGCGCGCGCGATCCGGCGCAGCAGTTCGTCGCCGCACTGGTGGCCGTGCTCGTCGTTGACGCGTCTGAAGTGGTCGGCATCGACGAGCAACAGCGCCGCATCGTTGCCGTAGCGCCGCGCCCGCTCCCATTCGCGCTGGGCAACGCTCATGAAATTGCGCCGGTTCGCGATGCCGGTGAGTTCATCGTGCGTGGCGAGCACGTCGATCTGCTGCCGCGCAAGCTCGAGCTGGAACACCAGGCGCAACAGGATCGACCCAAGCAGAGGCGTCAGCAACAGCGAAATGGCGGTCGCTGAGATCAGCGCGGCAACCCGGTCGCCCCGCCCGAGCACGCTGACCATGCCCTGCGCCAGCGCGACGGCCAGCACGCAGACGACCACCGTCAGCAGCGCGCTCGTGCGCCACAGCCCCAGGCGCAGGACGCCCTGGCTCAGCCAGCGAAACGCTCCGCGCGCCCCGTCGGCCCGCGCCACACCCGGCGCCGAAGCGCCGCAAGCCGGCGCGGCCTCCCCGGGGCCGCCCGAGGCAGCCATGGCAGGCGCCCTCGGGGTGCGTTCAGGGAAGGGCGAGAGGGCCATGGTGCCGAGCGATGCAGTTGCCGCATTCGATCACATTCCCGCCTGCCGCGCACCCCCTTGCGGCATCCCTGCCGGCCCGGCGTGACAAACCTTGCAGCGGCGTCGGCCCGCGGCCGTCGGGCGCGGGGCGGGCGGGCCGCGTCGCACGCGCCGCCGCAGCGCCCACGGGCGCCAATCGCAGGCGGATTGCCGATTGTCAAGGCGGGCTCGTCGTGGTCGATCCAGACTTGAAACCTGATTGCAAGGAGATGAAAAGTGCCTGCTCCCCTGACCATCGCCTCGATCGAGGCCGCTGTTGACCATGTGCTCGACCATATCGACGGCACCATCGTGCTCGGCGCACCGCTGGGCATCGGCAAGCCGAACCCGTTCATCAACGCGCTGTACCGGCGCGTCAAGGCCAATCCGGCGCGGCGGCTGCGCATCATCACCGCGCTCTCGCTCGAAAAGCCGGTCGGCAAGAGCGAGCTCGAACGCCATTTCCTGGAGCCGCTGGTCGAGCGCGTGTTCGGCGACTATCCCGACCTCGACTATGTGAAGGACTCCCGTGGCGGGGGCCTGCCGCCGAACGTCGAAGTCCATGAAGTCTTCATGAAGACCGGCGACTACCTCGGCAACAACGCCGCGCAGCAGGACTACATCTCGAGCAACTACACCCACATCGCGCGCGACATGGCGGTGCAGGGCATGAACGTCATCGCGCAGGCGGTGGCGGCACGGGAAGACGCCGACGGCCTGCACCTGAGCCTGTCGAGCAACCCCGACGTGATCTTCGAGGGCATCGAGAAGTTCAAGGCGATGGGGCGGCCGCTGATGGTGATCGGCGTCATCAACCGGCAGATGCCGTTCATGCCCAACACGGCCGAGGTGACGCCCGACTTCTTCGACGTCGTGGTGACCGACCCGACGGCGACGCACGCGCTCTTCGGCCCGCCGAACAACCGGGTGAGCCCGGCAGATTACGCGATCGGGCTGCACGCGTCGAGCCTGGTGGCCGACGGCGGCACGCTGCAGATCGGCATCGGCTCGCTGGGCGACTCGATCGCGCAGGCGCTGATCGTCCGCGACCGGCATGGCGACGAATACCGGCGCATCCTCGAATCGCTGTGCCCCGACGGCGTCGAGGGGCGCGAACTGGGGCGCTTCGACCAGGGGCTCTACGGCTGTTCGGAGATGTTCGTCAACGGCTTCCTCAAGCTGATCGAGGCCGGCATCATCCGGCGCGAGGTCTTCGGCGACGCTACGCTGCAGAAGATCCTGAACGAGGGCAGCGGCGACGAGACCGTGACACCGCAGATGCTGCGCGCGCTGCTGGCCCGGCGGCGCATCCGCGCCCGGCTCGACGACGACGACCTGGCCTTCCTGCAGCACTACGGCGTGCTGAAGGACGAGGTGAAGATTGAGGGCGACAGCCTCGTGATGGGCGAGCTTCGGGCGGCGAACGACCTGCGCAACGACGCTGCCTTCGAGTGCATTTCGTCGGCGATGCTCGGCCCGCGCCTCGCCCACGGCATCTTCATGACCGGCGGCTTCTTCCTCGGCCCGCAGGACTTCTACGAGCGGCTGCGCACGATGCCGCCGCAGGAGCTGGCCAAGATCGACATGACGCGGATCGACTTCATCAATCAGCTCTACGGCAACGAGGACCTGAAGCGCGCCCAGCGGCGCAAGGCGCGCTTCATGAACACGACGATGATCGTCACGCTGCTCGGCGCTGCGGCGAGCGACGCGCTGGAGTCGGGCCAGGTGGTCAGCGGCGTGGGCGGGCAGTACAACTTCGTCGCGATGGCGCACGCGCTGCCCGACGCGCGGCTGATCATGATGCTGCGCGCGACGCACGACAACAAGGACGGTCTGAAGAGCAGCATCGTCTGGAACTACGGCCACGTGACGATCCCGCGCCACCTGCGCGACGTGGTGATCACCGAATACGGCGTGGCCGACCTGCGCGGACAACCCGATGGCGAGGTGGTCAAGCGCCTGATCGCGATCGCCGATTCACGCTTCCAGGACGAGCTCTCGACGCAAGCCAAGGCTCACGGCAAGCTCGACGCGCACTACGATATCCCCGAGCGCTACCGGAACAACCTGCCTGAGGTGCTGGAGGACAAGCTCCACCCCTGGGCCGGAGCCGGCCTGCTGCCAGACTTTCCGTTCGGCACCGACCTCACCGTGGACGAGTTGCACATCGTGCGCGCGCTGAAGCGGCTCAAGCGCGTCAGCCAACACCCGGCCGAGCTCGTGACGATGGCGGTGAAGAGCCTCTGGGAAGGCAAGGAGGCCCCGCAAGCCTACCTGGAGCGCCTCGGCCTGGCCGATGCGCACAGCTTCAAGGACTTGTTCGTGCGCCGTCTGTTCGCCGGCAATCTTTGAGCGGCGCGGCTCGCGGCGCCGCGAGCCCGAACCGCCTCGCAAGGCCGGCAGCGGCCACGCGCAGGGATGTGGCAAGCTATGCCCCTGTCGAACCGGGCGCGGCCCGGGGCGACGTTACCTTCCGACCCCCAGGAGAATGCGATGTCCAGTGTGGGCTATCACGAGCCGATTGACGAACTTTCCGACGCAACGCGCGACATGCACCGCGCCATCGTGTCCCTGATGGAGGAGCTCGAGGCCGTCGATTGGTACAACCAGCGCGCCGATGCCTGCAAGGACGCCGAGCTCAAGGCGATCCTCGAGCACAACCGCGACGAGGAAAAGGAACACGCCTCGATGGTGCTGGAGTGGATCCGGCGCAAGGACCCGGGCTTCTCCAAGGAGCTCAAGGACTACCTGTTCACCGCCAAGCCGATCGCCCACCGCTGAGCCCGCGGAGCCGCCAGTCTCGAGAGGCCGGGCTGCATGTCGGGTCGGGTCGGGGGGCGCATGCAGCGTCCGGGCGCCTGTCGGGCGCTTAGACTGCGGCCTCATGTCCGACATTGCCGCTTCCGGCTCCACGACAACCTCGCGCCGCGGCCTGCCCGCTGCCGATGCGCCCCCGTCCCCCGCCCGCAGCGTCGGCCCACTGCGTGCGCTGCTCCCCTTTCTGCGCCCCTACCATGGCCGGATCGCGTTGGCCGGGGTGTTCCTGGTGCTCGCTGCCGTCAGCACGCTCGTGCTCCCGGCCGCCTTGCGGGTGCTGATCGACCAGGGCCTCGTGGCCAGCGACCCCGGCGAGCGCGTGATGGCGCTGCGCAACCACTTCTTCGAGCTGTTCGCCGTCGGCGCCGCACTCGGCGTGTTCTCGGCGGCGCGCTTCTACATGGTGAGCTGGCTCGGCGAGCGCGTCACCGCCGACCTGCGCAACGCGGTCTATGCGCATGTGGTGGAACAGAGCCCCGAGTTCTTCGAGACCACGCAGACGGGCGAGGTGCTCTCGCGCCTGACCACCGACACGACGCTGGTGCAAACGGTCGTCGGCTCCAGCCTGTCGATGGGCCTGCGCAACACCGTGATGGGCGTCGGCGCGATGGTGATGCTCGTCGTGACCAACCCGGTCGTGATGACGCAGGTGCTCGGCGTGCTCGTCCTCGTCGTGCTGCCTTCACTCTATTTCGGCCGCCGCGTGCGCAGCCTCTCGCGCGCCAGCCAGGACCGGGTGGCCGATTCGAGCGCCATCGCGGCCGAGGTGCTCAACGCCATTCCGGTGGTGCAGAGCTACACGCAGGAGGCGCGCGAAGCGAGGCGTTTCGACGCCTCGACCGAGAACGCGTTCGAGACCGCGGTGCGCCGCAGCCGCCTGCGGGCGATGCTCGTGGCCTTCGTCATCACCGCCACCTTCGGCGCGCTGCTGTGGGGGCTGTACCAGGGCACGCAGGCGGTGATCGCCGGGACGATCAGCGCCGGGCACCTCGGGCAGACGGTGGTCTACGTGATCCTGCTCGTCTCGTCGGTCGCGGTGCTGTCCGAGGTCTACGGCGACCTGCTGCGCGCGGCCGGCGCCACCGAGCGGCTGATGGAGTTGCTGGCGGCACGCTCGCCGGTGCTCAGCCCGCCGCGGCCGCTCGCGCTGCCGGCCGTCAGCGGCGGCTCGTCGCTGCGGCTGGAGGAGGTGACGTTCCACTACCCTTCGCGCCCGCAACACGCGGCGCTGGACCACGTGTCGCTCGCCGTGCATGCCGGCGAGACGGTGGCGATCGTCGGCCCGAGCGGCGCCGGCAAGAGCACGCTGTTCCAGCTGCTGCTGCGCTTCTACGACGCGCAGGACGGCCGGGTGCTGATCGACGGGGTGCCGGTGCGCGACGTGGCGCTGGCCGAGCTGCGCGGCCGCATCGGCATCGTGCCGCAGGACGCGGTGATCTTCTCGACCAGCGCGCTGGAGAACATCCGCTACGGCCGACCCGGCGCGAGCGACGCGGAGGTGATCGCCGCCGCCAAGGGCGCCCATGCGCACGAGTTCGTGCGCAAACTGCCCGAGGGCTACGCCACCTTCCTCGGCGAGCGCGGCGTGCGGCTGTCGGGCGGGCAGCGCCAGCGCATCGCGATCGCCCGCGCGATGCTGAAGAACGCGCCGCTGCTGCTGCTCGACGAGGCCACCAGTGCGCTCGACGCCGAGAGCGAACGCATGGTGCAGGCCGCGCTCGAATCGGCGATGAAGGACCGCACGACGCTCGTCATCGCACACCGGCTGGCCACGGTGCAGCGGGCCGATCGCATCGTGGTGCTCGACCATGGGCAGATCGTCGACGCGGGGACGCACCCCGAGCTGGTGGCGCGCGGCGGCCTGTACGCGCGCCTGGCGGCGATGCAGTTCAGCGACGGCGGGCTCGCGCCCTGAGGCGGCCTGCGGCGCGATGCGGCGCGGCGGGCCGGTGCGATAAAGTCCCTGCATGAACGTCGCCTCACGATCCCTGCGCCGCGCCTGCTGCGCCCTCGCGGCGAGGGGCCTGTCGATCGCATTGCTGGCCGCTTCGGCCTTCGCGACGCAGGCCGCCGAGGTGGGGCCTGCGGCTGCGGAGCCGCCGGCGGTGGCCGCGCCGGCACCTGCACCCGCCTCTGCCGCGACGCCGGAACCCAGGGCGGGCGAGCAGGCCGCGACCTTGATGGTGCTCAACCGGCCGGTGGTGCGTTTCCGCGTGTCGCTGCCGGGCACGCCGCCTGCCGAGCGCGCACGCCGGGCCTATGCCGAGGTCGCGCGTGTCCTCCAGGCCGGCGGGCCGGGCGTGGTGAGCGTGATGCCGATCGCGGGCGGCACCTTCGTGCTGATCGACGACGTCGGCGTCTTCCCGCTGCTGCCTGGCGACCTCGTGGATGGGCAGAGCGTGGACGGCGTGGTCCGCGCACTGCGCCAGGCGCTGGACGAGGGCCGCGAAGCGCGCTCGCTGAAGCAGATGCTTCGGGCTGCGGGCTTCGCGTTGCTGGCCACGCTCGTGTTCGCCGTTGCCGTCGGGTTGCTGAGGCGCCTGCGCTTCTGGCTCAGCAAGTCGCTCGTGTCGCTCGGCAACCGCCATGGCCGCCGCCTGGCGCTGGGCGGCACGGAGCTGCTCGGCGCCGACCGCGTGCTCGCGATGGCGAGGGCGATCACTGCGACGGTCTTCTATGGGCTGCTGCTGATCCTGATTGCCGAGTGGCTGGGCTTCGTGCTGCGCCTGTTCCCTTACACCCGGCGCTGGGGCGAAGAGCTGAACGAGTCGGGGCTCGAGCTGGCCAGCCAGATCTTCGCCGCAATCGCGGGCGCCCTGCCCGGGTTGGCGGTGGCGATCGTGATCTTCTTCATCGCGCGCGGCGTGCTCGGGCTGATGACGCCGCTCTTCACCCAGATCGAGCGCGGCGTCGTGACGCTGCCATGGATCGACAGGTACACCGTCCGCGCGACGCGCAGCCTGGTTCGCATCTTCGTCTGGCTGTTTGCGCTGGCGATGGCCTACCCCTACCTGCCGGGCTCGGAGACCGAGGCATTCAAGGGCATCTCGGTGCTGCTCGGCGTGATGCTGTCGCTGGGTTCGTCGAACCTGGTCGGCCAGGCCGTCAGCGGCCTCATCCTGACCTACAGCCACACGCTACGGGTCGGCGAATACGTCCGCATCGCCGATGTGGAGGGCACCGTCACCGAGATGGGGACCTTCGCGATCCGCATCCGCACCGGGCTGGGCGAGGAGCTCACGCTGCCCAATGCGATGATCGTCGGCACGGTGACGAAGAACTATTCGCGCACCGTCAACGGCAACGGCTACATCGTCGACACGGTGCTGACGATCGGCTACGACACCCCGTGGCGCCAGGTTCACGCGATGATGATCGAGGCCGCGCATCGCACTGAGGGCATCCTGCCCACCCCGGCGCCGCACGTGTTCCAGACCGCACTGTCGGACTTCTACGTCGAGTACCGCCTCGTCGCGCAGGCCCACGCCACGCAACCGCGCCCGCGCGCCCAGGTGCTGGCCGACCTGCACGCCCATCTGCAGGACGTGTTCAACGAGAACGGCGTGCAGATCATGTCGCCGCACTACCTCGGCGACCCGGCCGAGGTCAAGGTCGTACCGCCTGCGAAGTGGAACCCGCCGATGGTCGGCAAGCCCAGAGCGTGAGAGGCAAGCGCATGCACCCCGAGACTGCCCCCCGCCCCGTCCGCTCGCAGTACGAAGACTTCATGCGCCACGTCAGCGCGAACGGGGCGTGGAAGGCCGACCGCACCGGCACCGGCACGAAGAGCGTGTTCGGCCACCAGATGCGCTTCGACCTGAACGAGGGCTTCCCGCTCGTCACGACGAAGAAGGTGCACCTGAAGTCCATCATCCTCGAACTGCTGTGGTTCCTCCGCGGCGACGGCAATGCGCGCTGGCTGCAGGAACGGGGAGTGACGATCTGGGACGAGTGGGCGCGCGCTGACGGCGATCTCGGCCCGGTGTACGGCGTACAGTGGCGCAGTTGGCCGAAGCCCGACGGCGGCCACATCGACCAGATCGCGGAGGTGGTCAACGCGCTCAGGACGAACCCCGACTCACGGCGCATCGTCGTCAGCGCGTGGAACGTCGCCGAGCTGTCGAAGATGGCGCTGCTGCCTTGCCACGCATTCTTTCAGTTCTACGTCGCCGCGGGGCGGCTCAGCTGCCAGCTCTACCAGCGCAGCGCCGACATCTTCCTCGGTGTGCCGTTCAACATCGCGAGCTACGCGCTGCTGACGCACATGCTGGCGCAGCAGTGCGATTTGGCAGTCGGCGACTTCATCTGGACCGGCGGCGACTGCCACATCTACAGCAACCATGCCGAGCAGGTGGCGCTGCAGTTGTCTCGCAGCCCCTACCCATACCCGCTGCTGCAGATCAAGCGCCGGCCGACGTCGATCTTCGACTATGCCTACGAGGACTTCGCGGTGCTCGACTACCAGCACCATCCGGCGATCAAGGCGCCCGTGGCGGTATGAGCCGCGGAGAGGGCCCCCGCGAAGCGGCGATCGCAGCGATAGCGAATACCGCCAGCCCGCCGACCACAAGGCCGTTCGCGTCGAACAGGTCCCCCCGGATGCGGCGGTATAAGCCGCGGAGAGACGCCCCGCGCCAGCGGGGATTGAAGCCGAGGCTCATGCCGCAAGCTGCCGACGCCGCGAGCGTTTCGATGTGCGCAAGCCTGCCGGAGGCCGCGGCATGAACCTGGCGCTGATCGCTGCCGTCGCGCGCGACGGCAGCATCGGCAAGGGCAACCAGTTGCTCTGCCACCTGCCCGAGGACCAGCAGCACTTCCGCCGCGTCACGCTGGGCTGCCCGGTCATCATGGGGCGCAAGACCTGGGAGTCGCTGCCAGCGCGTTTTCGGCCGCTGCCGGGGCGGCGCAACATCGTCGTCAGCCGCAGCCCGCATTGGCACGCCGACGGCGCCGAAGCTGCAACTTCGCTGGAAGCCGCGATCGCGCGCGTCGGGGTCGCAGCGAAGGTGTTCGTGATCGGCGGCGGCGAGCTCTACCGCGAGGCCCTGCCCCTCGCCGATGAGTTGGTGTTGACCGAGATCGAGCGCGACTTCGACGGCGACACGTGTTTCCCGGCCTGGGAGCGCAGCCACTTCGTCGAAGTGAACCGCGAGCGGCACCGCGCCGGGCCGCCGAACAACTTTGACTACGCGTTCGTCACCTACCGACGCGTTGCAGCCTGAGGAAGACACGACATGTCGGAGCACGACTTCCACGTCCATGGCCCCCACGACCACGCGCTCGAACACGCAGCGCACGGCGACCCTGACAGCTTCTCCGGCCAGCTCGCCGTCATCACCGCGATCCTGGCCACGGTGGGGGCGATCTTCTCCTACATGGGCGGCGCCACGCAGTCGACCGCCGGGCTGTACAAGAACGACGCGGCGATCCGCAAGACCGAGGCCGCCAACCAGTGGGCCTACTACCAGTCCAAGAGCAACAAGCAGAACCTGAGCGAGCTGGCGATCGACCTGGCGCCCGAGGGCAAGAAGGCGTTCTACCAGGACGAGGCGAAGCGCTACAAGGCCGAGAAGGTGGATATCCAGACCAAGGCCGAGCGGCTCGAAGCGGAGTCGATCGTGTTCGACGAAAAGAGCAACCAGCAGATCCACGAGCACCACCGCTGGGCCCAGGCGACGACGGTGCTGCAGATCTCGATCGCAATGGCCGCGATCGCACTGCTGACCAAGCGCAGGTGGCTTGTTTACGGCGTGCTCGGCCTGGGCGCGCTCGGGACCGCAATGGGCGCGCTGGCCTGGCTGCACATCTGAGGCGGAGCCTGGCCATGCAACTCGCCACCTGGAACGTTAACTCCCTCGCCGTTCGCCTGCCGCAGGTGCTGGACTGGCTTGCCGCAAACCCGGTCGACGCGCTCGTGCTGCAGGAAACAAAGCTCGCCGACGACAAGTTCCCGCGCGCCGAGATCGAGGCCGCGGGCTATCGCGTGCAATGGCACGGCCAGAAGACCTACAACGGCGTCGCGCTGCTCAGCCGCAGCGAGGCCGAGGCCATCGTGAAGAACATTCCCGGTCACGACGACGCCCAGGCCCGCGTGATCGCCGGCACGGTCGACGGCCTTCGCGTGATCGGCGCCTACTTCCCCAACGGACAAGCCCCAGGCACAGACAAGTTCCGCTACAAATTGCAGTGGCTGGGCGCGTTGCGCGACTGGCTGGTCGCCGAACTGGCGACGCATCCGAAGCTGGTCCTGATGGGCGACTTCAACATCGCGCCCGAAGACCGCGACGTGTTCGACCCTGAACTCCTGCGCGGCACGATCCACTGCACCGACGAGGAGCGCGCGCACTTCCGGGCGCTCACCGGCCTGGGCCTGACCGATGCCTTCCGCCTGTTCGAGCAGCCGCCGAAGAGCTGGAGCTGGTGGGACTACCGCAACCTCGCGTTCCGCCGCAACCAGGGCCTTCGCATCGACCACATCCTGGTCAGCGAGGCGCTCAAGCCCTTGGTCAGCGCATGCGCGATCGACAAGCTGCCGCGCAAGAACGAGCGGCCGAGCGATCACGCGCCGGTGCTGCTCACGCTGCGCAGCGGCCCCCCGGCGGCGTGAACGCGCGAGGGATCACGGTTCGAGCCCGAGCTCCTGGATCTTGCGGGTGATCGTGTTGCGCCCGATGCCGAGCTTCTGAGCCGCTTCGATTCGCCGGCCGCGCGTGATCTCGAGTGCGGTGCGGATGAGCTGGGCCTCGAACTGGCGCGTCAGCGTGTCCCACACCGCAGGGCTGCCGGTCTGCAGCAGGCCGCGCGACTCACGCTCCAGGTCGGCCAGCCATGCCGAAGCACCCTCGCCAGGCACCGCTTCGGTGGGAAGCAACCCGACCGGCGCCGGCGCCGGCGATGTCGCGAGCGCGGCGGCGGTCTCGTCGGCAACGGCACGCCCCGCGCCAGTAGTGGCCGAGGCCAGCAGTTCGGGCGGGAGGTCCTTCGGCTCGATCACCTGCGCCGGCGCCATCACGGTCAGCCAGTGGCAGATGTTCTCGAGCTGCCGCACGTTGCCCGGAAAGTCGAATTGCATCAGCCGCTGCAGCGCCGGCTCGGTGATGCGCTTGGCCTCGACGCTCAGTTCGCGCGCGCTCTTCTGCAGGAAGAAGCGCGTCAGCGCCGGCACGTCCTCGCGCCGCTCGCGCAGTGCCGGCAGGCGCAGGCGGATCACGTTCAGGCGGTGGTACAGGTCCTCGCGGAACGCGCCCTGCCTGACCCGCTCTTCCAAGTTCTGGTGCGTCGCGGCGATCACGCGCACGTTGGCGCGCATCGGGCTGTGGCCGCCGACGCGGTAGAACTGGCCGTCGGAGAGCACGCGCAGCAGGCGGGTCTGGAGTTCGAACGGCATGTCGCCGATTTCGTCGAGAAAGAGCGTGCCGCCGTCGGCCTGCTCGAAGCGGCCGCGGCGCGTGGCCTGCGCGCCGGTGAAGGCGCCGCGCTCGTGCCCGAAGAGTTCGCTCTCGAGCAGGTCCTTCGGGATCGCCGCCGTGTTGATGGCGACGAAGGGGCCGCCCGCACGCGGGCTGTGCTTGTGCAGCGCGTGGGCGACGAGCTCCTTGCCGGAGCCGCTCTCGCCGGTGATCAGCACGGTGACGACGCTCTGGCTCAGCCGCCCGATGGCGCGGAACACATCCTGCATCGCCGGCGCCTGGCCCAGCATCTCGGGCATCTGCGCCTGCGAGACGTCGGCCACTTCCTCGCGCAGGCTCTCTTCGAGCGCGCGGCGGATCAGCTCGACGGCCCGGGTCACGTCGAAGGGCTTGGGCAGGTAGTCGAACGCGCCGCCCTGGAACGACGCAACGGCGCTGTCCAGGTCCGAGTACGCCGTCATGATGATCACCGGCAGGCCGGGCAGGCGCTCCTTGACCTTGGCGAGCAGTTCGATCCCCGAGCCGCCGGGCATGCGGATGTCGGACACCAGCACCTGCGGCGCGGCGTCGTCCAGCGCGGCCAGCACGTCGCGCGCGTTGGTGAAGCTGCGCACGGCCAGGCCCTCGCGCGCCAACGCCTTCTCCAGCACGAAGCGGATGGAGTGGTCGTCGTCAACGATCCAGATCGGTTTCATGCTCGGCCCGTGGTTCGACGCCACCGCCTTCGACTCAAGGCAGCGGAATCACGATCTTGAAGTGGGTATGGCCCGGTTCGCTCTCGAACTCCACCATGCCCTGGTGTTGCTGCACGAAGGTCTGGGCCAGCGTCAGTCCCAGCCCCGAGCCGCCCTCTCGTCCCGACACCAGCGGGTAGAAGATGCGATCGCGGATGGCCTGCGGCACGCCGGGCCCGTTGTCCTCGATATGCAATTCCAGTGCCAGACGCCAGCGCTGCTTGCCGATCGTGACCTGGCGCGCCACACGCGTGCGCAGCGTGATGATGGCGTCGCCGGCGGCGATGCGGTCGGCGAGCGCCTGCGCCGCGTTCTGCACCACGTTGAGCACGGCCTGGATGAGCTGTTCGCGATCGCCGCGAAACTCGGGGATCGACGCATCGTAGTCGCGCTGCACCTGCAAGCCACGCGGATGCTCGGCGACGATCAGCGAACGCACGCGCTCGCAGACCTCGTGGATGTTGACGTCGCCCACCACGTGCGGCTTGCGGTGCGGCGCCAGCAGGCGGTCGACCAGCGCCTGCAGACGGTCAGCCTCGTGGATGATGACCTGGGTGTACTCGGTCAGCGCCCTGCTCTCGACCTCCATGCCCAGCAGTTGAGCCGCGCCGCGGATGCCGCCGAGCGGGTTCTTGATCTCATGCGCCAGGTTGCGGATCAGTTCCTTGTTGGCCTGCACCTGGTCCTGCGCCCGCTCCTCGCGGTCCTGGCGGGTCTGCTGCTCGATCTCGACCAGTTCGACGACCACCGCCGCGCCCCCGCGGTCCATCTGGTTGACGATCACGTGCACCGGCAGCGCTTCGCCGTGCCCGGGACGGCGCAAGAGCCCCTCGAAGCGGCTGGTCGAGAAGTCGTTGCGCGCGACCGCGGCCACCGTGTCGCTGACGGCGCGGGCATCGACGAACCAGTCGAACAGCGAACCGCGCAACACGCTGCGCCGCGACAGGCCGAGCACGCTCTCGAACGCGGCATTGGCGAACAGGCAGCGACCATCGGCCTGCACCACGGCCACCATCGTGGCCAGGTAGTCGAGGGCGGCGAAGGCTTGCGGCGGGCCGTCCGCGCTACCGGCTTCTGACGGGCCAGCCAAAGCGCCCGAAGCGGGGCCGCGACGTCGGCCGTCAGCGTCCGCAATCACGGCGGCAGCTTGCCCAGCTCGCGCCGCAGCGCAGCGACGTCGCTCTCCTTGCGTTCGATGGCGGCCTTCATCTCGGCCACGCGGTCGAGGTAGCGCTGGAAGTTGCGCTCGCTGCCCAGACGTTCGGGCTCGCCGTTGTTGAACTCCTTGCGCATCGCCGCGAGCTGGGCTTCGTCCTTCCTCAGCTCGGCCTCGAGGATGCGCCGGGCGTCGCTGTCACGCGACCGCTGCTCGGAAGGGTCGACCCTGGCCTCGGGCGGGCGCGGGCCAGAGGCCGGCGCGGCGCTGCGCGGCCTGGGCGACGGCACCACCGTGACCGGTGCGCCCTCGATCGTGCGGCAACCCTTGTCCTTGGCTTCCTGGGAGGTCAGCGCATCGGTGTAGAGCACCGGGTTGCCCGGACAGCGGTACACGGGCCGGTCGACGGCCTGCGCCGCGGCGCCCCACGGAAAAGCGCAGGCGGCCAGCGCCAGCAGCGAGGTGCGACTCAGGTTCATGGCGGCATTGTGGCGCATCGCACGCGGCGGCCTGGCCGCGAAAAGCGGGGTCTTCGGCGCGATCCTCCTGGTACCCGCGAGGCGCCGCCCCACAAGAACAGGGGACGGCGCACGCCGTCCCCTGTCACAGAGCTCCGAAGGGTCAGAGGCTGTAGTACATGTCGAACTCGACCGGGTGCGTCGCCATGCGAAAACGCGTCACCTCCTGCATCTTGAGCTCGATGTAGGCGTCGAGGTAGACATCGGTGAAGACGCCGCCCTTGGTCAGGAACGCGCGGTCTTTGTCGAGGTAGTCGAGGGCCTGGTCGAGGCTGTGGCAGACGGTCGGGATCTTCGCGTCTTCCTCGGGCGGCAGGTGGTACAGGTCCTTGCTCGCGGCCTCGCCGGGGTGGATCTTGTTTTCGACGCCGTCGAGCCCGGCCATCAGCAGCGCGGCGAACCCGAGGTACGGGTTCATCAGCGGATCGGGGAAGCGTGCCTCGACGCGGCGGCCCTTCGGGTTGGCCACGTGCGGGATGCGGATCGACGCCGAGCGGTTCTTCGACGAGTAGGCCAGCTTGACCGGCGCCTCGAAGCCCGGCACCAGGCGCTTGTACGAATTCGTTCCCGGGTTCGTGATCGCGTTGAGCGCGCGCGCGTGCTTGATGATGCCGCCGATGTAGAACAGCGCGTACTCCGACAGCCCGGCGTAGCCGTCGCCGGCAAAGAGGTTCTTG
The DNA here is from genome assembly GCA_963779155.1 of uncultured bacterium. Classification (GTDB taxonomy): domain Bacteria; phylum Pseudomonadota; class Gammaproteobacteria; order Burkholderiales; family Burkholderiaceae_C; genus CAIKUF01. The sequence goes on along the minus strand of CAVZXE010000010.1, from coordinate 96,297 downwards.
CCGTCCTTCCAGACCGACTGGTGGACGTGCATGCCCGAGCCGTTGTCGCCGACGATGGGCTTGGGCATGAAGGTCGCCGTCTTACCGTAGGCGTGGGCCACGTTCTGGATCACGTACTTCTGCAGCTGCACCCAGTCGGCGCGCTGCAGCAGGGTGCTGAACTTGGTGCCGATCTCCATCTGGCCGGCGTTGGCCACCTCGTGGTGGTGCACCTCGACCGGGATGCCCAGCGACTCGAGGATCAGGCACATCTCCGAACGCATGTCCTGGAAGCTGTCGACGGGCGGCACCGGAAAGTAGCCGCCCTTGACCGTAGGCCGGTGGCCAGAGTTGCCGTGCTCGTACTCCTTGCCGGTGTTCCAGGCGCCCTCTTCGGACTCGATCTTCGAGAAGCAGCCCGACATCTCGTTGCCCCAGCGCACGCTGTCGAAGACAAAGAACTCGGGTTCCGGGCCGAAGAACGCCGTGTCGCCCAGGCCCGAGGCCTTCATGTAGGCCTCGGCGCGCTTGGCCAGCGAGCGCGGATCGCGCTCGTAGGGCTTGCCGTCGCTGGGCTCGACGACGTCGCAGGTCAGGATCAGCGTCGGCTCTTCGAAGAAGGGGTCGACGTTGGCCGTGTTCGGGTCGGGCATCAGCAGCATGTCCGACGCCTCGATGCCCTTCCAGCCGGCGATCGACGACCCGTCGAAGGCATGGCCCGCGCTGAACTTGTCTTCATCGAAGTGCGAGACAGGCACGCTCACGTGCTGCTCCTGGCCACGGGTATCGGTGAAGCGGAAATCGACGAACTTGATCTCGCTGTCTTTCACCATCTTCATCACGTCGGCGACGGTCTTGGCCATCAAAAACTCTCCTGGCAGGGCACTTGGGGTTGGTGGGGGTGGGGGGACGCGGGTGACGCTGCGCATCCCTGTCGGGCCGAAGCACCGAAATGCGCCCATGAATTTAGCAGAAAGCGTGCCTGCGACCGCTCGCCGGAACAACAAGAAACTGTGCGCCAGTCAGCCGAGGAAATGCACCGCTTCGATGCGCCATCCGACCAGACGCACCAAGTTGATCATGTAGAGCGCACCAATTCGGCGCCCAGTACCGCGCCATGCGCGTGCAGCCCGGCGATCAACTGCGGGTAGGCCGCATCGACCTGGGCCGCGTCACCCTTGACGCCGAGCTCGATGTGGCGCCCCCACTGCGGGTGATCGACGCTCGGCAGACTGAAGACCTTCACGCCGGCGAAGCGCGCCTCGATCTCGACCATCAGCGGTGTCAGCGTGGCTTCCATCGTGCCGAAGACGATCACCGAGCGCTCGGCCTGCGCGTGCTGCCCGTGCAGGCGGGCGTAGCGTCCGTCGAGCAGCGACTCGATCATCGGATGCGCCATCACCGGAAAGCCCGGAACGAAATGCACCTCGCCGACCGAGAAGCCCGGAATCTTGTTGAACGGGTTGGCGATGACCTGCGCGCCTTGCGGGAACATGCCCATCTCGAGCCGGCGCAACGTGTCGGGGTGGTCGGGGTCCGCGCTGAGGCCCTGCTCGGCCGCCATCGCGCGCACCCTCTGCAGGATCAGGTCGCGCGCCTCGGCGTGCAGTGCCAGCGGCACGCCGAGCGCCGCCGCCGCGCATTGACGGGTGTGGTCGTCGGGCGTCGCGCCGATGCCGCCGCACGAGAACACCACGTCGCCGCTGCCGAAGGCGTGCGCCAGGTCGGCGGTGATGCGCGCCGGATCGTCACCCACGTAGCGCGCCCAGGCCAGTGCCAGCCCGCGCGCGCCGAGCAGTTCGATCACCTTGGGCAGATGCTTGTCCTGGCGTTTGCCGGAGAGGATCTCGTCGCCGATGATGATCAGGCCGAAGTTCATGCCGGCTCGATCAGAAGGGGGGCAACGCCGCCGGCTCCGCGCCAGGCAGGCTCGGCGGCGCAGGCGGCACGGGTGCCGCAGCCGGCGACTCCTCCGCGCGCAGCGTGCTCAGCGCCGAGAGCAGATAGTGGCCGAACCACAGGGCCGAGAACGCGAACACCAGCGTATAGACCCAGATCGCCACCGGGACCAGCACCGGTGCCATCGCCACGAACAGCACACCCGACGCCCAGAGCAGGCTCGGGGCGGCCCCGAGGTAGCCGGTCAGCACGCCCATGCCGAGCAGCGCCGCGCGGTGCCGCTGCAGCAGGGTGCGGCGCTCGTCGGCGCTGGCGTGGTCGGCCAGCATGTCGTAGCTCATCACGCGGTAGGTCAGCCAGCCCCAGATCAGTGGCGGCAACACCAGCACCAGCGGAGGCACCAGCCACAGCGGGATCGACACCAGCATCACCACCAGCGCTGCCAGCGTGGCCCACAACGAGGCGAACAGCCCGCCGATGAGCGAACCGCCGCGCTTCTTCTCGAGCGTCGGGAAGCGCCGCTCGGCCACCAGGCCGAGCATCGACGGCGACATCAGCAGCGCCACCGCGAGCAGCGAAACGACCACGATCACCGGCGTGGCAAGCAGCACCACCACCAGCGGCGCCAGCACGCTCTTCAGGCCGGGCAAGCCGGCGCGCTCGAGCCAGCCGATCAACGTGGCTGCCAGCGACCACGATTCGAAGCCGGCGCGCACCGCGTCGAGCGCCGCGTCCCAAAAGAAGTAGCCGAGCCCCAGCGCGGCAGCGGCCATCAACGCCAGTGGCAGCATCGACAGCCCGATCACCCGTGGATGCAGGCAATAGGCGACGGCGCGCCAGAAGGAATCGAGCAGCAGGTTCATCGGCGGCAAGGATACGCGAGCGAGCCCTCGCGAGCATGGGTCGCGCCACCGCGCGCGAGCTTAAAGCGCCGGGCTTCGAACCGACATCCGAGATCGCGGCGATCAGAACATGGCGCGCATCGCCACGACTTCCCCGGACATGGCGCCGCGCAAATGTAATCAGTCGTGAGCATCGGCTTGCCGGCGAAGCACTGCCCGACGCCGCCAGGCAGCCTGCGACGCCTCCTGCTCCGGGCGGCTTCGACGCTTGCCAGGCAAGGGCCTGTCGTCGGTGTCGAAAGGCTCGATCTCCCGTCACCGCTTGTTGCACCGGCGCATGACCTAGGGGGAAGGCCCCGGCGCGCGGGGCTCTCACAATGAAGACCCACGAAGTTCATCATGACACTGCACCTGCCGACGCTTCTGGCCGCGTCCGTCGCGACGATGGCGATGTCGGCCGTGCTGATGACGCTGTTCGGACGCACGCAGCGCGTCTATCGCGGGTTCTGGTGGTGGACGGCTGCCCAGTGGCTCGGCGCGCTGGGGCTGCTGCTTCAAGCCTGGGCATACGCCCACCCCGCCCTGCTGCCGCTCTCGATCCTGCTCCTGCTGCAATGGCCGATCGTCACCCTGGCCGGCGTGCGCCGCTTCTATCCGCGCCATGAGCTGAGCCTGCCGGCGCTCGCCGACGCGCTGTTGCTCGCCGGCGCATTCCTGCTCTGGGTCGCCACCTGGGCGGCCGGCGGCAGCGTGCCCGCGCGGGTGGCGGCATTCGGCGCCGGCGCCAGCGTGCTCTACGGGTACAGCGCTGCGCTGACGGCCAGGCTGCGTGACTTCGAACGCAGTGCGGCGTTGAAGGCGCTGGTCAGCTTCTTGTGCATCGCCGCCCTGGTGCAAGCGCTGTGCGCCGTGCAGGCCAGCCTGGCGAGCCTTTCCGGGTTGGCGGACGACCTGCTGCTGGCCAGCGTCATCGTCACGGTCACGCTGGCGCTCGTGATGGTGCATCTCGCGTTGCTGCTCACCTACGAGCGAACCGAGCGCAAGCTCTACGAGTCGCAGCGCCACCTTCGCTTCCTGGCAGACACCGACATGCTGACCGAGGTGCCGAATCGACGCCACTTCTACGAACTGGCCACCAAGGCGCTCGCGCTGAGCGCACCCGGCGCGGCGTCGCTGGTGATGTTCGACATCGATCACTTCAAGCAGATCAACGACCACTTCGGCCATGCCGAGGGCGACGAGGCACTGCGCGAAGTGGCCCGCTGCACGCGCAGCCTGCTGCGAGGGCGTGACGCGGCCGGGCGCATCGGTGGCGACGAGTTCGCGATGCTGCTGCCCGAGACGACGGTGGACGAAGCGCTGTCGGTCGCCGGGCGGGTCGCCGCGCGCCTCGATGCAGAGCAAGCCGCGCGGCGCGGCCTGCCGCTGAGCCTGAGCTTCGGGATCGTGCTGGTGCGCGAGGGGGAAAACATCGCCGACGCGCTGCACCGCGCCGATCAGGCACTGTACGAGGCCAAACGGCAAGGCCGCAGCCGCGCCGTGGCGGCCTTCGGCAGCCAGGCCGGGCCGGTCTTCGGCGAGAGCCACCCGATGGGTCTGGGTGCGCGCTGAGGCCTGCCGGATCGAGATCGCGGAGCGGACGACCCCGCTACATGCCGAGCGCCGCCTCCGCGCTGACTTCAGGCAGGCCGAGCGCCTGCGCCACCGGCGCGCAGGTCACCTTGCCGCGATGAATGTTCAGGCCGCGGCGCAGGTGAACGTCGTCCACCAGCGCCCGCTCGCCATGGTTTGCCAGCGCGAGCCCGAATGGCAGCGTGGCGTGGTTCAGCGCATGGCTCGAAGTGGCCGGCACCGCGCCCGGCATGTTGGCGACGCAGTAGTGGATGATCCCGTCGACCTCGTAGGTCGGCGCGTCGTGGGTGGTGGCGTGCGAGGTCTCGAAGCAGCCGCCCTGGTCGATCGAGACGTCGACCAGCACGCTGCGCGGCCGCATCCTCTTCAGCATCGCCCGCGTGACGACCTTGGGCGCGCTCGCGCCCGGGATCAGCACCGCGCCGACCACGACGTCGGCGACCAGCACTTCCTCCTCGACGTTGGCGGCGCTGGAGAAGCGCGTCCGCGCCCGCCCCTGGAACAACTCGTCGAGCTGGCGCAGGCGCGGCAGCGAACGGTCCAGGATCGTCACCTCCGCGCCGAGCCCGGCCGCCATCCGCGCCGCATGGGTGCCGACGACGCCGCCGCCCACCACCACCACGCGCGCCGGCTGCACGCCGGGCACGCCGCCGAGCAGCAGGCCCTTGCCGCCGGCCGGCCTGCGCAGCGAGAACGCCGCCGCCTCGATGGCCAGGCGACCGGCAACCTCGCTCATCGGCGCCAGCAGCGGCAGCCCGCCATGCGAATCGGTCACGGTTTCATAGGCCACGGCAACGCAGCCCGAGGCCAGCAGTCCGCGCGCCTGGTCTGGGTCGGGCGCCAGGTGCAGGTAGGTGAAGAGGATCTGCCCCTCGCGCAGCATCTTCCACTCCACGGCCTGCGGCTCCTTGACCTTGACGATCATGTCGGCGCCCGCGAACACCTCCGCCGCGCTGCCCACGATGCGCGCGCCGGCCGCGGTGTACGCCGCGTCATCGGCGCCGATGCCGGCGCCGGCGCCCGACTGCACCAGCACCTCGTGCCCGGCGGCGGCGTACTCGCGCACGGCCATCGGCGTCAGGCCGACGCGGTGTTCCTGAACCTTGATCTCCTTGGGCACGCCGACGCGCATGGTGGATCTCCTGTGGGTTGAGTTAGATTGGCCGCCAGTCTAGGAACGACGGCAGGCAATGTGCTGGCGTTTGCAGCACATGGCAACCCCGGTCGGCGCGATAAACTGGCCCCAGACCCAGGTTTCGCGCCCGTTTCATGCAAGCCCCACCCCTCGACCGCGCCGATCGCCGCCTGCTGCTCGAACTCAGCCAGCACGGACGCGCGCCCAATGTCGAGCTGGCGCAGTCGGTTCACCTCTCGGCCAGCGCCGTGGCGCGCCGCCAGCGAGCGCTCGAGGAGGCCGGCGTGATCCGCGGCTACGGCGCCGACATCGACCCGGCCGCATTCGGCTTGAACACCACCGTGATCGTCCAGGTGACGCTCAAAGGGCAGAGCGAAGCCGACCTGAGCGAGTTCGAACAGGCCGTCAAGCAGTGCGACAGCGTGCTGCGCTGCTTGCTGATGTCGGGCAGCGACGACTACCTGCTGATCCTGCTCGTGCGCGACCTGGTCGATTTCGAACGCGTGCACAAGATGCAGCTCTCGCGCCTGCCGCACGTGGCGCGCATCCAGTCGAGCTTCGCGCTGCGCGACGTGGTGCGGCGGGCCCTGCCGGCCGACCTGCTGCGAGACTGAGCCTCGACGGCCGGATCGGCGGGCCGGCATCCGCCGCGCCGCCCGGCTGTCGCGTGCCCGGGGGCTACCGAACCCGCACCCAGCGCAGCTCGAGCTGGTCGTTCGGCCACTGCACGGCCGTGACCTTTTTGGCCATCGCCCAGGTGAGGGTGCGGCGGTAGAGCGGGATGTAGGGCAGATCGTCGCCTATCAGGCGCAGCGCCACGCCGACCATCGCGCGCCGGCGCGTCAGGTCGGGCTCGACGCGAATGTTGTCGATCAGCGTGTCGAGCGCCGGGTTCGAGTAGCGACCGGCGTTGAAGGTGCCCGCCCCCGCCCTGTCCCAGGTATGGAACAGCGCGTTCAGCGTCGCCCAGGCGTCGGTCGTCGGCGTCCAGCCGAATTCAATGAAGCTGGAAGTGCCCTGGCTCAGCCGTGGAAAGAACTGATTCGTCGCCGACGAGCGCAAGGTGGTGCGGATGCCCACCTGCGTCAGCATCGCCGTCGCGGCCTGGCAGACGTTCTCGCGGTAGGCGATGTTCACGCAGTCGAGCGTCACCGAAAATCCATTCGGATAGCCTGCCTCCGCCAGCAGCGCGCGGGCCCTGGCCGGATCGTACGACAGGCGCTTGTCGAGCTCGGCCAGGCTGCCGTCGACCCGCGGCGAGAGGAAGGCGCCGGTCGGCGTGGCCTGCCCGCGCAGCACCTTCTGCGCGATCAGGTCGATGTTGATCGCGTGGTACACGGCGCGCCGCACGCGCCGATCCTTGAACGGGTTGCCGCCCTTGCCGTCGGCCCCGAGGTCGGCGCCCGGCAGCTCGTCATGCCACTGGTCGAACGTGAAGTATTGCTGCCCCAGGTCGGCCACTTGCAGCAGCGTCAACTGGCGGTCGGTCTTGAGCCGCTCGACGTCCTGGAACGGCGGGTCGAGCACGAAATCGAGTTCGCCCGAGGCCAGCGCAGCCAGCCGCGTCGCATCCTGCCGGATCGAGACGAAGCTCACCTCGTCCACATTGCCGTTGCGCCGGTCGGCACCCGGCAACGCGCGGCCCCACCAGCCGGGGTTGGCCCGCAGGATCGTGCGCACGTCGGGGTCGTAGCGATCGAGGCGGAAGGCGGCCGTGCCGTTGGCGTTGCGCACGGCGAAGGTCTCCTGCTTGCCATTGAAGTCTTGCGCCTTCTCGACGCCATGCTTGACGCACCAGGCCTTGCTCATGATCGCCAGGCCGACGAGCTTCTCCGGCAATACCGCGTCGGGCGTGGCCAGCATCACGTCGAGCGTCAGCTCGTCGACCTTCTTCGCGCCGGTCACGCCCTTGAGCTGGAATGCGCGCTGCGACGTGGGCCCGAGCGCACGCTCGATCGAGAAGACCGCGTCGTCGGCAGTGAACGGGCTGCCGTCGTGAAAGCGCACGCCGGAGCGCAGCTTGAAGCGCCATGCCGTCGGGCACAGGGCCTGCCACGACAGCGCGAGCGATGGTTCGATGCGGAACTGCTCGTCGCGATTGACGAGCGAATCGTAGACCTGGGTGACGATGCGGCTCTGGTACAGCAGCGCCAGCGCATGCGGGTCCATGGTCTGCGGGTCGAACCCGCTGCCGACGCGCAACGTGGCGGCAGGCGAGCCGCCTGCGCCGAGGCTGGCGATCAGCCACAGGAGCACGTGAAGGTGTCGTTTCATGGCGGCCCTCGAGGCAACGCGACGCGTTCGAAGCTGGCGAGCTTGGCTTTGCCGTGCTCGAAGGTCAAGGTTCGCTGGCAGGAGCATCGTTTGCTCGGCGCCCGGTCGAGCGTTCACTGGTGTACCTTCGTGCGTAGCACTCCGGTATTCGCCCTTGGGACGGCCCGGCGGGCTCACTGGAGTACCTTCGTGCTGCGCACTCCGGTATTCGCCCTTGGGGCTGAGGCCGGACACAGACAGTCCCTGCGGACTGTCTGTCGCCTGCCGAAGGGCATCAGCCTCCGGCTGATGGCGGCCCGGCGGGCTCATGGTCACTCCGGCTTGCAGACCGGCCGCGCGCATGAGAGCCTCGCCACCGATGCCGCACAAGACCGTCCCGCCCCGCGCATTGATCCTGCTCGGCATTCTGACGCTGGTCTGGGGAACCAACTGGCCCCTGTTCGCGTTCGCGGTGCGCGAGGTCTCGGTGTGGACCTTCCGCGCGGTGGCGGTGACGATCGCCGGAACCGTGCTGCTGGCGGTCGCGCGGGCGCGCGGGCAGTCGCTGCTGATCCCGCGCCGGCACCGGGTCCGGATCTGCATCGCGACCTTCTTCTACCTCGTGCTGTGGAACATCGCGAGCACCTACTCGGCGATCCTGATCCCTTCCGGGCAATCGGCGGTGCTCGGCTTCACGATGCCGCTGTGGTCGGCGCTGATCTCCTGGGCGGTGCTCGGCGAGCGGCTCGGCCGGCGGCTGGCGCTGGCCGTGGCGCTCGGCACGGCTGCCGTCACGCTGCTGATGGTGCCCAGTTTCGCCACCTATGCGCAGGCGCCGCTCGGCTTGGCGCTCGGCCTGCTCGCCGGCATCGGCTGGGCCGTCGGCACGCTGATCCTCAAGCGCGGCCAGGTCGAAGTGCCCGCCACCGTGCTGACCGGCTGGCAACTGCTGATCTGTGCGGTGCCGACCGCGCTCGGGGCGGTCGCACTCGGCGACGGGCACTGGTTCGTGCCGTCGTGGCAGTCGATCGCCGTGATCGGCTACATCGCACTGGTGCCGATGGCCATCGGCAACGCCTGCTGGTTCGCCATCGTCGGCATGCTGCCGGTCAACGTGGCGGGGCTGTCGGCGGTGATGGTGCCCGTGGTCGCCATGGTGTCGGGCGCAGCGATGCACGGCGAGCCACTCGGCCCGCTGCAACTGCTCGCGATGGCGTGTTGTGTCGGCGCACTCTGGCTCGCGCTGGTGCGACCGGTGGCAGCCGCAGCGGCGGCACGCCCATAGGCACAGCGGACGCGGCCGCTGCGAAGTGCAGCCGCCGCGCCCGCTCTTGGCTCGGCTCTCGGTCGCGGGCATCGAGCCCGCTCCTTCGCCGATCGCTTCGCTGGTCGATCCCCGCAAGCGGGGTTGCGCCGCAACGTCCGCGTTGCGCAGTCAGCAGGGCAAGCGCAACGCGATCGCGCTCGCCCGCCTCATTTCAAAGGGCAGACGGCTCGCGCGATCCTCGCCCTTCGCTGCGCGCTCATGAGCAAACGCCGGGCCGCCCCAAGTTTGCTCAACCCCCTCGGGGGGCGGACGACGTATGTCATCGGCCTGGGGGCGCTCTCAGGCGTGCTTCTTGTCGAAGAACTGCTCGTCCTCGGTCGAGCCCTTCAGCGCGCCGGTCGAGGCCTCGCGCTCGATCGTCGTCGTCACCGCGTCGAAGTAGCCGGTGCCCACCTCGCGCTGGTGCTTGACGGCGGTGAAGCCGCGCTCGGCGGCGGCGAACTCGGCCTCCTGCAGCTCGACGAAGGCCGTCATGTTGTTGCGCGCATAGCCATGGGCGAGGTTGAACATCGAGTAGTTCAGGCTGTGGAAACCGGCCAGCGTGATGAACTGGAACTTGTAGCCCATCGCGCCGAGTTCGCGCTGGAACTTGGCGATCGTCGCGTCGTCGAGGTTCTTCTTCCAGTTGAAGCTCGGCGAGCAGTTGTAGGCGAGCAGCTTGCCCGGGTACTTCTTGTGGATCGCGTCGGCGAAGGCCTTGGCGAATGCCAGGTCGGGCTTGCCGGTTTCGCACCACACCATGTCGGCGACTTCGGCATAGGCCAGGCCACGCGAAATCGCCTGCTCCAGGCCCGGCCTGGAGCGGAAGAAGCCTTCCACCGTGCGTTCGCCGGTCAGGAAGTCCTTGTCGTTGGCGTCGACGTCGCTCGTCACCAGGTCGGCCGCTTCGGCATCGGTGCGCGCGATCACGAGCGTCGGCGTGCCCATCACGTCGGCCGCCAGGCGCGCCGCCACCAGCTTGGCCACGGCCTCGCGCGTCGGCACCAACACCTTGCCGCCCATGTGGCCGCACTTCTTGACCGAGGCAAGCTGGTCTTCGAAGTGAACGCCCGCGGCGCCGGCGTCGATCATCGCCTTCATCAGCTCAAACGCGTTGAGCACGCCACCGAAGCCGGCTTCGGCATCGGCCACGATCGGCGCGAAGTAGTCAACGTCGTTCTTGCCTTCGCTCCACTGGATCTGGTCGGCGCGCTGGAAGGTGCTGTTGATGCGCTTGACGACCTTGGGCACCGAGTCCACCGAATACAGCGACTGGTCGGGGTACATCTCGCCATTGTCGTTGGCGTCGGCGGCCACCTGCCAGCCCGAGAGGTAGATCGCCTTCAGCCCAGCCTTGACCTGCTGCATGGCCTGGTTGCCGGTCAGCGCGCCTAGCGTGTTGACGAAGGGCTCGGTGTTGAGCAGCGTCCAGAGCTTTTCGGCGCCGCGCTTGGCCAGCGTGTGTTCAATCGGCAGCGAGCCGCGCAGGCGCACCACGTCGGCGGCGGTGTAGCCGCGCTTGATGCCTTTCCAGCGCGGGTTTTCGGCCCAGTCCTTCTCGAGGGCAGCCACTTGTTGATCGCGGGTGAGTTGGGTCATGGAGTTCTCCGGTTGGTGCAGGTTGAAGGAATTTGCGCTGTCTGGGCTCGAGTTCAGGTCCAAGCATACCGCCACCGGGCTGCAAAGTTATAACTTATGTCTTATATAAGACAAGGAAACAACATCAATGAAATCAATGACTTGGCGAGCACATTCCATGATATGGAATGCTCCTCTTCAAAACGAAAAGCCTTGCGGCAGCGCAGCATCGACGAATTTTGCGATGCAAAATATTGTGTCATTGATGCGAAACACGCGCAAGCGCGTGCGGCCGAGCGGCCCTTCTTCGCTGGCGACGCCATGTCGATCGACGATCGGGGCGTGCGGCGACGCTTTCGGGGCGGCAGGCGTTGCGGCCGGGGGCAATCCCCCAGGTCGTCTCGCTTCGGAGCGCCTGCGCCGAGTGACGCCCGGGCTCGAACCTGCCGCTACCCCGCGCAGGACGCCGGCTGCCCGGCGCTCAGCGCCTTGAGCGCAGCACCGATCGCATCGGCCAGCGCGGCCACCGCCAGCCGGTAGGCTTGCGCCATGGCCGGGTAGCTGGCGGAAGTGGGCGCCTGCGCGAACTCGCCGCGGCAGCTGAAGGCCACGGCGCCAGCGATGCCCGAACTCAGGCCCCAGGTGGCTTCGAGCCGCGCCTCGCGACCGGGCGCGCCTTCGAATCGCTGCACGTCGATACGGACCCGCCAGTGTTGGCCCGGCTCCGCCACGGCCGAGGGGGCGGATGCGCCCAGCAACTGCGTGAGCCGCTCTGCCACGGCCGAGCGGAGCTCTTCGCCCAGCGGCGCGATCCAGCGTTCCTGCTCCAGCACCGCCAGGCTGCCGTCCGCCGTCCGCAGCACCCACTGCGGCTGGTCGACCTGCGCCGGAATGGCCACTGGCAACACCTCCCAGGCCAGCGGCCCGGCAGGCATCCGCTGCGGCGCGGTCGAGGCCGCCGCGGGCATCAGGGTGTGAAAGCGCGTCGGCGGCGCCGAGCTGCAGGCGCCCAGCAGCACGGCCGCGACAACACCTGCAGCCACCATCCGGCGCGGGGCGGGAACGCCCGTGTCTCGTCTCGTCATCGTCCGCCCTCGGAGGGTTTGGCCGGGTCGGCGTCGGCCGGCTTGCCGCGCAGCATCGACTCCGGATGCCGCTGCAGGTAGTCGCTCAGCACGCGCAGCGCCTGCGCGGCGCGCTGCAGCTCGACCAGCGTCTGGTTGAAGTTCCGCTGCAACGGCGCGTCGTTGTGCATGACGTTGCGGTCCATGTTGCCGAGCGTCGCCTGAACCGATGACAAGGTCTTCTGCACGTCGGCGAGCGAGCGCTGCGCTTCGGGCGTCAGTTGGCGGATCGCCGCGTTCGCGCTGGCCAGCGTCTCCTGGAGCCCGTTGCCCGCGGCGCCAGCGCTGCGCAAGGTGTCCTGCAGGCCGCTGCCGATCTCGTCGAACTTCACCCTGCCGAGCCGGGCGACGATCTCAGCGAGCTGCGGCTGCAGGTCGCTCAGGGTGCCGCGGACGGTCGGGATCGTCGGCGGGGTGGCGCGGGCGTCCAGCGTCGCCTTGGGCGCCTTGGGCATGAAGTCCAGCGCGATGTAGAGCTGGCCCGTCAGCAGATTGCCGGTGCGCACCTGGGCTCGCAGCCCGCTGTCGACACCGCGCTTGAGGAACAGCAAGTCGGCCGACTCGGCCGCGCCGGGCGGGACGACGAACTGGTGCCGCACACTGCCCAGCCGCAACGGATAGATGTCGGCCATCACCTCGACCGGGAACTTGTCGGTCTTCGGCACATGCAACAGCGCGACACTGCGGATGTTGCCGATCTCGACGCCGAGCATGTCCACCGGCGCACCGACCACGAGCCCGCGCTGCGCCTGTTCGAAGACCATCCGAACGCGCAGCGGCGCGCCGTCGGGCGGTGCCATCGCGGCCTTGCGGTTGCCAAAGAGCTCGAAGCGGTCACCGTCCTTGGCCGGGGGCGCCAAGGCAGCGTCGGGCGGATTGGCGAAAGCCACGCCGCCGACCAGGATCGACGCAACGGACTCGGTGTCGAGCGACAAGCCGCTGGCATTGACCGTGAGGTCGATCCCGCTGGCGTTCCAGAACCGCGACTGCGCGGTCACCAGGCCCTCGTTCGGCGGCTCGATCAGCACCTGCACCGCGAGCGCGTCACGCGTCGCGTCGAGCGTGTAGCCGACCACCCGTCCGACCCGCGTACGGCGGTAGTAGACGGGCGACCCCACGTCGAGCGAGCCGAGGTTCTGCGCCGAGAGAACGAAGCTGCGTCCGGGCTCGCCGCGCAACACGAAGGGCGGCGTCTCGAGCCCGGTGAAGTGCAGCCGCGGCTCGCCCTCGATCCCGGCTTCGACGCCGATGTAGGACCCGGAAAACAGCGTACCCAGCCCGCTGACCCCGGCCAGCCCGATGCGCGGACGCACCACCCAGAAGCGCGTGTCGTCGACCGCCAGGTTCTCGACGCTCTTGTCGAGCTGGACCGAGACGAGCACGCGCTCGCGGTCCGGGCTCAGGGCGACCTTGGTCACCTTGCCGACCACCACCTCCTTGAAGCGGACTTCGGTGCGGCCGGCCTCCAGGCCCTCGGCATTGCGAAAGGTGATCGTGATGCCAGGGCCGGTCTGCATCACCGTGCGCGCGATCAGCACCGCGCCGACCAGCAGCGCGGCGATCGGCACGATCCACGCCAGCGACAGGCGTACGCGCCTGCCGCGCACGACCGTCGCCTCGGGATAACTCGATGCTGCGTCGTTCGGCGGGGCGGTGCGGGGCTCGGTCATCGGCTTTCGGGCTCGGGCCAGATCAGGCGGGGGTCGAAGCTCGCCGAGGCGAGCATGGTCAGCACGACGACGGCACCGAAAGCCAGCAGACCGGCCGCCGGCTCCACGCTCGCGAACGCGCCGAAGCGCACCATGCCCACCAGCAGTACGACGACGAACACGTCGAGCATAGACCAGTGGCCGACAGTCTCGATCAGCCGGTACAGGCTGGCACGCTCGGCCTGGCGCCAGCGCGACTTGCGGTGCGCGGTGAGGGCTAGCAAGGTGAGCGCGGCGATCTTGAGGATCGGCACCGCGATGCTGGCGATGAAGACGATCAGCGCCAGTTCCCACGAGCCGGTCTGCCAGAGCTCGACGATGCCGCCCAGGATGGTGTGGCTCTCGCGGCCGGTGACGACGCTGGCGGTGGCCATGATGGGCAGGGTGTTGGCCGGCACGTAGAGCACCACGGCGGCCACGAGGTAGGCGGCCGTGCGCTGCAGCGATTGCGGCTTGCGCGCATGCAGCGCAAAGCCGCAGCGAGGGCAGCGAACGGTTGCGGCCGCGGGCGACCCCGCGCTCACCAGCCCGCAGCACTCGCAACCGAGCAGGCCGCGCGAGTGGGCGGTCGGCAGCGCAGCGCCGGCCGGCCCGGCATTCATCGCTGCAACTCCGCGGCGCGATGCCACAGGCCGTGCAGCCCTGCAGTCTGGTTGGCAGCCAGCAGCGCGGTCAGCACTGCATACGAATAGATGCCTACCCCAGGAATCACGCTTGCCATGCCGGCGATCTTGACGATCGCCACCAGCGTGCCGAACATGAACACCTCGACCATGCTCCACCGCGTCACCCAGCGCAGCGCGCGCATCGCCGGCACGAAGCCGCTCACGAGCACGCCGGCAACCAGCGGCGTCAGCACGTACAGCCGCAACAGGATCACCGCCAGCGGAAACGCGAACGTGGTGGCGCCGGCCAGCAAAGCGACGACGTGCTCCCCCGCGTCCCAGGTGGACCAGATCGACTCCCACAGCGTCACGGGCGCGCGCACGCCGCGCAGGTCGAGCGTGACGATGTCCGACACGTTGCCGAGCACGAACACGATGAAGGCCGCGGCCGACAGCGCGAGCTGGCCATCGACGGCGAGCAGGTGCCCGCGCCCGAGCATCGCGCCGCAACGCGGGCAGCGCGCCACCTCGCCGGCAGACAACGGGCGCCGCTGGTAGACGATATCGCACTCCTCGCACGCCACCAGCTCCGGATGCGCGTGCGCCGCCACGAGGTCGCGGCGATCGACCAGGCCGAACCCCGCCAGCACCCGCCGCGCGGCCGCCTGCACGACTAGCAAGCCCCCACAGCGGGCCGCCGCGAGGGCTTCGGGCGCAGGACGCACTGTCGGCCATGGAGGGTCATCGTTGGCTCCGTTTGCGTTGGTCGGGCGCAATCGGCGGCGCGTGGCCGCCCGGTCGATCTGCCCGTGATTCCGCGCCGCCCGCTATTGTTCATCAATCTGCCACGTCACGAGCTCAGCCGCGCACGCGCAGGCAGGCCCGCCATGGCCGCACCCAGCGCAAGCTCGCCGATGGTCGGGCCGGCCCGAGCGCTCTCGACGCAGCGGCGCCAATCAATTCTGCACCGGCTCGGACCAGCCGCCGCCGAGAACCTTGTAAAGCGTCACCTGGTTCTGCAGCTGCGACAGCTGCACCTGGACCGTGGCGAGCTGCGTGATGAACAGCGCCCGTTGCGCGTCGAGCACATCGAGGTAGCTGGCGACGCCGTTGCGGTAGCGCAGGTCCGAGAGCTGGAATCGCGCCTCTTCGGCTTTCGCCTGCGCCCGCTGCGCGTACAGTTGCGCGCCCAGCGTGGCCCGCCCCGCCAGCGCATCGGCAACCTCGCGAAACGCCGTCTGGATCGCCTTCTCGTACTGCGCGATGCTGATCTCGCGCTGGGCGGTGGCGTAGTCCAGGTTGGCCTGGTTGGTCCCGCCGTCGAAGATCGGCAGCACCAGTTGCGGCGAGAACAGCCAGGCCAGCGAGCCGCCCTTGAACAGGCCGAGCAGGTCGCCGCTGGCAAAGCCCGCCCTGGCCGTCAATGTGATGCGCGGAAAGAATGCCGCCCGCGCGGCGCCGATGTTGGCGTTCGCGGCGCGCAGCTGCTGCTCGGATTGGCGGATGTCGGGCCGGCCGACGAGCAGCTCCGACGGCAGGCCGGCCGGCAGTTCAGGGCCGATCGTCATGCCCACCAGCGTCGAGTCGGCTGGCAGGTCTAGCGATACCGGCCGGCCGACCAGCAGCACCAGCGCGTTCTGGCTCTGCGCGCGCTGCCGCGTGAGGATCTGCAGCGCCACCCGCGCGCCCTCGACCAGCGACTCGGATTGCGCGACGTCGAGCGCCGAGGCGACCCCGTTGTCGAACTTCAGCCGTGTCAGCTCGTGCGAGGCCTCGCGGGTGGCGAGCGTGCGCTCGGTGAGCGCCAGCTGCTCGAGATCTGAAAGCAGGGTCAGGTAGGCGTTGGCAACCGAAGCAACGAGGAGGATCTGGGCCGTCTTGCGTGCCTCTTCAGTGGCCAGGTATTGCGCCAGCGCCGCCTCGCTCAGGCTGCTGACGCGGCCGAAGAAGTCGAGCTCGTACGACGGCACCGAGAGTCCGGCGAGCGACGCGTCGGTCAAGCCGCCGTCGGCGTTGGTCTGGCGCGTCGCGGCTGCGCCCAAGGTGAGCGTCGGCACCTTGTCGGCGCGCCGGACCTGCCACTGTGCCCTTGCCAGCTCGATGTTGAGAACGGCGACCCGCAGGTCGCGGTTGTTCTGCAGCGCGAGGGCAATCAGCTCCTTCAGCCGCGGATCGCTGAAGTACTGCTGCCAGGCGATGTCGGCGGCGGCGGGCGACGCCGCGTCGTTCGCGCCCGGGCTGTCGGGGAAGCGCTCGGCCACCGGCGCGGGCGGACGCTGGTAGGCCGGGGTCAGCGACATGCAGCCGGCCAGCAGCGCCAGCGTTCCGGCGGCCAGTGCGCGCAGCGCGAAGGTTGCCGCGGGCCGCCTCATGGCGGGCCCTCCGGCTTGACCGTCGCGACCGGCGCAGCGTCGAGCTCGTGCAGATACAACTTGCGCTGGCGCTCGCTGCCCTTGAGGACGCTGCGCACGACAACGAAGAAGACCGGGATGAAGAACAGCCCGAGCACGGTGGCGGTGAGCATGCCGCCGATGACGCCGGTGCCGATGGCGCGCTGGCTGGCCGATCCGGCGCCGCTCGAGATGGCCAGCGGCAGCGTGCCGAGGATGAATGCGAGCGAGGTCATCACGATCGGCCGCAGGCGCATGTGCACCGCCGCCAGTGCCGCCTCGACTGCGCTCTTGCCCTGGGCCTGCAGGTCCTTCGCGAATTCGATGATCAGGATCGCGTTCTTGGCCGACAGGCCGATGATCGTGATCAGGCCGACCTGGAAGTACACGTCGTTCGCGTAGCCGCGCGCCATCGTGGCGAGCACGACGCCGAGCAGGCCCAGCGGCACGACCAGGATCACCGCGAGCGGAATCGACCAGCTCTCGTAGAGCGCGGCCAGGCAGAGAAAGACCGAGAGGATCGCGAAGGCATAGAGCAAGTAGGCCTGCGAGCCGGCGAGGCGTTCCTCGCGCGACTGCCCGGTCCACTCGAAGGCGAAGCCCGGTGGCAGCTGCGAGGCAAGCCGTTCCATCTCGAGCATCGCCTCGCCGGTGCTGCGGCCGGGCGCGGCGTCGCCGGAGATGCGCATCGTCGGATAGCCGTTGTAGCGCACGGTCTGCACCGGGCCATTGATCCAGCGCGTCGTCGCGAAGGCCGCAAGCGGCACCGGCTGGCCCTTGCTGTTGAGCGCGTTGACGGCGAGCAGGTCGTCGGCCTGCATGCGCCCCGGCGCGTCGGCCTGCACCACCACGCGTTGCAGGCGACCGCTGTTCGGGAAGTCGTTCACGTAGGCCGAGCCGAACGTGGCCGAGATCGCCGCGTTGATCGCGTCGAAGCCGACGCCGAGCGCATTGGCCTTGTCGCGATCGACGTCGAGCTGCAACTGCGGCGCGTCCTCCAGGCCGTCGGGCCGCACGCCGGCGAGCAACTTGCTCTGCGCCGCCATGCCGAGCAGCTGGTTGCGCGCCGCCACCAGCGCCTCGCGGCCGTTGCCGCCGCGGTCCTGCAGGCGGAAGGTGAACCCGGTCGCATTGCCGAGCTCGGGAATCGGCGGCGGGCTGAGCGCGAAGATGAAGGCGTCGCGCACGCCCATCAGCGCGCCGAAGCCGCGCCGTGCGAGCGACTGCGCCGAGTGCTCCTCGCCCTTGCGCTCGCTCCAGTCCTTCAGTGGGATGAAGGCCAGGCCGGCGTTCTGGCCGCTGCCCGAGAAGCTGAAGCCGAGCACGCTGACCATGCTCGCCACCTCTGGCTGCTTGAGGAAGAAGCCCTCGGCCTGCTTCATCGCATCGAGCGTGCGCCGCTGCGTCGCGCCCGGCGGCAGTTGCACGTTGGCGATGATGTAGCCTTGGTCTTCGTTCGGCAGGAACGAGGTCGGCAGGCGCGCGAACAACAGCCCGACGGCGACGGCGATCGCCGCGAAGAGCAGCAGCAAGCGCCCGGTGCGGCGCAGCAGCCGCGCCACCAGGCCCTCGTAGCCCTTGGCGGTGGCCTTGAAGCCGCGGTTGAACCAGCCGAAGAAGCCGCGCTTCTCGAGGTGGTGCCCGGCCTCGACCGGCTTGAGCAGCGTCGCGCACAAGGCCGGCGTCAGCGACAGCGCCATGAACGCCGAGATCGAGATCGCCGCCACCATCACCGCCGCGAACTGGCGGTAGATGTTGCCCACCGAGCCGCTGAAGAAGGCCAGCGGTACGAACACCGACACCAACACCACCGTCACGCCGATGATCGCGCCGTAGATCTGGCCCATCGCCTTCTTGGTCGCCTCGCGCGGCGGCAGGCCCTCCTCGCTCATGATGCGCTCGACGTTCTCGACCACGACGATCGCGTCGTCGACGACGATGCCGATCACGAGCACCATGCCGAACATCGTCAGCACGTTGATCGAGAAGCCGAGCGCGAGCAGCACGCCGAAAGTGCCGAGCAACGCGACCGGCACGACGATGGTCGGGATGATCGTGTAGCGGATGCTCTGCAGGAACAGCAGCATCACGAGGACCACTAGCACGATCGCCTCGATCAGCGTCTCGACGACCTGGCTGATCGAGATCTTCACGAAGCGCGAGGTGTCGAAGGGAATCGAATACTTGACGCCGGGCGGAAAGTAGCGCGACAGCTCCTCCATCCGCGCCCGCACCGCGGTCGCGGTGGCCAGTGCGTTGCCGGTCGGCGAGAGCTGCACGCCGATGCCGGTGGACGGCCTGCCGTTCAGGCGCGCCGAGGTGGCGTAGTTCTGCCCGCCGAGCTCGATGCGCGCCACGTCGCGCAGCCGCACCGTCGAGCCGTCGGCACTGGCGCGCAGCACGATGTTGCCAAATTGTTCAGCCGAATCGAGCTGGCCCTTGACGACCACCGTCGCGAAGATGGCCTGGCCCGGCAGGTTGGGCAGGTCGCCGATCGTGCCGGACGAGACCTGCGCGTTCTGCGACTGGATCGCCTGCGCGACATTGGCCACCGAGAGGTTGAATCCGACCAGCTTGGCCGGATCGATCCAGATCCGCATCGCGCGCTCGGTGCCAAACAGCTGCGCCTGACCGACGCCGGGTACGCGCTGGATCTCGGGCAGCACGTTGCGCGCCGCGTAGTCGCCGAGCGCCACCGGATCGAACTGCGGGCTCTCCGACGACAAGATGGTGAACAGCAGGAAATTCGACCGCGCCTTGTCGACCCTCACCCCCTGCTGCGTGACGGCCAGCGGCAGCCGCGGCGTCGCGCGGCTGAGGCGGTTCTGCACGTCCACCTGCGCGAGGTCGGGGCTGGTGCCGGGGGCGAAGCTCAGCGTGATCGAACCGCTGCCGTCGGCCTGCGCGACCGACTCCATGTAGATCAGTCCGGGCGAACCGTTCATCTCGCGCTCGATCACGCTGAGCACGCTGCTCTCGAGCGTCTGCGCCGACGCGCCCGGGTAGGCGGTGCTGACCACGATCGAGGGCGGCGCGACGGTCGGGTACTGCGCGATCGGCAACTGCGTGATCGCCACGGCGCCGAAGACCAGGATGAACAGCGCAATGACCCACGCGAAGACGGGCCGGTCGATGAAGAACTGGGCCATGCGCGCGCCCCTAGCGCGGCGCCGAGGCCGCGGCAGGCGCAGCCGAGGCAGAAGCCGCCGCCGCGGGAGCCGCCGCCGCGGGAGCCGACGCCGCGGGTGCCCCGGGCCGGGCAGCACCCGCGCCCGGCCACGGCACCGGCTTGACCGGCCCTGGGCCGCGCAGCTTCTGGAACCCGTCGACCATCACCTGCTCGCCGGCCTTCAGACCATCGAGGATCAGCCACTCGTTGCCCTGCGCGCCGCCGACTCGCACCGCGCGCGTCGAGACCATGCCGTCGGGCCCGACGACCTTCACGCTGTCGCCCTCGTTGGCCCGCGCGACGGCCTGCTGCGGCAGCAGGATGGCGTCGGCCGCCTGGGCCTGCTCGAGCCGCACCCGCACATACAGGCCGGGCAGCAGCCTGCCCTGCGGGTTCGGCACCTCGGCCCGCAGCGTGATCTGGCCCGTGGCAGGGTCGACCGAGAGGTCCGAGAACAGCAGCCGGCCGGCCACCGGATAGACCGTCTCGTCGAGCAGCAGCCGAACGACCACGGCCTCGCCGCCGGGTGCGCGCTGCAGCCTGCCGCTCTCCAGCGCCTGGCGCAGGCGCAGCACGTCGTTGGCCGACTGCGTGAAGTTCACGAACATCGGGTGGATCTGCTGCACCACCGCGAGCGGCGTCACCTCGCCCTGCCCGACCAGCGCGCCCTCGGTGACGAGCGCGCGGCCGATGCGCCCGCCGATGGGCGACGTGACCGAAGCCTGGTCGAGATTGATCTTCGCCGTCTGCACCAGCGCCTTGCCCGCCTCGACGTCGGCCTCGGCGAGCTTTTGCGCGACGGTCGCGTTGACGTAGTCCTGCTTGCTGATCGCGTTGGCCTCGAGCAGCGGCTTGTAGCGCTCGGCCAGTGCCGTCGTCTGGATCAGATTGGCCTGCGCGCGCGCCAGCGTCGCCTTGGCGCTGTCGTGCGCAGCCTTGTACGGCCCCGGATCGATCAGGAACAGCGGCTGCCCGGCCTTCACATCACTGCCTTCGCGAAACAGGATCTTCTGCAGGATGCCGGCCGCGCGGGCGCGCACCTGCGCCACGCGAGAGGCTTCGAGACGTCCCGGCAGCTCGGTCACCAGCCCCACCGAGCGCGGCGTCACGACGACCACGCCGACCTCGGGCGGCGGCGGCGCGCCGCCGGCCGGTCCCGCACCCGCGGGGGCTCCGCCCTGAGGACTGCACGCCGCGAGACCGGCAGCGAGCGCGACGGCCAGGGAGAGGGAACGACGTAAGAGACTCAGGACTGGCATGCGGTCATTTTCGAAGGGGATTGCGCAGCAGCGCCCAACCGATGCAGCCGCGCCGGCCAGGAGCCAGCGCCCCGAAGGCGCGATGGCGGCGCGGCGTGCCGCGGCCCCGCAGCATACCTTCAATGTCCGATCTGCCGCCGAGCACAGCCTCGATGGCATGGCCGTGCGCCACTGCCCGGGTTGGTGTCGATCGCCCTTTGCCACTGGCCGCGGGGAAGGCTCGCGGCCGGATTCGCGTGCACCGCATTCCGCAGCAAGCCGCCGTGCCCGCGCAGGCTGCGCTGCGCACTGCCGATGCAGACCGGCCTTCGGCAGCGCGCGGCCGAACGCCCGCGCCGGCTCGCCGCGCAGATCCTGGATCGTCGCGCCTTTGACTCCTCCGCGGCCGAGCACGGATCGTCGTCGGACCCCTGCCGCCGCCCGCCGCCACTCGATCAGCGCGCGTCCGCGCTGCGCCTCAGTGCTGCACCTTGATCTCGTTGACGACGCTCAGCACGCCGGGTGCGGACCAGGCTGCGCCGTAGGCTGCCGCGCGCTCAGGCCAGGAATCGACATTGCCGCGCAGCGTCACGACCGAGCCGTTGACGATCACCTCGATGTGCTTGGCCTCGTGCTGCGCATGGCGCGTCAACGCGTCGCGAATGCGGCCGGCCACGTTGGCGGGCGTGGTGGACGCCTTCAGCGTGATCGCATTGCTGACCCCGACCACGCCCGTCAGCGGGCGCACTGCCTTCTCGGCGCTCATCCGCTGGTAGTTCCAGTCGACCTCGCCGCTGAGCGTGACCCAGCCCTTCTCCACCCGCAGCTGGATGCGGTCGGCCGGCACGAACGAGTGCCACTTCAGCGCCGACTCGGCGGCCGCGGCGATCTCGGAGTCGCTGCGCTTGTGCCCGGGATCGAGCTTGACGTCGACCTCCACGGCGATCGCCTTGACGCCCGCCACGCGCTGCACCGCGCGCTCGATGGCGTGCTTTTCTGCGAACGTGTCGAGATGGCCCGTGAGCGTGACCACACCGTCGGTGACGGCGACGCCCACGTGGCTGGCATTGACGGCCGGTTCCCAGTCCAGCTCGGCGATCACGTCCTTCTTCAGTTGTGCATCGGTCTTCATGGCAACCCTTCCCGCTGGCGCCCGGCCGCCCGCTGTGGATCGGCAACGAAAGAGTCCGGGTGTTCTTCGTCAGGCCTCGATCGCCAGGATGCTAGGCGGCGCACTGCGGCAGCGATTGAGCAAACTCAACACGCGCGGCTGGATTGCGCTGTGTCAAGCGGCCCGGTCGCGAACCCGCCTACTGTGTGCGCTACTTCGATCAATAACTGGAGGACTGCGCCATGACCGACATCGTTCTCGACCCGGCGCTGTGGGAAGCGATGGAAGCCGGCGCCGAGGCCTTCATCGAACAGTGGTTGGTCGCCGAAGGCGACCATGTCCATGTCGGCCAGACGCTGGCCCGGGCCGACCTGGTTCACAACCGGGTCGATCTGCCGGCAACGCATGCGGGCGTGCTGGAGGAGATCGTCGTTGCGGCAGGCGAGAAGTTCGCGCCGGGCACGGTGCTCGCGCGCCTGCTCGCCACTTGACCGGGCCAGCGCATGCCGCTGGCCGCCGGAGCCGCGTTCGCCGAGCCCGGACCCTCGCTGGAGGCCAAGCTGCGCTTCCTGCGGACGCCCGGTGCGCATCCGGGCCTGACGCGGCCGCCCACCTGCCTGGAAACCCACATGTCGTGGCTATTCTTCACCGGCGACCGGGTGCTCAAGCTGAAGAAGCCGGTTCGCTTCCCGTTCCTCGATTTCACGACGCTGCGATCGCGCGAGTTCTACTGCCGCGAGGAGTTGCGCCTGAATGCGCGCCTGGCGCCGGGCGTGTACCTCGGCCTGGTCGCGCTGCAGGCGAGCGAGGCCGGCCTGGCGCTCGTGCCCGAAAGCCACCTGCCGGCCCCTGGCCGGAGCGTCGACTGGCTGGTGCTGATGCGCCGCCTGCCGCAGGAACGGATGCTGCCGCGCCTGATCACCGAGGCGCGCGTCGAGCCGCGGCAGATCGACGCCCTGGTGGCCGTGCTGGCCGCGTTCTACCGTTCCGCGCCGGCCGTGGCCGTGGCCGCGCCGGAGCACCTGGCCCGCTTCCAGCGCGAACTGGCCGCCGACCGCGAGGTGCTGCTGCGGCCGCAGTTTGCGCTGCGCGACGCCGCGTCTGCGCTCGACCGTTTCGGCGCCGCGCTGCTGGGTCACGCCCCGCTGCTGCAGGCTCGCGCCGAGCACGACCGCATTGTCGACGGCCACGGCGACCTGCGGCCGGAGCATGTCTGCCTGCTGGCGCCACCGGTCGTGATCGACTGCCTGGAATTCAACGCCGCCCTGCGCCAGGTCGATCCATTCGACGAGATCGCGTTCCTCGCCCTGGAGTGCGAGATGGCCGGCGCGGTATGGATCGGCGCGCAGCTCGTGCGTGGCTGCGCCGCCGCGCTGGGCGAGACGCCGCCGCCCGCGCTGATGCAGCTTTACACCGCACACCGAGCGCTGCTGCGCGCCCGGTTGGCGATGGCCCACCTGCTCGACCCGCAGCCGCGCGCCCCCAAGAAGTGGCCGCCGCTGGCGCAGCGCTACATCGACCGCACGCTGGCCGCGCTCGATACGCTCGACGCCGCGCCGGATCTCACCTCAACCACGCGTCGCGGCACTCCCTGATCGCCTGTGCGAACAGCGGCACGGCCGAGACGACGCGCAGCTTGCGCGCTGCCGGCCCCGTGGCCGGCAGCCGGAACGGCGGCACGCTGTCGGTGACGAGCAAGCGGTTGATCGAGGCATCCGCCAGCACGTCGGGTGCCGTTCCGGTGAAGAGCCCGTGCGCTGCGCAGGCGATCACCTCACGCGCGCCGGCATGGCGCAGGGCCAGCGCGGCGCGCTTCATCGTGTCGCCGCTGGCGATCAGGTCGTCTAGCAGCAGGACCGTCGTGCCGCCCACGTCGCCCGCGACCAGGTTGGCGCTGCTGACCAGCCCGGCGCTGCGCCGCTTGTCGACCATCGCGAAGCCGACCGGGCGCGCCAGGCGTTCTTCGAGCGACTCGCGCCACAACTGGGCGCGCTTGACACCGCCGGGGTCGGGCGACGCGACGGCCAGCGGCGCGTCGCCGGCGAGTTCGGGAACGATCGCGTCGAACGCGCGATGCGCCTCGAGATGCAGCGTCACGCAGCGAAACGCGTTCTGGAACGCGGCCACGTTGTGGGCCTCGAGCACGATGATCTGCGCCAGGCCGACCGCCTCGAAGAGCTGCGCCACATAGCGCAGCGTGACCGGATCGAACGGCTTGGTCCGGCGGTCCTTGCGCGCGTAGGCGAGGTAGGGCACGACCGCGGTGACGCGCGCGGCGCCGTGTTCGCGCAGGGTGGCCACGAAGGCCAGCAGGCTGAACAGCTTGTCGTGCGGGCTCTGCGCCGGCCCGCCGTGCAGGCTGCAGATCACAAAGGCATCGGCGCCGCGCGGATCGACCGTCGGGCGCAGCTTGTGCTCGCCGTCCTCGAAGGAGCGGTCTTCGTGCGGGCTGAGCGATTCGTCGAGCGCGGCGGCGAGCGCTGGCGCAAGGCCGCAGTCGGGGTCGAGGGAGAACAGCAACATGCTCCGGCTCCTCGTGGCAAAACGATCAGGCCTGCCATCCCTGAGCGGCGCACCGCACCAAGCCCTTCCAGTGCGCGGGGCGCAGGCGCATTGGGCAGGCCATCGGCCCGCCTCGCCGGCAACGCGACTGCGCGGCCATCACTCCTCCAGGTGCGGCGGGCAGTAGCCTTCGGCCGGCTGCCCGGTCTCGGGGTCGATCCAGTCCGAGATGCCGATCTCGGACTCGGCCTCTTGCAGCGTCTCGGCCGGGAGCGGTGCGCTCTCGTCGCAGGCATCGCGGTACACCTGCGCCTGTTCCAGGGTCTCGAAGGGCCCGAACTCCTGTCGGCCATTGGCCGCGATCCAGTGGTACCCGTCCGGGCGGACGACGATCTCGCCGGGCCCGCCGTCCTCCTGCAGCAACCCGGGCGACTCGAGCGATGCCAGCAATTCGATCGACTCCGGCAGCTCGGACGCTTCGGGTCGCAGATGCGGTGGCACGGTCGGCCCGGGCGCTGCCTCTTTCCTGGCATGAATGGGGGCCACTGTTTTCACCGCATCTCCTTCGCTTCGTCTATAGGCCAGTATGCCGCCATTCAGGGGCGCGTCACCGATTCGTGCTTGCGTCCGCTCTGCATCGCCTGGACGATCAGGTCAAGTTCCTTGGCGACGAGCATCAGCACGTCGTCCAGCGCCACCAGGCCGACCAGCACGCCCTTGGCATCGACGACGGGGACGCGCCGCACACCCTTGCGGCGCATCAGGCCCAGCAGGTCGATGACCGAGTCTTCCTCGCGCGCGGTGACGATGTCGCTGCTCATCGCCTCGCCGACGCCGACGATGCTCGGATCGACCACCTTCGCCACGAGCGCGGTGACGACGTCGCGGTCGGTCAGCATGCCCACCACGACGCGCCCCTGGTCGGTCTCGTCGATCACGACCAGCGAGCCGACGTGCCGCTCCCGCATCAGGCGCGCCGCCTCGTCCACCGTCATGCCGCGGTAGGCGACGCTGACCTCGCGCACGCAGATGTCACCTGCATTCAAGCGCTGGTTGGTCATGATGCTTCGCCTTCGTCCGGCTCCGTGAGCGCCGCGGCACCCGGCCTCTCGACATGGTGCTTCTCCAGCCCGCGCCGCTGCCTGACGGCGTCTTCGAGCTGGCGCTTCATGTCGTCGAAGGCGTCTCGCAGCGCGACGTACACGTCCTCGTTCTCGACCCGGTTGACCACCAGTTCGCGGCCAGGCAGTGTGAGATCGATGCGCACGCCGAAGGGGCGGCCCTGGCGGTGGTGCTTCTGCAGCAGGTCCACCGCGACCCGGCACGACATGATCCCGCCGCTGAAGCGTTCGAGGTGCCGGGCCTTCTCGCGCACCGCCGCCTCGACCGCATCGGAACGGTCCATGCCCTGGAATGAAATTTGAAGGGGTAGTCGCATCGTCAGCTCCATGTCATCGCGAGCGCCCCCTGCCCCGTCGCATCAACAATCTCAGTGACAAGCATGCAGTGACATTCGCTGATCACATTACATGCCTGCTGCCGCGGCGAACTGTTGACCGCTGTCAACATGTCCACCCGCGCCGGTGCGTGGCGGCGCCGGGTGCGGCCACTCGGCGGCGTCGATGGGCGTCCTTGACGCAACTCAATCTGCGCTGTCCTGCCAGGCCTAGCATCGCAAGGGCCATCCCGGCCCGTTGGGCAGGAACCCCGATGTCAGCACCCTTGCCTTTTCTTCGAGACCGTAGCACGTGCACGTGCCGCCACGCTCGCTGAGCAGCCGCCATGGCCGCGCGCCTGTTGACCGCGCCTGAACTGGCGTTGCGCTGTGATCCGGCCCTGCTCGGGCTCGACGCCGCGGCCGCTGCGGGCGTCGAGCCCGCAGCCGAAATCGTCGGCCAGGAGCGCGCCCGCGCCGCCGTCGAGTTCGCCGTCGCGATGCCGCACGCCGGCTACCACCTGTACGTGATGGGGCCGCCCGGCTCCGGCAAGCGCAGCCTGGTGCGGCGGGCAATCGACGCACACCTGGCGCTCGATGGCATCCATCGCTCCGACTGGGTCTATGTCAACAATTTCGAGACCCCGCACCAGCCGATCGCGCTGCAGTTCGCTGCGGGCCGCGGCGCGACGCTGCGCACTGACATGCGCGCGCTGGTGGACGAGCTGCGCACCACGATTCCGGCCGCGTTCGACTCGGAGGAGTACGCGGCCGAGCTCGAACGGCTGAACACCGACATCAAGGAGCGCGCCGAACACGGCTTGATAGAGGTCGGCGACGAGGCGCAGCGGCGCGGCCTGGTGATGATCCGCACGCCGGTCGGCTTCACCTTCGCGCCACAGAAGGACGGCGATGTGATGCCGACCAAGGACTTCGAGGCTCTGCCGCAAGAAGACCGCGAGCGTCTCCAGCAGGCGGTGAGCGAGCTGCAGGAAGAGCTGCTGCACGCGCTGCGGGCGTCGATGCGCTTGCGCAAGGAGCACGCCGACCGGCTGCGCACGCTCAACCGCGCGACCACCAAGCTCGCCGTCGACCACGTGATCGACGAGACCAAGATGCGCTATGCCGATCTCCCCCGGGTCTGCGCGCACCTGGAGGCCGTGCGCGCCGCGGTGATCGAGAACGCCGACGCGTTTCGCGGCCACGAGGACGGCGATGCCGCGGCGCAGACCGGCGAGCTCGCACGCTACGAGGTCAACCTCGTCGTCGACGCCGGCGGCAGCGACGGTGCGCCCGTCGTCGAGGCCGACTGGCCGTCGGTCCAGAACCTGGTCGGCCGGGTCGACCACATCGCCCACTTCGGCATGCTGGTCACCGATTTCCGCCACATCAAGGGCGGGCTGCTGCACCGGGCCAACGGCGGCTACCTGCTGATCGACGCGATCAAGCTGCTGACGCAGCCCTTCGCCTGGAGCACGCTCAAGCGCGCGCTGCTGCGCAGCGAGATCCGCATCGAGTCGATGGCGGAGATGTTCAGCATGGTCTCGACGATCCAGCTCGAGCCGCAGCCGATTCCGCTCGAACTCAAGGTCGTGCTGGTCGGCGAGCGCGAGATCTGCCAGCTGCTTCAACGCCACGACCCCGAGTTCGAGAAGCTCTTCCGCGTCGTCGCCGACCTCGGCGACGAGCTGCCGCGCGAGCACGGCACGCAGCGCGCACTGGCGCAGACGCTGGCCTCGCAGGCACGGGCCAAGGCCTTGCTGCCGCCGAGCCCCGGCGCGCTGGCGCGGCTGCTCGACCACGGCGCGCGGCGCAGCGGCGACGCCACCCGGCTCAGCGCCAACGTGCGCCACCTTCTCGAAGTGCTGCACGAGGCCGACCATCTGGCCCGCGCCACGCAGCAGATGCAGATCGAGGCAGCGCAGGTCGCGGCGGCCATCGCCGCGCGGCGCGAGCGGGCGCGCCGCGTCGACGAGCGTCTGCGCGAAGCGATGCTGCGCGACATCCTGGCAATTGCCACCACCGGTGAGCAGGTCGGCCAGGTCAACGGCCTCGCGGCCTACCAGGTCGGCGACGAGATCTTCGGCGTGCCGGCGCGCATCACCGCAACGACGCGGCTGGGCGACGGGCAGGTTGTGGACATCCAGCGCGAGACGCAGCTCGGCGGCCCCGTGCACGCCAAGGGCGTGCTGATCCTGTCGTCGTTCCTCGCCGCACGCTACTCGCGCTTCCAGCCGCATTCGATCATCGGCAGCCTGGTGTTCGAGCAGACCTACGGCCTGGTCGAGGGCGACAGCGCGTCGCTGGCCGAGCTGGTGGCGCTGCTGACCTCGATCGGCGACGTGCCGGTGCGGCAGAGCCTGGCGGTCACGGGTTCGGTGGACCAGTTCGGCAACGTGCAGGCCATCGGCGCCGTCAACGAGAAGGTCGAGGGCTTCTTCGACCTGTGCGCGGCGCGCGGGCTCGACGGCACGCAGGGCGTCGTGATCCCGCACAGCAATGCGGCGCAGCTGATGCTGCGCGACGACGTGGTCGCCGCGGTGGCTGCCGGCCGCTTCGCGCTGCACGCGGTGCGCACGGTGGACGACGCGCTCGAGGTGCTGACCGGCCTGGCTGCCGGCGACGCCGGCGTGCCGCGCGACGACACGGTCAACGGGCGCAT
Source organism: uncultured bacterium (assembly GCA_963779155.1). Taxonomy (GTDB): domain Bacteria; phylum Pseudomonadota; class Gammaproteobacteria; order Burkholderiales; family Burkholderiaceae_C; genus CAIKUF01. The sequence continues at coordinate 67,728 of CAVZXE010000010.1, read as the reverse complement.
CGCCAAGCGCCTGCGCGAGTACACGACGATCCGCCGCGGCGAACCGCGCTTCCTGCGTCGCCGCGGGCAGCACACGCTGCGCGTCGTGGCCGACAAGGCAGGCACGTGAGCGATCCCGGACCGCGAACGGCGCAGGTGCTGGCCGTCCTCGACGGCGCCGCCGCAGGCGCGGTGGCGATCGAGCTGTCGTCGACGCTGGCGCACGCGCTGCAGCGCGACCTGGGGCTGGTGTACGTCGAGAGCGCGCGTGCCCTCGTCGCGGCCGCGCTGCCGTTCACGCAGGCGCTGGCGCACGCCGGGTCGCCCTGGGTGCCGCTGACGACGCAGGCCGTCGAGCAGGGCTTTCGCGCCGATGCAGCGCGCCTGCGCGCATTGGCCGCGCGCATCGCGGTGCGCCACGCGGTGAGCTGGTCGCTGCGGGTGACGCGGGGCACGCTTTCGGAGGCCGCGGCCGATCTGGGCGCCGAGTCCGACCTGCTGCTGCTGGCGAGCTCGCCGCCGCCCGGGCCGCCCGGCTTCGGTGCGATGGGTCAGGCACGCCGGCGCGCGGTGGTCACGTTCGTCGCCGATGGCGGCGAAGCGGGCGAGCGCGCGCGAGGCGTTGCCGCGCGCCTCGCGCAGGCCCTGACCGGCGTGGTCGAGACAGTCCACCTCGACGCCGAATTGAAGCCGTTGGCGCTCGCCGGCACGGTCGCACCGCTGACGCGATCGGACGTGCTGGTGCTTGCGCGTGATCGGCTGGAGCCGGGCATCCTCGCGCTGCTGCGTTGCGCGGTGTTGCTGGTCGGCTGAAGCGCCGCGAACGGCGAGCCGCCCGGCTCGCGGCCGTCGTCACATCGTGCGCGCCAGCAGCGGCCGCAGTGCCTCGAGGCTGCGCGTATTGAGCACGTCGCCCTTTTCGAGCCAGCCGCGCCGCGCCTGGCCGATGCCGAGCTGCAGGTGGTCGAAGTCGAGGGCGCTGTGCGCGTCCGAGTCGATGCTGACCAGCACACCTTCGGCCTTGGCCATCTGGCAGGCGGTGTCGGTCAGGTCCAGCCGCTGCGGCTGGGCGTTCAGCGCGACGAAGCAGCCGCGCTCGCGTCGAGCAGCGACTGCTGCGTCCTGGCGCCGAAGCCGGCGACTGTCTGAACCCGCCCCTGCCGCGCCCGAGGTCGGCGATCGTGCGCGCTGCGTTGCGGTAGGCGCGGACGCGAAACGGGTTCGCGCCCTCGATCTCGAGCCGGTCCGCGATCTCGCCCAGAGCGGCAGCGATCTCGGCATTCTGGATCGGCATTGTCCTGCCTCCAGCGGCACGTCAGGCAATCTGCGCGCCCGCCCCGGGCAACAGCGGCCCCTGCGGCCCGACGACGCCACACCTGAACAGGAACGGCAGCGTCACCGCGAACCGCGGTGCTCGACCACGAGGCCCACCGCTTCCAGCAGCACGCCAAGGCCGAAGGCGATCAGCCCGGGGCCCACCGACGGCGAGAGCCACATCAGCGCGCCACCGACCACGATCAAGGCCCCTGCGAGCACCCGCCTGAGACGCCGGTTGCGAATCACGATCGCGCCTCCCTCATCCAACAAGCCGAACTGGCGTCTTGAACTTTAGGGTGCGTCTGAGCATGGTTGGTGAGCATCCGCAATCGAAACGCAATTCGGCTCGGTTTCGGGCGGATTTCGGCGCGGCCCGGCGAGAGGCTTGACGCGCGTCAGCCAAGCCCGGGCCCGAACGTGACTGAATGAACAGCCTGGGTGCATCTCGAGCGTCAAAGGAGGCTTCATGGACAAGAAGGCCGGCTTCAACGTGGCCTACCTGTTGTTTGCGCTGCTGGCCATCATGCTGATGCGCGATCTGTGGACGCAGGCGCAATCGGTCGAGACCGTTCCTTACAGCACCTTCGAGCAGTACCTGCGCGACGGCAAGATCGACGAGGTCGCCGTCAGCGAGCGGCTGATCACCGGGCGCCTGAGGTCGCCCGACGCCGGCGGCAAGACGAGCGTCGTCGCGCCGCTCGTCGACCCGGCGATGGCCGAGCGCCTGTCGCACTTCGACGTGACCTATACGCGAACCTTCGAGCCGACCTGGCTGCGCGAGATCATGTCGTGGCTGGCGCCGGCGCTGATCTTCTTCGGCATCTGGTTCTTCCTCGCGCGCAAGCTGGCCTCCGGCATCGGCGCCGGCGGGCTGATCGGCATCGGCAAGAGCAAGGCCAAGGTCTACATGGAAAAGCAGACCGGCGTCACCTTCGACGACGTGGCCGGCGTCGACGAGGCCAAGGCCGAGCTGCAGGAGATCGTCGAGTTTCTGAAGAACCCGAAAGAGCACGGCCGCCTCGGCGCGCGCGTTCCCAAGGGCGTGTTGCTGATGGGCCCTACCGGCACCGGCAAGACGCTGCTCGCGCGCGCCGTCGCCGGCGAGGCGGGGGTGGCGTTCTTCTCGATCAGCGGCTCGGAGTTCATCGAGATGTTCGTCGGCGTCGGCGCGGCGCGCGTGCGCGACCTGTTCGAGCAGGCGCGCGCCAACGCGCCGGCGATCATCTTCATCGACGAGCTCGACGCGCTCGGCAAGGCGCGCGGCGCGTTCCCCGTCGCCGGCGGGCACGACGAGCGCGAGCAGACGCTGAACCAGTTGCTCGTCGAGCTCGACGGCTTCGACCCCAGCGTCGGCGTGGTCCTGCTCGCGGCGACCAACCGGCCCGAGATCCTGGACCCGGCGCTGCTGCGCGCCGGCCGCTTCGACCGCCAGATACTGGTCGACCGGCCCGACCGCAAGGGGCGCCTCGCGATCCTGAAGGTCCACGTGAAGAAGATCAGGGCAGCGCCCGAGCTGGAGCTCGACCAGGTGGCGGCAATCACCGTCGGCCTGGCGGGTGCCGACCTGGCCAATGTCGTCAACGAGGCGGCGCTGTGCGCCACGCGGCGCAAGGGCGAAGCGGTCACGCTCGCGGACTTCACGCAGGCCGTCGAGCGCATCGTCGCCGGCATCGAGAAGAAGACCCGCGTGCTGGCGCCGAAGGAGCGCGAAGTCGTGGCCTATCACGAGATGGGCCATGCGCTGACGGCGCTGGCGCGCCCGGGCGCCGACGCGGTGCACAAGGTGTCGATCATCCCGCACGGCATTGGCGCACTCGGCTACACGCTGCAGCGGCCGAGCGAAGACCGCCTGCTGGTGACGCGCAGCGAGCTGATGCGCCGGATCGAGGTGCTGATGGGCGGCCGGGCGGCCGAGAAGCTCGTCTTCGACGAACTCTCCACCGGCGCCGCAGACGACATCGCCAAGGCGACCGACATCGCGCGCAGCATGGTGATGCGCTACGGCATGGACGAGGGGCTGGGTTACGTCACCTATGCCGAGAACCAGCCGCGCTTCCTGGACGTCGTCGAGGGCGCGCCGTACCGCGGCTGCGAGGCGAGCCCCGAAACCGCGCAGCAGATCGACGCCGCGGTGCGCCGCATCGTGCACACCGCGTTCGACAGCGCGATCGCGCTGCTGCGCCAGAACCGCAGCGTACTCGACCGCTGCGCGCACGCGCTGCTGGAGAAGGAGACGCTCGACGAGGTCGAGATCCTCAAGCTGACGGCCGACCTCAAGCGCGCACCACAGGCCGGGCCGGCCGCGGCGAGCTGATACGGCTGCACCGCCGGCAACCGGCTAGATCGGGTGGCACGGGTCAGTGACCTGGTCCGGCCATAAACGGCTGTGCGAACACGGTCAGCTGACCGTTCACTAGAGACGGATTGCGGTCATCCATCCCCACTGGGCCACCACCGGCTGATGCCGCTCCTGGGCTGGTGGCTCGACCCAGAACCAGCCGCTCGTTGGCATCTCCGCGCGGGCCTGCGTCAGGGCGGAAACCCCGGCGGACCGTGCAAGCCACAGGCTGTCGCCGTCGACGACGCGCATCACGACGCCCTCGACGGCGCGCGTCGGCGCACCTCCGCAACAGGCAGGAACGCCGCTGCAAGCAGGGCCGACAAGCCCCGCGACAGGAGCCAGGCAAGTGCATGCATGCAGTGAAGTCGATTGCGACGTCCGTAGTCGATGCTGGGGGCCGCGCGTGCTGCCCATGGGCTGATTTGCGGGAACGATCCACGCCATCACGGCCGCCGTCGTGCACCGCGCCCGTGACGCGCAGGCGTGCGGGCCATCGAGCTGCTTGACGATTCGCAATCGGCCTGCATTGCACAGGCAGATCATGCCGTGAAGTGGCTATTTGGCGCCACCAGCTCGATCGGAGTCAGATCAAGGAGGGAACAATGAATCGCTTGGCAGGTTTTCTCACGTTCACGGTCTTGGCCGCTGCGCTTTCGGCTTGCTACGTCGTTCCGGTGCGCGGCCCGGACGGCACCGTCTACTACGATCCCTATCCTCTGCCGCCGGTCGGTACGCCACTGCCGGCGCCCGCGATGCCGCAAGGCCAGATGCCCGGCACGCAGATGCCGGCCGTGCTGAGCGCGCGCCTGTACCCGACCAACGACGCGGCGGCCGCCGGCGGGGTGATCAGCGGTACGGTGACCAACCTGATGACCGGCAAGGGCCGTTTCCAGGTCAACTACCTCGGGGAGATGCTGACTGGCGAGGCGACGCGCGTCTCCAACGAAGACAAGCGCGGCGTGGCCAGCGCCTACGGATCCAAGGGCACGATCATGTCGTGTGACTACCAGATGACCACGCCCTACCAGGGCACGGGTGACTGCCGCATCTCGACCGGCGCGACCTACAAACTGCACCTGGGCGGCAACTGACGGCGCACCGCCTGTTGCCCGGGCTCACTTCCATGCAGGCTTGAGCCTGTCGATGAACGTCGAGGATAGGCGGCTCAAACGCCATTCTTCGCGCCCGTTGGGCGGCCAGAGCCAGCACTCGACGCGCTGATCGCGGCCTTCAGGGTCGACAGTGGTTCGTTGCGAGCCGGTGAACCCGAACGCGGTGATTCATCAGAGAGGTCGCATACGGGGCCTACCCAGACGGTCACGCCCCTTCGCCCAGGTCCTGTAAACCCCCGGACACAGCCGGTCCCCGCAGCCCGCAGCGCCAGGCCGCAGGAACGTTGAGGTCTGGATGGCGCTCAGGCCGCCTGCGGCGCCTGGCCACGCGCTGGCGAGCGCGGTGGCGCCCGACCCCCGGTGCGTGAGGATCTTCTCGATGACCGGAGCCATCCAGGATGGCGGCGATGATCTTCAGCTTGCCACCGCAGTTCGGGCAGTGCTCCAGGTCGATCTCGAAGACGCGCCTGAGCCGCCTGGCCCAACCCAGCCGCACCGGCCCGTGGCGGGCACGGTCTGCCTCGCACTCGGCGGGCGACGCTGCCCTCGCGCCCTCGACCGGCACTTGCGACGCCACGACGCAGCTTGGTGTTGGACGCCAGCACGCCGTCTGCGCCTACCTATGGGTGCCGGACTCGGTCGCCTTCGATCCGAGCGTCAAGGAGATGATGGCGCACTGGCATGGCAGGCTGGCCCTGTCCCGCTACTACAGCTTCTGCCAGATGCTCATGCTCGGGTACTCCGATGTCACGCCGGTGCGGGCCTCGGCGACGACGCTGCGCCTGTTTGTCGCGCTGTTCGGCATGTTCCATACCGCCATCGTGATCGCCCAGTTCGTCGGTCTGGCATAGGGCGCTCCGCGCGATCGCGCCTGACGATGCCGCCTTCGGCATGGCGTGCGCCGTGGTGCCGGCCCCCGAATCCGTCCGGCGGCGTCGCCGGCTCCGCCCGCGGTCGAGGCTGCGGCGCCCACGGGCTGACAGCACGGACCGACGGTCGCGGGTGCTGCGCGACGCGCAAGGGGCGCCCCCCGTGTACCTCGGCGCGCCGAGCAGTTCCGGGATGACCAGGCCGTACGTGCCCGCCCTTGCCCTGGACGACACGGTGCGCACTCGGTCGGGAGCGGAGTCGATGCCGCAGCCGCGCAGCCGCGCAGCCGACACAGCTCGCACACGCGCAGGCCACTGGCATAGGCTGCCGTCAATCGATTCCATCCAAGTGCCGCTCGGCCCACTCCTTCGCCTTGGCGATCGCGATGCGGATCGCGAGCCCTTCGTCCATGCCTTCGCCGAGCAGCGCGTTGGCGATCACGATCGCCTTGCTGCGCACCGGCTCCGGCAGGTGCCGCATTGCGACCGGGTAGCGCTGTGCTGTCCACGGCATCGCAGCACGCTCAGACGAGCTCGAACCCGGGACCGGGCGGCTGCGAGCCGACCTCACCCAACGCGGTTCGAATTGCGTCGTCCACGGTCTTCAACCAGACGAAGTTCAACGCCGCGCGCGTCGCGTCGGGCACGTCGCGCAGGTCCTTCTCGTTGCGTGCCGGCAGCAGCACCGTCTGCACGCCAGCGCGCTGCGCAGCGAGCACCTTCTCCTTGACGCCGCCCACCGGCAGCACGAGGCCGCGCAGGCTGATCTCGCCCGTCATCGCCACGTCGTGGCGCACCACGCGGTCGGTGAACAGCGACGCGAGCGCGATGAACATCGCCACGCCGGCGCTCGGCCCGTCCTTCGGGATCGCACCGGCCGGCACGTGAACGTGCACGTCGACGCTGTCGAAGATGCCCGCCGGCAGGCGCAGCGCGGGCGCACGCGACTTCACCAGCGTCAGCGCTGCCTGGGCGCTTTCCTTCATCACGTCGCCGAGCTGGCCGGTCAGGATCAGGCGGCCGCTGCCCGCGACACGCGTGGCCTCGATGAACAGGATGTCGCCGCCGACCGGCGTCCAGGCCAGGCCGGTCGCGACGCCCGGCACGCTGCTGCGCAACGCGGTCTCGTGCTCGTACTTCGCGGGCCCGAGGATCGCGTCCAGATCGGGCGCATCGATGCGCACCTGGGCCGCGTCGCCCGAAGCCACCTTCATCGCCGCGTGGCGCATCACGCGCCCGATCTCGCGCTCGAGCTGGCGCACGCCGGCCTCGCGCGTGTAGTCGGCGACGATTGCGCGCAGGGCCTCGGGCGTCAGCTCGCACTGCCCTTCCCGCAGGCCGTTGGTCTCGCGCTGGCGCTTGAGCAGGTAGCGCTGGGCGATCTGCAGCTTTTCTTCCTGCGTGTAGCCGGGCAGCTCGATCACTTCCATCCGGTCGCGCACCGGCGGCGGCACGTTGTCGATCACGTTGGCGGTGGCGATGAAGACGACCCGGCTCAGGTCGAACGGCACGCCGAGGTAGTTGTCGCGGAAGGTCGAGTTCTGCTCCGGGTCGAGCACCTCGAGCAGCGCCGCCGACGGGTCGCCGTGCGCGCTGGCCGAGACCTTGTCGACCTCGTCGAGCATCATCACGCAGTGGCGCGAACCGGCCTTGCGCAGGCTTTGCACGATGATGCCCGGCAGCGCGCCGATGTAGGTGCGGCGGTGGCCGCGGATCTCGGCCTCGTCGTGCACGCCGCCGAGCGAGACGCGGGCGAACGGGCGCCCCAGCGCCTTGGCGATGCTCTGGCCGAGCGAGGTCTTGCCGACGCCGGGCGGGCCGACGAAGCACAGGATGGGCGCCCTGCCCTGCGGATTGAGCTTCTGCACCGCGAGGAACTCGACGATGCGCTGCTTGATCCGCTCGAGGCCGTGGTGGTCGGCCTCGAGGATCTGCCGCGCCTGCTGCAGGTCGATCGCCGTCTCGGGTGGCGTTGCCCACGGCAGCTCGGTCATCCATTCGAGCCAGGTGCGCAGCATCGAGGTTTCGCCCGACGCGTCGGCCATGCGGCGCAGGCGCGCGAGCTCCTTGCGCGCATGCGCCTCGACCTCGGCCGGCATGCCGGCGCGGCCGATGGCCTCGTCGAGCTGCTGGATGTCTTCGTCGTCGCCGCCGTTCTCGCCGAGCTCCTTCTGGATCGTCTTCAACTGCTCGCGCAGCAGGAACTTGCGCTGCCGGTCGTCGAGCTGCTCCTTGGTGCGCTCGCCGATCTCCTGCGACAGGCGCAACACCTCGATCCGCCGCGACAGGATCTGCAGCACCTTCTGCAGCCGTTCCTCGGTGCTCTGCGTCTCGAGCAGCATCTGCTTTTCGGCAACTTCCGAATCGACCAGGCTGGCCACGATGTCGGCGAGCTGCGACGGCGCCCGCGTCGCCTGCAGCGCGTGGGCGAGCTCGGCCGGCACGCCGGGCAGCAGCGACAAGATCTCCACCGCCCTTTCGCGCAGTTGCAGGCCCAGCGCCTCGGCCTGGGTGGACACCTGGGCCGGCTCGTCGATGCGCTGCACGCGCGCAGCCAGGAACGGATAGCCCTCGACCAACGCCTCGATCCGGAAGCGCTGCACGCCGTGGCACACCGCGTGGTGCAGCTGCTCGTTCGAGTCGACGTGCTGCACGATCTTCGCGACGGTGCCGATGTCACACAGCGCCTCGCGCCCCGGGTCGTCGACGCGGGCATCCTTCTGCAGCACGATGCCGAGCGCACTGCCGGTGCGCACCGCGTGCTGCACGGCGGCGATCGACTTGGCGCGGCCGACGCTGATCGGCATCAGCACGTGCGGGAAGAGCACGACGTTGCGCATCGGCACGAGGGCGATCACGTCCTCGGGAAGCTGGATCTGCTTGGGGTCAGGCTGGTTCATGTCAGGTCACCCGAAAGTTCTTGAACTGCCACGGATCGTCGCGATCGACGTCTTCCTCGAAAAGGGCACCGTGGCCCTGCAAGGGCGTCCAGTCGCTGTAGGCTCCGACCACGTCGCCGAGGTAAGGCCGGGCCAGCGCGAGGACCTCGTCGAACGGCATCTCGTCGGGTTCGATCACGCCGCGCTGCGGGTTCTTCATCGCCCACAACACGCCGGCCATGACGCCTGCGGCCACCTGCAGGCTGGTCGCGCTGTTGTGCGGGCACAGCGCGCGGGCCCGCGCGATCGAAAGCTGCGAGCCGAACCAATACGCGCCGCGCCGGTGACCCATCAGCAGCACGCCCAGTTCGTCGATGCCCGCGGTGATCCCGTCCTTCAGCACGCGCTGGTCGCGCTGCAGTGCCCAGTTGTTGCCCGCGAGTTCGTGCAACGACAGCACCGCGTCGTCGCAGGGGTGGTAGGCGTAGTGCACGGTCGGCCGGTAGGCGGGATGCGTGCCCTCGCCGAGCGTCAAGTAGTCGGCGATCGAGATCGACTCGCCATGCGTGATCGGGAAGCCGTGAAACGGCCCGGCCCGCGGCGTCCAGCTCCGCACCCGCGTGCTCGGGCCCGGCCGGCGCAGGTAGATCGACGCCTGCGTGCCGCCGTCGTGCCGCGCAGCGTCGGCGGGAAAGTGCCGCTCGTGGCTGCCCCAGCCCAGCTCGGCGGGCTGGCAGGCTTCGTCGGCAAAGGCCCGCACCGACCACGTGTTGACGAATTCGCCGACCGCCTTGCGTCGGGCACCGACCTGCGTGTCGCGCTCCGCGATGTGGATCACCCGCACGCCCAGCGCCTGCGCCATGCCTGCCCAGGCCTCGCGCGTGCGCGGCCGCTCGAGGGCCAGGCCGCAAGCCTCGGCCAGGTCGAGCAGGGCCTGCTTGAGCAGATGCGACACGAGACCGGGATTCGCGCCGTGCGTCAGCACGGCCGTCGGGTCACGACCACCGGGTCTGCGTAATGCCAACGCCGCCTCGCGCAACGCGTGGTTGCTGCGCATCGACGCCGACAGCGCAGGATCGACGTGGCCGCCGGCCCAGGGCTCGATGCACGTGTCCGGATACAACGTTCCCCGCGCCCGGCACAGTTCGACCAGGGCCACGGTGCTGACGTCGACCGACAGATTGAGCAGGAAGTCGCCCGCCGACAGCCGCGACCCCAGCCATTCGCAGAAGTTGGACGGCGTCAGTTCAGCCTGCAGGCAGGCCACGCCGTACCGCCGTGCGAGCGCCAGCTCGACCTCGCGCGGCGAAACGACGAGCACCTGCTCGGGCTGCAGTTCGACATGTCGCAGCAACAGCGGCATGACAGCCTGCCCGATGCAGCCGAAGCCGAGCATCAGCAGCCGGCCGCGGAACGCGTCCTCGGTCCTGAATTCGTTCATCGCGCAGGCCACTTCGACCTCAGGTCCGCGTAGCGCGCGGGCATGCCGCGCATGGCGAACGTCCGCTCCACGGCAGATGGCTCATGCGTGCACCACGGCATGGGCGCCAGGCTCTTCGGCCGCCTCGTGCTTCAGCTCGCGCAGCAGATGGCGCACGAACTTCGCAAGTCTGGCGCGATGCTCGGGCCCGGCGCACTCGCGCTCGGTCAGCGCCGGCCTGGCCACCGGAGAGCGCCCGCAAATGCGCTGCAGCTCCTGCATCACCTTGTCGTTCCCGGCGCCGCCGAAGGTGCAGAAGAACGCGACCTGCGGCAGCCCCTCGCGCTGCGCGCTCAGGTAGCTGCGCACCGGGCTGGAGATGTTCCAGCACCAGATCGGCGTACCGATCACCACCAGGTCATAGTCCTTCGGCGAGAGTCTTGGCGGACGGATCCTCGGCTGCGCGCCCAGCAGCGCCTCGGCGGCCGAACGCGCATAGCCGAAGGGTCCTTCGCGCTCTTTCGCGTCGTGGATCTCCTCAATGTCGGCATTGCAGCCGTGGGCAATCTTGCGGGCGATCCGCCGTGTCGTGCCACCACGGGAAAAGTAGACGACCAGGATGCGACTCAAGCGGACTCTCCTTTCTCCGATATCCGGGCCCGAAGCAACTCAGTCTCCACGCCGGCCCCAGCTGCAATCAGTTGCCAGTAATGTTCGCGTAGGCACCGACCGGTTCGGGCTGAGCCTGTCGAAGCCTCGCTGCCGATGGCGCCGGCCCTTCGAAAGGCTCAGGGCGAACGGCTAACTGAACAGCATTGGGTCAGTTTCGCCCGTGCCGCCGCGCGGCGAAATGAGCGTGCTCAATTCGCACCGCCTCACGGTGCCCGGCGTGGCGCCTCGGGATCAATCCGCATCGGATCCGCGGGCCAGGCCTGGACCGGCCGGTGCGGCCAGCCAGGGTTGGGCGGGCGCCGTGCGGCGCAGCCCCGGGTGCGGCGCGAGCCCGCAGGGCCAGGGCGGCGCCGGCAGCGCCGCCGCCAGCGCACAGGCGGCGGCAAAGCCGATGTCGCCGTCGAAGCTGTGGGTGACGATCAGCCCTACGCCGCGTGCGGCGGCTGCGTCTGCGAGGACCAGGCAGCGCGCCAGGCCGAGCTGCGTCGGCTTGAGCACCAGCGCTGCAGGCCGACGCCCGCGCGGCAGCGCCAGCAAGGCCACGGCGAGCGCAGGATCGGCGAGCGATTCGTCGGCCGCCCAGGGCAGCGGCAGCGCCGGCAGCCCGAGCAGTGCCTCGCCGGAGACGGGTTCCTCGACCAGTTCGACGCCATAGCGCGTCAGCGCCGCCAGCCGGGCGGGCGCCGACTCCGGCGCGAGCGCGCCGTTGGCGTCCAGCCGCAGCCGCGCGGTCGTACCGTTGCCCGCGCAGGCGGCATCCACCGCGGCGCGCAGCGCGGCGAGCAGCGCGTCTTCGGCGGCGGGCGGGCGATCGGCGCGCGCGATCTTGAGCTTGAGCACGCCGTGGCCGCGCGCTGCGGCGTCGGCCGCCGCCGCGACGACGGTGCGGTCGTCGTCGGGCAGCAGCACGCTGACCGGCACGGCCTGCAGCGCGCGGCCGTCGGCAAGCCACTGCGCCGCGCCGAGCCCCTCGCGCCGCGCGAGCAGGTCGACGAGCGCGCACTCGAGCGCGAAGCGCGCGCTGGGCGCCTCACCCAGCAATGTGTCGTACGGCGCCAGCGTGGCGCTCAAGCGCGCCGCGGTGCGCTGGCCGGCGCCCGCGGCTGCAGGCACGGCATCCGCCACCGCAAGGCCGCCATCGGCGACGCGCACGGCGATGGCGGCCAGAGCGCGCTCGGCGGCGGCGGCATCGTCGCGGCTGTAGCCGGGCAGCGGCATCGCCTCACCGAGGCCGAGCGTGCCGCTGGCGTCACGCAGTCGGATGCGCACCGCTTCGCGCTTGCGCGCCGTGCCGCGGACACTCAGCATGCCCGCATCCACGCGCCACGGCGCATCGAGAATCAGGCGCAGCGGGGCGGACATGAGGGGCACCCGATCGATCGTTGGGAGTGGTTCGCGCGAGCGAGGCGTCGATCAACCGCCGCTTCGCCGCGGGCTTGGCCGGAATGGCGCCAGCTCTGCTCGATCACGATGCATCGCCCCAGGCCGCCAGCGCCGCCGCCACGGCAGCCGGCGCCTCGAGCAGCAGGTTGTGGCCAGTGCCGGGAACGACGCGATGCGTCACCCACGGCGGACGGGCAAGCTGCGCGGCGAGCGCGCCGAAACGCGTGTCGAGCGCCCCGGTCAGGAAGCACAGCGGCTGGCGCGCCGCGGCGACGGCGCCGCACAGATCGGGCATCTGCGCCAGGCCGGCGACCTCGAAGGACCATGCGAGCGCCTGCGGGTCGTGCGCCAGGCGCAGCGTGCGCTGGCGGGCCTGCAGCGGCTCTGGCAGCGAGCGCTGCGTCGCGAACAGCGGCAATGCTTCCCAGGCGCTGACGAAGGCGGGCAGGTTGCCGGTCCGCAGCGCTGCGGCCCGCTGCGCGTCGAGCGCTGCGCGGGTGGCGCGCTCGGCCGGGTCTGCCAGCCCGACGTGGCCGCCGATCAGCAGCGTCGCGCGGGCCACGCCCGGCCGGAGCAGCGTGGCCGCGAGCGCCAGCCGCGCGCCCAGCGAATAGCCGGCAAGGATTGCGCCGTCGGGCAGCGCATCGGCAATCTGCCGCGCGGCCTCGTCGAAGCTGGCCGCCTCGGGCGCCGTCGGCCCGTGGCCCGGCAGCCACGGGCAGCGCACGGGCCCGTGATGTGGGAGCCCGGACAACACCGCATCCCACGCCGCGGGCGCGCCCAGAAAGCCGTGCAGCAGCACCAGCGGCGGCCCGCCGGCACCTTTGCGGGGGTGCGTCAGGCCGGGGGCGCGCTCGGCCTTCACCGGCGCTCCGGCACCTCGGCGGCGCCGGCCTCGGCCATCGCGGCGAGCAGCGCGGCGCGGCGCGTGCTGCCGCCAGGAGCGACCCTCGCCTCGATCAGCACGGCACGTTCGGCGCCGAGTGCCTGCGCGAGCGCGTCGCGCAGTGCGGCCGGCGTCTCCACCCGCGCATAGCCGAGCCCCCAGGTCGCGGCCAGGCCGTCGAAGGCGCGGCCGTGCGGAGCAACGAACAGGCGCTCGCGCGCGGCGGCCAGCGCGTCGTCGCGCCCCAGCGGCAACCGCTCGAAGATGCGCCCGCCGTCGTTGTGCACGACGACGATCGCGAACGGCCCGCGCACCGCAGCCGCGGCGGCCAGGCCGCCCGCGTCGTGCAGCAGCGCGACGTCGCCGAGCAGCAGCGCCAGCGGCGCATCGAGCACGCTGCGCGCGCCGGCCGCCCCGGCGACCAGCCCGTCGATGCCGGCCGCGCCGCGCTGGTGCAGCACGGCCAGCGGCACGGTGTCGGGTGGCACGTCGTGATCGAGATCGCGCACCGGGCTCGAGTTGCCGATCGCGAGCGCCGCGCCCGCAGGCAGCGCGGCGCGCACGAGCAGGGCGATGTCGTGCTCGTGCAGGGCACCCCCTGCGAGGGCATCGACCGCGGCCCGCCGCGCAGCCCAGGCTGCCGCGTCGGCAGCCTGCCAGGCGCGCGCGTATCGCGCGCACGCGCCGGCTTCCGGCCCCGCGCGCGGCTGCGCTTCGAGCTGCGCCGCGGCGGCGTCGAGCAACGCGGCCACCGGCCCGAGCAGCATGCCGAGCGCGCCGCCGGCAGGGTCGGCCGGGCGCGCGCCGGGCAGCACGAGGCGCGGCGGTGCGGCGGCGCCGTCGCTCCACCCGAGCCATTGCGCCGACACCGCCGGCGCGCCCAGCTCCAGCGCCAGGTCCGGGCGCAGCCGCGCGCGCAGCGTGGGCGAGCGCAGCAGCGCGTCGAAGGCGCCGATACAGGTCGCGCGCGCGGCGACCGCGCCGCCGAATCGCAGCTGGCTGGTCGCCTCGGCGAGCAGCACATAGCCGCTCGCCGCGGCGAAGCGCTCGACCGCAGCGCGCCAGCGGGCTGCGTCGTGCACAGGCATCGGCCCGGCGACGAGCACGCCGCACGGCGCGGCGCGCACCCGCTCGACGAGCAGGTCGACCGCGTGCGGGTGCGGCGCGGCCTGCGGCGCGATCAGCCGTGGCGCGCCGGCGCGGGCCACCGACTCGAACCGCGCGCGCCACGGCTCGGTGCCGTCGCTGGGCTGCGGCTCGAGCGGCTTGCGAAAGTGCGCGTTGACCTGCACCGCGCCCGGCAGCGGGTAGAGCGTGGCGAGCACCGCCTGCGCGGCGATGCGCGGCAGCGCGCGCAGCGCGGCCGGGTGTGCGTCGGGCACGCCGAGCTCGAAGTAGCCGCGTGCGTGGTGCCCGTAGAGGCGAAGCTGATCGACCGTCTGCGAGGACTGCGCCTGCTGCAGTTCCCACGGCCGGTCGGCGCTGACGAGCAGCAGCGGCAGGCCCGCCTCAAACGCCTCGATCGCCGCTGGCAGCCAATGGCCGGGCGCGCTGCCGCTGGTGGCCAGCACCACGCTGGCGCGGCCGCTGGCGCGCGCCTGGCCGAGCGCGAAGAAGGCGGCGACACGTTCGTCGTGCAGCACGGTGCACGGCATCTGCGCGGCCAGCGCGAGCGCGAGCGGGGTCGAGCGCGAACCCGGGCTGATCACCGCCTGCGCGACGCCGCTCCGCACCAGCGAGGCTGCGAACATGTGCGCCCAGGCGCTGTGCAGGTCGTCGGCGGCAGCAAACATGTCAGCCTTCCACCGTGCTTCGCACGACCCACGACGCATGAAACGCGTGCGTGAGGTCACACCGGGATGTGCCCGCTCTCGCTTGAGGGAGCGCGGAGTCCACCGAGATCTTCGACGAAGGCAGTTTCATGCTAGTGCCGCAGAGCCACCCCGAGGGACGGGCGCAGCCCCTCGCGGCGCAGCGAGCGAAGGGAGCGCGGGGGCTGCTTCATGCTAGCCTGGATTTCCACGCACCACCGTTGAGGTAACGCCGCCGGTCTGGCCAGCGACCTCTCGCCGCTGGCGGCGCTCACGTCGCCTGCGCTCCCACTGTTAACGCTCGGTGCGCCTATCGCCTCCACACGGCAGCCCGCATCTGGGGCTGTCGGCCCTGCGCTTGCCGGGGCCGGTCTTCAGGCCCATCCCCCGCTCAGCCGCATGCAGCCTGGGTTTTCCCCCATCGGTGCCGGTTCCGTCCTGCTTTTCGTTGACGCAACAGGATCTTACGTATCACAATGCAGGTATGGGTTTAGGGGCACCTAAAAACATAACAGACATCCGACGATTCTTCGCCGAGCCCTCCCATCCCCGCCAGCGCCAGTACGAGGCCCTGCGCGCCTTCTTCGTCGATGACCGTCCTTCAGCCGAGGTCGCCCGTGCCTTCGGCTACACGCCGGGCTCCTTCCGCGTGCTGTGCCACCAGTTCCGCCGTGAACCCGAGCCGCAGTTCTTCAGCACGCCTGTTCACGGCTCCCGCACCCAGCCGCACAAGTCCAAGGCCCTCGAGATGGTGGTGGCCCTGCGCAAGCAGAACCATTCGGTCTACGAGATCAGCCGCGCGCTCAAGGATCACGGCACGCCGCTGAGTCCGACCGCCGTGCGCGAGGTGCTGCGCGAGGAGGGCTTCGCGCCGCTGCCCCGGCGCGGCGACGACGAGCGGCTCGAGCATGTGGGGCCGCTGGCCGAGGCGGTGGCCGACGTGCGCGAGTTCGCGCTGCGGCCCGGCACGCGGTTCACCACGCGCTGCGGCGGTCTGTTCCTGTTCCTGCCCGACCTGGTGCGTCTGCAGCTCGATGGTCTGGCCTCGCGCGCCAAGCTGCCGGGTTCCAAGATGATCCCGGCTTCGCACGCGCTGCGCAGCGCGCTGGCGCTCAAGCTGTGGTCCATCGAGCGCAAGAGCCACGTCATGGCCTTCGTCACCGATCCGGGGCTGGCGCTGTTCTGCGGCCTGAACGTGGTGCCGAAGAAGAGTTTCCTGTGCGAGTACTCCTCGCGGGTGGAACGCGAGCGTTCGGTCCGGCTGCTGGGAGCCTGGCACGGGGCGGTGATGGAGGAGGGGCTGTTCGATGCGCGGTCGTTCAACCTGGACTTCCACTCGGTGCCGTACTACGGCGAGGATCCCCAGGTGCAGCGGCACTTCGTGTCCGCCCGCAGCCGATCGCAGCCGGCCGTGCTCGCGTTCCTGGCGCAAGACGCCAGTGGTCGGGCCTTCTGCTACTCCAACGCCGATCTGCGCAAGGGCGAGGAGGCCGAGGAGATCTTCCGCTTCATCGAGTTCTGGCAGCGTCAGCACGGCGAGTTGCCGCGCCACCTGGTGTTCGATTCACGGCTGACCACCTACGCCCATCTGGCGCGGCTCGAGCAGATGGGGATCACGTTCATGACGCTGCGCCGCCGCTCGGCGGCCCTGCTGCAGGAGGTGCAGGATCTGCCGGCCTCGGCCTGGCGCCGGGTGAGCCTGGATGTGCCGGCGCGCAAGTTCAAGAACCCGCGCGTGTTCGAGCAGCCGGTCATGCTGGCCGGCGCGAAGCTGCGCCAGCTCTTCGTCGTCGACCTGGGCCACGAGCAGCCGACGATCCTGTTGACCAACGACCGCGACGGCTCCCACGCCAAGCTGCTCACGCGCTACGCCCAGCGCATGCTGATCGAGAACGCCTTGTCCGACGCGGTGCGCTTCTTCCACATGGACGCGCTGTCGTCGGCGGTGGGGATGAAGGTGGACTTCGACATGACGCTGCTGGTCATCGCCAGCGGCCTGTACCGGTTGCTGGCGCGCCGCATGCGCGGCTATGCCGAAGCGCAGGCGCGGCACATCTTCCGAGACCTGATCGACACGCCGGCCGACGTCTCGATCACCGATGCCGAGGTGCAGGTGCACTTCCACCGGCGCGCCCATCTGCCGGTCATTCTGGCTTCGGAGCTGCTCAACACACCAGTCGCGATCCCTTGGTGGCCGGGGTACTCGCTGCGGATGTCGGCTTAGGGGCGGCGGGTCGCGGCAGGGGGAGTTTGTTAGTTCAAATGTGGTGCGTGGAAATCCAGGCTAGGCGTCGCCGCGCAGGGCCTCGACGACGCTGTCCTGCTTGACCCGCGTCTCGGCGAGTTCGGCGTCGCCGTCGGACCCCTCGACGATGCCGGCGCCGGCCGGCAGGACGGCGATGCGCCCGTCAATCACTGCGCCGCGCAGCGAGACAACGGCATGGCCGTTGCCGGTGGCCGACAGGCGCACGAAGGGCCCGGCGTAGAGGCCACGCGGCTCGGGTTCGAGTGCGGCGAGCAGCGCTGCGGCGCGCCCGGCCGGCAGGCCGCACACCGCCGGCGTGGGGTGCAGTGCGCGCACCAGGCGCAGGAAGCCGACATCCTCGCGCAGCGTCGCCTCGACCGGGGTGTGCAGATGTGCCAGGCCGCGCAGCGCCCGGATCACCGGTTCGCAACGCGGCGGCAGCGGCTCGGCGAAGGGCGCGATCGCGCGGCGAAGTTCGTCGATCACGATGGCGTGCTCGTGGCGGTCCTTGGCCGAGCCGAGCAGCTCGGCGGCGCGTGCGGTGGTGCGCGTGCCGGCGAGCGCGTCGGCGCGCAGCGCGCGCCCGTCGAGCCACAGCAGCGTCTCGGGCGTCGCGCCGAGCCAGGTCTTGCCGCCGCTGCGCCAGGCGTAGCGCACGCAGTCGGGATGGCGTGCACCCAGCCTTGCCAGCGCCGCGGCGGGCGGCGGCGCGCTCGCGAAGGCGACGGTGCCGCGCCGCGCGAGCACGACCTTGACCAGCTCGCCGCGCCGGATGCATTCGACGGCCTGCCTCACCGCCTCGGCGTAGCGCTGCGGCGCGACGCCTTCTTCCATCGTGTGCAACGCCGGCAGCGGTTGCGCCTCGCTGTGCGGAAGTGCCGCAAGTGAGTCGCGGTCAAGGGCCAGGCGCGAGGCAAGCGTGGCCGCCTCCCGCTCCGGCAACGTCAGGCGCCACCAGGCGCGCCCGCCTTGCTGCACGTAGAGCCGCTCGTGCAGCACCACGCCGCCGGGCATCAAGCCCTGCCACAAGGCATCGGGCAGCTCGCCGTCGCGAAACGGCAGCGCGCCGAGCGCGACGGGCACCGGCGCGTCGGGGCTGTCGTCGCGGAGCCCGGCCCAGAGGGCGGCGGCATCCGGACTGCCCGGAGAGAGCCAGCGCGCCGCGCCCAGGCCGACCCAGGCGTTGCCGCCGGGAGCGATGAAGGCCGCAGCAGTGCCGGCTGCCATCGCGAGCAGGCGCTCCGGCGGCAGCGGAGCGACTTCGATGGCCGCCGAGCGCAGGTGCAGCGCAGCCGATGTTCGCGGCGCAAAGCTGGGAATCGCCGGGCCAGGCCGCCCGCGGACAACGCGCTGCAGCATCACCGTGGGGAGCGGCGCGGCCGCGGCATCCCGCAGGGCGCCTCCCCAGGCTGTCGCGTGGCTGTGTTCTTCGCAGTCAACTGGCGTCCCGTCGGGTCACTGCAGGCCGCCGCGCAGGCGGCGGGCATCGGTTGGGGCGGAATCAAAAAAACGGGCCACGAGGCCCGTTTCTTGAGGTCTTTCTGGCGGAGCCGGAGGGATTCGAACCCTCGAAGCAGGTTTTGCCCGCTTACTCCCTTAGCAGGGGAGCACCTTCGGCCACTCGGTCACAGCTCCAGCACGAGGGGGGATTCTAAACGCAAGCCCCCGCCGCTTCAGGCGCCGCTCAGTTCGAGGTCGAACGCCTTGTGCAAGGAGCGCACGGCGAGCTCCATGTACTTCTCGTCGATCACCACGCTGGTCTTGATTTCGCTGGTGGAGATCATCTGGATGTTGATGCCCTCCTCGCTCAGCGTGCGGAACATCTTGCTCGCCACACCCACGTGCGAGCGCATGCCGATGCCGACGATGCTGACCTTGCAGATCTTCGCGTCGCCCACCACGCGCGCCGCGCCAGTGACGGGCTGCACCTGCGCGGTCAGCAGGTCCATCGTCTTCGCGTAGTCGTTGCGGTGCACGGTGAACGAGAAGTCGGTCCTGCCGTCGTGCGACACGTTCTGGATGATCACGTCGATGTCGATGTTCGCGTCGGCCACCGGTCCGAGGATCTGGTAGGCGATGCCGGGCCGGTCGGGCACGCCGAGCAGGCTGATCTTGGCTTCGTCGCGGCTGAAGGCGATGCCCGAGACAAGGGCTTGTTCCATGTTGACGTCTTCCTCAAAAGTGATCAGGGTGCCGGAACGGGCTTCCTCGTCGATGTCGATATCCCACGGCGTGAAGCTCGACAGCACGCGCAAGGGCACGTGGTACTTGCCGGCGAACTCGACCGATCGGATCTGCAGCACCTTGGAGCCGAGGCTGGCCATTTCCAGCATCTCTTCGAAGCTGATCGTCTTCAGGCGGCGCGCTTCGGGAACGATCCGCGGGTCGGTGGTGTAGACGCCGTCGACGTCGGTGTAGATCAGGCACTCGGCAGCCTTCATCGCTGCCGCCACCGCCACGGCCGAGGTGTCGGAGCCGCCGCGGCCGAGCGTCGTGATGTTGCCCTGCGGATCCACGCCCTGGAAGCCGGTGATGATCACCACCCTGCCCGCCGCCAGGTCGGCGCGAACGCGCTCGTCGTCGATGCTGGCGATGCGCGCCTTGGTATAGGCGGTGTCGGTCTTGATCGGCACCTGCCAGCCGGCATAGCTGACCGACGACAGGCCCTCGGCCTGCAGCGCGATCGCGAGCAAGCCGACCGACACCTGCTCGCCGGTCGAGGCGATCATGTCGAGCTCGCGTTCCAGCGCAGGCGTGGACTTCTCGGGCGACAGCTCCTTGGCCAGCGCGAGCAGCCGATTGGTCTCGCCGCTCATGGCCGAGGGGACGACGACCATCTGGTGACCGGCGCGCGCCCACTTGGCGACGCGCCGCGCCACGTTGCGGATGCGCTCGGTCGAGCCCATCGAGGTGCCGCCGTACTTGTGAACGATGAGTGCCATGGTGGGGTTCAGGCTGCTTCAGTGGCGGGCCGAAGGCGCCCCGCGATCCTGGCCATTTTACATGCTGCGCCGCAACATTCGCGGGGCCTGCTCGGCACCCGCGTTCAAGTCGCGCGATGGCAGACGGCCGGGTTCTCGCCCGGCGCTCCGAACTCCTGGTCGCGCAGCCACTGCAGGCTGGCCTGCGCAACGCCCTTGCCGGCAATGGCGCGGGCATCGACGCCGAGACCGGGGACGTAGAGCAGTTGTTCGCCGTGATAGAGCAGCGGGCCGTCGCGCTCCCAGGCCGGCACCGCCTTCTCCTGGAATTGCTTCTTCAGGCTGCGTGCCGGGCGCCCCGGTCCAGCCTGGAAATGTTCGCCGCCGCGGCGCGCGACCAGGCGCAACGCGTTCAGGCGGCTCAGCGCGACCCCGCCTTCATCGACGCGCCGCACCTTCAGACACCCGCCCCAGCCCGGCACTGCATAGGTACCCTCGCGCGCCAGGCTCAGCGTCTCGCTCCGGGCCGATGGCGGCGCTGCCGCTGGCGGTGGCTCGGTCCGGCAGGCCGACAGGCGCCCGCGATAGCGGTGCAGCACGAAGGCGCCGATCTGCCACTGCGCGGGCGATCGGCTCGGCAGTTCGGACAGCAGCCGCAGAACCACAGTCGCCGCAAGCGCGGCGCCCGTCTGCGCCTTCAACCACGCGCGCAGCGCATTGCTGCGACGTGGCGGCGACAGGCGCAGCCACGCGGCCAGGTCGAGCCCACGCGCGTCGGCCAGGGCTGCCAGGTCGATCGCGGCCAGTTCGTCGGCACAAAGCTGCGCCTCGCGCGCCCATGCCGCAGTCGCGGCGAGGGAGACTTCGGCCTGCGGGAAAGCGGCGCTCAAAGCCGGCCAGACCTCGAGCCGCAGCCGGCTGCGCGCGAAGCGGCGATCGGCGTTGCTGTCGTCCTCGACATGGCGCAGCCGATAGCGCCGCGCATAGGCTGCGATGGCTTCGGGCGGCATCGCCAGCCAGGGCCGCAGCCACCAGAGACCGTCGCGCTCGATGGCCCGCGGCATCGCTGCCAGGCCCGCGACGCCCGCGCCGCGCAGCGCCTGCAGCAGCAGGGTTTCGGCCTGGTCCTGCCGATGGTGCGCGAGCAGCACGACCGGCGTTCCGTGCGCCAGCGCCATCTCCCGCAGCGCGGCGTAGCGGGCGCGGCGCGCCCAGGCTTCGACGCTCTCGCCGCCGGCCGGCTGCCCGGCGAGCCGTCGGTGATCGAAGCCGAGCGGCAAGCCGCGCGCCGCCCAGCGGCGGCAGACCTGCTCGCAGTGGGCGAGCCACGCATCGGCGTGCGCGCTCAGGCCGTGATGCACGTGCAGGGCGACCACGCGAAGCCCCTGCGCGGCCGCAGCGGCCAGCGTGGCATGAAGCAAGGCGCTGGAGTCGCGCCCGCCGCTGTAGGCCACGGCCACGCAGGGCGGCACTGCCACGCGCTCAGCGTTGCTTGGTGTCGCTGAACCGGCCGTACGACTTCAGCCGCTCATAGCGCCGCTGCAGCAGCTCCTTGGTGCCCAGGTCGCTGACCTGGCGCAGCGCGTCGTTGAGCGCGCGCTTGAGGTAGGCCGCCATCTGTTTGGTGTCGCGGTGGGCGCCACCGACTGGCTCGCTGACGATCTTGTCGATCAGGCCCAGCGCCTTCAGGCGGTGGGCCGTGATGCCCAGCGCGTCGGCGGCGTCGGAGGCACGTTCCGAGGTCTTCCACAGGATCGATGCGCAGCCCTCGGGCGAAATCACCGCATAGACCGAGTACTGCAGCATCAGCACCTGGTCGCCGACGCTGATCGCGAGCGCCCCGCCCGAGCCGCCCTCGCCGATGATGGTGACGATGATCGGCACCTCGAGTTGCGCCATCTCGAAGATGTTGCGCCCGATCGCTTCGGACTGGTTGCGCTCCTCGGCACCGATGCCCGGATAGGCGCCGGGCGTGTCGACGAAGGTGAACAGCGGCAGGCCGAACTTCTCGGCCAGCTTCATCAGTCGCAGCGCCTTGCGGTAGCCCTCGGGCCGCGACATGCCGAAGTTGCGCAGGCCGCGCTCCTTGGTGTCGCGCCCCTTCTGGTGCCCGAGCACCATGCAGGCCTGGCCGTTGAACCGGGCCAGCCCGCCGACGATCGACTGATCGTCGTTGAAGTGGCGATCGCCGTGAAGCTCCTGGAACTCGGTGAATATTTCGCCGACATAGTCGAGCGTGTAGGGCCGCTGCGCATGGCGCGCGATCTGCGTCACCTGCCACGGCGACAGGCTCGAGTAGATGTCCTTGGTGAGCTGCAGGCTCTTCTTGCCGAGGCGCTCGATCTCCTCGGAGATGTCGACCGCCGACTCGCTTTGCACGTAGCGGAGCTCCTCGATCTTCGTCTCGAGATCGGCGATCGGCTGCTCGAATTCAAGAAAGTGACGTTTGCTCATGCAGCGCTGTCCTGAAGTCCCTTGAGTTGGGGAATGCGCGCCCGGTCAAGACGCAACGCAGAGCCGCAAACGTCGCTGGACGAGCGACTCAATAGGCCACCGGCAGGGGGTCAAGGCTGCGCCAAATGTACCATGTGGCCACCGAGCAAAAGGGCGTCCAGGCGTCGCCCACTTCGCGCGCTTCGGCCCTTGAAACGGGCTCGCCGCTGAAGTAGTTGAGGCTGATGCCCTTGAGCAGGCCGACGTCGTCCAGCGGCAGCACGTTGGGGCGCATCAGGTGGAAGATGAGGAACATCTCGGCCGTCCAGCGGCCGATGCCGCGGATGCCGACGAGTTCCTCGATGATGGCCTCGTCGTCCATCTGCTGCCACTGCCGCACATGGACCGTGCCTGCTTCGAAGTGCCGCGCCAGGTCGGCCAGGTACTCGACCTTGCGCGCCGACAGACCGGCGGCGCGCAGGCGCGGCGCGTCGATGGCCAGCACCGAAGCCGGCCGCAGCGACGGCCCGTCGACGTCAACCAGCGCGACGACACGATCCCATACCGTCTGCGCCGCCTTGACCGAGATCTGCTGTCCGACGACCGAGCGCGCCAGCGTGGTGAACGCGTCGCCACGGCTTTGCAGCCGGCCTTCGGCAAAACGCGGAATGAGCTTGCGCATCACGCGGTCGCGCCGGGCGAGGTGCTTGCAAGCCTCGTCCCAGTAGTCGGGGGTGACGGTGCGCGGCACGCTCAGCCCCCGGTCGGCGCAGGCCAGAGCGCCGGGCTCACCCTGGAAGTCGGCGCACCCGCCGTTCCTGGCGTGCGCATCCTAGGCCTTCACCCAGACCGTGCCCTGCGGCGAATCCTTGAGCTCGATGCCCTCGGCAGCGAGTT
This sequence comes from uncultured bacterium, assembly GCA_963779155.1. Taxonomy (GTDB): domain Bacteria; phylum Pseudomonadota; class Gammaproteobacteria; order Burkholderiales; family Burkholderiaceae_C; genus CAIKUF01. Next base: position 44,563 of record CAVZXE010000010.1, on the reverse strand, counting down.
CATCGCGGATCGCGTCGGCCAGCGCGAAGTCGCGCGCCTTCTTTGCGGCGGCGCGCGCTTCGATGCGCGCGGCGATCGCGGCCTCGTCCAGCCTTGCGCCGCCTTGCAGGAACACGCGCGGCGCCTGGGTGAGCAGGCCGAGCGTCGCGCCCAGGCCCTTCAACAACGCGGCCGTCTCCACCGAGCGGGTGCGGTTGAGCTCGCCGGCCAGGTCGAACAGCACGGCAACGGCCTCCGGCGTGCCGAAGTCCTCGTTCATCGCGGCCCGGAAGGCGGCCGCCTGGGGCTGCGACCAGTCGATCGCCTGCGCCTGCGGCGCCGGCGCGCCGTCGAGCGCGGTGTACAGGCGGCGCAGCGCGCTGCGCGCATCGTCGATGTTCGCGTCCGAGAAGTTGAGCGGGCTGCGGTAGTGGGTGCGCAGGAAGAAAAAGCGCAGCGTCTCGCCGTCGTAGCGCTGCAGCACGTCGCGGATGGTGAAGAAGTTGCCCAGCGACTTGGACATCTTCTCGTTGTCGAGGTTGAGCAGGCCATTGTGCATCCACACATTGGCGAACCGGCCGCTCTCGCTGGCGCCCTCGCTCTGCGCGATCTCGTTTTCGTGGTGCGGGAAGGTGAGGTCCATGCCGCCGCCGTGGATGTCGAAGTGCTCGCCGAGCAGGGCCTTGCACATGGCCGAGCATTCGATGTGCCAGCCCGGCCGGCCGCGCCCGAACGGACTGTCCCACTTGGCATCCGCGGGCTCGTCGTCCTTGGCCGCCTTCCAGAGCACGAAGTCGAGCGGATCCTCCTTGCCGCCGAGCACAGCCACCCGCTCGCCGGCCCGTAACTGGTCGAGCGACTTGCCCGACAACTTGCCGTAGCCGGGGAACTTGCGCACCGCGAAGTTCACGTCGCCGCCGGCCGCGCGGTAGGCGAGGCCGCGGGATTCGAGGGTGCCGATCAGCGCGAGCATGCCCGCCACGTGCTCGGTCGCCCGGGGCTCGAAGGTGGGCGGCTCGATGCCGAGCGCGGCGACATCCTCGTGCATCGCCTGCGTCATCTCGGTCGTCAACTGCCGGATCGGTATCCCGCGCTCGAGCGAACGGCGGATGATCTTGTCGTCGATGTCGGTGATGTTGCGCGCATAGGTCACGCGGTAACCCAGCGTCCGCAGCCAGCGGCTGACGACGTCGAAGGCGATCAGGAAGCGGGCATGGCCCACGTGGCAGTAGTCGTAGATCGTGATGCCGCAGACGTACATGCGCACGTGCCCCGGCTCGATGGGCGTGAACGGCTCGAGACTCCGGGACAAGGTGTTGTGGATGCGCAGGCTCATCGACGTCGACGCCCAGGCAGCGCAAGTCTGCGCGCGCCGCTCGAGGCTTCAGGAGGCAATCGGGGTTGATTGGAAGGCCGCCACGACCGGCACCGCACCGGCACCCAGACCCGGCGGCGACAGGGGCTGAACTACAATCGAATCCAGTATAGCGGCGGTGCCCCAGGGCTCCGTTACGCGCCTTCCCCAGTGGCTGCGCGCACAGCCTCGCCGGAGTTCCATGAACCGCACCCGTTCGATCGCCAGGCTGCTGCTGGCTGCCCTGCTGTGTGGCATTGCAATGTCGACACGCGCCGACGAAGTGTCCGAGGTCCAACAACTCGTCAAGTCCGGCCAGACGACCGAGGCGATGGTCAAGCTCGACCAGTTCCTGGCGATCAAGCCCAAGGACGCCCAGCTTCGTTTCCTCAAGGGCGTGCTGCTGGCCGATGGCAAGCGCGGCGCCGACGCGATCGCCGTCTTCACACTGCTGAGCGAAGACTACCCGGAGCTTGCAGAGCCCTACAACAACCTGGCCGTGCTGTATGCCGGCCAGGGCCAGTACGACAAGGCGCGGGTCGCGCTGGAGTCGGCCGTGCGGGCCAACCCGAACTACGCCACCGCACAAGAAAATCTTGGCGATGTCTATGCCAGGCTCGCCGCGCAGGCCTATGCGCGCGCGCAGGCGCTCGATGGCAGCAACGCGGCATTGCCGACGAAGCTGGCGCAGCTTCGCAAGCTGTTCACGGCCGGCCCGGCGGAGCCGCGCGCGGCAACACCGGACCGTGCGGCCAAGGCCACCTCGCCCTGACCGCGCGCCTGCATCGGCGCCGACGCCGTGCGGCGCCGCCAATGCACGAGGACGCCCTCCCCCACCTCAAACCCAAGGAGTTCGAACATGACACCAAAGCCGAAACTCGGCCACCTGGCCAAGGCGTTTGCCGCGGTCGCCATCGCACTGGGCCTGAGCGCTCCGGCCTGGGCACAGAAGGTCAAGCTCGCCACGTCGATGGGCGACATCGTGATCGAGCTCGACGCCGCGAAGGCGCCGAAGTCGGTGGACAACTTCGTCCAGTACGTCAAGGCAGGCCACTACGACGGCACGGTGTTCCATCGCGTGATCGACAACTTCATGATCCAGGGCGGCGGCATGACGGCCGACCTGAAGCAAAAGCCCACCCGCGCGCCGATCCCGCTCGAGAGCAAGAACGGGCTGAACAACGTCCGCGGCAGCGTGGCGATGGCGCGCACCAGCGACCCGAACTCGGCGACGGCGCAGTTCTTCATCAGCGTCAAGGACAACGCCTTCCTCGACGCCGCGAATTCGCGCGACGGCAACGGCTATGCCGTGTTCGGCAAGGTCGTCTCGGGCATGGACGTCGTCGACAAGATCCGCGCCGTCCCCACCGGTGCCGGCGACGTGCCGGTGCAGCCCGTCACCATCAAGACCGCCACCCTGGAGAAATGAGATGCCGCAACTGATCGATCTGAACACCAGCCTGGGCACGATCCGCGTCGAACTCGACGACGCGCTTGCACCGAACTCGGCGAGCAACTTTGCCGCCTACGTCAAGCAGGGCCACTATGACGGTACGGTTTTCCACCGCGTCATCAAGGGCTTCATGGTCCAGGGCGGCGGCTTCGCCCCGGGCATGAAGCAAAAGCCGGTCGGCGCGCCGATCGCCAACGAGGCCAACAACGGCTTGAAGAATCGTCACTACACGCTGGCAATGGCGCGGACCTCCGACCCGCACTCAGCCACTGCGCAGTTCTTCATCAACACCACCGACAACGCGTTCCTCGACCACAAGTCCGAGAGCGCGCAGGGTTGGGGCTATGCCGTGTTCGGCAAGGTGGTCGCCGGCACCGACGTGGTCGATGCGATCGAAGGCGTGCCCACCGGCAACCGGGGCGGCCATGGCGACGTGCCGCTCGAGGACGTGCTGATCGTCTCGGCCACGGTCGTGTAGCGCGCGTGGTCGCGCCGACGATCCCAGGCCTGCCGACGTTCTGGGAGTTTCAGGCGCCGCCGGAGTGGTCGCGGATCGACTTCATCTCCGACCTGCACCTCGCGCCCGACATGCCGCTGACCTGCGCGGCCTGGGCGGCATACATGCTGGCCACGTCGGCCGACGCGGTGTTCATTCTGGGCGACCTCTTCGACTCCTGGGTCGGCGACGATGCGCGGCATCACGGGTTCGAGGCGGGCTGCGCCGGCACCCTGGCGCAGGCGGCGAGCCGCAGCCGTGTCGCCTTCATGGCCGGCAACCGCGACTTCCTCGTCGGCACCGCCCTGCTCAAGGATTGCGGCGTCATGGCCCTTCCCGATCCGACGGTGCTGCTGGCCTTCGGACAGCGCGTGCTGTTGTCGCACGGCGATGCGCTGTGCCTGTCGGACATCGAGTACCAGCGCTACCGCGCCCAAGTGCGCAACGCCCGCTGGCAGGAGGCCGTGCTCGCCTTGCCGCTGGATGAGCGCCGGCAGATGGCGGCACGGATGCGGCACGCGAGTGAACAGCGCCAGGCCGGCGGCATGCCCCCACCAGACGCGGCCGATATCGACGCCGCCGCGGCGGTGGCCTGGATGCATCAGGCGGCGACGCCGGTGCTCCTGCACGGGCACACGCACCAACCCGGCAGCGAGCCCTTGGCGCCCGGTCATGTGCGCCACGTGCTGAGCGACTGGGACCTCGACCGCACGGACGGGAGGCCGCGCGCCGAGGTGCTGCGCCTGACCCGCGACGGCTTCGCCCGGCTGTCGCCTGCGCTCGCGGCCCAGGCGCCGTCACCATCGCCCGCGCCATCGTGATGGCGCGGTGGTGGCATGCGTTGCGCCGGCGGCGCGATGCGCGCACGCTCGCTCGGCGCGCGATTCCCGATGCACTCTGGTCGTTGACGCTGGCGCGCTTTCCGTTCCTGTCGCGACGCTCGGCCACGGACGTGCAGCAACTCCGCGAGATGGCCACCCTCTTCCTCGCCCGCAAGGAGTTCACCGGCCCGGCCGAGACGCCCGTCACCGATGCGATGGCGGTCGCGGTAGCGGCGCAGGCCTGCCTGCCGGTGCTCAAGCTCGGGCTGCACTGGTACGACGGCTTTGTCGGCATCGTGATCCATCCCGACGCAGTGCAGGCACGGCGGGAGCACATGGACGAGATCGGCGTCGTGCACGAGTACGACGAAGAGCTGACCGGCGAGGCGATGGACGGCGGGCCGATCATGCTGTCGTGGCGCGACGTGGCCGATGCCGGCGAGTCCGCCGAGTGGGGCTACAACGTCGTGATCCATGAGTTCGCACACGTGCTCGACATGGCCGACGGCCTGGCCGATGGCATACCGCCGCTGCCCAGCCGTGCCGAGCGCGCCCGATGGGCCGCGGTGCTGCAGGCGCACCATCTTGCGCTGTGCGCGCAGGTCGATGCCGGCGAGGAGACGTTTCTCGACCCCTACGGTGCGCAGGCGCCGGACGAGTTCTTCGCCGTGGCGAGCGAGGCGTTCTTCGTCGCCCCGCGCGAGATGCGCGACGAGCACCCCGCGCTGTACAAGTTGCTCGCCGACTTCTATACGCAGGATCCCGCGGCGACCGCCTGAACGACCGCCACCGAGACAGGGGCCCGAAGGCCCCTGTCTCGTCTGACTGGCTGCCCGCGAGGTCAGCTCGTCGTGGCCGGTTCGGCTTTGGGACGGTCGCTCTTTCGCGTCGGCTGGATGTCGAGCAGCACCGCGCCCTCGGCATCGACGTCGACCGTCAGCCGGCCGCCATCGACCAGCCGGCCGAACAGCAGTTCGTCGGCGAGTGCGCGCCGGATCGTGTCCTGGATCAGGCGCTGCATCGGCCTGGCGCCCATCAGCGGATCGAAGCCCTTCTTCGCCAGGTGCTTGCGCAGTGCGTCGGTGAACGTGACCTCGACTTTTTTCTCGGCGAGCTGGCTCTCGAGCTGGAGCAGGAACTTGTCGACCACGCGCAGGATGATCTCTTCGTCGAGCGCGCGGAAGCTCACCGTCGCGTCGAGCCGGTTGCGGAACTCGGGCGTGAACAGCCGCTTGATGTCGGCCATCTCGTCGCCCTGCTCGCGCTTGGTCGTGAAGCCGATCGTCGCCTTGTTCATGGTCTCGGCGCCGGCATTGGTCGTCATGACGATGATCACGTTGCGGAAGTCGGCCTTGCGCCCGTTGTTGTCGGTCAGCGTGCCGTGGTCCATCACCTGCAGCAGCACGTTGAAGACATCCGGGTGCGCCTTCTCGATCTCGTCGAGCAAGAGCACGGCGTGCGGCTTCTTGCTGATCGCCTCGGTCAGCAGCCCGCCCTGGTCGAAGCCGACGTAGCCTGGCGGCGCGCCGATCAGGCGGCTCACCGCATGACGCTCCATGTACTCGCTCATGTCGAAACGGATCAACTCGATGCCCAGGATGTAGGCGAGCTGCTTGGCCGCCTCGGTCTTGCCAACGCCGGTCGGGCCGCTGAACAGGAACGAGCCGATCGGCTTGTCGGGCTTGCCCAGGCCGGAACGCGCCATCTTGATCGCCGAAGCCAGCGCCTCGAGCGCGGGATCCTGACCGAACACGACGCTCTTCAAGTCACGGTCGAGGCTCTTCAACTTGCCGCGGTCGTCGCTGGACACACTCGCCGGCGGAATGCGCGCGATCTTGGCGACGATGTCTTCCACCTCGGCGCGGGTGATGGTCTTCTTCTGCTTGTTCTTGGGCAGGATGCGCTGCGCTGCGCCAGCTTCGTCGATCACGTCGATCGCCTTGTCGGGCAGGTGGCGGTCGTTGATGAACTTGGCCGACAGCTCGGCGGCCGCCTGTAGCGCGCCGAGCGCGTACTTGACGCTGTGATGCTCTTCGAAACGCGACTTGAGGCCCTTCAGGATTTCCACCGTCTGCTCGACCGAGGGTTCGACGACGTCGATCTTCTGGAACCGCCGCGACAGCGCGGCGTCCTTCTCGAAGATGCCGCGGTACTCGCTGAACGTGGTCGCGCCAATGCACTTCATTGCGCCGGTCGACAGCGCGGGCTTGAGCAGGTTGCTCGCGTCGAGCGTGCCACCCGAAGCGGCGCCGGCACCGATCAGGGTGTGGATCTCGTCGATGAACAGAATAGCGCTGGGCATGTCCTTCAGGTTCTTCAGCACGCCCTTGAGGCGTTGTTCGAAGTCGCCGCGGTACTTGGTCCCCGCCAGCAGCGCGCCCATGTCGAGCGAATAGACGGTGGCGGTGGCCAGGATCTCCGGCACGTCGCCCTGGGTGATCCGCCAAGCCAGCCCTTCGGCGATCGCCGTCTTGCCGACACCGGCCTCGCCCACCAGCAGCGGGTTGTTCTTGCGCCGGCGGCACAGGATCTGGATCACGCGCTCGACTTCATGTTCGCGTCCGATCAGCGGATCGATCTTGCCGTCGCGGGCGAGCTGGTTCAGATTCTGCGTGAACTGGTCGAGCGGCGAGGCCTTGCCGTCGCCCTCTTCCTTCTCGGTCTCGGCGGCATTGCCGTCGTTGGACTTGGCGGGCTCGGGCGGGTCGGACTTCTTGATGCCGTGGGCGATGAAGTTGACCACATCCAGCCTTGTGACGCCCTGCTGGTGCAGGTAGTACACGGCGTGCGAATCCTTCTCGCCGAAGATGGCCACCAGCACGTTGGCGCCGGTGACTTCCTTCTTGCCGCTGCCGGTGGACTGCACGTGCATGATCGCGCGCTGGATCACGCGCTGGAAACCGAGCGTCGGCTGGGTGTCGACTTCGTCGGCACCGCCCACCGTCGGCGTGTTCTCCTTGACGAACTGCACGAGGCTCTTGCGCAGTTCGTCGACGTTGGCCGAACAGGCGCGAAGCACTTCGGCCGCGGAAGGATTGTCCAGCAACGCCAGCAGCAGGTGCTCGACGGTGATGAACTCATGGCGCTGCTGGCGCGCTTCGACGAACGCCATGTGCAGGCTGACTTCAAGCTCTTGCGCGATCATGCGGCCTCCAGAATGCATTGCAAAGGGTGCCCGCTGCGGCGCGCAGCGGTGGACACCGACTCGACCTTGGTTGCGGCCACATCCTTCGTGAACACGCCACAAACCCCCCGCCCTTCGTGATGGATCTTGAGCATGATCTGCGTCGCCGTCTCCAGATCGTGGTTGAAGTATTCCTGAAGGATCATCACCACGAACTCCATCGGCGTGTAGTCGTCATTGAGGAGCACCACTTGGTACAGCCGCGGCGGCTCCGTCTTCGCCGCTTGGCGTTCAACGACAACGCTGCCCTGCCCGCCGTCGGGCAGCACGACGTCCGGCCTCGGCAGCGGTAGCTTGGGTTTGTCGGCAGGCATGGAAACATTCTATCGAGTTGATGCCAAAGCGTTCACTGTTGCGCATGTTGTGCCTGCGGTGCAAAGCACAAGGTCGGAAATGCCTCACGACAGGAACCAATCTTTGCCGCAAGGTCGCCATGCGGGCACCTTGCATAGGGGCGGGGTCGGCGACCGCCAGCGACCGCCAGCGACCGCCAGTGACCGCCAGCGACCGCCTTGACAGTCGAAACGGGCCTGTCGAGAATCCGCGACGGCGGCAGGGATGCGGGAGGGCAACATGGCGTTCGGTACGGTCAAGTGGTTCAACGACGCCAAGGGCTTCGGATTCATCCAGCCCGAGGACGGTGGAGACGACGTTTTCGCGCACTTCTCGGCGATCCAGATGGACGGCTTTCGCACCCTCAGGCAGGGCGGCCGGGTCAGCTTCGAGCGGGTCCAGGGGCCGAAGGGGCAACTCGCCCAGGGCATCGTCCCGGTCGATGCGGTGCCGCCTGCCCAGCGGGCGGAGCTTGTCGAACGCGATCCACCGGTCTCGCCGGCCGCGGCATTGCCGGGCTGAGGCGCGTGTCATTCACAGTTCGCGGTGCCCGCGCGGTCGCGCTGTGGGATCAGGCGCGCGTCCGCAGCGCCGTGATCCTCGGCGTGGCCCGCACGCTGATCGCGCGCCGAGGGGGTGTGCCCCGGGCGCAGCGCGGACGGCGGCCCTGACGGAGCGCAAGGTTCGGTGAACGCCGCGCGCACCGTTTGCAGCGTCACATGGTCGATCTCGAAGCGATCGTGCAACTGCCGGTTTGCTTCCTGAAGGAAGGCGTCGTCGGCGGGCCCGGCAGGCACTTCCAGGTGGGCGGTCAGCGCGATCTCCGAGGTGCCCATCGCCCAGACGTGGAGGTCGTACACGCGCGCCACCCCGGGCAGCGCCTCCAGAAGGGCCTGCACCGCGTGCAGGTCCACGCCCTCGGGAACGCCGTCGAACATCAGGTGCAGCGACTGCCTGAAAAGACTCCAGGTCCCGACCACGATGACGACGGCGATCAGCAGGCTGGCCACCGGGTCGATCCAGTCCCACCCGAGCCACAGGGCCAGGCCGCCGGCGAGCACGACCCCGGCCGATACGAGCGCATCGGCCGCCATGTGCAGGAACGCCCCGCGGATGTTCAAGTCGCTCTCGCGACCGCGCAGGAACAGCAGCGCCGTGGCTGAATTGACGACGATCCCGATGCCCGCAACGACGATGATCGTCCGCGCGTCGACCGGCGCGGGTGAACCGAGCCGGTGCACCGCCTCCCAGGCCAGCGAGCCCATGGCCACCAGCAGCAACAGGGCATTGAAGAAGGCGGCGAGGATGCTGGCGCGCTTCCAGCCGTAGGTGTGGCGCGCGTCGGGCCGCAGGCGCCCTGCCAGCGCCCCTCCCCAGGCGAGCACCAGCCCGGCCACGTCGCTCAGGTTGTGACCGGCGTCGGCCAGCAGCGCCAGCGAGTTGACACGCCAGCCATAAGACGCCTCGATGGCGACGAAGCCAGCGTTGAGGGCGATGCCGATCGCAAACGCGCGGTCGTAGCTGGCCGGACCGTGATCGTGGCGGGCGCTCATCTCTCCGGCGCTTCGTATCGCGTTCAGCCCCGCGGCGCCGGCACCACCAGGGTTCCGGGCGCCGCCCGCCGCAGCGCCGCGATCAGCGCGCGCAGCCGCTCCCGCTGCACTGAGGTCAGGCGACCCTGGCACAACGCGGCCGGCAGCGCGTCGGTGCCCCGGGTCGAGCCGGGGTTCGACGCTGCGCGGCCTTCGAGCGCGTCCTTCATCGCGCGCAGCTTCAGGTCGCGCCGCGCCGCCTGCTGCTCGGCAGTGGCCGGCAGGTCCAGGGCCGCTTCGAGTTGAAGCAGCAGATCCTCCAGCGCCGCCCCGGCCAGCGGGCCCGCCTCCGCCGGCCGTGCGCAGCGCTCGGCGAGGGCCTGCGCCCAGGCCGGCGGAAGCTCGCCCGGCAGGGCCGGTTGCGGTGCGTCATCGGCGCCGGCGCCGGCGATGCCGTCCTCACGCGCCTCGCACCGCTCGAGCGTTGCAGCCAGCGCGTCGCATTGGGCCTGCCAGCGCGCGCGGGCACCGTCGGCCAGGAGCTTCAAGGCGGCCGCGTGGGCGTCGCGCAGGCGCGCGTCGAGCGCGCCTGCGGCTCCGCGCGGGAGTTCGACGGGCTGGCGCCAGGCGCGGTCGACCTCGGCCAGCGTTCGTTGCATCTCTGCGACCGGCGTATCGCCGTCCAGCGCGGTCAGGCGCTCCAGCAGCGCCTCGCGCGCCGCCAGGTTGGCTGCCAGTTCGGCATCGCGTGCGCCGAAGGCGGCGTCGCGCCGCGCGAACACGGCATCGGTGGCCGCCTTGAAGCGCGCCCAGAGCGCAGCCTCCAGCGCGCGCGGCAGCGGTACGGTGCGCGCATGCTGCTGCCACTGCGCCTGAAGGTCGCGCACCTGGGCGACGGCATCGCGCAGTTGCGGGTCGGGCGCAGGGCCCTGGAGCAGCGCTTCGGCGCGGACGATCAGCTGCTCTCGTGCGGCCTCGGCCGCGCGCCGCGCCTCTTGCAGCGGCGCCTCGATGCGCTCGACGCTGCCGCGCACGCGCCGCTGTAGCCCGCTGCGCGCGCCTGCCGGCACGGTGTGCTCGAGCGGCCCGAGCTGGCGCCAGGCGAGGTGGAAGCGCTCCAGCGCACTCAGCTGCTCCTTCCAATGCGCTGCCATGTCGTCGGTATTTGCCGAGGGTGCATCCACCGCCGCCGCGTCGAGCGCATCCAGCAGCGCCTCGCGGGCCGCCAGGTTGTCGTGGCGCGCGGCCTTGAGGGCCGCCTGTTGCGCGGCCACGGGTTGGTAGGCTGCCTGCAATGCGCCATCGAAGCGCTGCCATTGCGCCTGGCTGGCGGAAGCGCCCAGTCGGTCGAGCTCCTTCCAGCGCAGGCGCAGCGAGTGGATGGCCTCGCCATGCGCCTTCAGATGCAACTTTGCCGTGCCGATCGCCTCGGGATCGGCGGCGGCCAGCGTGAGTCGGGCCAGTTCCTCGGCCTCGTTCGTCAGGCCGTCGCGGGCGAGACCGCCGCCCCACTGTTGCCAGCCCTTGAGCCGCGCACGCTCGGCGTGCAGGGCCTGATGGCGCGCGCGCAATGCGTCGTCATGCCCATTGCCGTTGATGGCCTCGAAAGCGGCATCGACAGCCTGCAGATGCCTTTGCATGGGACCCGTCTGACCTTCGGCAAGGGCGGCTTCGGCAAGGCGCAGCAAGGCATCCAGGCGCAGCAGTTGTTCAGGGCGGGGCGGCGTCGCCACGGCCGGAACGGCCCGCGGCACCGGCGCCGCGCGGCGCGCGGACAGCTGCCGGCGCTGCCAACGCTCGAAGCGATCGTTGAGCACACGGGCCAGTTCGGCGTCGGCCAGCGGCTCCAGCTCGCGCCAGCGCTGCGCTGCGGTGGGCGCTGGCGGCGCCGGCGGGAGATCATCGATCGCCGCGGTGGGCGGGGGCTCGCCGGTGGGGGGTTCAACGGCCTCGTCGCCTGAGACTTGCTGCGGCTCGACCGCCGGCGAAGCGCTGGGTTCTGGCTCGGCAGCCGGATGATCCAGCGCGTCGAGGAAGGCCAAACGGGCATCGACCCGCGCAGCGGTTTGCAGCGCCGCCTGCAGCGCGTCGGCAAGCGCCGCCGTGGCGGGCTCATCGGGACGGGCATCGCACAGCGCTTGGGCGGCTTGGCAGTGCGCGGCGAGGCCGGCAGCGCTGCCGGCGGCCGCCGCCTCGGCGCAGCCGACCTGCAGTGCGTCCAGTGCCCGGTTCGCGTCGGCGCTCCAGCGTTTCGCGCGCTGCTCGGCCTCGCCACGCTCGCGCAGCGCGGCGCCAAGGCGGTCGCGCAGTGCGGCGAATTCGCTGCACTGGGCCGCGTCCAGCAGGTTCGCGTCGAGCGACTGCCAGTCGCGGTCGAGCTCCACCAGGCGGTTGGCCGGGAGCAGCGCTTCGCCGGCCCACGCGCTGGCGGTCGCGATCAGCTGCGTTGCCCGGGCACGGGCCTCGCGCTGCGCCGCCGCGGCGACCAGCCGCCGCTTGGCGAGCCCGTGGACCTTGCGGTCGTGGCTGCGAAACGCGCGCTCGGCCTGCTTCAACGCCTCTTCGCTGGCCAGCGCCTCCACCGCCGCCAACTTGATTTCGAGCAGCGGCGCTGCCTGCGCAACGCCCAGCAGCGCCGCGTCGTCACCCTGCGCCGATTGCAGGCGGGGCCGCCAAAGGGCCTTGGCGTCGTCGGCCTGCCTGGCCTTGGTGTCGGCCTGGGCTTGAGGGTTGGGTTGCGGGGAGATCGCCTCTTTCGGCGCAGCCACGCCGACGCGTTTCTTGAAGAGCCAGCTCAGCATAGGGTCGCGGTTCCAGTAGGTCGTGCATCGAAGCGCGCGCCAGAGCCCCGCGCGAGCCGCAGTGTAGGCCGAGGGGCGCCCGGGCCGCGGCCGGGAGGGTCAGGGCTGCAGTTGGACGCGATGCACCATCGCGGGCGGGTTCATCTGCAGCGGCCGGTAGGCGACCGACGCCCAGTCGGCGCTCATGTCGCCGTAGCGCGACGAGAAGACGAGGCCGCTCTGGCCGGTCTGGTAGATAAATCGCGATTGCTCGAGGTCGGCCAGGTCGTACAGGGCCCGCAGCGACGGCGCGTGCCTGTTGGCGAACGGCTCCTTTGCCTGATCGGCGTGGAAGTGACCGAGGTTGATGGTGTAGCGGTCGCCTCCGGTGGGCACACGAACGTCGAAGAACGGCGCCAGCGCCGCCACGTTGCTGAACGGCCTGTGCGCCGACAGCGCGGGGTGGGCGACGCCCCACTGCCACTTGGCCGGGTCGTCGCCGTAGCTCGCCTGCAGGCGCGCCAGTGCCCGGTCCAGCGCCAGGCCCGAGGCTGCCAGGCAGCCGGCCTCGCCGCACCAGCCCTTGTCGTCGCGTTGCAGCATGCCCTCGGTCGCCGGGCGCAGCACACGCTTGCCGTACATCGACAGCAGGCGCTCGTTGCCGAGCTTGGCGCCGATGACGCCACGGGTGAATTCGTCGGTCCAGACCGAGAAGATCAGCGGCGCAGCGGCGTCGGCGCGCATCACGCCGTCGAAGTCCTTCAGCAGCGCCTGCGCCTGCGCGCCCAGCGGGTGCGAGACGGGTGACTGGCGCAGATAGGGCAGCAGCGTGAGGGTCGACAGCGAAAGCTGGTCCTTGTGCGTCGCCTGCATCGAGGCCAGGTCATGCTTCGATTGCGCCGCCAGCAAGGCGTCGATGCGCTGGTGCCGGTAGGCGGGCTCCCAATCGCTGGTGATGAAGTGCGGATAGTCGGCGCCATGGATGCGCTGGTTGGCCGTGGCCAACCAGCCGCGATGCGAGATTGCGGTGTCGTCGGCCTGCGGGTTCTGATCGTAGGCCAGCCAGCCGGCCCAGTCGTAGCGCGCGTCCCATCCCGGCGCCGGAGCCACGCCCATGATGTCGTTGTCGGTCGCACGCACGGGCACACGGCCGATCGCCCGGTAGGCCACCTTGCCGGCGACATCGGCCATCACCACGTTCTGCATCGGCGAGTGGTAGTCGGCATAGGCGGCGATGAGCTCGTCGACCGACTGTGCCCGATTGGAGCGGATGCCGGCCAGCGCGGTGCGGTTGTCGGCTTCGAGCGCGCTCCAGCGCAGGGCGACGACGAAGCGGTCGAGATCGAGCAGCTTGGCGTGCGCGGGCTGCGCGTCGCTGATCACCGGGCCGTGGCGGGTCGAGCGCACCGTGATCGCCACATCGGCTGCCTTCTTGACCTTGATGACTTCGCTGCGCGTCTCGAACTCGGTCCAGCCTTGCGGCGTCTTGTAGCGCTTCGGGTCGGCCGGGTCGATCTGCTCGAGGTACAGGTCCTGCACATCGGGGCCCGTGTTGGTGTAACCCCAGGCCACCTTGGCCGTGCGACCGAGCACCACGAAAGGCAGGCCGGGCAGCGTGGCACCGATGGCGTCCAGTGGCGCTCCCGGCGCGCCATCGGCCTGGCGTTCGGCCGGCGCCTGAAGGCGCGCGAAGTACCAAATCGCCGGTGCGCTCAGGCTCAGATGCGGGTCGTTCGCCAGCAGCGGCTTGCCGCTCGTGGTGTGGTTGCCGGCAACGACCCAGTTGTTGCTGCCACGGCCTTCCACGTTGCCCACGTTGCGCGCGAAATCGTCGGCCCAGGGGGCGATCTGCGCCGTCACCAGCGTGTCCCACAGGCCGATGGCCGCGCTGGTCTTTGCCGCCGGGGCGGGGGCCGCTGCAGGCCGGTAGACGCCGAGCTCGGCATAGAGCCGGGCGAAATCCACCCTCGACGCGGGCGCCTCGCCCTCGTAGGGCGGCAGCAGCTGCCACAACTGCTCGGTGCTCAGCACCTGCGCTGCGTTCAGGCGCGCGAACTCGTTGCTCCAGTTGCCGCCCAGATCGAGGGCCATCATGATCAGCCAGCCGACGCTGTCCACCGGAGTCCAGGCCGTGCCGGACGAGCCGCCAGGCCTGACGCCCAGGACATGGAACTCCGGCGGCAGTGCCTGCGAGGTGTTGGCGTAGAACGCGTTGATGCCGTCGCTGTAGGCCTGGAGTGCGGCCTGCGCGTCGGCCGGCAGGCCGTCCCATTGCTGCTGTGCGGCGCGAACGATGCCGAGCGTGCGCATCAGCTTGTCGGTCTCCAGCGTGGCTTCGCCGAACACCTCGGACAGTTCGCCGTGCATCACGCGGCGGTTGAACTCGAGCTGCCAGCCGCGCTCCTGCGCGTGCACGTAGCCGATCCCGAACCAGGCGTCATGCGCCGTCTGCGCCCTGATGTGGGTGACGTCCGAGCGGTCGCGCTCGATCGACACCGGCCGCTGCAGCCCGGGCGCCTTGAGCTCGCCGTCCAGTGTGGGAAAGCTGCGCGTCACGTAGACCGCCACCGCGGCCGCCGACAGGCCGAGCACGGCCAGCAGACCCAAGCCCAGGCGCCTCAAGTTCTTCATTTCGTCGTCTCCTGGCGGTTGCCGCCGGTCTGGGCGCGGTCGGTGCCGCGCCCGGTGCTCAAGCCGGCGTCAGGCCGGCACGCCCGATTTTGCCTTGCAGCTTCCACACCCAGCGCGTCAGCCGCGTCAGCAGTCCGGCCACGCCGGGTGGCCCGTAGGGCACATAGGCCTGCAGGCGCTGGATCTTGCCGTCGCGCGCCTCGAGCAGAAACAACTGCGCGAGGCGCAGCTTCATGCCGCCCTTGAACACGTGGTGGGTATCGACCTCGATCGCCGCCTTGTCGCCGTCGATAAGCAGGTTGCGGATCGCGAAGCCCGGCCTGACGAGGTTGCCGAGACCCCAGCCCAGCCCCTGGCGAATCGCGGTGCTGCCGACCATCCGGGGCTCGGGATAGTGCGGGTCGATCAGCACGGCGTCATCGGCGAACTGGGCCACAACCCGGTCCAGATCCTTGGCGATGAAGGCGTCGAAGACCGCGTCGACTTGTGCCCTGGTCAGCATGGCGGCTCCTTCGCGGGCAGTGGGCGATGCAGCGGACGAGGGATCGAGCCCTCCGCGGGGTCCAAATAACCGAGCCCCTGAAGCGATGGCCGTTCAGGGGCTCGCGTGACGTCATGCGACGCTGCAGGGCACGGTCACATGTGGTCGATCATCACTTCGCAATCGGCCGCTGAGCCAGCGTTCATGTGGGTTCTCTGCCGCAAGGATTCGGCCGTGGCCCCATCCGTGGCCCCATCCGGTCGACTGCCCCAAAGCGCCGTGGGTGTGAGCATCGGCCCGCCCAGTGGCGCAACTGTTCGAACCAAAACTTCGTGCAAAAAGGAGACGAACCGTTGCTGACGTGCACTCTACGTCACCCGACGGCGCACGACCACGGCGCGGTCAAGGCCCGCGAGGTCATCGTCCAGAGTCCAGACCCGAACGCGACTCATCCTGTACTTCGCGCAGAGGTCCTCCCACTCCTTCTTGATGGAGAGGTCGCCCATGCCCAAGCCCTGCATGGCTGCGTCCGGAAACGCATCGAGCCACCCAAGAACCTCTTGATTCGATGGAAAGTTGATGGGCTTCCACGGCGCATCGTCTGCGAGGGCCTTCCTCACTTCGGCGATGAAGCGCTCCGCGGCTGCTCTCCGCTGAGCACCATTACCAAGCTGCGCGATGTGATTTCCAACCTCAACGATAGCGGCCATCGGGATGAACAGATGATTGCTGGCCTCGATCAGTTTTCCAAGTTCTGCGAGAACCTCGACCCGGCTCTCGTTGCGCCCAGGCACATCGAGGATGTTCAAGAGGACCGACGTGTCGACTATGACGATCGCACTCATTCGCCAACACCCGGCTTTGCCGTCTTGAGCGACTCAAGCCATGCCTTCGCTTGTTGCTTCCGCGCTTCCGGTCCCTTGTGGGTTTTGACGAAGCGCTCCAGAGCCCCCGAGGTCATCAGGTGCCCCAGGGGACCTTGAACGAGCAGCTCAGGCACATCCGGAATTGAGTTCATCCGGATCAACTTGCTGGCGCCGCTTGCGGGATCTCGGTAGCAGAACACGACGTCTGGTACCGCAGCATCAGGCAGCGCATCCAGCATCGCCGGGTTGTGCGTGGAGAGCAGCACGCGCAGCTTGCGCCGTTCGGCGACGTTACGAATGCTGTCAAGCAGGTGTCGAGCCCGACTCGGATGCACACCGTTGTCAATTTCTTCGATGACAACGAGGCTGCCTTCGGGCGCTGAAAGCATCGCGGCCGCGATTGCGAGCACGCGCAACGTACCGTCTGAAAGCAGCGAAGCGTCGTAGGCCCTCGGAGTGCCTCCGAAGGTTTCCTGCAACTGCACCATCACCTCGCCCCGCGGGCCATCGAGGAAGCTCAGACCCGCGATGTCCTGCTCGGGCAAGCTTTGTATGAAATCGAGGATGGCCTGGCGCTGAGTTGCATAGGGCTCGTTCCCTGACTCGGCATCAATGCCCCAAAGCCGGTGCAGGACGCTGGAAAGATTCGTCCCGTCGCCCAGCAACCGCTTGTCGTTTGTGAAGCTGTACTCGCGCATGCGAGCCGGGGCCGGGTCTAGAAAGAGAATGTTGGAAAGCGTCGTCTGCAGTCGCTTGGCCACCGCGGGGATGGTCTCCTGCGCCTTCTTGTGACCGGCCTCGAACCGAACCGCACTCTCGAACTGCACGAACACTGCCATCTGGTCGCTAACGGTCACATGCGGCTTGTTCCCACCTCGGGCAAAGTTGTTGTACGCCACGCCCGCATCGGTGCTCAGGCCGTGTGATGGACGGTCCATCGTGTAAAGCGGCAGGTTCTCCCCCACCTCGCCAACCTGTTCACCAGTGATGTGAAGCTCACCGTCGCGGATGGTGATCTGCATCTCCAACTGATTCCAGTGGCGATCATTCGTTCTGCAGCCAAGACTGAACCGACTCTCGCCGCGATGACAGAGGTCCTCTATCCGTCCCCGAACGACTCGGTCAGCGCTGTTCACGGCGTATTGAATGGACGCAAGCTTCTGACCTTGCGCAAGCCAGGAGAGAAGCCGAAGTGCCTCGATGGCATTGCTCTTACCGGCCGCATTTGCGCCAATCAGGACCGTGAGTGGCCCCAGCGGTAGGTTCGCCTCGCGGAAGCTCTTGAAACTTCGAAGACTGAATGCGGTCAGCATGGTGCGCTCGCAATGTGATTTGTTAGGGTGTCTACTTCACCAACTCCATCAGCTTATCGAAGCTGTTGACGACGTCGTACTTCACGTTCTCCGGTGCGTACTTCAGGTTCAGCTGGTCGAAGAACTTTCGGGCGCAGGCGATCTTGGTCTCTTCGATCTTCCGCAGCTCCATCGACGACATTGAGCCCTTGGTCTCGGCGACGAAGTAGACGTGCTTGACCATGCCCTCCTTGAAGGCGATGGCCCAGTCGGGGTTGTAGTCACCGACCGGCGTGGGGATCAGAAAGCCACGCGGCAGCTTGGCGTAGACCACCACCTCGGACGCTGGTGTCCAGCTCCTTGACGAACTCGCGCTCGGTGTTCGAGTCGGTGAACACATAGTCGTAGATGTGCCGGTCCAGCTTTGCGCCTGCCTTGCTGAAGTCCTGCTTGGTCTGGCCCGCGGTGAAGATGTCCAGCTCGTAGCGTTCTGCCACCGGGTCGTAGGCCAGATGCTCGACGATCATCGTGGCCTTCTGCTCGTTGATCAGTCGCGCTGGCTTCGGCGATGAAGTGCTCGGGGTTGGTCTTGAACTGGCCGAAGACCGCGACGTTCAACCCCTTGCAGGATGTCCGCCACAGTGCGCCGCGTCAGCTGCGTGCCTTCGGCCAGCTTGCCGACCAGGTCGTACTTCACCGCGGAGTGCACCGAATGCTGGCGGTTCGATTCGGTCTCGGTGGCCTTGAGCACGAAGCCCTCGCCGGACTTCAGCTCGTCGTAGCGTCGTGACGTCGGCCTGCTCGCCCCGCTGGATGGTGTACTGCAGCGGCGTCACGCGCAGGTGCGCGTTGATCTAGCGCTGACCGCCTTGCCGACCAGCTCGGCGGAGTCGAAGCGCACGCTGTAGGCGGCCTTGCGGTTGATGCGGCTCCACAGCGCCTTGAACTCCTTCTTGTCGAAGTTGTCGTTGAGCGGGTTCTTCTTGGGCCGGCGGTCGTCGTCGAACTGCGGCAGCTGCTTGTCGCTGAACACGCTGTCGATCAGCTGGAACACCTGCTCGGCGTAGGGCTGCAATTCCGCCGGCAGCGCGGCCAGCTGGCTGCCGTCCTTCTTGGCCTCGTGATAAGCGGCGGCGATGTGATCGTCGTCGTCGGTGTAGTCGTTCTTCAGCAGGTACTTGTAGATCTGCTTGGCCAGCTGCGGGGTGACCTCGAACGTCGCCCGTCGGCAGTCTTGCAGCACCTTGCCGGTGAAGTACTCTTCGTTCGCGACCCTCGGTCGCGCGGACAGCGATTCGCTGATGTCCTTTTGCAGCGCCGACACGAAGTCCTTGTAGCTCTCGCTGGCCACCACCGTCAGCACGTTCACGTCGTGGACGGTGGCCGGGTGGTCCATGCGGTCGCCGTTCTGGTTGACCGACAGGCGCAGTCCGCGCCCGACCTCCTGCCGCCGAGAAATCGTGTTGTCGCTGTGCTTC
This sequence comes from uncultured bacterium, assembly GCA_963779155.1. GTDB lineage: Bacteria > Pseudomonadota > Gammaproteobacteria > Burkholderiales > Burkholderiaceae_C > CAIKUF01. The sequence goes on along the minus strand of CAVZXE010000010.1, from coordinate 25,883 downwards.
AGCGCGCAGATGACGAACACATTCGGGTTGTCCCAGCCTTCGCGCAGGGCCGAGTGCGAGAAGATGAAGCGCACGATCTCGGGCTCGGCGTCGGAGCGACAGCAGCGCGTCTCCTTGTCCTTCAGGATCAGGTCATAGGCGTCCACGTCGTCCGACTGGCCCGCGTTCTCGCCACGCGCCGCCATGTCGGGATCGACCAGGCGCTTGCTCTTCTTGTCGATGGAGAAGTAGCCGCTGTGCGTCTTGGCCGACCGGGATGCCCTTCAGGTATTGGATGTAGGCGCGTCTCGTCCAGGTCCAGCACCTCATTCAAGTTGGGCGCTGTACTCCTCCTCGAACATCCGCGCGTACTCGCCCTTCTCGTCCGGCTGCCGCGTAGTCACGGTACTTGGCCACCTCGTCGATGAAGAACAGCGTCAGCACCTTCACGCCCTGCGGGAACAGCGCCTGCTCCTTGTCGAAGTGCGCCTTGATCGCCTCGCGGATCTGGATGCGGCGCAGGGTCGCTTCGTTCACATCGCCGGTGGCTTCGCCCACGAACAGCTCCACGCCATTGGTGAAGCTCAGCGTGTCCGTCGGTGGCGTCGATCTCGGACACCACGTAGCCGCGGTACTGATCCAGCCCGTTGGAGAGGTCGAACAGGTTGTCGCCCTTGCCCAACTTGCGCAGCACCGCGCTTGATTTGCCGCTGGCCAGCTTCTGTTCCAGCTCCACCCGCGCCTCGGGCGGCTTCTTGGTCGAGATCTCGATGGACTGCAGGTACAGGTAGGCATTGGTGCCGGCCAGCCCCTTCACCGCGATGCCGCGCACCGCGATCTTCTTCACCAGCTTCTGGTTGTAGGCGTCCAGCGCGTCCAGCCGGTGGACCTTGTTGTGCGCGGTCTTGTGGGTGGCCGAGTAGCGCAGCACCATCAGCGGCTTGAACTTCTCCAGCGAATCCAGCGTCTTGCCGCCTTCCATCTTCTGCGGCTCGTCCAGGATCAGGATCGGGCGGTTGGCCGCTGATCACGTCGATGGGGCGGCGAGACTGGAAGTCGTCCAGCTCCTCGTAGATGCGCCGCGCGTCCTTGCCGGTGGCGTTGAACGCCTGCACGTTGATCACCATCACGTTGATGCCGGCGTCGGACGAGAAGCTCTCCAGGTGGTGCAGCTGCTTGGAGTTGTAGATGAAGAAGCGCACCTTCTTCTGGTAGGTCTCCAAGAAGTGCTCGGCCGTGATCTCCAGCGACTTGGCCACGCCTTCGCGGATGGCGATGCTGGGCACGACGATGATGAACTTGCTCCAGCCGTACAGCTTGTTCAGCTCGAAAATCGTCTTGATGTAGCAGTAGGTCTTGCCGGTGCCGGTCTCCATCTCGATGTCGAGGTTGAGCGGCGAGACCTTGGTCTTGACCAGCGTCTCCGAGATGGGCAGGTTCTGATGCCGCTGGACCTTCTGAAGGTTCTCCAACAGGCTGCGCTCAGACAGCTTGACCTCGGCGTTCTTGAAGCCGTCGGCAAACAGGTCTTCGGTGCCGCGCTTGCCGGTACCGGGGTCAATGCGGTAGCTCATCGCCTCGGCAGTAGCTGGCGGCTGGCCTTCAAAGCAGTCCACCACGGCCTGCACAGCGGCCGTCTGGTAAGCCTGGGTTTTGAACTTGAGCTTCATCGTGGCTGTCGTCAGATGCACTTCACTTCGGTGGTGGGCGACAGCAGCTTGAAGATCTGTTCCACGTTGATTTTGGCGGCGCTGTCAGCAAAGCCGGCGTCGCGGAACACCGCGCGCAGTGGCTTGTGCGTGGCCAGTTCCTTCACGAAGGCTTCGTCGATGCGGCCACCGGCGTCGAAGCAGGCGGCCAGCGCGTTGCCGTCGACGAAGAGCACCTCGCGGCCCTGGATCGTTTGGCGGGTGATGGGCAGGGCTAGGTCGACGCCCCAATCCAGCATCACCTGGAACAGCAGGTCTTCGGCGGTGCGGTCCGGCTTGATGTTGTCGGTGAAGCCTTCGAGGGCGGCTTGGTTGACCGCGTCGGGCGCATAGAAGACATCGGCCATATTGGAGGAGTCGATCTTTAGAAGTCGGAAGCCCAAGTCGAGCTTGTCCCCGTCAGGCTGAGTCCGAAGTTCAGTGGCGACATTGCGAATGCGCTTCAGCCCCATCTGCAGAATCGAAGCCATTTCCGGCTCTGGTATCGGAAGTGGCTCGTCGATCTGTACTCCGATGAACCGGCGATTGCCACCGTCTTCAGCGTTCTGCTTGAAGATTGCGTGAGCTGTAGAGGCGCTGCCGCTGAAAAAGTCCAACACGATGTCGCCGTCGTTCGGCCGGCCGGCGAGTTGCAGAACACGTTGAAGCAATTCGACAGGCTTCACCGAGTTCAGAACGTTCTCGGTGTGCTGAAACTGCACGTACTTCAGCAATGTCTTCTTGGCGTCCTGTGTGTGCCCGACTTCCTCGTAGAACCAGAGCGTCTGGGGCGTGCGACCGGAAGCGACCTCTGAGAGGAAGCGCTTTATCGCGGGAGTGTTGTCACCGTCCGCGCCCCACCATATGCGGCGGTCGGCATCAAGTTCCTTGAACTTGCGTTCATCGATAGCCCAATAGCGTCCCTTTGGGGGGCCGGGAATTGTTCGACCTGATGGGCACTTTACCGAAAACACGCCAGCGTCATAGCGATTGCGTGCAGACATATTCTCCGCCTTCCACGGACCGCGTGGATCGCTGTCAGGATTCTTGTAGCGCGCCTCCATCTCTTCAGTCCGCGCCAGCTTTTGCGGCCTCCAAAGCGATTTCTCTCTCGCATACACCAACAGATAGTCATGGTCTTCGGAGAACCAGTCCGCGGTATTCTTTGGCGCGTACACCTTTTGCCAGATGATCTGAGTGATGAAGTTGCTCTCGCCGAATACCTCGTTGCAGAGCTTCCGCAGGTTGTCAACCTCGTTGTCGTCGATTGAGACGAAGATGACGCCGTCTTCCTTCAGCAGGTTCCTTGCCAGCCTCAGCCGCGCGAACAACATGCTGAGCCAATCCGAATGGAAGCGGCCATTGGCCTCAGTGTTCGCTACCAGCCGACCACCACCGGCGTCAGTCTGATTCGATTGAAGCAAATAGCTCTCAACGTCATCACTGAAGTCGTCGTCATAGATGAAGTCGCGGCCGGTGTTGTACGGGGGGTCGATGTAGATCAACTTCACCTTGCCGAGATACGCCTCTTGCAGCAGCTTCAGCGCATCGAGGTTGTCCCCCTCGATGAACAGATTCTTCGTCGAATCGAAGTCCGCGCTGTCTTCGCGGTACGGTCGCAGCGTCTTGGCGATAGGCGCATTCGCCGTCAGCAGCGCCTCCCGCTTGCCCGGCCAGTTCAGTTGGTAGCGCTCCTGCGGTCCCTCGACCAGCGTGCCCGACAGCTCCTGCCGCAGCAGATCGAAGTCCACGGCCAGCCGCACGCGGCCGTCTTCACCATTGGCCTCGGTCACGCAACCCGGAAACAGATCGCGCAGGCGGGCGATGTGGTCCTGCGTGAGGTCGGGCGAGTGCATCTTCAGTTTGTCCATGGTCTCTCGTCTTGTGGCTGCCGAGCACTTTGGCTCAGCAGCCTTGTCAGCGTCGTAAGGCTTCCAGCTCGCCCTGGAGCCGGCGCAGGTCCGCATTGATCGCGACCTTGCGGTTGAACTGTCTTTCCTTCTCCAGCCTGGCGGCCGTCTTGTCAGCCTCGCGCTGCTTGGCTGCCAGCGTCTCCAGCCTGGCTACGTGCTCCGCCAAGGTCTCGTGCGGCCTGGCGGGCAGCGGCAGCAAAGCGCGCAGCAACTGCTCGTACAGGCCGCTCAGATGCAGCGCGATCGGCATCGCACCGCGTTCGGCAAGGTGGGCCAGCCAGCCACTCGCAAAGTAGTCGCTCAACACCCACCGGCCGGCATCGACTTCACTTGGGCGTTTGTGGCAGGCCACCACCTGGGTCCGGCCCGCGTGTGCCAGCTCGAAGATGATTGGGAACTGCACCGCCTGGTCGATGGCGCGCAGCACGTCGAAGCTCAGTTCCGGAGTCTTCAGCTGAATGCCGAAGACCTGGATCTCGGGCACCGCCGGACGCGCCGGCAGGTTGATGGTCTCCGGTGCCAGCTTGTACTGCCAGACGATCTGCTCCACCTGCTGCACGCACAGGTTCTTCAGCCGCGTGCCGGCGTGGCTGTGCGCGTAGAGCTTGTTCTTGGGCAGCGTGCGGCCAAACGCCGCCTTCGGCGGGTAATGCACGAAGGCAGGGTGCGACGCAGGGCGGGCGGCGGAACCGGTCATCCACCCTCCTGGATGACGAGGAAGGTGATCAGCTCGAAGTCGTCGAGGCCGGCAATGGCGTTGACCAAGGCCGTGGTTCGGCCACCGGTGAACAGGCTGTCCAGGTCCTTCTCTTCCTTCACCTCAATCATCGAGCGAATGGCCTGGCCCAACAGGTCGGAGTAGGCCTGCATTTGTCGGCCGTCGGCCGTGTCCCGGTTGAAGAGGCGGCAGGCCTCGGGCATGGGCTGGTCCCGCCCCTTGCAGGCAGAGCGCACCAGGTCCAGCAGGCGCTTGACTTCGCTGTGGTCGTGGATGACCTCGCCCTGGCGGCTGATGTAGACGAGGTAGTACGGGTGCAGGCGGTTGTGGTCGCCCACGTTCACGCCGCTGTGGCGGTTGCGCAGCGTGAAGATCACCCCGGGCAACAGGCCCAGCTCGGCCTGTGCAGGCACCACGGCGTGCATGCCGTTGGGCGTATGGGCCAGCTCGCCGTGTTCCTTCACGTAGTTGAGCAGGTCCATGCGAAAGTCGTTGAGGCCCAGATCGGTGATCGAGACGCCGGTCTTCACGTCTTCCAGCTCGATCACTTCGTCCTGCAGGCGGCGCAGTTGCTCCTTGCGGTACGACACGTCGTTGGCCTGGGCGCTCAGCACGTTGTCGTCGCCGGTGGCCGTGACGTCGGCGATCATCATCCGGCTCTCGACGCGCTCCTTCAGGTTGATGTATTCGTCCAGCGAGATGTCGGGCCAGTAGTTGACGAGCTGGATGGTCTTGTTCGGCGAGCCGATGCGGTCCACGCGGCCGAAGCGCTGGATGATGCGGACCGGGTTCCAGTGGATGTCGTAGTTGATGACGTAGTCGCAGTCCTGCAGGTTCTGGCCTTCAGAGATGCAGTCGGTGCCGATCAGCAGGTCGACTTCGTTCAGCTCGCCGGGTAGCACGTCGGCCTTCTGCTTCGACCGCGGGGAGAAGAGGGTCAGCAGTTCCTGGAAGTCATAGCCGGCCTTCAGCGTAGACGCGGGCCTGTCCTTGCCGGTGACCTTGGCGCTGTGCAGGTGCAGCTGCGACAGCAGCTCGGGCGCCAGGTTGGCATAGAGGTAATCGGCGGTGTCGGCAAAGGCTGTGAAGAGCAACACCTTGCGGTTGCCCGAATTGATGGGGCGGGCGATTTTGCCCAACACGTGGGCCTTCAGGTGCTGGAGCTTGGCGTCCTCCGCCGGCGTGACCAGGTCCATGGACGCCAGCAGTGCCTCGATGAGCCCGCGGTCTTCGGTGAGCTCATGCTCCCAGCGCGGCAAATCCATGTCGGCCAGGCTGATCTTGATCTTGCCGCCCACGGCGTCTGAACCCGGCCCGGTCAGATCCTCGAAATCGGGCAGGTCGTCGTCCTCGGGGTCGAGGTCGCTCAAGGCGTCTGTCAGGTCCGTCACGCTGGCGGAGCGTCCATCCTTCTTGAAGGCTGCAATGCGGGCGAGCGTGCCGGCGTGGTTGTCGCGCAGCGAGCGAAGCGTGAGGCGGAATGCATGCACCGAGCTTTCCAGGCGCTTGAGCAGGTTCACCGTCATCAGGGTCTGCAGGCTGCGTTCGCGGTCAACTTGCCGGAACGTGCCACCTGGGCCTGCCACCTGGGTGTCGTACATCGCCTCGTACTTCTTCAGCCGGCTGGGCAAGATGTAGCTCAGTGGCGCGTACACGGCCAGCTTCATGCACGACAGGTGGCTGAAGATGTCGTTGAAGCCCAGCACGTCGCCGCGGTGGGTGATGGGGCAGTGGTAAGACAGTGGCTTGCGCCGCTCAGGGAACTGGCCGATTTCGGTGGTGTCGTAGAAGGTCTGGATGTGCTTGCGGGACCGGGCAATGGTCACGCTGTCCAGCAGCTCGAAGAAGTCGAAGTCCAGTGCGTCGAGGATCGCGCGTGCCGTGCGCTCCTCCACCGGCAGCTTGGTCCAGGTGTTGAAGGCCGCCTGGGCTTGGCGAAAGATCTCCTCGACCGATTTGCCGGTGCGCAGCTTTTTGCTTAGGTTCTCGGAGTCGCCTTCGTAGGCCAGCGCCAGCTGGTTGCGCAGGTCGTTGAAGCGGTTGTTCACCGGGGTAGCAGACAGCATCAGCACCTTGGTCTTGACGCCCTGTTTGACGACCTGGTTCATCAGCTTCTGGTAGCGCGTCTCCCGCTCCTTGAAGACATCGTTGTTGCGAAAGTTGTGCGACTCGTCAATGACGACAAGGTCGTAGTTGCCCCAGTTCACGCGGTTGAGCGCGGTGCCGAAAGACTCCCCGCTGGTGCGGCTCAGGTCGGTGTGGCACAGCACGTCGTAGTTGAAGCGGTCTTTCGCGAAGAGGTTGGTCTTGAGGTTGTGGTTGAAGGTGAGCCAGTTGTCGGCTAGCTTCTTGGGGCACAACACCAGCACCGACTTGTTGCGCAGCTCGTAGTACTTGACGACGGCTAGCGCGGTGAAGGTCTTGCCCAGGCCCACGCTGTCAGCCAGGATGCAGCCGCTGTAGGTTTCGAGCTTGTTGATGATGCCGGTGGCGGCATCGCGCTGAAAGTTGAAGAGCTTCTGCCAGATCAGCGTGTCTTGGTAGCCGGTGCGGTCGTTGGGCAGCACGTCTTCATTCACGTCGCCCAGGAACTCGTTGAAGATGTTGTAGAGCATCAGGAAGTAGATGCTCTCGGGCGAGTTTTCCTTGTAGACCGTGGCGATGTGGTCGACGATTGCTCCGGTCACGTCTTCGACCTTCTCAGCGTCGTTCCAGATCTGGTCGAAGAGCTGCAGATAGGTCGCCGTGAACGGCGGCTCATCCATCTTGTTGACGAGGTTGGAGACGGCATTCGCCGGGTTGGTAGCCAAGGTCCACCGCGGTGAAGCCGTGCAGGGGCATGTAGACAGTACGGGCGTCTACTGCGTCGCCCGGTTCAACACACGCGAACGGCTGCATCGGCGCCTGGGTGCGGTTCGACATGAAGCGCGCCTTGCGGCGCATCCAGTCGGCGCACTCACGTGCGATGGCGCGCTGGGTGAGCTTGTTGCGCAGGTGGATTTCGAACTCACTGCCGTACAGGCTGCGCTCGCGGTTGAGCTTGGGAATGTGGAATTCCTTGCGCTCTTTGCGGATCTTGTCCGTCACTTCCTCAGCCATGAAGGTGGGCGATGTGAAGATGAAGTGGAGTTCGTCGACCTGTTCCAGCTCCGCCTTCAGCGCCTCGAACGCATACATCGAGAAGCACGAGGCTGCGACCTTCAGGCGGGCGCCCGGCCTCAGAGCCCGCTTGAGGTCGTCGCCTAGCAGGCGGCTGATGTTGTCAATGAGTTCCATCGCCGGCTACCCCAGAAGCTGCGCCACCAGACGCATCGGCACGAACAACCGGCTCGGCTGGGCCTGCAGGGTGACAAAACCGTAGTGCCGATAGAACGCCGCGGCAGCCTCGTCCTTGGCATCGACCACCACCGCCATCGCGGCAATCTGATCGGCGTGGGCCAGGCTGCGGCGCAGGGCATCCAGGAGCAGATGTTCCCCAAGGCCCTGACCCTTGGTGGACTGATCGACAGCCAGCCGGCCCAGCAGCGTGACGGGAAGCTGTGGATAGCGGGGCAGCTTCCGGACCAGATCGTCCGGCAGATCGGCCAGCGTCAGCACCGAGGCCGACAGCGTGTAGTAGCCGAGGACGCGTGCGTTCGGCGGGCTGACGGCGACGAAAGGCGCGGCCACGCGCTTGTCCGCGTCCTGCCGAGCCTGCTGTTTGAGGTAGCGGTCAAGCGCCTCTGCGCCGCAGTAAAACGCTGCTCGGTCGTGCTGCCGGCCCAGAGGCTCGACAGTGATGTCGCTCAACGCCACCGGCTACATGCCGGTGCGTTGGCGGTAGGCCTTGGCCGCGCGCTTGAGGCGCGCGTTGGGCTCCGGCGGGTTCAGCAAGGCCTTCACGAAAGCCAACTGCTCGTCACGCGACAGAAGAATCGACTCGTGTTCGGCGATCACGCGCCGCGCTGCGTCTTGCGCGCTGGCAACCACGAACTCGCTCAACGTGCGGCCGGAAAGCGCTGCCGCTTGCTGGAGCAGGCTCTTCTGCGCCGCGGACACGCGGGCTTCGAGCCGGGCGTCGCGGGTGGTGTCGGGGGTGTCTTGAGTGGCCATGGTTGTCTCCCTGCCGGGAATGTACGGCATATGTCCGTACGTGACAAGCGATGTTGCGCCCGTGGCGTATGCGAAATCAAGCGCTCGACGCTGCTTTTGCATACGCAGCGGCCATGACGCCTTCAGCGTTCGCGCGGCGGGCCGGGTCAAGGGCGGGCGAAGCCCGGCGCGAGCGCACCCTTGACGCGGCGCGCCGGGCATCGACGCTTGACGGTCAGGCTGGCGGCTCCTGAGCGGCCAGCCCCCGAGCCCGTCCGGCGGCAAGGACAACCTCCCTTCGGATTGGCCTACCGTTCCTTTTCTGGCCCCTTCCGCGTCGGAGTCGGCGTCGGCGTCACTCTCGGGCCTGATGAACGCATCATGCCTGGCAACTCCTTCTGCGCAGCCGACAGCGCCATCCCGGCGCGGACCACCGGCATGTCACGCACGTAGCGCAGGATCGCGCCGCTGAGGTCGCGGTCCGTCGGCTCCAGCGAAGCCGCCAGCGCCTGCGCGATCCGAACCCAGGCCTCGCCAGCGCGTCGGTGGCTTGGCGACATACGGGGCGGCTTCTGCTTGCCGACGGCCGCCGAGCCCCTGCCCTGCATTCGCTTCTTCGACCACACCCTTTCATCGTGGTGCCGCGAACCTCGAACCGCCTGCGAAGACGCCTCGGCCTCGATTCCCAAACCCCGCAGCCGCTCAGCGAAGGTTTCGCGCCACCGGCGCAAGTCTTCTTTGCGCGGGTTCAGACGCGAGCCGTCGCGCCCCTCTGCGCGCACGCTGATGTGCACATGCGGGTTGGCCTGGTGCGTGTGCTGGACCATCACGTAGCGGTGGTTCGCCAGTTCGGCCTTCGCGAACTCGCGCGCCGCGTGCCTCAGCGCAGGGGCATCGGTGCCGGCCGGCATGGACAGCATGATGTTGAAGGCCTCTCGGCGTTCGCTGACCTCCGGGATGCGCGTGCCGCCCAATCGCCATTGATCGGCAATCGCGCGTAACGCCTCTTTGCCCTCGCGCACGGCACCGCGGTCGTCCTCAATGGGCAGTCGCCCGGCCTTCGCGATGTAGCGAAGGTGCGCTGCGATGGCGCCCATGCCACGCCCGCCGCCGGTGACCTTGACCATCACTTGCGGCGCGCGGCGCGCGACCGTCGCGCGTATGCGCTGACGTAAGGCCTGAGCGCGCTGCCGAATCGCTGCCTCCGTCAGCACGGGCGTGCGAGACGCGGTCATCCGGTTCGATGGGTAAAACAGCCGGTCGCCCCACTGCACGAGCAGGCCGTCGACGGTGCTGGGCATGGCAGTTCTCCTTCACAGGCGGTCGATCAGCGCCGAGGCCCGATCGAGGTGGCGGCGAATCTCGGCGTCAGCCGTTTCAAGGCGATCCCGGTAAGGCCTGGCCTGCTCCACCTTCGCCTGGCGCAGCAGGGTGACGAGTGCGACGAGATCGGTCGACAGCGCGGCCATCCGGTCGTTGGATGCCAGCAGGGCCGCGCGATCTGCCTGGCGCTCGGCAACGGGCTGCGGCAGACGACCGCCGGCAACAAGCCGCGCCACGTAGTCGCCGTAGGAAAGGCCGAGCGCGCCCGCGTTCAGCATCAGTGCGTCGGCGTGCGCTTGGGGGAGTCGCAGCGTGAGCTTGGCGGTCTCTCGGGTCGGGACCTGGTCCGGGGTCTGACCGTCAGACCCCTGCTTCATCGGCGCCACCGTCGCCGGCACATGCAAATCGAAACTCATGACGACGGCCCGGCGCACGAGCTGGGCAACGCCCATGCCGCGGCAAGCCGCGGCGGCGCGGACGGCATCACCGATGCCGCGCAGGTCGATCGTCACGCGATCACGCGACGGGCCCGCCACGCCGAACCTCGCGCCGGATGCCGCATGGCATCCATTCACTGGCGGGCAGCCTATCCTGCCATCCATCTTTTCTCACCCTCTCCACTCGACTCTCCATGGGTTCAGCGTTCGGCCTGCGAAGGGGTCTGACGGTCAGACCCCTGCAGCCAACGTGTGGCGATGGATTCGACCCGGCTGCGCAAGGCGACCAGCTCGGGCGCCGCGACCGTGCCAACGTCGGGCGGCTTGATGCGGCCGAGTGCGCGCTCCAGCCGATCACAGGCCGCGTTGGCTTGGGCGATCAGCTTGTCGGGTGGCGACACGGCAGGCTCGGCTGGCGTGGGCTTGTCGGCCACGGAACGGATTGCGGACACCGATGCGCGCGTGATCTCTGCCTCGCTGGCCAGCAGGGCGCGAACTTGGTCGGGTCTGTCGGCGTTTAGCTTGCTGAGTTCGTGCAGCGTGCGGGGCGACGTGCATCGGCCGGCCTTCATTGCGTCGTCGAGCACGGGCGGAAGGTCCAGCAACGACAGGTGGTGCGCCACTGCAGTCAGGTTCATGCCGAGCTGCTTGGCGATGGTCGCGTTCGAGTCCCCTGCATCGACCTGCACGCGGATGAACTTGGCCAATTCGAGCGGCGTCAGCCCGTGGCGCTTCTGGTTCTCGGCGACCTGGGCATAGCGATCGGCGGGAAGGTCACGTACGACGACCGGAACCTCATGCAGCCCGGCGCGGATCGCTGCGCGCAGCCGCTTGGCGCCGAAGTGAACCTGGTGCCGGCCATCACTGTCGGCAGGATGCACGACGAGCGGCTGCAGGACGCCACGCTGCTGGATGTCCTCGGCAAGCTCGGCAGTCAACTCCTCGGGGAACTCGGTGCGCGGGTTGTCCGCGTCCTCGTAGAGCAGCGACACGGCCAGAAGCAACGGCCGTCCGTCGTTGCCGCCGGGCATGGCTGCAGCGGTTGAATTCGCCGCTGCGTTGGGGCTCGATACGTCGACACGCGGCGCGGCCGCTAGCGATTGATGCGACGTTGCTGACCCTGGCTCGGCATCGAGCAGATCGAGCTGAACATCTTTGGACTTGTTCCACGGCAGGCGCATGACCGCATCGTGCCGCTGCCTTCCAAGACGAGGAAGTACCCGTCAAGCGTTGCGCTGCTGCGCGTCCTCGTCCCGCATGGACTCAGGTGCACTCGGGATGTCCCAGCAAGTCCAACCATCGTCACGGGTAGTTTCAACTTTCTGCATCGACGCTCCCGAAAGGCGGAGAAGGCTGGGGCCGACTGTCCGGATGCAGCCAGACTCGCGCACGTTCCTGAGCAACATTCCGAATGCGGTTGCGGCCGAGACCGTGATGTTGGCTCCGCCGTCACGAGGCGGGTCGGAAGCGCTCCGCAAACACCAGCAGCTGTGCGTTGACCTCATCGGCATGCGGCGCAAAGTGCGCCTCGCGATGGCAGTTCGGGCATAGCGCCACACAGTTCCAAACGCGGTCACCCTTCTCGGCGCCGAGGATGTGATGCACATCCAGAAACCCGCGATAGCTCCGAGCCTCGCCGCATCCAATCCTCTCGCAACCAGTTGCCCGCTCGATGACAGCTTTCCGCACCTTGGCATCGCGGCGAACCTCCGAGCGAAGCACAGGTCGTCGTGCCGCGCCATCGCTTCCAAGGGCTGCGTAGTCAACGCTCGGACAGTCGTCGAACGTATCGTCCATCGAGCCGAGTGGGCCGGCCTCGATCCTTGCCAAGTCCGCAACGCCCGGCCAACTCCACAAAGCGTCGGCGACCACGTGTGCGGCGGGCGTTCGGTCGTCTTGGAGCCATAGCGTCGGGCTGGACCCATTCATCGCGTGGTTCTTGGTGATATCCCCCATCAGGTTCCGCCGATGAAGGTCCGCGCTGATTTCGCGCTGCCGCAGCCAGATCGGCATCAAGGCATCTCTCGGAATGAGGGCTGCGAAGACTATCGCAGCTCCGTCCCGCTGAATCACCAGGCTGTGCGTGTTGCCGTGCACCAGATCGCGCTCAACGATGAAGCGCAAGGTGCCCTCCCAGTCGTCATTGCGCAACCGCGCTCGCAACTGGGCCGCTGCGTACTGACGCTCCCTTGGATTCCGACCCTCGCGCCGCCAGCAGACGCGAACTCGCATCTTCAGGTTCTTGCCGTCTGGCGCTCGCGCGACGACGAACTGCTCAGTAGCAGTGCCAGTGACCTTGCGCTGGTCATCAATCACCTCAAATCCGCGCTCGGCCAGAAACGGCGCGACGGCGTCGCGGGTCATTGCCTCGGCAGCAAGGCTGTCGGAACCTCTGAACGCACGTGCTTTCTTTGCCATGGAGTTCCTGAACTATTGCCGCATCGGCTTGCGTGGCGGCGCGTACGCAATTCGCGAGCGCCCCAATTGTTCGTGGTGCGTCTTCAAGCGGCGCGCAACGGAATCACGTTCAAGCCAGCGGCAAGCGCCTCGACTCGATCGGCCAAGTACTGCAGCGCCCTCTTCCGATCGGCCGCCAGCTCCATGTGGCTGTAGGCCGCCACGGTGGCGTTCTTCTCGCTGTGGGCCAGCAGCAGTTCGACGACATCGCGCCCGAATCCATGCTCCCGAAGCAGGGTCGCGGCGGTGCCGCGCGTCCCATGCGGGCTGAAGTCGGGCACACCGAAGTCGATGCGCTTGAAGAAGTGGTTCAGCGTCACGTCTCCCATCGGCACGCTGCCGCGGAAGATCGACGGGAAGACGTACTCGCCATGCCCCGTCAGTTCGTGAACCTGGCGCAGCAGTTCAACCGCCTGGCGAGACAAGAACACACGGTGCGGTTTGCCCATCTTCATGCGCTCGGCGGGCAGATCCCACTGCGCCGCGTCGAGGTCGAACTCAGGCCACTTCGATCGCAGCAGCTCGCTCTTGCGGGTCATCGTGAGCATCAGCAATTTGGTGGCCGCGATGGTCGTCACGTGCGCGCCCTGCTCGTCCAGCTTGCGCCAGAAGGCGCCCAGTTCCTTCTCGCTCAGGTGTCGGTGGTGTTCGACCGGCGCGCGTGCGATGGCGCCGCGCAGTGGCTGCGCAGGATTCGTTGTCACCAGCAGGTTGCGGATCGCGTGGTTGTAGATCTGCTGCACGATCACGCGGATGCGCTCGGCCGTCACGGCGGTATCGGCGCGAGCCTTGATGATGGCCAGCACGTCGCCTGGCTGCACCTCGTCGAGTTGCATGTCGCCGATCGCCGGGTAGACGTAGACATCGAGCCAGCGCACGGTCTGGGCCACGTAGCCGCCCGACCGATAGAACAGCGTCTCGTCGACCCAGCGCTGGGCGAAGGTGCGGAAGCTCAGCCGCCGCGCTTCAGCAACCTTCTTCTCCGTCGATTGCACCCGCTTGGCTTTGGCCGGGCTCTGGCCACGCTCGACCAACGCGCGCAGTTCCGCATGGCGGTCACGTGCCTGCTTGATGGTGAAGGCCGGGTACGCGCCGATCGTCACCTTCTCGCGCTTGCCGTCGAGGTGGTACTTGAATCGCCAGGTCTTCGAGCCCGAAGGCATGACCTCCAGCACCAGGCCGCCGCCATCGGTCAGGTCGTAGCGCTTGTCCTTCGGCTTCGCGTTGTCGATCGTCGCGGGCTTCAGGACGTAGTTGCTGTGTCGCATGTGGGGCCACCAAACGGGGCCACCGCCGCCCCGGTGGCCCCAAATGTGGCCCCGTCCCGTTGCGATGTCAAGAAACGGCCAGAGACGCCAGAAGACAAAAACCCCAGTCGAATCAACGATCTGGGGTTTCGTTCGGGACCATCCGGGACGTTCAGAGACGCCCCGGGACGGCCTTACATGTGGTCGATCATCACATGCAAATCGCGCCGCAACCCGCGTCGTTGCTCGCTCCGCCCCTTCTGACTTTTCCTATCTCCCGTCACGTTCCCCTCCATTCGTGTGGGACGTCGTGATCATAGGTAAGTACAGATGAGCTCCTGTCACTTGGCCGAACCCGTTGGCGGGCACAGCAAAACTCTAGCATTTCCCGCCACCAGATCAAGCCCTGGAGACTGGAACTGGCAACTGGCTCACCGTCGCTTCAGCCGTGCAGCGACTTCAGCGCCACCTCCGGCGCCGTAGACACGATCTTGAGCAGCGCCGCCGCCGGACCCGTGGGGTTGCGCCGGTGCTGCTCCCAGTTCTGCAGCGTCTTCACACTCACCCGCATGAGCTTGGCAAAGTCGCCTTGCGACAAACCCGTCTGCTCCCGCACGGCCTTGGCATCCGGGGCCGTCACCTCGAAACGCCGGGACGGCTTGGCACTCCCCTTGGCGATGGCCTTGGCTTCCTTGAGGCTGCCCACAAGTTCTTCAAACAGCGTCTTGTCCATGTTCACAGCTCCTTGACCAGCTCGCGCAAGATGGCCGTTTCCTTGTCGCTCAGGTCGTCCTTCTTGGACTTCGGGTAGACGACCAGCATGTAGATCTGGTGCCGATCCTTGATCCAGTAGTAGATGGCACGAACGCCCCCGCTCTTGCCCCTGCCCTGCACCGCATGGCGAACCTTGCGGATACCGCCACCGGCCTTGATGAGATCCCCGCTCTCGGGGTTCTCGGCCAGCGTGTTCTGAAGTCCGCGGTACTCCTCGTCGCTGAGCAGTTCCTGCACCTGGCGCGTGAACGTCGGCGTCTCGATGAACTCCATCGACGAAGAGTATACGCCAATGGCGGATAGCATGAGGCGACCTCTAGACTAGGAGCGTTGCTGTCTGCCAGCGCCCTCACACTGGCTTCTGAACGCGCAACTTTGGCAGTGGCCCGCCTCCGCCGCGTACCTTGGAGAGATCCGGTCCGCGAGGATCGCTTCCCTTCGCCGGACCAGCACAGCCACCTGATCGACGGACAACAGGTCGACCCGGTGCGCGACGGGCGACCGCCGAGCACCAGGCCGCTCGATCAGCACGAAGGCCTCGGCTGCAACGGTCTGTCCGGTGGCCGCCGACAGCGCCACTCGCTGCGCCGACAACTGGATCACGTCCGAGAGGTTCGGCCCACCATTCCATCGCGTCTTCAGTTCCACCAGCACCAACTGTCCGGACGGCAGCCGATAGGCGCGATCCAGCTTCGCGGCGATGGGGACCGGGCTGGTCGTCCTGAACGTCTTCTCGACGTGGACGAGTTCGGCGTCCCGCAGGGCGGCCGGTCGCGATCGGCGTTCGACGCCCCTGGCCTGTCGTTTCCTCAGGTGCAGCAACAGGCCGAGCGCAACCGCACCCCCGATCGCCGCGCAGCCAATGTCGACCAGGAGATCGCTCATCTCGGTGCCGCTCCGCCCAGCATCAGCCTCACCCCGGCCGCGAATACGCCGAGCACCGCTCGAACGGGCCGGCGCAGCACCGGCCAACGCCTGAGGACAACGCACACCCTGGGTGCGCCACGGTAGTAGAGCCGAATCAAGCCACGCCCCCATCCTCGCGGGCGCAATACCTTGTCCCTGAACTGACGAAGCGCTTGGGTCTGCCAGGCCTCGCCGAAGAGCAGACTGGCGACAAAGCAGCGTCCGGCGCGGCGCAAGCCAGCCGAGCGAACGGCCAAGCCTTCCTGCTCGAAGCGCTCATGTGCCGCCAGGCCTTGGCGCCGTGCGGCCTCCTGATGCGGCAGTCGGCGCTGGCCGTGCCGATGCTCGAACAGGACGAGCTGTTCGCAGCGACCCATCTGGGCGAGTTCGGATGCGCTGACGATCGCGTCGGATCGGCGCCGCTTGCTGCGGTGCTTCATAAGCCCCTCAGCTTTCGATGGCAGGCGCGAACAGGTCGTTCGTGACCGCACTGGCACCCTCCTCTGCTGTCGCACCACGACCGTCGTCGCGAGCAGCCAGGCCGTCGCTCACCAGCACGCCGTTCTGCGCCAACAAGCCGTCGTAGGCCAACAGGCGCAGCCGGTTCACGCGCTTGGCACCCTTGCGGAAGCGGATCAGTTCGTCGTACAGCCGCGGATGCTCGGCGCGTTCCAGCTTGAAGACCAAGCGGATCGGAAGCGGCTCCTTGGGCAGTGGACCGTGGGTCATGCCGCACCTCCAGGCTCGGTGGCCGTGCGGTCGCGCTCGCCCGTCATCACGCTGCGGGCGTAGTTCTGCCCCGCCAGCTGAAACCCGCGCACGTTGGCGAACATGGGCTCCTTGACCTCGTGGATCCGGTGCCTCGGGAACGCTGCCTTGACCGCCTTGCGGAAGAGGAACGCGCCACCGCCCACGAGGATGATGTTCTGCAGGCTGTGCGGCGCCTCGAGCCACTCCTTCATGCTCGACACGGCCTGGTCGGCCACCGACTCCGCCAGCGGCATCAGGTGTTTCATGTCGTAGGGCTTCTGGAAGATCACCGGGGGCTTGCCCGTGCGCAGCGCCAGGTCGATGGCGTCGTAGTCCCGGTAGGGCGTGCCGATGTCCTTGGTGATGGCATGCGCGATCAGGCGCAGCACGTCGGACATGCCGCGGTTGATCGAGTGGCTCTGCTTCTGCACCAGCCGCATGCCCTGGGCAACCAGCCAGTCGAAGGTCCGGGAGCCCGGGTCGATGATCAGGCTCTGCTCCTTGCCGATCTCGGCCATCTTCTGGTGAACGCTGGCGTAGTGCACCAGCGCGCCCTGCGGCTGCGCGACGGCCAGCGCCTTGGCCACCGTCACCGTCTTGCCGTCGCCCACGTCGTGCTTGCCGGTCATGGCCTTTTCCAGCGCGGCCTTCTTGACCGCGAACAGCGCCACCGGCAGGCCGACCACCAGCAGATCGATGTGGCTGACCTTCATCATGCCGAGCGCACCGCGCAGCAGCGCCATGTACTCGGGCGACTCGGTGTACTCGTCGTGGAGTTGCTTGGCGCGAAACGTGTCGGCGGCCAGCGCCACTTCGGGCCCCACCTCGTAGAACAGCGCGCCGATGGGGATGAACGTGGTTTTCCTTCGATCACCGGACGGCCACGACGGCAGTCCATCGCTCGACGGATAGGCCACCGAAGGAAAGCTGACGCAGCGGATGTCGGCCCCGCTGGCCGCGGTAACAAACTTGGTGTTGCCCGATCCGACATCCACCGCCCTGACGATCAAGTCCATGAGAAGGCTCCGAGTTGGTGTTGCGCGCGATCAGGATCGACAACGCGACCCGATCCCTCCACACGGAATGCCCCCTGTATGCGGCCGATTTCGTCATCGGCAGCTGGCGGCCTGTCATCGCAGACGGTCTGCGCTGACACACCGGTGACGCTGGAAATCAGCACGCGGCTGAGGGCACTTCGCGCGTGTCACCACGCTCGCACCCGAAATCTCGGCGTCAACCCCTGGCGCCAGATCGCGCCGCAGGGCTGTCCCGCGCTCGCCAGCCCAGCGAGAACCCCGCCTACGGACCAGAGGCGGCAGATTCCCTTGTCAACCCCGCATGGATCCTCGCTCTGCGGCGCGTCGGGACAATAAACGCGGCTCACGCCAGACTCGCACACCCGAAAACGCCACCTGCAAGTGCCGCCGCCGGCCGGCGCTTGCGAGAAGGCGTCCGTCAGGCGCCTTGACCGATCCGCCCCCACCGGCGTCAACTACGGTTTCCCGATGGCCGTCCTGGCCATGCTCCTTGCGGAGCCAAAGGCGTCGCAGTCGTTACCTGCCCTTCAAGCCCCGGACTCGGTCCGGTGCAGCCGTCGCCCGAGAGGCGGCGGCCCCGAGGTCCCATTCGTAGTGCTTTGCCTGCAGCCATGCCAGCGTTGACCGCTGGGCGCTCCCTGAAGCGCGCCAGGCACGACAGAACAGCCGGCCGGCACCCGATGCCGCGCACCGTTCCCGCCCTCCTTTGAGCACGCGTTCCACGCAGCACGCGGTTGTGTTTGCCTCCATGAGGCTCCCCGCGCGCCCACGCTCATGAACTCGACACCGCCCTGGACTTTCGGTCAGGGGCGGACCCATGCGAGTGGATGGCGATGCGAATCCAGAACTGATCCACCAGTCACGCGCGAGGCCTGACCTCGTCGCCGATGCCGACGCCATGCCCCGGAGGCTGGCCGGCGTCACCAATCCCCATGGTTGCAGAAATGCACGGATGGGTCGGATCAACACGTTTCACTTTTAAGACCGACCGAGTTGGCTCGCGCGCAGGCGCCGGCCGACGAACCCACCGGGTGGGTGCCGCGCAGTGGTGGTCGCGCGCGGTGCCGACGTTTTCGACCACGTGCCGACCAGGACGACGGAATCCGTCCTGGCGGTTGCTCGAAGCGATTCCAGGTTCATCGACAACACGGGCCGGCCGATCGGGCGGCGGGCCACAAACCATGGAGTGACCCCATGTCCGATCGCATTCGCCACCGTTCGTCTCGCCGCCGGGTGCAGTTGCCGTCCAGCCCCGGCCGCAACACCAAGCACGAGCCTGCCCGCCGCCAGAGCTGGGCTGGCCTGTCGACCCAGGAGATCCTGGCTCGCTACAAGCCCGGCACAGCGCCGCCGCTGAAGGTCCTGGACGTCCTCATCGAACTCTTCAACACCTTGCACACCTCACTGGAGAAGACGGTGTCGCACAAGACACGCCAGGAGCGGGCGCAGTTCCTGCGCCGCTTCTTCCGGGACCTGAGTCTGAAGGCCGGGTTCAAGATGGCGCCCGACCCGCGCAACCTCGGGCAGAAGCACATCCATGCGATGGTTCAGGTGTGGCATGACGAGCGCTTGGCGCCGGCCACCATCCAGACCTACCTGAGCTTCCTGCGGGGTCTTGCGATGTGGATGGGCAAGCCCGGTTTCGTGCGCGGGCCCGCGCATTACGGGCTGAGCCTGGAGGAGTACCAGCGCCACGAGAACGCCCGGCGCGACAAGAGCTGGTCGGCCCAAGGCATCGCCACCGACGAGGTGCTGGCCCAGGTCTTCGCCTACGACCCCCTCGTCGGCGCGTCGCTGCGCCTGATGCAAGCCCTCGGGCTGCGCCGCAAGGAATCGGTGCAATGCCGCCCGTTCGAGCATGTCATGCCCTTCACCGAAACCGGTCTGGCGGTGGACCAACAGCAGGCGGATCGGTACTTGTGGGTGAAGGGCAAGGGCGGCCGGGTGCGCTGGGTGCCGCTGGCCTCGCCCGTTCAGCAGGCGGCGCTCGAACTGGCGCAGCAGGTGGTCGCCAGCCGAGACGCCCACATGGGCGCGCCGGACCGCGACCTCAAACGCAACCTGCGCCGCTTCGACTACGTACTGGAGAAGTTCGGCATCACGCTGCGTGAGCGCGGCGCCACGGGGCACGGGCTGCGCCACGAGCGCCTGAACGACGCCTACGAAGGCATCACGGGGGTGCCCTCGCCGGTGCGCGGCGGTGGTCCGGTGTCGCCGGAGCTGGACCGGGCGGCTCGGCTCGCGGTATCTCAGCTCGCCGGTCATGCGCGCCTTCGCGCATCCGGCGCGTACTTGGGTGCGATCCGGCGCCCGAGCGGCCGGCGGGGACTTCCGTCCGACCCGCCAACCGGTCCGAAGCCGGGTGACGATGACGCGGCGCCCGTGGAGGCCTGAGCGGCCGACAGCGCAAGGCGACGCCGGATGGATGTCCCGCGCCGCCTCCTGCCGCGTAGGCCCAGGCTTCAAGCCGCGAGCGCGGATGCTTCTTCGTCGGTGCTTGCCCTGCTTTGAGCCGCTCCGGTGTCCGAGTCTCTGGTGCTTGCCGTTCGCAGGCAGTCCGGTAACCAACGGGTGCCAGACAAAGCACGCTCCGCGCCTGCCACGACCGCGTCCTTCTTCTGGGCGGCCAGCGGGCTGGCGGCACTGGCGTCGACGGCTTCGGCAACGACATCGAGCACGCGCGCCTTGGACACGTGGTTGAAGTACGAATCACCCGTGGCCTTCCACCACCGGTTCATGTCCAGACCGAGTGCCTGGGCCAGGGGCTCGTTGCTCTGCTGCTCGGGCTCGGTGCCGTAGATGCCGTTGACCGTGACCGCGGCCAGGAAGGTCAGCAGCTGCGACACCGTCGCCTGCTCCTGGGCCAGCAGCCACGGAAACACTTCATCGGGCTCCTTGGGAAGGCGTTCGATCCAGACGCTGCGCTCTGCCTGCAACCGGGCGCCGGCGGCGCTGGCTTCGATGTCCTCGGCAGCCGATCGCAACTCGTGCAGGCTGTCGGTCGCGCTGATCGCCAGGACGTTGGCGGACCGATACGCGCCAGGCAGCGCGTCGCGCAAGACCTTCTGCGCCAGATGAGCAGTGAGCGCGGCGAGTGCCACATCGGGCCGGTCCAAGAGTTCGGCCTGCACGGCGGCCACACGATGAGCGGTGAGACGCCGAAGCAGCTTTTCCGAATGAACCGGGCGAGTGTTCGGCGTCGGCAGCGAGACGACCGAGTCGCTCGCGCTACCTCCCTTGGTCTGCCGCGCAGCCTGCGCCACCTCGCTGCGATCCTCGGGCCGGATCAGACCGTGCTTCACGGCGGCGGTGCCGTCGGAGTCGACATGGACGACACAGCCGGCCTGGGCCATCCACTCGGCCGGCCAGATGCTGAGCGCGACGTCGATGTCCTTGCGGCGGTCCTGAAGAGCTTCGGCCTCGGTGTCGAGGGCCAAATAGGCCTTGTCGTTCTCGTCATCATCGGCCAGCGCCTCCATCTGCTCGTGAAGCGCTGCGATGCGCGCGTCGAGTTCCTGGATCGCTGCGGCTTCGTCGGCCGTCGGCTCGCGGCGGGCCTTGCGCAGTTCGCCGTGCTTCACGTAGTCGTCGTAGGCGTAGCGCACGCGAACGTCGACCCACTTCCAACCCTCGGCCAGGACCTGCTTGGCGCGCTTCTGAAGCTTGTCGATCGCCAGCCGTTCCAGCAACGCCGGGTCCAGCAGGAAGGCCTTCTTGTCGTCGTCGCTGAAGAGGTCGCGACGCAACGCGCCACCGGCCTTCTCGTAGGCCTTGAGGGTCACGTACCTGGCCACCGGATTGCGGTCCGACTCGATTTCGCCCTGGGTCAGCAGTTGCCGCAGATGCTCGGGACGCTGGTTCCAGGTCGGCAATCCGGCCCAGGCCTGTTCCTGCTGCTGGTGGTCATCCACGGATGCCAGCACCATCAGGCAGTCCAGCCCGATTTCGTCCTGCCGGTACAACGCCATCAGCTTGGGCGACACGGCCGCCAACTTCATGCGGCGCTTCACCACCAGCGACGACACGCCGAATGCTGCCGCCACGTCCTCCACCGACTTGCCCTGCCCGATCAGCTTGGCGAAGGCGGCGAACTCGTCGGCGGGATGCATCGGCACGTGAAAGCAGTTCTCGGACAGGCTGGCGATCAGCGCCTTGTCGGCCGGCACGATGAGCACCGGAACCGGATAGTTGTCGGCGATGCCGCCGTTGCTGACCAACAGCGCCAGCGCGGCCAGTCGGCGACCGCCGGCGCAGACTTCGTAGCGGCCCCGGTCTCCCTGGACGACGACGAGGTTCTGCAGGACGCCGCTGTCCTTGATCGACGCGGCGAGCTCGGCGAGGGTCAGTGCCGGCACGCTGCCGCCGCTGCGCGCTTGGTGACCCTCGGAGAGGACCAGCTTGTTGAACGGAACGAAGGTGCGAGGTGACGCTTCGATGATCGCCTCGACCTCGGCTTTTGAGAATTTCATGAGGGCTCCTGAACGGTTGACGTGGACGGCAATCGCACCGGTCCACGCGTTCAGAATCTCATTGGTTGTCGTGCTTTCAAGCCCAGGTCGGAGGGATCGTCGACTGTCGAACCTCGAGTCGCACGCCGGTTGCGGCGGTCGGGTCGCAGCACCGATTCTCGATGGTGCCCCTGATGAACCTGGACATCGATCCGCCCAGCAAGGTGCTGCTGGTAGCGTTCGCGGAAGTGGCCAGGTCGGTCGCCGAACGTCGAGAGCAAAAAGGGATAACGGAATGGCACGGTATGTCGGCGTGGATGGATGCCGCTTCGGCTGGGTGGCGGTCGCGGAGGAAGCGGGTCGGCTCGAGTACCGACTCTTCGGTGCGATGAGCGACGTCCTTGCTGCGCACCCGGATGCCGAGCGCATCCTGGTCGACATTCCCATCGGACTACCGTCGAAGCAGTGCCCGGCCAGACCGTGCGACCTGCTCGCGCGCAAGCTCCTCGGGGCTCCCCGTGCGTCAAGCGTCTTTCCGCCGCCAAGTCGCGCGGCGTGCAGGGCAGCCAGCGTGGCAGAGGCCCGACGAATCAACCTCTCCGAGGTCGAACGGAGTCTGTCGGAGCAGGCATGGGGAATCTGCCGCAAGGTCGCCGAGGTGGACGCACTGCTGCTCGCGGAGTCGGCAGCTCGCAAGGTGGTTCGAGAGATGCATCCGGAGGTGTGCTTCTACGGGCTGAACGCGCGCCGGCCGATGGCATACGCAAAGCGCACCAAGGCCGGCGTTGCCGAACGCCTCACGTTGCTGACGGCGCACGAGCCTCGGACGCGTGCGCTGCTGGAGCGACTTCTTCGAGAGCACCGCAGAAAGGACGTACAGGCCGACGACTTGCTCGACGCCCTGGTCGGCTATGTCACTGCCCGAGCGGAAACAGCCGCGATCCAGCGCGTGCAAGGTTCGCCCGCCTGCGACGATCGCGGGCTACCCATGGAGATGCTTTACCTTGTTTGAAGCGATTCAGCCCGACCTGGATGTTCGGGGTCGCAGAAGAACGCGAGGCCGGGCGCCTCGCCGCCCCGCGAGTCGGTGTCCCGGTCGCCCTTGACGCCAACCGCGGCGATGATCCGTGAAGCCGATGAGATCGGAGAAGTGAAAGATCCATGCCTCAACTGCCATCGCTGATCTGTCCGAGTTGTCACTTGCCGATCGCAGGCGTCGAATCCGCGTGCAAGGTTCCCGTGGCGACCCAGTTCGATGACTGCCTTCGCCGCTGCGAGCCGTGCGGCATTGGTGCATCAAACGCCTCCGACAGGGGCGCGGTGACTTTCATACATCGCGACCCGCTCGGGAACATTCCTGTCGAGAGCCGCGAAGGCGCGAGCGAGGCACTGGCCCAGGCGCTCAACATTCGCAACCGCGAATCCAAGCGGCGACGCTTCGGCTTTTCCACCTCGGAAGACGCCGTAACCTGGGTGGTCTTCATGCACCTTCTGCGCTCCGGTCAATTGCTGGGCTCCCTGCGGCAGGCCGGACTGATCGCCGACACCGCCTTGATGGCAACACCGACCCTCCTCTTGTGGGGCGCACCTGTCGACGCCGGTGTCCGCGGAAAGGAGATCCAAGGGCGTTTGCGCGAGCTGTGCGCCGGCCTCCGAGAAGACCCAAATTCGTTTTCCGAGCCTGACGTGATCGTCGATTTCGGCGAGCACGGCGTCATGTTCATCGAAGTCAAGCACCAGAGCGGCAACGACCTCAAGCCTATCGACTACGCAGGTTGGCCCAGGTATGCCTCGGTGGCGCCACTTGCTTGGCGGATCGACGACGTCAAAGGCTCGGGCTGCTATGAACTGGCCAGGAACTGGTGTCTCGTCAGACTTCTTTCCGACGGCCGTCCTGCGACCCTGGTCAACCTGGGTCCGTCCCGACTGTTCGGCGGTGCCGAAGGCGCACGCCTGGATCGTTTCGTGACGGCGCTGGACACCGACGACAGGTCACGTTTCGCGAAGGTCGCGTGGTCCGATCTCCTGACGCAGGGGCTCGCCGACGCGCCCAGCTGGTTTTCGCGGTTCTGTCGGGAGCGAGGCCTGATCGTTTGAGCTGCTGCGAGCCGGTGCCGCTGTAGGGGTGGAGCACGCCTTCGCCAGTCGTACAGGCGCAAGGAACCCATGCACTCGCCCGACGGGGCGGCTCTACGCGGCCGCCATCCGTTCGCCACCGCCAAGCCACCAGAATTGACGGGCCTTGCGCCGAGCTTCGCAACGCGCTTTGCTTCGGCTCGTTGAAGCATCACGGTGTTCGCTCAACACTTGCGGTGCTCTTTGCGGACATCGCGTCTGCACAGCCTTCATCGGCGGGCCTGCTCGCCCTGAAGTCCAGCTTCGCTGGCGTCGCAGTCGTTACCTGCCTTGTGGATCCCCGGCCTCGGTCGGGTCCGGCCATGCTAATGGCCGAGTGTTCCGTTCAGCCGTCAGGCTGATCTGTGTGCCCCGCCGCGCGACCCTCGGGTCGAGTGGCAACCTGCATGCCGTGGATGCCATCGCTTCGCGCGCTGGCTGACATCGGCATCGAGCGAAGGCCCTGTCCGCAAGGATCCTGGGCCTTCTTCCTGTGCGTGCCACCCGGCGCGCCACCGAGCCGCTCTGCCGTTCGCGGTGGAGCATCCCAAACGGGGAACCCCATGTTCCCCGCCAGGGATGGGCGTTCCTCTTCCAACCGAAGGAGAACCCCATGCTCGCAGTCCCTGCGAACCGAGACTCGCGCCTCGTCGGTGTGTTGCTGGGTGGCTCCGGGCTTGCCCGGATGTCCACTCTGCCCGCACCCGTCGTTCCGGCGCTGTTGAAGCCATTGCCCTGCGCCCTCGGGCGGTCCGGCATGGCACGTGAGCAACGCATCGCGGGATGCTGACCATGGTGGTCAGCCTCTACCGCAGACGCGTTGCGGCCACCGTGATCGAGCTGGCCAAGGACGACCCGTCCCTGGTCAAGGAAGTGATCGCCCGTCTTCGAGCGGCGGGCGAGATCGAGCTCGACGACCTGGTCTATCTGGACCGGATCGCCGACCGCTGGATCAGCATTGCCGAAGGCAACAGGCACAAGGCCAGGTCAGCGCACCCGCGTTAGTCGCGCGGGCAAGTGGACACCTTTGGTCTTGGCCAGTTCCGCTGCAATCTTGTCCAGCAGATCGGGGCGTTCGTCGTTCAGTGTGTCAGCCCAGCGGGTCAGCACCTGTTCGACATCGTCCTGTGTTCGCGCCCCGTCGAAGTCGAGTCCGAGTATTCGGAACCCCTCGATTTCGTCGGGCGTGAACCGTAGGTTGTGACCTGCGCGAAGCATCGTGTGGGCACTCGTCAAGGGCGGCGGCGCAGCTTAGCGCCATGCCTTCTGCCCGTCATCCAAGCAACCCCCAGGGAGTCCACCGTCTCCCCGCTCGGGGACAGGGTTCCCCTTGTTCACCACTGGAGAACCACCATGTCCCCTGAGAAACCCCGCCCTCGCGCAAGGCGCTGCGGCATCGAGTTCGAAGAAGAGCGCGCCTGGGTCGGCTTCTACAAGCGCGTCGGCCGCGACCCGGCCATCGCCGCCGAGGTCATGGCCCAACTCGAGGCCGACGTCAACATGAAACGCACCCACCTGGCGCTGTACCTCTGCTGCAAGGAATCCTTGCGGGTGCACAAGGCCCGGCAGGCGCGCAACAAGCGGATCGGCCAGTTCGTTCGTGGACTGGGCCATGCGCTTCTCGTGCGGCCGATGCTCGGGCTGCGTACGCGGTTGCGCCATGGCGGCGACATCGCCCTGGAGTGCCTGCCCGACACCAGGAAGGAGCCTGCGCTTCAGCAGGTCCGCCGACTGGGTCGGGACGCCGAGTTCGCCGCGGCGCAAGCCTCTTTCGAACTGCAAGGCAGTGCGACGGTGGCCGTCACGGCGACGGCCGACGCATCAGCAATCCCGAAAGCATCGGCCGCGGCGGCCTGAGAACGCTTCCAGAACAACGTGCCCGTGGGCACGTTGTTCGATGGAGCGCCGGCACTACGCCGCCTGACGACACTGGGCAGCTTCGCGGTCGATGAGCCAGTGCAGGAAGCGGGTCTCCTTCGACACGCCCCAGTAGTGCGCCTTGGAGCGCGCGATGTAGGCC
>CAVZXE010000009.1:0-46121 GCA_963779155.1 uncultured bacterium | reverse complement strand
GAGATTCGAACTCACGGAGGAGTTGCCCCCTCGGCAGTTTTCAAGGGCAGTGCGCCAAGAAATCACTAATCAAATCAATAAGATAGCGCCGCTGGTCGCAACTTTGCAAAATCTTTGCAAAACTGCACCCCTTGCTTTCACCCTGCAAGGGCCCCATGAGCGAACTGATCGACAAGCACACTGTAGACGACGGACTGTACATCTACCTGCAGTCGAACAGCGAGGTCTGGATCGCTCGTTTCAAGATCGGTGGCAAGTGGATCTCTCGCACTACGAAGCAGCGTGCGCGTGACAAGGCTGCGCTGGCGGCCATCAAGGTTCAAGCGGAGTGCGAGATCAAGCACGAGCATGGCATCGCGATCCAGACACGCGCCTTTCGGGATGTCGCGAAGCTGGCGATCGAGCGGATGCAGCAGCAGCCTCCCAATACATGTGAGCGCCGGTGCGAAGTTGGATTAGATCTGCCGGTTTGAAATTGCTGATGGGTTCGGGGCCGCAATGCGCTGATTTGTGCGGTGGCCGACGGTGGATTTGGCGGGCCGTCCTCAGACCTCGACCTGGTCCTTGGAGCGATAGCTCTTGCCCTCGATGAGGACGGTTTCGGCGTGGTGCAGCAGCCGGTCCAGGAGGGCCGAGGTGAGCACGGCGTCCTTGTCGAAGATGCTGGCCCAGTGCCGATAGATTCTGTTCGTTGTCACCAGCGTGGCACCGCGCTCGTAGCGGTGACTGACGATCTGGAACAGGCAGTCGGCGCCGAACTTGTCGATGGGCAAATACCCAAGCTCGTCAATGCACAAGACCCTGGGCTTGATGTAGTGGTTCAGGGCCTGCTTCATGCTGCCACTGGCCTGTGCGGCGGCCAGCGAGTTGATGATGTCGATGGCGCCGGTGAACAGCACGGAGTGGCCGCGCAGACACGCGGCGTGGCCGAGCGCCGTCATCAGATGGCTCTTGCCCAGACCGGTGCCGGAGATGAATACGACGTTGGCGTTCTTGGCCACGAAGTCCAGGTGGAACAGGTTCTGGATGAGCAACCGGTTGATCTTGGTGGGCCAGTTCCAGTCGAACTCATCGAGCGTCTTGAGCACGGGAAAGCGTGCCTGCTTGATGCAGCGCTGCACGCGGCGGTCGTCGCGCGCACAGGCCTCGCCGCCGAGCAGTTCGGTGAGGTACTCCAGGTGCGACCAGTGCTTGTCGGCGGCGGTCTGCGCGTAGGCCTGGTAGTTCTCGAGCATGAAGGGCAGGTTCAACGCTCTGAGCTGCGAGCGCAGTGTTGTGCCTGCGTCGAGCTGAGCCTGGTCACGGCGTGTTGCCATCGATGTCTCCTGGGTTGCGGTCGTAGATGGACAGGTCGGGCTCGGGGATCTCGAGCTCGAGCAGGTCGGCCCTGCGCGTGAGCTGCAGGGCAGCGGGCTCGGGGCCGACGCGCCGGCGTGCGGCCAGGATGTTGGCGATGTACTCGGCGCTGAAGGCGTGCAGCTCGATCCCGTCGTCGAGCGCGCGCACGAGGGCGTCCTTGCCGTGCAGCTCGGCCAGGGCGAGGATCTTGCGCAGGTGCACGCGGGCGTTGACCTGCTTGGCCTCGAGCCCTTCGAGATAGGCCTGGGCCCGGGGTGACAGAGCCAGGAAGTTGACCATCAGGCGCTGCTCGCGCGCGTTCTTGCGTTGCGCCAGGAGCTGGCGCTCGTGGTCGGGATCCTCGATGTCCTTGTGCCGATCCATGCTGCGCGGATGGCGTGCGATGAGTTGGCAGCCGTCATAGATGCACACGCGATCGGCGTGGGCCTTGAGCGTGAGTTGCAGGCCTGCGTAGCGCGAGGGCACGGTGTAGTGGTTGCTGTCCAGCGGGACGCGGAACCGCTTGGTGGCGCGCACCGTGCACACGCGCGCCAGATCGAAGCCGACGGGGTTGAGCGCCAGCAGATGGGTGCGTTCGTCCTCGAAGCGATCGATCGGGCGCTGGTGGGTCTCGCGGTGAATGCGCACGTCGGCCACCGTGTCCACCCAGACGGTGGCCGCTGGGCGCATCGCCGAGAAGTCGGGTAACTCCAGGCCCGCCAGCAGGTTCTTCTTGACGTAGCCGACCCCGTTCTCGACCCGTCCCTTCTCCTGGCCTGCACGGACGTTGCAGGGCGAGATCTTGAAGCCCCAGTGCTTGGAGAAGTCGAGGTACTTCGGATTGAACACGGGGGCCTGGCCTACGAGGCGCTGCAGCACGGCCGACTTCAGGTCGGGGTACTCGCTGCGGATGTCGGCTTAGGGGCGGCGGGTCGCGGCAGGGGGAGTTTGTTAGTTCAAATGTGGTGCGTGGAAATCCAGGCTAGAGGGATCTTCAACATGCCCTAACCTATGGCTCTCTCAGCGCGAGACGAAGTGCGTCGACCTCTTCGGCAATCTCCGCCTCGATCGCAGCCAGCTCGTCCAGGAGTTCTAGCGGGTCGCGGTGCGCTACCTGTGCCTGACTCATCGGGCGGTACCGGCCAGCTGACAGGTTGAGGTCGTTGGCCCGCAGTGCCGCGGCGTCTGCAAACCACCACATATCCGTCCACTCGGCTGCACAGTCGCGCGATTGCCACTTTTCCCACGCAGATTCGCGCAGCGCATAGGCCTTTACGAGCCCTGGCAAATCATCGGCCTCGACTGGCGTGTCGTGGTTGGCATCAAGCTTGTAGCCGTCGTTGTCGGCATGCAGGAACAGCACACGCTCTGTGGTGCCGCCCTTGCGGAAGATGAGCACCGAGGTCTTGACGCCGCTGTAGGGCTGAAACACGCCGCCAGGCAGGCTGAGAACGGCCTCGACGCGATGGTTCTCGATCAACTGTCGACGCAACTCCTTGTGCGCGCCCGTGGAGCCGAACAACACCCCCTCGGGGACGATGACGCCACAGCGTCCACCGGGACGCAGGCTGTCCAGCATGTACTTGAGGAACAGCAGTTCGGTAGCCGTGGTGGTGCCGACCCTCACGTCCTCGACAATGCGGTCTTTGTCTACGCGACCGGAAAACGGCGGGTTGGCCAGCACAACGTGGAAGCCTTCGGCAGGCAGTCCCAGCTCAGACTTGCGATCGCTGTCCAGCGTCGTGGTCAGCACGTTGCGCAGCAGGATGCGCACGTTCGCTAGACCGCGTAGCGTGAGGTTCATCGTGGCCAGTCGCACCATCTTCGGATCGACGTCGTTGCCGAAGAATGTCGCCGTCTGCAACGCGCTCACTTGCGCTGCCGACAGCTTGTCGCCCAAACCGCGGCGCTGTGTCTTGCCGTCCAACTCGGCTTCAACGATACCGGTGGGTGACGAGTGGGCCAGGCGCATGTGGTTGTAGGCCGCGACCAGGAAGCCGGCGGTTCCGGCGGCCGGGTCATAGACCGTCTCGCCGACCTTCGGGTCGATCATCTCAACGATGCTGCGGATGATGTGGCGCGGCGTTCGGAACTGGCCCAGTTCACCGGCCTGCTTGATCTGCCGGAGCACATGCTCGAACAGGTCGCCTTTGGTGTCCGAGTCGGATTGATCCAGGCGCAGGCCGTCGACCAAATTGACCACCTGGGTCAGGACAGTGGGTTCGTCGATGGACAGTCGAGCGCCTTGCATGAAGTTGTGCGCGGCGGCCTCACCCATCTCGGCGAAGAAGGCGAACAGCTCGTCGCGCACGAAGCGCACCATCGCCTCGCCCGACAGACCCTTGGCCCAGACCGACCAACGGAAATGGCTACGCGGGATAGTGCCGGTACCGGTCTGCAGCACGGTGCCAATGGTTCTGCCTTCTCGCACGCCGGGCGTCACGGCGTTCAATGGATTCCGCAGGGTCCAGTCGCCTTCAAACAGGCTCGTGTACGGTGTCTTCAACACGCGCGCGCGGATCTTGTTCTCGGCGTCGATGCCCTCTACGAGATAGAAGAAGAACAGGAAGGAAAGCTGCTCGGCGTTGCTGACAGGGTCGGGGTAGCCGCCCCCGAAGAGATAGTCGCGGATCTGGTCGATGGACCTCCGCATGTCGGGCGTCAATGGCATGGTCGGATTTGTTGGCTTGTCAGTGGCTGGCCGGTGGCGGTGCCGATGCCGATTGGCTGGTGGGTGAATTGCCGTCGTCTGGCGGTGCTTGGAACATATGCTCGTTCAGGCTGGTGATGAGCGCGTCCATGCGCTCCTCAGTGCCGAAAACCCGAATCGCTTGCGGCAGACCGCCAAGCTGCGAGAAGGGGTGAAAGGCGAACTGCTCGGTCAGGAATTCAGCGTCGTCGCCCCAGTAGTGATCGGCGTTGGCACGGAACTGATGGCCGATCATTCGCAGCCACGATTCCTCGCCGGGGTTCAACCCCGGCTCGTTGAGTATCCAAGCCTCGAAACGCGCGCCCAGCTCGGCGGCGCGCTGCTCGGACGCTTCGGGGAAGACCATGTTCCCGTTCTCGTCCACGGTGATCCACTCGCGTGTGTTCGGGTCGATGTGGTCATCGACATCGAGCGCCAGCAGGCGGCGCGGCTCGTACTTCTTCTTTGCCTGCTTGGTGACGATGACACCCCCTTCAGCGTATTCGTCATCGTCACCGTGGTAGTCGGCGACTCCGACAAAATCGAACATCGTGAAGACGGGCTTGTTCTTGGACTTGCGGGTGCCACGGCCGCGCATCTGTTGGTACAGGATGCTGGACCGGGTGAAGCGCGCGAACACCAAGTTCACTACTTCCGGGCAATCGAAGCCCGTGTCGAGCATGTTCACCGACACAAGGATCTGTGGGAACTTCTCCTTCTTGAACCGGCGGATCTTGGTCATGCCGTCCGTGGTGTCGTCGGTTCCTTGGCCGCTGACGACATAGTCTGCATAGCGCACGTCAGGCGACGGCTTCAGGTGCGCGAACTGGGCATCGAACAGTTGCGCCAATGTCTCGGCGTGGCGCTTGTTGACAGCGAAGACGATGGTCTTGCCGATCAGTGGCTTGCGCAGCACGCCCTTGGCGTCGACGTAGCCCTTGTCAAGCACCTGGGCGTATTCGCGCACGATGGCGCGGTTGCGCTCGGGAATGGTGAACCGGCGTTCCAACGCCGACGGGTCCACGGTGATCGTGTCTTTGTCGCTGAACACTTGCTCCAGTTCGGCGCGTGCCTCGGCATTCATCGCCGACCAGTCCAATTCGGTACGCTTGACCTCGAAGCCGCCCTCGGCGGCGGTCTTCACGGTCTGGGCCTTGTAGATCTGGTACGGCACCAAGTGCCCATCGCGGATCGCATCCTTGAGTTTGTAGGAGAACGTCGGCGCATCGACCTCGAAGAAGCGCAGCGTGTCGCGAACGAAGGCCTTGTCTTCGTCGTCAGCGCTGTCGTCGTCCCGAGTCTGGACACACGGTGTGGCGGTCAAACCAATCTGGATGCCATCGAAGTGCTTGAGCACGCCGCTCCACTGGCCATAGATGCTTCGATGGCACTCGTCACTGATGATCAGGTCGAAGTAACCGCTGGAATAGTCGGCATACAGGTTCACCATGCTTTGCAGCGTGGTGATGGTGATGCGCTTTTCATCCTGGAAACGCCGACCGGCTCGCAGCACGTAGGCCGGGTAGTCGGGCAGGTGCTCGGCGAACGCGTCCTCGGTCTGCTTGGCCAGGGGAATGCGGTCAACAAGGAAGAGCACACGGGTGACTGCATTGGCTTCAAACATCCGTTTGATCAAGGCCGCCGCAGTGCGCGTCTTTCCGGTGCCAGTGGCCATCTCGACCAGCAGCTTTCGGCGCCCGGTCGCGATGTCGCGGCAGAGCGTGTCGATGCACTCGATCTGGTAGTCGCGTTCGACGATTCGGCGGTCGATGGCGATTTGGCTTAGATCGCGGCGCAGGGCATAGGACGCCGCGCGCCGCTCCAGATCGTCTTGCTTGAAGAAGGTTTTGACAGCGTGCGGGAAGGCGTCGCGCTGCCACTCCCAGAACTGCAGTTCGGTGCCGTTGGCAAGAAAGACGTACGGCACACCCAAATGTTGGGCATATGCTTTGGCCTGCGCGGCGGCGTCCCCTGGGCTGACGGAGAAGCGCTTGGCCTCGATGACGGCAAGGGATCGACCGTGGCGATCGCAAAGGACGTAGTCGGCGCGCGTGGTGTCGGGCAGCACGACCTCGTAGCGCACGGCGTTGGCGTCCTGGGTGTTCCAGCCCTGGGCTGCCAGTTGCGCATCGATCTTGACGCGAGCGAAGGCTTCGTTGGTCATCTGCGGTACCGTTCTTACGCTCTTTGGCTGCCAGCAGATGCCAGAGGCACGTCCGCGGACCGTCCGACTAAGGCTATGTCACGAAGCGCTCATTTACGCTCGGTCGCCGGATCATGTTGTCATGTTACTGGACGAGGCTTGGTCGTCAGCATGCCTGGGCCACCGCCGAAGAAGGCGTCGCGAACCTACTGCTATAGGTGTAGGTTTGGCGGTGAGACCGAGAGAGAGCGACGCGTTTTCGGCCGGTGCGGGCCGTCCATGAAAACGCGGCAAATTCATGGACAGAGTGGCGGGACCAATGCTTGTCGAACCAACTGGCTGGACGAGGGTCGAAAAGTCGTAAACGCTATGCTTCTTCCGCGGCGGCCTGGGTGAACGCCTCTTCGGGGCTGAAGCCTTCCATGATGAGTTCGACGATGAGTTCGCGCTGCTTGCGTATCGTCTGTGGAAGCTGGTCGCGATGCAGTTGGAAGTAGGCGGACATCAACGCAAGTGCTTCGGGCTCCTTGACCTTCTTGCGCGGTGTGATCGACGTTTCGGTGTGCTTCACGAAGCCGTCGAAGTCGGTGGTGACCTTGCTCCAGTCGAACGCGAAAACCTTCTCTCTTGCCGCTTTCGGATCAAAGCTGCGCGTGAAACCGACTCCACACTCGCCCGTTGTCTTGCTGATCACAAGTGAAGTGAGATCAGGAAGAGCGCGTTCGGCCGTGAACAGTCTGACCACGTCAAGCCGTCTGCCAGTCGAAACTGCGATTGCCCGCTGAACAACTACCCGGTCCGGGTACTTCGTCTTGGCCACATCAACGAGTTCGCTGTACGTGACGCAGTGCTTGTGCCGAGCGAGGTCGACAAGCATCGGGTAGTAGGCGGATGCCAACTGAACATCGACCAACGTGATGTTGGAGGAGCCTAGCAAGGATTCGCGAGGCATTCGCTGAGTTGCCTGTGTTGTGGGTCAGTGCAGGCAGTCTAGCGGTCAGGTGGGAACTTGAACCGCATAGCAATTGGCGGAGAGAGTGAGATTCGAACTCACGGACGGTTACCCGTCGCTGGTTTTCAAGACCAGTGCAATCGACCACTCTGCCATCTCTCCTGTCGATCATCGGAAGTGTAGACGGCAGCCTCCGCTGCGCCGTCCCAGCCAGTTCTTTGCAAATCTTTGCAAGGTGTTTTTGCCGACAGTTGACGATAAAACACTTGCTAATCAATAGCTTCCAGCGCCTACTCAGTTGACGCAAAGTCTTTCAAGACTGCAGCCTTAAGCCACTCGGCCACGTCTCCCGCGCGTGCCGGCGGGATTCTAAACGGCGCCCTCAGCGCCCCGGCGTGCTGGCCTGCGCGCAGCGCACCTGCACCAGTTCGCGGCGGCCGCCGTCGATGCGCGCCGCGGTGAGCCTGCCGCCCCAGACGCAACCGGTGTCGAGCGCAAGCAGTTCGGGCGTATCGATCAGGCCGAGCGTGGACCAGTGGCCGAAGGCGATGGGCGTGCCCTGGCTCAGGCGGCCGGGCACGTCGAACCAGGCCATGAAGCCGGGCGGCGCGGCACTGGCGCCGTCCTTGGATTCGAATTCGAGGCGGCCCGCGGCGTCGCAGAAGCGGATGCGGGTCAGCGCATTGACGACGAAGCGCAGGCGCTCGTTGCCGGCCAGCCCCGGGTTCCAGCGCGTCGGCGTGTTGCCGTACATCGCGCGCAGGAACGCGGCGCACAGGTCGCTCTGCAGCACGGCCTCGACTTCTGCCGCCAGCGCCAGCGTGGTGTCACGGTCCCACTGCGGCACGACCCCGGCATGCACCAGCAACCAGCCCTCGTCGAATGCCGCCAGGGGCTGCCGGCGCAGCCAGTCGAGCAGCGCGGCGCGGTCGTGCGCGTCGAGGATGTCGGCCAGCGTGTCCTGGCGCTTCAGGCGCTGCGCACCTTCGGCGACGGCGAGCAGGTGCAGGTCATGGTTGCCGAGCAGGCAGCTCGCGGCGGCGCCGTAGCCCTTCAGGCGTCGCAGCGTGGCGAGCGACTGCGGCCCGCGATTGACCATGTCGCCCATCACCCACAGATGGTCGCGCGACGGCGAGAAGCCGGTTTCGGCCAGCAGGCGGTCGAGCGCGTCGCAGCAACCCTGCACATCGCCGATGAGAAGATTCATCGCGTCATTCTGCTACGCTCTGCCGCCTCGGCCTTTCAAGGGAAATGCGCAGCGGCCGCCGGCACGCAACGCGCAATGCATGGACGTTGCCCTTCTCGCCTTCTTGATCCTGCTCAACGGCCTGTTTGCCATGTCGGAGATGGCGCTCACGGCCAGCCGCAAGGCGCGCCTGACCGTGATGGTCGAGTCGGGCGATGCCAAGGCGCAGGCCGCGCTCGACCTGCACGAAAACCCGACCAAGTTCCTCTCCGTGGTGCAGATCGGCATCACGTCGATCGGGGTGTTGAACGGCATCGTCGGCGAGGCCGCGTTCTCCGAACCGCTGGCGGCCTGGCTGGCCCTCGCGCTGCACATCAGCGAGAAGGCTGCCGCGATCACCGCGACCGGCTTGGTGGTGATGATCATCACCATGCTGACCATCGTCTTCGGCGAGCTCGTGCCCAAGCGGATGGGGCAGATGTTCCCCGAAGCGGTGGCGCGCGCCGTGGCGCAGCCGATGGAGTGGCTGTCGTGGATCGCGCGGCCGCTGGTCAAGCTGCTGTCGTGGTCCACCAACGCCACGTTGCGCCTGCTGGGCATCCACGGCGGGCCGCGCCGCAGCGTGACCGAAGAGGAGATCGCCGCCAGCCTCGAGGAGGGCCTCGACGCCGGCGTCATCGAGGCACAGGAACACCAGATGGTGCGCAACGTGTTCCGCCTCGACGACCGGCCGGTCGGCTCGATGATGATCCCCCGCAACGAGATCGTCTGGCTCGACGTCGCGGCGCCGCAGGACGATGTGCTGCGCCTGATCGGCAAGGCCGAGCATTCGCGCTACCCGGTGTGCCGGGGCGGGCTGAGCGACGTGCTGGGCATCGTCTCGGCGCAAAGCCTGCTCCAGCAGTTGCTCCGCGGCGAGCCGCTGTCGCTGACGGAGCAGTTGCAGGCGGCGGTGTTCGTTCCCGAGACGCTGTCGGGCATGGAGTTGCTGGAGCACTTTCGCGCCACCAGCGTGCAACTGGTGTTCGTGGTCGACGAATACGGCGAAGTGCAGGGCGTGATCACCGTGCGTGACGTGCTCGAGGCGATCACCGGCGAATTCACGACCCCCACCGACGCGGACACCTGGGCGGTGCGGCGCGCCGATGGCAGCTGGCTCTTCGACGGCCTGATTCCGGTGCCCGAACTGAAGGACCGCCTGAACGTGAAGGAACTCCCCGAGGAGGACCGCGGCCGCTACAACACGCTCGCCGGCATGGTGATGCTGCTCCTCGGCCGCCTGCCGCAGACTGCCGACGCGGTCGAATGGGAGGGCTGGCGCTTCGAGGTCGTCGATCTTGACGGCAAGCGGGTCGACAAGGTGCTGGTCACCCCGCTGCCAGCCGATGCGGATGGCGGCAGCGCCCGATCGAGTTGAAAATGAGCAGACTTCCCCGGAGCCCCCGATGAGCAAAGCCTTTGCCTCCCAAGCCGACCTGATCGAGAAGAAGGTCAGCTTCGACAAGCTGTCCGACAACGCCTACGCCTACACCGCCGAAGGCGACCCGAACACCGGAATCATCGTCGGCGACGACGCGGTGATGGTGATCGATACCCAGGCCACGCCGGTGATGGCCGCCGACGTGATCCGCCGCATCCGCGAGGTGACCGACAAGCCGATCAAGTACGTCGTGCTGAGCCACTACCACGCGGTGCGCGTGCTCGGCGCCAGCGCCTACGGCGCGCAGCAGGTCATTGCCAGCCAGGACACCTACGACCTGATCGTCGAACGCGGCGAGGCCGACAAGGCAAGCGAGATCGGCCGCTTCCCGCGCCTGTTCAATGCGGTCGAGTCGATCCCGCCCGGCATGACCTGGCCGACGATCACCTTCACCGGCAAGATGACGCTGTGGCTGGGCAAGCTCGAGGTGCAACTGCTGCAACTCGGCCGTGGCCACACCAAGGGCGACACCGTGGCCTGGCTGCCGCAGCAGAAGATCCTCTTCAGCGGCGACCTGGTGGAGTTCGACGCCACCCCATACGCCGGCGACGCCTACTTCCAGGACTGGCCGCAGACGCTCGATCGGATTGCCGCGCTCCAGCCCGTGGCGCTGGTGCCCGGGCGTGGCGCTGCGCTCGCCACGCCGCAGATGGTGCAGGCCGGCCTGGCCGGCACCAAGAGCTTCGTCAGCGATCTCTTCGCCAGCGTCAAGGCCGGCGCCGCCTCGGGCAAGGATCTGCGCGCGATCTACAAGGAGACCCATGCGGCGCTCAAGCCCAGGTACGGCCAGTGGGTCATCTTCGACCACTGCATGCCGTTCGACGTGACACGCGCGCTCGACGAAGCGACGCAATACCCCGATCCGCGCGTCTGGACTGCCGAGCGCGACCGGCAGATGTGGCAGTCGCTCGAAGGCTGAGCCAGCGGGCCTTCGGATCGCCCCGTGCTCAAGACCTATACCTATCCCGAGTTCGCCTACCGCAGGCCGGCCGACTTCGGCGCCGCGAGTCCGGCGCGCCACCCCGTCGTGATCGTCGGCGGCGGCCCGGTCGGCCTTGCCGCGGCGATCGACTGCGCGCAGCTCGGCCTGCCGGTCGTGCTGCTCGACGACGACCACACCGTCAGCGTCGGCTCGCGCGGCCTGTGCTACGCCAAGCGCGCCCTGGAGATCCTCGACCGCCTGGGCTGCGGCGACGCCGTGGTGGACAAGGGTGTGACCTGGAACGTGGGCCGGACCTTCCACCGCGACGCCGAGGTCTTCCGCTTCGACCTGCTGCCCGAGGCCGACCACCATCGGCCCGGCATGGTGAACCTGCAGCAGTATTACCTCGAGGAGTTCCTCGTCAGACGCGCTGGCGAACTGCCGGGGATCGATCTGCGCTGGTGGAACAAGGTGATCGATGTCGAGCCGCAGGGCGACGGCGTGCGCGTCGAGGTCGAGACGCCCGAGGGCCGCTACGCGCTGCACGCCGGCTGGCTGATCGTCGCCGACGGTGCACGCAGCACGGTGCGCCGCCGGCTCGGACTCGACGTCGTGGGCAAGGTCTTTCAGGACCGCTTCCTGATCGCCGACGTCGTGATGACGGCCGAGATGTTTCCCGAGGGCGCGGCCGAACGCTGGTTCTGGTTCGACCCGCCGTTCCATCCCGGGCAGAGCGTGCTGGTGCACCGCGAGGCCGACAACGTCTGGCGGATCGATTTCCAGCTCGGCTGGGAGGCCGACGCCGAAGCCGAAAAGCAGCCCGAGCGCGTGATCCCGCGCATCCGGGCGATGCTCGGCGACGCTCACCCGTTCGAGCTTGAATGGGTCAGCGTCTATACGTTCCAGTGCCGGCGCATGGAGCGCTTTCGCCATGGCCGGTTGCTGTTCGCCGGCGACGTGGCGCACCAGGTGTCGCCGTTCGGGGCACGCGGCGCGAATTCGGGCATCCAGGACAGCGACAACCTGTGCTGGAAGCTCAAGCTCGTCGTCGATGGCCTTGCGCCCGAGGCGCTGCTCGACAGCTACAGCGACGAGCGCGTCGCAGCGGCCGACGAGAACCTGCTCAACTCGACCCGCTCGACCGACTTCATCACGCCGAAGAGCCAGGTCTCGAAGGACTTCCGCAACGCCGTGCTGACGCTCGCCGCCGATCATGCGTTCGCGCGCGCGCTGGTCAACTCGGGGCGCCTGTCGGTGCCGGCGCACCTGACGGCCTCGGCGCTCAATACGCCCGACGGCGAGGTCTTCGCCGGCCTGATGGCGCCGGGCGCGCCGATGGACGATGCGCCAGTGCAGTTCGCGGGCGCCGACGGCTGGCTGCTGCAGCACACCGGCAACCGCTTCGTGCTGATGTGGTTCGCCGACGACGCGGCGCAGGTGACATCAGCGCAACGCGAGGCCATCGCCGTCTTGGCGAGAGACCGCATCCGCGTTGATGCCCTGATCGTGGCCCGGCGCGCGACCGAGGCACCCGCAGGCGCGAC
Organism: uncultured bacterium; assembly: GCA_963779155.1. Lineage (GTDB taxonomy): Bacteria > Pseudomonadota > Gammaproteobacteria > Burkholderiales > Burkholderiaceae_C > CAIKUF01. Next base: position 33,867 of record CAVZXE010000009.1, on the reverse strand, counting down.
CGTGGTGATCGACCTCAAGGGCCTTGCCACGCAGCGCTTCGACGCCCGGCCCGGCACCGCCTACCTGCTGCGGCCCGACCAGCACGTCGCCGCACGTTGGCGCCAGCTCGACACCGCGGCCGTTCGCGCCGCGGTCGCACGGGCAACTGGCAACGCCTGAGGAGCTCCCCGATGCACCACCTGAACACCGAGCCCAATTTCGGCGAGAGCCGCAGCAGCGAAGCGCCGCTGCAAGCGCTCAGCGCAGGCGGCCCGGACACGCGCGGACCGGGCGCCACGGCGCAGGCGCCTTGGTCTGGCGTGACCGGCGCGCGGCCGCTGCACGCGTACACCCCGGGCGACACGTTCTACGAGATGCTGATCGAATCGCATCGCGACCTGAGCGACGAACAGAGCCGCCTCGTCAACGCGCGCCTCGTGCTGCTGCTGGCCAACCATATCGGCGACTTGCGCATCCTTCGGGAGGCGCTGGCTGCGGCGCGTGCCGGGGTCGCCACCGAACCCGGAGCCACGCCATGAAACAGGCGATCAGATTCCCCAAGACCGAGGGCGCCTTCAACCGGCAGGCCCATTGCGACATCCCGGCGGGCCTTTTCGAGCATGAGCATGGCCGCGAGGGATTCTTCGGCGCCGCGAGCCACACACTGCACAAGCACAAGCCGACCGACTGGAGCGCGTGGGACGGCCCGCTGCGCCCGCATTGCCTGGACCTGAACAAGCTGGCGGCCAGCGCCGCCTGCCCGCTCGCGGCACACCCGCTGCTGGGCAACGCCAACACGCAGGTGCGCTGGTGGCGTGCGCCGGCGGGCACGATGCAGCACCTGGTGCGCAACGGCGACGGCGACGACCTGCTGTTCATCCACGCTGGTGCGGGCGAGCTGTTCTGCGACTACGGCCACATGGGCTTTCGCGATGGCGACTACCTCCTGCTGCCGCGCGGCACCGCGTGGCGCATCGAGGCGGCGCAGCCGGTGGACATGCTGCTGATCGAGGCGACCGACGACGCCTTCGAGTTGCCCGATCGCGGCATCGTCGGGCGCCACGCGCTGTTCGACGCAGCCGTGCTCGAGACGCCGAAGATCGACGACGCCTTCAAGGCCCAGTACAGCGAGCACGAAACGACGCTGCGCATCAAACGCCGCGGCGCGGTGAGCACGGTGACGTTTCCGTTCAACCCGCTCGACTGCGTGGGCTGGCATGGCGACTGCGTGCCGGTCAGGCTGAACTGGCGCGACGTCCGCGAGATGCTGTCCGACCGCTATCACCTGCCACCGACGGCGCACGCCACGTTCCTCTCCAAGACGGTGGTGATCTGCACGTTCGCGCCGCGCCCGCTGGAGAGCGACCCCGGCGCGCTGAAGGTGCCGTTCTTCCACAGCAACGTCGAGTTCGACGAATTCCTTTTCTACCACCGCGGCAACTTCTTCAGCCGCGACAACATCACCGCCGGCATGTGCACGCTGCATCCGGCCGGCTTCGCCCACGGCCCGCACCCGAAGGCGTTCGCGCTGGCCGCGGCCAACAATACCGGCGAGCGGCGCAGTACCGACGAAGTCGCGGTGATGATCGACACGCGCTTCGCGGTGGATCTGGCGCCGATGCCGCCCGGGGTCGAGAATCCCGACTACGTGAACAGCTGGAAGCCGAGGCAGGCATGAGCTCTGCACTCGCCTACCAGAGCGGTTTCGGCAACGAGCTTGCCAGCGAGGCGCTTGCCGGCAGCCTGCCGATCGGGCGCAACAGCCCGCAGCGGGTCGCCCATGGCCTCTATGCCGAACTGCTGAGCGGCAGTGCGTTCACGGCGCCGCGTGCCGCCAATCTGCGCACCTGGATGTACCGCCGCCGGCCGAGCGTGGTGGTCGGCGGCTATGCGCCGCTGACGCACGCCTGGCTCAAGACGGGTGCGAGGGACGGCATCGTTGCGCCGCCCGACCCGATGCGCTGGCACCCGGTGGAGATTCCCGACGAGCCGCTCGACTTCATCGACGGCCTGCGCACGCTCGCCGTCAACGGCGACGCCGATGCGCAAAGCGGCATCGCGGCGCACCTGTACCTGGCCAACCGATCGATGCAGCGCGTGTTCGTCGATGCCGACGGCGAGATGCTGCTCGTGCCGCAGCAAGGCCTGCTGCGCATCACGACCGAGCTCGGCGTGCTCGAAGTCGCGCCGGGTCAGATCGCGCTGCTGCCGCGCGGCATGGCATTTCGCATCGCCGTCGAGGGGCCGTCGCGCGGCTACGTGTGCGAGAACTACGGCGCACCGTTTCGCCTGCCCGAACTCGGCCCGATCGGCTCCAACGGTCTGGCCAGCGCACGCGACTTCCAGGCACCGGTGGCTGCATTCGACGACGCGCCCGGCGGCGTCGAGATCGTCAAGAAGTTCGGCGGCCGCGTCTGGCGCGCGCAGGCCGCGGCGACGCCGTTCAACGTCGTCGCCTGGCACGGCAACCTGGCGCCGTTCAGGTACGACACGAGGCACTTCATGGCGATCGGCTCGATCAGCTTCGATCATCCCGATCCGTCGATCTTCACCGTGCTGACCTCGCCCTCGGACACGCCGGGCACCGCCAACTGCGACTTCGTGATCTTCCCGCCGCGCTGGATGGTGGCCGAGGACACGTTTCGCCCGCCGTGGTACCACCGCAACCTGATGAGCGAGTTCATGGGGCTGGTGCACGGCCAGTACGACGCCAAGCCCGAGGGCTTCCGGCCGGGCGGGGCCTCGCTGCACAACTGCATGGTGCCGCACGGCCCCGACGCCGAGGCCTTTGCCAGGGCCTCTGCCGCCGCGCTCGCACCGCACAAGCTCGAAGACACGCTCGCCTTCATGTTCGAGAGCCGCTGGCGCTTCGTGCCGACCGAGTTCGCGCTCAACGGCGGCGCGCTCGACCGCGGTTACGCCGACTGCTGGTCGGCGCTGGTCGACCAGCACCGTCCGTGACGATGGGCGACGCCACGCACGATCCCGCGTTGCGCAGCTGGGTCGCGTCGGCGAACCTCGACGATACCGACTTTCCGATCCAGAACCTGCCCTACGGGCGCTTTAGACGTGCCGGGAGCGGCGAGCCATGGCGCATCGGCGTGGCCATTGGCGACCAGGTGCTCGACCTCAGGCTCGCACTCGCGCAGTGCCCCTGGGGATCCGCGGTCGTGCCCTTGCTGGAGCCGCTCGCCGACGGCGACCTGATCCCCTTGATGTCGGGCGGCGGCGAGGCCCGGCGGGACCTGCGCGCGGCGCTGTCGCAGGCACTCTCCGAAGGCAGTGTGCAGGGCCCGTTCCTCGAACTGTGCCTGTTGCCGCAGGCCGAGACCGAGATGGACCTGCCGTGCCGCATCGGCGACTACACCGACTTCTACACCGGCATCCACCACGCCACGGCCGTGGGCAGGCTGTTCCGGCCCGACCAGCCGCTGCTGCCGAACTACAAGTGGGTGCCCATCGGCTACCACGGGCGCAGTTCGTCGATCCGCGTCGGCGGCTGCGACTTCGTGCGCCCGAAAGGCCAGTTCCGCGTCACGGCCGACGGGCCGCCGGTCTTCGGCCCCTCGCGGCGGCTCGACTACGAGCTCGAGATCGGCGCCTTCGTCGGCGAGGGCAACGCGCTGGGCAGCCCGGTGGGCATCGACGAGGCCGAGAGCCGGCTGTTCGGTCTGTGCCTGCTCAACGACTGGTCGGCGCGCGACATCCAGCCCTGGGAATACCAGCCGCTCGGGCCCTTCCTGTCGAAGAACTTCTGCACCACGATCTCGCCATGGATCGTGACGATGGAGGCGCTCGAGCCCTATCGCTGCGCGTGGACACGCCCGCCAGAAGACCCGCAGCCGCTGCCCTACCTCGAATCGGCGGCCAACCGCGCTTTCGGTGCGATCGAGATCACGCTCGAAGTGTGGTTGCAGACCGCCGCCATGCGTGCGTCCGGCGCGGCGGCTGCAAGGCTTTCGCAGTCGAACTTCAGCGACGCCTACTGGACGCTCGCCCAGCTCGTGGCGCACCACACCAGCAATGGCTGCAACCTCGCGCCGGGCGACCTGCTCGGCAGCGGCACGCAGTCGGGCCCGCAGCCGGGGCAGGGGGGCTCGTTGCTCGAGCTGTCGCAGGGCGGCCGGCAGGCGCTGCGCTTGCCCAGCGGCGAGACGCGCACGTTCCTGCTCGACGGCGACCGCGTCATCCTGCGCGCGTGGTGCCAGCGCGAAGGCGCGGCAAGGATCGGTTTCGGCGACTGCGCCGCGACGGTGCTGAAAGCCGCCTGATCGGCGCGTGGCAGGTTCAACCCTGATGCGCCGCGGCAGGGCCGGCGCATACCATTGCGATGCCGCGCGTCATCGCCCCGAACCTCCGGAGACAATCCCATGAGCCCGATCCTCAGACACGGCCTTGCTGCCGCCGCCGCGCTGCTGGCGCTGTCCAGCGTCGCCCAGGAAGTGGTGACGCTGAAGGTGCACCACTTCTGGCCGCCAGGCGCGATGCCCCCGACACGCATCCTCGGCCCCTGGTGCGACAAGATCGCCGCCGAGTCGAACAACCGCATGAAGTGCCAGATCTTCCCGGCGATGCAACTCGGCGGCACGCCCGCGCAGCTGTTCGACCAGGCCAAGGACGGCGTGTCCGACATCTCGTTCACGCTGCCCGGCTACACCGCGGGGCGCTTCCCGATCATGGAGGTGTTCGAGCTCCCCTTCATCACCAGCACGGCGGAGGCCGGCTCGAAGGCCGCGTGGGACTTCTACGTCAAGTACGGCCAGAAGGAATTCGCCGGCGTCAAGCCGTTGATGTTCGCCGTGCACGACGACGGCTACATCCACACCCGCGACAAGCAGGTCAAGGTGATGGCCGACCTCAAGGGGCTGAAGATGCGCGCCCCGACCCGCATGTCCAACAAGTTGCTCGCGTCGCTCGGCGCATCGCCGGTGGCGATGCCGCTGCCTCAGGTGCCGGAGGCCGTCTCCAAAGGCGTGATCGACGGCTTCCTGCTGCCCTGGGAGGTGATCCCCTCGGTGAAACTGCAGGAGATGGTCAAGTACCACTCCGAGACGGATCCGGCGCGCCCGGCGCTCTACACGTCGGTATTCATCCTGGCGATGAACCAGGGGAAGTACGACTCGCTGCCGGCCGACCTGAAGGCCGTGATCGACAGGAACAGCGGCGCCACGCTGTCGGCGACGGCCGGCAGGATCTGGGACGAAAGCCAGATCGCCGGGCGCAAGCCGGCGGTCGATCGTGGCAACACCTTCTACGTGATTCCCGGCGCCGAGCTGGACCACTGGGTCAAGGCGTCGGCCGGCGTGTACGAAGAGTGGACGGCCAACATCGACAAGGCCGGCATGAACGGCAAGCAGATGCTGCAGGACGCACGCGACCTGCTCGCCAAGTACAAGAAGTAGGCAACCGGCCTGGGGGTGCGACCGGGCGGCGAACGCCGCTCCGGCGAGCCCACGGGCGCACCTGCCGGCCCTGAGGAGCCCCGCATGCAAGAACCCCTCCCCGGCGCCGAGCCGGCTGGTGCGGCACCTGGCTTCGGCCCCCTCGGGCGCGGCCTGATGGTGCTGAGCAAGGGGGCGGCGATTGCCGGCGGGCTGGTGTTCGTGGGTCTGGTCGTGATGAGCATCGTCTCCATCGTCGGGCGCAAGCTCTTCTCGGCGCCGGTGCCCGGCGACGTCGAACTGCTGCAAGTCTGCTCGGCCTTCGCCTCGGCGTCCTTCTTCGCCTACTGCCACCTCAACCAGGGCGACGTCAAGGTCGACTTCTTCACCCACCACATGAAGGCCTCGCGCATCCACTTCCTGGATGCCGTCGGCTCGCTGCTCGTCGGCCTGTTCGGCGCGCTGATCGCCTGGCGCGCCGGCGCTGGTGCGCTCTCGGTCAAGGCCGCCGGCGAGACCACGATGATCCTCGGCTGGCCGCTGTGGCTGGGCCAGATCCTGATGGTCCCCGGCTTCGTGCTGCTCGCCGCCGCGGGCCTGTACATGGCCGGCTGGCACTGGCGCATGCGCCGCGCCGCGGTGGCCACCCAGGTTGCAGCATGAGCGGCATCGCCGTCGGCTCGACCATCTTCGCGCTGCTGATGGTGCTGCTCGTGCTGCGCGTGCCGATCGGCATCGCGATGTTCAGCATGGGCGCGGCCGGCTACGTCTATCTCACCGGCGGGGAGATGGCGACGCTCCTGAACTCGCTGAAGAACCTGGCCTACGCGCGGCTGTCGAACTACGACCTGGTGGTCATCCCGCTGTTCCTGCTGATGGGCCAGTTCGCGACCCACGGCGGCCTGAGCGCGGCGCTGTTTCGCTTCGTCTCGGCCTTCATGGGCCACTTGAAGGGCGGCGTGGCGATGGCCGCCGTCGGCGCCTGCGCCGGGTTCGGCGCGATCTGCGGCTCGTCTCTGGCCACCGCGGCGACGATGGGCCAGGTGGCGCTGCCCGAATTGAAGCGCTTCGGCTACGCCGGCAGCCTGGCCACCGGGGCGCTGGCCGCGGGTGGCACGCTCGGGATCATGATCCCGCCGTCGGTGCCGCTCGTCATCTACGCCATCCTCACCCAAGAGAGCATCGGCAAGCTGTTCATGGCGGCGGTGCTGCCGGGCGTCATCGCGATGGTGGGCTACATGATCGTGATCCGCATCATGGTGGGCCTGAATCCCGCGTCGGGCCCGGCCGGGCCGCGGGTGGCCTGGGGCGCGCGCCTGAAGGCGCTGGCCCAGGTGGCGCCGGTGCTCGCGGTGTTCGTGGTCGTGATCGTCGGGATCTACGGCGGCTGGGCCAACCCGACCGAGGCGGCGGCCATCGGTGCGGCGGCCTGCGGCATCCTGGCCGTGGCCACCGGCGGGATGCGGCTGCGGGGCCTGATCGCCAGCGCGCTGGGCACGGCGCAGGCCACGGCGATGATCTTCCTGGTGCTGCTCGGCGCGGACATGCTCAACACCGCGCTGGCGCTGAGCCAGATGCCGGCCGAACTCGCCACCTGGGTCAAGGCCAGCGCGCTGAGCCCGATGCTGGTGATGCTGCTGATCCTGCTGATCTACGTGCTGCTGGGCTGCGTGATGGACAGCCTGGCGATGATCCTGCTGACCATTCCGATCTTCTACCCGGTGGTGATGGGGCTCGACTTCTACGGCATGACCCCCACCGACAAGAGCATCTGGTTCGGCATCCTGGCGCTGATGGTGGTGGAGATCGGGCTGGTGCACCCGCCCGTGGGCATGAACGTGTACATCATCAACCGGCTGGCCAAGGACGTGCCGCTGAAGGAGACTTTCAAGGGCGTGATGCCCTTCCTGGCCTCGGACTTCATCCGCATCGGGCTGCTGCTGGCCTTCCCCGCCATCTCGCTGGTGCTGGTGCGGACGTTTCAGCCGTGAGCGCCCCGGCGAACGCGCGGGACGCGGTACCGCGGAGTTCGCCGCCGCGCCGGTGGGGATGAACGGCCCGCGCCGGGAGCGCGTGCCGAGCACCGACGGACGACGCGTTGGTGACGTCGATCGGCTCCGGCATTGCCTGCTCAGCCGGTCTCACGCACGAGCATCACGCGCGTGCCCAGCGGCTTGCCGGCCGTGTGATCGAGCACCAGGATCGTTGCCTGGCGGGGCCTGAAGCCATCAGGCAGGGCCTGGCTCCCACGCACGATTTCGTGGCTTCCAATCGACAGCGTGACCGGTTTCAGCGTGACCGTACTCGTCGTGCCGCGCGGGGACTGGCCGTCGACGACGAGTTGCATCACGCCGGGCAATGGCTTGCCTGCTGCCCGATCGCGCGTCAGCACCACGTCGTAGGCCAGCATCCCGGCCTTCGCCGTGAACCGGCCGGCACGCACCTCCACCCCGCCGCCTCGCGGATCGGGCGGCAATGAGGCGACGGCGGAGGCCACGTCGCCGCGCAGCCGCTCGGCGGTCGCGCGAATGTCGGCGAGCGCCGCGGCCAGATCCTTTCGGTCGGAGAGCGCAGCCTCGAGCTGCCTCCGGCTTGTCGCTTGCTCGTCCTTCAGACGCACGCGCTCGGCGTTGGACGTCTCCAACGCACTGCGCAACTGTGCCGACGCCGCGGCAGACAGGCGCGGTGGGAGATAGCGCTCCTGGACGACGACGACGCCGACGGCGCCCATCGCCAGGCCGCAGAGCAGCAGCACAAGCCAGCGCGGCAGGCTCCAGCGAGAGCGCCGACTTCCGTAGGGCCTGAACGTGACGGGCTTGGATTTGCCGAACATGCGGTGTACCTGCGCTCCTCTGTTGCGAGGAGGAAGCGTACTACCCCTGCAGATACGGCTTGCAACACGATGTACGGCGAGCCAGCTGCCGGTGACGGCCAGCCGGCGCGCCCCGGCTCAAGCCTCCGGCAGCACCACGAGCTTGCCCATCGCCTGCCGGCTCGCCAGGCGCTGGATCGCGGCGCCGGCATCGGCCAGCGCGATGCGCTCGCTGATAACGGGCCGCACCTGGCCGCTGGTGAACCACTCGGTGAGCTGCTTCATGTTGGCCAGGTGCGCCGCCGGCTCGCGCCGCATTGCGTCGCCCCAGAACACACCGAGGATCGCGCGCTCCTTCAGCAGCGCGAGGTTGAGCGGAATCTTCGGGATCTCGCCGGCCGCAAAGCCGATGACGAGGTAGCGCCCGCGCCAGGCCGTTGCGCGCAGCGCGCTCTCGGCATACTTGCCGCCGACCGGGTCGTAGACCACGTCGGCGCCCTTGCCGCCGGTCAGTGCATCGACGCGCTTGCGCAGGTCTTCTTCGGCATAGTCGATCGTCTCGTCGGCGCCGACCTGCCGGCACAGCGCCAGCTTCGCGGCGCTCGATGCGGCCGCGATCACGCGCGCGCCCATCGCCTTGGCGATCTCGATCGCGGCAATGCCCACGCCGCCGGCTGCGCCGAGCACGAGCAGGGTCTCGCCGGCACGCAGCTTCGCGATCGTCTGCAGTGCATGCAGCGAGGTGCCGTAGGTCAGCACGAACGACGCGCCGAGCTCGAAATCCATCCCGGCCGGCAGCGGCAGCACCTGGTGCGCGTCGGCCAGGCATTCTTCGGCAAAGGCGCCGCAGCCGACCAACGCGATCACGCGGTCGCCAGCGCGCACGTTCGCCACGCCCTCGCCGACGGCGGCGACGACGCCGGCCAGTTCGGAGCCGGGCGAGAACGGCAGCTCGGGCCTGGACTGGTACAGCCCCTGCACGATCAGCGCGTCAGGGAAGTTGATGGCTGCCGCCTTCACGTCGATCAATACCTTGCCCGGGCCGGGCACGGGGGAGGGCACGTTCTCGACGCGCAGCGTGTCGATCGGGCCGAAAGCCCGGCACATCAAAGCCTTCATTGCAGTCTCCGGTGGGGGGTCAGTCGAACTCGATCACGCCGCGCGCATTGCGCCCGCTGGCCAGATCGGCGAAGGCCTGCGCCGCCTCGTCGATACGGTAGCGGTGCGTGATCAGTTCGTCGAGCTTGAGCCGCCCGGCCTTGTACAGGGAGAGCAGGCGCGGAAAGTCCTCGCGCGGGCGGGCGCCGCCGAAGTAGCTGCCAGTGAGCGTCTTCTCCTCGAAGGTCAGCGTGCTGGTGCGGATCGTCGTCGTGTCCTTGGTGCCGGCCACGCCGACCATCACCGCCGTGCCGCCCTTGCGCAGCGCGCCGTAGGCCTGGGCCAGCACGCTGCCGTAGCCGACGCATTCGAACGCATAGTCGGCGCCGCTGCCGGTGATCTTGCGCAGCGCGCGGACCACGTTTTCTTCGCCGGTCACGTTCAGCGTGTGGGTGGCGCCGAACACGCGCGCCAGCTCGAGCTTGGCGTCGCTGGTGTCGACGGCGACGATCATCGCCGCGCCGCTGAGCGCGCAACCCTGGATCGCGTTCAGCCCCACCCCGCCAGCGCCGAAGACGATCGTGATCGAGCCCGGCTCGACCTTGGCCGTGTTGCACGCCGCGCCGACGCCGGTCATCACGCCGCAGCCCACGAGCGCACAGCGGTCGAGCGGCACGTCGTGGCCGACCTTCACCAGGTTGTCCACGTGCAGCGTCGCGTACTCGGCCATCACGCCGCAGCCGCTGAACACGTTGAGCGGCTGGCCCGCCGCATCGCGCGTGCGCACACTGCCGTCGGGCAGCGTGTAGAGCGCCTTGGCCGCCTGGTCGCACAGCTGCGGCCGCCCGGTGACGCAGTAGCGGCACTTGCCGCACATGCTGACGAACGAGCTGATCGCCGCGTCGCCGACGGCGAACTCAGTGACGCCTTCGCCCACCTGGACGACGCTGCCCGCGCCCTCGTGCCCGAGCACCAGTGGCGGCGGGAACGGGATCGTGCCGTTGGTGGCCGACAGATCGCTGTGGCAGACGCCGCAGGCAGCGAGCTTGATCATCACCTCGTTGCGGCGCGGTGCCTCGACGACGATGTCTTCGACGACCACCGGTTCGTTGAGGGCGCGGCAGACAACGGCGCGGGCGTGCTGGTTCATGAAAGGGGCTCCATGGAGGATATTGGGCTGCGGGGGAGGGGGCGTTCGCTGCTCTAATGATGCCTTCGGGCGACGCGTCAGGCACTTGCGGTCGGCTGAGCGGGATCGATGGGCTGCACCGATTCTTTCACGAACCGCCCCCTCACCACAGAACAGGAAACCCTCGATGAGCATCGATTTCAAGGGCCGTGTCGCGATCGTCACCGGCGCGGGCGGCGGTCTCGGCCGGCAGCATGCACTGGCGCTGGCGGCGCGAGGAGCGCGCGTCGTCGTCAACGATCTGGGCGGCGCAGGCGACGGCTCCGGCGCCTCGACGAGCGCCGCCGCCTCGGTGGTGCAGGTGATCGTGCAGGCCGGCGGCGAGGCGATCGCCAACGGCGCATCGGTGACCGATTTCGATGCCGTACAGGCCATGGTGGCGCAGGCGATGGACGCCTGGGGCCGGGTGGACGTGCTCGTCAACAACGCGGGCATCCTGCGCGACAAGAGCTTCGCCAAGATGGAGCTGGCCGATTTCCGGCTCGTGCTCGACGTGCACCTGATGGGCGCCGTGCATTGCACCAAGGCCGTCTGGCCGATCATGATGGCGCAGAAGTACGGCCGCATCGTGATGACGACTTCGTCCACGGGCCTGTACGGCAACTTCGGCCAGGCCAACTATGGCGCCGCCAAGATGGCGCTGGTGGGGCTGATGCAGACGCTGGCGATCGAAGGCGCGAAGCACGACATCCGCGTCAACTGCCTCGCGCCGACGGCGGCCACGCGGATGACGCAGGATCTGTTGCCGCAGGCCGTGCTCGACGCGTTCAAGGCCGAGGCGGTGGTCCCCGCAATGCTGGTGCTGGCGGCGCAGGACGCGCCCACCCGAACCATCCTGTGCGCGGGGGCCGGCAGCTTCGAGGCGGCGCACGTCACGCTGACGGCCGGCCATTGGATCGGCCTGGGAGACGATGCGCCCGAGCAACTGGCCGCGCGCCTGGCCGAGGTGACCAACCGCGAAGGCTCGACCGTGCCCGAGAGCGGCGCGGCCCAAGGCCAGATCGAGATCGGTGCCGTGATGGCCCACGCCGGCCGCGGCTGACCGGCGGCATCGGACGCGAAGCGGACGCGATGGACCCGGCTCCACCGCCCCCACCGTTCCGCCTCATCGCGGCGCTGGTGCGCGAACACGCCGCGCGCCGCCCGGCGAGCGCCGCGCTGTGGCAGGACGACCGCCGCCTGAGCTACGGCGAACTCGACACGCTGATGGACCGCGTCGCCGCCGCGCTGCAGCGCGATGGCGTCGCGCCCTGCGACACCGTCGCGATCTGTGCGCAGGCGTCCATCGAGTACGCCGCCGTGCTCCTCGGCGCGTTGCGCGCCGGCGTGGCGGTGGCACCGCTCGCGCCGGGCTCCACGCCCGAGCAATTGGCCGCGATGCTGGCCGATGCCGGCGCGCGCCACGTGTTCCTGGACGCCACCACGGCCACCGCCTTCGACGGCGCCGCGCTCGCCCCCGACGTACGCCGCCTGTCGCTCGACGGCTCGGCAGCCGCCGGCCGACCGTTGGCCGAGTGGCTCGCGCCGCCCGACACCCGCCCCGCGCCAGTGGATGTGCAGCCCCAGTGGCCGTTCAACATCATCTATTCGTCGGGCACCACCGGCACGCCCAAGGGCATCGTGCAGCCGCACGCCATGCGCTGGGCGCACGTGCAGCGTGCAGCGCGGTTCGGCTATTCGCCCGCCAGCGTCACGCTGCTGGCGACGCCGCTGTACTCGAACACGACGCTCGTTGTCTTCTTCCCGACGATCGCGGCAGGCGGCAGCGCGGTGCTGATAACCAGGTTCGACGCTGCCGCATACTTGCGGCTGGCCGAGCGGCACCGCGCGACGCACACAATGCTGGTGCCGGTGCAGTACCAGCGGCTGATGAACCTGCCCGCCTTTGGCGCGCACGATTTGTCGTCGTTCCAGACCAAGTTCTGTACCAGCGCGCCGTTCCACGCCGAGTTGAAGGCCGAGGTGCTGCGCCGCTGGCCGGGCGGGCTGGTCGAGATCTACGGCATGACCGAAGGCGGCGGCACCTGCATCCTCGCCGCCCACCTGCACCCCGACAAGCTGCACACCGTCGGCCAGCCGGCCGAGGGGCACGACATACGGCTCATCGACGAACAGGGTCGCGAAGTGCCGCGCGGCGCGGCGGGCGAGGTCGTCGGCCGGTCGGGTGCGATGATGCTCGGCTATCGCCACCAGCCCGGGCTGACGGCCGAGGCCGAATGGTTCGATGCCCACGGGCGGCGCTTCATCCGCAGCGGCGACATCGGCCGCTTCGACGACGATGGCTTCCTGACGCTGCTCGATCGCAAGAAGGACATGGTCATCAGCGGCGGCTTCAACGTCTATCCGAGCGACCTGGAAGCCGTGCTGCGCCAGCACCCTGCGGTGGCCGACGTGGCCGTGGTCGGCGTGCCTTCGACGGCATGGGGCGAGACGCCCGTGGCGTTTGTCTTGCGCGCGGCCGGCGCTGCGGAGACTGCCGCCGAACTCACGGCCTGGGCCAACGTGCGGCTCGGCAAGACGCAGCGGCTGAGCGAGGTTCGGCTCGTCGAGGCGCTGCCGCGAAGCGCGGTCGGCAAGGTGCTCAAGCGTGAGTTGCGCGACGCGTACGCGGGCGCGCCGCCTTGCGCTGGATGAACCGGGACCACCCCAGACGCCGCCGCGGGAGCGTCAGGCCGCGCCGCCTGGCGCTGGACGAACCGGCACCGCCCGCGACTCCGCCGCGGGAGTGTCAGGCCGCGCCGGTCTGCTGCAACTGCTTGAGGATGACCGCCGCTCCGCACTGCTTCGAGACCGCGTTCGGATCGAACTCGTGGTCGGCGACGAACTTTCCCCTGGCGTACAGGTTCGAGAAGCTCCACAGATAGGGCGACGGCACGCCGAGCCGGCGGTAGCCGAAGCCGTTGTACTTTTCGAACAAAAACAGCATCCGCGGCACGCTCCAGTCGGTCTCGTGGTGGTAGCCCTTGAAGACGAGAGCGTCGCGCGCGCTCTCGCGCCAGGTGAAGGGGGGGTTGCCGCTGGGCGGCCGGTTGGCCGGTACATGCACTGTGCGCGCACTGAGCGGGTCGCCGTTGTGCAGATGGGTGCCGAAGTTGAAACCGCACTCCATGCCATGCAGGATGCCGATGAAGTGCCACGGAATGCCGAGCGGCGTGCCGACGTCCTGGTAGACGTCCTTGAACTTCAACGCCCGCGACACGTAGAAGGCGAGATTGTCCTGGAACTCTGGCTTGGGCTGGCAGCGGTCGAAGAAGGCCTGGTACTCGGCGCTCAGGTCGCCGAACGCCGAACTCGCCGCAGGGGCCCTGGGCAGGGCGGTGGTCAGCGCCGCCGCCACCGCCGCCGCGGGCAAAGGCGCGGCAGGCATGACGTCGGCCGAAGGCAGGCTCTCGGTCGCGTGCATCGCGGCCTGCTGCCCCTGCAGGCGCTGGATCACGCCCTGGATGTCGGACAGGAAGGTGTCGAACGGACCGAGCCGGGCCGACGCGACGACCTTCTCGAGCTCGTCGGTTGCGTTGGCCACCAGTTGCGCGGCCTGCAGCAGTGAGGCCTGGTTCAGGTCCTGCAGGATGCCCGAGAGCGTGTCCAGCGCGTCCTTGATGACGGCCTTCTCCGCCGGGTCGGCCGTGTTGCCGCGACGGGTGACGAGGACGTTCATCGCGGCGACGATCTCGCCGCGGGCAGCTGTGTTCATATCGGCCTCCAGTCGTGGATTGCTGTCACTTGGCCGGCGCCGCGGGGCCGGCGCGAAGGACCGCGAAGACCCGCCGTGCCGCCTCGGCGTCGGCGCGCAGTTCGGACGTCTGCTCGACGAGCGCGGCGAGCCTTCCTTCGCCGGGCGGCCGGTTCGCCGCCGCGACGGTGAGTTCCCAGGAGGCCTGCAGCCTGCCGAGCAGGAACACGTAATTCGAGACGGCGATGCGGTAGGCATCGATGCGGCGCACCTCGCCCGCCACGGCGGCCGGCTGCTCGAGCTCCACCGCCTGCCTGGCGGCCGACTCGACGAGCACGTTGAACATCGCCGGGGCCGCTTGCCGCAGTGCGTCGATCAGACGCGTGACTTCGGGCGCGCCGGCAAGGATCAGCCGCCGCGCCTCGGCTGCGTTGGCTTGATTCGCGGCGGTCTTGAGGATCGGCTGCAGCGCCGTCAGCGCGGCACCGATCGGGCTGGCCGCGATGCCGACAGCGCCGAGCAGTCCGGCCACCTGCTGCCCGAGTGCATCGACCTGGCCGATCGCCGCCTCGACATTGCGGCCCTCGGTCAGGATCGACAGGACGTTGGCATATTGCTCGATGACGGCCAGACCACCGCGAAGCTGCCGCGTCGCGGGCGGGTCGCCGAGGTCGGCGAAGTAGGGCGCATCGGAGAGGCAGAAGCCGTTGATGAAGCCTCCGGCGTCGCCGCCGACCTTCTGCCACGGCACGTCGCCCTGCGGGCAGCCGCCCGGGGCGTTGCTCTTGCCATCGGCGCGCCGGACGGCGACCTGGCGCCCCTGACGGCGCTCGGCGATGGCCAAGTCGTCAAGGAGCGGCTGCCCGACCGTGTTGACCGTGCCGAAGGCCTGCGAGAAGTACCTGACCTGATCGACCGGCGGCGCGCTTGCGCAGGCCGCGAGGGTCACCGAGATCAGCCCGATCCAGCGCCGGCCCGGGCCGCGGGCCTGCATCTCTTGCCTGCGGGAACACGCGCGCATCGTCTTTCTCCTGCTGCTGTCGGACGCTCAGTATCCCCCTCGGGAACCAAGCGCGCGCCCCTAGGTTGAAGGAGGCTGTCCGCGGCTGTGTCTGGCGTCGGACTCCGCCGCCGGCCTGGCCACGCCGGTCGCGATCGCTGTGCCGAACAGGATGACGGCGCAGCCGACAACCATCGGCAACGTGGTCACCTCGCCCAGGAACAAGGCACCCCAAAAGACCGCAAACGCCGGAAGAAGGAAGGTGACCGCGATCGCGTTGGCCGGGCCGACGTGGGCGATGAGCCGGAAGTAGAGCAGGTAGGCGAGGCCTGTGCAGGCGAAGGCGAGCATGACCAACGCGAACCAGGCCGTGCGCGACGGCGCGACGGCGGGCGAGAAGATCAATCCTGGCACAGCGAGAGACAGCGACGCGGCGATCTGGCTCCCCGTGGCAACCGCGAGCGGCGCGACGCCGCTCAGTCTGCGCTTGGTGTAGTTCGCCGCCAGCCCGTAGAGTGCAGCGGCCGCAAGGCAGGCGACGACGGCCCACCCCGAGCCGCCAGGCTTGAAGCTCGCCGGGCTGTTGACGTTGCCCCAGGCGAGCCCGAGCACGCCGCCGAAACCGATCGCCAAGCCGACGATGCGCAACGGGGTCAGCCTGTCCCGCAGCCACCAACGAGCGACGATTGCGCCGAACAGCGGCGAGGTTGCGTTGAAGATCGACGACAGGCCCGCGGTGATCGACAGCGCGGCGAAGGCCAGGCACAGGAACGGCAATGCCGAATTGACGAGGCCGACGACGAAGATCGGCCGCCAGTGTTGGCGCAACTCGCCTGCCTGTCTGTGCCAGACCAGCAGTGGCAATAGAACCAGCGACGCCCCGGCCACGCGCAGCGCGACCAGCGAGAACGGACCGAACTCGGCTGCACCCATGCGCATGAACAGGAACGAGCCGCCCCACACGGCGGCCAGCGTCAGCATTTCGGTGCCGTCGCGGGCCCTCACAAGGCGCCTTCGAGGCGCAGCAGCGCGCGCTTGCGCTCCAGGCCGCCGGCATAGCCCGTGAGGCTGCCGTCGCCACCGAGCACGCGGTGGCAAGGCACGATGATCGACACCGGATTGCGCCCCACGGCGGCGCCGACCGCGCGCACCGCGCGGGGCGAGCCGAGCCCGCGCGCGATCGCGCCGTAGCTCGACGTGGCGCCGCAGTCGATCTCCAGCAGCGCTTGCCAGACCGCGCGCTGGAACTCGGTGCCGTGCAGGTCCAGTGGAAGCTCGAAGCGGCTGCGGCGGCCGGCGAAGTATTCGCCGAGTTGCGACGCTGCGGCGCCGAGCAGCGGGTCGTCGTCTCGCAGCGGCGCGGTGATCTTGCCGGGATAGCCCTTCTGGTCCTCGAACCAGGCCCCCGCCAGCCCGGCTTCGGTGCGAGCCAGCCGCATCGGGCCGAGTGGGGTGGCAAGCGTCGATTGCGCGGTGCATGCGGCGGCGATGTCTGCAAGGCTCATGAGGGTCTCTCCAGGCTGTTCCAAAGCTTGAGCACGGCATACGAACGCCACGGCCGCCACGCCTGCGAGCGTGCGTCGGCGTCGCGCTCGGCGCGGGCGCCGCGCGGCAGGCCGAGCGCCTTGAGCACGGCCACGTCGCCTGGCGGGAAGGCGTCGGCCCAGCCGAGGGCGCGCATTGCCACGTAGTGAGCCGTCCAGGGGCCGATGCCCGGCACGGCGCACAGCCGCTCGATCAGCGGCGCCGCAGGCGCATGCGCTTGCAGCAGCGGCTGCATCGCCGGCCAGGCCTGGGCGAGCGCGATGACGGCAGCGGCGCGGCTGCGAATGATCCCGAGCTCGGCGACCGGCCCGACGGCAAGGCTCGCCAGCGCCGAGGGCGCCGGAAAGCAGCGGTCGAGCGGCGTCCACGGCGTGGCGATCGGTTCGCCGAAGCGTTCGACCAGGCGCCGGGCGAGCGTTCTCGCTGCCGCGACCGTGACCTGCTGGCCGAGGACGGCCCGGACCGCCAGTTCGAAGCCGTCGATGCCGCCGGGCAGGCGCAGGCCTTCGCTCCCGGGCAGGTCGTGCAGGGCCGCGTCGATGGCGTGGGGGTCGGCGTCGAGGTCGAGCCAGCGCCGCACTGCGGGCAGCAGTGAACCGACGGCGGTGCCGAGCGATGCCGAACACGCAAGCTGCACGCGCGGGTGCCGCGGCGCGAAGCGGACCTCGATCCAGCCGCCCGAAGCGCCAATGGCGCCCGGCCGCACCGTGCGCCGGACGCACTGCAGGTCTGCATCGACCTGTTCGATGCCGGGGATGGCCCGCTGGGCGAGGAAGCTGAGCAAGGCGGTGCGGGCGAGCGGCTCGCGAAATCCGAGCGTGACACACAGCGCGTCGTCGGCCCGGGGCGGATCCGCCGCCGCCTCGCGGCGCAGCCGGCTCGGGCTGAGCCGGTAGTTGTCGGCGAAGGCGGCGTTGAAGCGGCGCAGACTGCCAAAGCCGCTTGCATGGGCAACCTGCGAGACCGGCATCGAGGTGTCGGTCAGCAACTGCTTGGCCAGCAGCAGGCGGCGTGTCTGCACGTACTGCAGCGGGGTGACGCCATGCTCGGCGGAGAAGATTCGCCGCAGGTGGCGGTCGCTCACGCCGAGACGGCGGGCCAGCGCGGCGAGGCGAGCCGATCCGGCGTCGTCGAACGCATGGGCGTGGGCGTCGAGCCAGTGCGCGGCCTGCCGGGCCAGCGTGCGCGACGCGTCCATCACCGACCAGGCGAGGCCCGGCCCGGGGGCGATCTCGGGCCGGCATTTCAGGCATGGCCGGAACGCGGCCGCCTCGGCCTGCGCCGGCGTCTCGAAGAAGCGGCAGTTCTCGCGCTTGGGCGTTCGCACGCGGCAGATCGGCCGGCAATAGATGCCGGTCGAAGTGACGCCGACGAACAGACGCCCGTCGAGGCGGGCGTCGCGCGCGAGGAGGCCGGCGTAAGCGGTGTCGGCGTCGATGGCGGGGTGGGCCGGGCAACTCATGGCGACGATTATCGACATCGAACCGCCGTCTGCTCGCCGTTTTCGGACATGTCGTCGCGGCGCCGGCGACGGGCGCCGGCAGGGGGCCGGGCCGGCCTCCCTACAATCGCCGATCCAAGGGCAGGCGAGGGGCCGAAGTGAAGGTGAATGGATCGATCTTCAAGGCATACGACATCCGCGGCGTCGTCGGCACGACGCTCGACGAAGCGCTCGCCGAACATCTCGGCCGCGCGTTCGGCACACAGGCGCTGCGCCTCGGCGAAAAGGCCGTCGCCGTCGGGCGCGACGGGCGGCTGTCGGGGCCGTCGCTCGTTGCGGCGCTGACGCGCGGGCTCGTGTCGTCGGGCGTCGACGTGATCGACCTCGGCGCCGTCACGACGCCGATGCTCTACTACGTCGCCGCGACGCGCGGCGCAGTGGGCTGCGCGAGCGGCATCCAGGTCACGGGGAGCCACAACCCGAAGGACTACAACGGCTTCAAGATGGTGCTCGCCGGCAAGGCGATCTACGGCGACGAGATCCAGGGCCTGCGCCTGCGCATAGAGGCCGAGGACTACGCCGGCGGCAACGGCCGTGCACGCCAGCTCGACATCCTGTCCGAGTACCGCGCGCGCATCGTCGGCGACTGCCGCCTCGCGCGGCCGATCAAGGTGGTCGTCGATTGCGGCAACGGCATTCCCGGCGCGTCGGCGCCCGGCATCCTGCGCGCGCTCGGCTGCGACGTGACCGAGCTGTATTCCGACGTCGATGGCGACTTCCCGAACCACCACCCCGATCCGTCCAAGCCCGAGAACCTGGCCGACCTGATCCGCACCGTGCAGGCGGGCGAGGCTGAACTCGGCCTCGCCTTCGACGGCGACGGCGACCGCCTCGGCGTCGTGACGAAGGACGGTCAGATCATCTACCCCGACCGCCAGCTGATGCTGTTCGCGCGCGACGTGCTGACGCGCAATCCGGGCGCCCAGATCCTCTACGACGTCAAGTGCACGCAGCGCCTCGCGCTGGCGATCCGCGAAGCCGGCGGCGTGCCGCTGATGTGGAAGACCGGCCATTCGCTCGTCAAGGCCAAGCTCAGGGAGACCGGCTCGCCGCTCGCCGGCGAGATGAGCGGGCACATCTTCTTCGCCGAGCGCTGGTACGGCTTCGACGATGCCACCTACACGGCGGCCCGGCTGCTCGAAATATTGACCCGCAGTGCCGACCCGAGCGCCGTGCTGAACGCCTTGCCGACGAGCTACAGCACGCCCGAGCTGAACGTGCCCTGCGCCGAAGGCGAGCCAAGGAGGGTGATCGAGCGGCTGCTCGCCGAGGCCAAGTTTCCCGGCGCGCGCGAGCTGATCACGATCGACGGGCTGCGCGCCGAGTACGACGACGGTTTCGGCCTGGTGCGGGCGTCGAACACGACGCCGGTGCTCGTGATGCGCTTCGAGGGCCATACGTCCGAGGCGCTGCAGCGCATCGAGAGCGCGTTCATGACGGCGCTGCGGGCCGTCAAGCCCGACGCGCATTTCGCCGCTGCCGCGCATTGAGCAGCGTCCCCGGCCCGGCGCCATCTTGCGTGTCCTGATCGTCAAGCTGTCGTCGCTCGGCGACGTGGTCCAGACGCTGCCGGTCGTGCACGACATGCTTCAGCGGATCGACGGCGTCGAGATCGACTGGGTCGTCGAAGAGTCGTTCGCGCCGCTGCTTGGCGAAGTGCTCGGCCTGGAGCGCATCCTGCCGATCGCCCAGCGGCGCTGGCGGCGGCGCTTCTTCGGTGCCGATACGCGCCGTGAGCGGCGGGTGTTCGCGGCGCTGTTGCAGCGCGTTCCCTACGATGCCGTGATCGACTTCCAGGGCCTCGTCAAGTCGGCCCTCGTCGCCCGTGGGGCGCGGCTTGCGCGGGGTGGTCACCGCTATACGTATGCCAACGGCAGCGAACTCTGCGGTTACGAGTGGCCGGTGCGATTCATGGTCGATCGCCCGTTGCCGATGGAGCGGCGCGTGCACGCGGTGCGCCGCTATCGGCTGCTCGCCGCGCGCGCCCTGGGCTACGACTTCGCCGACGCGCCGGCGCACGTGGATTGGCGCTTCGCTCCCCCGCCGAGCGATGGGCGCGACGTCCTGTTCGCCCATGGCACGACGCGCAGCGACAACGAGTGGCCGGACGCGGATTGGGCCGACATCGGGCGCCGCCTCGTGGCGACGGGCTTTCGGGTCGTGCTGCCGCAGGTCGGCGCGGCCGAGGCGGCGCGGGTGGCGTGGCTCTGCGCCACGATTGGCGCCGGCGTCGAGGTGCTGCCGCCGATGCGCCTGGACGCGCTGGCGCGGCGCATGGCGGCCTGCGCCGGCGTGATCGGGGTCGATTCGGGGCTGAGCCACCTCGCGGTCTCGCTCGACCTGTGCCACGTGCAGATCTTCAGCCAACCCCGCGTCTGGCGCGCCGGGCCCGTCGGCAGCGCGCACCAGCTTGCGGTCGGCGGCGACGCGGCCCCGCCGCCGAATGCAGTCTGGGAGGCCTGGCAACAGGCCTGGGCCGCGCGGCCGAAGAGGGGCGCCGGAGCGTGATGTGGCGCCGTGCCTACTCGTGGCTGACCGCGTTGCTGACGCCGGCCGTCTGGCTGCGCCTGCATTGGCGGGGGCGCAAGGAGCCCCTCTACCGGACGGCGATCGGCGAGCGCTTCGGTCGCTACCGTGGCGCCGGGGCGCCGGGATGGGTCTGGGTGCATGCGGTGTCGCTCGGCGAAACACGGGCGGCCGCTTCGCTGGTGGAAGCGCTGCGGCAGATCGATCCATCGATGCGGCTGCTGCTGACGAACGGCACGGCCACCGGGCGGGCCGCCGGCGCCGCGCTGCTGCGTCCCGGTGACCGCCAGGCCTGGCTACCCTGGGACAGCGCGGGTGCCACGCGCCGCTTCTTCGCCCAGCATCATCCGCGTCTCGGCGTACTGATGGAAACCGAGGTCTGGCCGAACCTGCTGCATGCGGCGCATCTGGCCGGCGTGCCGATGGTGCTGGCCAATGCCCGCCTGAGCGAACGCAGCCTGCGCCGCGGCTCGCGGCTGCAAGGCGTGCTGCGGCCGGCAGCGCAGAGCCTTGCCCTCGTGCTCGCGCAGACCGAGGCCGACGCGCTGCGCCTGCGCGCCGCCGGTGCGCGCTCGGTCGAGGTCTGCGGCAACCTCAAGTTCGACATGACGCCCGCGCCGGAACTGCTGGCGCAGGGCCGGCGCTGGCGCGACGCCGTCGGGCGCACCGTTGTGCTGGCCAGCAGCACGCGCGATGGGGAAGAGGCCGAACTGCTCGCTGCCTGGGTCCTGCAGCCCGCGCCCCGGCCGCTGCTGCTCATCGTGCCGCGCCACCCGCAGCGCTTCGACGAAGTGGCCGCGCTGGTGCACGCTGCCGGGCTGAGCCTGGCGCGGCGCAGCGACTGGCCCGATCTGCCGCCGCCGCAGGTGCTGGCGGCCGAGGTCTGGCTGGGTGATTCGATGGGTGAAATGCCGCTCTACTACGCGCTGTCGCAGGTGGCCTTGCTCGGCGGCAGCTTCGCCCCGCTGGGAGGGCAGAACCTGATCGAGGCCGCGGCCTGCGGCTGCCCGGTGCTGATGGGGCCGCACACCTTCAACTTCGCGCAGGCGGCCGAACTGGCCCAGGGCGCCGGCGCGGCGCGGCGGGTGGCGTCGATGGGCGAGGCGGTGCCCCTGGCTTGCGAGCCCTTGAGCGCGGCGCAGCGCCGCGAGCAGATCGGTCGCTGTCTCGCGTTCGCGGCGGAGCATCGCGGCGCGGCATTGCGCATGGCTGAACGCATCGCAACGCTCCTGCCCCCGATGCGCACCAGCGCGCCGCCCGCCGCAGCGCTTGCGTCGTGAGGGCGCCCGGCGCATGGGCAGGCCGGGCCCGGCGCTTCGGCGCCGTGCTGGCCTTGGCGCTGGCGGCTTGCCAGTCACCGCCGGTCAAACAGCCCCCGACGGCTCCGCCGCCAGCGGCCGAAGCGCCGCCTCAGGCGGCCGCGCCCAAGCCGCCGCCCCGCCCGCCGCGGATCGGGCTGGCGCTGGGCGGCGGCGCGGCGCGAGGTTTTGCCCACATCGGCGTCATCCAGGTGCTGGAGGAAGCGGGCATCCGGCCGGCGCTGGTGGCCGGCACCTCGGCCGGGAGCCTGGTCGCGGCGCTCTATGCCTCGGGCAAGAGCGGCGCCCAACTCGGCGTGCTGGCCGACGCGATGGACGAGTCGACGATCACCGACTGGTCGTTCCCCGGCCGGGGGCTGATTCGCGGCGAGGCGCTGGCCCGGTTCGTTCGCGAGCACACCGGCGGCCGCCCGATCGAGCAGATGCGCCTGCCGCTGGGCATTGTCGCGACCGACCTCGACAACGGTCAGCCGATCCTGTTCCAGATCGGCGACCCAGGGGTCGCGGTGCGCGCGTCGAGCGCCGTTCCGGCGGTGTTCCAGCCGGTGCGCATCGGCAGCCGCGAGTACGTGGACGGCGGGCTCGTCTCGCCGGTGCCGGTGCGCTTTGCGCGCCAGATGGGAGCCGAGCTGGTGATTGCCGTGGACATCACCGACCCGCCCGACGGCGGCGCCACCGGCGACGTGATGCGGATCCTGCTGCAAACCTTCTCGATCATGGGGCGCAGCATCAACCACTTCGAACTGCGCGACGCCGACGTCGTGCTCAGGCCCCGCCTGTCCGGGGTGTCGAGCGCCGACTTCGCGGCGCGCAAACGCTCGATCCAGGCCGGACGCGACGCGGCGCTGGCGATGTTGCCGGAACTCAGGGCCAAGATCGCCGCCGGCGCGCGCTAAGCCGGCCCGGCCCTTGCCCTGGCACCGTGCGCTTGGCGGCGGGTTTGCGATCGCTATCGACCTGACGCTTCGCCAAAAGAAACGGCCCGGTGAGACACCGGGCCGGAAGATACCTTGAAGCCCTGCTTCGGGAGGTACCGAGGAGACACACGTTCAGGAAGTCCGCGAGACTGACTCGCAGAACCTCTCTGAGGTGCGCACCATCGGTAAAGTTCCGCGTGGCTGATGGAATTTCTTCCTCGCCGCGCGCCCGACGGGCAATCTGAACAAGCCCACACCCGCCGCTGAGAGCGGCGGCGGGATGACGTTCAGGCAGCGCGACGCGTCTTGGTCGCGGTTTGCGTGGCCTTCTCGGCCGACGCGGCGAGCGCCTGGAAGCTTGACTCGGCAACGCTCGCAGCCTGCTTGGCGGCCTTTTGTGCGCCTTCGAAGGCGTTGTTGGCCGCGGCGACGGCAGACTTCACCAGTGCGACCGCGTTTTCGGTCCCGGCCGGCGCGTTCTTGACCGCAGCGTCAACCGCCGACAGGAACTTGCCCTGGGCTTCAGACGTTTGCGACTCGACGAGCTTGGACAGGTCGGCGTTGGTGGTCGCGGCGATGTCGTACAGGTGGCGGCTGTAGGCAGCGGCCTTCTCGGCGGCCGGTTGCAGCAGGCCGGCTTGCAGGGCCAGCAGTTCTTGCGCATCCTTGACCGACAGGGCAGCCTTGACGTTCTCGGCAGCTTCGCCGAACGTCGCCTTGGCGACCTGCAAGTTCAGTTCGACGAGCTTTTCGACACCTTCGAAGGCCTTGTTCGTCAGGCCGAAGAGGGTTTCGACATTGGCCTTGTGGGCGGCGATGATTTGTTCAGCGGTCAGCATGGTGGATCTCCAAGAGGTTACGGGTAGGGAAACGATCTGGTGCGCCTTTGCTGCACTGCACCATGAATCGAACTATAGCGGGCACCGTGCGACAAATCAAGCGATGTTTGTTGCAGTGCCGCAATCTAGGCTGGATCATCTAACCCGTGCCGCCGAACGTCGCCCCGGCAAGCCGCGCACTGCCCCGAGGTGGGCGTCCGATGATTCGGGAAGACTTGGCTCATGCCAAGCAAGCGTGCCGAATGTCTGCATTCGGCCCACAACGGTCAGTCGATCTCGTAGAGGAATCACCCCAAAGCGGTCGCCGGCTGAGCTTACTGCAGACTTGAGGTCGACACGGGCGAAACGCGCAAGACGCGGCTTAGTCACACGGGCCGTATTCTCATCGCTTTGCGCACTGCACGTTGGGCGGCGGAGCGAGTCAAACTCGAGCCCTTGATATGTGGCTGCGCGACGCATCGTGGCCTTGTAGGCATCGACAGCGAATGCCCTCACCGTCTTCACTACCTCGTCAGCCCAGCAGCGCGCCGCGCCCGGGTTCGATGTCGAACACGAGCAACGTGGAACTCGCGGTCGCGCACAGCCGTCCCGCGCCGTCGTGCAGCGTGGCCTCGGCGAATGCAACGCGCCTCCCGACCGAAACCACGCGCCCTGTCGCGCGTACCGTGCCACTTTCCTCGCTCAAGCCGCGCAGATACGAGACCTTCAGTTCCAGCGTCGTGTGGCCGCGGCTCGGCCCGAGGCTTGAATGCGTCGCGATTCCGCAGGCGCTGTCGAGCAAGGTTGCGGCGTAGCCGCCGTGCACCGCGCCGAGCGGGTTGTAGACGCTGCGGTCGGGCCTGCCCTCGAAGACCACGCGTCCGCGTTCGACCTCGACCAACTCGAAGCCTAGCGTGCGGCCGATCGGCGCCTTCAGGCCGCCGGCGAGAAGCGTCTGGAGTTGTTGCAGCCCGTCCGGCAGGCTTTCGGTCTCGATCATGGGGTTCACCAGGGTTGTATATGACGACCATCATATTATCTGCTAAAGTTCACAGCATGGACAGCCCGCCCAGCCGCAAAGAAGTCACCCACGAACGCATCGTCGCAACCGCCGCACGGGCGATCCGCCGAGGGGGGTTCAATGGCGTGGGAGTTGCCGACATCATGAAAGAAGCCGGGCTGACCCACGGTGGCTTCTACGCGCACTTCAGCTCGCGCAATGCCTTGCTGGCCGAAGCGCTGGAGCGTGCTGGCCAGGACAGTGCGGCCCGCGTCAGCCACGCCACCGCCGTGCGTCAGGCGCGCGGGGCGAGTGCCTTGCGTGCCTTTGTGGAAGGCTACCTGTCCGATCGACATCTCGACGACATCGAAGCCGGTTGCCCGGTGGCAGCGCTGGTCTCGGAGATGCCGCGCCAAGCTCCCGAGGTACGCGAGGCCGCCGCCCAAGGTGTTCGAGGCTTGGTTGCCGCCGTGCGCCGCGCACTGCCGCAGGATGCGCCAGCCGACAGCGGCCCGGCCATCGCCAGCCAGTTGATCGGTGCGCTGCAACTGGCCCGGGCGCTCGGCGACAACGCCGAAGGCCAGGCGCTGCTGAAGGCGTCGCGCCGAGCGCTACTGGCGCAGTACGACCGCCAAGCCTCCGACTGAACGAACAGCGCTGGCCGTGTTGACCTGAGCTTGCCCTGCAATATGACGCTCATCATTCATCGCCCATCCTTGTACCCCTCCCGACCGACGAGACCCTGAACCATGAAGATTCACAACGCCACCGTTCTCATCACCGGCGCCAATCGCGGCCTCGGCCTGGCCTTCGCCCGTGAAGCGCTCGCCCGCGGCGTGCGCAAGGTCTACGCCGGCGTGCGCGACCCGTCGACGCTCACGCTGGCCGGGGTCGAGGCGATCCGGCTCGACGTCACCCGCCCCGAAGACGTGGCCGCCGCGGCCGGCCGCTGCACCGATGTCACGCTGCTGATCAACAACGCCGGCATCGCCGCATTCGGGGGTTTCCTGTCCGCCGGCAGCATCGAGTCGGCTCGCGCCCAGCTGGAGACCAACTTCTTCGGCCCGCTGCGCTTGAGCCAGGCCCTTGCACCGGTGCTGGCCGCCCATGGCGGTGGTGCGATCCTGAACGTGCTGTCGGTGGCGAGCTGGATCAATGCGCCGATGCTGGCGATGTACGGCGCCAGCAAGTCGGCGGCCTGGGCGCTGACCAACGGCCTGCGCCATGAACTGCGTGCGCAGGGCACCCAGGTGCTGGGCATGCACGTGGGCTTCGTCGATACCGACCTGACACGCGGCATCGACCTGCCCAAGTCGAGCCCGGAGCTGATCGTGCGGCGCACCCTCGACGCCCTGGAAGCGGGTGCAGAAGAGGTGCTCGCCGACGAACGCGCACGCCAGCTCAAGAAGGGGCTGTCGGCGGAACCGGGCGTGTATCTGCTGGACCCCAGCGCGGGTGCGCCCGTTGCGCCTGCAGCCGCTGGCTGAGGCCCGCATGAGTGCCCTGATCACGCCCGTCGACGCAAGCGCCGCTGCGCCTGCCGCCTCGCCTGCTACATCCCGCACGCAGCAGATGCTGCACGGGCCGCTGGTGCCGACGCTGCTGCGCCTGGCCACACCCAATGTGATCGGCCTGTTCGCCATGACCGTGGTCATCGGTTACGACGGCTACATCCTCGGCAAGCTCGGCGCCGACGCTCTGGCCGGCATCGCACTGGTCTTTCCGCTGTCGATGCTGATGATGCAGATGTCGGGCGGCGGCATCGGTGGTGCCGTCACCGCTGCCGTGGCACGCGCGCTGGGTGCGGGGCGCGGCGAGGAGGCCGGCCGCCTAGCGCAGCAGTCGCTGTTCATCGCCGGCGTGCTGGCGGCCGCGTTCACGCTCGTGCTGCTCGGCTTTGGCCGCGGCGTGTACGCGGCAATGGGCGGGCGTGGCGCGGCGCTCGACGCGGCACGGGCCTATTCCAACGTGCTGTTCAGCGGCGCCATCGTGATCTGGGCCACAAACGTGCTGGGCGCGGTGGTGCGCGGCACGGGCAACATGTTGCTGCCGGCGCTGCTGCTGGTGCTGACGGCGCTGATCCACCTGGTGCTCTGCCCGGCGCTGGTCTTCGGCTGGGGCCCGATACCCGCCTTGGGTGTGCCCGGCGCCGCCGTCAGCCTGCTCGTTGCCAACGGCGCCGCCGCGGTGGTGCTGGCAGCGCACCTGCTGCGCCGCGATGCACCAGCGGCGTTGAACCGATTCCCGTGGCGGGTGCACGCGGCGCTGGTGCGCGAGATCCTGCGCGTTGGCGTGCCCGCATCGATGAGCCCGGTGGTTAGCAATGCGTCGATCGCGGTGGCCACCGCCTTCGTCGGCAGCTTCGGCACCGCCGCGCTGGCCGGCTACGGCGTGGCGGCGCGGCTCGAATACATCCTGGTGCCCATCGCCTTCGGCTTCGGCACCGCGCTGACGGCCATGGTCGCGACCAACATGGGGGCAGGCAACCCGAAGCGCGCGCAGCGCGTCGCCTGGCTGGGCGCGGCCATCGTCGCCGCCATCACCGGCAGCATCGGGCTCACTACGGCGATTGCCCCGTCGCTGTGGATGAACCTTTTCACGCAGGATGCGGCGGTACGCGAGTTCGGCGCTTCGTACCTGCGCATCGTCGGTGCCTTCTATGGGCTGTATGGCTTCGGCCTGGCCTTGTTCTTTGCCTCGCAGGGCGCCGGGCGCATGTTCTGGCCACTGGCCGGCAGCGTGGTCAGACTGGTGATCGTCGCACTAGGCGGCTGGGCCTGCGTCCATGTCCTGCAGACCTCGGCAAGCGGCTTCTTCATCGTGGTCGCGACAAGTCTGGGCCTTTATGGCTTGATCATCGCCGCTGCGATCAAGCTGGGCAGCTGGACGCGATAAGCGCACGTTCCACGCAGGAGACAAGGATGGACGAACCAGAAGTTGCACTCATCGTCGGAGGTGGGCCCGGCATCAGTTCGAGTTGCGCCAGGCTGTTCGCACAAAGCGGCATGCGGGTCGCTGTCGCGGCCAGGAATCCCGACAAGCCAGTCCTGCACGGCCTGGAGAAGTCACATGGGGTGCGACGATATGCGTGCGATGCAAGTGATCCGGTGGCAGTGGAGGCCCTGTTCGAGCAGGTGATTCGGGACCTTGGCTCGCCGACGCTGGTCGTGCACAACATCGACGGACGCGTTCCCGGGATCCTTCGCAAGAGCATCACCGAGGCCGACCCCAGCCTGGTCTTCGACACCTTGCGCAACGCAGCATTCAGCGCGTTCCTGATCGGCCGGCAAGCGGCGCGGCACATGCGTGACAACAAGACCCATGTCAATGGCGCCAAGGGAACGATCATCTTCACCAACGCAAGTGCAGCGCTCAAGGGCTTCCCTTCGAGCGGCGCCTTTGCCATGGCCTGCCAGGCCAAGACCGGGCTTGCGCAGAGCATGGCCCGGGAACTGATGCCACAGGGCATCCACGTCGCCAACGTGCCGATCGACGCTGCGATCGGCTGGACCCAGGAGGACGGCACGCGCGCCCACCGATTGGCCGGAACGACGGTCGACGACAACATGGCCGACCCGGACTGCATCGCGGCGACCTATCTGCAGCTGCACCGCCAGCATCGCTCGACCTGGGCGTTCGAGGTCGTGCTGCGACCGTGGTCCGAGAGGTGGTGACAGAGGGACGGCATGAGCACTGGGCGCCGCGACCGATGCAGAGCTGTCAACGCATCTTCACCACGACCTTGCCCTTGGCGCGCCCCAGGGCCAGATAGTCGAGGGCTTCCTTGGCCTGTTCGAACGGGAACACCTTGTCGATCACAGGGCGGATGCGCTCTGACTCGAGGAGTTCGCCAATGGCCTCGAGCTGGTGGCCATCGGGGTGCACGAAAAGAAACGAGTAGTCGACGTCCCGCTTCCTGGCGAGCCGCAGGATCTTGCGACTCATCAACCCGAACACGAATGTCAGGATGAAGTTCAGCCGCTTCGCGCGTGCGAATGCGGCGTCCAGGGGACCTATGAGCGAGACGATCTTGCTCCCCGGCTTGAGGATGCCGATCGATTTCTCGACCGCGTCGCCCTTGACCGTGCCGAGCACCGCGTCGTAGCCGCGCAGCACCTTCTCGAAGTCCTGCTTCTTGTAGTCGACGATCTCGTCCGCGCCCAGGCTGCGCACCAGCTCGACGTTGCCGGTACTGACGGTCGTTCCCACCTTGGCGCCGAGATGCTTTGCCAACTGGATGGCGAAGGTGCCGATGCCGCCGGAGCCCGCGGGGATGAATACCTTCTGACTCCGCCGAAGACCGGCACGCTCCTTCAGCGCCTGCCAGGAGGTGAGCGCGACCATCGGCACCGACGCTGCCTGCACGAAGTCCAGGTTGGACGG
The DNA here is from genome assembly GCA_963779155.1 of uncultured bacterium. GTDB lineage: Bacteria > Pseudomonadota > Gammaproteobacteria > Burkholderiales > Burkholderiaceae_C > CAIKUF01. The sequence continues at coordinate 4,725 of CAVZXE010000009.1, read as the reverse complement.
CTTGGGCGCGGCGGCGCTCTCCGGCACCACGGCGAATTCGGCAAGCGATCCTGTGCCAAGGTCGAAGATGCTGGCGAAGACCGCATCGCCCGGCTTGAAGCGGGTCACGCGGCTGCCGACCTCGACCACCACACCGGCCAGATCACTTCCCAGCGTGGCGGGCAGTCGGAAGTGCAGGACGGGTTTGAAGGTGCCTTGCGGAACGATGTTGTCGATCGGATTCAACCCTGCGGCGTGCACCTGAACCAGAAGTTCATCGGTCTTCGGTGCGGGGCGGGGAACATCGGCAAAACCGATCTCGGGCGACTTGCCATAGCGTTTGAAGGTGAGTGCTTTCATGGTTTCTTCCTCAGCCGCGTGCGCGCAGGCGCTGCGTGCGAAACGTGCCCCAGCCGCTGTCGACGGCAGACTTCAAGAACGCCGACAAGCCACACTCGCCCGGACGCGGCTCCCCGCCCTTGGCGATGCGCTTGAGTTGGCGCGTGTACCACAGCACCTCCATGATCCCCATGCGATCCACGGCCTTGAGGCCGGTGCTGATCGGACGGACCTGTTGCGGGCTGTCGCGCCCTTGCAGAAGCGCGGCCGGCGCGTCGGGATCGATCGCCAGGAGCCGCGCCAGGCCCACCACATCCAGCGCACCGGATCGCAGCGCGGCGTTCATGCCGGCCGCCGTGCGGAAACCGCCGGTGACCATCAGCAGTACCTTGACCGCTGCGCGCACCTTCTCGGCAAACTCGAGGAAGTAGGCTTCTCGGGCTGCGGTGGAAGCCTTTGTCCTTTCTTGCATCGCACCGCTCATGGCGGGTGCTTCGTAGGTGCCACCGGAGATCTCGATCAGGTCGATGCCCGCATCGGCCAGCGCGCGGATCGTCTCGATCGATTCCGCTTCGGTGAAACCTCCGCGTTGGAAGTCGGCCGAATTGAGCTTGATGCCCACCGGGAAGTCCGGGCCGACCTTGCGGCGGATCTCCGCATAGACGGCCAGCACGAAGCGCCGCCGCCTCTCGGGGGTTCCGCCCCATTCGTCACTGCGGCGGTTGTGGTGCGGGGAGAGGAACTGGCTGACTAGGTAGCCATGCGCCCCGTGGATTTCCACGCCGCTGAACCCGGCCTTCTTGCAGATGGCCGCGCTGCGCCCGAAGCGCTCGATGATGTCCTGGATCTCGGACGGGGTGGCTTCGCGCGGAGTCTCGAAGAAGGCCGCCATGTCCTCGCGGAAGGGCACGGCCGAGGGCGCGAGGTTGTAGGCATTCAACCCTTTGGTCGATTGCTGTGAGCGCCGGTGCGAAGTTGGATTAGATCTGCCGGTTTGAAATTGCTGATGGGTTCGGGGCCGCAATGCGCTGATTTGTGCGGTGGCCGACGGTGGATTTGGCGGGCCGTCCTCAGACCTCGACCTGGTCCTTGGAGCGATAGCTCTTGCCCTCGATGAGGACGGTTTCGGCGTGGTGCAGCAGCCGGTCCAGGAGGGCCGAGGTGAGCACGGCGTCCTTGTCGAAGATGCTGGCCCAGTGCCGATAGATTCTGTTCGTTGTCACCAGCGTGGCACCGCGCTCGTAGCGGTGACTGACGATCTGGAACAGGCAGTCGGCGCCGAACTTGTCGATGGGCAAATACCCAAGCTCGTCAATGCACAAGACCCTGGGCTTGATGTAGTGGTTCAGGGCCTGCTTCATGCTGCCACTGGCCTGTGCGGCGGCCAGCGAGTTGATGATGTCGATGGCGCCGGTGAACAGCACGGAGTGGCCGCGCAGACACGCGGCGTGGCCGAGCGCCGTCATCAGATGGCTCTTGCCCAGACCGGTGCCGGAGATGAATACGACGTTGGCGTTCTTGGCCACGAAGTCCAGGTGGAACAGGTTCTGGATGAGCAACCGGTTGATCTTGGTGGGCCAGTTCCAGTCGAACTCATCGAGCGTCTTGAGCACGGGAAAGCGTGCCTGCTTGATGCAGCGCTGCACGCGGCGGTCGTCGCGCGCACAGGCCTCGCCGCCGAGCAGTTCGGTGAGGTACTCCAGGTGCGACCAGTGCTTGTCGGCGGCGGTCTGCGCGTAGGCCTGGTAGTTCTCGAGCATGAAGGGCAGGTTCAACGCTCTGAGCTGCGAGCGCAGTGTTGTGCCTGCGTCGAGCTGAGCCTGGTCACGGCGTGTTGCCATCGATGTCTCCTGGGTTGCGGTCGTAGATGGACAGGTCGGGCTCGGGGATCTCGAGCTCGAGCAGGTCGGCCCTGCGCGTGAGCTGCAGGGCAGCGGGCTCGGGGCCGACGCGCCGGCGTGCGGCCAGGATGTTGGCGATGTACTCGGCGCTGAAGGCGTGCAGCTCGATCCCGTCGTCGAGCGCGCGCACGAGGGCGTCCTTGCCGTGCAGCTCGGCCAGGGCGAGGATCTTGCGCAGGTGCACGCGGGCGTTGACCTGCTTGGCCTCGAGCCCTTCGAGATAGGCCTGGGCCCGGGGTGACAGAGCCAGGAAGTTGACCATCAGGCGCTGCTCGCGCGCGTTCTTGCGTTGCGCCAGGAGCTGGCGCTCGTGGTCGGGATCCTCGATGTCCTTGTGCCGATCCATGCTGCGCGGATGGCGTGCGATGAGTTGGCAGCCGTCATAGATGCACACGCGATCGGCGTGGGCCTTGAGCGTGAGTTGCAGGCCTGCGTAGCGCGAGGGCACGGTGTAGTGGTTGCTGTCCAGCGGGACGCGGAACCGCTTGGTGGCGCGCACCGTGCACACGCGCGCCAGATCGAAGCCGACGGGGTTGAGCGCCAGCAGATGGGTGCGTTCGTCCTCGAAGCGATCGATCGGGCGCTGGTGGGTCTCGCGGTGAATGCGCACGTCGGCCACCGTGTCCACCCAGACGGTGGCCGCTGGGCGCATCGCCGAGAAGTCGGGTAACTCCAGGCCCGCCAGCAGGTTCTTCTTGACGTAGCCGACCCCGTTCTCGACCCGTCCCTTCTCCTGGCCTGCACGGACGTTGCAGGGCGAGATCTTGAAGCCCCAGTGCTTGGAGAAGTCGAGGTACTTCGGATTGAACACGGGGGCCTGGCCTACGAGGCGCTGCAGCACGGCCGACTTCAGGTTATCGACCATCAGGCGCGAAGGCACGCCGCCAAAGGTGGCAAATGCGTTCTCGTGGCAGGCCAGGAAGAACTCCATCTTCTGCGAGACGGTGAACTCCAGGTACATGCGCCGGCTGTAGCACAGCACCATCACGAAAAAGCTCAGGCGCCGGCGCGTGGAGCCCACGCCGATGGTGCCCCACTCACCCCAGTCGACCTGGGCGGCCTCGCCGGGGGCGAAGTCGAGCTTGAGGAACGCCTCTTGGTGGCGCGGACGGATGTGGTGCACGTAGTCCTTGACGATGCTGATGCCGCCCTCGAAGCCGGCCTCGCCCAGGCGCTGGAAGATCTGCTGCGCGCTGTAGGGATGGGTATCGAGCCAGCGCACGATCTGGCCCTTGAAGGCATCGAGCTTGCTGGCGCGCGGGGCGCCGACGCGTGCCCGGAACTGCTCGCCGGCCCACTTGGCCACCGTGCGCGGGTGCAATCCGAGCGCACGCGCGGTCTGCGCCACGGTGAGTTGCTGGCGGCCCAGGTGGTCGCGGATCTGGCAGAAGGTCTCATAGTCGACCACGGCGGTGCTCCAGTTGTCCTAGCAGTTGAGCAAGGCTGACCGGGCCGCCGGCCTCACGCGCCGCCGGTGGCGATGCGGTTGCCGCTGGCGTCGATGCCGTACGCGGCGCAGCCGTGGTCCCCGCGATGGCCAGCACCTGGTACAGCGGCGCTTCATAGGCGAGGAGATCGAGAGCGACGAGCTGCTGGCGCGCCGCGCCGAGCTCCTCGGTGCTCAGGTGCAGTCGCTGCATCAGCGAGGCGCTGCCGTAGTAGCTCAGGCCCTGCGCATCGGCCACCGTGAGCAGGAACAGATACAGCGCCGCGGAGCGTGCGTCCAGGCGATCGATCAGGTGGCGCTGCACCAGGGCGTGGTCAACCCAGCTGAACTGCTCGGGCACCTGGCGGACCCGCTGCGGTCGCAGCAGTTGCTTGACTGTCTTCACCACGGCTCCCGTTGATCACGTCGTGACCGAGTTGTACGAGGCGTCGGGTGGTGGCCGCCATGTCATCTTGCAACGTCACCGAGAACAGATGCGCGATCAGGCCCGCCAATGCTGGCGGCAGCACGTTCCAGGAATCTTGCAACGCCGGCTCGGCGGGGGCCTCAGCGCTCTTGCCACGAAAGGCACATTCCTCAACTGAATCAGGCACTTGGGCGATCAAGGGATCTTGTAACGCACGCGGTGCGCGGTGCCGACCGCGGCCGTAACCCGGATGCGCGCAGCGCCAGGCCTTCACGCGAGCGACGTTCTCAGGGCCCCGGAAGTACCCGACGTTGTGTGGTTGGTCGAGCCAAGCGGCCTGACTGGCAGCCTTGCTCGCGTGTCGACATGCGCTGGCCTTGCAGTAGCGTTGCCGCTCGCGGTTGCGATGGTCAGAATCGAAAAACAGCCCGCAGCACAAGCACTTGCGCTCCCCAGATTGCGCCATCGCCGCTCCCCGACTGGGACGAGCAGGACGGCCCCATCGGCCATGCGCACGCCAGAACGCGCAGTCTGAAGAAGACGGACATCAACCCCCAAGAAGACCCGTCAAGGACGCCGATCTGAAGAAGATCGATGAAGAAGAACAGGCACGTTCAGACCGGCTGAAGAAGAGCAGATTCGTCTCGGCGCTC
>CAVZXE010000008.1:0-434458 GCA_963779155.1 uncultured bacterium | reverse complement strand
GGTTCGAGTCCAATCGCGCCTACCAGATTCGAAGCCTCGGCACCGTGTGGTGTCGGGGCTTTTTTCTCTTGGATGCGGAGCCTGTACGGAAAAGAGCCTTCGCGGCTCTGTGTAGGCGGGGCCGGGGACGGGGCGGAAGCCGCCGCCACCCCTGCGGATCACGACGTCGTCACGCTCACCCCCTCAGGCCACTTCCCCCGATAGGCTTCCCGATCGACGCCGCGCAGCTCGGCCACCTTCTCGTAGTCGACGCTGCCGGCCTTCGCGAACCGGGTCACAGTAACCCCGGCACCTTGCTCGCGGGGTGGTTCCGCCACGGCCACCAGCGCTTCCTTGGCACGATCCGGCGCCTCGTTGGCTGCCTGTGCCGCCTCCTTGGCCTGCACATACGCCTGCGCCGCTTCGGCCCGGATGGCAGCCTCCCTTTGCACCGTATCTACCTCGACCCGCGGCAGCGGCGTGTCGGTCTCCAGGAGGCGCTGGAACCGGTCCCACGCCTCCCGGATCGCCAGCATCGCCGCCCCGTCCCGCTCAAGGGTTCGCAGCAGCCCCCGTTCGCCGTCGAACACACACGGGTGGCCTTGACCAGGCAGCGCTGAATGCTCGTGTTGATGTCAGGCAGGAGCCTCGCCAGGCGAGCCCTCAACGTGGGAAAGCACTCGTCCGGGCCGGTGTCGATGAGTGTGCGCCAGGTGCGATTGCCGAGGGGGCAGCTGACGAGCAGGCAGTCGCCGTAGCCGGCGGGCAGGACATCGAGGGTGATGGCGGAGGTTTGCACGGCTGCAACCATACATAGCCGGGATTGGGGTTGGCTCGCCCCCGGCGCTCCCTCGTGGATCGGCGCTCAGGGCGCTGTGGCGGACGATTCGCTTGAATTGGTCCGCTACGGGCTCATGTGCATCGGATGATCGTCGAGGCCGTCTACGCTGTGCTGCCAATCGTACTGTTGGCAGCCATGGCGCTCCTGGTGGTCGCCGCCCTGGTCGGGCAGCCGTGGCTGGAAGAGCGCCGGCGCGAAGAGCTCCGGGCACGGCCGTTCCCGGCCGCGTGGCGACGAATCCTGCGCCGCCGGGTGCCAGTCTTCGCGCACCTGCCAGCCGATCTGCAGATGCGGCTCAGGCGTCACATCCAGGTCTTCGTGGCCGAGAAGCCCTTTATCGGCTGCCAGGGCCAGGGCATCACCGACGAAGTGCGGGTCACGATTGCGGCCCAGGCTTGCCTGCTCCTGCTGGGGCACGAGCGACCTGACTGCTATCCGCGCCTGCGACAAGTCTTGGTCTACCCCGACGCCTTCGTCGTAAGTCGCGAGCGGTCGTTGGGCGCAGGCCTGGTGCAGGAGCAGCGACGAAGCATGGCCGGCGAGTCCTGGACTCAAGGCCAGGTGATCCTCTCGTGGGCAGAGGTAGTGGCCGGCGCAGCGGATCCGAGCGACGGGAGCAACGTGACATTGCACGAGTTCGCGCACCAGATCGATCAGGACACCGGCGTGGCCGATGGGCGACCGTGGCGGCCGAGTCCTGCGAAGAGGCGTCGCTGGTCCATGGTGATGCACGCAGCCTTCGAGCGCCTGCGAAGTGAGCCATCGGCGCTGATCGATGGCTATGGCGCCAGCGAACCGGCCGAGTTCTTTGCGGTCGTGACCGAAGTGTTCTTCGAGCGGCCGCATGACCTCGCGGCCGAGGCACCGGCCGTGTACACCGAACTCGCCGCGCTGTACGGCGTGAACCCGATGGCATGGTGAGACGATGACCGAGGCCGCAGTGGTGCTGGCCAGACTGCAAAGGCGTCGCGCTGCGGTCGATGTTGCGGGCGTCTGGCGGGGCCGCTTGTTGCAATCTGCGACAAGCGCAATTCAAGGGCGGGCGCTGGCGGCCGAAAAGGCTGACATCTCAATTTGCGGAGCGCGCCCATGCGACACCATGCTGCCCTGAGTCTTGCCATCGCCATCGGCCTGTCGAGCGCCGTAACCGTGGCACAGAGCGCCGACGCCAAGTCCGTACCCCGGCCTGCGACGCAGCGCGAGGCGCTGAAGTCCGAGGCCAAAGGCCTGGCACTCGGCATCGAGAGCGCCGAGGCTATCAGCGCCAATCAGCTCGACATCGCCGCGCGTGTGCTCACGGGGAAGGCCCAATGCGAATACAACCAAGCGGTGGATGTGGACCCGGTGGCCGGGCAACCGGGCATGTTCAGCGTTCGCTTCAAGGAAGTGAGCTACGTGATGGTGCCCGAGGAAACCACCACTGGCGCGGTTCGGCTGACCGACAAGAAGGCAGGTGTCGTGTGGCTGCAGATCCCGGCCAAGTCGATGCTGCTGGATGGCCGCGCAGGCCACCGCCTGGTTGACCTCTGCACCCAGTCCGAACAGCGCGCCGCAGTGGCCGCCATCACCGCAGCCGCCGCCAGGACGAACGCGTCGGCCGACACGCGCAAGTAGAACGACGTTGCCTCGCACGACGCGAGGCCATGCCTTGAAAGGGTGAAGTCGTGGACGACGCTGGACTACTTGGCATCGCAGAAGCGTTCTGGCCCTTCATCCCTCTCGTCGCATTGCTGGTGATCGCGTGGGTGGATTGCAGACCCCGTCGCAGGAACTGACGGCGCAGCACGCGTTCTTCGGTCGCATGGGCAATGTCTGCGCATTGCCGGACTTGATCTCAGGAGCCGGCAAGCCGCTGATGAGCTTGCGGCGCCGTTGGATCGCGCCTGGTGGGCACCGATCAGTCTTTTGCGCTGCCGACCAGAGCTGCCTGGCCGTACCCTGCGCAACCACGCCCGTTCCCTTGCCTGCCGGACAACCTGTGCACCTCCAGAACTCCCCGCCCGCATTCGCGCTGCGGCGAGCCGTGCGCTTCACCATGGGCCGAGAGCACAGCGGGCGCGCGCGTGGGGTGGGTCGAGCCCGGATGTCGCAGTTCCCGGTTCGGCCACCGACACTCCCCGCTCCTCACCAGTAGCGCAGGGCATCGCGGTAGATGCTCTCGAGGTCCGACCTTGAAACGCTGCGCGGGGCCATCACAAGCGGGCGCTGCTGGGCGAAGGCCCCTTCGGCCAGGGCCGGCACATCGGCTTCTTCGTAGCCCAGAGCGGCGATACCGGATGGCAAGCCGGTCTCGCGCATCAGCGAGATGAAGGCCTGGGCAAGGATCTCGCCTGCGTCTTCCGTTGCCGCGCCCACCGTATCGACCCCCAGGGCGGAAGCCGCCTCCAAGTGCCGGCCCGGATTGGCCGAGGCGGTGAAACGAAACGCAGCCGGTGCGTTGATCACCACGGCGATGCCATGCGGAACCATGGCATCACGCTCTTCGTAGCCCGAAGCGGTGAACTCGTGCTTGAGCGTCGCAACCGAGTAGGACATGGCATGCGGGATGTGCACGCCGGCGCTGCCGAAGGCGAGTCCGGCGAGTGTCGAAGCGAACATCAGTTGGTGCCGCGCCTCCTTGTCGTCCGCGTCCCGCACGGCGCGGACGAGGTACTTCCCGCCGAGTCGGATGGCGGCAATCGCGCCGATGTCGTTGTAGGGCGTCGAACCCTGGTATGGCGGCCGCTGGGACGGATGGGCGGGCCGGGGCCGGCTGGTATAGGGCCGCGCCGTATACGACTCGACGGCATGGGTGAGCACATCGAAACCGGTAGCCGCGACGACTCCGCCAGGCAGCGTCGCGGTGGTCGTTGGATCGATGATCGCAAGCGAGGGCTTGAGCCAAGGCGAGGCGATGCCGGTCTTCAGGCCGACTGACTTCAGGTCGAGGATCGCGATGCCTGTGGTCTCGCTGCCCGTGCCGCACGTGGTCGGGCAGGCGATGTGTGGCTTCAGTCGGCCAGGAATCGGCTTCGCCCTGCCGATAGGCGCGTTGATGTAGGCGATCAGTTCGTCGGGGTAGCAGGACAGGAGATTGGCGGCCTTGGCGGTGTCCATCACAGACCCGCCGCCCAGCGAGACGAATCCGTCGAATGCCCCGTTGCGGGCAAATTCCGCCGCCGCCTCGAAGGAATCACTGTCGGGTTCGCAGCGTCCCTGGTCATAGACCACGACGTCGAGACCCGCGGCGCGGAGTGCGCCCAGCGCCGTCTCTCCCGGAGCGCTGGCCAGCACGTGCGGATCGACGAACAGAGCGACCCGCTTCATGCCGAGTGCCTGTGCGTCCGCGCCCACTTCGCGCAGTGCGCCAGGACCAAACTTGATCGGCGCGGAGCTGACCGAGAAGACCGTCTCCCCTTCGCCAGGGGCCAGAAACATTGCATTCGCCGACATTGGCTGGACGCCTCGCTGTTGTCGTTGGAATCGATATCCCACCGATGGACACCGAATTCAGGATTCGGGCACCATCCAGGGATCGCTACATTGCGCAGTCTCGAGCATTCTGCGCCAGCATGTCGCGGGTGGTTGGACTTGACCAACGGAGACGGCAAATGGCCGGCGTCTGCGTCCTGATCGTTTCCAGGAGTTGCGTCCTCATGTCTCGCGCTGCTTCCTTGGGGCGCGCACTGGATTTGCTGGGCGGCCGACCCCGCTGCCGGCAGCGTCGAAGCGCCGGGATCGGAAACGGATCCACCATCAGCAGATGGCCGAGGTGCGGATGATGGGCGAAGCGCTTCCCTGATCTGTGGCCGACACCACGTCGTGCCGGTCGCTCTCGGTGGTCGCCGCACGACGCGCAAGCGGCGCGGCAGATCTGAGTGTCGCGCCCGCGGATTGGCACGATGCGCCGTGGCGCGGCCTCCCGATGCCTTGGCCGACGCTGCCTCGGAACTGGGTTCACAAGGACCCGGCGGGTCGAATTGCACCCGACTTCGGTCGGCAAGCGCACCCCACGCAAAACCACCCCGGCCGCAGCGTCGGATGGGTCAGTGCCACGCACGGCCGGCAACGCTGCGGAGCGCGGTGCGATGGCATCGATATTGCAAGGCACACCGGGCGACTTGCGAAGGAGGACGGTGCCATGGTTCAAGTGAGCTATCCGGGTGTCTACATCGTCGAGAAGCCGAGTGGCGTGCGCACGATCACCGGTGTGGCGACGTCGATCGCCGCCTTCGTTGGCTTCACGCGCAAGGGGGTGCCCGACCGGGCCGCGACGATCACGAGCTTCGCCGATTTCGAGCGCGGCTACGGCGGGCTCGACCGCGACAGCCCGGTGTCGTACGCGGTGCGGCAGTTCTTCTCCAACGGAGGCACCCAGGCGGTGATCGTGCGCGTGGCGGTCGGCCACGCCAGCGCTGCCTGGACGCTGCAGGACACCGCCCCCGTCGACGTGCTCGACGTTCGAGCGGCCAGCCCCGGGACCTGGGGCAACGAGCTGCGCCTGAGCGTGCAGACCACCGGCGTGCGTAACGCGGATGCCGACTTCAATCTCGTCGTCTCGCAGCTCCAGCCCGACGGCAGCACGCTGGTGCCGATCGAGACGCACCGCAACCTGAGCCTCGACTCGCACTCGGCCCAGTACGTCGAGTCGGTGGTCAACAACACCTCGGCGGCGGTGCGGGTCTCGCGCCGCGCCGGCCTGGTGTTCGCCCAGCCGGGCTTCGCCGTCAGCACCCTCATTGCGTTCCCGCTCAACCCGGGCAACAGCACCCTCGGCGGCACCGTCGACGGCACCACGCCGTTCCTGCTGACGCTCGCCGGCGCACCGTGGGCCAACATGGCTGCGCTCGTCGCCTCGGCCACCGCCGCGATCGCCGCGGCCGGCCTGGCGGCGCGCCTGCAGGCCTCGGAGACCGGCGCCGACGGCACCGCGGGCGTCGGCCACCTGGGCATCGCATCGACGACGCCCGGCGAGTCGTCGAGCGTGGTCATCGCGGGCGGCTCCTTCGGCGGCCTGGCCGCCACCATCCACATGGGGCTGGGCAACGGCGGGCGCGAGTTCACCGGCGCGGCCGAACACCGGCCCGCGGCGGTCGCCAATCTCGTGCCGCCGACCGCGGGCGCCGACGGCGCTCGTGGCGGCGCGGTCGACCTCGTCGGCAACGAACTGGCCAAGACGGGCATCTACGCACTGCTAGACGTGGACCTGTTCAACCTGCTGCTGATCCCCGAGACCTTCGACATGACGGCCGGCCAGGAAGCCGGGGTCATCCCGGCCGCCACCGCGCTGTGCGAGCTGCGGCGCGCGTTCTACATCGTCGACGCGCCGTCCAACCGCACGCTCGCCAACATCGCTGCCTGGGCCAACGCCGCATCGCAGTCGCGCAACGCGGCGACCTACTTTCCGGCGGTGCGCATCGTCGATCCGCTCGACGGATTGCGTCCGCGCGGCATGCCGCCTTCGGGGACGCTGGCCGGCGTCTATGCCCGCACCGATGCCACGCGCGGCGTCTGGAAGGCGCCCGCCGGCACCGATGCCACGCTCAACGGCGTGCTCGACCTGGCGCTGCCGGTCAACGACCTCGAGAACGGCCAAGTCAACCCGATGGGTGTCAACGTGCTGCGCAACTTCCCGGCCTACGGCAGGGTGTCGTGGGGCGCACGCACGATGCGCGGCGCCGATGCGCAGGCCGACGAATACAAGTACATCCCGATCCGCCGCCTGGCGCTGTTCCTCGAAGAAAGCCTGTACCGAGGCACGCAGTGGGTCGTCTTCGAGCCCAACGACGAGCCGTTGTGGGCGCAGATCCGCCTCAACCTCGGTGCGTTCATGAACGGCCTGTTCCGCCAGGGTGCGTTCCAGGGCAAGACGCCGGCCGAAGCCTTCTTCGTCAAGTGCGACAGCGAAACCACGACCCAGGCCGATCGCAACCTCGGGATCGTCAACATCCTGGTCGGATTCGCGCCGCTCAAGCCCGCCGAATTCGTCGTCCTCACCATCCAGCAGATCGCCGGCGATCTGCAGTAAGGGAGTCGGAACATGGCCCAGTTCGCTGTCAACACCCATCGCTTCGACCCCTACAAGAACTTCAAATTCCGCATCAAGTGGGATGGCCGCTACGTGGCCGGCGTCAGCAAGGTCGGCGCGCTCAAGCGCAGCACCGAGGTCGTCGAGCACCGCGAGGGCGGCGACCCATCGACCTCGCGCAAGTCGCCCGGGCGCACCAAGTACGAGGCCATCACGCTCGAACGCGGGGTGACGCACGACCTCGAGTTCGAGGCTTGGGCCAACAAGGTATGGCACGTCGGCAACGGCCTCGGCGCCGAGGTCAGCCTGAAGGACTTCCGCAAGGACGTGATCCTGGAGGTCTACAACGAGACCGGCCAGGTCGTGATTGCGTACAAGATCTACCGCTGCTGGGTGTCGGAGTTCCAGGCCCTGCCCGATCTCGACGCGAATGCCAACGCGATCGCCATCCAGTCGCTCAAGCTCGAGAACGAGGGCTGGGAGCGCGATGCCGAAGTCAACGAACCGACCGAGCCGGTGCTGGCGGCTTGACGACCGCGGCATGAAGCCATGGACCTCGCTTCGCCAAACGCCGCGATGCGTCCATTCGGCGCTGCCGCGGACCTGGATCTGGACTTCGGCCTAGCCGACCGCCCCGGCCTCGTGACCGCGTTGCTGGCGCAGTGCGCCGAGCCGCACGACCCGGCGTTCTGGTGGTCGCAGCCGGTGGGCATGCGCACCGCGGCGCTGCTGCGCCTGGTCGCGCTGACCGAAGGGCGCGGCGAGGTCGCGCTGAGCGCCCACTGCACGGCCGCCGCATGCGGCGAGGCCTTCGAATTCGCGTTACCGCTGCAGGGGCTGCCCGGTGGCGAGGCCGATCCCGGACCGATCCGGCTTCGGTTGGATGATCGACGTTCGCTGACGATGCGCCGGCCCACCGGCGACGACTTGCGCCGTTGGCGCGCCGCGCAACCGGCCTCGCGCGCCCAGGCGCTGCGGCTGATGATGGATTCGCTGCTGCCCTCGGGCGAGGTCGCGCCGGAGGACGAAGCGGCCGTGTCGGCGGCCATCACGGCACTGGATCCGCTGGTCGACTTCTCGGTCGCGTGCCGCTGTCCCGCCTGCGGCGCAAGCAACGACGTGGCGGTCGACCTCGAGACGCTCGCGCTGGCGCGGCTCGTCGAGCGCCAGCGCGCACTGCTGCACGAGGTGCACCGCTTCGCGTCGCACTACGGCTGGTCCGAACCCGAAGTGCTTGCCGTGCCACCGGCCCGCCGTGCGCGCTACCTCGCGTTGATCGAGGCGCGGGCATGAACGGCTACTTCGGTGCGCTGATGCGGTCCGGCGGGCTGCTTGTCGCCGCCCGGTCGGCGCCGTTCACGGCGGTCGAAACCGGGCTGGTCGAGGTCCAGGTCGAACGCAGTCAGCCCGAGACATCGAACGTTGCTGTCGCGCCCGCGGCGACACTGCGGGCCGCGGGCGCCATCGACGCGCTCGCTCATGCAGGGAGCCCGACTGCGCCGCCGGCAACGCTGCTCGACGGCCCTGCCGCACTAGGCCTACCGGGGCTTCAGGAGCGGCTCGATACGCCGCCGCCCACCGGCCCCATCGCCGTAGCAGATCCGCCCGCCGAGCCACCGCGCTCACCACCAGCCACGTCAACGGTCGAACGGCAAGGGCCACCGCTCGGCCGGGCGCTGGTCCGGGCGGCGCTGCAATGGGTTGCGGACGGTCCGTTGCAGGCCCCAGGCGTCGCACCGGCCGCGCTGCCGCCCTCGCCAGCGCTGGAGGCGGTGGTGCTTCGGGGTCGCGCCGACACGCGCGAGCAAGCGCTTCGGGCGGCCGAAGTCGAGGCCGACGAGCCTGAGCCGGTCGCCACGCCGGAGCCGCGTGCTGCGCCGGTGCAGCCCGGCGCACGCGAGCCCGCGCAAGCGCCGTCGCCGGTGGTGGGCGCCGCTCGCCCTGGCACGACGGCGCCGCCCGAGCCGCGCATGCCTGCAGTCCGCGACGAGATCGTCGAGGTCTCCATCGGCGCGATCCATGTGCGCGTCGACGCGCCGGCCATGCACACCGCCGACTGGCCAGCCCCGCCGCCGGCCATGCCCCGTGCCGCGGCCCTGGCCCCGCGAAGCGCCCTCTCGCGGCGCGCGCTGCGAAGGATCTGACCGTGGCGCTGGCAGATTCCGGCACAGCGATCGGCGCGGTGACGCGCCTGCTGCAGGATCACCTGATCCGGCGCGGCTTCGTCGTCTCGATCGGCAAGCCCGAAGACGCAGCGGTCAACGACACCAGTGCGAAGCTGAACCTGTTCCTCTACGAAGCCGCCTTCGATCCGCAGCTGCGCAACCTGTCCCTGCGCGATGGCGAGCCACCGCCGCTGTGGCTGGTGCTCAAGTTCCTGTTGACCGCCTTCGACGCCGCTGAGAACAGCGACACCGCGCTGGCGCACGACCTGCTGGGGCGCGGCATCGCGGCGCTGCACGCGCTGAACTTCCTGCGCCTCGACCCGCTGGTCGACCCTGCCGTGCGTCTGGCGCTCGAGAACAACCCCGAACCGCTGAAGCTGAGCTTCGACGAATCCGGCGCCGACCTGCTGGCCAAGATCATGCAGGGCACCGACGAGCGCTACCGGCTGTCGGTCGCGTTCCAGATGCGGCCGGTGATGATCGTCCCCGGTGCACTGCCGCGCGGTTCGCTGCTGGTGGGTGTCGACTACAGCACCGCGCCCGAAACCATCATCGGGCGCGACGGGGTGCAGATCGACGTCATCCCGTCGCTGGGCGCGCGGCTCGATCGCGTCGAACCGGACCGCTTCGAAGCCGGTGCGACGCTGACCCTCTTCGGCGACGACCTTTCCGGCAGCGAGATGGAGGCCGTGCTCGGCGACCAGATGCTCACGATCGTCGAACGGCAGGTGAACCGGCTCGTCGTCACCGCCGAAGGCAGCCCCGGCACGCCGATCGCGTCCGGCACCAGCCTGTCGGCGGGCGAGATACCGCTGGTGGTGCGCAGGCGGCTGTCGCCCACCCGCACCCGCAGCAGCAACCTCGTCGCCGCGCGGCTGCTGCCCACCCTTGCCAGCGCCGCGCTGGTCGCGGGCGACCTGCAACTGCAGGGCCGGCTGCTCGGCGGCGACAGCGACGACGTGATCGTGCTCTTCTACCGCGAGTCCGACGGCGCGACAGTGCACCTGTTCGACACCGTCGTGGCGGCCGCCGACCAACAGACGCTGCGCGTCGCTGGCGCCGCCGCGGCCGTGCCGGCGGGCAGCTACCGCGTGATCCTGCGGGTCAACAACCAGCAGGCCAAGGCGAGTCCGAGCGTGGTGGTGCCATGACGACAAGCCTGTTGGCCCAGCGCAAGCCGGTCGATCCGGTCGCGTTCATGCCCGGTGTGCGCGGCCATGATCCGCTCGCCCAGCATTGGCTGAGCCAGGTCACGCTGCGGCTGCGGCGCGAGGTCTGCTGGCTGTGGCGAGAACGTGCGCTGCAAGGGGCAGCCGAGACACCCGGCGCCGCGCTCGCGCCGCTGGCCGATCGGACGATGGCGTCACTGGACCTGGTGCGCTACGAACGCGACAAGCAGGCATTCTTCGCCGACGACGTGACCGCGCGCCACCTGAGCAATCGCATCGCGGCCCGCATGCCACCCACGCCGGGCGGTGCCGAGACGCGTGGTTCGTTCGGCTGGCTCGCGCGCCATCTCGAGCTCCAGCCGGCCGAGTGCTTCGTGCTCGCCCTCGCCTTGCTGCCCAGCGCAGACAGCGCCGCTGGCCAGGTCATCGCGAGCTGCCTCAACGAGCCCTCGCGCACTGCTCCGACGCTCGCGCTCGCGCAGCGCCTGTGGGACGAACCCGACGCGCTGCTGCGCTGTTTCGACCCGGCCCACGCCTTGTTGCGCCACGGGGTGATCGGCACCGCCGCGGCGAACGCCGTCGGCGACTGGCAGGCGCCGCTCTGGGTACCGCCGCTGGTCGCGCGCGAACTGCTGTTCGCCGGCGACGGGCTGCCTGGCGCGCTGGAGGCGATCGTCCCGACCCGATGGCCCGAGGCTCTCGATGGCGCCGCCTTCGCGAGGGTCGCGGCCACCGTCGCTGGCGGGGCCGGTGTCGCGACGCGCCAGGGCCTGTGCGTCGTCCCGCTGATCGGCGCCCCTGGCGCCGCACTGGCCGAGGTGGCTGCCGCTTGTGCCGAACGGGCCGGGGTGCAGGTGGTGCAGCCGAGCGCGGCGATGCCGCGCGATCAACTGGCGCAGGCCCTGAGCGTCGCGTGGTTGCGCGGCCTCGCGGTGTACCTGCCGGCCGCGGCACTCGCCGATCCGTCGGCCGCCGAGGCGGCACTGCAGGCGCCCCCGCTGCCGGGCCTGCCGCTCACGCTGTTCGTCGGTGCGCACGACCGGGCCGCATTGCGCGGCCTGGGCGCCACGCTGCCGGCCATCGTCGTGCCGCCCTCGAGCTACGCCGAGCGGCTTGCGTGGTGGCGCGAGGCACTGCCCGCCGCCGGCGCGCTGCTGCCCGAACTGGCGCGCCGCTTCCGCTACGAGCGCTCGGCGATCGCGCGGGTCGGCGCCGAGCTGGCAACGCTGGCCCGACCACCCGGCAACGGCGAGATCTTCGCGGCTGCCCGCGCCGACCTCGACCTCGGCACGCTCGCCCAGGCCGTCGAGCCGCGATTCGCACGCAGCGAACTGATGCTGCCGGCGGCGCAGGCCGCGCAGATCGACGAGATCGTCGCCGCGATGAACAACCTGACCCGGGTGCACTACGAGTGGGGCACGGCGCGCGCGTGGAACGAAGGCGGTCTGGCCGCGCTCTTCGCCGGGCCGCCCGGCACCGGCAAGACGATGTGTGCCGAGGCGATCGCGGCCGAGCTCGAGCTGCCGCTGTACCGCATCGATCTGTCGCAAGTGGTGAACAAGTACATCGGAGAGACCGAGAAGAACCTGCGCCGGCTGTTCGACGCCGCGGACTCGGCCGACGTGATCCTGTTCTTCGACGAAGCCGATGCCCTTTTCGGCAAGCGCACCGAGGTGAAGGACGCGCACGACCGCTACGCCAACCTCGAGATCAGCTACCTGCTCGAGCGCATGGAGCGCTTCAAGGGGCTGGCGATTCTGGCCACCAATCGCAAGAAGGATCTCGACGAGGCTTTCCTGCGCCGCTTGCGCTTCGTTGTCGAGTTCCCGCTGCCCGGCGTGGCCGAGCGCTCGCGCATCTGGCGCAGCGTGATCCCCGAGCGGGTCGACGCGAGCGCGCTCGACATCGAGTTCCTGGCGCAGCGCTTTGCGCTGGCCGGCGGCCACATCCGCGCCATCGTGTTCCAGGCCTGCCTGCAGAGCGCGGCCGAGGGCGTGCCGCGGAGCCTGGGCATGCCGGCCGTCGTGCGCGCGGTGCAGCGTGAGTACGACAAGCTCGAACGCGCTCACAGCCTCGACCAGTTCGGGCCCTATGCCTCGCTGGTGGCATCACAGAGGCTTGCACGATGAATGCCCCGTTGCCGTCACGGCGCCGCCTGCGGATCGAGCGGCTCGACCTCGACCTGCGCGGCATCGCGCCGGCCACCGCCGAGGCCGCGGTGCGCGCGCTCGGCCCGGCGTTGGCCCGGGCACTGGCGCCCCACGCGGCGCAGCTCGGGCCGGCCGATCGCATCGATGCCGGCCGCGTCACGAGCCCTGCATCGCCCGGCACGCAGGAGTTGGCCGCACTCGTCGCCGAGCGCATCGCCGCCGGCGCCCGACGGAGGCCGTCATGACCCTGTTGCGTGGCGCACTGATCGAGTACGGCACGTCGTTGATCGGGCCGATACCGAACGTCGTCATCTTCCAGTTCAACCCGGAGTCGCTGTCGCGCAGCTTGCAGATTCCGCCGCGCCCGACCGGTGCGACGCAGCGCGAGACCACGCAAGCCGGCGAGAAGACCTTCGAGAAGATCACCTTCAAGGCGCACTTCAGTGCCGCCAACATGCTCGACGAGGGCAAGGCGCTGGCGCAGCTGTTCGGCGTCGGGCCGCAGCTCGCGGCGCTCGAGAAGATGGTGCTGCCGAGCGCCAAGATCGCCGGCCTGATCGGCGCGGCGATCGACGCGATCGGCGACGCGCTCGGTGGTGGCGGCGGCGATGCGCCGGCCCAGCCCATCCCGCGCGAGAAATACCCGCGCATCCTGTTCATCTGGGGCCTGACCCGCGTGCTGCCGGTGACGATCGACTCGATGAGGATCGCGGAACTCGAGTACGACTCGGTCCTGAACCCGGTGCGCGCCGAGGTGGACATCGCGCTCAGCGTGATCGCCGTCGACGAATGCTCCGACGACGTGCTCGCCAAGGGTGCGCTCGAGTACTCGACGATCGCCAAGGAGGCGCAGGCGATCGCCAACCTGGCCAACACGGCCGACCAGATCGTCGAGCTGATTCCGCTGTAGGAGCCCCACGATGTTTCTCGCCAACTCGCGCTACGGCAAGGTCGCCACGGTCGAGACCACCACCTCGACCGGCGAATCCGTGACCGCGCTCAAGCTGCGCCGCCTGACGCCTGTGGCCGGCGACGCGCAGATGGTCCAGGCGGGCGACAGGCTCGACCTGTTGGCCCAGGCGCGCGGCGGCGACGCGACGCGGTTCTGGCACATCGCCGACGCGAACACTGCGCTCGACGGCCGCAGGCTGGTCGAGACCCCGGGCGACACGCTCGTCGTTCCCAGGACCTGAGATGGCCGAACAACGCTTTCGCGTCTGGTTTGGCGACCGCGCAGCGAGCGAGGACGAACTGCGGCGCATCGAGGAGATCGAGGTCACCCAGGAGATGGACGCCTTCTGGGAGGCGCAGCTGCGCATGGCCCTGTGCCTGGACGCGAACGGCACCTGGCTGCACTGGCCGGGCGACACCGCGGCGCCGTTCTCGCGCGTGCGGGTCGAGCTCGACATCGGCAGCGGCCGCTTCACGCCGCTGATCGACGGGCCGCTGGTCAGTGTCGATGCCGCGCTCGATTCGCAGCCCGGCCGCAGCACGGCGACCATCGTGGTCCGCGACGACAGCGCCTTCCTGAACCGAGACGAGGAAATCGAGCCGCCGTTCGAACACCGCAGCGACAGCGCGATCGCCGAGGAACTGTTCGACCGCTTCGAGCAGATCCGCGACAAGCGCATCGAAGGCACCGCCGCGACCCCCGAGACGACGACCCGCCGCGGCACGGTGCTGCAGTTCCTGCGCGAGCTCGCCACCGCCTCCGACCGCCACGCCTATGTGCTGCCGGGCGACGAGCCCGGGGCGAGCATCGGCTGCTTCCTGCCCGACCCGGCCGACGCGGCCGAGCTGCCGCCGCTGGTGCTGATCGGCAATGGCCGCAACCTGTCGAACGCGCGCGTCATGCAGGACCCCGACGGCGGCGGCAAGACGCAAGCCCAGGTGCTGCGTGTCGACGACCAGGGCGTCACGCGCTTCGAAACCAGCGCCGAAGACCTGGGCCTGATGCGCAAGCTGCCGGCGCTGCCGGCCGACCTGACGCCGCGCCGGCTGATGAACCCGTCCGACAACACCCGCGCAGACCCGGCCGCAGCCGCCAGCGCACGGGCGAGGCGCAGCGGCTACGTCTACAAGCTGACGAGCCACGTGATCCCGGGTTGCTACGGCGGCGTGCTCACGCCCTACCAGAAGGTGCGGGTCGACGCCGGCGCCACGCCCTACAGCGGCGACTATCTGATCACCAAGGTGATCCACCGCATCACGCCGTCGCTCTACACCCAGGAACTCGAAGCCAAGACCGACTCGGCGACCGAGGTGTCGGGCGCTGCCGTCGCCGAGGCGCTGGGCGGCGCCCTGCAACTGTCGCTGTCGGCAAGCGGAGGAATCTTCTGATGCCCGTCGTGATTGAAGAGATGGTCGAGCGCCTGGTCGAGCGCGTCGGGACGAGTTACTTCGGCAAGTACCGCGGACTCGTCACCGACATCGACGACCCGAGCAACCAGTGCCGGATTCGCGCGACCGTTCCGGCCGTGCTCGGCGAGCAGGCCTGCGGCTGGGCGATGCCGGCGGCGCCCTTTGCCGGCGACGGCCATGGCATGGTGATGCTGCCCAAGGTCGGCTCCGGCGTGTGGATCGAGTTCGAGGCCGGGCGGCTCGACAACCCGATCTGGTCGGGTGCCTGGTGGGCCAGCGGCCAGCGGCCCGATCCGCAGGGTGCGGCGGTACGCGTGATCGTCTCGGAGCGGGGCCACAAGTTCATCCTCGACGACGACGCCGACGAGGTGACGCTGGTCCACGGCAGTGGCCCCGAGATCAAGATGACCGCGACCGAGATCGTGCTGACCTGCGGCGCCTGCGAAATCAAGATCAGCAACCAGAACATCTCGCTCAACAACGGGCTGATCAAGGTGGGGTTGGCCGGAGTGAGCCTGGTCAACGGCGCGATGAGCTTCGGGGTGCCGCCGTGAGCCCGACGGTGGGTTGCCTCCAGTCGGGCGATGTTCGCGTGGCGGGCCGGGCGCGGCATGGTGCGGCCGGGGGGCCGGCATGATCCCGATCCTCACCACCACCAGCACCGTGATGTGCCCGCATGGCGGCATGGCGCAGCTCGTCACGAGCGACACCGAGATGCTGATCGACGGCGCGCCCGCGCTGCTGCAGACCGACGTGCACCCGATCGTCGGCTGCCCGTTCACGCCGGTCGCGTATTCGCCCTGCGTGACGATCCGCTGGGTGACGGGCGCGACGCAGACCTCGGTGCACAACGTGCCGGTGCTGCTGCAAGACAGCGTCGGCATGTGCCTGAATGCGGCGCAGGCGCCGCAAGGCACCGCCATCGTGGTGCAGGTCCAGCAACGGGCCAAGGGGACCTGACGATGGCGCTCACGAACCTCTCGAACGGCCGCCACACGGCGTTCCCGTTTCGCATCGGCAGCGACGGCCGCACCGTCGCGCCCGCCAGCGACGACGCGCATGTGCGCGACGAACTGTTGCAGCTCCTGCTGACCAGCCCGGCCGAGCGGCTGTTCCTGCCCGAGTTCGGCGGCGGCGTGCGCAAGCTCGTCTTCGAGCCGGCGTCCGAGGCGCTGCGCGGCGTCGTGAAGGCGCGCATCACCAACGCGCTGTCGCGCTGGCTTGGCCGCCGGCTGACGGTGGAGATGATCGACGTGGTCTGGGACGCCGCCGCCGCGACGCTCGAAGTCAGCGTGAAGTACCGGCCCGCGGGCAGCCCCGACTCGCGCGTCGTCAAGTTCCAGCGCAGCTCGAAGTAACCCGCCATGAGCGCCATCGCCTTCCCCGATCTGGTCGACGACCGCGCCGACGTGCTGGCAAGCCACGGCCTGGACGGCCTGAAGCTCGCGCTGGTGTCGCTGCCGGCGGGGCCGAACCCCGACCATGCCGACATCGACCTGCGCTTCTTCAACGGCCTGCACGTCGCCGCGATCCTGGCCGACATCGGCGCCGACCCGGCGCGCGCACGCCAGGTGTTCCGCATCCGCGGCGGCTCGCGCATCGTGGCCGGCAGCGTCAGCGGGCAGGTGCAGGTGACGGCCGTGGCCGGCATCGATGCGACGCGGCTCGCGCTGCGCGTCGAACCGGTCGGCGACTACTCGACCTACACCCTCGACCTGGTCTGGAACGCGAGCCTGATCGACCCCTTCTTCAGCGCGATCGGCTTCAAGTTCCGGCCCGGCTGCTTCACCAACGACTGCGCACCCGTGCAGCCCGGCCGGCCGCCTCTGCCCAACCCCGCGATCGATTACCTGGCGAGGGACTACGACTCGTTCCGCCACACGCTGATGGTCGCGATGGCCGAGCGTGTGCAGGGCTGGGCCAGCACCAGCGAGGCCGATCAGGACCAGGTGCTGATCGACCTGTTCGCCGCCGCCGCCGACGAACTGAGCGACTTCCAGGACCGCGTGATGGCCGAGGCCTACCTCGGCACGACGCGCAAGCGCGTCTCGCTGGCGCGCCACGCGCGGCTGGTGGACTACCACCTCCACGAAGGTAACCAGGCGAGCACCTGGCTCGCGGTGGACGTGGTCGCGGGCCAGGCGCCGTTCACGCTGGACGACCAGGAACTGGTGGTCTGGACCGGCGCCCGCCCGGCCGAGGTCGACGCCGTGTTCTTTGCGACGCGCCAGCGCCGCATCGACCCGGCGCGCCGCCAGCGCCTCGACCCGCTGCTCAACCGGCTTCGCCTGCACACCTGGCGCAACGCGCGGCCGGCGCTGGCGGCAGGGAGCACCGGCGCCGACGTTGCGCCGCTGGCCGGCCTGGCCTCGCAGGCGGCGGCCGACGCACTGCGCGACCTGGTGCGTCGCGGCCGGTGGCGCGAGATGCTGCTCGCCGAGCTGCTGAACCCTCTGACCGGCGCGGTGGCCGGGCGGCATCGGGCGAAGCGGCAGTTGTTGCGCCTGTTGGCAGGCGACGACGTCGCTTGCGGTGCCGCCGAATCGGTGTTCGACCCCGTCACCAGCACCTGGATGGTCCGCGTGAACTGGCGCGAGGAAGACGCGCTGCGCTTCGACTACAGCTTCACGACCTTCTGCCCTGGCCCGCCGCCGACCACGGTCGAAGACGTGTCGATCTTCTACGGCAACCTCGTCACCGTTCACGAGGGCCGCCCGCTCGAGGTTCATTTCCACGAGCCGGGCGGCCTGCTGCCGGCCGAGACCGATACGGTCAAGCACCGCCACCTGGCACGCATCGACCGCTTCGGCGACCGGCGCGACTGGGCCTTCGCTGCGCTGCCGGACGAAGGGCCGCTGGCCTACCTGCCGCCGAGTTCGGGCGCGCCTCCCAGCGGCGAAGAGCCCGCCCGCTCGACCCTGTGGCTGCAGGTCGAGCCAGCGGGTGCGGCGCGCGAGACCTGGGACGAGGTCGAGAGCCTGGTCCACAGCGACGACTCGGCCGAGAACGGCGACCACTTCATGGTCGAGACCGACGAGCGCCGGCGCAGCGTGCTGCGCTTCGGCAACGGGACCCACGGCCGTGTCGTACCGGAGGGTGCGATCGTGCATGCCGAGTACCAGATCGGCGGCGGCCACGCCGGCAATATCGGCGCCGACCAGCTTGTCAACATCCAGCCGCTGAGCGGCGTGCTCGCCGGCGCGGTCGTCGCGGCGACCAACCCGTTCGATGTGGTGGATGGCCGCGACCCCGAGCCGGCCGAGCGCATCCGCCGCAACGCACCCGAGGCCTTCCGCGCCCGCCAGCTCCGCGCCGTCACGCTGGCCGACTACGTCAAGCGCGCCGAAGAGGTGACGGGGGTGTCGCGTGCCGTGGCGCGGTATGCGTGGACCGGCAGCTGGCGAACGGTGCGTATCGCGATCGACCCGGCTGGCTTCAGCGCGCTGGGCGACGCGCGTTCCGACGGACTCTGGGACGAGCTCCGTCCACGCGTCGCCGACCACCTGGAGGCGGTGCGGCTGATCGGCGAGGACATCGAGCTGCGCCCGCCGCGCTACGTGCCGCTCGAGGTTCACGTGGTCGTCTGTGCCGGCGAGGCCTACTGGCGCGAGGACCTGCGCTTCGTGCTGGAGCGGGAGTTTGCAAGCGGCTGGACTTCGGACGGCCGGCGCGGTTTCTTCCACCCCGACGAGTGGAGCTTCGGCCAGGCACTGCACCGCAGCGCTGTCGAGGGCCGCATCCACCGCGTCGCCGGGGTGAAGCATGTGGTGAGCATCACGATGAAGCGCTTCTCGGCGCCGCAGCCGGGGGTGCCGGGCGCCGAGGTGCTGGAAATCGGCTTCGACGAGGTCGTGCTGCTCGACAACGACCCCGACCACCTCGAACGCGGGCTGATCCGCTTCGAGGTGCAAGGCGGGAGACGATGAGATGCCCTGCAACCCACTGATCACCGACCCCTTCGTCTTCCCGCGCCGCGCCGACAACCGCGCCGGGCTGCCGCGCATCGCCTACCGCATCGGTCGCTATGCCGATTTCGTCGAAGCGATGACCCGCGGCATCGACGCGGCCCCCGAACTCGCCGCGTGGACGCACCGCGATCCCGACGACCCGGGCATCGCGTTGCTGCAGGGCGCGGCCTTGCTCGGCGACATCCTGAGCTTCTACCAGGAGCACTACGCCAACGAGGCCTACCTGCGCACCGCGGCTTGGCGAGAAAGCGTGGCCGAGCTGGTGCGCCTGACGGGCTACCGGCTCGCACCCGGCATTGGTGGGCGCGCGACGCTCGCCTTCGAGGCGCGCGGCGACAAGCCGGTGACGATACGCGGAGGCTTCCCGGTCAAGGCCGAACTCGAAGGCCTTACGGTGCCGGCCGACTTCCAGACCGATGCGGCATTGACGGCGTGGCCGCACCTCGGCCGCTTCAACCTGTACCGCGCGCGCCGCTACCTGCCAACCCTGGCGGCAGGCAGCAGCTCGTTCGAAGTGGCCCGGGTCGATGACGCCGGCGACGCGTTGAGCGTCGCCGCGTTCGAGCTCAAGGTCGGCGACCGCCTGCTGCTGCAGCCCGCCGAGCCGAGCTGGACGACGAGCGGATCCACGCTGTTCGCGCAGAAGGCGCCGCAGGTGGTCAAGGTCAACAAGCTGACGCGCCTGCTGGGCCGTGTGATCGTCGACACCGACGCGCCGCTGGTGCAGGCCTGGAACCAGCCCGTCGCCGCGTACCGCCTGGGCCGAAGCTTGCGCCATTTCGGCCACAACGCGCCGCCCAAGACCGTGACCAGCAAGCTGAGCGGCACGACGATCACCGGTGCAAGCGAGGCGCCGACCCGCTTCGAGCGCCACATCGATACCAGCCACGACTGCGAGAACACCAGCGCATCGACGCCGCTGCCGCCGACACTGATGCCGCTGGACCAGGAAGTCAACGACCTGACGCCGGGAACGCGGGTCGTGATCCAGACCCGCGTCGCACAGACGTCCACCGGCACGCGCTTCGAGCTGAGCGTCGTGCGGACCCTCCGCGGCGTGCGCGCCGGCACGCTCGGATTCGGCAATCTGAGCGGGCCGACCACGCTGCTGACGCTGGACCACGCGCTGATCAGGCAGGCGCTCGGTTCGCCGCTGCCGGTCGCCGACGTGCGCGACTTCCGCATTCACGAGCTGACGAGCCCAGCGCTGACGCTGCGCCCGGTGTCCGCCCCGCTGGACGGCGCGTTCTCGAACGGCACGGCGGCGCTGCGCTACTACGGCACGGCCGTGCAGGCGCAGCAGCTCGCTGGGCGGCGTTTGTACCTTTCGCATGCCGACGGCCGCAGTGTCGAGCTGCGGTGCACCAACAGCATCGGCCACTTCGCCCCATCGGTGCCCGACACGCCGAAGATGTGGTCGCTGAGCTTCGACCGCGCGCCGGCACCATTCACGCGGGCCGACTTCGACGAAGCCGCGCCGAGCGTCACCGTGTTCGGCAACCTGGTCGACGCGTCGCAGGGCAAGGCCGAACGCGACGCCGTGCTGGGCAACGGCGACAGCCGGCAGATGTGGCAGACCTTCCCGCTGCCGAAGTCGCCGCTGACCTACTTCGTCTCGGCTGGCGCCGTCCCGCCGCAGGTGCCCGAACTGGAGGTCTGGGTCAACGCGCGCCTGTGGACTCGCGTCGACGCGTTCTACGGCCACGCCGCCGACGAGCCGATCTACATCGTCCGCGAGGACGCCGAAGGCCGCAGCTTCGTGCAGTTCGGAGACGGCCAGACCGGTGCGCGCCTGCCGTCGGGGCTGAAGAACGTGGTTGCGGTCTACCGCAGCGGCGTCGGCGCGCACGGTCCGATCAAGCCCGGCGCCGCGCCCACCGCCAGCGAGCGTCCGCCCGGCTTCGACAAGCTGAGCCTGGCCGGCATCGTCTCCGGCGGCGCCGACGCCGAGGACGGCGAGAAGGCGCGCGAGGCGGCTCCCGGTAAGGTGCAAGGCCTGGGCCGGTTGGTCAGCCTGCAGGACTATGAAACCGAGACGCTCGGCGTGCCGGGCGTGATCGCGGCGGCAGCGGCCTGGGACCTGCACGCCGGTGTGCCGGCCGTCATCCTGAGGGTGCTGCTGGCGGCCGGACGCGAGGCCGAGTTCGACGAGGTGCGGGCGACGCTGGCACACGCCCAGCGCTGCCGCGGGCCGGACCGGTTCCCGCTCGTCGTCGAGCAGGCGCGGCTGCGCCATGCCTACGTCGATGCGAGTTATGCACGCGACCCGAGCTACCGGCAGGAGGATGTCGAAGCCGGCCTGCGGGCGGCGCTCGGGCTGGCCGGCGAAGTCGCCCATCAGCGCAGCGGCCTGTTCGGTCTGCACGCACGCCGCCTGGGCGAGCGCGAGTATGCGAGCCGGATCGAGGGCCGGCTGCAGAACGTGCCCGGCGTGCTGTGGTGCAAGGTCAGCGCGCTGGGCCTGTTCGCTGCGGGGCTGACCGAACCCGACACGATGCAGCTTCCCGCTGCGCCGCGGCCGATGGCCGGGGTGCTGCCCTGCAGCGCGCACGAGCTGCTGCAACTCGCGCCGCAGCACCTGACACTGACCTCGGTCGCCGAAGCCTCCGCTGGGGAATGCGCATGAACACCGCCGGGCCGAACCCAAGGCGTTCGCTCCCCCTCGGCGGGCGCGATGCGCAGTTCCGGGAGGGGTCTTCATGAGCTCGCTGCCCATCGTCCCGCTGTTCGAGCGGCTGCCCGAGATCTACCGCACGCGCGACTTCGAGCAGACGCCGCCGAACCAGCTGCGCGCCTACCTGGCCGCGATCGAAGGACCGCTCGGCGCGCTGCACGAGAACATCGCGCAGCTCTACGAAGACCTGTTCATCGACACCTGCGACGATTGGGTCATCCCCTACCTGGCCGACCTGCTCGGCACCACGCATCTGAAGGGCGAGCCGCGCACGCTGCGCGCCGACGTGGCCGACACGATCGCGCTGCGCCGCCGCAAGGGCACGTTGGGCGCGATCGAGCGCCTGGCGGTCAATCTCACCGGCTGGGCCTGCCGCGGCGTCGAAATGCGCGAGAACCTCGGCTGGGCGCAGCACCTGAACCACCAGCGGCCCGATGCGGGCGGCGAGCCACCGCTTGCCGACGCTTTGCTCACGCGCATGCACGTGCCGCGCGGCGGCACCGCGCCGATCCGCGACCCGACAGCGCTGGCGCTGCTCGGAACACCGTTCGACAACTTCGCCTACACCGCAGACGTGAAGCCGGCGTTCGACGGTGCGCGCCACATCAACCTGCCCAACCTGGCGATCTTCCTGTGGCGTCTGGCGGCGTACCGGCTGCCGCGAGTGCGGCCGCTGGCAAAGGGCCGCGTCGACCTGGGCGCGCCGCCCGCAGGCCTGCCGCTGGCGCGGTTCGCGCTGCGTTTCGACCTGCATCCGCTCGACATCCCGGTGCGCCTGTTCAACACCAGCCGACCCGGGTTCCTGCGGCCGGGCACCTCCGGGGGCGTGGTATCGCCGCTGACCGAGGCCGACGCCGTTCCGGGGCCGATGCTCGATGCGCGGCTGACCAGCGACACACCGGCCGGCCACCCGGACGCCTACGTGCAGGTCGACTTCTACGACGCGGCCGCGACCCCGCCAACCGGCTTCGACCTCGGCGATGTCGGCCTGCAGCTCTTCATGCCGCAGACCCTGGCGCCGCTGCTGGTGCCGCTGCCGCCGCAGACCGATTGGCGCTGGCGGTACCGCGGCGACAACCTGTGCGCCTGGGAGACCGGCCTGCGCCGGCCCTTGCGCAGCGGCGAGATCGTCATCGATCCCGACATTGGCCGCCTGCTGATCGGGCTCGATACGGCCGCGCAGGCCGACGAGTTGATCGTCACGGTGGATGGGGCACCGGTGTCGCGAATGTTCGCGAGCCTCACCTACAGTGCCGTCGGGCCGGTCGGCGCGCACCCCGTGACGCGCGCTGTGCCTGCCACCGACCCCGCCGCCGACCTGCGCCGTGTCGGCGACGTGACGGGGGGCACCACGCTGCAGGCGGCCCTGGACGGTCTCGCGGTTGCGACGACGCCGGTGGTCATCGAGATCCACGACAGCCTGGTGCACGACATCGACCTCTCGCTGCTGCCCGGCACCGCGATCGACGGCACGGTGTCGCTGCGCCTGGCGCAGTCGCTGACCATTCGCGCCGCCGGCGAACACCGGCCGATCGTGCGCCTCGCCCAGCCCTTGTCGCTGCGGCCGGTGTCGGCTGCGGCGCCGACCCCGTTCGAGCCGCGGGTGCGCCTCGAGGGCCTGTATCTCGCGCCCGACGAGGCCGCGCCGTTCCCCGCAGGCGGCGCGCTGATCGATCGCGCCGCGGTGGCGCGGCTCGAAATCATCGGCTGCACGCTCGCACCCGGCGGCCACAGCCTGCGCGACGGCAGCCGGGCGCCGCTGCAGCCGGGGCTGCGCCTGGCCGACGGCTACGGCTTCAGCGACCCGAACGACGTCGAGCGCTTCGTGCCGACGCCGGACGTCGTGATCCAGCGTTCGATCGCCGGCGCGCTCGCGATCGATGAGCGTTATCGCCTGGCCATCGAAGACAGCATCATCGACGCCGGCCTGGGCTTCGGCGACGCGCCGACCGGCCGGTTCGCGATCGCCGCTGCCACCGACCCCGCCAACGGCTGGGCAGCCCGGCTCGACTTCGACGGCCTGACCTGTTTCGGCCCGGTTCGCGTGGCTGCCGTCGGCGGGCTCGGCGGCATCTTCGCGCAGCGATTCGAGGTGCTGGACAACCAGCGCGGCTGCATCAAGTGGAGCGCCTTCAGCGGCGACGCCGACCGCCTCCCGCCCAACCACTTCTGCGTCCATGCGAACGAGGCGCGCATTGTCTTTGCTTCCGAGCGATTCAACGACCCGGGCTATGCCCAGCTCGCGCGCGAAAGCGACCGCCGCGTGCGCGAACTGGGGCCCGACGACGACGCGATGGGCGCCTTCGGTTTTCTGCTCGAGGCGCACAAGTGGGCCAATCTGCAGGTGCGGCTGCGCGAGTTCATGCCGGTGGGCGTGAGACCGCTCGTCGTACCGGTGACATAAGAAGGGGGGGTGCCATGCAAGGCGACTTTTCGGTTCTGAACTTCGACCCCCACGAGCACGAGCGGGGCGTCGATCCGCCGGCCCTGGGCGTGCTGCGCAACCTGAGCGGCGTGCTGCACCAGCAGGGCCGCGTGATCACCGATGCCGACCTGACCGAGGGCGAACTGCTCGAGCTTGGCTGGAACGGCCAGGCCGGGCGCGACATCATCGGCGCCGGGGTCTGCGCGGTGCCCGCGACCGAGCCACAGGGCTTTCGCGTCGAGTCGGCGCGGGTCGAGGACGGCCAGGTCCGCGTGATGCTGCGGCCGGGCCGCGCCTGGGCCGACGGCATCCTGACGCGGCTGGCCGGGGCGGCGTCCGCTCCGCTCGCGCCGGTCGAACGTCTGGCGACCTATCTCGGCCCGCCGTTGGCGACACCGCAACCCACGCCCGACGCGATCGACGACGGCATCCGCGACGCGGTGGTCCTGGAGCTGTCGGAGGAAGCCCTGCACGGCCTGCAGTACCCGCAACGGCTGATCGAGCCAGCGCTCGGCGGACCGGACACGTCCGAACGTGCCTTCGTCAACTTCCGCATCCGGCTGCTGCGCCTGGCCGCCGACGAGGACTGCAGCACGATCCTCGCAGGACTGCGCGACGATCCGTCTTCCAAGGGCCGCCTGACTGCATCGCTCGCGCCGGTGGTGGCGATCGCCGGCGACTGTCCGGTGGTGGGTGGCGGCGGTTACACCGGCTTCGAGCATCAGCTCTACCGCATCGAAATCGCCGACGTGCGAGCCGGCGATCCGGCACGCTTCAAATGGAGCCAGTGGAACGGCGGCCTCGTCGGACGCGGCCGCTTCGACACCGCGACCAACCCTGACCGCGTGATCATCGACGCCGGCCGGGCAGCCATCGTCAACTCCGGGCTCACCGAGTTCTACCTCGAGGCGCTCGAGTACGTCCCGCTGGTCGGGGCCTGGCAGGTCGTGTACGCCACCGTCGCCACGCTCAACACCGACCACGACCTCGAACTCGCCGCGCCGGGCAGCTTCGGCACCCTGCCGTCGACCACCGACACGGTGTTCTTCCGGCTGTGGAACGGCATGGCCGACATTGCGGCCTTCAGCGACGCTGTCCATCCGGTCGAGTTGCGCGACGGCATCCGGCTCGTGTTCGACGCGCCCGCGGCCGGCAACTACCGGGCCGGCGACTACTGGACCTTCACGGTGCGCGCGGGCGAGATCTTCAACCCGCAGGTGCTGATCGACGACGCAGCGCCGACCGGCATCGTCTATCACCGCGTGCCGCTGGCCGAGATCAACTGGACGGCGCAACGCGACACCGAAGTCTCCGGGTCCATCGAGGACTGCCGCAAGCGCTTCCGCCCGCTGACCAACCAGAAGCTGTGCTGCACCTTCCTGGTCGGCGACGGCGTGTCGAGCTTCGGCGACTTCAACGCCCTCGAGGAGGCCGCCGCCCACCTGCCCGCTGCCGGTGGAGAGCTGTGCCTGCTGCCAGGGCTGCACCGCGCCAACCTGCGGCTGGAGGGCGCGCGCAACGTCAAGATCCACGGCTGCACCTGGCGCTCGCTGCTGCTGCCTCGCACCGAGACCCGCACCCGCCCGATCCTGCACTTCGTCGACTGCGTCGGCATCGAGGTCTGCGACCTGGACCTGCTGAGCTACGACGGCATTGCCGTGCGCATCGACGGCCGCGCCGAAGACGCTTGCCGCGACCTGCGCATCCACGACAACCGCATGATCGCGCGCACCAACGCGATCCGTGCCACCAACGCCGCCCGGCTCACGATCGCCGGCAATCGCCTGCACCTGCTCGATACGGTGGAAGGCCGCGCCACCATCTCGCTGCTGGCCGACGACGTGCTGGTCGAGCGCAACACGCTGGTGTTGATGCCCTTCGTCGACACCACGCCGAACGAACCGGACGGGCCCGACGACGACCCGACCCGCGACCCGGCAGACCCCTGCGCCCGGCCGCAGATCCTGTACCGGTTCCCGCAGTTGGTTCGGAAGTACGCCTTCTTCGTCTGGACCTTCCTGATCGCCAAGCTGGTGTCCCGGCAGCCCTACCGCGCAATCGGCGGCATCCATGTCCGCGCCGGCTCGGAGCGGGTGCACATTCTCGAGAACCACATCGTCGGCGGCGCCGGCAACGGCATCACGCTCGGGGGCGACCTGGACCCGGTCGCGCCCAATGCCGGGGACGGCGACTTCAGCGCCGCGCCGGCAGTCAACGTGACCGCCAACGGGCGGTTCGTTGCGCTGGTGCAGGACGAAAAGGGCGTGCCGCTTCCCGACACCGACGTGTATCTCGAGGCGCAAGCCGTCGCCACGGATCGCAGCGACGCCCAGGGCATGGCCAGCATCAAGACCGCCCCGGGGCGCTACGCGCTGCACGTGTCGCCACCCTACCGTGTGCTGCGCGTCACCGAGGCGCGCGATGAGCAAGGGCTGGTCAACGCGATCACTCTGGTGGTCGCCGCGGCAACCGTGACGCGCGGCTTCCTGCACGAGATCACGGTCGAGGGAAACGACATTTCGCTGATGGGCCTGTCGGGCATCGGCTTCGCGCCGCGCAGCGGCGCCGACTTCAAGGGCATCGCGCGGCCGATCCCGACCGACGACCCGAAGGCCGCGCTGCTGGCACTGATCGACGCGGTGATCGAGGGCCTGGCCGTGACGCCGCTGCTGCGCGCCACCGATCGGGTGCGCGACCTGGTGATCCTCAACAACCGCCTGCACCACAACCTGCAGAACCCGTTCACCGAGGCGATGCGCGCCGACGCGCAGTTCATCGGTCGCGGCGGCATTTCGCTGGCGGTCGTCGAATCGGCGAGGATCTGCGGCAACCACCTCCACGAGAACGGTCCGCGCGCGGTCGATCCGGTATGTGGCGTGTTCGTCGGCTACGGCGACAACCTGGAGATCACCGACAACGTGCTCGCCGCCAATGGCGCGGCGGCGCCCGACGCCGAGCGCAACCGCGGCGCGGGCATCAGCGGCGGCATCTACCTCCGCTTCGCGGGCGCGGTGACCGCGCAGTTCTCCACCTCCACCGGTCGCAACCCGGCGGCGCGGGTGCACGACAACCGGATCGACCAGCCCGCCGGCCGGGCGCTGACGGTGTTCGCGTTCGGGCCGGTGTCGGTTGCCAACAACCACCTGAACAGCGAATCCAGCGGGCGCTTCGGCTTCCTCGACATCGCGGTGGGCGGCGTCTGGATCTTCAACCTCGGCGGCCTCCACCGGCTGCTCGCGCGCGTGTTCGGCAACCTGCTCGGTCACATTGCCTTGCGCAGCAACCTGAGCGCAGGCAAGGCCTTCGCCGCCGTCGCCGAGGCGGCGCTGCCAGGCGGCGAGACGATGTTCGACGACAACTACGTTCGACTCGGCATCCCGAACCGCTCCTTCATCTCGCAGGCGCTGCTGGCGCTCGACGACCTGGGGTATGCAGCCAACACCGCGGCCGTCTATCGTGGCGACCCGTTCTTCGCCAATGCGCTGCTGATGGGCGACACGGTGCGCGCGACGGCGTCGCGCCTGCGCGAGGACGTGACACACACGCTCTCGCTGCTGACGATGGCGCTGCGCATGAACATGACGGCGCACAACCAGGCCGACCATTGCATCGTCGCGCTGCCGGCTGCGGGCGCCCAAGCTCTGCCGACGGTGGACCGACCGAACCAGGTGCTGGACGTCGATGTCTGCAGCCGGCTGCTCGGCAAGCCGACCGACGTGGGGCGTCACCTGGTTGGCGTGCTGGCCGCCAATGCCGACGCACTCGGCGGCACCCTGCCGGACGACGCGTTCACTTCGGCCGAGCTGGTCGGCGTGTCGCAGCAAATGGCCGCCAAGGCCATCGTCCACGTCAACAACACCCAGGTCGCAACGAGCATGGCCTATCAGGTCGAGGCGGTGCGAATGGCGGCCAAGCACGGCAGCGACCATCCGCTGGCGGTGGCGCTGAAGGCGCAAGGGCAGGCCGGGGCGCAGACCAGCCGGCTCCTGGCCGCGAGCGCGGAGACGGTCGCCGTCTCGGTGGCGGCGGCGCCGCCGGAAGGGTCGAGCCTCAGCGGGCGCTTCGTCAACGACCGCGGCCAGGGCTTGCCCGACTACTCGGTCGAGCTGCTGCGCGCCAATGGCACCCGCGTCGATGCCACCGGCCTGACCGATGCGACGGGCTACTTCAGCGCCACCTTCGACGCGCAGCGCACGGCGGTGCTGAACAAGGAGGGCGACCTCTTCGCGCGGGTCACGGACCTGAACGGCAAGGAAGTGCTGCGCGACAAGGCCGCGCTACGGTTTGCAGCCGGCGTCAATCTGCAGACGACGCTGGTCGTGCCGGTGCGTGTGGTGCCGAAGTCGGTGGCCGTGGATGGCACGGTGATCTACCCGGTGCTGACGCCCGCGCCAACCCCGCCCGCGCCCACTCCGCCTGCGCCCACGCCGCCTGCGCCGACACCGCCCGCGCCGACACCGCCTGCGCCCACACCACCCGTGCCCACACCACCCGCGCCCACACCACCCGCGCCCACACCACCCGCGCCCACACCACCCGCGCCGGCGCCGGCACCGACGCCGCCGGCGCCGGCACCGACGCCGCCGGCGCCGAGAACGTCGCTCGACCGACTCGACATCGACGACGCGACGCGCAAGCAGTTGATCAAGGGGGGCATCCGCGACGTCGAGGGCATTCTCGAAGTCGACTTCGATAGGCTCGCCACCATCGTTGACAGCAAGGACATGGCTAAGAAGCTGATCGAGATGGCGCGCAGCCTGCTGTCCCGTCGGCCGGCGCCGGCAGTGAAGAAGACCGTGCCGAAGAAGCCCAAGTGACTTGCACAGCATGCGCCGCCGCGAGAGGGGAACCCGACAACGAGCGTGCGCATCATCAGAAGGAAGCCAGATCATGGGAAGTTCATTCCAGACCGCACAGGCGGCACCTGCCCGGAAGCTCGGGCCTGCATCGAGCCACGCGCCGAAGGCCGCGATGCATCCGGCACCAGCAGGCAAGCAAGAGGCTCCGCTCAAGAACGATCGCTGCGCCTGCGGGGGCGGCTGCCCGCGTTGCGCCGATGCCGCGGGCGCACGGTTCGGAGCGCCGACGCCCGCGGTCTGGCCGACCGCCGAGTCGCGGTCGACCGCCGAGTCGCGGCCGGCCGCCGAGCCCGAGGTGCAGGATCGCTCCGGCGCGCCAAGCGCCGTCGAAGGGGACGGTGAGGCCGCCGATTGGGACATTGCCGGCGGATTCGGCTCTCTCACCGGGCCGCCCCAGTTCACGGTCTCGGCCAGCACGCGCACGGGTCCGACATACAACAGCTGCCGCGGTTTCAGCTGGGTCGTGGATTGGGCCACCACCGGCCGCAACGGATTCATCGTCCAGGAGATCACCAACAGCGGCAGCATCACGCGCTGCGACGGCACCACGATGACACCGCCCAACACACCGCACTTCTGGGAAGCATGGCCGGTCGATGGCACCGGCGCCGTCGGCGATGGCGGCGGCGATCTCTGGTTCCGCGCGCCGAGGCCCGGGACGCGCGGCTCGTGGACACTGAGCAGCAATGTCGGCTTCGCCGCCGCGCTCGATCCGGCGGCGGGATTCTCGAGAACGGCCGTCCCAGACGCCAACGGCTTGCTGGCGACCACCACCGACCCGAACAACCTCTACCCCGCCACCCTCACGCGACGCAAGACCGGCGTCTGGGACTGCTGCGCCGGGAACAACTACCATCGCGAGTCATGAGACTTGCGCCTGCCGATCCCAGCCAGCCCGATCGTGCGACGCTGCTCGACCCCAGCGCGCCTGCGGCGGACGTGATGCGCGCAGCCCGGCGCGTCGCCGACGCCGAAATGCCGGCGCAGGCCTGGGCCAGGCTCGCCAGCGACGCCGCGTACGGACTCGTCCAGCGGCGTGTCTGCGTGTTCGAGCTGTTCCGACGCCACGTCCATCCCGGCTCGACGGTCGCGGAGATCGCCCGGCTGCTCGACCACCCGACATGGCTGCGCGATGAACATGTTCGCGAACTCGAGGACATCGGGGGCCGGCTGCCGCCGGTGACGCTGGACGGCGAGGACGCCGTGTTCGCGATCGACGTGCTGCCCGGCGCGGCACCGGTGGCCGACTTGTGGACGGTCTATCTGCGCATGCGCGGCCGGCTCGACCGAGGCGTCTTCTCCGGTCTGCTGCGCGGCACGGTGAAAACCGGGGTCGAGCTCGGCGTCGTCGTCCTGGAGATCGGCTTCGTCCCTTCGTAGGCCCCCGAGGGCGCCGCTCAGTGCCGCGCCGACCCTTCGCAGCTGTAGAGCACCGTGCTGTCGGGCAGGTCCACACGCCGCAGCAGGCCACGCTCCACCATCGTCACCAGCGCGTCCTCGACCTCCAGCCGCGATGGTGCGCAGGCATTGCGCGCAAGCCACCAGCGCGTCACGCCGTCGGCCGAGTCGGCGGCCTGCGGATGATGCGACAGGTAGGTCAGGATGGCGTCGATCAATGCCTGCCGGCGCCTCTGCCACTCCAGAATGGGCGACTGCATGGCCGCCCCTTGCAAAGGCAGTGCCAGCGCACGCCGCGCGACCTGCATGGCGCCGTTGGCGAGGACCGCGGGGAGCGCCCTTTCGGAGGCGCCGGGGTTTGACCCGCGGCCGGGTCGAAACCGACCCGGCTGCGGCCCGCTCAGTGCAGTACCGCGCTGCGCTCGATGCCGTGCTTCTTCAAGAGCTTGCCGAACGCCCGCCGCTCCTTGCCGGCCAGCAGCGCGGCGCGCGTGACGTTGCCTTCGGTTTCGCGCAGCACGCGCAGCAGGTAATCGCGTTCGAAGCGCTGTACCGCCTCGGCCTTGGCGCGCTGGAAGCACAGCACGGGCTTGTGCGCAGCGGCGTCGGCAGGCTCGGGCCGCGGTGCGTCGTCGTGGGTGATGGTCGCGCCGGCGCTCATCAGGAATCGCCGGTGCACCCAGTTCTCCAACTCGCGCACATTGCCCGGCCAGTCGTAGCGGCGCAGCCACGGCAGCGTCTCGGGATGCAGTTCGCGCAGCGGCCCGCCGTAGCGCGCCTGCAGCTGGCCCATGAAGTGACGCGCCAGCAACTCGACATCGTCACCGCGCCGACGCAGCGGCGGCAGCACCAGGTGCAGGATCTTCAGGCGGTACATCAGGTCGGAGCGGAACTCACGCCGCGCGACGAGTTCCTCCAGGGGCTGGTTGGCCGCAGCGATCACGCGTGCATCGGTGCGCTGGTCGCGCGCGGTGCCCACCGGCCGGTAGCGCTGGTCCTGCAGAAAGCGCAGCAGTGTGACTTGCGCCTTGGGGCTCAGCGCATCGACCTCGTCGAGGAACAGCGTGCCACCGAAGGCCTCGGCAACCAGACCGCGGCGGGCCTGGCGGGCGTCGGTGAAGGCGCCGCGCTCGACACCGAAGAGTTCGCTCTCGATCAGCCCTTCAGGCAGCGCGCCGCAATTGACCGGCACGAAGGGCCCGGCCCGGCGCGAACCGCCGTAGTGGATGGCGCGCGCCGCCACTTCCTTGCCGCTACCGGTCTCGCCCTCGATCAGGGCCGGGGCCTCGCTGGCGGCAATGCGGCACAGTTGCGCCAGCATCGCGCGATGCTCCTCTGAGTCGCCGACGATCTGGGCGCTCACACCCTCCCAGGCCTCTGACGCGGCGCCTTGACACGGGAACTTGTTCATGGCGCAGTCTAGTGATGCCCACGGCAGCGCTTCACTCCCTAGAACGTGGCCTTGCAACTTCGGCACAAAGGGCTCGGGTTCCCCGCTGCCTGGCAGTTGCCACCTGGCTTGGCCACCGATCCTGCCGCGGGACTCGGCATTTGGCGGGCGACGAACTCCCGGCATCCGATCCGGCGCCCCTGGCAGCGCTGCCGCAGCGGTGCGTTCCCGCCACCTGGCGGGGGCTCGGCGGAGTCATGTCGCCGCGGCGGACGCCCTGCCGGACGCGAATCGCCGGGCTGTATGCTGGTGCGGGACCGGTGCCACGTTGCAGGTGCCGGCATGTGCCCCTTGACCTTGCGCTGCGTTCGACCGTGGCAGCGCGAACCCACCTTCAGGAGTGACCCCGATGAACCTACCGCTGCACGGCGTGCGCGTCGTCGAATTCGAGGGCATCGGTCCGGGGCCGCTGGCCGCGCGCATGCTCGCCGACATGGGTGCCGAGGTGACGGTTGTCACCCGGATGCAGCCTGGTGTGGTCAGCCAGCGCCTGGGCGGCAGCGCCGACAACCCGTTGCGCGAGGGCAAGCGCGTCGTCCCGCTCGACCTGAAGACGCCGGGCGGCCTGGCGCAGGCGCTGGATCTCGTGGCCAGCGCCGACGCGCTGATCGAGGGCAACCGCCCAGGGGTGATGGAGCGCCTGGGGCTCGGCCCGGCCGAGTGCGCGGCGCGCAACCCGCGGCTGATCTATGGCCGCATGACCGGCTGGGGTCAGGACGGTCCGCTCGCCGGGGCTGCCGGGCACGACCTGAACTACGTCGCGCTGACCGGTCTGCTGTCGCTGTCGGCACGTCGAGGCGAGCGGCCGATCCTGCCGCCGACGGTCGTGGGCGATGCCGCCGGTGCGCTCGGCCTGGCCTTCGGGATCGCATGCGCCTTGGTCGAGGCGCGCACCGGCGGCCGCGGGCGGGTGGTGGATGCGGCAATCGTCGATGTGGTCGCGATGCTGGGCACGCTGGTGCAGTGGATCCGCGCCAGCGGCCAGATCGACGGCGAGCTGCCGAGCCCGTTCCACGATTCGCCGTTCTACGACGTGTACGAGTGCGCCGACGGGCGAGGCATCACGATCGGCGCGCTGGAGCCGCAGTTCTACGCACTGCTGCTCGCCAAGCTCGGCCTGGCCGACGTCGAGCCGGCCGCGCAGTACGACCGCGCCCGATGGCCGGCGCTGAAGTCCCGCTTTGCCGAGCTGTTTCGCAGCCGGCCGCGCGACGCGTGGTGCGCGCTGCTCGAAGGCAGCGACGTCTGCTTCGCGCCGGTCCTGAGCCTCGCCGAGGCGGCGATGCACCCCCACAACGTGGCGCGCGGCATCTATGCCGTGTCGCCCTCCGGCACCGTGTGGGTTGCCGCGGCGCCGCGCTTCGCGCCGCTGCCCGGCGCGGGCGCAGCGAACCCGCGCGGGTAAACCCGCCGCGTCGCCGCGGCCCGGCCTTCTAGAATCTTTGTGCACCTGCACAAGAGCGATCACCTTGGAGTTCCCCGCATGGCCCAGAATCGCCGCGCCCCGCCTGCCGAAGTCCCCGCGACCGAAGCCGCCGCCACCGGCCCGCGTGTCCTGAAGAAGTACCCCAACCGGCGCCTCTACGATACCCACGCCAGCAGCTACATCACGCTCGTGGACGTGAAGAAGATGGTGCTCGCCGGCCAGGACTTCATCGTCCGCGACGCCAAGACCGGCGAGGACCTGACGCGCAGCATCCTGCTCCAGATCATCCTCGAAGAGGAATCCGGCGGCGTGCCGATGTTCTCGTCGCCGATGCTGGCCCAGATCATCCGCTTCTACGGCCATGCGATGCAGGGCATGATGGGCTCGTACCTGGAGAAGAACATCCAGACCTTCACCGATATCCAGAGCCGCCTCGGCGACCCGGCCAAGGGTTTCAGCCCCGAGCTCTGGACGCAGTTCATGAACGGCCAGGCGCCGCTGGTGCAGGGCCTGATGGGCAACTACCTCGAGCAGTCGAAGAATCTGTTCGTGCAGATGCAGGAGCAGATGGCCGAGCAGGCCAAGTCGCTGTTCCCCGGGCTACCGGGCTTCCTGCCGCCCAAGCGCTGAGGCCCTTCGGGGCGGGATCGACGAAAATCCCGCGATGACCGACGACGCCCTCGCTTTTCCTGCGCCAGGCTCCACACCCGCGCCGAAGATTGGCTTCGTCTCGCTCGGCTGCCCGAAGGCGCTGACCGATTCCGAACTGATCCTGACCCAGCTCAGCGC
This sequence comes from uncultured bacterium, assembly GCA_963779155.1. GTDB lineage: Bacteria > Pseudomonadota > Gammaproteobacteria > Burkholderiales > Burkholderiaceae_C > CAIKUF01. Next base: position 400,797 of record CAVZXE010000008.1, on the reverse strand, counting down.
CGAGGGCTACGCGACCTCGAAGACCTTCGCCGGGGCCGACCTGGTGATCGTCAACACCTGCGGCTTCATCGACGACGCGGTGAAGGAGAGCCTCGACGCGATCGGCGAGGCGCTGGCTGCCAACGGCCGCGTGATCGTGACCGGCTGCCTCGGCGCCAGGGCAGGCGAGGGCGGCGGCAGCCTGGTGCGCCAGATGCACCCGAGCGTGCTCGCGGTGACTGGCCCGCACGCGACGCAGGAGGTGATGGACGCGGTGCACCGGCACGTGCCCAAACCGCACGAACCCTTCATCGACCTCGTGCCGGCGCAGGGCGTGAAGCTCACGCCCAGGCACTACGCGTACCTGAAGATCAGCGAGGGCTGCAACCACCGCTGCACCTTCTGCATCATCCCCAGCCTGCGCGGCGACCTGGTGAGCCGGCCGGTCGGCGACGTGCTCTCCGAGGCGCAGCGCTTGTTCGAGGCCGGCGTGAAGGAGCTGCTCGTCGTCAGCCAGGACACCAGCGCCTATGGCGTGGACCTGAAGTACCGCACAGGCTTCTGGGATGGCCGGCCGATGAAGATGCGTCTCTTCGATCTGTGCGAGCAACTCGCGCTGCTGGCCGAGCCCTCCGGCGCCTGGGTGCGGCTGCACTATGTGTACCCGTACCCGCACGTGGACGAGATCGTGCCGCTGATGGCCGACGGGAGCATCCTGCCCTACCTGGACGTGCCCTTCCAGCACGCGCACCCCGATGTGCTCAAGCGCATGAAGCGGCCCGCCAGCGGCGAGAAGAACCTCGACCGCATCCTGCGCTGGCGCGATCTGTGCCCCGAGATCGTGATCCGCAGCACCTTCATTGCCGGCTTTCCGGGCGAGACCGAGGCCGAGTTCGAGTATCTGCTGGGCTTCATGCGCGAGGCGCAGATCGACCGCGCCGGCTGCTTCGCCTACTCGCCGGTGGCGGGCGCCAGCGCGAACGATCTGCCGGGCGCGCTGCCGGCCGAAGTTCGCGAGGAGCGCCGGGCGCGCTTCATGGCGGTGGCCGAGCAGGTTTCGGTGGCCAAGCTTCAGCGGCGCATCGGCGCGACGATGCAGGTGCTCGTCGATGCGGCGCCGGCGCTCGGCCGCAAGGGCGGCGTTGGCCGCTCGTATGCCGACGCCCCCGAGATCGACGGCAGCGTCAGGCTGCTCCCGCCCGAAAAGGCCTCCAAGCAACTGCGCGTGGGCGAGTTCACGCGCGCGCGCATCGTTGGCGCGCAGGGCCACGATCTGGTGGCGCTGCCGGTGTAGCAGCAGTGCTGTTCAGGCTGGAACCGTTCGCCCTGAGCGTGTTACAGGGCCAGTGCGCGCGAGGAGGGCTTCGACTGGCTCGGCCCGAACGGAGGATCGGTGCTCGAGTGAACAGCATTGGGTGTAGAAGGCTGCGGTGCCTCGGAGCAGTCCCGTGCGCCGGTCAGCCGACCACTTCGCCCAACCCTGGAAACGGCTTGCCGATCTTCGCGATGCCGCTCACGCGCAGCGCCGGCTCGCCGTCGGCGGTGACGATCCCGTGCGCGAACACCATCGTGCGGGTGACGCGCAGCACGTCGGCCTCGCCCTGCACCCAGGCGCCGAGCGGCGCCGGGGCCAGATAGTCGAGCTGCAGGCTGATCGTCGGCAGGAAGCGCATCCCGACGTCGGCACGCTTGTGGTGGACCGAGATCGGCAGCAGCATGTCGGCAAAGCTTGCCAGCATGCCGCCGTGGCAGATGCCCATCGGGTTGGTGTGGCGCGGCTCGACGCGAAACCCGAGCAGCACGAGCGGCCCTTCGTGGCGCAGGTAGAGCGGCCCGTTCACGTGGATGAACTCGCCCGGCACGGGCAGGGGCACGAAGCCGGCGGGAATGTCGATCGCGCTCTGGCTCATCGCGTCTCGCGCTCCACGTCGGCCAGGAAACTGCCCTCGTCCGTCGCCTGCACCCCCCAGGCCGGATACGTCTTCGCGAAATCGGCCACGATCCGCGCCAGCGGCATGTCGTCGAAGCTGCCGTGCTGGCGAACGTACTCCATGTGCCGGTTGCCGGCACGGTCGAACGGGTGGTAGATCGAGTCGTCCTGCCCGTTGAACTCGAGCGGCAGCAGGCCGAAACGGTCGCACAACTCGATGTTGAAGGCCGGGGTCGCCTTGCGCCAGGCGCCGCCCAGCCAGAGGTCGGTGTAGCCGTGCCACAGGAAGATGTCGGTCTGCATGGCTTGCCGCATGCGTTCGGTGCTGAGGTGGTTGCGCACGTCGGCATAGCCCACCCGCGCCGGGATGCCGATGGCGCGGGCGGCCGCGGCGAGCAGCGCGGCCTTGGTCACGCACCAGCCGACGCCGAGCGAGAGCACCGTGCTCGCCCGCATGCCGGCCGGCGAGAGGTCGACGCGGTACGGGTCATAGCGAAATCCGTCGCGCACCGCGTAGTACAGCGCCACGGCGCGCTCGCGCTCGTTGCCACCTGTCGCATGGCGCCGCGCGAACGCAACGACCTCCGGATGATCGCTGTCGATCAGCGGCGTGGGGGCGAGGGCGCCCGCGGTCGGCCCGCCAGCCGGGTTCGGGGACGCTTGCATTTCCATATGCCAAGTGTGCACCTTGAGCGGCGCCGCTGCTGTCGCCCGAGCGTCAACAAGGCGCGCCGTCCCGGCAGCGACAGCGCGCTGTGGTGCGCAGGCGCGACAATCGTGCCGGATGGGAACCCTCTATCTCGTACGCCACGGCCAGGCCTCGTTCGGAGCCGACGACTACGACCAGTTGAGCGAACTCGGCCGCCGCCAGTGCGTCCGCCTCGGCGAGTACTTTCGCGACAGGGGACGTCGATTCGACGCCGTGCTGACCGGTACGCTCAAGCGCCACACCCAGTCGCTGGCCGGCATCGCCGAGGGCCTGCGGTGGGAACCGCGGCCGATCGTCTGGCCCGGCCTCGATGAGTACGACAGCCATGCGGTGATTGCGGCCATCCATCCGGAGCCGCTTGCCCGGCCCGACTCGCCCGAGATGGTCCGCCACCACTTCCGCCTGCTGCGCGAAGGGCTGCGCCGCTGGATGGCCGGCAGCATCGCGCCGGCGGGAATGCCGAGCCATGCCGAGTTCGTGGCTGGTGTGAACGGCACGCTCGACCACGTGCGCCGCGCGCACGACGGCGACGTGCTGATCGTTTCCAGCGGCGGCCCGATTGCCACCGCCGTGGGGCAGGTCCTGGGCACGAGTGCCGAGACGACGATCGAGCTGAACCTGCGCATCCGCAACACTTCGGTCACCGAGTTCGCCTTCACGCCGAAGCGGCACATGCTCGTCACCTACAACACGCTGCCGCACCTGGACCATCCGGCGCATGCGGGTTGGGTTACTTACGCGTGATCGGCGCCCCGGGGCGCCCGCGGCGTCGCGCGGGCCACCACCCCTACACTGCACCTTCCCTCCACCCTGGCACGCAATCATGGCACCCCGTCCTCCCGCAGGCCCGGCGACCTTGCTGATTCACCATCCCTATGCGCCGCCAGAAGGCTTTGTCTCCACGCAGCCGGGCGTGTTCAAGGCCTCGACCGTCATCTTTGCAGACACCGCTGCGCTGCGCGCGCGCAACTGGAGGGAGAAGGACGGCTACACCTACGGCCTGCACGGCACGCCGACCACGTTCACGCTCGAAGAGCGCATCGCCACCCTCGAAGGCGGCACGCACACGCTGCTGCTGCCCAGTGGGCTCGCGGCGATCTCGCTGGTGGACCTGGCGCTGCTCAAGAGCGGCGACGAGCTGCTGATCCCCGACAACGCCTACGGCCCCGGCAAGGAGCTCGCACGCAACGAACTGGCCGGCTGGGGCATCACCCACCGCTTCTACGACCCGATGGACGCCGCGGCGCTCGCCGCGATGATCGGCCCGCAGACCCGGCTCGTCTGGCTCGAGGCGCCGGGTTCGGTGACGATGGAGTTCCCCGATCTTGCGGCGCTGGTGCGCGTCGCGCGCGAGACGGGCGTGACGACGGCGCTCGACAACACATGGGGCGCGGGCATGGCGTTCAATCCGTTTGCGCTGCCCGCCGGCGGGGCCGTGGACATCTCGATGCAGGCGCTCACCAAGTACGCCTCGGGCGGCGGCGATGTGCTGATGGGATCGGTCACGACCCGTGACGAGGCATTGCACCTCAAGCTCAAGTTCGCCCACATGCGCCTGGGCTGGGGCGTCGGCGCGAACGACGTGGAACTGATGCTGCGTTCGCTGCCGACCCTTGCGCTGCGCTACGCCGCCCAGGACCGTGCGGCGCGCACGCTGGCCGAATGGCTGGCGCAGCGTGGCGAGATCGCTCGCGTGCTGCATCCCGCGCTGCCGGGCTCGCCGGGCTTCGCTCACTGGCAGGAATCCTGCCAGGCGGCTGCCGGGCTGTTCTCGGTCGTGTTCGACGCCCGCTACGCGAGCGAGGAGGTCGACGCCTTCGTCGATGCGCTGCGGCTGTTTCGCATCGGCTACTCGTGGGCCGGCCCGGTGAGCCTGGCGGTGCCCTATCACGTGCAGGGCATGCGTTCGCTGCCGACGCCTTACGCGGGCGTGCTGGTGCGCTTCTCGATCGGCCTCGAAGCCGTCGAGGACCTTCTGGCCGACCTGCAGCAGGCGCTACGCGTCGCGTTCGGCGGCGACTGAAGCGGGGTCTCAGCCCGCCCGCTGGCAAGCGGTCGGGCCTTCGACAAGCTCGCGACAGTCCGCAGGGACTGTCTCGGTCCGGTCTCAGCCCTTTGGGCTTGATGAGACCTTGTGTCTCATCAGCCGGCCCTTTTGGCGAAAGTGCCGTCTTGATCGGCTGCGTCGCTCAGCCCTTCGGGCTTGATGAGACCTTGTGTCTCATCAGCCGGCCCTTTTCTCGCTCCCAGTCGCGCTTCTTTTCGGTGTTGCGCTTGTCGTGCTGCGCCTTGCCCTTGGCCAGCGCGATCTCGACCTTGACCAGCCCGCCCTTGAAGTGCAGGTTCATCGGCACCAGCGTGAAGCCCTTTTGCTCGACCTTGCCGATCAGGCGCTTGATCTCTTCCTTGTGCATCAGCAGCTTCTTGGTGCGGTCGGGCTCGGGGATCACATGCGTCGATGCGCTGCGCAGCGCGTTGATGCGGCAGCCGATCAGGAACAACTCGCCGCCCTTGATCACCACGTAGCCATCGGTCAGCTGCACCTGGCCGGCGCGGATGGCCTTGATCTCCCATCCCGACAGCACCATGCCTGCCTCGTGGCGCTCCTCGATGTGGTAGTCGAAATTGGCGCGGCGGTTCTCGGCGATCGACATGAAGGTCCAGGTGAGGGCGGGTGCCGGCACGGCGCAGGCCCATACAATTTGGGCATTGTATGAAGCACGTCAAGAAGTCGGTCCTGCTTTGGTACTCGACGCGCGAGATGTACTCGCTGGTGACGGCGGTCGAGGACTATCCGGAGTTCCTTCCTTGGTGTGCGCAGTCCGAGGTGCTCACCCGGACCGACCAGGGCATGACCGCGCGGCTCACGCTCGCATTCGGCGGCGTGCGTCATGCGTTCACCACGAGCAACCAGCATGTCGAGGATCGCTCGGTGCTCGTCGGCCTGGTCGATGGCCCGTTCTCGCTGCTCGACGGCAATTGGCAGTTCCTGCCGCTCGGCCCGCAAGACGGTGCGCCGGTGCAGGCCTGCAAGATCGAGCTCGACCTGCGCTATGCGTTTGCCAGCAGCGCGCTGGAAGCAGTGGTCAGCCCGGTGTTCGACCGCGTGGCCAATACCCTGGTCGATTCGTTCGTTCGCCGCGCAGAGCAGGTCTATGGCCCCCGGTGACACCGGCGTGGCAACGATCCGCGTCGAGATCGCGTTCGGCGCGCGCCCCGGCAGGGTGCAACGAGCGACGCTCGAACTGCCCGAGGGCGCGACGGTGGCGCAGGCGATCGATCGCACGGGCTGGGCGCTGCCAGCAGGCGTGCGGATCGGCGTCTGGGGCCGTCTGCGCGATCCCGCCGAGACGCTGCGCGACCGGGACCGGGTGGAAATCTACCGACCGCTCACCGTCGATCCCAAGGAGGCGCGGCGCATGCGCTATCGATCGCACCGTGCGGCCAAGAAGCCCTGAGCGACCCCCGTCGCACTTCGTTCACCCCGCGCACAGGGGGAGCCCGCACTGCTCTGGAGCGGCCTGAGCCAGGCTACTTGCAGTCTGCCGCGATCACGTTGCGCGCGCGCTGGGTTTCTTCGGCGCGGCCCTTGTCGTCGAGGTACTCGCGCTCGCCCTTGGCGTTGATGCGCGACATGCGTTGGCCGTCCTCGATGGCCTTGAGCTGGACCCGCGCGCGCGCGCAGTTGTCGACCTTCGCCACGGCGATGCGCTGCTCCTCGGCCGACTTCTTCGCCGCTTCGTCCTGCTCGGCCTTCTTGCGCTTGGCCTCGAGTTCGGCGTCGCCGGTCTTGGGCACGAGCAGCGGCGCCGAGGCCGCCACCGCGGCGCTGGCGGCGGCGCGCGGGGCCGCCGGAGGCGGACGCTGAAGGATGTCGGCATCGGGCGTGCCAGCCGGAGGCGGCAGGTCGCTGTACTGGATCTGCCCGCCTTTTTCGCGCCATTTCCACTGCGCCGCGGCGGGCAACGACGCGGCGGCGAGCAGCGCCACCAGGAGCACCCCAAGGCCCGGGCGCAGGCTCAATCGAAGCATGGCAGATCCATCGCTAAGTGCAGTGCCCGCAAGTGTAGCGGCCGCTCCCCGGTGGCAAGCCAGGGTCGCTCCATATAATCCACGTTTGGTTTCGGCCTGAATTGTGACCAAGTCAGTCTCACCGAAACTGCGTGTTGCCTCTGGAGCCATTCTTATGCGCCTACTCGGCAAAGCGCTCACCTTCGACGATGTGTTGCTGGTGCCGGCGTTCTCCCAGGTCTTGCCACGCGACACCGACCTGTCCACCTCCCTCTCGCGCAACATCCGCCTGAACCTGCCCCTGGTGTCGGCGGCAATGGACACCGTGACCGAGGCGCGCCTGGCGATCGCCCTGGCGCAGGAGGGCGGCATCGGCATCGTGCACAAGAACTTCACGCCGAAGCAGCAGGCGAACGAGGTGGCGCGCGTCAAGCGCTACGAGTCGGGGGTGCTGCGCGACCCGATCACGATCACGCCCGATGTCACGGTGCGCGCGGTGAAGGAGCTCTCGCGCCAGCACGGCATCTCGGGCTTTCCGGTGCTCGACGGCAAGGTGGTGGTGGGCATCGTCACCAATCGCGACCTGCGCTTCGAGACACGCCTGGATGCGCCCGTGCGCGAGATCATGACGCCGCGCGAGCGGCTGGTCAGCGTCAACGAAGGCGCGACGCTCGCCGAGGGCAAGGCGCTGATGCACCGCCACAAGCTCGAACGGGTGTTGGTCGTGAACGACGCATTCGAGTTGAAGGGCGTGATGACCGTGAAGGACATCACGAAGCAGACCAATTTTCCGAACGCGGCGCGCGACGCGCAGGGCAAGTTGCGCGTCGGCGCGGCGGTGGGCGTGGGCGACGACAACGCGGAGCGGATCGAACTGCTGGTTCGCGCCGGCGTCGACGCGATCGTCGTCGACACCGCTCACGGCCACAGCGCGGGGGTGATCGAGCGCGTGCGCTGGGTCAAGCGCCACTATCCGCGGGTCGACGTGATCGGCGGCAACATCGCCACTGGCGCGGCCGCGCTCGCGCTGGTCGAGGCCGGAGCCGACGCGGTGAAGGTGGGCATCGGGCCGGGCTCGATCTGCACCACCCGCGTCGTCACCGGCGTCGGCGTGCCGCAGATCCTGGCGATCGATGAAGTCGCCAAGGCGCTCAAGGGCAGCGGCGTCCCGCTGATTGCCGATGGCGGCGTGCGCTACTCGGGCGACCTGGCCAAGGCCGTGGCCGCCGGAGCCGACTCGGTGATGATGGGTGGCGCCTTCGCCGGCACCGAAGAGGCGCCGGGCGAAGTGATCCTGTACCAGGGCCGCACCTACAAGAGCTACCGCGGCATGGGCTCGATAGGCGCGATGCAGCAGGGCTCGGCCGACCGCTACTTCCAGGACGGCCCGGCCAACAACCCCAATACCACCAAGCTCGTGCCCGAGGGCATCGAAGGCCAGGTGCCGTACAAGGGCTCGGTAGTGACGATCATCTTCCAGATGGCCGGCGGCCTGCGCGCGGCGATGCACTACTGCGGCTGCGCCAGCGTGGCCGACCTGCACGAGCGCGCCGAGTTCGTCGAGATCAGCGCGGCCGGCATGCGCGAGAGCCACGTCCACGACGTGCAGATCACCAAGGAAGCGCCGAACTACCGCATGGAGTAGCGGTGCGCCGCGGCCGGCCGCCCGCTCGCCCTTCGACGGTGGCGCGGGCCCATCGAGGAACCCCGTGAGCACAGCAACGACCGCGTCATCGGCCCGTGCCGGTCGCCAGGCCGCGATGCCGTTCATCATGCTGGCGGTGCTGATCGACATGATCTCGGTCGGGCTGATCATTCCGGTGCTGCCGGCGATGGTCGGCCGCTTCACCGATTCGCAGTCCGACCAGGCGCTCTGGTACGGCGCCGTCACATTCGCCTTCGCGCTGGCCAGCTTCGTCGGCGCGCCCATCCTCGGCGCCTTGTCCGACAGCCACGGGCGGCGCCCGGTGCTCTTGCTCGGCTTCTGCGGGCTGGCGTTCACGTTCTTCGCCACCGCGCTCAGCACGGCGCTGTGGATGCTGATCGCCGCGCGCCTGGTCGGCGGGGGGATGCAGGCCAACGCGGCGGTGGCCAACGCCTATGTGGCCGACATCACCGCGCCGCAAGACCGCGCCCGGCGCTTCGGCCTGCTCGGGGCGATGTTCGGGATTGGCTTCATCCTCGGCCCGGTGATCGGCGGCCTGCTCGGCGCCATCGACTTGCGCCTGCCGTTTTTCGTCGCCGGCGGCCTGGCGATGCTGAACCTGCTCTACGGATGGCTCGTGCTGCCCGAATCGCTGCCGCCCGGGAAACGGCGCAGGTTCGAATGGCGGGCGGCGAGCCCGGGCCGGTCGCTGCGCGCGCTGGCCGGGTTGAAGGGCGTGGGACGGCTGGTCGCGGTGCTCGCCTGCAGCGGCCTGGCGCAGTTCATGCTCTTCACGAGCTGGGTCCTGTACGCGACGTTCAAGTTTGGCTGGGGGCCGCTCGAGAACGGCTGGTCGCTGGCCGCCGTGGGCGTGATGTCGGTCGTCGTGCAGGGCGGGCTGCTCGGCCTGCTGCTCAAACGCTTCAGCCCGCAGCGGCTGGCACTCGCCGGGCTGGCGTCTTCGACGGTCGGCTTCGCGCTGTGGGGCGCGGCGACCGAGGGCTGGATGATGTATGCGGTGATCTTCGGCAACGTGCTCGGCTACGCCGTGGCCGCCAGCCTGCAGAGCATCGTCTCCGGCGCTGCCGACGAGACGAACCAGGGCCACACGATGGGCGCGGTGAGTTCGCTCAACAGTTTGATGGCGGTGATCGCCCCGGCCATCGGCGCACCGCTGCTCGGCCTGGTGTCGCACCTGCCGCACGGCGACTGGCGCATCGGCGCGCCGTTCTACTTCTGCGCCGCGTTGCAAGGGGCCGCGCTGGTATTGGCGTGGACCCATTTCCGCGGCGGCCGCCGCGCCCGGCTGGTGGCACACGCCAAGGCCAAACCTTCGATCTGAACGCCTGCCATGCACGACAAGATCCTGATCCTCGACTTCGGCTCCCAGGTCACCCAGCTCATCGCGCGCCGCGTGCGCGAGGCGCAGGTGTACTGCGAGATCCACCCCAACGACGTGAGCGACGCCTTCATCCAGGCGTTCGCTCCGAAGGGCGTCATCCTCTCGGGCAGCCACGCCAGCACCTACGAAGAGCACGAACTGCGCGCGCCGCAGGCGGTGTGGGAACTCGGCGTGCCGGTGCTCGGCATCTGCTACGGCATGTTCACGATGGCGGTGCAGCAGGGCGGGCAGGTCGAGGCCAGCACGCAGCGCGAGTTCGGTTATGCCGAGGTGCGCGCGCACGGGCACACCAGGCTGCTGCAGGGCATCGAGGACTTCGCCACGCCCGAAGGCCACGGCATGCTCAAGGTCTGGATGAGCCACGGCGACAAGGTCACGGCCCTCCCGCCCGGCTTCAAGCTGATGGCGAGCACGCCGAGCTGCCCGATCGCCGGCATGGCCGACGAGGCGCGCGGCTACTACGGCGTGCAGTTCCACCCCGAGGTCACGCACACGATCCAGGGCCGGGCGCTGCTCGAGCGCTTCGTGCTCGACATCGCCGGCGCGACGCCCGACTGGGTGATGCGCGACCACGTCGCCGAGGCCGTGGCGCGCATCCGCGAACAGGTCGGCGCCGAGGAGGTGATCCTCGGCCTCTCGGGCGGTGTCGACTCCAGCGTCGCCGCGGCGCTGATCCACCGCGCGATCGGCGAGCAGCTGACCTGCGTCTTCGTCGACCACGGGTTGCTGCGGCTGAACGAGGCGCGTCACGTGATGGACATGTTCGCCGGCCGCCTGCACGCCAAGGTGATCCACATCGACGCGAGCGCGCAGTTCATGGGCGGGCTCGCCGGCGTGGCCGATCCCGAGGCCAAGCGCAAGATCATCGGCCGCGAGTTCGTCGAGGTCTTCCAGCGCGAGGCGAGGAAGCTCGCCAACGCGAAGTGGCTGGCGCAGGGCACGATCTACCCGGATGTCATCGAATCCGGCGGGGCGAAGACCAAGAAGGCGACGAGCATCAAGAGCCATCACAACGTCGGCGGACTGCCCGAGACGCTGGGCCTGAAGCTGCTCGAACCCCTGCGCGACCTGTTCAAGGACGAGGTGCGCGAGCTCGGCGTCGCGCTCGGCCTGCCGCACGACATGGTCTACCGCCATCCCTTCCCCGGGCCGGGGCTGGGCGTGCGCATCCTCGGCGAAGTCAAGCCCGCGTACGCGGCGCTGCTGCAGCGCGCGGATGCGATCTTCATCGACGAGCTGCGTTCGACGATCGACCCGCACAGTGGCAAGACCTGGTACGAGCTGACGAGCCAGGCCTTCGCCGTCTTCCTGCCGGTCAAGAGCGTCGGCGTGATGGGCGATGGCCGCACCTACGAGCACGTGGTCGCGCTGCGCGCGGTGCAGACGAGCGACTTCATGACCGCCGACTGGGCCGAACTGCCCTACGCGCTGTTGAAGAAGGTGAGCTCGCGCATCATCAACGAGGTACGAGGCATCAACCGCGTGACCTACGACGTCAGCAGCAAGCCACCGGCGACGATCGAGTGGGAGTAGGGGTCTTCGCTGTCTATCGAGATCTATCGCGAAGTCCAGGCAGCCGTCTTACTTCGGCGATGGCGCAGAGTGCTGATGTCAAAGTGACGTCGGGTGGGTGCGATCTTTACCGCACAGCAAATGTGGCGGTTTCGTCGACTCTTCTGAGTCGATCGGGGCGGCTTGACTGCTTGACGGCATTCTGAACCGGTACCCGTTCTGTGGACGCCACGTTCGCCAAGGTAGCGTTCGAGCCTCCCGTGAACAGCGGTGTTCCGCTTGACGGAATCCGTATCGGAGATCAAAATGCGGCATGACCCGCTCATTCGCGTGCACCGACACCGAGGCGCTGTTTCACAGCCGTGTGGTGTCCCGCTTCCGCAACATCGAGCGCGTCGCGAGGCGCAAGTTGCTTCAGATCCACGCCGCCACGGAACTCGCCAGCCTGCGTGTTCCACCCGGCAACCAGCTTGAGGCACTGAAGGCTGACCGCAAGGGCCAGCACAGCATCCGCATCAACGACCAGTGGCGGATTTGCTTTGTCTGGAAGTCGGACGGAGCACACAGCGTCGAGATCGTGGACGACCACTAGGAATTCTGAACATGGCCAAGTTGCTCGAAGAGATTCATCCGGGCGAGATCCTGCTGGAGGATTTCATGAAGCCCATGGGCATCAGCGCGCGCCAGCTCGCGGCAGACATCGATGTCTCGCCAAGCAGGATCAGCGAACTCGTGAACGGTCAGCGCCCGATCACGGCGGACACCGCGCTTCGTCTCGGGTTGTTCTTCGGCATGGAGCCCCGTTTCTGGCTGAACCTGCAGTCCGAGTACGACATTCGGGTGGCGGATCGGGAGCTGCGAGCGAAGCTTTCGCCGAGGATCCGCGTCTTTCAGCCGGTGGCGGGGTGACGGTCCGCGTTCAAGGCCTCTCCTGGCCGTTTGGCGAGGACCTGAGCGCTGCCAAGGGGCCAAGGGGTAGGGCGCAGACCCTCCGTGCGCCTGCCCAAGCTGACGGTAAGAAATCAGTCTGAAAAGTGATGCACGACAAGCACCTACGGTGTTTGACGCATCATCAGTTCGGGCGCGCTCCCAGGGTCACGTCGAGGCGCGATGAAGTGTTCACACGCGCCCCGGGAGTCGATAGACCTCTATAGATCTCGAGAGGTGAGCTTTCGCAGAGCCGCCCGCAAAGCCGCGCCAATGCTGGACCCTGACGGCTTGACCGTAAAACTGACGGTAAGAGGCCGCAACCCAGCAAGAAAGTGTCCATATCTGACAACGGATTACGGATGCCGTTGATGATCGAGTGGGGCTCGCCTCGGGAAAGCTTCCCTGTTCAGGCTGCGCCGATGGGTACACCATGCAGTCATCGTTCCGGCTTGGCGGGGGCCTCGGGCCCAGGAGCTTCCGGCCTTGCGTGATCGAGAAGCGCATTGAAGGCCAGCGAACGCTGCTTTCCTTTGCCCGCACCCTCACCGGTGCGGGCATTTTCTTGGTCGCTCGGCTTTGCTTCATGTGCGGCATGCGCTGGGCTCTCGCGCGGATGGCCCGGCGCGAGAAGGCGCGGCTCAAGACCGAGCGCGAAGCCAACCGAGGACCTGCCCCGGAGGGCGACCGGCGTTGGCGGCGATGCCCGCCGCTGCGCTAGGCCGCCCCGAGGGCGGCCTGGCCTCTACTTGGCTTGCAGGGTCAGCGCGTTCACGTACTCGACGGGGTCGAGCGTGCCGTCCTTGTCGGGGTTGGCGGCGTCGAAGATCTTCTTCGACTTCACGCCGGCCTTCTTCGCTTCCTTCCAGTCCAGCGTACCGTCCTTGTCGGGATTCGCCTTGTTGAACTGGTAGGTGAGGGCGGCGGCGAACTCCTTCGTGTCGAGCGTGCCGTCCTTGTCCGGGTTGGCGACCTCGAAGGCCTTGGACGAAATCCCGAACTTCTTTGCCTCGGCCAGGCTGACGGTCCCGTCCTTGCCGGTATCGGCCTTCGCAAACGCAGCCGCGGTTTGCGCTTCGGTGAGTTGTTGGTTGTCGGCTGCGGAGGCCGCGAACACGGAGGTCGTCAGTGCAACGAGGAGGGCAAGCCTCTTCATGGTTGATCTCACTGGGTTGGTGTCGGTACGTATCGTCCGGCGTGCCCGTCGAATGGCTCAGACAGCCAGAATGTCTTTGGATCCGGGATTACCCTCATCATACGCCGTCACCGATCGCACCGAACCTCATCCACGGCGGGCATGCGCGGGCCCGATCGCGCTGCTTGGCGCTCCCAAAGCGCGGGAGCGTCACGTGCGCTCCCGGCAAGCGAAGAAGCTATGATTTGAGCCGCCGCCAGGGTCGCGATCGACGCGGAGGCGCTCGCCCGGGGCGCAGCTTTCGGCACGCCGATGACGCCTTCGTCGAAGGTTCCCGCTTTCCAGCGCCTGCGACCTCACATCGCTTTTGTGGTTCTCAACCCAGTTCTGAAAGGCCTCGCGTGCAGCAAGACGGATCAGAGGAAGGGCTGCGATGCGGGTGATCGTGAGCGTGGTGGGCCTGCTCGTCGTCGTTGCGATCGTCGGCATGCTGGCCAAGAAGCAGTTGCAGGCGGTTCAGCCGCTGGCGTCGGGGGCGGCCAGCGTGCCGGCGCCGAGCGGCACGCCGGCGCAGCAGTCGCGGCAGCTCCAGCGCCAGGTTGGCGACGACGTGAACAAGGCGCTCGAGCAGGGCGCGCGTCGCAACGAAGACGAAGGCAGCAAGTGACGACGTCGTCGATCGCCCCCGACGTTTGCGCCGCCGACGCGTTTGCGATGCGCCTGGCACTCGACCAGGCGCACAACGCCGCGCTCGTCGGCGAAGTGCCGGTGGGCGCCGTCATCCTGCGCGCCGGGCAGGTGATCGCGACCGGCTACAACCGTCCGATCACCCAGCACGACCCGACGGCGCATGCCGAGATCGTCGCGCTGCGTCATGCGGCGCACCTGCTGCAGAACTACCGCCTGCCCGAGTGCGAGCTTTTCGTGACCCTCGAGCCGTGCGCGATGTGCGCGATGGCATTGATGCATGCGCGCTTCAAGCGGGTCGTGTTCGGCGCCGCCGATCCGAAGACGGGTGCGGGCGGTTCGGTGATCGACCTCTTCGCCGACGGCCGGCTCAACCACCGCACGCAGCTCGTCGGCGGCGTTCTCGCCGCCGAATGCGGCCAGGTGCTGAGCACCTTCTTCGCCGAGCGGCGCGAGCAGTATCGCCAGCGCCGCGGCGCCGGCGCTCCCGAAGCGCCGATCCCCACCGGCGACGCGCTCGAGATCGACCCATCCGAGACGGCCTAGGATGAGACCTTCTCTCGTCCCGGGTGCCGCGGAGTGTGCCTGCGGCCTGTTGCGGTTCGTTGCTCGCACCGATTCGGGCATCGCCGGGGGCGTTCGGATGCCCGCAAGGGGCGCGAGGAAGGCGCTCGGTGCCCACGAGGGGATGGCATCGTGTAAGTCGGCGTTGCGAAGGCGGCGGACTCCGATTCAGACCGGGTGCCGGCGGCCGTGCCAATCAGCTTGAAGCAGCGCGATGACAAGGCCATGACGTCACTGACGATCTTTTCTCCCTCGGGCGTCGTTCAACCGGCAGCGCCGCTGCGACTGGCGACCAAGCGCCTGCGCCAGCTCGGCTTTGCGGTCAGGGTCGACGAAGCCGCGCTGGACAAGCATCAGCGCTTCGCCGGCAGCGACGACACGCGCCTCGCGGCACTGGACCGCGTGGCGCGCGAGGCGCCATCGATCGCGATGGCTTCGCGCGGCGGCTACGGGCTGACCCGGCTGCTCGACCGCATCGACTGGGCGTTGCTGGCGCGCAGCGTCGAGCAGGGCACGCGCTGGGTCGGGCACAGCGACATGACGGCCCTGCAGCTCGCCCTGCTGGCGCATGCGAAGGCGCGCAGTTGGGCCGGGCCGATGGCCTGCTACGACTTCGGCCGCGCGCAAGAAGAGCGCGGCGAGAAGCGAGTCGATGCGGTGGACGAGGTGACGCAGGCCTGCTTCGTCGAAGCGATGGGCGGCGAGCTCGAGGCGGTGGGCTTTCGTACCGAGGCCGGGCACGACGGATTGGTGGCTCGCGGCACGCTGTGGGGGGGCAACTTGTGCATCGTCAACTCGCTGCTCGGCACCAGGCATTGGCCGAAGGTCAAGGGCGGCGTGCTCTTCCTCGAAGACGTGAACGAGCACCCCTACCGCGTCGAGCGCTGCCTGCTGCAACTTCACCAGGCCGGTGTGCTCGACGCGCAGAAGGCGGTGCTGCTGGGCGCGTTCAGCGACTGGCGCAAGTCGCCACTCGACCGCGGCTACACGCTGAAGACGGCGCTTGCGCACCTGCGCAGCGTGACCCGCACACCGATCCTTGCCGGCCTGCCGTTCGGGCACGTGCCGACCAAGGTCTGCCTGCCTGTCGGCGCGAAGGTGACGCTCGCGGTCCAGGGGCGCGAGGTGCTCGTCGGCTGGTGAGGGCGCGCATCCGCTGACCTGCGGCCGCAGGGGGGCTCCCATGGAATCCGGAGGAAGGTCGCCGCGCGCAGCCGATCGCGCGAGGCCTTATCATCTCGCCTGCCTCGGGTTGACCCGGCCACAAGCCGACGTTGGCCTGAGGCAGATTGTTTTCTGGCGGCGCCCACGTAAGCCTGCGGGCGCCGGAATGCAAAGGACGAGGCCGCATGAACGGTCGTCAGGGGATCGAGTCGAAAGGCGCGGGGTGGGGGCCGATGGCGTGGCTGGCGTGCCTCGCGCTCGGTGCTGCGTTGGCTGCTTGCGGCAACAGCCCCTGGCCCGACGGGTCGGAGAAGGCCAACGTCGTCCGCTCGGCGATGACGGAGAACACGCCGCGGCACCTCGACCCGACGGCCTCGTACTGGTCGAACGACACGCTCGTCACCTACCAGGTTTACGAGCCGCTCTACGGGTACCACTACCTGAAGCGGCCCTTCGAGCTGGTGCCCAAGTCTGCCGCCGAGGTCGTCAAGCCGATCTACCTCGACAAGGACGGCAAGCGCCTTCCCGACGACGCGCCGCCGGATCAGGTGGCAGAAAGCGTCTATGACGTGCCGATCAAGAAGGGCATCCTGTTCCAGCCGCACCCGGCCTTCGCCAAGGACGCCCAGGGCAACTACCGCTATCACCGCATGTTGCCCGGCGAGTTGGGCGAGCGGCGAACGCCGATGGATTTCAAGGAAGCGGGAACGCGCGAACTGGTGGCCGAAGACTTCGTCTATGCCCTCAAGCGCCACGCCACGACGCGCATCACGACGCCGATCTACGGCATCTTCTCCGAGTACGTGCTCGGCCTGAAGGAGTACGGCAGCCTCATCAAGGCCGAGGACGCCAAGTTGCGCGCGGGGATGGACCCGGCGAGCCAGGACAAGCCCTTCCTCGACTTCCGCCGCTGGCCGCTCATCGGTGCCACTGCGCCCGAGAAGGACCTGCTGCGCATCCGCATCCGCGGCAAGTACCCGCAGTGGAAGTACTGGATGCAGATGACCTTCATGGCCCCGGTGCCGTGGGAGGCCGACGCCTTCTATGCGCAGCCCGGCATGGCCGAGCGCGGCATGACGCTCGACACCTGGCCGGTCGGCACCGGCCCGTTCATGGTCACCGAGTTCCTGAAGGACCGGCGCATCGTGATGAAGCGCAACCCCAACTATCGCGGCGAGCCCTATCCCTGCGAAGGCATGCCCGGCGACAAGGAGAAGGGGCTGCTCGCCGACTGCGGCAAGCCCACCCCGTTCATCGACAGCATCGTCGCGACGGTCGAGCGCGAGGGCACGCCGCTGCGCAACAAGTTCCGCGACGGTTACTACGACCTCGAGATCTTCGAGCGCACCGACACCGGCAACAGCTACCGCGTCGAGATGAACGACTCGGAGGAAGTGCGCGCGGACTACCTGCGCAAGGGCTTCGACTTTCCGCAGAGCGCCGACGTCAACAGCTACATCATCGGCTTCAACATGATCGACCCCGTGATCGGCATGGGCGACACGCCCGAGCAGCGCGAGCGCAACCGCAAGCTGCGCCAGGCGATCTCGATCGCGATCGACTGGGAGGAGTATTCGAAGATCTTCCCGAAGAAAGCCGGCGAGACGGCGATGAGCCCGTTGCCGCAGGGCATCCCCGGCTCGCGCGAAGGCACGCCCGAGGGCGTCAATCCGGTCACGCACAAGGTGGAGGGCGGCAAGGTCGTTCGGCGCACGATCGAGGAAGCCAGGCAGCTGATGGTCGAGGCTGGCTACCCGAACGGCCGCGACGCCAAGACCGGCCGGCCGCTGGTGATCAACTACGACTTCTACGCGCCGGCCACGCCCGAGCGCAAGCCCGAGATCGACTGGGTGGTGCGCCAGTTCGCCAAGCTCGACATCCAGCTCGAGGTGCGCGCGACCGACAACAACCAGTTCCAGGACAAGGTCCGCAAGGGCAAGCACCAGGTCTTCTGGCTGGGCTGGAACGCCGACTACCCCGACGCCGAGAACTTCATGTTCCTGCTCTACGGCCCCAACTCGAAGAGCGTGTCGGACGGCGAGAACACCTCGAACTACCAGAACCCCGAATACGACAAGCTCTTCGCGCAGCTGAAGTCGCTCGACGACGGCCCGGAGAAGCAGGCGGTGATCGACAAGATGGTGCGCATCCTTCAGCAGGACGCGCCGTGGAGCTTCGGCTTCTATCCGTATGCGTCGGTGGCCATCCAGAACTGGATGGGCAACTCCAAGCCCGCCATCCTGATCCGCGACCACGGGCGCTACCTGCGCCTGAACCCCGCGCAGCGGACCGCGAAGCTGGCCGAATGGAACAAGCCGCTGTGGTGGCCGCTGGCGCTGGTTGCGGTGCTCGGGCTGGTCGGTGCGTTGATGGCCCGCAAGACGCTGCGCCGCCGCGAGCGCATGAACGCCCGCGGCGAAGTGCTGGCCTAGACCGACAAGGCCTGTCTCGATGATTGCCTACATCGTCCGTCGCGTGCTCTACGGGGTGCTGATCCTGCTCGGCGTGAACCTGGCCACGTTCTTCCTGTTCTTCACGGTCAACACGCCCGACGACATGGCGCGCATGAACATCGGCGGCAAGCGCGTCACGCCGGAACTGATCCAGAAGTGGAAGGTCGAGCGCGGCTACGACAAGCCGCTGTACTGGAACGACCGCGAGCAGGGCACCGACAAGGTCACCGACACCATCTTCTGGGAGCGCTCGGTGTCGCTCTTCACGCTGAAGTTCGGCCGCGCCGACAGCGAGAGCGCCGGCGACATCGGGCACGAGGTGGCGGGCCGGATGTGGATCAGCATCCAGCTCGCGTTGCCGATCTTCCTGTTGCAGGTCATCGCCAGCACGGCCTTCGCGCTGCTGCTCGTGATGTTCAGGCACACCCGGCTCGACCTGTGGGGTGTGGTGCTGTGCGTGCTGATGCTGTCGATCTCGAGCCTCTTCTACATCATCGTCGGCCAGTATCTCTTCTCGCGCGTGCTGCGCCTGGTGCCCATCTCCGGCTATGCCGGCGGGCTTGATGCGGTGCGCTTCCTGATCCTGCCGGTGCTGCTGTCGGCGCTGGCGCGCCTGGGCACCGAAGCGCGGCTGTACCGCGCGATGTTCCTCGAGGAGATCGGCAAGGACTACGTGCGCACGGCCCGCGCCAAGGGCCTGTCGGAGACGGTGGTGATGTTTCGCCACGTGCTGCGCAACGCGCTGATCCCGATCATCACCAGTGCCGGCGGCTACCTGCCCTACGTGTTCCTCGGTTCGCTGGTGTTCGAGAGCTTCTTCGGCGTCCCCGGGCTCGGCGCCTACGTGATCGAGGCCATCAGCAAGCAGGACTTCGCGATCGTGCGAACGATGGTGTTCGTCGGCTCGCTGCTCGCGATCACGTCGTACATCCTGATCGACATCGCCTACACCTGGGCCGACCCGCGCGTGCGGCTGGCCTGAAGAAGAAGGCACGGAGCCGGCGATGCCCAAGCTTGTCCTGCTCTGGACCGATGTGTCGATCTGGCTGCTCGCGATCGCGCTGATCGCCTATGCGCTGGTGGTGCGGCGCCAGCCGAATCTGGCGGCCACGTGGCGCAAGGTGTTCGGCGACGCGCCGGCGCTGGCGTCGTGCGTGGTGCTGCTGGCCTGCCTGCTGCTGACGCTGGCCGACAGCGTGCACTTCCGCAGCGTGCTGCCGCCGGCGCCCGGCACGCCCGCCGGCAGCACCGCCTACGACTCGCGCGTTCAGTCGCTGCTCGACGTGGCGCTGCGCGACCTGGTCCAGTCGCGCGAGTCGACCTACTCGCGGCCGCTGGCCTTCGTCGGCTTCACCAAGGAGTCGGTCGAAGTGGGCGGGCAGGTCGTGCGCAAGGCGCCGCGCCTGCTGCACGGGGGCGCCCACCTGAGCGACCCGGCAACCCAGTGGCTCACCGACCTGTTCCAGCGCGCGGCGACCGGCCTGGTGCTGGGCGCCGCAGCGGGTGCCGTCGTGTGCGCCTTGTTGATCGCCGTGATTGCACGCCGCGCGGGGCGCGGCTGGCGGGCCACGGCGGCTGCCGTCTGGCACGGCGAGACGGCCATTCCCTGGCGCGTCGCCTGCGCGACCCTTTCCGGCATCCTGGTCGTCACCGGCATTGTGGTGGCCTTGATGAGCCGCTACCACGTGTTCGGCACCGACGTGACGGGCAACGACGTGCTGTACCAGACCCTCAAGAGCATCCGCACCGCGTTCGTGATCGGCACCCTGGCGACGCTGGCCACGCTGCCGCTCGCCGTGGTGCTGGGCATCATGGCCGGCTACCTCAAGGGCTGGGTGGACGAAGTCATCCAGTACCTGTACACGATGCTGTCGTCGATCCCGAACATCCTGCTCATCGCCGCCTGCGTGCTGATGGTGCAGGTCTTCCTCGACAAGCACCCCGAGCTGTTCGAAACCGGCGTCGAGCGAGCCGACGTGAAGCTGTTCCTGCTCTGCGCGGTGCTCGGCCTGACGGGCTGGGCCGGGCTGTGCCGGCTGCTGCGCGGCGAGACGCTCAAGCTGCGCGAACTCGAGTACGTGCAAGCGGCCAATGCCTTCGGCGTCGGCCACGGCCGCATCATGGTCCGCCACATCTTCCCCAACGTCGCGCACCTGATGCTGATCGTCACCGTGCTCGAGTTCTCGGCGCTGATCCTGTACGAGGCCGTGCTGTCGTACGTCGGCGTCGGCGTCGATCCGTCGATGAACAGCTTTGGCGGCATGATCAACTTCGCCCGCAACGAGATGAGCCGCGACCCGGTGGTCTGGTGGCCCTTTGCGGCAGCGTTCGCGTTCATGGTCGCCCTGGTGCTGGCCGCAAACCTGTTCGCCGACGGCGTGCGCGACGCCTTCGACCCCCGCGCGCGCGCCTTCCGGCCGTGCGTGCTGCGCAGGAAGGCCCTCTAGAGACCTGCCATGCTTGAAATCGACGACGTCACGGTCGAACTCGACTCGGAAGCCGGCCTCGTGAAGGCCATCGATGGCATGCGCCTTGCGCTGCGCCGCGGGGAGACCTTCGCCCTCGTTGGCGAATCGGGTTGCGGCAAGAGCATGACGGCGCTGGCACTGATGCGCCTGCTGCCCGAGAACGGGCGCGTCACCGAAGGCGAGATCCGCCTCTCCGGCCAGGACATGCTGGCGCTGCCCGAGTCGGGCATGCGCGCGATCCGCGGCGGCAAGATCGGCATGATCTTCCAGGAGCCGGGGACGAGCCTGAACCCGGTGATGCGCGTCGGCGAGCAGATCCTCGAGGCGATAGAGACCCACACCGCGCTGCGCGGCGCGGCGGCGCGCGAGCGGGCCATCGAGTGGCTGCGCAAAGTCGGCATCCCCGAGCCCGAGCGGCGCATCGACGACTACCCGTTTCGCATGAGCGGCGGCCAGAAGCAGCGCGTGATGATCGCGATGACGCTCGCCGCCGAGCCCGACTACCTGGTCGCCGACGAGCCGACGACCGCGCTCGACGTGACGATCCAGGCGCAGATCCTCGACCTGCTCAAGGCGCTGCAGCAGGAACGCGGGCTCGGGCTGCTGCTGATCACGCACGACCTCGCCGTCGTTTCGGGCATGGCGCACCAGGTGGCGCTGATGTATGCCGGGCAGATCATCGAGGTCGCGCCGGCCGACGAGTTCTTCCGCGCGCCCAGGCACCCCTACGCGCGCTTGCTGCTGCGCGCCCTGCCCGACGCCGAGCGGCGCGGCGAGTCGCTCGCCGCGATCCGGGGCACCGTGCCGCCGCTGTGGCTGGCGTTCGAGGGCTGCCGCTTCGAGCCGCGCTGCGACCGTGCGTTCGGGGCGTGCGCGGTGACGCGGCCGGTGCTGATCGATCAGCCTCTGGGCCGCAGCGTGCGCTGCCTGCTCTACGCGGCAGACGCGCCCGCGTCGGCGCTGGCGCCCGGCGAAGCCGGCCCACCGCGGCCCGGCGAGGCCGCACTGCCGCGGGCGGTTGGCGGCGCGGGGCCGGCCGCACCGGAGCGGTTGCTCGAGGTGCAGGACCTCGCCGTGCGCTTCCCGATCCGCAAGGGGCTGCTGCAGCGCACGGCGGGCTACTTCGATGCGGTCGACGGCGTGTCGTTTCGCATCGATGCGGGCCGCACGCTCGCGCTGGTCGGCGAATCGGGCTGCGGCAAGACGACCACCGGCAAGGCGATCGTGCAGCTGCTGCGCGGCCAGGCGGTGATCGAAGGCAGTGCGACGCTTCGAGGCCACGACCTGTTCAGCCTGGAGGGCGACGCCCTGCACGAGGCGCGACGCGCGATCCAGATCATCTTCCAGGATCCGTTCGCCTCGCTGAACCCGCGGATGCGGGTGTTCGACATCTTGGAGGAAGGGCTTCTCGCGCTGCGGCCCGACCTCGACCTCCGGGCGCGCCGCGCGTCGCTGGAAGAGATCGTCGACCAGGTGGGCCTGCGCCGGGAAGCGCTGGAGCGCTACCCGCACGAGTTCTCCGGCGGCCAGCGCCAGCGCATCGCCATCGCGCGCGCGCTGGCCGTGCAGCCGAAGCTCATCGTCTGCGACGAGCCGACCTCGGCGCTCGATGTCTCGGTGCAGGCGCAGATCCTGAACCTGCTGCTCGAGCTGCAGCGCGAACTCGGCATCTCGTACCTCTTCATCACGCACAACATCGGTGTCGTCGAGTACATCGCCGACGACGTGGTGGTGATGCACAAGGGCCGTGTCGAGGAAGCCGGCCCGGCGGAAGGCGTGCTGCGCAGTCCGCAGTCCGACTACACGCGCACGCTGCTCGCCGCGGTGCCGCGGGTGGCGACGGCCGACGACGCGGTTTGAGAGGCGATGGCGCCGTATGATCCCGGCTTGGGAAGGGATCGCCGCCTCGGCGCATGAACCGCCAGGCGGCTCGCCTTCGGGCCGACGCAGGCGCTTCTTGGTCGGCAATTGGGTTCGACGAGGAGATGGACATGACGCCGCAGCTCAATCGCATCACCCAGCAGCCTGACGTGATGGGTGGCAGGGCTTGTATCCGCGGCATGCGCGTGACGGTCGGCATGGTCGTTGGTCAGATCGGCGCTGGTCACAGCGTCGAAGAACTCCTTGCCGACTATCCGTACCTGGAACGCGAAGACATCATGCAAGCGCTTCGGTACGCCGCGTGGCGCGCTGCGGAGCGCGAGGTCATGTTGTCTGGAGCATGAAGCTGCTTGTCGACAGGTATCTGTCGCCACGCTGGATCGGGCTGTTGAACGACTCGGGCGTGCAGACGGTGCATTGGTCGTTGGTCGGACGGACCGACGCGCCTGATTCGGAAATCATGGCGTACGCGCGCGCGAACGATTATGTCGTGCTGACTCACGATCTCGACTTCGGTGCGATCCTCGCTGCAACGCATGGCGAAATGCCGAGCGTCGTCCAGATACGAGCAGAAGATGTCAGCCCCGACGTGATTGGAGGCAAGGTGGTCGCCGCCCTGCGGCAGATGGAATCTGAACTTCAGGCAGGCGCTCTCTTGACCGTCGATCCGAATCGCACTCGAATGCGCCTGCTACCGCTGCTACACAAGGAATAGCGTCGGATGGCCTGAACCCTTGGGGCGCGATCCAGGCCCACCTCGGCGTTCGACGTGCCGGTCCAGGCGCAGGTCCTGAACCTGCTGCTCGAGTTGCAGCGCGAACTCGGGATCTCGTACCTCTTCATCACGCACAACATCGGTGTCGTCGAGTACATCGCCGACGACGTGGTGGTGATGCACAAGGGTCGTGTCGAGGAAGCCGGCCCGACGGCAGGCGTGCTGCGCAATCCGCAGTCCGACTACACGCGCACACTGCTCGCCGCGGTGCCGCGGGTGGCGGCAGCCATCGCGGCGTAGGAAGGTCGCGGCCCCGTCGCGCCGATGGCTGGGCGCGATTCCCGTTGCGCCAGGTCCTCGATCGGCGACCATGGCGTCCCCAGGGCCAGGACCGGCCGATGCCTCTTTCGGCCGAGCCGACGGCCTCGTGCCTGCAGCCGCGATCGCCGCGATGCGCGCCGTGCAGCAAGGGCTTCGTGTTCAAAGGGGCACTCGACTGTTGCATGCGCCCAACGAACGACTGCCCGGAATCGGGGGGTACCTTGTCGGCAATTTCCCTCGCCCTGAGCTCATCGGCTCCGCGAGGCCGCGCGCAGTATTGCCCGCAAACCCGCATGGAATAAGGGCCCTGGCCTGATTTCGGGGTTGATGGCGGGCGCGCCCGCGGCGCCGCCGCGAACGGCGTTCAAGGATTTCCCTAGCCGGTTGCCGCATTGTGTGGCACCAGAATCACCTTACAAGTGCGCTCAGGTGCAGACACGTGCGGTCTACGAGACCGTGCGATAGACCGCCCGGCACCTGGGTCTATCGATCAACCTTCCAGTCCTATCAGGAGTACCCATGTTCAAGAAGACCAAGGTCTGCAAAGGCCTGATGCTCGCATTTGGTGGCAGCCTGGCGCTCAGCGTCCTGCCGGCGCTGGCGCAGCAGGCGGCGCAGCTTGATCGCGTCGAAATCACGGGTTCATCGATCAAGCGCCTCGCCGCCGAGCAGTCACTGCCGGTCACGGTCTTGAAGGCAGAAGACCTGGCCAAAGCCGGCGTGAGCAACGCCGAACAGGCGCTGAGCTTCATCGCGTCGAACCAGTCGTCCACCACCACCACGACGTCCGTGGGCGCCTCGACGGGCGGCGCGGCCTTCGCCGACCTGCGCGGCCTCGGCGAGTCGCGCACCCTGGTGCTAGTCAACGGCAAGCGGATGGTGAACAACCCCTACCTGGCCGCAGCGGTCGACGTGAATGCGCTGCCGTTCGGCGCGATCGAGCGCATCGAAGTGCTCACCGACGGCGCGTCGGCGATCTACGGCACCGACGCCATTGCCGGCGTCGTCAACTTCATCACCCGCAAGGAATACACCGGTGTCGGCATCGCGGCCGACGGGTCCTGGCCGACGACGTCGGGCGGGGGCCAGGTCTATAACGTCGGCATCACCGGCGGTGTCGGCTCGCTGGCCGAGCAGGGCTGGAACATCTTCGGCGGCATCTCGTACCGCAAGCAGGAGCCGCTCAAGGCCATCGACCGCGACTTTGCCAAGACGGCCTACATCCCCGACAAGGGCGTCAACAAGACCAGCGGCACGACCTTCCCGGCGAACTACAACCAGTCGATCGCCGGGGTCACGAAGTCGTTCAACCCCAGCCTGCCGAACTGCGACCCGCCGTACTCGATCCCGTCCGGCGGACTGTGCCGTTTCGACTACGTGCCGTTCATCAACATCATCCCGGAGCAGGAGCAGATCTCGCTGATCGCGAAGGGCTCGTACGCGGTCAACAAGGACAACACCATTTCGCTGGAGTACATCCAGGCCAACAACACGGTCAGCTCGATCATTTCGCCGACCCCGGTGACCGGCCTGACGATGAACGCCGGCAACCCGTTCTTCCCTGGCGCCGGCATCACCCCGGGCAATGACAACCCGGGGTTCGACCCGGCCAGCCCGATCGGGCTCGCATGGCGCCAGACCGAGGTGGGCGGGCGCGCCAACGAGTTCGAGAACAAGACGAACCGGATCATGCTGAGCTGGGACGGCCAGTACAAGGGCTGGGACTACTCGGCCTCGCTGTACCAGTCGAAGGCCGACGTCACGAACACCTTCACCGGCGGCTACGTGAACGCGACGATGATCCGCAGCGGGCTGAACGGGGTTGACGGCGCGCCCTTCCTGAACCCGTTCGGCGCGCAGTCTCCCGAGGGCTCGGCCTACCTGCAGAGCGCGAAGATCCTCGGTCAGGTCCAGAACGCGGAAGGCACGCTGCGCGACTTCAACGCCCAGGTCAGCGGTGAGATCTACAAGCTCCCGGCGGGCAGCATGATGCTGGCCGTCGGCGTCGAGTTCATGAAGGACGAGGCGAGCTACAACAACAACTTCGCGCTGATCCGGCAGGCCGCGAGCTCGGGCCTCGAACTCGCCGAAGACTCGACCGGCAACCGCCGCGACAACGCGATCTCGGCCGAGCTGAACATCCCGATCACTAAGGAGCTGGAAGTCAACCTGGCGATCCGCTACGACAACTACAGCGACTTCGGCGGCACCACCAACCCGAAGGCGTCGTTCCGCTATCAGCCGATGCAGGAGCTGCTGTTCCGCGGTTCTTACAATACGGGCTTCCGCGCGCCGACGCTGTATGACGTGTACGCGCCGAACTCGATCACCTACACGGAAAACCCGTACGACGACCCGCTGCTGTGCCCGAACGGCGTCGTCAATTCGGCGGCAGGCGGGGTCGAGAGCCGCGACTGCGGCCAGCAGTTCCAGCAGCAGCAGGGCGGCAACAAGGACCTGAAGCCCGAGACCTCGAAGGCCTGGACGATCGGGTTCGCGGTGCAGCCGATCCCCTCGGCGACGTTCGGGATCGACTATTGGAACTACAAGGTCTCCGACTCGATCGGCCCGACCGGCGAGACGGTGATCTTCGACAACCCGACCAAGTATGCGGCCCAGTTCGTGCGTTGCGGCGACCTGTCTGCCGCCGAGGCCGCCGCCCTGGTGGCGACCTGCGGCGCCGGGGCCAGCCCAAACACGCTGGCCTACATCAAGAACCAGCA
This sequence comes from uncultured bacterium, assembly GCA_963779155.1. Classification (GTDB taxonomy): domain Bacteria; phylum Pseudomonadota; class Gammaproteobacteria; order Burkholderiales; family Burkholderiaceae_C; genus CAIKUF01. Next base: position 374,571 of record CAVZXE010000008.1, on the reverse strand, counting down.
GCTGAACCTGGGCAACTACAACACCGACGGCATCGACATCACCGCCACCTGGCAGGGCGCGGCGACGGACTACGGCAGGTTCAACTTCGGCTGGAAGGGAACCTACGTGATGACCTACGAGTACCAACTCGAGCAGGGCGCGGCGTACAACAACAACCTCGGTGTCTATTTCAACGGCAACCCGGTTGCCCGCTATCGCCAAGTTATGAATTTCGGCTGGCAGTACGGTGCATGGTCTTCCCAGCTCGTGAACCGCTACACCAGCGCCTACACGGATGAGAACGCTGGAGATCAGGGCAACGTGGTGGGCGGCAACAACGTGTGGGATCTGGCCGTGACCTGGAGCGGCGTGAAGGGCCTGGCCGTGACGGCCGGCCTGACCAACATGTTCAACTTCAAGCCGCCGTTCTCGAACCAGGGGGGCGGTTTCCAGGTCGGTTACGACTATCGGTACGGTAACCCGATCGGCCGCGCCTTCCTGCTGCGGGGCACCTACCAGTTCTGAGCCTGGCCCCGGCCGGTGGGGCTGGGCGCCTGCTTGTATAATCAAGTCGAGCGTCCGTTCCCGCAACGCCTCATGCCCGCTGGCCACAAGCCGGCGGGCATTTTTGTTAACCTCGCAGACCCCTCCTCTCTGGAGACCCCAGAACATGGACTATTCGTCGCGGCACATGGAGCCGCAGAAGCACGCGCTGGGCATCGCGATGGTCATCGCGTTCCACGTGCTGGTGATCTACGCGCTCGTCACCGGGCTCGGCAAGAAGATCGTCGACGTGATCAAGCAGCCGATCGAGACCAAGGTGATCGAGGAAATCAAGGCGCCGCCGCCGCCGGTCGAGCGCCTGTTGCCGCCGCCGCCCAAGCTCGAGGCGCCGCCGCCGCCGTTCATCCCGCCGCCCGAGGTTCAGATCGCCGTGCCGGTGCCGATGCAGAACACGATCACCTCCACCACCTCCACGCCGCCGCCGCCGCAGACCGACATGCGCCCGCAAGCACCGCCGGCGCCACCGGCACCGCCGGCACCGCCCGCGCCCAAGCCGGCGGTCGTGTCGATTGGCGCGATCTGCACGGCGATGGTGCAGCCGACCATGCCGCGCAAGGCGCTGCAGTCCGGCACCGGCGGCACGGTCGTCGCGCGGGCCACGATCCGCGCCGGCAAGGTGGTCGAGGTCGAGATCCTGAAGTCGAATCCGCGCGGCCTGTTCGACGCCTCCGTCCGCGAGGCGATGCTGCAGTACACCTGCAACGGCGATCACATCGCCGACCAGGAGTTTGTCTTCAAGCTGGAATGACGTGCCGTGCCGCAGATCCAATCCGCGCGCTGGGGCCTTATGGCTTGACGAAGCGAACGCCATCGCCTGTGTTCAGCCGCCGCCAAAGGCCGCCGCTGAAACGGGTTGGAGCGCTTGCCGAGCGTCGCTAGCACTGTGACTTAATTGTACAATAACACGTACATATTTGGGGCTGAACGACCATGGACGCGATCACCTACAGCACTGCTCGCGCCAACCTGGCAAGCACGATGAATCGAGTGTGCAACGACCACGAGCCGTTGATCATCACGCGTAACGGAGAACAGTCTGTAGTGATGCTTTCGCTGGAGGACTTTACGTCCCTGGAAGAGACTGCGTATCTGCTTCGCAGTCCGGCCAATGCAATGCGACTTCTTGCCGCAGTGCAAGCACTTGGGAGCGGGAAGGGCAAGGAACGGAAGCTGGCCACTTGAAGCTGCTTTTCGCGGAACAGGCCTGGGAAGACTATGTGCACTGGCAACAGCATGACAAACGCATGGTGAAGCGCATCAATGAACTCATCGAGCACACCATGAGGGAGCCATTCGCCGGTATCGGAAAGCCAGAGCCGCTCAAGCATGCGTTGGCGGGCTATTGGTCGAGGCGGATCACCGAAGAACACAGGATGGTTTACAAGCCCGAGAAAGATGCGCTCTTGCTCGCACAACTGCGCTACCACTACTGAGCGCTCTAGCTCTTCTCATCGAACCGTTGAATTGAAAAACAGGAGACCTCTCCCATGACCACCCGTCTGTCCACCCAGCTCGCAGCGCTCACCCTTGCCGCCTCGCTGGTCACGCTCCCGTCGCTCTCGTTCGCGCAGGCGGCCAAGCCCGCCGATGCCGCCGCACCCGCGGCCACCGTGGCAGCGCCCGCCGCACCGGTTGCGCCCGCCGAAACCGATGCCGCGCCCGTGCCGCCGCCACCCGTCGCTGCGGTGACCAAGGAAACGGTCGACAACCCGTATGGCCTGTCGGCGCTGTGGGCGCAGGGCGACTTCGTCTCCCGCGGCACGCTGATCATCCTGGTCATCATGTCGATGGGCAGCTGGTACATCCTGATCACCAAGCTGTGGGAGAGCTTCAAGATCGCCGGCGAGGCCAAGGCCGCGCGCAAGGGCTTCTTCAAGGCAGCCAGCCTGCAGGAAGGCACCAAGCTGCTCAAGAAGGGCAGCGCGTTCCGCTACATCGCCGAGTCGGGCATCGATGCGAGCGATCACCATGAAGGCGCGCTGACGGAACACATCGACCGCAACACCTGGGTTTCGATGAGCGTGCAGCGCAGCGTGGACACGGTGCAGAGCCGGCTGCAGGACGGCCTGGCCGTGCTGGCCACCGTCGGCTCGACCGCGCCGTTCGTCGGCCTGTTCGGGACGGTCTGGGGCATCTACCACGCGTTGACGGCGATTGGCATCGCCGGCCAGGCGTCGATCGACAAGGTTGCCGGCCCGGTGGGCGAGGCGCTGATCATGACGGCCATCGGCCTGGCCGTCGCCGTGCCCGCCGTGCTGGGCTACAACTGGCTGGTGCGCCGCAACAAGATCACGATGGAGTCGGTGCGCGGCTTCGGTGGCGACTTGCACGGCATCCTGATGGGCAGCCGCTCGACACCGCAAGGCTCGCGCTGAAATGACCACCTCCAAGCTCGCCATGCCGGCAGCGCGCCGATCATGCGCTCAGGCAGCTTGGGAGCGGCCCTGCGCCGCCTGAGAAGGAGAACGCCATGGCAATGAACATCGGCTCCGACGGCGACGAGGACGAGGTGGTCTCGACCATCAACACGACGCCGCTGGTCGACGTGATGCTGGTGCTGCTGATCATCTTCCTGATCACGATCCCGGTGGTGACGCAAAGCGTTGCCGTCAAGCTCCCGAGCGAGATCAACCTGCCGCGCCAGACCAAGCCCGAGAACATCGAGATCGCCGTCAACAAGGACGGCGACGTGTTCTGGAACCTGCAGCTCGTGCCCGACAACAACGCGCTGGTGGACAGGCTGAAGAAGATCTCGGTGCTCGACCCGCAGCCCGAAGTGCACATCCGCGGCGACCAGGAAAGCCGCTACGAATCGATCGGGCGCGTGGTGTTCGCCTGCCAGCGCGCCGGCATCCTGAAGATCAGCTTCGTCACCGAGCCTCCCGCGAAGGGCTGACATGACAACCCCAAGACACCTGCGGTGTCGCCTCCCGAGGGGAGCTCAGCCCTCTTGGGGCGGCCCGGCGAGGGCTGAGAAGGAACCAGCATGGCAATGAACATCGGCTCGGGCAGTTCGAGCGAAGACGAAGTGATGATGGACATCAACACCACGCCCTTGATCGACGTGATGCTGGTGCTGATCATCATGCTGATCATCACGATCCCGGTGCAGCTGCACTCGGTCAACCTGAACATGCCGGCCGGCAATCCGCCTCCGCCGACGAAGCCGCCCGTGGTGGTGACGATCGACGTCGATTTCGACGGCACGGTGCTGTGGAACGGTGAGTCGCTCGCCGACCAGCGGGCGCTCGAAGCCCGTCTGGTGCAGACCGCGGCCGAGGCCGACCAGCCCGAAGTGCACCTGCGTCCGAACAAGCTGGTGGCCTACAAGAACGTGGCCGCGGTGATGGCCGCCGCGCAGCGCCTGGGCGTGACCAAGCTCGGCATCGTCGGCAACGAGCAGTTCATCAAGTAGCGGCCATGAGACAAGCCTTTCGCATCGCCGCGCTGGCGCTGGCCCTGATGGTTTCTGCGGCGCAGGCGCAGGACAGCGTGCGCCCCGAAGTCGGCGCGCCGCTGCAGGCGGCCCAGCACCTGATCAAGGCGCAGAAGTACAAGGAGGCGCTGGTCAAGGTGCATGACGCCGAGTTGGTGCCCAACAAGACGGCGCACGAGACCTACATTGTCGAGCGCATGCGCATCGCAGCCGCCTCCGGCGCGGGCGACATGGGCTCTGCTGCCAAGGCGTTCGAGGTCATCAGCAGTTCGGGCAAGGTGAACGCCGCCGACAAGCTGCGCATGATCGAGTCGATCGCTGGCGGCTACTACCGCGCCAAGGACTATCCGAAGGCTGTCGAGTGGGCGCAGCGCTATGTGCGTGAGGGCGGCAACAGCGCCCAGGTGCAGACGCTGCTGATCCAGGCCCAGTACCTGTCCGGCGACACGGCCGGGGTCACGAAGGAGCTGATGGCCGAGATCCAGGCCGACGAGAAGGCGGGCAAGGCGCCGTCGGAAGACCGGCTCAAGCTGCTGATGAACGCCACCGCGCGCCAGCCCGAGGGCAGCGCCTACACCTTCGCCCTCGAACGCCTCGTCACCTACTACCCGAAGAAGGAGTACTGGGCCGAGCTGATCGCCGGCGTGCAGCGCAAGCCGGGCTTCTCGGACCGCTTCTCGCTCGACATCTACCGCCTGATGCTCGCCACCGGCGGCATGCGCAGCGCCAACGACTACATGGAGATGACGCAGCTCGCGCTGCAGGCGGGCCTCGCCGCGGAGGGCAAGGCGGCGATCGACAAGGGCTTCGCTGCGGGCGTGCTGGGTTCCGGCGCCGAGGCCGATCGGCAGAAGCGCCTGCGCGACCTGGCCGTCCGCAAGGCCGACGAGGCGCGCGCCGAGGCACCGGCCAAGGAGGCCGAGGCGCTCGCGGCGACGGATGGAACCGCGCTGCTTGCGGTGGGCTTCAACCAGGCGGTGTCGGGCCAGGCGGCCAAGGGCGTGGCGCTGATCGAGAAGGGCATCGCCAAGGGCGGCCTGAAGCGGCCGGAGGATGCCAAGCTGCGTCTCGGCCAGGCGATGGTGCTGGCCGGCGACCCGAAGGCGGCGAGCGTGCTGCGCGGCGTGACCGGCGCCGACGGCACCGCCGACCTGGCCCGGATGTGGATCCTGCTGGGCAAGCGCAAGGTCTGACCTGGCGCGCGCTCTTTCGCGCCAGCGCAGCAGGCGCGCGGCCCACGTCGCGCGGCGCAACGACCGGTGGCCGGAGCAGCCCGCGCGATGACGGCCCGAGGCCCGCACGCCGGTTTGTGGTGGAGCAAGCCATGTCGTTTCTAGCGCGCATCGTCCTCGCCGTCCTGCTGGCCACCGCGCTGGTGCCTCCGGCACTGGCTCGGGACGAGTCGACGCCGGCCCTCGCGCAAGCGCTCGTGCCCTTTGCATCGGACGAGGGCATGGCGCGCCTGGCCCGCTCGGCGGCGAAGCTTGACTTTCCGGTCCTTGCGAATCAGTTCGAGGCGCAATCCAATGCCGCCTTCTGCGGCCCGACGACTGCCGCCATCGTGCTCAACGCACTGCATGGCCGAAGCCCGGATCTTCCCCGCGATCACAGTCGCCTCGGTGCCGATGACCTTCGCTTCGTCCCGAGCGGATTCGATCTGACGATTCCACGATTCACGCAGGACAATGTGATCGGCAAGGGCCGCAAGACCCGATCACGCGTGCTCGGAGAGCCCGTCGTCATCGACGGAAAGCAGGTCAGGGACCCAGGCTATCAGTTGAACCAGTTCGACGAGCTCCTCCGGGCGCATGGGCTCGTGACCCGATCTGTCATCGTTGACGCGACGATGACCGATGAGGAGATTCGCACCGAGATGGTGGCCAACCTCGAGCGCCCGGGCGACTTCGTCGTCGTCAACTACCGACGGGAGGAGGTGGGCCAGCGCGGGGGCGGGCACATCTCGCCGCTGGGCGCGTACGACGCCGAGTCGGACTCATTCCTGGTGCTCGACGTGAACCCCGCCAGCGCGGGTTGGGTCTGGATGCCGACCGCCAGCCTCGTCAGAGGCATGCGAACCTTCGACACGGTCGAGAACCGGGGCTACCTGCTCGTCCGCCAACGCTGAGCGCTGCCCGCGTCCGAACCGTGGCGCGCATCGCTACTTGGGCGCCAGCCGGATCGCGCCGTCGAGGCGAATCACCTCGCCGTTGAGCATGTCGTTGGTGACGATCTGGTGCACCAGCTTGGCATAGTCCTCCGGTCGCCCGAGGCGCGACGGGAACGGCACGCTGGCGGCCAGCGCGTCCTGCACCTCCTTCGGCATCGTGAACAACATCGGGGTGCCGAAGATGCCCGGCGCAATCGTCATGTTGCGGATGCCGTTGCGCGCCAGGTCGCGGGCGATCGGCAGCGTCATCCCGACCACGCCGCCCTTGGACGCCGAGTACGCCGCCTGGCCGATCTGGCCGTCGTACGCGGCCACGCTGGCGGTGCTGATCAGCACCCCGCGCTCGCCGGTCGGCTCGGGTTCGTTGCGGCTCATCGCCTCGGCGGCGAGGCGGATCATGTTGAAGCTGCCGATCAGGTTGACCGTGACCACCTTGGCGAATGTCGCCAGCGGATGCGCGCCGTCCTTGCCGACGGTCTTGACGGCCGGCGCGATGCCGGCGCAGTTGACCAGGCCCACCAGCTTGCCGAGCGAGGTGGCCTTGGCGACGACGGCCTGGGCATCGGCTTCCTGGCTCACGTCGCACTTGACGAATGCGCCGCCGATCTCGCGCGCCAGCGCCTCGCCCTTGTCGGCCTGCAGGTCGGCGATGACGACCTTGCCGCCGTGCGCGGCCAGCATCCGCGCCGTGCCCTCGCCGAGCCCCGAGGCGCCGCCGGTGACGATGAAGACCTTGCCTGCGATGTCCATGTGCTGCTCCTTGGTGGCGACGTGTGCGGGGCGTTCGTCAGGCGAGCGCGGCCAGGGCACGCGCGCGGATCTCGTCGACGCTGCCGGTGCCCGAGATACGGCGGTAGCGGGGCGCCCGCACATCGCCGCTGGCGGCCCACTGCTCGTAGTACGCGACCAGCGGCCGGGTCTGGCTTTGATAGACGTCGAGGCGCTTCTTCACCGTTTCCTCGCGGTCGTCGTCGCGCTGGATCAACGCTTCGCCGGTGACGTCGTCCTGGTCCGCCACACGCGGCGGATTGAACTTCAGGTGGTAGCTGCGGCCGGAGGCCGGATGCACGCGCCGCCCGCTCATGCGCTCGACGATCGCAGCGTCTGGCACGTCGATCTCGAGCACCACTTCGATCGGCACGCCGGCGGCCTTCATCGCATCGGCTTGCGGGATCGTGCGTGGGAAGCCGTCGAAGAGAAAGCCGTTGGCGCAATCGGGCTGCGCGATGCGCTCCTTCACCAGGCCGATGATGATCTCGTCGCTCACCAGGCCGCCCGCATCCATCACCTTCTTGGCCGCCAGGCCCATCTCGGTGCCGGCCTTCACCGCGGCGCGCAACATGTCGCCGGTGGAGATCTGCGGGATGCCGAAACGCTGGCAGATGAAGCTGGCCTGCGTGCCCTTGCCGGCGCCGGGCGGGCCCAGGAGTATCAGTCGCATCGGGGTCTCCTCGTTGTCTTGGGGCGCGGAGGATTCTGACCCCCCGCACGCTGTGTTCACGGCTCGAAACGAGAATACCATGCGGGCCCTGCGCGACGCCGAGCGGCGGCGGGCCTGTGCGCCACACCCGCCGCTACGCAAACAGCGCGCGCACGCGCCGAAGGTCCTCCGGCGTGTCGACGCCGGGCCCGGGGCGTTGTGCGCACAGGTGCACGGCGATGCGCTCGCCATGCCACAGCACACGCAGTTGCTCGAGTGCCTCGGTCGTCTCGAGCGGGCTCGGCGGCAGCGTCGGAAAGCGGCGCAGGAAGGCGGCGCGGTAGGCATAGATCCCGATGTGGCGCAGCGGCGCCGGCGAGGGCAGGGCGCCCGGCAGCGCGGCGTCGCGCCAGAACGGGACTGGCGCGCGCGAGAAGTACAGCGCCCGCTGGGAGGCGTCGAGCACCACCTTGACCACGTTCGGGTTCAGGTACTCGTCGCGGCTGTCGATGGCGTGCGCGGCCGTGCCCATCACGCAGTCGCTGCGCCGGCGCAGCAACTCGGCGCAGGCGTCGATCAGCGCCGGGTCGATCAGCGGCTCGTCGCCCTGCACGTTGAGCACCATCGCGTCGCCGTCGAGGCCGAGCAGCGCACAGGCTTCGGCGAGGCGGTCGCTGCCCGTCGCGTGCTCGACGCGCGTCAGCAGTGCTGCGACGCCGTGCCGTTCGCAGGTGCGCACGATCTCAGCCGCGTCCGCGGCGACGACCACGCGCGACGCGCCGGACAGCGCCGCGCGCTGCGCCACCCGCACGACCATCGGCAGCCCGCCGATGTCGGCCAGCGGCTTGCCCGGCAGCCGGCTCGACGCGAGCCTCGCTGGCACCAGGACGGTGAAGCTCAAGGGCGCGCCTCGGGCGCCGACGCCTCCGGCGCCACATCGAGAGCGCGCGCTTCGCCCTCGAGCATCACCGCCATCCCGTCGCGGATCGGGAAGGCCAGCCGGTCGGCATTGCAGACGAGCTCGGGCGGCGTGCGCTGGCATTCGAGCGGCCCCTTGCAGAGGGGGCACACCAGCAGTTCGAGCAGGCGGTGGTCCATGGTCATTCCTTGGTAGGCCCGGGCAGCGCTGGCAACAGGCGGCACAGCGCGGTCTCGGAGGCTGGATCGAGCCGGAAGTCTAGCCTTGCCACCCAGACCCGGGTCGTGCCGAGCGGGGTGGAGAGCGGCAGCTTGACGGCGTCCTTCTCGGTCAGGATCACGTCGGGCGTGCCCGGCGGCCAGGGCAGCGTGCCGAAGGCGTGGTGGTCGGGCAGCGCCAACTCGTCGATCTGCAGGCCCTGATCGCGCAGCATCGCGAAGAACCGGCCCGGCCGCGCGACGCCGGCCACCGCAAGAACCGGGCGGCCGACGAGCGCCGCGAGCGTGTCGGGGCGCGCGGCCTCGCCGCCCCACCAGGCGGCGAGCGACGCTGCTCCGGCAAGACTGCGGCGGGCGATGCCGCCGGCCCATGGCGTGCTCGGGGCCGGCGCGTTGTACAGCACCACGCTGCGCGGCGGCGCTTCGCGCGCCAGCGGCTCGCGCAGCGGGCCCGCCGGCAGCAGCAGGCCGTTGCCGGCGCCTCGCTCGTCGAACACGATCAACTGCGCGTCGCGCGCCAGGCGCAGGTGCTGCAACCCGTCGTCGCTGACGACGATGTTCACTTCGGGGTGGCGGTGCAGCAGGGCGCGCCCGGCCGCGGGGCGGTCGCGCCCGACCTGCACCGGCGCTCCGGTGCGCAGGTGCAGCAAGAGCGGCTCGTCGCCGCACAGGCGGGCCGGGGTGTCGCGCGTGACGGCTTCAAGCGCCTCGCGGTCGCGGCCGTACCCGCGCGAAACGACGCCCGGTGTCCAGCCCTGCCGGCGCAGCAGCTCGACCACGGCCATCACGGCGGGCGTCTTGCCAGCGCCACCGGCGACCAGATTGCCGACCACGATCACCGGCACCGGCAGCCGCTGGGCGCGCACCAGCCCCGCGCGCATCAGGCCCCCGCGCAACGCCAGCGCCAGCCGAAACAGCAGCGCCAGCGGCAGCAGCAGCCAGGCCTGCGGCCCGCGCCCGGACCACGAGGCCTCCAGGCGCTGCTGCAGCGACAAGGCCAAGGCCGCTCGGCGCTGCGCAGCCGCTCAGCGCGGCTCGGCGCCGCGCGCGGACTGGGTGGCGAAGGTCAGCCGTGGCAGGCCGGCGCGCCGCGCGGCATCCATCACGTTGACAACGCTCTGGTGCGCGGCGTTGGCGTCGGCCGAGATGATGATCATGCTGTCCTTCGATCCCTCGGCGGCCGCACCGAGCTCGGCCGCCAGCAGCTCGACGTTGCGGCCCTCGATGGCCTTGCGGTTGATGGCGTAGCGCCCGTCGGCGGCGATGGCCACGACGATCTCGCGCGGGTGATCGCGCAGCTTTTCGGCGTCGGCCACGGGCAGCGTCACCTGCAATTCGGTGAACTTCGAATAGGTGGTCGAGAGCATCAGGAAGATCAGGATCACCAACAGCACGTCGATGAACGGGATCAGGTTGATCTCGGGCTCCTCGGCCTCGCGCCGGCGAAAACTCATCGGCATAGGAACCTCCGGCGCTAGGCGGCCTGGCGCGGCACGGAAAAGCGCATCAGGTGCGGCACCATCCGCTCGGCCGCCTGCTCCATGTCGAGCGCATAGGTGTCGACGCGGCGGCGAAAGTAGCGATAGAACATCAGCGACGGGATCGCGATCATCAGGCCGAACGCCGTGTTGTACAGCGCCACCGAGATGCCGTGCGCGAGCAGCGCGGGATTGTTGCCGCCGGTCGGGGCCTGCGAACCGAAGATCTCGATCATCCCGATCACCGTGCCCAGCAGCCCGAGCAGCGGCGCCGCCGAAGCGATGGTGCCAAGCGTGTTGAGGTAGCGCTCCAGCCCGTGCAGGGCCGCGCGTCCGGCCGATTCGAAGCTGTCGCGCAGGGCCGCCTCGCTGATGCGCGGTTCGGCGATCACCGTGCGCAGCCCGCTGGCCAGCACGCCGCCCAGCACCGAGTTGTCGGCCAGCTTGTTGACCACGTCGGCGGCGGGCAGGGTCGCCCGCGTGACGGAGATCACTTCGTCGAGCAGCCGGGGCGGCGCGACACGCTGCGTGCGCAGGCTGGAAAGACGCTCGATCACCAGCGTCAACGCGATGACAGAGCACAGGAGCAGGGGCCAGATCGGCCAGCCGGCGGCTTGTATGATCGAGAACAAGGAGGCTCTTTCGGGGGCGCTTTCGGGGGCGCTTTCGGGGGTGGGATACGCGGCTTGGCCGGAACGGCGATTATGGCCTGAAGGCACCCTGGCTCCGGCCTCGAGATGCAACGTGCCGTGAGCGGCGCGCGCAAGGGCACAAGCCTGAACCCGAACTGTCCCCGCGATCTGTGGACAACATTGTGGGTAACTCCGTGCGGGCAGCCCGCGAGCGCAGAAAACATCGGGTCGGGAACAGTTTGCTGAAAACTTAGGCAAGAAATTTCCATTGAAAATCAACGGCTTGCACGATTGTTACAGCCCCGCGACGGGCGTTTACGTCGGCGCGGCCTTAAGTGGTGCGGCTGTGGAGTTCTCAACGCGCGCCAATGCTGGGTCTGCCGGTGGTTGAGCCGCCGCTCGCGCTGCCTGTCGCGTTGCCGGGCCGCCTTGTGTGGGGTGTCGCCGCGCTGCTGCATGCGCTCGGCGATGCGCTTGCGGCGCGCTTCTCCGCGTGCACCGTCAGGGGCGAGATCTCCGGCTTCTCGCGCGCCCCGAGCGGGCACTGCTACTTCAGCCTGAAGGACGCCGACGGACAGGCCGCGCTGATCCGCTGCGCGATGTTCCGCCGCGCCGCGACGCTGCTCGCTTTCAGCCCGGCCGACGGCCAGCAGGTCGAGGTGCGCGGCCGCATCGCACTGTACGAGCCGCGCGGCGAACTGCAGTTCGTTGTCGAGGCGATGCAGCGCGGCGGCGCCGGCGCGCTGTTCGAGCAGTTCCTGCGCCTGAAGGCCAGGCTCGAGGCCGAGGGGCTGTTCGACGCCGCGCGCAAGCGCCCGCTGCCCCGCTTTGCGCGCCGCGTCGGCGTCGTGACTTCGCTGGCCGCGGCGGCACTGCACGACGTGGCCAGCGCGTTCGCGCGCCGCTCGCCCCAGGTCGAGCTGATCGTGTACCCGAGCCCGGTGCAGGGCAGCGAGGCGCCAGCGGCATTGGTTGACGCGATCGCGCTGGCCGCGCGGCGCGCCGAGGTCGATCTGCTGATCGTCTGCCGCGGAGGTGGCTCGCTCGAAGACCTGTGGGCGTTCAACGACGAGCGCGTGGTGCGCGCGATCGCGGCCTGTCCGATCCCGGTGTTGTGCGGCGTCGGCCACGAGACCGACGTGACGCTGGCGGACTTCGCCGCCGACCTGCGCGCGCCCACGCCGACCGCTGCCGCCGAGCTGGCGGCGCCCTCCCACCTCGACTGCATGGCGGCCCTGCAGTTGCTGGCCACGGCCCTGCAGCAGCGCGTGCTGCGCGGGCTCGATGGGCGCCGCCAGCGCGTGGACCAGGCGGCGTTGCGCCTGGCGCGTCCGACGCAGCTGCTGCGGCGCCAGGCGCAGGTGCTGGCGATGCTGCAGCACCGCCTCGCCAGCGCGGCGCGCCAGGCGAGGCTCGCGCGCGCTCAGCAGGAGCGTCAGTCCGCGCTGCGCCTGCGTCGTGCGGCGGCGGTGCTGCGCACGCAGCAGGCGCAGCGTCTCGAATCGCTGGCGGCGCGCCTCGATGCGCTCGGCCCGCGCCAGGTGCTCGCCCGCGGCTATGCGTGGCTGAGCGACGCCCAGGGCGCGGCGCTGACGTCGGCGGCTCAGGCTGCGCCGGGGCAGCGCATCGCTGCCACGCTGGCCGACGGGCGCTTGAGCGCCACTGTGATCGACGTCGAACGCTCGGGAAGCGAGCGCCGCTGACGCCCGTTGAAGCCGGCTGCGAGGGCTGCAAGCGAAGGCGTCAACGCAGCCAGGGTCAAGCAAGCTGCCTACAATCGTTGCACTCACCCCACCCACGAGAGGACACCCATGGAACACACCCTGCCTGCCCTGCCTTACGCGCTCGACGCGCTGGCGCCGCACCTGAGCAAGGAAACGCTCGAGTACCACTACGGCAAGCACCACAACGCCTACGTGGTGAACCTGAACAACCTGCAGAAGGGCACCGAGTTCGAGACGCTTGGCCTGGAAGCCATCGTCAAGAAGGCCAGCGGCGGCATCTACAACAATGCGGCCCAGGTCTGGAACCACACCTTCTTCTGGAGCAGCATGAAGCCCGGCGGCGGCGGCGAGCCGTCCGGCGCACTCGCAGCGGCCATCAACGCCAAGTGGGGCAGCTTCGCGGCCTTCAAGGAGGCGTTCACGAAGAGCGCGGTCGGCAACTTCGGCTCCGGCTGGACCTGGCTCGTCAAGAAGGCCGACGGCAGCGTCGACATCGTCAACACCGGCGCCGCGGGCACGCCGCTCACGACCGGCGACAAGGCGCTGCTGACGATCGACGTCTGGGAGCACGCCTACTACATCGACTATCGCAACCTGCGCCCGAAGTGGGTCGAGACCTTCCTCGACTCGCTGGCGAACTGGAGTTTCGCCGAAGGCAACTTCGCCTGAGCTGGGCGGGTTGGAAGAAGGAAGAGCCGGTCACCGACCGGCTCTTCGCGCTCCGTGACATCGCCGCGATCGCTCAGCGGGCCGTCATCGCGACCCGGATCGGCCCGCCCGCAGACGCCACCGGACGGCCCCGCGTGCTGACCTTGGGCGCCGGCTTCGCCGCCACGCGAACGGCCTTGGCCGGCGTATAGACCACGAGCGGCTGCCCTGCCTTGAAGCTGGCATTGGCGCCGACCTGGTTCCACTGCGCGACCTGCTCGGCGCTGACGCGATAGCGTGCGGCGATGCTTGCCACGTTGTCCTTCTTGCCGGCTTTGAATGACACCTTGCGCAGCGGCGGCAGGTCGGGCGCGAGGGCGAGCATCGCGCTGTCGGCCACGTGCTCGGACACGTCGGCCTGGCGTGCGGCGCCTCGCGGCACGAGCAGTGTGGAGCCGGTCTTGACGAGCATCTTCGGCGGGATCTGGTTCACCTCGCGCAGCGCGGCCTCGCTCATGCCCACCTGTGCCGCCGCCTCGGCCGGCTTGAGCGTCTTCGGCGCCACCCAGGCCGTCCAGCTCGCGGTCGCACCGCGGTGCGCGGCCAGGCCGTGCAGGAAGCGGTTCGCGTTGTCGTAGGGCAGCAGCACCTGCGGCGTGCCGGCGGCCAGGATGACCGGCTTGTTCATGTGCGGGTTGAGGGTCTTGAACTCCTCCAGCGTCACCCCGGACAGCCTCACCGCGAGATCGACGTCGATGTCGCGCTCGATCGGCACGCGCAGGAAGTACGGGTGGTTGGCCAGCGGCGGCAGGACGAGCCCGAAGCTCGCCGGCTCGGCGACGATGTTCTTCACCGCCTGCAGCTTCGGGACATAAAGACGGGTCTCGTCGGGCATCTTCAGGCTCATGTAGTCGGTCGGCAGGCCGGCCTTCTGGTTGCGCGCGATCGCGCGCTGCACGTTGCCCTCGCCCCAGTTGTAGGCCGCGAGCGCCAGCTGCCAGTCGCCGAACTGCGTGTACAGGCGAGAGAGGTAGTCGAGCGCGGCGCGGGTCGAAGCGAGCACGTCGCGCCGGTCGTCGCGAAAGACGTTCTGCTTCAGGTCGAAATCCTTGCCGGTCGCGGCCATGAACTGCCACATGCCCGAGGCCTTGGCGGTCGACACGGCCTGCGGGTTGAACGCGCTCTCGATGTAGGGCAGCAGCGCCAGCTCGGTCGGCATGCCGCGGCGCTCGATCTCCTCGACGATGTAGAACATGTAGCGGCTCGAGCGCCCGGTCATGCGCGCCACGTAGTCGGGCCGGGTGGCATACCACTGCTCGCGGTCGCGCACCAGCGGGGTGTCGAGGTCCGGCATCGCGAAGCCGCGCCGCACGCGCACCCACAGGTCGGTCCGGGCTGCCTCGTCGTCGGTGTCCAGCGCTGCGCTGGCGCGGCGCGCGGCGCGCGACGCGGCGGCGGCCTGTGCGGGCTGGAAAACCGGCGCGGTATCGGCGCTGGCGATGCCGGTGCTCTCGCTGGTGCTGGTGCTGGTGCTGGCCTGGCCCGGCTCGGCGGGGCCGATCGAGGTCGGGGTGGTGGTGGCACAGCCGGCCAGGAACAGGCCGGCCAAGAGGCAGCAGAGTCGGGTCATCATCGGAATGTGTTCTTCCATTGGCGAAGCGAGGCGAGCACCTCGACCGGCGTGTCGCCAGCCGCGCCGTGCTCGCGCGCGCGCTGCACGACGGCGGGTTCTGCGCAGCGCATGAAGGGGTTCACCGCACGCTCGCGCGCGATGCTGCTGGGCAGTGTGGCGCGTTGCAGCTCGCGCTCGCGCCGGCACCAGGCCTCGTAGTCGCGCAGCGCCGGGTTGGCCGGCTCGACCGCGCGCGCGAACTTCAGGTTCGCGAGCGTGTACTCGTGGGCGCAGCACACCCGCGTCTCGCCGGGCAGCGCGGCGAGCTTGGCCAGCGACTCGTGCATCTGCGCAGCCGTGCCTTCGAACAGGCGCCCGCATCCGCCGGAGAACAGCGTGTCGCCACAGAACAGGATCGGCGCGCCGGCGGCGGCGTCGGCGTAGAAGGCGATGTGCCCGGCGGTGTGGCCCGGCACGTCGATCGCGCGAAAGCGCAAGCCGAGCAGCGTGATCTGATCGCCTTCGGCGAGGCCCTCGAACGGCTCCGGAATGCGTTCGCGCGCCGGGCCGTGCACCGCACCGCGCAGGCGCGGCCGCAGCGCGTCGATGCCGCCGACGTGATCGGCGTGGTGATGGGTCACTAGAATGCCCGCCAGGGCCAGGGCCCGCGCGTCGAGTGCGCTTTCGACAGGCGCCGACTCCCCGGGATCGACGACGATCGCCTCGCGGCCATCGTCGAGCATCCAGATGTAGTTGTCGCTGAAGGCAGGCAGTGCAGTCAAGTTCATGACGGAATTCCGCGCGATTATAGGTTTGGCCCAGTGGTTGCAGACGCCCGCCGGTCGCTATCTGCTGGCCTGGGAGCAGGGCGAACTCGACCGGGCGGTGGCCGACATCTTCGGTTTCCACGCCTTGCAGCTCGGCCTGCCCGAACTCGACGCGCTGCGGGCCAACCGGATGCCGCACCGCTGGGTCGCGATCGACGCCCACACGCCGATCCCGCCCTCGACCCCCGAGCAAGCGCCCACCGCGGCGCTGCTGCGCTGCGATTTCGACGCGCTGCCGCTGGACAGCCAGAGCCTCGACCTGGTGGTGCTGCCGCATTCCCTGGAGCTCGCGCGCGACGCCCACCTGGCCTTGCGCGAGGTCGAGCGCGTGCTGCGGCCGGAGGGGCGCCTGGTGATTCTCGGCTTCAACCCGAACAGCCTGTGGGGGCTGCGCCAAGGTTTCGGCCACCTTCGCCAGCGACTCGCGCCGCGCACGGCGAGGCCGCTGTACCTGCCGAGCGAGGGCGACTTCATCGGGTACCGGCGCCTGCGAGATTGGCTGCGCCTGCTCAGCTTCGAGGTCGAAGGCGGGCGCTTCGGCTGCTACCGGCCGCCGTTCGCGTCGGCCCGATGGCTGTCGCGCTTCGGGTGGATGGAGCGCACCGGCGACCGCTGGTGGCCGGTGTTCGGCGCGGTGTACCTGCTTGTCGCCGTCAAGCGCGTGCGCGGCATGCGCCTGGTTGGCCTGGTCCGGGAGCAGCGCACGCTGCCCAAGGCGGCGCCGGCGGTGATCGCCCACAACAGCAGGGATTCGGCATGACAGCGCCCGCGACGCTTGCGCAACAGCCCGCCATTCGGCGTCCGCACGTGATCGTCTATACCGATGGTGCCTGCAAGGGCAACCCCGGCCCGGGCGGCTGGGGCGCCTGGCTGAGCACCGGCGGGCACGAGAAGGAACTCTGCGGCGGCGAGAAGCTCACGACCAACAACCGGATGGAACTCACCGCCGTGATCGAGGCGCTGGCATCGCTCAAGCGCAGTTGCGACGTGACGATCCACACCGACAGCGAGTACGTGCGCAAAGGCATCACCGAATGGATCCATGGCTGGAAGCAGCGGGGATGGAAGACGGCCGACAAGAAGCCGGTGAAGAACATCGAGCTGTGGCAGCGGCTCGATGCGCTGCGCGCGCTTCACACGGTGCATTGGCGCTGGGTCAAGGGCCATTCGGGTGACGCCGGCAACGAGCGCGCGGATGCGCTGGCCAATCGCGGTGCCGAGGCGTTTGTCTGAGCAGCCTCGCCCGATCGAGGCTCAAGGGCCAGGCGGACCTTGCGGTCTGCGGCGCCAGGTCGGTCGAGGGTTGCCGGATGACGCAAGGAGAATGTGCGCTTGTCGGCGTCGAGCGTATGACTGCACAAGGCCCAGAGCAGGCCTTCGCGACGCGCCCCGAAAGCCCAGTACTGTTCGCTCAGCCAGCGCCCCAGTCGGGCTGAGTTCGTCGAAGCCTCGCTGCCGATGGCGCCGGCCCCTCGACAGGCTCAGGGCGAACGGCGAACTGAACAGCATTGCCCCGAAGCCGGCATGCCGACATGGGCGTACCCACGCCGGTGGGCGAGGCCGGTGGCAATGGACCACAACGAGCTGCAAGCGGTGGATCGGGTCAGCAATGTCGCTGACCACGCCTACAGCCGCGCGGGACGCTCAAGCTCCACGCGTTGAGCGGGCGCTGCGCTTGCTACTTCCAGCCCGCGAACTCCGGCTCGACGCGCCCCCGACGGAGGCGATCACTCGATCGCCCGATCAGACGAGCCCGTCGAACGGCATCACGTCGACGGGGTCGCCCGCGGCGACGTTGCCTTGGGCGTGGCCTAGCACGACGAGGCCGTTGGCCACGCTCATGCTGCGCAGGATGCCCGAGCCCTGCGAACCGGTGATGGCGACCTGCCACTGCCCTTCGGCGTTGCGGGTGACGATCCCACGCTGGAATTCGGTGCGGCCGGGCTTCTTGCGGATCGCTTCGGTCGCCGCGGCCCGCAGCATCGGCAGCGGCTCGACCGTCGCGCCGCTCATCGCCAGCAGCGCGTCGCGCACGAAGGCGTAGAAGGTCACCATCACCGCCACCGGGTTGCCGGGCAGGCCGAACAGGATCGCACCGTGTCCTGCGTTCGAGGTGCTGCCCTCGGCAGCGGTCCCGGCGCCGATCCGTCCGATCGCCATCGGCCGCCCGGGGCGCATCGCGATCCGCCAGAAGAGCACCTCGCCGAGCTCGGCCATGATCCGCTTCGTGTAGTCGGCCTCGCCGACGCTGACGCCGCCCGAGGTGATCACCGCGTCGGCCGCGTCGGCGGCCTGGCGGAATGCCGCCTCGAGCGCGGCCGGCTCGTCGCGCACCACGCCCAGGTCGAGCAACTCGACGTTGAGTCGCTGCAGCATGCCCCACAGCGTGTAGCGGTTGCTGTCGTACACGCAGCCAGCGTCCAGCGGCTCGCCGATGGATCGCAGTTCGTCGCCGGTCGAGAAGAACGCGACACGGAGGCGTCGCCGCACCGGCACCTCGGCCATGCCGAGCGAAGCGATCAGGCCCAGATCGGCCGGACGCAGCAACCGCCCGGCGGCCAGTGCGGGGCTTCCGGCGGCCAGGTCCTCGCCCGCCAGGCGCCGATTGTCGCCCGCACGCACGACGCCCGGTGGCACGAGCACCGAATCGCCGTCGAGCTTGACGAACTCCTGCGGCACCACGGTGTCGAGCCCGGCGGGCATGACCGCGCCGGTCGTGATGCGAACGCACTGGCCGCCCGGGACTTCGCCCGCGAACGGCTGGCCGGCGAGGCCGGTGCCGGCGAGCCTCAGCCGCGTCGGTGCGTCGGCAGCGAGCGCGCTGCAGCGCAGCGCGTAGCCATCCATCGCCGAGTTGTCGTGCGCGGGCACGTTGAACGGCGAGACGAGGTCGCGCGCCAGCACGCGCCCGAGCGACGAGCGCAGCGGCAGCATCTCGACCGCCTCGACGAGCGGCACCAGCCGCGCGATGAACTCCTGCGCCTGCGCGACTGGCAGCGCGTCCGGGTCGTAGCCGCTCACCTGGGCGGCGATGTCTCGCAGGCTGGCCATGTCAGGTGTTCGCCCGCAGTTGCCGCACCATCAAGTCCTTGTGGTGGTAACGGTTGCCGACGCGCACGGCGCGCTCGAGCCGGCCGTAGCGCACGAAGCCGGCGCGTTCGTAAAGCCTGATCGCGCCCACGCTGCCGCTGGTCACCGACAGCGTCAACTGCTCGATGCCATGGCGGCGAAGGCACAGCGCGACGCAGGCCTCGAGCAGCGCGCGGCCGACGCCGCGCCCGCAGGCGTCGGGGTGCACCATCATCCCGACCACCTGGCCGATGTGGCGCACCTTGAGGCGCTCGTCGCGTTCGCAGGTGATCGCGCCGCACAACCAGTCGCCGCGCCATGCGGTCAGCGTGAACGGCCAGCCGCCGTCGGCCGCGCCGGCGACGCGGGCGAGGTAGGTCTCGGGCGGCCGCCGCAGCTCGGTCTCGGCGTCCGACGTGAAGGCTTCGGGGTGGGCGGCGAGCATCAGGTCGCGCAGGGCCTTGTAGGCCGCCAGGTCGGGCGGGCCCATCAGACGGATCCGAAAGCCTTCGGCCGCTGCCGGGTTGGCGCGTGTACGCTGCGCCCCGCCATGGCCCGACAGGGCTCCGGGCGAAGTCGCCGAGAAGGCGGACGAGGCGGGTTTCGGAGCGGTCAGGTCAGTCATGTGCGCGCGATTCCATGTGCTGCAACTGCTGCAACTCGGCCAGGGTGTTGGCGTTGAAGAACGCGCTCTCGTCGTCGAAGGGCACGTTCACAAAGGCATGCTGCGCCGTCCAGCGATCGATCTTGCGACCGCCCGCGTGCGTGAAGCGGACCAGGCTCTCGAGCAGGCTCGCCTTCATCAGGCAGAACACCGGCTGCACCTGGGGCAGGCCATCGTCCAGCGTGCACGCCATGGCCAGCTCGGCCCCGCCCGCTTCGAGCGCGGCAGCCAGGCGCTCGACGAGGTCTTGCGGGAACAGAGGTGAATCGCACGGCACCGTCGCCAGGTACGGCGTCTCGCAGTGCTCCAGGCCGCTGAGAAAGCCCGCCAGCGGGCCGGCGAAGTCGGGCAGCGCGTCGGGCCACACCGGCGCGCCCATCGCCTCGTAGGCGGCCAGGTTGCGATTGGCGTTGATCATCACGTGGCCGACCTGCGGCGACAGGCGCAGCAAGGCGTGCAACGCCAGCGGCACGCCGTGATGGTTCTGCAGGCCCTTGTCGACGCCACCCATCCGGCTGCCGCGGCCGCCGGCGAGAACGAGCCCCGTGATGTCATTGCGGTCGATCACGCGGCGAGTCCACCGGGAACGAGTCGGCGGTGAAGTGGGGACCCTTCATGACGGCGGTCACCCAGCAGCCCACCGCGACCGTGAGGACCAGCGTCAGCGCCGTCACGATGACGCCCGCGACGATGAAGTCGACCAGCATCTCGCCACGCATCGGGTCGCGGGGCATGTCGATCTGCAGCCATCGCTTGACCCACTCGCCGATGGTCCACGGCAGCACGACGCTGCCCGCGGTGGCCCAGGCGAGGCGGTTGCGCACGGCGCGTGAGAACAGTCGCATCCCCTCACCCGCCGATGTAGTGCATCTCGACGCGCGGCCTCGCCGCCTCGGCCGTTCCGGTCTCGGGCGCGATCGCGCTGCGCAGCTCGGAATAGCGGTCGCCCCGGTCCTGCCAGACGAGGCCGATCGCGGCCGCGATCTGCGCGTCGCTGAAGCCGCCGCGCAACAGCGTTCTCAGGTCGTGGCCCTGGGTGGCAAAGAGGCACAGGTAGAGCTTGCCTTCGGTCGAAAGCCGGGCGCGGTTGCAGTCGCGGCAGAAGGCCTTCGTGACGCTGGAGATCACGCCGATCTCGCCCTGCGCGTCGCCGTTGCGGGCGAGGTAGCGCCAGCGTTCGGCCGTCTCGCCGGGCACCTGTGCCTCCATGCGTTCGACGGGGAGGGCGGCGTTGACCCGCGCGATCACCTGGTCCGACGGCAGCACCTCGTCCATGCGCCAGCCGTTGCTCGCGCCGACGTCCATGTACTCGATGAAGCGCAGCATCATGCCGGTGCCGCGGAAGTGGCGCGCCATCGGCACGATCTCGTGATCGTTGGTGCCGCGCTTGACCACCATGTTGACCTTGATCGGGCCGAGCCCGACGCGCCGCGCATCGTCGATGCTGCGCAGCACATCGGCTACCGGGAAGTCGACGTCGTTCATGCGCCGGAACACCGCATCGTCGAGCGCGTCCAGGCTGACCGTGACGCGGTGCAGCCCGGCATCCTTCAGCGCCTGCGCCTTGCGCCCGAGCAGCGAGCCATTGGTCGTCAGCGTCAGGTCCAGCGGCTCGCCGTCGGGCGTTCGCAGCGCGCTCAGCATGCCGACAAGCACCTCGACGTTCTTGCGCAGCAGCGGCTCGCCGCCGGTGAGCCGGATCTTGCGCACCCCGTGCGCGACGAACAGCCTTGCCGTGCGCGTGATTTCCTCGAAGCTCAGCAGCGAACTGTGCGGCAGGAAGCTGTAGTCCTTGTCGAACACTTCCTTGGGCATGCAGTAACTGCAGCGGAAGTTGCAGCGGTCGGTGACCGAGATGCGCAGGTCGCGCAGCGGGCGGCCGAGCCGGTCCGACAGCAGCCCATTCGGCGCGACCGGCTGCGACGGCACGCGCGGCACGGCGGCCGCGTAGCGCTGGTCGGCAAGCGGAATCACTCGTTCTGCCATGCCGGCATTGTCCACTGCTTTGGTGACCCGCTTCTGGACCGTGTTCAAGCCGCGGTTCGCGCCAGGGAGTTGCTCTCGCCGGGCAACGCCGAGCGGACGCCGGGGAGGCCCTAACATCGGGCCATGCCACGGCGCAATCAAGCACTCGATGGGCCCGCGAAGCGCGACGCCATGAGCGCACTCGCACTGCGCGAGGGTCCGCTCGAATGAAGCTCGCAACCCCGCTCGCCGGCGCCACGCTGGCCTGCGCCGCGCTGCTGGCGGCGTGTACACCGACCCAGCCTGCAGGCTGGTCGGGCTACGCCGAAGGCGAGTACGTCCATGTGGCCCCGGCGCTCGCAGGCACGTTGACGCGCCTGGATGCGCAGCGCGGCCAATGGGTCGAGGCCGGGGCGCCCTTGTTCGCGCTCGAAGCGGCCAGCGAACAGGCCGCCAGGGCCGAGGCGATCGCCCGCGTCGATGCCGCGCGCGCGCAGGCGGCCAACGCGGGCAAGGGCCGGCGCAGCGACGAGCTGGCGGTGGTCGAGGCCCAACTCGCGCAGGCGAAGACGCAAGCCCAGCTTGCCGCCAGCGAACTCGCCCGGCAGCAGGGCCTGGTAGCGCAGGGCTTCGTCTCGGCGGCGCGCCTGGACGAGGCGCGCACCGCCGCGGCGCAGGCGCAGGCGCGCGTGGTTGAACTCACCGCAGCGCTGCGCGTGGCGCGCCTGCCGGCCCGCGCCGACGAGCAGGCCGCCGCCGTGGCGCAGGTGCAGGCGGCCGAACAGGCGCTGGCGCAGAGCTCCTGGCGCGAAGACCAGAAGCTCAGGCGCGCGCCGCTGCGGGCGCAGGTGGCCGAGACCTTCTTTCGAGAGGGCGAGTGGGTCAATGCCGGCCAGCCGGTCGTCTCGCTGCTGCCCGAGGGGGGCGTGAAGGCGCGCTTCTTCGTGCCCGAGTCGGAGATCGGCACGCTCGCGCTCGGCCAGGCCGTCCAGGTGCAATGCGACGGATGCGGCGCCGCGCTGGCCGCGCGGATCAGCTTCATTGCCGCGCAGGCCGAGTACACGCCACCGGTGATCTATTCGAATTCGCAGCGCGCCAAGCTCGTCTTCATGGTCGAGGCGCGGCCCGCGGCGGCCGAGGCCGCGCGGCTGCGGCCCGGCCTGCCGCTGGACGTGCGGCGAGCCGCCGGAGCCGCGCCTTGAACGATGCCGCGCTGGCCATCGACGTCAGCGGCCTGACCAAGCGCTACGGCCGGCGCACGGTCGTCAACGGGGTGAGCCTGCAGGTGGCCCGCGGCCGCATCTGCGGCTTTCTCGGCCCCAATGGCAGCGGCAAGACCACGACGATCCGCATGCTGTGCGGGCTGCTCACCCCCGATGCGGGGCAGGGCACCTGCCTCGGGCTGGACATCATCCGCCAGGCCGACGAGATCAAGCGCCAGGCAGGTTACATGACGCAGCGGTTCGGCCTTTACGACGACCTGTCGATCCGCCAGAACCTCGACTTTATCGCGCGCCTGTTCGAGGTGCCCGAGCGCAGGCGGGTGGTGGCCGAGACGCTGCAGCAAATGGGCTTGGTGCAGCGCCAGCAGCAACTGGCCGGTGCGCTGTCGGGGGGCTGGAAGCAGCGTCTCGCACTCGCCGCCTGCCTGCTGCACCAGCCCGGGCTGCTGCTGCTCGACGAGCCGACGGCCGGCGTGGACCCGAAGGCGCGGCGCGAGTTCTGGGACCAGATCCACCGCCTGGCCGCGGACGGCGTGACGGTGCTGGTCTCGACGCACTACATGGATGAGGCCGAGCGCTGCCACGAACTCGTCTACATCGCCGACGGCGAGGTGCTGACGCGCGGCACGCAGCGGCAGATCATCGATGGCGCGGGCCTCGACGTGTGGGCCGTCGAGGGGCCGGCGCTATCGGCATTGGCCCTCGAACTCCGGCCGCTGCCGGGCGTGCTCAGCGTCGCCGCGTTCGGCAACGTGCTGCACGTGGCGGGGCGCGACGCGAAGCAGCTCGACGCTGCGCTCGAGCCTTACCGCGAGCGCGGCGCGCTGCGCTGGACACGCATCGAGCCGAACCTGGAGGACGTGTTCATCAACCTGCTCTCGCGCGCGCAGGCCGACGCGGCATGAAGCGCCTCTCGCTGGCCCGTCTGGGGGCGGTCTTCGTCAAGGAGTTCCAGCAGATCGTGCGCGACCGCCTGACCTTTGCGATGGCGGTGGGTGTGCCGGTGCTGCAACTGGTGCTGTTCGGCTACGCGATCAACACCGATCCGAAAGGCCTGCCGACCGCGGTGGCGACCCAGGACAGTGGTCCGTTCACGCGCAGCCTCGTGGCTGCATTGCAGAACACCGGCTACTTCCGCGTCACCCATCCGGCCGTGAGCGAGGTGCAGGCCGACGCGCTGATGGAGGAGGGGGCGGTGCAGTTCATCGTGTCGATCCCGCCGGACTTCTCGCGGCGCCTGGTGCGCGGCGAGCGGCCGGCGCTGCTGGTGGCGGTGGACGCGACGGACCCCCAGGCCTCGGGCAACGCGATCGCCGCACTGGCCCAGGCGGCCGGACCGGCGCTGGCGCACGACCTCGAGGGCCCGCTGGCGCGGCTCGAGCCGGGCGGGGCGCCGTACGAGATCCGCATCCACCGCCGTTACAACCCCGAGGGCCTGTCGCGCTACAACATCGTGCCCGGGCTGATCGGCACGATCCTGACGATGACGATGGTGATGCTCACCAGCCTGGCGATGACGCGCGAGCGCGAGCGCGGCACGATGGAGAACCTGCTCGCCACGCCGGTGCGGCCGCTCGAGGTGATGCTCGGCAAGATCGCACCCTACGTGGTGATCGGCTACGTGCAGCTCGGCGTGATCCTCGGCACGGCATGGCTGCTGTTCGAGGTGCCGATGGTCGGCAGCCTGCCGCTGCTGCTGGCGCTGATCGGCGTCTTCGTCGTCGCCAACCTGGCCGTCGGCTTCACCTTCTCGACCTTCGCCCGCAACCAGTTGCAGGCGATGCAGATGACCTTCTTCTTCTTCCTGCCCTCCATCCTGCTGTCGGGCTTCATGTTCCCGTTTCGCGGCATGCCGCAGTGGGCGCAGTGGGTCGGCGAGCTGCTGCCGCTGACGCACTTCCTGCGCATCGTGCGCGGCATTCTGCTGAAGGGGAACGGTATCGCGCAGGTGCTGCCCGAGCTTTGGCCGATGCTCGCGTTCGTCGGCGTCGCGGGGGGGCTGGCGCTGCTGCGGTATCGGAAGACGCTGGATTGAGTCCGGGCTTTCGGCCGAACCCCGCAGCCTCACTGGTAGCAGATCCGGCTCTGGTAGTCGTCGTTGCGCACCACGGCCCAGCGCTCACTGCCCGGCACCTGGCGCACGCGGTAGCACTCGTTGATGTTGTGCTCGCGGGTCACGCTGCCGTCGCGCCAGAAGAAGTCCATGCTGTAACGGGCGCCGAAGCTCGCCACCTGGCCTTCGCTGCCCTGGTACATCACTTCGTACTTCAGCACGTCCACGTGGTCGAGGCGGGCGAAGTCGGCGCGCCGGCGTTCCATGATCTGCTCGTAGCCGCGGCTGTAGGTCCGGCCTCCCTTCAGGCGGCCGGTCTGCACGACGCTGCGGTCGAACTGGCCCTGGTAGAGCGCGAGGTCCTTCTTGATCCAGGCCTCGAAGATCAGGTCGATCGGCTCGCGCATGCGGTCGATGCTGGCGCCCACCGCCGCGGGCGTGTCGCTGCGGGTCAGGAAGCCCAGGTCGCGCAGCGTCTGACGCGTGATGCTGGGCAGCGCAGGGAGCTTGGGCGAGCCCTGCGCCGTCGATAGCAGCAGGAACTCCCCGCCGTGGTGGCCGGCCAGGCTGCCGAACGCCGGCGTGTGCTTCGGGTTGGCACTCAGCGCCTGCACATAGCTCGCCAGCTCCGAGAAGGTGATGAGCCCGCTCTCGCGCCGGCTCGCGACGCCCGGCTCCATGCCCTTGAGCAGGAAGTAGGTGAACCAGCTCAGGTTGTTGGGGCCGTTGTCGAGCACTTCCTGGTCTTCGCCGCCGGCGCTGAGGTATTGGCGCACGCGGCGCGCAGCGAGGTCCTTGACGAGGAAGGCCTCGCTGTCGAACTGCGGCCGGTCGCCTGCAGCGCGGGTCTGGAACTGGCCCATCAGGCCGGCGTAGCAGCTGTCGAAGATGAAGAGCTGGTGGCGCGCCTTGTCGAGGCTGCGCGAGTAGTCGACGATGTCGCCGGTGGAGATCAGCGACGCCGGGTCGTTGCGGTCGCGCCCGCCCGGCACGACGAGGTAGGCCACGTCCACCCCTTCGGTGCGCTTGGCCTTGCCGTGCCCGGCGAAGAAGAAGACGAAGCGGTCGCGCTCGGTGATCTTGCCGGCGATGGCGCGCACGGCCTCGGCCACCTTCTGCTTGGTCGCGGCCTGCGCGCCGATGAGCTGCGTCACCTGGTAGCGCTGAGCGGCGAAGTAGCGTGCCACCGCCGCGGCGTCGGTCTCGGCATTGCCCAACCTCTGCAGGCCCAGGCTCGCGTAGTCGTCGATGCCGATCACCAGCGCGTAGCTGGCACCGAAATCCTGCGCCTGGGCGGCGCCCTGGGCAGCGAACGTCACACCGCTGGCGAGCAGGACGCAAGACAGCACCCGCCACAAACGCTTTCGCAATGCAAGCACCGATCGGGTCTCCAACGACAGAGCCACAGCCCAAGGCAGGCAGAGGTCACGCACCGGCATGTTGCACACTTGCACAAGCCCGGGCGACCGCCGACCATAGGCAAGCCCGGCGATGACGTCAAGCGCGCAGCGCGCAAGTGTCGCCGCGCGCGGGCCCGAATTCGGCATTCACTGATGGAGAAGGAGACCCCCCAATGTTCAAGGCTCTGCTGCTGAGCAAGGACGACGCCGGCTTTCGCGCCGCAATCACCCAACTGGATGACGCCGCACTGACGGCGGCCACGCCCGACGCCGACGTGCTGGTTGCCATCGAGGCCTCGACGCTGAACTACAAGGACGGCCTGGCGATCACCAACCGCGGCCCGGTCGTGCGCCGCTGGCCAATGGTGCCCGGCATCGACGGCGCCGGCACGGTGCTCGAGAGCCGCCACGCCCGCTGTCGGCCCGGCGACCGCGTCGTGTTGAACGGGTTTGGCGTCGGCGAGGCGCATTGGGGCTGCCTGGCCGAGCGTGCGCACCTGAAGGGCGACTGGCTGGTGCGCCTGCCCGAGACCTTCACGGCGACGCAGGCGATGGCCATTGGCACCGCGGGCTATACCGCGATGCTGTGCCTGATGGCGCTGCAGCGCCACGGCGTGGCGCCCGGCGCTGGCGACGTGCTGGTGACGGGCGCCACCGGCGGCGTCGGCAGCGTCGCGGTGAGCCTGCTCGCGCAGGCGGGCTACCGAGTCGTCGCCTCGACCGGCAAGGCGGCCGAGGCGGCCTACCTGCGCGAACTCGGCGCAGCCGACGTGATCGACCGCGCCGACCTCGCCGCGCCGGGCAAGCCGTTCCAGAAGGAGCGCTGGGCGGGCGTGGTCGACACGCTGGGCAGCCACACGCTCGCCAACGCCTGCGCACAGACGCGCTACGGGGGCGCGGTGGCGGCCTGCGGCCTCGCCCAGGGCTCGGACCTGGTGACGACCGTGATGCCGTTCATCCTGCGCGGCGTCGCGCTGCTCGGCGTCGACAGCGTGATGGCGCCGCTGGCGCTGCGCGAGGCGGCCTGGGCGCGGCTGGCGAGCGATCTGCCGCGAGACGCCCTGGCAAGCATCGCGCAGGAAGTCGCGCTCGACGACGTCGTCGAGCAGGCGCAGCGTTTGATCGAAGGCAAGGTTCGCGGGCGGATCGTCGTGCACATTGCCTGAGCCGGGTTCCGGCGTCGTGCGGGCCTGCGGGGCGCAGCGCCGCGTCAGCGCTGCGCAAGCACGGCGTCGAGAATTCAGCCACGTACCCGACCCGCGGGTTGCGCCTCCCCAACAATGACCGCGGCCGCTCTGAACCGCCCGACAGGAGACACCATGGACTACGCCAGCTTCTACCGCCGCTCGATCGACGACCGCGACGCCTTCTGGGGCGAACAGGCCGAGCTGATCGACTGGCATCGTCCGTTCGACCAGGTCTGCAACTACAGCAACCCGCCCTTTGCGCGCTGGTTCGTCGGCGGGCAGACGAACCTGTGCCACAACGCCGTCGACCGCCACCTCGCGACGCGCCCCGACCAGAACGCGCTGATCTTTGTCTCGACCGAGACCAACGAGGAGCATGTCTACAGCTTCCGCGAGCTGCACGCCGAAGTGCAGCGCATGGCTGCCATCCTGCTTTCGCTGGGCGTCAAGCAAGGCGACCGGGTGCTGATCTACATGCCGATGATCGCGCAGGCTGCGTTCGCGATGCTCGCCTGCACGCGCATCGGGGCCATCCACTCGGTGGTGTTCGGCGGCTTCGCGAGCGGCAGCCTGGCCACGCGCATCGACGACGCCGAGCCGACCGTGATCGTCAGCGCCGATGCCGGCAGCCGCAGCGGCAAGGTCGTGCCCTACAAGGGCCTGCTCGACGAAGCGATCCGCCTGGCCAGGCATAAGCCGGCCAAGGTGCTGATGATCGACCGCGGGCTGGCGCCGTTCGAGCCGGTGGCTGGCCGCGACGTGGACTACGCGGCGCTGCGCGAGCAGCAGCTGAGCACCGTCGTGCCCTGCGTCTGGGTCGATGCCGAGCACCCGAGCTACACGCTCTACACCAGCGGCACGACCGGCAAGCCCAAGGGCGTGCAGCGCGACACCGGCGGCTACGCGGTGGCGCTCGCCGCGAGCATGAGGCACATCTTCTGCGGCAACGCGGGCGAGACCTACTTCTCGACCAGCGACATCGGCTGGGTCGTCGGCCACAGCTACATCGTCTATGGCCCGCTGATCGCCGGCATGGCGACGATCTTCTACGAGGGCCTGCCGACGCGGCCCGACGCCGGCATCTGGTGGAGCCTGGTCGAGAAGTACCAGGTCACGGCGATGTTCAGCGCACCGACCGCGGTGCGGGTGCTGAAGAAGCAGGACCCGGCGCAACTGAGCCGCTACAAGCTTGATTCGCTGCGCGCGCTGTTCCTGGCCGGCGAGCCCCTGGATGAGCCGACGGGCAAGTGGATCGCCGGCGCGCTCGGGCGGCCGATCATCGACAACTACTGGCAGACCGAATCGGGCTGGCCGATCCTGGCCCTCGCCAACTGCGTGCAGAAGTTGCCGAGCAAGTTCGGCAGCCCCGGACTGCCGATGTACGGCTACAACATCAAGTTGCTCGACGAGACGACGGGCGAAGAGATGCTGGGCGCCCATCAGAAGGGTGTCGTCGCGATCGAAGGCCCGCTGCCTCCGGGCTGCATGCAGACCGTGTGGCGAGACGACGCGCGCTTCGTCAACACCTACTGGAAGACGGTGCCGGGGCGGATGGTCTACAGCACCTTCGACTGGGCGGTGCGCGACGAGGATGGATACTTCTTCATCCTCGGCCGCACCGACGACGTGATCAACGTCGCCGGGCATCGCCTGGGAACGCGCGAGATCGAGGAGGCCATCTCCGGGCACCCGAACGTGGCCGAGGTGGCGGTCGTCGGAGTGGCCGATCAGCTCAAGGGGCAGGTCGCGATGGCCTTCGTCGTCGCCAAGGACACCAGCGCGCTGACCGACGAGACGGCCAAGCTCAAGCTCGAAGGCGAGATCATGAAGCTCGTCGACCAGACGCTGGGCGCCGTGGCCCGGCCTTCGCGGGTGCGCTTTGTCGGCGCGCTGCCGAAGACGCGCTCGGGCAAGCTGCTGCGCCGCGCCATCCAGGCCGTCTGCGAGAGCCGCGACCCGGGCGACCTGACGACGATCGAGGACCCGACGGCGCTGCAGCAGATCCGGGACATGTTCCCGAGCGCCTGACTACGCGCTCGCCCGCCGCCTCCGGAGAACGGCCGCGCCACGATCCCCCATCCGGGGGAAGTGGTGCATCCTGCGACACCCCCGACCCCTCAGAGGGGGGCGCGAAGCCCGCCATTCCCGACCTCGGAGGGATGGGCAGCCCTTCGAGCGCCGGGAACACTGCATCCCAGGCTGATCGAAGGGGTGCAAATCATGGCAAGAATGGCTTTCGCGGTGGCGCAGCAGTCACTCGCAGCAGTCGTCGTCGATCTGGCACTCATGCCGCCGGAGGCCGAGGCGAACGAGGCATGGTCGATCGATCGGGAGCCGATGGGCCCCGGCTGGCACGACTCGTCGTGGATGCTCAGGCGCGGCCTGGACGTGATCGAGGGCCTGCCGCCCGAGGCGATCCCGCCCGAGTGGGAGTGGCGCTGGTGGGTCGCGTCCGGAGCCGGGGCATAGCCCGCCCAAACGCCGGTGCACCTGGCGCTCAAGGCATCAGAGCACGTCCGACGCAAAGTCTGCCAGCCGCGAGCGCTCGCCGCGAGCCAGCGTCACGTGCCCGCCATGCGGCCAGCCCTTGAAGCGATCGACAGCGTAGGTGAGCCCTGAGCTGCCTTCGGTCAGGTAGGGCGTATCGATCTGCGCCAGGTTGCCGAGGCAGATGATCTTCGTCCCCGGCCCGGCGCGCGTGATCAGCGTCTTCATCTGCTTGGGCGTCAGGTTCTGCGCCTCGTCGATGATCAGGAACTTGTTCAGGAAGGTGCGGCCGCGCATGAAGGCCATGCTCTTGATCTTGATCTTGCTGCGCACGAGGTCGTTGGTGGCGGCGCGGCCCCATTCGCCGGCACCGCCGTCGCTGCGCGACAGCACCTCGAGGTTGTCGTCGAGCGCGCCCATCCACGGGTTCATCTTCTCTTCCTCGTTGCCCGGCAGGTAGCCGATGTCCTCGCCCACCGGCACGGTCACCCGGGTGACGATGATCTCGGTGTAGCGGCGGTCGTCCATCACCTGCGAGAGCCCGGCGGCGAGCGTCATCAGCGTCTTGCCGGTGCCCGCGGTGCCGGTCAGCGTCACGAAGTCGCACTCCGGGTCCATCAGCAGGTTGAGCGAGAAGTTCTGCTCGCGGTTGCGTGCCGTCACGCCCCAGACGGCGTTCTTGGCGTGCGTGTATTCCTTGAGCGTGCGCAGCACGGCGGTCTTGCCGGTGATCTCGGTCACCTTCGCGTAGAGCGGCGCGGCGCCGGGCGCTTCGAGGAACACGAACTGGTTGACCAGCAGCACCGGCACCATCGGCCCGCTGATACGGTAGTAGGTCAGGCCGCCCTGGTTCCAGCTTTCCATGGTCTTGCCATGGAGGTCCCAGAAGTCGGCCGGCAGCTGCAGCACGCCGGTGTAGAGCAGGTCGCCGTCTTCGAGCGTCTTGTCGTTGAAGTAGTCCTCGGCCTGCAGGCCGAGGGCACGCGCCTTGATGCGCATGTTGATGTCCTTCGACACCAGCACCACTTCGCGCCCGGCCAGCTGCTCGCGCAAGGCCTGCACGACGCCGAGTATCTGGTTGTCGGCCTTGCCCTGGGGCAGCCCGGCGGGCAGCGTCACGTTGACGAGGTTGGTCTGGAAGAAGAGCTTGCCGCCGGCTTCGCGGTGGCCGGTGCGCGCGAGCGGCATGCCCTCGGCCATCTCGGCGCCGCCGGCGCGTGCCCACGCCGCGGCCAGGGCGTCGAGATCGCGGCTGACCTGGCGCGCGTTGCGCGCCACCTCGCTCATGCCCTTCTTGTGATCGTCGAGTTCCTCGAGCGTGATCATCGGCAGGTAGACGTCGTGCTCCTCGAATCGGAACAGCGACATCGGGTCGTGCATCAGCACGTTGGTGTCGAGCACGAAGAGCTTGGCCGGGCCTGTCCCGCGGGGCTTGCGCGGCCTGCCCTGGCCTGCAGGCGCCACCGGCGCTGCGGCGCTGGCGGCCGGCGGTGAAACGCGCGGCGCCGTCACCAGCGCTTGCTCGGCGCCGGTGTCGAACAGGTCCAACACCGCCGGCACCGGCATGTCGGCAGCGGCGGACGGCTTGAGCGCGCGCTTGGCCGGCTTGGGCGCGGCCTGCGACTCGAAGTCGGCGGGGCTCAGCAAAGTGGCACGTTTGGCGGGGGGCTTGGGCAGGGGCATGGGCTGGTCGGGCGCTTCGCCGGGAAGGATGTGGCGCGGGCCACAAAAAAAGCCGCACGGTGTCCTGAGCGGCTTCTACGGGGTGCGTGCTTCACGACACACGGGCATCTTTGAATTATGCACAAGTTCGTTGGCGCTGCCGAAGTGCGCGCCGACACGAGAGCGGCGCCGGCGCGAACCCCGCAGGGGGTGATGCCCTCCGCGACGGGCGCGGTGCACGGTCAGCCGCGTCGCGTCTTCAGGCCGCCGCCACCTTCTTCAGGCCCTTGACTTCCTTGAGCACCTCTTCCACGTGGCCGGCGACCTTGATCCCGCGCCATTCCGCACGGAGCACGCCGCCGGCGTCGATCAGGAAGGTGCTGCGTTCGATGCCCTTGACCTTCTTGCCGTACATGATCTTGTTCTTGACCACGCCGAACATGTGGCAGAGCTTCTCTTCAGTGTCGGCGATCAGGTTGAACGGCAGTTCGAGGTTCTGGCGGAACTTGTCGTGAGACGCCATGTTGTCGCGCGACACGCCGAAGACCACCGCGCCCGCCTTGACGAAGTCCTTGTGCCGGTCGCGGAATTGCATTGCCTCGGTGGTGCAGCCCGGTGTATTGTCTTTCGGGTAGAAATACAGGACGACGGTCTGACCCAGATAGGCCTGCGGCGTGAACTTCACACCACCGGTCGCGAGCGCTTCAAATTCCGGGAGGGGTTTGTTGAGGGCTGGCGTCATGAAGTATTTTGATGAGTTGAGCCACGCTTGGCGTAGCCGCCAATTATAACTGCTGGCTACGTGCTCACCCCACGTCGAGCTGTGGCAGACCTTCTCGTTCCAGCAGTAGCGCCGCGACCACGGCCCGCCCTTCGCTCGCGAGCACGTTGTAGGTTCGGCACGCGGCGGCGGTGTCCATCGTCTCGATGCCGATGCGACGCTCGATCAGCGAGCGCATCAGGGCCGGTGCCGCAAAGCGCAGACGCCGCCCGGTACCCAAGATCACCAGCTCGGGCGCCAGCTGCAGCAGTTGCTCGAAGTGCGTTGCGCGCAATTGCTCGAAGGCATCGCAATGCCATGCCAGCACGTCGCCGCGCCAGGGCAGCAAGACGCTTCGGGTGTAGGCCTGCGCGTTGATCCGCACCATGCCGGGCTCGAACGCGGTGATGGCGTTGACCCCTTCGATCCTGTCGGGTTGAAGCTTCACGGGGCTCGCGGCAAGAGGTCAGGCTCGGGGGCACACACCCCTATGGTTAAATTCTAGCTTTTGCGTCGCAGCTGGGGCCCTGGTTCCGGACCCGAGGAGATCTTCGTTGAAGCCCATCACCAAGTCGGCCAAGCTCGCCAACGTCTGCTACGACATCCGCGGTCCGGTGCTCGACAAGGCGCGCGAGATGGAAGAAGAAGGCCAGCACATCATCAAGCTCAACATCGGCAACATCGCCGCGTTCGGGCTCGAGCCGCCCGACGAGATCGTGCAGGACATGATCCGCAACCTGCCGCACTCGGCCGGCTACACCGACAGCAAGGGCCTTTTCGCGCCGCGCAAGGCCGTGGTGCACTACACGCAGGAAAAGCACATCCGCGGCGTGACGGTCGACGACGTGTACCTGGGCAACGGCGCGTCCGAGCTGATCGTGATGAGCATGAACGCGTTGCTCAACGACGGCGACGAGGTGCTCGTGCCATCGCCCGACTACCCGCTGTGGACGGCGGCGGTGGCGCTGTCGGGCGGCACGCCGGTGCACTACCTGTGCGACGAGGAGAGCGAGTGGTTCCCCGACATCGCCGACATCCGCGCCAAGATCACCCCGGCCACGCGCGCCATCGTCGTCATCAACCCGAACAACCCGACCGGCGCGCTGTACCCGGAGAGCCTGCTGCGCGAGATCGTCGAGCTCGCGCGGGCGCACCAGCTGATCGTGTTCGCCGACGAGATCTACGACAAAACGCTCTACGACGGCGTGACTCACACCAGCATCGCCTCGCTCGCCGACGACGTGTTGTTCGTCACCTTCAACGGCCTGTCGAAGAACTATCGCTCATGCGGCTACCGCGCCGGGTGGATGGTGGTCTCGGGCGAGAAGCGGCACGCGCGCGACTACATCGAGGGCCTGAACATGCTTGCCTCGATGCGGCTGTGCTCCAACACCCCCGGACAGCTCGCGATCCAGACCGCGCTCGGCGGCTACCAGAGCATCAAGGACCTCGTGGCGCCGGGCGGGCGGCTGTGCCGCCAGCGCGACCTGGCCTACCAGTTGCTGAGCGAGATTCCGGGCGTCAGCGTCGTCAAGCCAAAGGCGGCGCTCTACATGTTTCCGCGCCTCGATGCGAAGATGTATCCGATCGCCGACGACCAGCAATTCGCCTACGAGTTGCTGGCCGAGGAAAAGGTGCTGATCGTGCAGGGGAGCGGCTTCAACTGGCCGCGGCCGGACCACTTTCGCATCGTCTTCCTGCCCAATTCCGACGACCTGACCGAGGCCATTGCTCGCATCGCGCGCTTCCTCGCGCACTACCGCAAACGCCATTCCCACTGAAATGAAGCCCCCAAGCCCGCGTTCGCTCGCTACCCCCGGAGGGGACGCTCAGCGGCTTCGGGTGGCCGGGCGTCACCGAGATCGATCATGACAACTCGTAGTGTTGCGGCGCAGGCTCGTGTCGCGGAGCGACCTGAGACCGAAGCCAAACCCATCCAGGCCGGCCTGCTGGGCATCGGCACCGTTGGCAGCGGCACCTTCAATGTGCTGCGTCGCAACCAGGAGGAGATCCGCCGCCGCGCCGGGCGCGGCATCGAGATCACGATGGTGGCCGACCTCGACACCGCGCGCGCGAAGGTGCTCGTCGGCGAGGGCGTGCGCGTCGTCGCTGATGCACGCGAGGTGATCGCCAACCCCGAGATCGACATCGTCATCGAGCTGATTGGCGGCTATGGCATCGCGCGCACGCTGGTGATGGAGGCCATCGCCGCGGGCAAGCACGTCGTGACGGCCAACAAGGCGCTGCTCGCGGTGCACGGCACCGAGATCTTCGCCGCCGCGCGCGAGAAGGGCGTGATGGTCGCGTTCGAGGCGGCGGTGGCCGGCGGCATCCCGATCATCAAGGCGCTGCGCGAGGGGCTCACGGCCAACCGCATCGAGTGGATCGCCGGCATCATCAACGGTACGACGAACTTCATCCTCTCCGAGATGCGCGCCAAGGGGCTCGACTTCGACACGGCGCTGAAGGACGCGCAGCGCCTGGGCTATGCCGAGTCCGACCCGAGCTTCGACATCGAAGGCATCGATGCCGCGCACAAGGCGACGATCATGAGCGCGATCGCGTTTGGCGTCCCGGTGCAGTTCGACAAGGCGCACGTCGAGGGCATCACCCGGCTGCAGGCGGCCGACATCACCTATGCCGAGCAGCTCGGCTACCGCATCAAGCTGCTCGGCATCACCAAGCGCACCGATCACGGCATCGAGCTGCGCGTGCACCCGACGCTGGTGCCGGCGAAGCGCCTGATCGCCAACGTCGAGGGTGCGATGAACGCGGTGCTGGTGCAGGCCGATGCGGTGGGTACGACGCTCTACTACGGCAAGGGCGCGGGCGCCGAGCCGACGGCCTCGGCCGTGGTGGCCGACCTGGTGGACATCACCCGCCTGCACACCGCCGACCCGGAGCAGCGCGTGCCGCACCTGGCCTTCCAGCCCGATGCGCTGGCGGCAACGCCCATCCTGCCGATCGACCAGGTGGTCACGGCCTTCTACCTGCGCCTGCAGGTGGCCGACCAGGCCGGCGTGCTGGCGCGCATCACTGGCATCCTGGCCGAGCGCGACATCTCGATCGACGCGCTGCTGCAGCGCCCGGCCAGCGCCGCCGGTGTCGAAGGCGCAGCGCAGACCGACGTGATCATCCTGACCCACGACACGGTGGAGGGCCGCATGAACGACGCGATGGCGCAGATGCAGGCACTGCCGACCGTGCTGGCGCCGATCGTGCGGATCCGCAAGGAAGAGTTGAGTTGAACTACGTCAGCACGCGCGGCGACGCGACGCCGCGCCGCTTCTGCGAAATCCTGCTCGAAGGCCTGGCGCCCGACGGCGGGCTGTACCTGCCCGAGCGCTACCCGCAGGTCGATGGCGCGACGCTCGGCCGGTGGCGCGGGCTCGGCTACGCCGACCTGGCCTTCGAGATCCTCTCGCGCTACATCGACGACATCCCGGCCGCCGACCTGCGCGCGCTGGTCGAGAAGACCTACACCGCCGCGATCTTCGGCACGCTGGAGATCACGCCGCTCGAGCCCATCGGCGACGGCCTGTGGCTCGAAGCGCTTTCGAATGGCCCGACGCTTGCCTTCAAGGACATGGCGATGCAGTTGCTCGGCAACCTGTTCGAGTACGAGCTCGCCCGCCGCGGCGAGACGTTGAACGTGCTGGGCGCGACCTCGGGCGACACCGGCAGCGCGGCCGAGTACGCGCTGCGCGGCAAGCGCGGCGTGCGCGTCTTCATGCTGTCACCGCACGGCCGCATGAGTCCGTTCCAGCAGGCGCAGATGTTCAGCCTGCAAGACGCGAACATCCATAACATCGCGATCGAGGGCGTGTTCGACGACTGCCAGGACATCGTCAAGGCGGTCTCCAACGACCTCGACTTCAAGCGCAGGCACCGCATCGGCACCGTCAACTCGATCAACTGGGCGCGCCTGCTGGCGCAGGTGGTTTACTACTTCGCGGGCTACTTTC
Source organism: uncultured bacterium (assembly GCA_963779155.1). GTDB lineage: Bacteria > Pseudomonadota > Gammaproteobacteria > Burkholderiales > Burkholderiaceae_C > CAIKUF01. The sequence goes on along the minus strand of CAVZXE010000008.1, from coordinate 338,511 downwards.
GCGCGACCAAGACGAACGCCGAGCGCGTGAGTTTTGCGGTGCCCTCGGGCAACTTCGGCAACATTTGCGCCGGCCACGTGGCGCGGATGATGGGCCTGCCGATCCGCCGCCTCGTCGCCGCGACGAACGAGAACGACGTGCTCGACGAGTTCTTCCGCACCGGCACCTACCGGGTTCGCGGCGCGTCCGAGACCCACGAGACCTCCAGCCCGTCGATGGACATCTCGAAGGCCTCGAACTTCGAGCGCTTCGTGTTCGATCTGCTCGGCCGCGACGGCGCGCGCGTTCGCGAGCTGTTCGGCGCGCAGATCGCACGCGACGGCGCGTTCAGCCTCGACGCCGCGGCGCGCGAACGGCTGCCGCAGTTCGGTTTCGTCTCGGGCCGCAGCACCCACGCCGACCGGCTGGCGACGATCCGCAGCGTGTACCGCGAGCGGGGTGTCGTGATCGACCCGCACACCGCCGACGGCGTGAAGGTGGCGCGCGAACACCTCGAGCCCGGCGTGCCGATGATCGTGCTCGAGACCGCGCAGCCGGCCAAGTTCGCGGCGACGATCGTCGAGGCGCTGGGCTGCGAGCCCGAGCGGCCGCCGGCGCAGGTCGGCCTCGAGGCGCTGCCGCGGCGCTTCGAGCGGATGGCGGCCGACGCGCAGGCCGTCAAGCGCTACATCGAGGCGCACATCGCGTGAAGGTCATCGGCTTTTCCGGCTATTCGGGCGCGGGCAAGACGACGCTCGTCGAAGGCGTGATCGCCAGCCTGACACTGGCCGGGCAGCGCGTGTCGGTGGTCAAGCACGCGCACCACGACTTCGACATCGACCATCCGGGCAAGGACTCCTGGCGCCATCGCCAGGCCGGCGCGTTCGAGGTGGTGATCGCGTCGCGGCGGCGCCTGGCCAAGATCCGCGAGTTCCCGGTCGAGGTGCAGCCCACGGTGCACCAGGTGCTGGCCGAATTGGTCGAGTGCGACTGGGCGCTGGTCGAGGGCTTCAAGCACGCCGACCTGCTGAAGATCGAGGTCTGGCGCGCCGCGGTCGGCAAACCCGTGCAGTACCCGGACGATCCGTTCGTCGTCGCGCTGGCGACCGACAGCGCGCAGCAGCTGCCACAGTCCACCGCACTGCCGATACTGGATCTGAACGCGCCCGACGCAGTGGCCGACTTCCTGCTGCACACTTCAGCCCGCTATGAATACATCGCCCCCGAACACTGGCTCGCCGACACTGACGCTGGAAGAGGCGCTGGCGCGGATGCTCCAGGCCGTGCAGCCGCTGGCTGAAGCGCAGACGCTCGCCACCTTCGACGCGTTGGGCCGCGTGCTCGCAGCCGACGTGCTGTCGCTGCTCGACGTGCCGCCTGCCGACAACACCTCGATGGACGGCTACGCGCTGCGCGCCGCCGACGTGCCCGCGGCCGGCACCGTGCTCCCGCTCGCCCAGCGCATCGCGGCCGGCGCCGTCGGCACGCCCTTGCAGCCCGGCACCGCAGCGCGCATCTTCACCGGCGCCCAGGTGCCTGCAGGCGCCGATGCAGTGGTCATGCAGGAGCAGTGCGAGGCCGTCGACGGCGGCGTGCGGGTGAATGTGGTGCCCGAGCCCGGGCATTGGGTGCGGCGGCAGGGCGAGGACGTCCGCCACGGCACCGTCGTGCTGGCACGCGGGGCGCGGCTCACGCCACAGGCGCTCGGCCTCGCGGCGTCGGTGGGCGCGGCGTCGCTGAGCGTTGCTCGAAGGCCGCGCGTCGCGCTGTTCTCGACCGGCGACGAACTGGTGATGCCGGGCGAGCCGCTGCGGCCGGGCGCGATCTACAACTCGAACCGCTACACCTTGCGCGGGCTCTTGCAGTCGTTCGGCTGCGAGTGCCTGGACCTCGGCATCGTGCCCGACACGCTGGCCGCCACCCGCGACGCATTGCGCCGCGCGGCGGCAGGCTGCGACCTGATCGTCAGCTCAGGCGGTGTCTCTGCGGGCGAGGAGGACCACCTCCGCCCCGCAGTGCAGGCCGAAGGGCGGCTGGACCTGTGGCAGGTGGCGATCAAGCCCGGCAAGCCCCTGGCGTTCGGCGAAGTCCGCCGTGGCGATGCGTCGAGCGCGTGGTTCATCGGCCTTCCGGGCAACCCGGTATCGAGCTTCGTGACCTTCCTGCTCGCCGTGCGGCCGGTCGTGTTGCGGCTCCAGGGTGGTCAGGCGGCACCGCCGCCAGCCCTGTCGGTGCGGGCCGATTTCGACTGGCCGCGGCCCGACCGGCGGCGCGAATTCCTGCGTGTGCGCCGGACTTCCGAAGGCGCGCTGGAACTGTTCGCGAACCAGAGCTCGGGCGTGCTGACCTCGGCGGTGTGGGGCGACGGCGTAGTGGACAACTCCCCCGGTCGGGCCATCCGGCGCGGCGATTCGGTTCGTTATCTTTCGTTTGCTGACCTGCTGGCATGACGCAGCCGATGACCGTTCGGGTGCGCTTCTTCGCGTCGCTGCGCGAAGCGCTGGGGCAGGGCGACATGCTGACGATCGAACACGAAGCCACCGTCGGTTCGGTGCGCGACGCCATGATCGCCCGCAGCCCGGCCCATGCGCAGGCCCTGGCCCGCGGCCGGGCGGTGCGGACGGCACTGAACCAGACCCTGTGCGACGAGACAGCCCCGGTGGCGGACGGCGCCGAAGTGGCCTTCTTTCCGCCGGTGACGGGTGGCTAGCGTGCATCAGGTTGCCAGGGAAGGTGCTTGGCGGTCGGCTCTCCGCCCATTGCTGCCCTTGAATGTCCGCCTTGCGGGCGAGTTCTCGCGCGGCAAAGGCACGTCCGGCCAGGCCGCTTCGCTTCACTGGGGCGGTCTTCGCTTCGCTCAGACTTCCCTGCGATGCTCGGTCTCGTGGCCCCGTCGCAGAACTCACTTCGCTCACTGCGTTCGCTGCGTTCGGACATCCGCGACGAGTCAGTTGACGACTCGCGCTTCGCGCGGGGCCGCGAGCCCTGGCCTTGCAGGCCGCGCCGGGCCAGTAGGCCCGGCCGTTCGCAAGGCGCAAGCGGTCCCCCGGACCGCTTGCCCCCGGGCTCACCTTCTCGGCGCCCCAGAGGTGCTGCGCGTCCTGCCCGAACGCGCCTTTGCTGGGACGCGGGTGGCGTTTGCGGCAAGGACCACGAGCGTTGCAGCGCGGCGGGCGGTGCCCGGCGGGGGCGATTTCTGTGGCGGCGAGGAGCGGAGGGCTCCAGTCGGCGCGCGCAGCGCGCTTCGTAGACTGACTCGTCGCAGTTGTCTGAGCGCAGAGAGCGAAGCGAACGCAGCGAGTTCTGCGACGCGACTGAAGGCCGAGCACCACAGCGGAGTCGGCGCGCAGCGCCGACCGCCACAGCATGAGCCCCTGCCGGGCACCGCCTGCCGCGCCGCGCTGGAGCTACACAAGAGCCGACGCATGCGAACGGCGGCGACGGGCCGAAAGCGGAGTTCCCGGCCGTGCACGGGGCTTCGATCCGCACGGGTTGTGCGACGCGCGTTGGAGCCATTGAGATGAAGTTGCCGCGAGTCAGCATCCAGTGCGAGGACTTCGATCTCTCGGCAGAGGTGGCTGCGTTGCGCGCCGGTGACGGCGGCGTGGGGGCCGTGGTGAGCTTCATCGGCACCGTGCGCGACCGCAGCGGCGACGACGCGATCAGTGCGATGGAACTCGAGCACTACCCGGGCATGACCGAGCGGGCCATCGAGGCCATGATCGACGAGACGGCGCGGCGCTTCGACATCCGTGCGGCGCGTGTGATCCACCGCGTCGGGCCGTTGCACCCACTGGAGCAGATCGTGCTGGTCGCGGTGAGCTCGGCGCATCGCGGCCAGGCCTTTCAGGCTTGCGAGTTCCTGATGGACTACCTGAAGACCCAGGCGCCGTTCTGGAAGAAGGAACACACGACCGAGGGCGCGCACTGGGTCGATGCCAGGGTGAGCGACGACGAGGCCCTTTTGCGCTGGGGCATCCAGGTCGCCGGCAACGCCGGGTCCTGAGCCGGCGACGGGGCGCACGGGCTCGAAGCACCTCGGCGAGCCGCGCCCATCGCGCGTGGCGCGAACGGCTGATCCGCCCCGCGATTGATCCGCGTCAGTCCGGCGCCGCCTTGAAAACCTACGCTTGAGCCTGATCTGCTGCGCATTCGGAGGATTCTTCATGCGACAAGACAAGCTCACCACGCGCTTCCAGGAAGCACTCGCCGAGGCCCAGAGCCTGGCCGTGACGCGCGGCAACCCCTATATCGAGCCAGTGCACCTGCTGGCGGCCATGCTGGTGCAGGAGGACGGGCCTCGCGCTTTGCTCGAACGTGCCGGGGTGCGCCTGCCTGCGCTGCAGACGGCTATCGACACCACCATCAACGGCCTGCCGCAGGTGCAGGGCGGCGGCCAGCCGGTGCAGGCCGGGCGCGACCTGATCGCGCTGCTGCAGGGCGCCGAGAAAGAGGCCAGCCAGCGCGGCGACCAGTTCATCGCGAGCGAGATGTTCCTGCTCGCGCTCGCCGACGCGAAGACCGATCTTGCCGGCATCGTTCGTGGCCACGGCCTGACGCGCAAGGGGCTTGAGGCCGCCATCGCCGCCGTGCGTGGAGGGCAAAAGGTCGATTCGGCCGAGTCCGAAGGCCAGCGCGAATCGCTGAAGAAGTACACGATTGACCTGACCGAGCGCGCCCGGCTGGGCAAGCTCGACCCGGTGATCGGCCGCGACGACGAGATCCGCCGCGCGATCCAGGTGCTGTCGCGACGGACCAAGAACAACCCGGTGCTGATCGGCGAGCCGGGCGTCGGCAAGACGGCGATCGTCGAAGGCCTGGCGCAGCGCATCGTCGCCGGCGAGGTGCCGGAGTCGCTGAAGTCCAAGCGCGTGCTCGTGCTCGACATGGCGCTGTTGCTGGCGGGTGCCAAATTCCGGGGCGAGTTCGAGGAGCGGCTCAAGTCTGTTCTGAAGGAGGTCGCGCAGGACGAGGGCCAGACCATCGTCTTCATCGACGAGTTGCACACCATGGTGGGCGCCGGCAAGGCCGAGGGCGCAATCGACGCCGGCAATATGCTCAAGCCCGCACTGGCGCGCGGCGAACTGCATTGCATCGGCGCGACGACGCTCGACGAATACCGCAAGTACATCGAGAAGGACGCTGCGCTCGAGCGTCGCTTCCAGAAGATCCTCGTCGGCGAGCCGACGGTCGAGGCGACCATCGCGATCCTGCGCGGCCTGCAGGAGAAGTACGAAGTCCACCACGGCGTGGAGATCACGGACCCGGCCATCGTCGCTGCAGCCGAACTCAGCCATCGCTACATCACCGACCGCTTCCTGCCCGACAAGGCCATCGACCTGATCGACGAGGCGGCGGCGAAGGTGAAGATCGAGCTCGACTCCAAGCCCGAAGTGATGGACAAGCTCGATCGTCGGCTGATCCAGTTGAAGATCGAGCGCGAAGCCGTGCGGCGCGAGAAGGACGAGGGCTCGAAGAAGCGCTTCACGCTGATCGAGGAGGAGATCGCCAAGCTCGAACGCGAGGCCGCCGACCTGGAGGAAGTCTGGAAGGCCGAGAAGGCCACGGCGCAGGGCTCGGCGCAACTGAAGGAAGAGATCGAACGTCTGCGCACGCAGATCGACGAGTTCACCCGCAAGGGCGATTTCAACAAGGTGGCCGAGCTGCAGTACGGCAAGCTGCCGGAGCTGGAAAAGCAGCTCAAGCAGGCGCAGGCAAAGGAAACGGGCAAGGCCAAGGCCGGCAAGGACGGCGGCAAGCCGCAGTTGCTGCGCACGATGGTCGGCGCCGAAGAGATCGCCGAGGTCGTGGCGCGTGCGACCGGCATCCCGGTCTCCAAGCTGATGCAGGGCGAGCGCGACAAGCTGCTGCAGATGGAGACCAAGCTGCACGAGCGCGTGGTCGGCCAGGACGAGGCGATCACTGCCGTCGCCGACGCGATTCGCCGCTCCCGCGCGGGACTGTCGGACCCGAACCGGCCGACCGGCTCGTTCCTCTTCCTCGGCCCGACGGGCGTGGGCAAGACCGAGCTGTGCAAGGCGCTCGCCGGCTTCCTGTTCGACAGCGAAGAGCACATGATCCGCATCGACATGAGCGAGTTCATGGAGAAGCACTCGGTCAGCCGCCTGATCGGCGCGCCGCCGGGCTACGTGGGCTACGACGAAGGCGGCTACCTGACCGAGGCGGTGCGCCGCAAGCCCTACAGCGTGCTGCTGCTCGACGAGGTCGAAAAGGCGCACCCGGATGTGTTCAACGTGCTGCTGCAGGTGCTCGACGACGGGCGGCTCACCGACGGCCAAGGCCGCACGGTGGACTTCAAGAACACCGTGATCGTCATGACCAGCAACCTCGGTTCGCATCAGATCATGCAGATGGCCGGGCAGTCGAGCGAGCTGATTCGCGAGGCGGTGTGGGTCGAAGTCAAGCAGCATTTCCGTCCCGAGTTCCTGAACCGGATCGACGAGGTGGTGGTGTTCCACGCGCTCGACACGAAGCACATCGAATCGATCGCCCGCATCCAGATGAAGGTGCTGGAGGCGCGACTCGAGAAGATGGACATGAAGCTCGACGTGGCGCCGCAGGCGCTCGCCGAGTTGGCCAAGGTCGGCTTCGACGCCGCGTTCGGCGCGCGGCCGCTGAAGCGGGCGATCCAGCAGCGCATCGAGAACCCGATCTCCAAGCTGATCCTCGAGGGTCGCTTCGGCCCGAAGGACGTGATCCCGGTGACCGTCGTCGACGGCGAGTTCGCCTTCGAGCGGGTCGTTCACTGAGCCTGGACGGGCGCTGGCGGCACAAGGCCGAGGGCCTGTCGCCAGCGCGCTTGCCGCGATGACGGGACGGATGTGTGCCATGCCGTGCTACATTCGCGGCATGAATCCTCGTCAACCGGCCGCGCTACTACTGCTTGGAATGATCCGGGCTCGCTGACGTTCGTCTCCACTCATTCGTCTCAACGGCCCGCATGCAACCCGCAGCGGGCCGTTCTCGTTTTCAGGCGCTGGTTGTCAACTGAGCTACACAAGGCGCCGTGCCGTCGCCGGTGGGCATTCAAGGAGTACCCCATGTCCGACAAGATCATCATCTTCGACACCACGCTGCGCGACGGCGAGCAATCGCCCGGTGCATCGATGACGCGCGACGAGAAGCTGCGCATCGCGCGCCAGCTCGAACGCCTGCACGTCGACGTCATCGAGGCCGGCTTCGCGGCGTCGAGCAATGGCGACTTCGAGGCCGTCAAGGCCATCGCCGCGGCCATCAAGGACAGCACGGTGTGCTCGCTGGCGCGCGCCAACGACCGCGACATCTCGCGCGCGGCCGAGGCGCTCAAGGGCGCGGCGTCGTCGCGCGTGCACACCTTCATCGCGACCAGCGCGCTGCACATGGAGATGAAGCTGCGCATGACGCCCGACCAGGTGTTCGAGCAGGCGCGCCTGGCGGTGCGTTTCGCGCGCAACCTGACCGGTGACGTCGAGTTCTCGCCCGAGGACGGCTACCGCTCCGACCCCGACTTCCTGTGCCGCGTGCTCGAAGCCGTGATCGCCGAAGGCGCGACGACGATCAACATCCCCGACACCGTGGGCTACGCGATCCCCGAGTTGTACGGCGAGTTCATCCGCAAACTCCGAGAGCGCATCCCGAACGCCGACAAGGCGGTGTGGTCGGTGCATTGCCACAACGACCTCGGCATGGCGGTGGCCAACTCGCTCGCGGGCGTGAAGATCGGCGGCGCGCGCCAGATCGAATGCACGATCAACGGGCTCGGCGAGCGCGCAGGCAACTGCTCGCTCGAAGAGGTGGTGATGGCGCTGAAGACGCGCAAGGACTACTTCGGGCTGACGGTGGGCGTGGACACGACGCAGATCGTTCCGGCGTCGCGCCTGGTGGCGCAGACGACCGGCTTCGTGGTGCAGCCGAACAAGGCCGTCGTCGGCGCGAACGCGTTCGCGCACGCCTCGGGCATCCACCAAGACGGCGTGCTCAAGGCGCGCGACACCTACGAGATCATGCGCGCCGAAGACGTCGGCTGGGCGGCCAACAAGATCGTGCTCGGCAAGCTCTCGGGCCGCAACGCGTTCAAGCAGCGCCTGCAAGAACTCGGCATCGCGCTCGAGTCGGAGGCCGAAGTCAATGCCGCGTTCGCCCGCTTCAAGGAGCTGGCCGACCGCAAGAGCGACATCTTCGACGAGGACATCATCGCGCTGGTGATGGACGAGTCTGTCACCGCCGTGCACGAGTACTACCGCCTGCTCGCGCTGTCGCAACGCTCCGAGACCGGCGAGCGGCCGCACGCCAGCGTTGCCTTCGCAGCCGGCGAGACCGAACTGCACGCCGAGAGCGACGGCAACGGGCCGGTCGACGCCAGCCTGAAGGCGATCGAGTCGAAGCTGCAAAGCGGGGCCGAGATGCAGCTCTATTCGGTCAATGCCATCACCTCCGGTAGCACAGAATCGCAGGGCGAGGTGACGGTGCGGCTGCAACTCGGCGGCCGGGTCGTCAACGGCGTCGGGGCCGATCCCGACATCGTGGTCGCTTCGGCCAAGGCCTATCTGTCGGCGCTGAACAAGCTGCACAGCAACGTCGAACGTGTGCCGGCACAAGGCTGAGGTCGCGCAGAGGCAAGCCTGAAGGCAGAGCCGGCGGGTCCGGCGAAGGCTCGTGCGCCTGCAGGCCCGCGAGCTACTGGGGGCTGGACTGAAGTTCGCGCACGAAGTGCCGATGACGTGGTTTCGGGTGGCACCGTGCCCGGGAGCGTCAGCCAGACCATAGGACCGACTTGAGGAAGGACTCGCAAGTTTTTGATCTTGCGCCGCTTTTTTCTTTCTCATACACTTCATCGACCATCCGACCCGAGGGCTCTGCGTTGCCGAAATCCCGTTTGATTCAGACCTTGGTGGGGCGCCGGCTCGGCGCGCTGTTGCTCGCCATTGCGCTGCCGGCCGGGATGCCGCAGGCGCAGGCCGCGACGCAGCCTGCGAAGAAGGCGGGCGAAACGGCGAAGTCCGGCCACCGCGCAACCCGGGCCGCACCCGCGCCGCTACGCAGCAGCCAGAAGGTCCTGCCGCGCAGCGTGGTCCGCGTGGCGCCGGAGAAGCAGTCCTTCGGCGCGCTCTACGGCCTGCACGGCACCACCGACGCGCTAGACCTCAAGTCGAGCGTGGCGCTGGTGATGGACCAGGACACGAACGAAATCCTGTTCGGCAAGAACCTGCAGGCGGTGCTGCCGATCGCGTCGATCACCAAGCTGATGACGGCCCTGGTCGTCACCGAGGCGCGGCTTCCGCTCGACGAGACGCTGACCGTGACCCAGGACGACGTGGACACGGAAAAGGGGAGTCATTCTCGCCTGACGGTAGGCACCCGATTGAGTCGCGAGGAGATGCTTCACCTGGCCTTGATGTCGTCGGAAAACCGCGCCGCCCATGTGCTGGGACGCAGCTATCCTGGTGGGCTCGAAGCCTTTGTCGCCGCGATGAACGGCAAGGCCCAGGCGCTCGGCATGGTCGATACCCGCTACGTCGAGCCGACCGGGCTGTCGAGCAAGAACCAGTCGAGTGCGCGTGACCTGGCCACCCTGGTCAACGCCGCGCACCAGCACCAGATCATCCGGGAGTTGTCCACTTCGCCCCAATACCAGGTCGAGGTCGGCCGACGCGAACTGACGTTCCGCAACACGAACGGCCTGGTGCGCAGCCCGTCGTGGGACATCGGTCTGCAAAAGACGGGCTACATCTCCGAGGCCGGGCGTTGCCTGGTGATGCAGGCGAAGATGGCCGGCCGCAAGCTGATCATGGTGTTCCTCGATTCGACGGGCAAGTACTCGCGAATCGGCGATGCCGAGCGCGTTCGGCGCTGGATCAACGAGACCGTCCCGGCGGCTACCCTGCCGGCTGCGCATCCGGAAACGCGGCTGACCTCCTGAGCCGGCCGCTTGCGTGCGACGCCAGGGCACGGCCGGAGCGGGCCTGCCACACCCGGGGTTCGCTCAGGCGCGGTGCCCGAGCGTCGCCGAGATCTGCGCTGCAACCGCCTTCAAGCGTTCGAGCCAGGGCTCTTCGAGCCGATCGGCCGGCGCCGAGATCGACAGCCCGGCCACCAGCTTGTTCTGGTCGTCGTAAATGCCCGCCGCCATGCAGCGCACGCCGAGTTCGAGTTCCTCGTCATCGCGCGCGATGCCGGCCTGCCGCACCTTGGCAAGCTCGCGTTCCAGTGCAGGCAGTTCGGTGATGCTGTTGCGTGTCTGGCCCGCCAGGCCGGTCCGTGTGGCATAGGCGCGCACCCGCTGCGCATCCTCCTGTGCCAGGAACAGCTTGCCCACGGAAGTCAGGTGCAGCGGCGCGCGCCCTCCCACGGCACGCACCACCTGCATTCCGGAGCGTTCGCTGTAGGTGCGTTCGATGTAGACGATCTCGTCACCCTGGCGCATCGACAGGTTGACCGGCTGGTTGGTCAGCTTGTGCAGTTCGCGCATCGGGCCGAGCGCGGCGTCGCGCACGTCGAGCCTCGCCTTGACCAGGTTGCCGAGTTCGAGCAGGCGCATTCCGAGCCGGTAGCTGCCGGCCTGCGGCCGCTCGACGAGGCCGCCGATCGTCATGTCGTTCAGGATCCGGTGCGCCGTGGACGGATGCAGGCCCGTCCGCTCGCTGATCGCCTTCAGCGACACCGGCTCCGGGTACGACGCGAGCACGTCGAGCAGCGCGAATGTCCGTTCAAGAACCTGGATGGTCGGCGTGAGGCCTGCTCTCTTGCTCATGGCACGAATTCTCGCTCAGTTCGTTTGAATTTTGCATCACGAAACCGGGCGGTGGAGGGCGGAAATTCTCTGAACGTGGGACGAGGAGCGAGATTCAGGTCGGAGTGGATCAGATGACGCGGTGGGCAGGCCGGACTGGATGGAGGGCGTCATTCGGCGCGATGACGGTCCTCTGGATGAGCGCCTGCGGCATGGGCGCATCCGGCCAGGCGGCTGGCTTCGATGCGCCGGCGCAAGCCCCGATTGCCGCGGAAGTCCGCACCCCGAGGCCGGCGACCCACCCGGCGGCTGCCGCCCCGCCATCGGCGGCAGCCGCGCCCGCGGCGGGCGCCTCTGCACCGCCTGCGCGGGCGCCGGCATGGATCGCGGTGCCCCGTGTCGCCGGGCGTCTGACGACCCAGGACATCGGGCTCGTGATCAACACCGCCGACCCTTACTCGGTCGAGGTGGGCGAGTTCTACATCCGGGCGCGCAGGCTCGCACCCGAACAGGTCCTGCGGCTCGAGCTTCCATTGCGCCCCGCGCTCACGGCGGATGAGTTCCGCGCCTTCGACCGGCGGCTCCTGGCGCACTTCGGCCCCGGCGTGCAGGCGCTGGCCCTGGCCTGGGCGCAACCCTACGCCGTGGCCTGCAACTCGCTCACAGCGGCGCTCGCGCTGGGCTTCGACGACGAGCTGTGCGCGAAGAGCTGCAATCCGCCGCTGCGGCACTCGCCGTACTTCAACTCGACATCGACGCGACCCTACACCGACCTCGGTCTGAGGCTCTCGATGCTGCTGGCCGCCGACGACGTTGCCGGCGCGAAGGCCATGATCCAGCGCGGCGTCGCCGCCGACGGCACGCTCGGGCTGCGTGGCGCGCCGCCGGTCAATGCGTACTATGTGATCACGCCGGACCGTGCACGCAGTTCTCGTGCGCCGCTGTTTCCCCCGCCGGGGCGCATCAACCGGATCGGCGTCGACGTCCATGTCGTGACGGCGTCGGCGCTGGTGGACGTGGACCGGGTGCTGCTGTACATGACCGGTGCGGTCAAGGTCGACAAGCTCGATCGCATCGGCTGGGTGCCGGGCGCGATGGGCGATCACCTGACTTCGACCGGCGGCGCGCTCGACGGCCACAGCGGGCAGATGACGGCCAAGGCCTGGATCGCCTCGGGCGCGACGGCCAGCTATGGCACCGTGAGCGAGCCGTGCTCGTACCCGCAGAAGTTCCCGCATCCGCAGGTGCTGTTGCTGCAATACGCGCAAGGCAGCACCCTGATCGAGGCCTACTGGAAGAGCGTGGCCTGGCCGCAGCAAGGCGTGTTCATCGGCGAGCCGCTGGCGGCGCCATTTGCCCGCCGCTGAGCCGTTCGGCATCGCCCAGACCGATGGCGGCGTCGACACCCGAGCGCACCGCGCCCTCGAGCGTTGCGGGGTAGGGGCCGGCCACATGGTCGCCGGCGGCAAGAAGGCCTTTGGCGATCTGCCGTGAAGGGCGCGTGAGGCCCGGCGTGCAGAGAAACGTGGCGCGCTTCTCGGTAAGGGTGCCCAGCACCAGCAGCGGGCCCTTCAGATGGGTGCCCAGCGCCACCCGGGCCTGTGCCAGTGTCGCCTGCACGGTGGCTTGCATCCCGCGTTCGACCCACGTGCTGGCGCCGCTGATCACGAAGGCGAGCGCGCCCTCGATGCCGCGCAGCGGGCCGAGGTCGAACACGAACTGGGCCGGCGCCGTTGGGCTGGGCCGCAGGGCCAGCATGGGTTGCGGCAGGCGCGTGCCCGCGCTGCGCACGGTCACCGTGGTGATCGGCTCATGCCGCAGCGACCGGGCTGCGCCGGCCCAGGCCGGCGCGAGCGGCTCCACGAGGCGCGCCGCCTCGACCGCGCTGGCGGCCAGCACGACGCCATCGAACCCTTCATCGTCGACCCGCCAGCCACGCCCGTCGGCCTCGAGTTGACCGACCCGATGCCGCAGCCGCAGCTGCGCGCCGGCATCGGCGAGCCACGCCGCGGCGACATCGGGGAACAAGGCGCCGAGGTCCACGCGCGGCAGCAGCAGGTCGGCCGAGCCGGGGCCGGCAAAGAGCGCATCGCGCAGCACCCGCAGGAACACGCTCGCGCTGGCCTGCGGCGCGGGGGTGTTCAGCGCGGCAACGCACAGCGGCTCGATCAGTTCGGCACGCACCGCGGCGGGCAGCCCGGCCGCGAGTTCGGCCACCGTCAGCCGCTCGGCGCACGCAAAGCCGCGGCTTGCCCAGCCGGCCGCGGCGATCAGCAGTGCGAGCCGGTCCCGCCAGCGCCAGCCGGCGCGGGCCAGCACGGCACGCGCGAAGGCCAGGCGGGCGTCGCCCGGCGGCAGCGCGAGCCTGCCGCCGTCGGGGTAGGCGAGGCACAAGGGCATCCTCCACAGCAGGCGCTGCGGGTCGGCGCCGACACGCGCCATCAGGCGCAGCGTCTCGGTGTAGGCGCCGATCAGGATGTGCTGGCCGTTGTCCAGCGCCAGCCCGCTGCTTTCGACGCGGCGAGCGCGTCCGCCGAGCTGGGCCGCCATGTCGTACAGCGTGACCGTATGGCCGCGCGAGGTCGCTTCGACGGCGGCCGCCAGCCCGGCCCAGCCGCCGCCAACCACCGCAAGGCGCATCAGCCCCCCCGCCAGTTGGTGCGCATCGCGATCCACAGCTTGCGCAGCGGCGTCAGTGCGATGCGCTGGTGCAGCACCTGGAAGCTTCCGGCTTCGATCTCCCGCAGCAAGGTGCGGTAGATGTTGGCCATCATCAGCCCCGGCTTCTGCGCTCGCCGGTCGCCATCGGGTAGCAGCGCCAGAGCGTCGTCGTAGCAGCGATGTGCGCGCTCGGCCTGAAAGCGCATCAGCGCGTCGAAGCGCTCGCCATAGGCGTACGGCGGGCTGGCGCGTAGCAGCTCATGGGCCTTCACGTCGAAGCGTTGCAGCTCGGAGATCGGCAAATAGATGCGTCCGCGCCGCGCGTCCTCGCCGACGTCGCGGATGATGTTCGTCAACTGCATCGCCAGGCCGAGGCGGTGCGCGTAGGCGACGGTCGCGTCCTCGCTGCGGCCGAAGATGTTGGCCGCCACCTCGCCGACGACGCCTGCGACGCGGTGGCAGTACAGCGCCAGGCCGGGAAAGTCGAGGTAGCGCGTCTGCTCCAGGTCCATCTGGCAGCCGTCGATCACGGTGCCCAGATGCGCTGGCGTGATGCCGTAGGCCGTGACGTGGGGCATCAGCGCATGCATGGCCGGGTGGCTGGCCCGGCCCTCGAAGCTGGCCGCGACCTCCGTGCGCCACCAGGCGAGCTTGGCGGCCGCGACGCCGGGATCGCTGACCTCGTCGACGACATCGTCGACTTCGCGGCAGAACGCGTAGAACGCGGTGATCGCGGCCCGCCGCGGCGGGCTCAGGAACAGGAACGCATAGTAGAAGCTCGATCCGCTGCGGGCCGCCTTGTCCTGGACATACTGCTCGGGGCTCATACCAGCCCCTCGCGCGCCAAGCGGCGTGGCGGGCGCATCGTCAGCGCGTGCCAGGCGAGCACGGGAGCGTCGTGCCAGGCCAGCGTCGGCCGCTGGTGCAGCATGTCGAAACCCTGGCGCTCGATCCGCTCGAGGATGCGCAGGCCGCCCTGTACAACGAGGCGGAGTTCCCAGCCCGCGCGGCCGCGAATGCTGTGCGCCAGCGGCGCTCCGCGAAGCATCAGCGTGCGCGTCCAGGCGACCATCTCGGTCACCAGCGCGCGCACCTCGGCGCTGTCGTCACCGCGGAGCAGAGACGCCGCTGCGACGCCGTGGCGGGCACAGTCGGCCAGCGGGACGTAGAGGCGCGAGCTCCGGGTGTCCACCGACAGGTCCTGCCAGAAGTTGGTCAACTGCAGCGCGGTGCAGATCGCGTCCGACTGTTGCAGCGCCTCGGCCTGGCCGATGCCGTACAGGTGCAGCAGCAGGCGGCCGACCGGGTTGGCCGAGCGGCGGCAGTAGTCGAGCAGTTCGGCGCGGTCGGCATAGGCCTGCTGCACCACATCCTGGCGAAAGGCGCTCAGCAGGTCGGTCAGCAGCGGCACCGGCAACGCGTGGCGGTGGATCGCGTCGCCGAGCGGCTCGAAGACGGTTCGCCAGCGCAAGGATGGCACCTTGCCCGCCGCAACGCCGTGGAGGTCGGTCTCGAAGGCGGCAAGATCGGCCAGGCGATCGGCGGCGGGCGCCGGACCTTCGTCGGCCAGGTCGTCGGCGGTGCGCGCGTAGGCGTAGATCGCCTTGACTGCGGGTCGCAGCGCGGGCGGGCACAGCAACGACGCGACGGGAAAGTTCTCGTAGTGATTCACGCTCACAGGTTCGTATTGTCCATGGTGGCGTTCGAGGCCTCTCGAACACTGCCCGCAGGGGCTTGCGTCCGCATCGGGCGCGGTCGAAGGCGGCCAAGTGCTTCGTGCATCCGTGCGCTGTCGGCTGTGCGGGCGCGCGATAACAGCGGCGCGACATGGGCGGCGCGATTGACAGCAAGAGAGGGCCCGATTACAGTACTGACCAGTCAGTCAGTTGCTGGTGTTCAGCAGCCCGTCCTCCGCTTCCTGTCTGCGCCGCGCAGGCACTGGCGCTGCGCCCCATCTTGCCTTCCGAGGAGTCTCATGCGATCCACCCCGACCTGCGCAACTCTGCTGGCGGCGTTGGGTGCTGCACTCGCGCTGGCAGGCTGTTCCAGGCCCGAGACGGTGCCGCAGCCGGTCCGTGCGGTGCGGACGATGACCGTCGGCAGCGAGGCGGCGGGGGGCAGCTTCGAATACGCGGCCGAGGTCAGGGCGCGGACCGAATCGCGCCTTGGCTTTCGCATCGGCGGCAAGATCGCTCGCCGCAACGTCGATGTGGGCGACAGCGTCAAGGCCGGGCAGGTGCTGGCGCAGCTCGATCCGCAGGACACGCGGCTCGGGCAGGACGCCGCGCGCGCGGCGCTTGCGGCCGCACAGGTGAACCAGGAGCAGGCGGCGGCCGACTTCAAGCGTTTTCGCGAACTGAAAGAGCAGGGCTTCATCAGCGCGGCCGAACTCGAACGCCGTGAAACCACGCTGAAGGCCGCACAGGCCGGCCTCGAGCAGGCGCGCGCCCAGGCCAGCATGCAGGGCAACCAGGCGGCCTACTCGACCCTCGTGGCCGATGCGCCGGGGGTGATCACCGGGGTCGAGGGCGAGCCCGGCATGGTCGTCGGCGCGGGGGCGTGGGTGGTTCGCCTGGCCCACGACGGCCCGCGCGACGTCGTGTTCGCGGTGCCCGAAGACAAGGTCGAACTGTTGCGCGCAACGGGCTCGCAGCCTGGTGCGTTGAAGGTCAGGCTCTGGGGCGGCGGCGAGTTGCTGCCCGCCACTTTGCGCGAGCTCGCGGCGGCGGCCGACCCCGCGACGCGGACCTTCCTCGCCAAGGCCGACCTCGGCCGCGCCCCGGTCAAGCTCGGCCAAACGGCGAGTGTGCTGCTCGAGCTGCCCCGGACTGCCGGCGTGGTCCGGTTGCCGCTCGCGGCAGTGGCCGAGGCCCGGGGCAAGACCGTGGCGTGGGTGCTCGACCCGGCGACGCTGACGGTCAGGCCGCAACCGATCGAGGTGGCCGGCGCCGACGGCAACAGCGTGATCGTGGCGGCCGGGCTGAACCCGGGCCAGGTTGTCGTGACGGCCGGCGTGCACACGCTCACGCCGGGGCAGAAGGTCAAGCAGTATGTCGAGCCGGCAGCGCCGGCCCCGGCGTCGGTGCGGGCCGGCGGCGCCGGGCGCTGAAGGGCGAGGCGCGCATGGACTCGACCTCGCCCCTGGGTTTCAACATCTCGCGCTGGGCACTCGAGCACCCGGCGCTGACGCGCTACCTGATGCTGGTGCTGATGGTGCTGGGGGTGGCCGCCTACTTCCAGCTCGGCCAGGACGAGGATCCCCCGTTCACCTTTCGCGCAATGGTCGTGCAGGCCTACTGGCCGGGCGCGAGTGCGCAGCAGGTCGCCGAGCAGGTGACCGACAAGATCGAGAAGACACTGCAGGAGGTGCCGTACGCCGACAAGATCCGCAGCTACACGAAGCCCGGCGAGTCGCTGACGATCCTGCAATTGAAGGACTCGTCGCCGGCGAAAGAGGTGGCGGGCAGCTGGTACCAGGCGCGCAAGCGGGTGGCCGACATGCGCAGCTCGCTGCCGGCGGGCGTGATCGGTCCGGTCTTCAACGACGACTTCGGCGACGTGTTCGGTTCGATCTACGCGCTCTCTGCCGACGGATTCAGCGCCGAGGAACTGCGCGTCCACGCGGAAGCCGTGCGCCAGCGTCTGCTGCGCGTGCCCGACGTGGCCAAGGTCGAGCTCTTCGGCGCCCAGCCGGAGAAGCTCTTCGTCGAGATCTCGCACAAGCGCCTCGCCCAACTCGGCCTGGACATGCCGCAGGTCATCGCGCAGCTCGGTGCCCAGAACGCAGTGGAGGGCGCGGGCGTGCTCAACGCCGGCAGCGAGAACTTGCAGGTGCGCATCGGCGGCCAGTTCAATTCGGTGGACGAACTCGCGCGCTTCCCGATCCGGGCGGTCAACCCGGGCACCGGCGTTGCCAGCACGATCCGCCTGGCCGACATCGCCGATATCCGCCGCGCCTACGTGGACCCGCCGGCGGTGAAGGTGCGCCACCAGGGCAAGGAGGTCGTCGCGCTCGGCATCTCGATGGTCAAGGGCGGCGACATCGTCGCGCTCGGCAAGGCGCTGGGCACCGCGAGCGCGAGCATCCAGCACGACCTGCCGATCGGCATCACGCTCGAGCAGATGCAGGACCAGCCGCGCGCCGTCTCGCGCTCGGTGGGCGAGTTCGTCGCCGTGCTGGCCGAAGCGGTGATCATCGTGCTCGCGGTCAGCTTCATCAGCCTCGGCCTGCACTTGAAGCCGCTGCGGATCGACATCTGGCCCGGCCTGGTGGTGGGCATCACGATCCCGCTGGTGCTGGCGATCACCTTCGTGACGATGTTCTACTGGGGTGTCGGCCTGCACAAGATCTCGCTCGGCTCGCTGATCATCGCGCTCGGGCTACTCGTGGACGACGCGATCATCGCCGTCGAGATGATGGTGCGCAAGCTCGAGGAGGGCTACGACAAGATGCGCGCCGCCACCTTCGCCTACGAGGTGACCGCGATGCCGATGCTGACCGGCACGCTGATCACCGCGGCCGGTTTCCTGCCGATCGGCATGGCCAAGTCGGTGACTGGCGAATACACCTTCGCGATCTTCGCCGTCACTTCGGCGGCGCTGGTGATCTCGTGGCTCGTCTCGGTGTACTTCGTTCCCTACCTGGGCGCCCGGCTGTTGCGCACTCGCAGCAAGGTCGCGCGCCTCGGCGGCGAGGGGCCGCAGGAACTGTTCGACACCCCGTTCTACTCGCGCTTCCGGCGCAGCGTGAACTGGTGCGTGCAGCACCGCTGGATCACGATCGGCCTGACCCTGCTCATGTTTGCCGCCGGCATCGCCGGCATGGGCAGGGTGCAGCAGCAGTTCTTTCCCGACTCGAGCCGCCCGGAGATCCTGGTCGACCTGTGGCTGCCCGAGGGCTCCACCGTCCAGCAGAGCGACGAGGTCGCGCGCCGCTTCGAGGCCCGCATGATGCGCGAGCCGGGCGTCGCCAGCGTCAGCACCTGGATCGGCTCGGGCGTGCCGCGCTTCTACCTGCCGCTGGACCAGATCTTTCCGCAGACCAACGTCAGCCAGGCCATCCTGGTGCCTAGGAACGTGGGCGAGCGCGAGGCCTTGCGTCTGCGGCTCCCGAGGCTGCTGGCCGAGGAGTTCCCCGAGGTGCGCGGCCGCGTCAAGCTGCTGCCCAACGGGCCGCCGGTGCCCTACCCGGTGCAGTTCCGAGTCGTCGGCACCGAGGTGGCGGCGGTGCGCCAGTGGGCCGACCAGGCCAAGGAGCTGTTGCGCGCCAACCCGAACATGCGCGGCGTCAACGACAACTGGAACGAGTCGGTGAAGGTGCTCCGGCTGGAGATCGACCAGGACAAGGCGCGCGCCCTCGGCATCAGCAGCCAGGCGATCGCGCAGGCCTCGCGCACCATGCTGACGGGCAGCACGATCGGCCAGTACCGCGAGGGCGACAAGCTGGTCGACATCGTGCTGCGCCAGCCGGCCGACGAGCGCAACGCGATCACCGACATCGGCAACGCCTACCTGCCGACCGCCAGCGGCCGCAGCGTTCCGTTGCCGCAGATCGCCAGAGTCGGCTTCGGCTGGGAGCCCGGCATCCTGTGGCGCGAGAACCGCGACTTCGCGGTGACGATCCAGGGCGACGTCGTCGAAGGTCTGCAAGGGCCGACCGTGACCGCCCAGGTCTGGCCAAAGCTTCAGGAGCTGGCGGCAGGGATGCCGCCCGGCTATCGCATCGAGGTGGCCGGCTCGGTGGAAGAAAGCAGCAAGGGCCAGGGCTCGATCGCCGCCGGCGTGCCGGCCATGCTGTTCATCATCTTCACGCTGTTGATGCTGCAGTTGCAAAGCTTCAGCCGTTCGCTGCTGGTCTTCCTGACCGGCCCGCTCGGCATCCCCGGCGTGGCCGCGGCGTTGCTGCTGCTGGACCGGCCGTTCGGCTTCGTCGCGCTGCTCGGCGTGATCGCGCTGATGGGCATGATCATGCGCAACTCGGTGATCCTGATCGACCAGATCGAGCAAGACCGCGGGCGCGGCGTGCCGACCTGGACTGCGATCGTCGAGTCGGCCGTGCGGCGCTTCCGCCCGATCGTGCTGACGGCAGCGGCGGCGGTGCTGGCGATGATCCCGTTGTCGCGCAGCGTCTTCTGGGGCCCGATGGCGGTGGCGATCATGGGCGGGCTGATCGTCGCGACCGTGCTGACCCTTCTCGCGCTGCCGGCCATGTATGCGGCGTGGTTTCGCGTCAAGCGGCCCGAAGACGAGGCTGCCGCGGCAGGCGGCTAAAATGTTTAATTGACCGGACCGCGGCTCAGTGGGGGTCGCCATGGCGACCCCGCCGTCCAGTTGACATCCTCGCGCGGGTGGCGAAATTGGTAGACGCACCAGGTTTAGGTCCTGACGCCAGCGATGGTGTGGGGGTTCGAGTCCCCCCCCGCGCACCAGCAGCAACAACGAATTCAGAAAGCCCAACGCACCATGGCCGTCACCGTTGAAACCCTCGAGAAGCTGGAGCGTCGCATCACGCTGCGGCTGCCCGCCGACACTATCCGCCGCGAGGTCGATTCGCGCCTGCGAAAGCTCGCGCGCACCGTCAAGGCGGCGGGGTTCCGCCCCGGCAAGGTGCCGATGAGCGTGGTGACGCAGCGCTATGGCTATTCGGTGCACTACGAGGTGATGAACGACAAGGTCGGCCAGGCCTTCGCCGACGCCGCCACCGAGGCCAAGCTGCGCGTGGCCGGCGCGCCGCGTATCGCCGAACGGGAAGGCGCGCCCGAAGGCGAACTCGCCTTCGATGCCACCTTCGAGGTCTACCCCGAGATCAAGCTCGGCGACCTGGGCGGCGCCGAGATCGAGCGAGTGTCGACCGCGGTCACCGAGGCGGCGATCGACAAGACGCTCGAGATCCTGCGCAAGCAGCGGCGCAGCTTCGCGCTGCGGCCGCAGGGCGAATCGGCGGCCGAAGGCGACCGGGTGACGATCGACTTCGAAGGCAAGATCGACGGCGTGCCCTTCGATGGCGGCAAGGCCGAAGCGTTCCAGTTCATCATCGGCGAAGGCCAGATGCTGGCCGCGTTCGAAGGCGCGGTGCGCGGCATGAAGGCGGGCGAGTCGAAGACCTTCCCGCTGCAATTCCCGGCCGACTACCAGGGCAAGGACGTGGCCGGCAAGGAAGCCGACTTCATGGTCACGCTGAAGAAGATCGAGGCGCAGCACGTGCCCGAGGTCAACGAGGCGCTCGCCAAGTCGCTCGGCATCAAGGACGGTACCGTCGAGGCGCTGCGGGCCGACATCGCGCGCAACCTCGAGCGCGAAGTCAAGTTCCGCGTGCTGGCGCGCAACAAGGCCGCGGTCATGGACGCGCTGGTCAAGAGCGCCGAGCTCGACGTGCCGGGCTCACTGGTCAGCGGCGAAACCGAACGCATGATCGAGGCCGCGCGCGCCGACCTGAAGCAACGCGGTGTGAAGGACGCCGACAAGGCGCCGATGCCGGCCGAGATGTTCAAGGCGCAGGCCGAGCGCCGGGTTCGGCTGGGCCTGGTGGTCGGCGAACTGGTGCGTGCCAACAACTTGCAGGCGCGCCCTGACCAGTTGCAGGCGCACATCGAGGAGATGGCACAGAGCTACGAGAAGCCGTCTGAAGTGGTGCGCTGGTACCTGGGCGACCGCCAGCGGATGGCCGAGGTCGAAGCGGTGGTGGTCGAGAACAACGTGACCCAGTTCGTGCTGGGCCAGGCCAAGGTCGTCGACAAGGCGGTGCCGTTCGACGAACTGATGGCGAGCTGAAGGACTGACGGCCCCAGGACATTTGCGGCGTCGCACCCCGAGGGGATTTCGGTCCCTCTGGGGCGGCCCGGCGGTGTCCGAGGTTCCACGTTCGCCATCTGGATCGAGGGCGCCACGCCGCGAGGCTGGCGCCCTTCGTTCAGGGGCCGCAGCGACGCGAACGGGGCCGTCCTTGTGGCGACATAATCAGCCCCGACCTCTGGGGTTCACATTGCAAGGACATCACATGAGCGCGTTGGACACGAACAACCTGGGCCTGGTGCCCATGGTCATCGAAACCTCGGGCCGCGGGGAGCGCGCCTACGACATCTACAGCCGCCTGCTTCGGGAGCGCATCGTGTTTCTCGTCGGCCCGGTCAACGACCAGACCGCCAATGTGGTCGTGGCGCAGTTGCTGTTCCTCGAGAGCGAGAACCCGGACAAGGACATCTCGCTCTACATCAACTCGCCAGGCGGATCGGTCAGCGCCGGCATGTCGATCTTCGACACGATGCAGTTCATCAAGCCCGATGTCTCGACGATGTGCCTGGGCATCGCGGCCAGCATGGGTGCGTTCCTGATGGCCGCGGGCGCCAAGGGCAAGCGCTTCGCGCTGCCGAACTCGCGGGTGATGATCCACCAGCCCTCGGGCGGCGCGCAGGGGCAGGCGACCGACATCGAGATCCAGGCGCGCGAGATCCTGAAGCTGCGCGAAAGCCTGAACGTCATCCTCGCCGAGCGCACCGGCCAGTCGCTGGAGAAGATCCGGCTCGACTCCGAGCGCGATTTCTTCATGTCGGCCGACGAGGCCCGGGAATACGGCCTGATCGACCAGGTGATCTCCAAGCGCGCCTGAGCGCCGCGCGCCGTGCATCGAAAACGGAGCTACGGTGGAGACTGACTTGTACGCAAGTCAGTGTCGCAACTGAACAAGGCAGGGAACGAGGCGCATATTGCCGACCAGGCACCGCGGTCACATGCACTATGATTCTTCGACTCTTCCTATCCTGAACCCACCCCATGGCCGAGAAAAAGGGCTCATCGAGCGAAAAGGTTCTTTACTGCTCGTTCTGTGGCAAGAGCCAGCACGAGGTCAAGAAGCTGATCGCCGGTCCGTCGGTGTTCATCTGCGACGAATGCATCGAGCTGTGCAACGACATCATCCGCGACGAGGTGCCAGCGGAGGGCGCGAACGCGCGCTCGCCGAAATCCGACCTGCCGACACCCGGTGAGATCAAGGCGAGCCTGGATCAATACGTCATCGGCCAGGAGCCGGCCAAGCGCACGCTGTCGGTGGCGGTGTACAACCACTACAAGCGGCTCAAGCACATGGCCGCGTCGAAGGACGAGATCGAGCTGTCGAAGAGCAACATCCTGCTGATCGGCCCCACCGGCTCGGGCAAGACCTTGCTGGCGCAGACGCTGGCCCGCCTGCTCAACGTGCCGTTCGTGATCGCCGATGCCACCACGCTGACCGAAGCCGGCTACGTGGGCGAGGACGTCGAGAACATCATCC
Organism: uncultured bacterium; assembly: GCA_963779155.1. GTDB lineage: Bacteria > Pseudomonadota > Gammaproteobacteria > Burkholderiales > Burkholderiaceae_C > CAIKUF01. The sequence goes on along the minus strand of CAVZXE010000008.1, from coordinate 315,877 downwards.
AGAAGCTGCTCCAGAACTGCAACTACGACGTGGAGCGGGCGCAGCGAGGCATCGTCTACATCGACGAGATCGACAAGATCTCGCGCAAGGCCGACAACCCGTCGATCACGCGCGATGTCTCGGGCGAGGGCGTCCAGCAGGCCCTGCTCAAGCTCGTCGAGGGCACGATGGCCTCGGTGCCGCCGCAGGGCGGGCGCAAGCACCCGAACCAGGACTTCCTGCAGATCGACACGACCAACATCCTGTTCATCTGCGGTGGCGCCTTCGACGGCCTGGAGAAGGTGATCCAGAACCGGTCCGAGAAGTCGGGCATCGGCTTCGGCGCCACGCTCAAGAGCAAGACCGACCGCAAGGTGTCAGAGGTGTTCCGCGAGGTCGAGCCCGAAGACCTGATCAAGTTCGGCCTGATCCCCGAGCTGGTCGGGCGCCTGCCGGTCGTGGCCACGCTGGGCGAACTGACCGACGAGGCGCTGGTGCGCATCCTGACCGAACCGAAGAACGCGCTCGTCAAGCAGTACCAGAAACTGTTCGCGATGGACGGGGTGGAACTCGAGATCCGCCCGTCTGCGCTGGCGGCGATTGCGCGCAAGGCGCTGGCGCGCAAGATCGGCGCGCGTGGCCTGCGCTCGATCATGGAGCAGTCGCTGATCGACACCATGTTCGAATTGCCCACGCTCGATGGCGTGGCCAAGGTCGTGCTCGACGAACACACCATCGACGATGGCGCCAAGCCGCTGCTCGTGTACCGAGAGCAGGCCAAGGCGAGCGCTGCCTGACATGTCAACCACCGGGCCGACTGCGTTCGAGGCCCCCGGATGCGGGGCTGCGGCTGCCTGGGAGCGGCGCTGCGCCGCCTGATGCCCGGCTCCCGCGCCTGCCGCCAGGCCGGCCGCGGGCTTCTTGCAAAACAAGTCTCGGGCCCCAGATGGGTTCGAGAAAGAGAGGTACGCAATGTCCGGACATCCCATCCTGCCCGCTGAACCGATCACGATGCCGCTGCTGCCGCTGCGGGATGTGGTTGTGTTTCCGCACATGGTGATCCCGCTGTTCGTGGGACGCCCGAAGTCGATCAAGGCCCTCGAGGCCGCGATGGAGGCGGGCCGCCAGATCATGCTGGTGGCGCAGCGCGCCGCCGGCAAGGACGAGCCCAAGCCCGACGACATGTTCGAGATCGGCTGCGTCTCGAGCATCCTGCAGATGCTCAAACTCCCCGATGGCACCGTGAAGGTGCTGGTCGAAGGCGTCCAGCGCGCCAACACGCTGAGCATCAGCGACAACGGCGAGCACTTCGTCGCCGAAGTCAAGCCGGTGCCGCCCGAGACCGACCCCAAGGCCGAGATCGAGGCGCTGCGCCGGGCCGTCACTCAGCAGTTCGACCAGTACGTCAAGCTCAACAAGAAGATCCCGCCCGAGATCCTGACCTCCATCGCCGGGATCGACGATGCGGGGCGCCTGGCCGACACCATCGCCGCGCACCTGCCGTTGAAGCTCGAGAACAAGCAGTCGGTGCTCGACCTGTTCGCGATCGACAAGCGGCTCGAGAAGCTGCTCGAACTGCTCGAACATGAAGTCGACATCCTGCAGGTGGAAAAGCGCATCCGCGGCCGCGTCAAGCGCCAGATGGAAAAGAGCCAGCGCGAGTACTACCTCAACGAGCAGGTCAAGGCGATCCAGAAGGAACTCGGCGATGGCGAGGAGGGCGCCGACCTCGAGGAACTCGAGAAGAGAATAGTCGCCGCGCGCATGCCCAAGGAGGCGCGCAAGAAGGTCGACGCCGAGCTGAAGAAGTTGAAGCTCATGTCGCCGATGTCGGCCGAGGCGACTGTCGTTCGCAATTACATCGACACGCTGGTCAACCTGCCGTGGAGCAAGAAGACCAAGATCAAGCACGACCTGTCGAACGCGGCCACGGTGCTCGACGAAGACCACTACGGTCTCGAGAAGGTCAAGGACCGCATCCTCGAGTACCTCGCGGTGCAGCAGCGCGTCGACAAGGTCAAGGCGCCGATCCTGTGCCTGGTCGGGCCCCCCGGCGTCGGCAAGACCTCGCTCGGCCAGAGCGTGGCCCGCGCGACCGGGCGCAAGTTCGTCCGCATGGCGCTCGGCGGCATGCGCGACGAGGCCGAGATCCGCGGCCACCGCCGCACCTACATCGGCTCGATGCCGGGCAAGGTGCTGCAAAGCCTGTCGAAGATCGGCACGCGCAATCCGCTGTTCCTGCTCGACGAGATCGACAAGCTCGGCATGGACTTCCGTGGCGACCCGTCGAGCGCGCTGCTCGAAGTGCTCGACCCCGAGCAGAACCACACCTTCAGCGACCACTACGTCGAGGTCGATTTCGACCTCTCGGACGTGATGTTCATTGCCACCTCGAACTCGATGAGCATTCCACCGGCGCTGCTCGACCGGATGGAAGTGATCCGCCTCGCCGGCTACACGGAGGACGAAAAGCTCAACATCGCCCAGCGCTACCTGCTGCCCAAGCAGGAGAAGAACAATGGCGTGAAGAGCACCGAGGTCGACGTCACCGAGGCGGCGATCCGCGGCATCATCCGCTACTACACCCGCGAGGCCGGCGTGCGCTCGCTGGAGCGCGAGATCAGCAAGATCTGCCGCAAGGTCGTCAAGGGCGTGCAGCTCAAGACCTACACCGAGAAGGTCGTCGTCACCGACGAGAACCTGAACGACTTCCTGGGCGTTCGCAAGTACGACTACGGACGTGCCGAGAAGAAGAACCAGGTCGGCCAGGTGGTCGGGCTGGCGTGGACGGAAGTGGGCGGTGACCTGCTGACGATCGAGGCCGCGGTGATGCCCGGCAAGGGCAACATCATCCGCACCGGTTCGCTCGGCGACGTGATGAAGGAGTCGGTCGAGGCCGCGCGCTCGGTCGTGCGCAGCCGCGCACGTCGGCTGGGCATCAAGGACGAGATGTTCGAGAAGCGCGACGTGCACATCCACGTGCCCGATGGCGCAACGCCCAAGGACGGGCCGAGCGCGGGTGCGGCGATGACGCTCGCCTTCGTGTCGGCGCTGACCGGCATCGCGGTGAAGGCCGATGTGGCGATGACGGGTGAGATCACGCTGCGTGGCGAGGTCACGGCCATCGGCGGGCTCAAGGAGAAGCTGCTCGCGGCCCACCGTGGCGGCATCAAGACGGTGCTGATTCCGGAGGAGAACGCGAAAGACCTGCAGGACATTCCGGAGAACGTGAAGAACCACCTGGAGATCGTTCCGGTCAAGTGGATCGACCAGGTGCTCGAGCTCTCGCTCGAATCGGCGCCGCAGCCGTTGCCTGACGAGGAAACGCCCAAGGTCGAGGTCAAGACCGAGGCGGCGACTCCCGCGGTCGGAGGTGCCGATCTGCTGACGCACTGAACGGTGCGGCATACTGGGCGCAAGGCGTCCGGCATGCTGTGCGTTCGTATGTATAATGCGCAGCTCGACGGGTGCGGTGCAGGCGGTGCCCAGAGAGGTGAAATGCGGGAGTAGCTCAGTTGGTAGAGCGCAACCTTGCCAAGGTTGAGGTCGAGAGTTCGAGACTCTTCTCCCGCTCCAGATTCGAAAAGGGAAGCCACGGCTTCCCTTTTTTGTCGGTCGCCGACGTGTGAGAATGTGGCCCGACGGCGCGATAGCAAAGCGGTTATGCACCGGATTGCAAATCCGTTCAGCCCGGTTCGACTCCGGGTCGCGCCTCCACCCTTGCGGCATCGCGTTGCGCGCCCCTGACGGCGCGGCAGTGCCCCGCGCATAATCCGCGCGCCGGCCCGGGTGGTGAAACTGGCAGACACAGCGGACTTAAAATCCGCCGCCTCTCGAGAGAGGGCTTACGGGTTCGACCCCCGTCCCGGGCACCAATGCATGCTCGCGCTGCCTACCGGAGACTTCATGGCCCTCTTTCCCCAGGAAGCGCTCAACCCGGGCGTGCGCAAGCGCGAGGTGTTCGGCTGGGCGATGTACGACTTCGCCAACTCGGGCTACACGACCGTCGTGCTCACGGCGGTGTTCAACGCCTACTTCATCGGTGTCGTGGCCGGTGGCGCGACCTGGGCCACGCTGGCGTGGACGCTGACGATCGGCGCTTCGAGCGCGATCGTGATGGTCACGATGCCGGCGCTTGGCGCCTACGCCGACCTGCGCGCCGCCAAGAAGCGCCTGCTCGCGTTGACCACGCTGGGTTGCGTGCTGGCGACGCTTGCGCTTGCGGGGGCCGGACCGGGCGACGTGTGGCTGGCGGCGCTGGCGATCGTCGTCTCCAACACCTTCTATTCCTACGGCGAATCGCTCACCGCCGCATTCCTGCCCGAACTCGCGCGCGCCGAGTCGATGGGCCGGGTCTCGGGCTGGGGCTGGAGCTTCGGCTACTTCGGCGGCATGCTCTCGCTCGGCCTGAGCCTGGGCTACGTGCTCTGGGCGCAGGCGCGCGGCCTGCCGGCGACGCACTTCGTTCCGGTGACGATGCTGATCACCGCGGGCGTGTACGGCATCGCGTCGCTCGCGACGTTCGCGCTGCTGCACGAGCGCGCCCTGCCGCAGGCCCGCACCGCGGGCGATGCCGGGCTGCGCGCGTCGGTGCGGCGGCTCGCCGCAACCTGGCACAACGCCCGGCGCTACCGTGATTTCATGTGGCTGCTCGCCTGCGGGGCGTGCTACCAGGCAGGCATCTCGGTGGTGATCGCGCTGGCGGCGGTGTACGCCGAACAGGTGCTCGGGTTCAAGCAGACCGACACCATGGCGCTGATCTTCATGGTCAACATCGCCGCGGCGCTGGGCGCCTTCGCGTTCGGCTATGCGCAGGACCGGATCGGCCACAAGGCGGCGCTGGCCGTCACGCTGGCGGGATGGATCGTGATGACGGTCCTTGCCGCGTTGGCCACCGGCGCCGCTCTGTTCTGGGTGGCGGCGGTGATCGCCGGCCTGTGCATGGGCTCGAGCCAGTCGGCCGGGCGCGCGATCGCCGGGCTGTTTGCGCCGCCGACGCAACTGGGCGAATTCTTCGGTCTGTGGACGCTGGCCACGCGTCTTTCGGCGATTGTCGGACCGATTACCTACGGTCTCGTGACGGTGCTCACCGAAGGCAATCACCGCGTTGCGATCGTATCGACGGCGGTCTTCTTCGTGCTCGGCCTGGGCTTGCTGGCGCCAGTCAACTTGGCGCGAGGCATCCGGGCGGCGCGGCCCGAGGGCGACCCGCGCAGTGTTGGCATCTGAGGCCGACATTTGCCGGCCTTGGTTTCCCAGCGCGGTTTGGGTCTAAAATAGCACGATCGTTCGATTTTCTGTCCGGCCTGCCGAGGACTGCGGCCGGTGAGCCGATTCGACGGCAGACGCGACACTAGAATTCCCCGTTAGCACGAATCCCCTCGAATCCAAGCAATCGCAGGAGCAACTCGCCATGAAAGTGCTGGTCCCGGTGAAACGGGTGGTGGACTACAACGTCAAGGTGCGCGTCAAGAGCGACGGCACTGGCGTGGACACCGCCAACGTGAAGATGAGCATGAACCCGTTCGACGAGATCGCCGTCGAGGAAGCGGTGCGCCTGAAGGAGAAGGGCGTCGCGACCGAGATCATCGCGGTCTCGTGCGGTGTCACGCAGTGCCAGGAAACGCTGCGCACCGCGATGGCCATCGGCGCCGACCGCGCGATCCTTGTCGAGACCGACGTGGAGCTGCAGCCGTTGGCCGTGGCCAAGCTGCTCAAGGCACTCGTCGACAAGGAGCAGCCCGGGCTCGTGATCCTCGGCAAGCAGGCGATCGACGACGACTGCAACCAGACCGGGCAGATGCTTGCCGCGCTGGCGGGCCTGGCGCAGGGCACCTTTGCGAGCAAGGTCGAGGTGGCAGACGGCAGCGCAACGGTGACGCGCGAAGTCGACGGCGGCTGCGAGACGCTCAAGCTCAGGCTGCCGGCGGTGCTCACGACCGACCTGCGCCTGAACGAGCCGCGCTACGTGACCTTGCCCAACATCATGAAGGCCAAGAAGAAGACGCTCGAAGTCGTCAAGCCGGCTGACCTGGGCGTCGATGTTTCGCCGCGCATCAAGACCCTCAAGGTCGGCGAGCCGCCCACGCGCAGCGCTGGCGTCAAGGTGCCCGACGTCGCCACGCTGGTGGCCAAGCTCAAGAACGAAGCGAAGGTGATCTGACATGGCCGCACTCGTCATAGCCGAACACGACAACAAGTCGATCAGGGGTGCCACGCTCAACACCGTCGCTGCCGCCATTGCGTGTGGCGGCGAAGTGCATGTGCTGGTCGCCGGTCACAACGCTGCAGCCGCGGCGCAGGCCGCGGCGCAGATCGCCGGCGTGGCCAAGGTGCTGCACGCCGAGGCGCCGTACTTCGAGCACGGCCTGGCCGAGCCCGTCGCGGCGCAGGTGGTCGCCCTTGCCGGCGCCTACAGCCACCTCGTGTTCCCGGCCACCGCCTCGGGCAAGAACGTCGCGCCGCGCGTGGCGGCGCTGCTCGACGTGGGCCAGGTTTCCGACGTCACCAAGGTGCTGGCCGCAGACACCTTCGAGCGCCCGATCTACGCCGGCGCGGCGATCGCCATGGTGCAGAGCACCGATGCCACCAAGGTGCTCACCGTGCGCACGACCGGCTTCGATCCGGCGGCGGCCAGCGGCGGCAGCGCCGCCGTCGAGAGCATCGCCGCCGCGGCCGATCCGGGCCTGTCGAGCTTCACCGGAAGCGAGATCGCGAAGAACGACCGCCCCGAACTCACGGCCGCCAAGATCATCGTCTCGGGCGGGCGGGCCATGGGCTCGGCGGACAAGTTCAACGACGTGCTGACACCGCTGGCCGACAAGCTGGGCGCAGCGCTGGGCGCCAGCCGTGCCGCGGTGGATGCCGGCTACGCGCCCAACGACTGGCAAGTCGGGCAGACGGGCAAGATCGTCGCGCCACAGCTCTACATCGCGGCCGGTATCAGCGGCGCGATCCAGCACCTGGCCGGCATGAAGGACTCGAAGGTGATCGTCGCGATCAACAAGGATCCCGAGGCGCCGATCTTCAGCGTGGCCGACTACGGCCTCGAGGCGGACCTGTTCAGCGCCGTGCCCGAGTTGGTCAAGGCGCTCGGCTGAAGTCTCGCGGCCCGAGACGCCGAAACCCGAGGGCGCGCAACGCGAGTTGACGCGCCCTCTTTGCTTGCGGAGACAGACATGACCTACCGTGCCCCCGTGAAAGACATGCTCTTTTGCATGACCGAACTGGCCCAGCTCGACGAAGTGGCCAAGATTCCCGGATTCGAGGACTTCGGCCCCGAGACAGCCCAGGCCGTGCTCGAGGAGTGCGCCAGGTTCAACGAGGAGGTGGTCGCGCCGCTGAACTGGGAGGGCGACAAGGCACCGTCGTCATGGAAGGACGGCCAGGTCACCGCCGCCGCCGGCTTCAAGGAGGCGTTCCGCCAGTTCGGCGCAGGGGGCTGGCAGGGCCTGCAGCATCCTGGCGAGTTCGGCGGCCAGGGGGCGCCCAAGACCATCGCTGCGGCCTGCCTCGAGATGATCAACAGCGCCAGCATCAGCTTTGCGCTGTGCCCGCTGCTGACCGACGGCGCGATCGAGGCGCTGCTGACCGCGGGCACGCCCGAGCAGCAGGCTGCGTTCATCCCGAAGATGATCTCCGGCGAGTGGACCGGCACGATGAACCTGACCGAGCCGCAGGCCGGCAGCGACCTGGCGCAGGTGCGCACGCGGGCCGAGCCGCAGCCCGACGGCACGTACAAGATCGCGGGGACCAAGATCTTCATCACCTGGGGCGAGCACGACATGGCCGAGAACATCGTCCATCTGGTGCTGGCGCGGGTGGTCGGCGCGCCCGAAGGCGTGAAGGGCATCAGCCTGTTCATCGTGCCGAAGTTCCTGCTCAATGCCGATGGCAGCCTCGGCGCGCGCAACGACGTGCACTGCGTGAGCATCGAGCACAAGCTCGGCATCAAGGCCAGCCCGACCGCCGTGCTTCAGTTCGGCGACCATGGCGGCGCGGTGGGAACGCTCGTCGGGCAGGAGAACCGCGGCCTCGAATACATGTTCATCATGATGAACGCGGCCCGCTACGGGGTGGGCGTGCAGGGCGTGGCCGTCGCCGAGCGGGCCTATCAACTGGCCGCGCGATTCGCCAAGGAGCGCGTGCAGTCGCGTCCCGTGGACGACTCGCTGCCGGCGGGCGCGCCGATCATTCACCACCCCGATGTGAAGCGCATGCTGATGACGATGCGCTCGCTGACCGAGGGTTGCCGCGCGATGGCGCTGATGGCCGCCGCCGCTTACGACGCGGCTCATGCTCACCCGGATGCCGAGGTCCGCAAGCAGAACAAGGCCTTCTACGAATTCATGGTGCCTCTCGTCAAGGGCTACAGCACCGAGATGAGCCTGGAGGTCACGAACCTCGGCATTCAGGTGCATGGCGGCATGGGCTACATCGAGGAGACCGGCGCCGCCCAGCACTACCGCGACGCCAAGATCCTGACGATCTACGAGGGCACCACCGCGATCCAGGCCAACGACCTGGTCGGCCGCAAGACCGCGCGCGACGGCGGCCAGACGGCCAAGGCCATCGCGCAGCAGATTGCCGCCACCGAGGCCCGGCTGTCGGATCGAACAAGCGCTGCCGCGCGCTCGATGGGCAAGCGCCTGCACGCTGCGCGCGAAGCCTTCGAGCAGGTCGTGGATTTCGTCGCCGGCAACACCCGGGCGAGCCCGATCGCTGTGTATGCCGGCTCGGTGCCGTACCTGATGCTTGCCGGCAACCTGGTCGCGGGCTGGCAGCTGGCGCGCGCGCTGATGGCGGCCGAGGACCGGCTCGCCGGGGGCGACGACGCGGCCTTCATGACCGCGAAGATCGCGACCGCGCGTTTCTATGCCGAACACATCCTGGCCCGCGTGCCAGGCCTGCGCGACAGCATCGTCGACGGGGGCGACAGCGTCACCGCGCTCGCGATCGACGCATTCTGATCGCGCCCTATCCAGAATCCTGCCACCATCGGCCCGCCGCCGGGCCAGGAGCGACTTGTGCCACTGCCCCCCATCCTGAGCCATCTGCCCTTGCCGATCATCGGCGCGCCGCTGTTCATCATCAGCAACCCCAGGCTCGTGATCGAGCAGTGCAAGGCCGGCGTCGTCGGCGCGATGCCCTCGCTCAACGCACGCCCGGCCAGCCAACTCGACGAGTGGCTGGCCGAGATCACCGAGACCCTCGCAGCCTACAGCCGGGCGCATCCTGACCGGCCAGCGGCACCTTTCGCGATCAACCAGATCGTGCACAAGAGCAACGACCGGCTCGAGCACGATATGCAGGTCTGCGCCAAGTACAAGGTGCCGATCGTCATCTCGTCGCTCGGCGCGCGCACCGACATCAACGACGCCGTACACGCCTGGGGCGGGGTGGTGTTGCACGACATCATCAACAACATGTTCGCGCGCAAGGCGATCGAGAAGGGCGCCGACGGCCTGATCGCGGTGGCGGCCGGCGCCGGCGGGCACGCTGGCGTGAAGAGCCCGTTCGCGCTGGTCCAGGAGATTCGCGAGTGGTTCGACGGCCCGCTCGCGCTCAGCGGCGCGATCGCCAATGGCGGCGCGGTGCTGGCCGCACAGGCTTGCGGGGCCGACTTCGCCTACATCGGATCGGCCTTCATCGCTACCGAGGAAGCGCGCGCCACCGAGGCCTACAAGCAGGCGATCGTCGATGGCACGTCGGACGACATCGTCTACAGCAACCTGTTCACCGGCGTGCATGGCAACTACCTCAAGCCGTCGATCCGTGCCGCCGGCCTCGACCCCGACCACCTGCCGGAGAGCGACCCGAGCAAGATGAATTTCGGCGGCGACGCCAAGAAGGCCTGGAAGGACATATGGGGCTGCGGGCAGGGCATCGGCGCGGTCCATCAGGTCGTGCCGGTCCTCGAGCTCGTGGCCCGGCTCGAGCGCGAGTACCGCGAGGCGCGCCGCCGGTTGGCACTCTGACCGCGGAGGCGGCCGTGGTCGAGCGCCTTGCCATCGTCAACGCCACGCTGTTCGACAGCGCGAGCGGCACGCTGCGCCCGCACACCACGATCGTGATCGAGGCCGGCCGCGTGGCCTGGGTGACGCAGGAGCCACTCGCCGTCGCCGGTGCCAGGCCCCTCGACGCGGGCAGCCGCGTCGTGCTGCCCGGCCTGATCGACGCCCATGTGCACGCCACGGCGGTATCGCACGATGTGCTGGCGCTGTCCCACAGCCTCCGTCGCTGATCATCCGCGCAGTGCAGTGCGGGGTGCGCTCGATCGAACATGGCAACCTGCTCGACGAGGCTTCGGCGCGGGCGATGAAGGCCCAGGGCAGCTACCTTGTGCCGACACTCGCCACCTACGAGGCGCTGGGCGACGAGGGTGCACGCCTGGGCTGGTCGGCTTCGATGCTCGACAAGCTGCAGCGGGTCCGCGACCACGGCATCGAGGCGATCCGCCTGCCGCGGGCCGAGGGCATCCCGATCGCCTTCGGCACCGACATGCTCGGTGCGATGCAGACGCGCCAGAGCCGCGAGTTCGCGCTGCGCCTGCCGGCGCTGACGCCGCTCGAGATCCTGCAGAGTGCCACCTCGGTCGCGGCCCGGTTGATGTGCCAGGACGGGCAGGTCGGCGCGCTGGTGGCCGGTGCGTGGGCTGATCTACTGATTGTCGACGGCGACCCGACGGCCGGGCTGGGCATGTTCAGCGAGCCCGAGACCGGCCTGCGCCTCATCATGCAGGCCGGGCGCGTCGTCAAGGACACGCTGGCCAGCCGCTGAGCGCCGCGCCGCGGCCGCACGCGGGCCGCCGGGACTGCCCTTCGCGCGCTACTTGACCGACGTGAACCGCGCCTCGGGCCGGTCGTCCGAGCGGTGCACCGTGGTCACGCCTTGCTTCATCGCCCACGGCCGCACCTGGTGGTGCAGCGGCACGTACAGGTACTCGTCGCGCGTCAGCAGCAGCGCTTCGCGGATCATCGCGTTGCGCTTGGCCACATCGGTCTCGCTCTTCATCGCGTCGGTGAGCTGGTCGATGCGCGCGTTGCTGAGCTTGGCGAAGTTGAAGTTGCCGTCGGCGCCGCTGGTGCGGGTGCGGATCAGCGACTGGATCGAGTACTGCGCGTCATAGGTGGCCACGCCCCAGCCGAGCAGGTACGCGGAGGTATCGAAGTTCTGCACCTTGGCGATGAAGGTCGACATGCCTTCGGCGACAAGGCGCGCCTTGACGCCGATGCGGGCCCACATCGACACCACCGCCTGGCAGATCTCCTCGTCGTTCACGTAGCGGTTGTTGGGGCAGTTCAGCTGCACCTCGAAGCCGCTCGGATAGCCCGCCTCGGCCAGGAGCTTGCGCGCCTTGTCGATGTCGACCTTCAGCGGCACGTCGATGTCGGGCGAATTGCCGTTGACGCCCGGCGCCACCATGATGCCGGCCGGGATCGACAGGCCGCGCATCGTGGTGCGCTTGATGACTTCACGGTCGATGGCCAGGTTCAGCGCCTCGCGCACGCGCTTGTCCTTGAACGGATTCCGGCCCTTGACGTCGGAGTATTTCAGCTCCTCGCTGCCCTGGTCGAGGGCGATGAAGATGGTGCGCACCTCGGCCCCGTCCACCACCTTGAGCTTGGGCTCGCTGCGAAGCCTGGCGACGTCCTGCGTCGGCAGGTCGGTCAGCATGTCGACATCGCCCGACAGCAACGCCGCGACGCGCGTCGGGTCTGACTTGATCGGCGTGTAGATCACCTCGGTCACGTTGCCCTCGTGCTTGTCCCACCAGTCGGCGTTGACGGCCATCGTGATGCGCTGGTCGGGCTGCCAGGCGGTGATCTTGTACGGGCCGGTGCCGTTCACGTTGCGCGAGGCGTAGTTGTCGTCCTTGGCCTTGTAGTCCTGGGTGTTGACGGTCTTGTTGCGCTCGGCCCAGGCCTTGCTCATGATCCGGAAGTCGATGATGTTGCGCAGCAGGATCGGGTTCGGCGAGGAGAGCATCACGTCGATCGTATGGTCGTCGATCTTCCTGATCTCGCTGATGCCGGTGACGTAGATCTGCATCGTGCCCTGCGGCTGCCTGATGCGGTTGAACGAAAAGATCACGTCGTCGGCGGTGAAGGGCGAGCCGTCCTGGAACTTGACGCCCTTGCGCAATTCGAAGCGGACCTGGGTCGGGCTGATCACGGACCATTTCACGGCCAGCGCGGGCTCGACCTGGTAGTCTTTGCCGTAGCGCGTGAGCCCCTCGTAGGCGTGCATCAGGATCGCGTTGGTCGTGGCGTGGTTCTGCGAATGCGGGTCCAGCGTCAGGATGTCGTTCTGCGCCGCCCAGCGCAGCGTGGCCGCGTCGGCCGCACCGCCGGCCAGGCTGGCGGCCAGCGCGAGCATGGCGAGGAATGCGTTGATCTTCATGGGACGTGGTTCCCGCGAAAGGTGAGGGCGCCCCATCGTAGTCAACAACGGCCGCCCCGGCCCTCGGGTCCGACCCGAGCCTCGAGCGCGAAGAATCGGCTGAACACATGTGCCTTAAGGCTGCCTGACGACCGACCGGTTGTGGCGGGAGCACACTCGCGTGATTGGCGGGCCGGCGCGAAGGTGTTAGATTCGCAAGCTTCACGCAACCATTCCTTCCCGTCCCTTTGCTGGAGACAGTCAAGGCGGGTCGCTTGTCCGCCAATCGGTGCAGCCGTGCCGCGGAAGGTTTGTCAACCCATCGATGTGCCGGAAACCGGTGCGAAAGGTGAGCGAAATGATGCAGGAATCCAGGTCGAACTCGTACCTGTTCGGAGGCAATGCGCCGTACGTCGAAGAGATGTACGAGGCCTACCTCGACAACCCCGGCTCGGTGAGCGAGAACTGGCGCGCCTACTTCGACGCGTTGCAGAACGTGCCGGCTACCGACGGCAGCACCGCGCGCGACGTGGCCCATGCGCCGGTCGTCGAATCCTTCGCCCAGCGCGCCAAGGCCAACGCCTTTGGCAACAAGGCCAGCAGCGCCGATCTGGCGGTCGCCCGCAAGCAGGTGCATGTGCAGTCGCTGATCGCGGCCTACCGCTTTCTCGGTTCGCGCTGGGCCGACCTCGACCCGCTCAAGCGCCAGGAGCGCCCGAAGATTCCCGAGCTGGAGCCAGCCTTCTACGACCTGAGCGAGTCCGACCTGGACATCTCGTTCAGCGCCACGAACACCTATTTCTCGACCGCCGAGCACATGACGCTGCGCGAGATCGTGCAGGCGCTGCGCGAAACGTACTGCGGCTCGATCGGCGCCGAGTACATGCACATCACCGACCCGGCCGAGAAGCGCTGGTGGCAGCAGCGGCTCGAGACCGTGCGCTCCAAGCCGAGCTTCGGGCCGGACCAGAAGCTCCACATCCTCGAGCGGCTGACCGCGGCCGAGGGCCTCGAGCGATACCTGCACACCAAGTACGTCGGCCAGAAGCGTTTTTCGCTCGAAGGCGGCGAGAGCTTCATCGCCTCGATGGACGAACTGGTGCAGCGCGCCGGCCAGAAGGGCGTGCAGGAAATCGTGATCGGCATGGCCCACCGCGGGCGGCTCAACGTGCTCGTGAACACGCTGTGCAAGAGCCCGGCCGGGCTCTTCTCGGAGTTCGACCACACCGCTCCCGAGGAGTTGCCCTCGGGCGACGTGAAGTACCACCAGGGCTTCTCGAGCGACATCACCACGCCCGGCGGGCCGGTTCACCTGAGCCTCGCATTCAACCCGTCGCACCTCGAGATCGTCAACCCGGTGGTCGAGGGGTCGGTCAAGGCGCGGCTCGATCGGCGCGGCGACAAGGAAGGCGACTCGGTGCTGCCGATCCTCGTCCACGGCGACGCCGCCTTCGCCGGTCAGGGCGTCGTGATGGAGACGCTGGCGCTGGCCCAGACGCGCGGCTACTACACCGGCGGCACGGTGCACATCGTCATCAACAACCAGATCGGCTTCACGACCAGCGACCCGCGCGACACGCGGTCGACGCTGTACTGCACCGACGTGGTCAAGATGATCGAGGCGCCGGTGTTGCACGTCAACGGCGACGACCCAGAGGCCGTGGTGCTCGCCACACAGATGGCGCTCGACTACCGGCAGGACTTCAACAAGGACGTGGTGGTCGACATCGTGTGTTTCCGCAAGCTCGGCCACAACGAGCAGGACACCCCGGCGTTGACGCAGCCGCTGATGTACAAGAAGATCGGCACCCACCCGGGCACGCGCCGCCTGTACGGCGAGAAGCTCGTGACTCAGGGCGTGCTGCCCGCCGAGGGCCCGGACGCGATGGTCAAGGCCTTTCGCACCGCGATGGACCAGGGCAAGAACACCTACGACCCGGTGCTCACCAACTACAAGAGCAAGTACGCGGTCGACTGGTCGCCGTTCCTGAACCGCAAGTGGACGGATTCGGCCGACACCGCGCTGCCGCTGGCCGAAGTCAAGCGCCTGGCCGAACGCATCACCACGCTGCCGGCGAACTTCAAGGCCCATTCGCTGGTCGAGAAGGTGCTCGCCGACCGCGCGGCGATGGGCCGCGGCGAGATCAACATGGACTGGGGCATGGGCGAGCATCTCGCCTTTGCCTCGCTTGTCGCCAGCGGGTACGCGGTGCGCCTGTCGGGCGAGGACTGCGGGCGCGGCACCTTCACCCACCGCCACGCGGTGCTGCACGACCAGAACCGCGAGCGCTGGGACGAGGGCACCTTCACCCCGCTGCAGCACGTCGCCGACGGCCAGGCGCCGTTCGTCGTGATCGACTCGCTGCTGTCGGAGGAGGCCGTGCTCGGCTTCGAGTACGGCTACGCGAGTGCCGACCCGAACACGCTCGTGATTTGGGAGGCGCAGTTCGGCGACTTCGTCAACGGTGCGCAGGTCGTGATCGACCAGTTCCTCGCCGCGGGGGAGGTCAAATGGGGGCGCGCCAACGGCCTGACGCTGATGCTGCCCCATGGCTACGAAGGCCAGGGCCCCGAGCACAGCTCGGCACGCCTCGAGCGCTTCATGCAGCTGGCCGCCGACAACAACATGCAGATCGTCCAGCCCACCTCGTCGAGCCAGATCTTCCACGTGCTGCGGCGCCAGATGGTGCGCCCGTTCCGCAAGCCGCTGGTGATCCTGACGCCGAAATCGCTGCTGCGGGCCAAGGACGCCAGCTCGCCGATGGCCGAATTCACGCGCGGCGACTTCAAGACCGTGATCGGCGAACACCACCCCGACCTCAACCCCGAGAAGGTCAAGCGCGTCATCGCCTGCTCGGGCAAGGTGTACTACGACCTCGTCAGGAAGCGCGAGGACCGCAAGGCGCTCGACGTGGCGATCCTGCGCGTGGAGCAGCTTTATCCGTTCCCGCACAAGGCCTTTGCCGCCGAGTTGAAGCGGTACCCGAACGCGACCGACGTCGTTTGGTGCCAGGACGAGCCGCAGAACCAGGGCGCGTGGTTCTTCGTGCAGCACTACGTGCACGAGAACATGACCGACGGCCAGCGGCTCGGCTATGCGGGGCGGCCCGCGTCGGCCTCGCCCGCGGTGGGTTACGCCCACCTGCACCAGGAGCAGCAGAAGGCGCTGCTCGAGCAGGCCTACGGCAAGCTCAAGGGCTTCGTCCTCACCAAGTAGCGCGATGCCGGGCGCATCGCGCCGTCACGACATCGCGCGCCCGACCGGGCACTGATGCACCGGCCCACCCGCAGCGACACACCGAACACATCGAGACAAACATGTCCATCGTCGAAGTCAAAGTACCGCAGCTCTCGGAGTCTATCGCCGAGGCCACCCTGCTGACCTGGAAGAAGCAGCCCGGCCAGGCCGTGGCGATGGACGAGATCCTGGTCGAGATCGAGACCGACAAAGTGGTGCTCGAAGTGCCCGCGCCGGCCGACGGCGTGATGGCGCAACGGGTAAAGAACGACGGCGAGAGCTGCGTCAGCGAGGAGGTGATCGCCACCATCGACACCGAAGGCGTGGCCGCGGCCGCCGCCCCCGCAGCGGCTCCGGCGGCAGCCTCGGCCGCGCCCGCGACGGCAGCGCAGCCGGCTGCGGCGGCAGGCGCGAAGAGCGGTATCGCGATGCCCGCCGCCGCCAAGCTGATGGCCGACAACGCGCTCGCCGCAGGCTCGGTTGCCGGCACCGGCAAGGACGGCCGAGTGACCAAGGGCGACGTGCTCGGTGCGCTCGAGACGCCGTCCAAGCCCGCCGCGGCGCCCACGCCGGCGCGGCCGGCCGCAGCGGCCCCGGCCCCGGCCCCGGCCAAGGCGTTGCCGCGGGTCGATGCGCCGCTCGGCGTCAACCTCGGCGACCGCCCCGAGCAGCGCGTGCCGATGAGCCGCCTGCGCGCGCGGGTGGCCGAGCGGCTGCTGCAGTCGCAGGCCAGCAACGCGATCCTGACCACCTTCAACGAGGTCAACATGGCCCCGGTGATGGAGATGCGCAAGCGCTTCCAGGAGCGCTTCGAGAAGGAGCACGGCGTCAAGATCGGATTCATGAGCTTCTTCGTCAAGGCGGCCGTCCACGCGCTGAAGAAGTACCCGGTCATCAACGCGTCTGTCGATGGCACCGACATCGTCTATCACGGCTACTTCGACATCGGCATCGCCGTCGGCTCGCCGCGCGGGCTGGTGGTGCCGATCCTGCGCAACGCCGACCAGATGAGTTTTGCCGACATCGAGAAGAAGATCGCCGAGTTCGGCCAGAAGGCGCGCGACGGCAAGCTCTCGCTCGACGACCTCACCGGCGGCACGTTCTCGATCAGCAACGGCGGCACCTTCGGCTCGATGCTCTCGACGCCGATCATCAACCCGCCGCAAAGCGCCATCCTCGGCGTGCACGCCACGAAGGACCGCGCCGTGGTCGAGAACGGGCAGATCGTCGTGCGCCCGATGAACTACCTGGCGATGAGCTATGACCATCGCATCATCGACGGCCGCGAAGCCGTGCTGGGCCTCGTGGCGATGAAGGAAGCGCTGGAAGACCCGGCGCGCCTGCTGTTCGACATCTGACCTGATCAACGGGGAGCGACGCCATGTCCATCGCCGACGAAATCACCAAGCTCGACGAACTGCGCACCCGAGGCGCGATCACGCAAGCCGAGTTCGAGCGGGCCAAGGCGCGCCTGCTCGACGGGGGCTCGGTGCCCGGGATGGCGCCGGGCGTGGCGGCGATCAACAACCTGCGCCGCAGCGCAAGCGACAGCTGGATCGGCGGCGTCTGCGGCGGCATCGCCCGCACGACGGGCGTCGAGAGCTGGATCTGGCGCCTGATCTTCTTCGTGCTGTTCCTGTTTGGCGGCACCGGGCTGTTGCTGTACATCCTGCTGTGGATATTCGTGCCGTCGGAGTGAACTGTTTGGCTCGCCATGCGAGCGTGGTGCGAGGCTGAGGGAGCGTCGTGGCCTGGCTCTGCCTCGCGCTCGCCGGCCTGTTCGAGATCGGCTGGCCGCTCGGCTTCAAGCTGTCCCAGCAGCCCGAGTACCGCATTGCCGGCATCGCCGGCGCGATCTGGTCGATGAGCATGAGCGGCTGGCTGCTGTGGCTGGCACAGCGCGAGATTCCGATCGGGACGGCGTATGCGGTGTGGACGGGCATCGGCGGAGCGGGTACCTTCCTGATCGGGGTGATGTTCTTTGGCGATGCGCAGACGGTTGGGCGCTGGCTTGGCGTGGCGATGATCGTGGGCGGCGTCGTGACGCTCAGGCTGGCCGACTAGACGGGCGAGTCCGGCAAGACGATTCACGCCTCATCCGACTCTCAAGTCTCAACTGAAGGAAACCCGCATGGCCGATGACGCTTCGATGAACCACGAGAACGTGCGCAGGCCGAAGTCGCGCTTCGTCGCGGTGGACCTCAGCGCCTCAAGCTTCGACAACGTGAACCTCCGCGGCGCTACGCTTCTTGATGTCGCCTTGTCCGGCGCCACATTCCAGAATGTCGACTTCGCCAATGCGTCGATTGCCGACGCCAAGCTCGAAGGCACGAGAATCAATGGCGTCCTCGTGTCCGACCTGTTTCGTGCCTACAGTCAACTGAACCCCACATGAGCAACAAATCATTCGACGTCCTCGTCATCGGCGCCGGGCCCGGCGGCTACATCGCGGCCATCCGCGCGGCGCAACTCGGCTTCAACGTCGCCTGCATCGACGAGTGGAGGAGTGCCTTGGGCGGCCCGGCACCGGGCGGCACCTGCACCAACGTCGGCTGCATTCCATCGAAGGCGCTGCTGCAGTCGAGCGAGCACTTCGAGCACGCGGGGCACCAGTTCGCCGACCATGGCATCACGCTTTCGAACCTGGGTATCGACGTGGCGCGGATGCTGGCCCGCAAGGACGGTGTGGTGAAGCAGAACAACGACGGCATCCTGTACCTGTTCAAGAAGAACAAGGTCACTTTCTTCCACGGCCGCGGATCCTTCGCGAAGGCGGGCGATGGCGGCTACGAGATCGCGGTGAAGGGCGCGACCGACGAGGTGTTGCAGGCCAGGCATGTGATCGTCGCGACCGGCTCGAACGCGCGCGCGCTGCCGGGCGCGGCGTTCGATGAGGAGCGCATCCTGTCCAATGACGGTGCGCTGCGCATCGGCGCCGTGCCCAAGCGCCTGGGCGTCGTCGGCTCGGGGGTGATCGGCCTCGAGATGGGTTCGGTCTGGCGGCGCCTCGGGGCCGACGTGACGGTGCTCGAAGCGCTGCCGGCCTTCCTCGGCGCGGTGGACGACGGCGTCGCCAAGGAGGCGCTGAAGGTCTTCACCAAGCAGGGTCTGAAGATCCAGCTCGGCGTGAACATCACAGCGGTGAAGTCGGGCAAGCAAGGCGTGGCAGTGAGCTACACCGATGCCAAGGGCGCAGAGCAGAAGCTGGAGGTCGACCGGCTCATCGTCTCGATCGGCCGCGTACCCAACACGACGGGCCTGAACGCCGAGGCCGTGGGTCTCGCGCTCGACGAGCGCGGCGCGATCGTTGTCGATGCCGACTGCAAGACCAACCTCGCCAACGTGTGGGCGGTCGGCGACGTCGTGCGCGGGCCGATGCTCGCCCACAAGGCCGAGGAAGAGGGTGTCGCCGTGGCCGAGCGCATCGCCGGCCAGCACGGCCACGTGAACTTCAACACCATCCCGTGGGTGATCTACACCTCGCCCGAGATCGCCTGGGTCGGCCAGACCGAGCAGCAGTTGAAGGCCGAGGGCAGGGCCTACAAGGCAGGGCAGTTCCCGTTCCTGGCCAACGGCCGCGCACGGGCGCTCGGCGACACGACCGGCTTCGTCAAGTTCCTCGCCGACGCGAGGACCGACGAAATCCTCGGGGTGCACATCATCGGCCCGATGGCCAGTGAACTGATCGCCGAGGCGGTGGTGGCGATGGAGTTCAAGGCGAGCTCCGAGGACATTGCCCGCATCTGCCACGCGCACCCGTCGCTCTCGGAGGCGACGAAGGAGGCAGCGCTCGCCGTCGAGAAACGGACCCTCAATTTCTGAGATGGGCGCAAACGCTGGTGCTGCCTGTCGGACTGACCGGCGACGCTTGACTTGAGCGTCACCGAGGCCTACGCGCGCTTGCTCGCCGAGCGCGGCTACGCCAGCGATCCGGCGCAGTTGCGCGCGGTCGCGTCACTGGAGCGCTGCCACGACGAATGGGTGGACTACAAGGCACGGCGGGCGAATGCGGTGACGAAGCTGCTGCGGCGCCCGCCGATTCCGCGCGGCGTCTACATGTACGGCGGCGTCGGGCGCGGCAAGAGCTTCCTGATGGACTGCTTCTTCAACGAGGTGCCGCTGCTGCGCAAGACGCGACTGCATTTCCACGAGTTCATGCGCGAGGTGCACCGTGAACTGCAGGACCTGAAGGGCACCGTCAACCCGCTCGACGAGCTCGGCCGGCGCATCTCGCGGCGCTTTCGCCTGATCTGCTTCGACGAGTTCCACATCGCCGACGTGACCGACGCGATGATCCTGCATCGCCTGCTGCAGGCGCTGTTCGCGAACCGCGTCAGTATCGTCACGACCTCGAACTTTCATCCCGACGCGCTCTATCCCAACGGCCTGCACCGCGACCGCATCCTCCCGGCGATCGAGCTGCTGAAGGCGCGGCTCGAGGTCATCAACGTCGACAACGGCGTCGACTACCGGCGCCGTACGCTGGAGCAGGTGCAGCTCTATCACACGCCGCTCGGCGCCGCGGCCGATGCGGCGATGGATGCCGCCTTCACGCGCCTGGCCGAGGCGCGCGAAGACAGCCCGGTGCTGCGCATCGAGCAGCGCGAGCTGCGTGCACGCCGCCGGGCCGGGGGCGTGGTCTGGTTCGATTTCAAGACGCTGTGCGGTGGCCCGCGCTCGCAGAACGACTATCTCGAACTGGCGAGCCAATTCCACACGCTGCTGCTGTCGGACGTGCCCGAGATGTCGCCGCGGTTCGCGTCCGAGGCGCGGCGCTTCACCTGGCTCGTGGACGTGCTCTACGACCGCCGCGTCAAGCTGATCTTGTCGGCCTCCGTGGCGCCCGAGCGCCTCTACACCGAGGGCCCGCTGGCGCACGAGTTCCCGCGAACGGTGTCGCGCCTCAACGAGATGCAGTTGGCAGCGTTTCTCGCCGAGTCGCGCCGCGACGTGGACACCTCGCTCACATGAAGCTGCACCGAAGCTGGCGCGCCGGCATGGTCGGGCTCGCCTTGGCCCTCAGCACGGCGGTGCAGGCCGATGCGCCAGCCTCCGACGCCAGCGAGCGCGAGCGCATCAAGGCCGAGCGCGCTGCCGTCGAGGCTGTCTACCTGCAGCAGGTGCAGGCCTGCAGCACCCGATTCGCGGTCACCTCGTGCGTCAACGAGGCACGCGCCCAGCGTCATGCTGCGCTCGCCCAGTTGGAGCGGCGGCAGCGCGTCCTCGACGACGCACTTCGGGCGCAGCGCGCGGCCGAACGCACGCAGGCCATCGACGCGAAAGTCGGCGCTCAAGAGGCCCGACGTCGCGAGGAGGCCGCGCGCGATCCCGGGGCGAACCGGCGCCCGCGTGACGAGCCGAAGCCCGCGCCCGCGCCGGCCAGTGCCGCGGCGCCGCGGGCGGCGAAGGCGGCCAGCAGCAGCGCCGAACGTGCCGAACAGGAGGCGCGAGCCCGGCGCGCCTACGAGCTGAAGCAGGAGCAGGCCGAAGCCCATCGGCAGGACGTGGAGCGCCGAAACCAGCAGCGCGCGCGCAAGGCCAAGCCGGCGGCGCCCTTGCCCGTCCCCGCGGCGTCGGCGGCTTCCACCGCATCGGGCGTCGCGCCGATGACGGACGCGCCGGCACGTTGAGAGCGCCCCCAGGCCGACGACATACGTCGTCCGCCCCCCGAGGGGGTTGAGCAAACTGGGGCGGCCCGGCGCTTGCTCATGAGTTGCGTGCGCTGCCCGCCCCTGGGCCGGCGCAGAGGGGCCCCCGCGCGGCGGATCAGGCGGCCAGTTCCTCGATCCGCACCAGCGCCAGCGACAGGTTGTCGCCACCGCCTCGCGCCCGCTGGCGGGCCTTGGTCACGAGCATCTCGCTCGCCTCGCGCGGCGGCAGCGTATGGACGATGGTGCCCAGCTCGCGTGGCGTGAAGTAGTGCCACAGTCCGTCACTGCAGGCCAGCAGGCTGTCGCCGAACTCGAGGCGCTCGATGCGCGTCACGGTCAGCGGTGGGTCCTGCTGCGTTCCCAGGCATCCCGTCAGCAGGTTCGACTGCGGGTGCGTGTTGGCGTCGGCCTCGGCAAGCTGGCCTTCATCGACCAGCCGCTGCACGTAGGAGTGGTCGACGGTGCGGCTCAGCAACTCGGCGCCGCGGAAGTGGTAGACCCGCGAGTCGCCGGCGTGGATGATGTCGCAGCCTCGTGTGGGGCCGATCAGGAACGCGACGGCGGTGCTGTGGGGCTCTTCCTCGGCGGTGATGGCGGTCAGCTTGATCATCAGGTGCGCCTCCATCACGATCTGCTTGAGCAAGTCGCCCGCGTCGTCGATGCCCGGCGCGAAGCGCTCGAACAGCTGTTGCGCCGTGAGGATGACCTGGTCGGCCGCCTTGCGCCCGCCGCTCTTGCCGCCCATGCCGTCGGCCAGCACGGCCAGCGCGCAGCCGCGCACTTGCGCGTGGCCGATGATCTGCACCTGGTCCTGCTGATAGGCGCGATCGCCGCGGTGCATGCCGGTGGCGGCGGAGAGGCGGTAGCCGGGTTCGCTCATGGGCATCAAGGATAATCGCATTGCGCTCCCGCCCCGCACTGGCCGACCCCCGCGAATCGATGGACGACGACAACTTGCACTCGCCGCAGCGGCGCATGATCGAGCTTCGGATGGAGCATGCCGATCTCGACAACCTGATCGACCGCGCCGTGGCCGAGCACCCCGACGACGAGCTCGTCCTGCGCCGCCTGAAGAAGCGCCGCTTGCTGCTGCGTGACCAGATCGCCCGCCTCGAAGACCAGATCGATCCGCCCGGCCCGGCATGACGGGAGCCGCGGCGGGGGCGCGATCGCCGGGCGCGCTGGAGCTGGCCGTTGACGCGGCGTTCGCCGCCGGAGGTGCGCTGGCGCGCGCCGACGAGCGCTACGTCGAGCGCGAGGTGCAACTGCGCATGGCGCTCGGCGTTGCGCAGGCCATCGCGGCGCGCCAGGCGTTGGTGGTCGAGGCGGGCACCGGCGTTGGCAAGACCTTCGCCTACCTCGTGCCGACCTTGCTGTCGGGCGCGCGTGCACTGGTCAGCACCGCTACCAAGAGCCTGCAGGACCAGCTGTTCCTGCGGGACCTGCCGCGCCTGCGCGAGGCGCTGCAGCTGCCGCTGACGGTCGCGCTGCTCAAGGGCAGGGCGAGCTACCTCTGCGCGCACCGGCTGACGCTGGCGCGCCAGTCGGCGCAGTTGCCCGACCGCTGGGCGGTGCGCGCGCTGGCACGGATCGAGCAATGGGCCCGCGTGACGACCAGCGGCGACCTGGCCGAGATCGACGGCCTCGACGAGCGCTCGAGTCTGATCCCGCTCGTGACCTCGTCGCGCGAGAACTGCCTCGGCGCCGAGTGTCCCGAGTACCGCGCCTGCCACGTGATGAAGGCGCGGCGCGAGGCGATGGCGGCCGACCTGGTGGTCGTGAACCACCATCTGTTCTTCGCCGACATGAGCCTGCGCGACACCGGCGTGGCCGAGCTGCTGCCGAGCGTCGAGGTGGCGGTCTTCGACGAGGCGCACCAGCTCGGCGAGGCGGGCGTCGCCTTCCTCGGCACCACGCTCGGCAGCGCCCAGGGCACCGATTTCGCGCGCGACCTGCTCGGGGCCGGACTGCAGCACGCGCGCGGGCTGAAGCCGTGGCAGGAGCTCGCGGGCGCCTGCGACCGCGCCGCACGCGAACTGCGCCTGGCCGCCGCCGGGCCGCTGCGCGAGGTTCGCGGCACGCTCAAGCTGCGCTGGGACGAGCGCGCCGGCCAAGAGGCCTTCGTCGCGGCGCTGGCCGGTATCGAAGTCGCATGCGCCGCTGCGCAGGGTGCGCTCGAGGCCGTCGGCGACAGCGCGCCCGACTTGGCCAAGCTGGCGGGGCGGGCGGCTGAGCTGGCGGCACGGGCCAGCCAGTTCATGCAGCCCGCCGCTGCCGGCACCGTGCGCTGGATCGATCTCACGCCGCATCAGGCACGGCTGGTCGAATCGCCGCTGGACATCCGCGAAGCGCTGCGCGAGCAGATGGCGCTGGCGCCGAAGGCCTGGGTGTTCACCTCGGCCACGCTGGGCGACGACGAGCGCCTGTCGTGGTTCACCGAATCGGCCGGCCTCTCCGACGCGCAAACGCTGCGCGTCGGCAGCCCGTTCGACTACGCGGCGCACGCCCGGCTGTACATTCCGGCCGGTTTCCCCAAGCCGAGCGAGCCCGGCCATCCCGGCGCGGTGGCCGCGTTGGCGGCCCGTTGCGCTCGCACGCTGGGCGGGCGGACGTTCGTGCTGACCACGACCCTGCGCGCGCTGCAGGCCATCGGCGACCGGCTGCGCGAGGCCTTCGATGCGGATGGCGATGCGATCCAGGTGCTGGTGCAGGGCACGGCGCCCAAGCGCCAACTGCTGCAGCAGTTCCTCGATCGCCCGGCGTCGGTGCTGGTCGGCTCGCAAAGTTTCTGGGAAGGCATCGACGTGCCCGGCGAGGCGCTGCAGTGCGTGCTGATCGACAAGCTGCCCTTCCCCCCGCCGAACGACCCGCTGGTCGAGGCCCGCGTCAAGCGGCTCGAGGCCGAGGGCCGCAACGCGTTTGCCGACTACTTCGTTGCCGAGGCCGCGGTGTCGCTGAAGCAGGGCGCCGGGCGACTGATCCGCAGCGAAACCGATCGCGGCCTGCTGGTGGTGTGCGACCCGCGGCTGGCGGGCATGCACTACGGCCGTCGCCTGCGCGAGGCGCTGCCGCCGATGGCGCGCGTCGCCACGGAGGCCGAGGCGCTGGACTGGCTGGCCTCGCTCAGGGCCTGAGCGCTACCAGAACTTCCACCAGGCGCTCTCGCGCTTGTCCAGTCCGCTGCTCAGGAACTTGCTGTCCGGGAAGTTTTTGCGCAGCACGCGGTCGGCGTCGGCGTGCAGTTCGGCAAGGCCCATCCTGGCGTAGCTCTCGGACATGATGTACAGCGCCTCTTCGGTGGCCGGCGTCTGGCGAAAATCCTGCACCGCCGCCTGCGCCCGGCTGGCCGAAGCGACATACGCGCCGCGGCGGAAGTAGTAGCGCGCGACATGCACCTCGTACGCCGCCAAGGCGTTGACGATGTAATTCATCCGCAGCTGGGAGTCTGGCGCGTAGGGCGACTGCGGAAAGCGCTCGACCACCTGGCGAAACGACTGGTACGCATCGCGCGAGGCCTGCTGGTCGCGCTCGGCGAGGTCCTGGCTCGCGAGCGTGCTCAGCAGGCCCAGGTTGTCGTTGAAGTTGATCAGGCCGCGCAGGTAGTACGCGTAGTCGAGCGCGGCGCTGCTCGGGTTGAGCTTGATGAACCGATCGACCGCGGTCAACGCGGTGGCCTTGTCGCCACCCTTGTAGAGCGCCCAGGCCCGCTCGAGCTGCGCCTGCTGCCCGAGCAGCGTGCCCGCGGCGCGGCCCTCGAGCTTCTCGTAGAGCTTGGCGGCCTTGTCGTAGTTGCCGTTCGCCGCCTCGTCCTTGGCCTCTGCATACAATTTCTCGGTGCTGACGCTGGCGCCGGAGTCGCTGGTCGTCGTGCTGCAGCCCACCAGCGCCAGCGACAACAGCAGCAGCGCCGACAGGGTCGTGTACAGCCTGCGGTGCAACGCTCGAATCGGATTCATGGGCCTCGCGGGCGTCGCCTGCGCAACGCGGTCGTGTCGGAATGGAAGAAGGCGATTATAGGGTTCGACCCTCGCGCGACGGCTCGCCCGGTGCCCGGCCGCGGGCCATCGGCGATGCGCTCGATGACGACGTCATCGAGGCCGAACTGGCGCCCTGGAACGAGCCGCCCGAGCTGCGCGAACTTCGCGTCGGCGAGTCGCTGCACGGGCTGCGGCTGGACAAGGCGGTGGTCGCGCTGGCGCCGGAGTTCTCGCGCACCCACCTGCAGGGGCTGATCGAAGGCGGGCATGTGCGGCTCGACGATCGCGTTGTCACCGGATCGTCGCGAAAGGTCGCTGCCGGGCAGAGGCTCGCGGTGGAACTGGTCGCGACGGCAGAGAGCCGCGCCTTTCGCCCCGAGGCCATGGCGCTCGCGGTCGTGTTCGAGGACGAGCACCTGATCGTCATCGACAAGCCGGCCGGCCTCGTCGTGCACCCGGCGCCCGGGAATTGGCAGGGCACCCTGCTCAACGGCCTGCTGGCCTGGCACGCCGCGGCCGCGACGCTGCCACGCGCGGGGATCGTGCACCGGCTCGACAAGGACACCTCGGGCCTGATGGTGGTGGGCAAGACATTGCCCGCGGTGACCGCGCTCTCGCGCGCCATCGCGGCCCGCGAAGTGCACCGCCAGTACCTCGCGCTGGCACATGGCGCGTGGCCCGCAGGGATGACGCGCGTCGACGCGCCGATCGGGCGCGACCCGCGCTCGCGGGTGCGAATGGCGGTGCTGGCGTCGGGTCGGGCCGCGCAGACCGATGTCGAGCGCGTCGCGCTCGGACACCCCGACGACTCCGGCGAAGTGCGCGTCGTGAGCGCGCTGCGTTGCACGCTGCACACGGGACGCACCCATCAGATCCGGGTGCACCTGGCCGCGCGTGGCCATCCGCTGCTGAGCGATGCGCTGTACGGCGGGCGTCCGGCACTCGGCCTGACGCGCCAGGCGCTGCATGCGGCACGGCTCGCTCTTGTGCATCCGCTGACGGGCCAGCCACTGTCGTTCGAGGTAGCCGCGCCGGACGATCTGGCGAGCGCCTGGGCACGCGTCGTCGAGGCGATGGATTGAGCGCCGGATGGACAAGGCGTTTGGCGGGCCGCTCTCGGCTCATCGCTGCCGTTACCCGGTGTCCGCTCTCTCGCGGCTTCAGCGCGGCGCGGCAGGCGGTGCCCGGTGGAACCGCCCCAGTGAAGCGAAGCGGCGTGCCCGGACGTGCCTTTGCCACGCCAGACCTCGCCCGCCGAGCGGACATTCAAGGTCGGCAATGGGCCGAAACGAGCCCGTCGCCCGTCTGCAATTGCAACTCGTGGACTTCGATGAATGGTTTCAGCAGAACCACTGTGGGGCCCTGCGTGGCGGGACGCGCCAAACCTGGTGGGGCCACAGTGAAGGAGGGCGGCCCCCGAGCACCGTATGGCACGACCTCGCAGACACTCCCCGGCGGCCGCGCTGACCTGCCCCCTCACTGCGAGCCCAGACAAGCGCCGCCGGAACCGTTTCCCGTTTCGCTACAATGCGCTCAAGTCCTTTCGTGGCATGGCGAGGGCGGAACGCCAGAGGTGGCGCGTTTCGCGGGTCGCGAAGACCACGCCAGCGACCGCACCCGAAGGGCGCGACAAGTCGGTTCCGCGCGCGCAGCGGTCGGAACCACCCCGGATTCCTGAACTGCAGCTTGGTTTGCGTGTCTGCCCCCCGCGCCGCGGTGGCGAGCGTCACGTCGAGGACCCGAGCAGCCCGCAAGGGCAGCACCACATAGCGAGCCGGCGCCACCGGCCGAGGATCTAGACGACAGCATGAACACACAGGATGCGAAGCGCGTCCTCGAGACCGCGCTCATTTGCGCCCACCAGCCGATGCCACTGCGCGAGATGCGCACGTTGTTTGCCGACGAACTGGGGCCTGACACCCTGCGCGCGCTGCTCGACGACCTGGCGCACGACTGGGAAGGGCGCGGCGTCGAGCTCGTCGCGCTGGCCAGCGGCTGGCGCTTCCAGAGCCGGCCCGAACTGCGCGAATACCTCGACCGGCTCAACCCCGAGAAGCCGCCGCGCTATTCGCGTGCGGCAATGGAGACACTGGCGATCATCGCCTATCGCCAGCCCGTGACGCGTGGCGACATCGAAGACATCCGCGGCGTCACCGTGAGCAGCCAGATCGTCAAGCAGCTCGAGGAGCGCGGCTGGATCGACACGATCGGCTACCGCGAAACGGCCGGTCGTCCGGCCCTGTATGCCACCACGCCGCAGTTTCTCGACGACCTCGGCCTGGCGCACCTCGACCAGTTGCCGCTGCTCGACGACCAGGGGGCCGCACCGGCGGCGTTCGAAGACCTGCTGTCCGAGCCACCAGTGCCCGCACCAGGGGCGATCGGGATCGCGTCGGCAGAGGCCGAACCGGTTGAACAACGAGCGGCCGAAGAGCCTCGCGAAGCCGCTGCCGATGACACCGCCCCGTCGGTGGCACCCTCGACCGAAATCGACCCGTCCCCCCAGGGGCAGGAGTTCACTGTGGCCGCGAAGGCCGCTTCCATGGAACCGCAAGCATGACCACCACTCCCGACACCCCGCTGCCCGACGACGGCCAGGGCCTCGCTGCCGAGCCTGTCGAGGCCAAGGCCGCCCGACGCCGCCGTCCGGTCAAGGCGCCCGCGGGCGACACGGTGGCCACCGCGGGCGACGCGCCGGAAGAAGCGAGCCCGGTGGCTCCCACGTTGGAGGCCGCGTCCGCGGTGGAGCCGGCCAAAGCGCCGCGCCGCCGCCGCGTGGCAGCCTCCGCGGGCGAGGTGCCTGCCGAGCCGCCGGTGGCGGCCGCGGAGTCCGTGCCGACCTTGCCTGCTGCCCTGGGCGCAACGCCGCGACCCGACGATGCCGCGTCCGCATCGCCGACGCCCGAGCCGGCGCCCAAGCCAGCGCTGGCCGAAGGCTCGAGCGCGCAGGCCCTCGGCGAGCCCGAGGCGGCGCCGCCCGGTGAGGCGGGAGCCCAGCCTGGGGCCGAGGCGGCCGACGGCGCGGCGCTTCCGGCCGACCGCAACCGGCGCCGCAACCGACGTGAGCGGCAGCGTGCCAACCGGGCGCTCGACGAAGCGTCGGGCGGCTCGCCCGTTGCGCCGCGCGGTGAATCCGCAGCGTCGCAGCTGCGGTCGCCCGAGCAGTTGGTCGAGCTGTTCGCGCAGGTGTTGTCGGGCGACTTCGACGCCGAGGAGGCGCCCTCCGAAGTCGAGCCGCTGGCGGTGGGCGAGCAAGCCAGCGAAGCGGACGAAGCCGACACGGCGGCGATGCCGACGCCGAAACGCGTGCTCGCCCCCGACCCCGACGCGCCCAAGTTGCAAAAGGTGCTCGGGCAGGCCGGCGTGGGCTCGCGGCGCGACATGGAAGAGCTGATCCTGGACGGGCGCATCACCGTCAACGGCGAGCCGGCGCACATCGGGCAGCGGATCTCGTTCGGCGATCGCATCGAAGTCAACGGCCGCGCCATCAAGTACCGCATCGCCGCGCCGCGCCCGCGCGTGATCGCGTACCACAAGCCTGTCGGCGAAGTGGTGACCCGCGACGACCCGCAGCAGCGCCCCACGGTGTTTCGCCGCCTGCCGCCGCTGCAGCAGGGCAAGTGGCAGTCGGTGGGACGACTCGACATCAACACCGAGGGCTTGCTGCTGTTCACCAACTCGGGGGAATTGGCCAACCAGCTGATGCACCCGCGCTTCGGTGTCGAACGCGAGTACGCGGTGCGCGTGCTCGGCACGCTGGACAAGGAGGCGCGCGAGCGGCTGCTTCAGGGTGTGATGGTCGAGGGCCAGACGGCCAGCTTCAAGGCGATCGAAGACGGTGGCGGCGAGGGTGCCAACCACTGGTACCGCGTCGTCATCACCGAAGGCCGCAATCGCGAGGTGCGCAAGCTCTTCGACACCGTCGGCCTCACGGTGAGCCGGCTGATCCGCATCCGCTACGGCACCGTGGTGCTGCCGCGCGGCCTGAAGCGGGGCGTCTGGGTCGACCTGGACGAGGCCGACGTTCGGCTGATCCGCCAACTGGCCGGCGGCGCGCGAGGCCCGGACCGGCCTGCCGATGCCGCAGCGCGCCCGGGCGGCGGGCGCGGGCCGCAGGGCGACGCCGCCGAGCGAGGTCCGCGGCCGAACGATCGCGGTGGCCGCGCTGACCGCGGCCCTCGCCGGGAGCCGGCCCTGCGACCGCAGGCTGCCGAACCGGCGCCGCGCGAGCCGCGCGACCTTCATTCGGACGAGGATCTCGATTTCGATCCGAGCCGCATCCCCAATCCGCTCGAGCAGACCTTCGATCGACGCTTTGCGCAGAACACGCGTTCGCCCTTCGGTCGCGGCGGTGGTGGCGGCTTCGGCCCCGGCGGCAGCGCGCCGAGCCCTGGCCCCAAGCACGGCGGCGGGCCGCGAGAACCCGATCCCCTGCAGACCTCGGTCGGCTACATCGGCGCCGATGCCTTCCATCGCAAGAGCGGGCGCGGTGGGCCGCGTGGCGGATCCGGTGGCGGGCCGGGCAGCGGTGGGTTCGGTGGCAACCGCGGCGGCAATCGAGGCGGCGGTGGCGGCAGTGGAGGAGGCGGGGGTCGGGGTGGACAGCGCAGCCGCTGAGATCGATTGCGGGCACGGCCTGCACGTCGCGACCGGGCCTTCGGCCCGCACTTTGCGCGCCGCTGGCGGCAAGTGCGCCGCCCGAGGTTGCCACGCTACAATTCAAAGCTTTGCCTAGCCAGGTTTCAGGAGTCCAAACATGCCGCTCGAACGCACCCTTTCGATCATCAAGCCCGACGCCGTGGCGAAGAACGTGATCGGGCAAATCTACGCCCGCTTCGAGGGTGCCGGCCTGAAGATCGTCGCCGCCCGCATGGCGCACCTGTCGCGCGGCGAGGCCGAGGCCTTCTATGGCGTGCACAAGGCGCGCCCGTTCTTCAATGACCTGGTGAGTTTCATGATCTCGGGGCCGGTGATGATCCAGGTCCTCGAGGGCGATAACGCGATCGCCAAGAACCGCGAGCTGATGGGCGCCACCGACCCGAAGAAGGCCGAGAAGGGCACGATCCGCGCCGACTTCGCCGACAGCATCGACGCCAATGCGGTGCACGGCTCGGATGCGCCGGAAACGGCAGCGGTCGAGATCGGGTTCTTCTTTCCCGCCATGAGCATCTACAGCCGCTGAGCCGCCCAGCGCCCGCCCGCCGATGACTGCGGCCAATCTGCTCGATTGCGATCTCGACGGGCTTGGCGCGTTCTGCGAGCAGCTCGGCGAGAAGCGCTTTCGCGCCACGCAGTTGTTCCGCTGGATCCACCAGCGCGGCGTGACCGATTTCGCCGCAATGAGCGACCTGGCAAAGTCGCTGCGCGGCAAGCTGGCCGGCGCGGCCAAGGTCGAGCCGCTGGCGGTGCTCAGCGAGCAGGCTTCGGCTGACGGCACGATCAAGTGGCTGTTCGACGTCGGCGGCAGCAACGCCGTGGAGACGGTGTTCATCCCCGAGGACGACCGCGCGACGCTGTGCATTTCGTCGCAGGCCGGATGCGCGGTGGGTTGCGCCTTTTGCGCGACGGGGCACCAGGGCTTCAGCCGCAACCTGAGCACGGGCGAAATCGTCGGCCAGCTCTGGCATGCCGAGCATGCGCTGCGCGAGCGCGGGCTGGCGCGCGCGGCCGGCGGCGAACGGGTGATCTCCAACGTGGTGATGATGGGCATGGGAGAGCCGCTGCAGAACTACGCGGCGCTGCTGCCGGCCCTGCGCGTGATGCTCAGCGATCACGGTTATGGCCTGTCGAGGCGACGCGTCACCGTGTCCACTTCCGGCATGGTGCCGATGATCGATCGGCTGCGCCGCGATTGCCCGGTGGCACTGGCCGTTTCGCTGCATGCGCCGAACGACGCGCTGCGCGACCATCTCGTGCCGCTGAACCGAAAGCACCCGCTCGGCCAGCTGTTGCAGGCCTGCCGCCACTACCTGGAGGCCGCTCCGCGTGACTTCGTGACCTTCGAATACTGCATGCTCGACGGCGTGAACGACAGCCTGGCGCAGGCAAGGGAACTGGTCACGCTGGTGCGCGACAACCCGGCGACCCGCATCCCGTGCAAGTTGAACCTGATTCCGTTCAACCCGTTCCCGGGTTCAGGCCTGCATTGCTCGCCGCGCGAGCGCGTGCTGGCGTTTGCCGAAGTGCTGCGCGACGCCGGGATCGTGACCACCGTGCGCAAGACCCGCGGCGACGACATCGCGGCGGCCTGCGGCCAGCTCGCCGGCGAGGTGCAGGACCGCACCAGCGCGCCAGAGCGGCTGTCGCGACGGGCGATCCCGATCCGGCTCTTGTCTCCCGGCCATCGAATGGCGGCCGGGGCAGGTGCCCCCATCGGCCAGGAGGAGTGCCCATGAGGTGGCAACACGTTGCGCTGCGCCTGGCCGCGCTGCTGGTTCTGGCCGCTTCGCTTGCGGCTTGCAAGACGCCACCCAGCGCCCCGCCGCCCGGTGACTCCAAGGACCGCATCACCGCGTCCGACCAGTCCGAGGCGAGCCGGCGTGCGAACGTGCGACTCCAGCTCGCGAGCGCGTATTTCGCCGACGGGCAGCTGACGACCGCGCTCGACGAAGTCAAGCAGGCGATCGCTGCCGACCCCAAGATGGGCGAGGCGTTCAACCTGCGCGGGCTGATCTACGCCGGGCTCGGCGACAACGATCTGGCCGAAGACAGCTTCAGGAGGGCGATGCAGCTCGCCCCGCGTGATGCCGACGTGATGCACAACTACGGCTGGTTTCTGTGCATGCAGCGGCGCTACGCCGAGGCCGGTGCGCAGTTCCAGCAGGCGCTGGCGCAACCGCAGTACCGCGACGTCACGCGCACGATGTTGGCGCAAGGCGTCTGCGAGGCGCGTGCAGGGCAGTTGAACGAAGCCGAGCGCACGTTGCAGCGCGCCTACGCGCTCGACGCATCGAACACCGCGATCGCGCTGAACCTGTCGGAAGTGCTCTTCCAGCGCGGGGAGTACGAGCGCGCACGCTTCTACATCCGGCGCGTCAATGCCGCGCCGCAGCAGGCCACCGCGCAGACGCTGTGGCTCGCCGCGCGCATCGAGTACCGGGGCGGCAGCGTCCAGGCGGCCAACGAGATCGGCCAGCAGCTGCTCAACCGCTTTCCGAAGTCGCCCGAAGCTTCGGCCTTTCAGCTGGGGAAGTTCAATGAGTGAACCGGCCCCGCAGGCGCCTGTGGCGCCGCCCACCCAGGCCGACGTCGGAGACGGCATGGCCCTCGGATCGGCGGCACCGGCCACCGCGGGGGCGCTGCTTCGCGCCGCCCGCCTGGCGCAGGGGCTGCACATCGCGGTGCTGGCGGCGTCGATCAAGGTCACGCAGCGCAAGCTCGAAGCACTGGAAGCCGACCGCTACCAGGAGCTTCCCGACATGACCTTCACCCGCGCGTTGGCCAAGACGGTCTGCCGCAGCCTGAAGATCGATGCCACGCCGGTGCTGGCACTGCTGCCGCAGCTCGGCGATCAGGGGCTCGACCGGGTGCACCAGGGCATCAACGCGAAGTTCCGCGAGCATCCGGGCCGCCTGGAGCCGTTCGACCTGGGCGTGCTCGCGCGCCCGGCGGTGTGGTTGTCGGCGCTGCTGATGTTGGCCGCGGTGGGCATCTACCTGATGCCTCAGCGCTGGCTCACCGACGCGCGTCCGCCCGCAGTGGCCGCCTCCGCCGCGAGCCCTTCGCCCGCACCCGCCAGCGCGGCCGTTGCGTCGGCAGCACCTGCCTCGGCGGCGGCCGAGGCCGCGCCGGCGTTTCCGCCCGAGCCCGTCACCGGCGCCGCCGCCGCGGCGCTGCCCGAACTGACCGGCACGCTGCAGCTGCGCGTGACGGGCGAGTCGTGGGTGGAGGTGCTCGACGCCAGCGGCGCGGCGCTGCTGCAGCGCATGTTGCAGCCGGGCGAGGCCGTCGGCCTCGACGGGACGCCGCCGTTCAAGGTCAAGATCGGCAACGCGGCGGTCACCCGCCTCGTCTTTCGGGGCCAGCCGGTCGAGCTGGCGGCGGCGACGCGCGACAACGTGGCGCGGCTCGAGCTGAAGTAGGACGGCGCGATGGACACTGCAGCACTGGACGATTTCATCCCGCCGGCCGCACCCGCCGTGCGGCGTACGCGGCAGGCCCGCGTCGGCGAGGGCGAGCACGCGGTGACGATCGGTGGCGATGCGCCGGTGCGCGTGCAGTCGATGACGAACACCGACACGGTTGACGCCATCGGCACCGCGATCCAGGTCAAGGAGCTGGCGCTTGCGGGATCGGAGCTGGTGCGGATCACGGTCAACACGCCCGAGGCGGCGGCGGCGGTGCCCCACATCCGCGAGCAGCTCGACCGGATGGGCATCCGCGTGCCGTTGATCGGCGACTTCCACTACAACGGCCACCGCCTGCTGGCCGAGCACCCGGCGTGCGCCGAGGCGCTTGCCAAGTACCGCATCAACCCCGGCAATGTGGGCAAGGGCGACAAGCGAGACCGCCAGTTCGGGCAGATGGTCGAAATCGCCGCGCGGCTGGGCAAGGTCGTGCGCATCGGCGTCAACTGGGGCAGCCTCGACCAGGAGTTGCTCGCCCAGATGATGGACGAGAACGGCCGCCGCGCCGAACCGTTCGAGCCGCGACAGATCATGTACCGCGCCATCGTCGCCTCGGCGCTCGAATCGGCACGCTTCGCAGAGGAAATCGGCCTGCCGGCGGAGCGCATCATCCTGTCGTGCAAGATGTCCGGCGTGCAGGACTTGGTGAGCGTGTACCGGGCGCTGGCGCAGCGCTGCGACTACGCACTGCACCTCGGCCTGACGGAGGCCGGGATGGGCACCAAGGGCACGGTCGCTTCCACCGCAGCGCTGGCGCTGCTGCTGCAGGAAGGCATCGGCGACACGATCCGCGTCTCGCTGACGCCGCAGCCCGGCGAAGCGCGCACGCAGGAGGTGGTGGTCGCGCGCGAGATTCTGCAGTCGCTCGGCCTGCGCTCGTTCAACCCGAGCGTCACCGCCTGCCCCGGCTGCGGGCGGACAACGAGCACCACGTTCCAGGAGCTTGCCAAGCAGATCGACGACTTCCTGCGCGCGCAGATGCCGGTCTGGACGGCACGTTTCCCCGGCGTCGAGAAGATGAAGGTCGCGGTGATGGGTTGCATCGTCAATGGCCCGGGCGAGAGCAAGCATGCCGACATCGGCATCAGCCTGCCAGGCACCGGCGAGGCCCCCGCGGCGCCGGTCTTCATCGACGGCGAGAAGGCGCTGACGCTGCGCGGCGCCGGCATCGCGACCGAGTTCCAGGCGCTGGTAGAACGCTACATCGAGCGCCGCTACGGGGCCGCCTCTGGCGGCGCTCGCGCGCCGGGCGCAGGCCCTTGACAACCCAGCCGCTCAAGCCGGGCGACAACGGGTCGATAACGAACGATGAAGCCGATCGCAGGCCATCGCACGTACATTGCCTTCCCAGGCCGCCGCGGCGCGGCACCCATGCGGCCCGCATCGGGCTAAGCTTTCAAATGTCCACTCACGGCACTTGCCGACGATGACCACGGTTTACCGTAAGAGCGCGAAAGGTCAGCACGAGATCGAGACCCGGGCCAACCGGCTCGTTCCGCGTCTGCGCACCGCGCTGATCCTTGTCGATGGCCGGCGCAGCGACGTGGACCTGCGCGCGCTGATCCAGCTCGAGCCCGACGCCACGCTGCTGGCGCTGCTGGAAGCCGGCTACATCGAGATCGTCGCGACGCAGGCTGCCCCGCAGGCCGCGCCGGGCATCGCGGCGCCTGCGGTCGCGCCGGCCGCCGCCAGCCCCGCCGCGCTCGCCGAGCGGCGCCGCCTGGCGGTGCGCCACCTGACCGATCAGCTCGGCCCGGCAGCCGAGACGGCTGCGCTGCGGATCGAGAAGACGCGCACCTGGGACGAACTGCGCGCGGCGCTGGAGCACGGCCAGCGCGTGCTGCAGTCCGCACGCGGCAGCGCCGCCGCCGCGCAGTTCGCGGCGCGCTTCCTCGAGTCGCCGCTGGCCTGATCGGCCAACGCCGCGCGGCGGCCGGGCGCACCCGCAGGGCCGCTCGACGGGGCTTGCCGGTGGTCCCGCAGGCCGGGGCCGCACCAGCGCTGCTCGGCGGCGTTGAATAATCCCTGGTTTTCCACGCCAAACCCACACGCCATGGTCGCACCCGCCAAACCCGCGCCGCTGCAAGCCGTCAAGGGCATGAACGACATCCTGCCGCCCGAATCGGCGCGCTGGGAGTGGCTGGAGGCCAGGTTGCGCCTGCTGATGGCGCGCTATGGCTACGCCAACATCCGCACCCCGCTGGTCGAGCCGACGGCGCTGTTCGTGCGCGGGCTCGGCGAGGTGACCGACATCGTCGAGAGGGAGATGTACTCCTTCGTCGATGCGATGAACGGCGACGCGCTCACGCTGCGCCCCGAGAACACCGCCGGCGTGGTGCGCGCGGCGACCGAACACAACCTGCTCTACGACGGCGGCAAGCGGCTCTGGTACATCGGCGCGATGTTTCGCCATGAGCGCCCGCAGAAGGGCCGCTACCGCCAGTTCCATCAGTTCGGCGCCGAGGCGATGGGCTTTGCCGGGCCGGACGTGGACGCCGAGTTGATCCTGATGTGCCGCGCGCTGTGGCGCGAACTCGGCCTGGTCGAGGGGCGCGACGTGCGGCTGGAGCTCAACAGCCTTGGTCAGCCCGACGAACGCAAGGCGCACCGCAAGGCGCTGGTGGCCTACCTCGAGGCCAACGCCGATCAGCTCGACGAAGATGCGCGGCGCCGCCTGCACACGAACCCGCTGCGCATCCTCGACACGAAGAACCCCGCGATGCAGCCGCTGGCGGAAGCCGCGCCGAAGCTGATCGACTTCCTCGGCGAGGCGTCGCTCGCGCACCTGCAGGCGGTGCGCGACGTGCTCGACGCGGCCGGCCTGGCCTACCGCATCAACCCTCGCCTGGTGCGCGGCCTGGACTACTACAACCTGACGGTGTTCGAGTGGACGACCGAGCGCCTGGGCTCGCAGGGCACGATCTGCGGCGGCGGGCGCTACGACAGCCTGATCGAACAGCTCGGCGGCAAGCCCGCCCCCGCAGTGGGCTTTGGCATGGGCCTGGAACGCCTGCTGTTGCTGCTCGACGCGGCCGGCCTGGCGCCGCCGGCCGAAGCGCCGGTCGCTTATGCGGTCGTGCCGGAGGCGGCGTTGCTCACGCCGGCGCTGCTGGCCATCGAGGCCCTGCGCGCGGCTGGCGTGAGCGTGCTGATGCATGCCGGCGGCCACAGCATGA
This sequence comes from uncultured bacterium, assembly GCA_963779155.1. Taxonomy (GTDB): domain Bacteria; phylum Pseudomonadota; class Gammaproteobacteria; order Burkholderiales; family Burkholderiaceae_C; genus CAIKUF01. The sequence continues at coordinate 279,349 of CAVZXE010000008.1, read as the reverse complement.
AAGCGCAGTTCAAGCGGGCCGACGCGAGTGGCGCCCGGTACGCGCTGGTGTTCGGACGCGATGAGGTGGCGCGCGGCGAGGTGGCGGTGAAGCCGCTGCGCGACCCCGCCGCCGCACAGCGCACCCTGCGTCTCGACGGCATTGCCGGCTGGGCCGCCGGCCTGCTCAACGCATAATCCCGCCTTTACCCCACGACCTGACTGCATCTCATGGCCACCGCTCTCGACCTGGAAGAACAGGAACAGCTCGACCAGCTGAAATCCTTCTGGAAGCAATACGGCAACCTCATCACCTGGCTGCTGATTGCGGTGCTCGGCGCCTATGCCGCCTGGAACGGTTGGAACTGGTGGCAACGCGACCAGGCCATCAAGGCCGGTGCGATGTACGACGAACTCGACAAGGCCGCGCAGGCCGGGGACGCCGACAAGGCCGGCCACGTGTTCGCCGACATGAAGGAGCGCTTCCCGCGGACCGCGTTCACCGGGCAGGGCGCCCTGCTGGCGGCGCGGACGCAGTTCGAGAAGGGGCAGATCGACAATGCCCGTGCCACGCTCGCCTGGGTCGGCGAGAACGCCAAGGAGGCCGAGTACCAGACGATCGCCCGCCTGCGCCTGGCCGGGGTGCTGCTCGACGAGAAGAAGTATGAGGACGCGCTGAAGCAACTCGACGCGGCCACGGCCAAGGAGTTCGAGGCGCTGGTCGCCGACCGCCGCGGCGACATCCTGCTGGCGCAGGGCAAGAACGACGAAGCCAAGCTCGCCTATGCGGCGGCCTGGAAGGCGATGGACCCGAGCGTCCAGTACCGCCGCCTGATCGACGCCAAACTGACCGCACTGGGTGCCGCGCCCGAGGCCGAGAAGCCCAAGAGCGCGGTGGTGGCCGAGGCGGGCAAGTGACGCGACCGCGTCGCCGCTGCGGTGGGCCTTCGATGTGGCTCGTGCTGCTGGGCGCGCTGGCCCTGGCCGCCTGTTCGGGCACACCCAAACCGAAGCCGGCGCCGCTCGAGCCCGTGACGCCGCAAATCGGCGGCCGGATGGTGTGGAACCTGCGCGTGGACAGCGTGAAATTCCCGCTGCTGGTGGCCGTCAACGACACCGCATCGAGCGGCGGCGTGTTCACCGTGGCCGGGACCGATGGCACCGTGATGGCGCTTCAGGCCGAAACGGGACGTGAGCTCTGGCGCGCCAGCGTGGGCAGCCAGTTGAGCGCCGGAGTCGGCAGCGACGGTCGCTTTGCGGCCGTGGTGACGCGCGACAGCGAACTGGTGACGATCGAGGCCGGCCGGATCGTCTGGCGCGCGCGACTGGGCGCACGCGTGGCCACCGCACCGCTGGTGGCCGGCGAGCGCGTGTTCGTGATGAGCGTTGACCGCGTGGTGCAGGCCTTCGACGCCCTCGATGGCCGCAAGCTCTGGACCCTGCAGCGCCCGGGTGAACCGCTGACGCTGGCCAAGGCCGGCGTGCTCGGCGCGTTCCAGGACACCCTGCTGGTCGGGCAGGGCCCGCGCCTGGCCGGTGTCGACCCGACGCTCGGCTCGCTGCGCTGGGAGGTGGCGGTGGCCACGCCGCGTGGCACCAACGAGGTCGAGCGCCTGGCCGATCTGCTCGCACCCGCGGTGCGCGCAGGCAACACCGTCTGCGCGAGGTCGTTCCAGAATGCCGTCGGCTGCGTCAATGCCGAGCGGGGTACGCTGATCTGGACACGCAACGTCGGCGGCAACGAAGGCATCGGCGGCGATGCGGAGTTGGTGGTCGGCGCCGATGGCTCGGACCGCATCTCCGCCTGGAGCGCCGCGACCGGCGAGGTTGCCTGGACCAACGAGACGCTGCTCTATCGCGACCTCAGCGCACCGCTCTTGGTGGGCCGCACGGCGGTCTTCGGCGACGGCCAGGGCAACCTGCACCTGCTCGCGCGCGAGGATGGCAAGACGCTGCTGCGGCTCACGACCGACGGCAGCGCGGTGGTCGCGCCGCCCGCGCTGTCGGGCAAGACCATGCTCGTGGTAACCCGCGCGGGCGGGCTGTTCGCCTTCCGCCCCGAGTGAAATGACGCCCCCAAGCTCACTGCGTTCACTGTCCCCGAGCGGGCTGAGGCCGGACGCAAGGGCCTGCCTTCGCGGGCCGTTGCGCCCGCCGAAGGCCCGAGCGCGTCGTGCGCGCGAGGGCGCCCGGGCGGCAGAGGGGGGCGGCCCGGCGCTCGACCGAGGCCGCTTCGGCAGCCGATGAAGCCCGTCATCGCCGTGGTCGGCCGGCCCAACGTCGGCAAGTCCACCCTGTTCAACCGGATGACCAAGAGCCGCGACGCGATCGTGGCCGACTTCGCGGGGCTGACGCGCGACCGCCACTACGGCGACGGGCAGCACGGCGAGCGCACGTTCATCGTCGTCGATACCGGCGGCTTCGAACCCGACAGCACGACCGGCATCGTCAAGGAGATGGCGCGCCAGACCCGCCAGGCGGTGGCCGAGGCCGATGCGGTGATCTTCGTCGTCGACATCCGCGCCGGCGTGTCGGGGCAGGACCACGACATCGCGCGCTACCTGCGCTCGGTCAGCAAGAAGGTGTTCCTGGCCGTCAACAAGGCCGAGGGCATGGTCGACTCGCCGCACCTGGCGGAGTTTCACGAACTAGGCATCGGCGAGCCGCACCCGGTGTCGGCCGCGCACGGGCAGGGCATCCGCAGCCTGCTCGACGCGGTGCTCGCGGGCTTCCCTCCGGACAAGGAGGTCGAGCCCACGCCCGAGGGCGCACCGATCCGGTTGGCCGTCGCGGGCCGGCCCAATGTCGGCAAGTCGACGCTGATCAACACCTGGCTCGGCGAGGAGCGCCTGATCGCTTTCGATCAGCCGGGCACCACGCGCGACGCGATCAGCGTGCCGTTCGAACGCAATGGGCAGATGTTCGAACTGATCGACACCGCGGGCCTGCGCCGCAAGGGCAAGGTCTTCGAGGCGGTGGAGAAGTTCTCGGTCGTCAAGACGCTGCAGGCGATCGCCGATGCCGACGTGGTGCTGCTGCTGCTCGACGCGACGCAGGGCGTGACCGACCAGGACGCGCATATCGCCGGCTACATCCTGGAAAGCGGCCGCGCGGTGGTGCTGGCGGTGAACAAGTGGGACGCCGTCGATGCCTACCAGCGCGAAATGCTGCAGCGCTCGATCGAGCAGCGCCTGGCGTTCCTGAAGTTCGCCCCGGTGGCGCACATCTCGGCGTTGAAGCGCCAGGGACTGGCGCCGGTGTGGAAGGCGATCGCCGAAGCCCACGCCTCTGCGGTGAAGAAGATGAGCACGCCGGTGCTGACGCGGCTGCTGCAGGAAGCCGTGGCCTACCAGGCGCCCAAGCGCGCCGGGGCGTTCCGGCCCAAGCTGCGCTACGCTCACCAGGGCGGCATGAAGCCGCCGCTGATCGTGATCCACGGCAATTCGCTGGATCACGTGACCGAGGGCTACAAGCGCTATCTCGAAGGGCGGTTCCGGGCCCACTTCAAGCTGGTCGGCACCCCGCTGCGGATCGAGATGCGATCCTCGAAGAACCCCTTCAAGGACCGGCTCTGAGCGCGGCGCACAGCGCGCCTGCGGCGTTGGCCCTGCGTGCCGCGCCGGCCCCGACGCCGACAGCGGCATTCCCTTGCGGGCCGGGCCGGCGCGGGTGCTGTGTTAACGTCGCGCACTGTCAATCATCATCACGGAGCATATCGTGAGCAACAAAGGCCAACTCTTGCAGGATCCCTTCCTGAACCTGCTGCGCAAAGAGCATGTCCCGGTGTCGATCTACCTCGTCAACGGCATCAAGCTGCAAGGCCACATCGAATCGTTCGACCAGTACGTGGTCCTGCTGCGCAATACGGTGACGCAGATGGTCTACAAGCACGCGATCTCGACCGTCGTGCCGGGGCGTGCCGTCAACTTCCACGCGGCCGAAACGCCCGAAGCGACCTGAAGCCGCCAGTCACGCGTCGCTCCGAGGCGACCCTCCCCATGGATCGCGAAGCCGCCGGCGCACCGCCGCGGGCGATCATCGTCGGCGTCGATTTCGGCAACGCCGCCTTCGACGCAACGCTCGACGAACTGGCCTTGCTCGCCGAATCGGCCGGCGACGCCGTGGTCGAGCGCGTCGTCTGCAGGCGCAAGGCGCCCGATCCGGCGCTGTTCGTCGGCTCCGGAAAGGCCGACGAGATCAAGGTGCTGGTGCTCGGCCATCAGGCCGAGGCGGTCTTGTTCGACCAGGCCCTTTCGGCCGCCCAGCAACGCAACCTCGAGCGCCATCTTGGCGTTGCGGTGGCCGACCGCACGATGCTGATTCTCGAGATCTTCGGCGCCCGGGCACAGAGCCACGAAGGCAAGCTGCAGGTCGAGCTCGCCCGGCTGCAATACCTGTCGACGCGGCTGGTGCGGCGGTGGAGCCACCTCGAACGCCAGCAGGGCGGCATCGGCACCCGCGGCGGGCCGGGCGAGGCCCAGATCGAGCTCGACCGGCGGATGATCGGCGAGCGCATGAAGTCGGTGAAGGCGCGTCTCGAGAAGGTCAAGCGCCAGCGCGGCACGCAGCGTAAGGCGCGCGAGCGCAGCGGGGCGTTCCGCATCTCGCTGGTGGGCTACACGAACGCGGGCAAGTCCACGCTGTTCAACGCGCTGGTCAAGGCAGGGGCCTATACAGCCGATCAATTATTCGCCACGCTCGACACGACGACGCGCTCGCTGTTCATCGAGGGTGCCGGGCGCTCGGTGAGCCTCTCCGATACGGTGGGCTTCATCCGCGAGCTGCCGCACAAGCTCGTCGAGGCCTTCGAGGCCACGCTGCAGGAGGCCGCCGACGCCGACCTGCTGCTGCATGTGGTGGACGCGGCCAGTCCGCAGCGCGACGAGCAGATCGCCGACGTGCAGCGGGTCCTGCACGAAATAGGCGCCGACCGCGTGCCGCAGGTGCTGGTGTTCAACAAGCTCGACCGTTTGGAGCCGACCCAGCGCCCACGCGAAGCGCTCGATGCGATCGAAGGCGAGGGCGGCGTGCGAACGCCCAGGGTGTTCGTCAGCGCACGCGACGGTCAGGGCCTCGACGTGCTGCGCCAGGTGATCGCCGACGCGGTGGCCGGCGCGGCGGCCGACGGCTTGAAACCGCCGCCCCTGGCTTCATCTGCCGCCCGGGGGGAACCGGGCGCTCCTGTTTCGCTGATCGACCCTGTGCCGGCAGTTCACATCGAATCACACGCATGACCATGAGTCCTCTCCCCTCTGCGGCACCGGCACACCAGCGTGGCTGGCGGGCGTTGGCGCTGTCTGCCAGTGCTTTGCTGGGCGCGCTCGTGGGCAGCGCGCGCGACCGGATGTTCGCCACCGGAAAGGGCGACGGCCCGCCCGATCTCGACGAGCTGTGGCGTGACTTCAACAACAAGCTCGGTGGCCTGTTTGGCGGCAAGAGGCCCTCGCGCCCGAGCCCGGGCAATGGTTCGGGTGATGGCGGCGGTGGTGGACCCGGCTTTCAGCCCGACATGAAGAGCGCCGGCATCGGCGTCGGGCTGATCGCCGGCGTGGTGGCGCTGATTTGGCTCGGCAGCGGCTTCTTCATCGTCCAGGAAGGCCAGCAGGCGGTAGTCACCTCGTTCGGCAAGTACAGCGGTACCGTGGGCGCCGGCTTCACCTGGCGCTTTCCATACCCCTTCCAGGCCCATGAAACGGTGCCGTTCACGCAGTTGCGCACGGTCGAAGTCGGGCGCAACAACGTCGTGCAGGCGACCGGCCTGCGCGAGTCGTCGATGCTCACGCGCGACGAGAACATCGTGGACATCAGGCTCACCGTGCAGTACCGCCTGAAGGACGCGCGAGACTACCTGTTCGAGAACCGCAACCCCGACGAGGCGGTCGTGCTCGCCGCCGAGTCGGCGGTGCGCGAGATCGTCGGCAGGAGCACGATGGACTCGGTGCTCTACGAGCAGCGCGACGCCATCGCCGCCGACCTGCTCAGGTCCATCCAGGGCCAGCTCGACCGGCTCAAGGCAGGCGTCCAGGTCGTCAACGTGAACCTGCAGAACGTCCAGGCGCCCGAGCAGGTGCAGGCTTCGTTCGACGACGCGTTCAAGGCGCGCGCCGACCGCGACCGGCTCAAGAACGAGGGCCAGGCCTATGCGAACGACGTGATCCCGCGCGCCCAGGGCGCCGCGGCGCGGCTGCGCGAGGAGGCCGAGGGCTACAAGTCGCGTGTCATTGCGCAGGCGCAGGGCGATGCGCAGCGCTTCCTGAGCGTGCTGGGCGAGTACCAGAAGGCGCCGGTCGTCACGCGTGACCGGATGTACATCGACACGATGCAGCAGATCTACTCGAACGTGAGCAAGGTGCTGGTGGACAGCCGCAACAACTCCAACCTGCTCTATCTGCCGCTGGACAAGCTGCTGCAGCAGACCGCTGCGGGCACCGCGCCTGCTGCCGCGGCGGCAGCGCCGGCCGAGCCCGCGGCTCCGGCGGCAGCCGCGGTCGACATCCGGTCACGCGACGGACAGCGCACGCGCGACCGTGACGGCCGCTGACAGCCTCCAGGACGCAGATTCATGAATCGCATTGGCATCTATGTGGGCGTCGCGCTGGTGGCGCTGATGATCGCCTTCTCGACCCTGTTCATCGTCGATCAGCGGCAGTTCGCCGCGATCTACGCGCTCGGCGAGATCAAGGAAGTGGTGACCGAGCCCGGCCTCAAGTTCAAGCTGCCGCCGCCGTTCCAGAACGTCGTCTTCCTCGACCGCCGCATCCAGACGCTCGACAGCCCCGAGAGCCGCCCGATTCTCACCGCCGAGCGCAAGAGCCTGGTGATCGACTGGATGGTGAAGTGGCGTGTCGTCGATGCGCGCCAGTTCATCCGCAATAACGGCGTCGACATCCGCAACGTCGAGAACCGGCTGAGCCCGATCGTGCAGGCTGCATTCAACGACGAAGTCACCAAGCGCCTGGTCGAGGCGACGCTCGCAACCGAGCGCGAAATCGTCATGAAGAACGTCCGTACGCGGCTCGCTGACGAGGCCAAGTCGTTCGGCATCGAGATCATCGAGGTGCGCATCAAGCGGGTCGATTTCTCGGCCAACATCACCGACTCGATCTACCGCCGCATGGAGTCGGAGCGCAAGCTCGTCGCCAACGAACTGCGATCGACCGGCAGCGCCGAGGGCGAGAAGATCCGCGCCGATGCCGACCGCCAGCGCGAGGTGATCGTCGCCGAAGCCTACCGCGACGCGCAGAAGGTCAAGGGCGAGGGCGATGCCAAGGCGTCGGCGCTGTTTGCCGACGCGTTCGGGCGCGATGCGCAGTTTGCGCAGTTCTATCGCAGTCTCGATGCCTACCGGGCGAGCTTTCGCAGCAAGTCCGACGTGCTGGTGCTCGACCCGGGCAGCGACTTCTTCAAGGCGATGCGCGGCAGTGGCGCCTCGCCTGCGGCGCCGCCGCGGAAGTGACGGAGCCGACGCCCTTGTGGGACATCCTGCTCGCCGCATTGGCACTGATGCTCGTCGTTGAGGGGCTGTTGCCCTTCCTCAGCCCGACTTCCTGGCGTAGCGTGTTCGAGCGCGCGACGCGAATGTCGGACGGGCAGATTCGCTTCCTCGGCCTGACGAGCATGATCGCCGGCTTGGTGATGCTGCTGCTCTTCTGGCCCTGAGCGCCCTGCCGCGCCGGCGCCGGAAGGGGGTCGGTACAATCGACGCTTTAACCGCCGGCCCGCATCCGATGTCGTCCGCCTGGCTCCTGCCCGAGCACGTCTGCGATGTGCTGCCTGCCGAGGCGCGGCGCATCGAAGAGCTTCGGCGCAACTTGCTCGACGTGGCCCGTGGCTACGGCTTCGAACTGGTCATGCCGCCGCTGCTCGAACACCTCGAGTCGCTGCTGTCGGGCACGGGCCGCGAACTCGACCTGAAGACCTTCAAGCTTGTCGACCAACTGAGCGGGCGCACGCTGGGCGTTCGAGCCGACACCACGCCGCAGGTGGCGCGCATCGACGCGCACCTGCTGAACCGCCAGGGCGTGACGCGGCTGTGCTACTGCGGCCCGGTGCTGCACACGCGGCCGTCCGGCCTGCACGCGACGCGCGAGCCGCTGCAGTTCGGCGCCGAGATCTACGGCCACCCCGGACTCGAAGCCGACCTCGAAGTGCAGGAACTGGCGCTCGACGCCTTGCAGCGCGCGGGCGTCGAGGAACTCACGGTCGATCTGGGCGACGCCCGCATCATGCGCGGCGTGCTGGCCGGATCGGGTGCCGACGCGGCGACGACGGCCGCGCTGCACGGCGCGCTGGCGACGAAGGACTCGTCCGCCGTGCACGCACTCTCGAGCCGCTTCACCTCCGAGACCCAGGCCGCGCTGCTCTCGATGCTGCGGCTGTACGGCGGGGCCGACGTGATCGATGCGGCAAGGCGGGCGCTTCCGCGCCAGGCGCAGGTCAAGGCCGCGCTCGACGACCTCGAGTGGCTGGCCGCGCACCTGCGCCATACGCACCGGCAGGTCCGTGTCGGCTTCGACCTCGCCGACCTGGGGGGCTACGCCTACTACAGCGGGGCGCGCTTCTCGGTCTATGCCAGGGGAGCGAGCGATTCGCTGGCGCGCGGCGGTCGCTACGACGAAGTCGGGGCGGTTTTCGGGCGCACCCGTCCGGCGGTCGGATTCAGCATGGACCTGAAGGAAGTGGTCGCGCTGGCGCGTCGCCACGAGATGCCCTCGGCGGTGTGCGCGCCCTGGGGCGAAGACGCCGCGCTGCGCGCCGCCGTGAGACGCCTGCGAGAACAGGGCGAGGCGGTGGTCTGCGTGCTGCCGGGACACGAACACGAGGGGCAGGAGTTCGAGTGCGACCGCGAGCTGGTAGCGGTGGGCGGGCAATGGGTCGTGCGCGCGCTGTGACGCGCAGCACGCTGAAGTGGACAGGGGAAGCAGTGCAAATGCATCAAACAGGACCTGCGGGCGGCGGGCGCAACGTGGTCGTCGTCGGGACGCAGTGGGGCGACGAGGGCAAGGGCAAGGTCGTCGACTGGCTGACCGACCATGCACAGGGCGTGGTGCGTTTCCAGGGCGGGCACAACGCCGGACACACGCTCGTGATCAGGGGCGTGAAGACGGCGCTGCAACTGGTGCCGTCGGGGATCATGCGCGAAGGCGTCGACTGCTACATCGGCAGTGGCGTGGTGGTCGATCCGGCGCACCTGCTGATGGAGATCGAACGGCTCGAGGCCATCGGCGTGAGCGTGCGCCCGCGCCTGTTCATCAGCGAATCGTGCCCGCTGATCCTGCCCTTTCACGTGGCGCTCGACAAGGCGCGCGAGGCACTGCGCGAGAGCAGCGGCGCCGGCAAGATCGGCACCACCGGCAAGGGCATCGGGCCGGCATACGAAGACAAGGTGGCCCGCCGCGCGTTGCGCGCGCAGGATCTGAAGCATCCCGAACGGTTTGCGAAGAAGCTCAAGGAGCTGCTCGAACTCCACAACGTCGTGCTCACCGGCTACCTGCACGCGGAGCCGCTGGACTTCGAGCCGATCTTCGAGCAGGCGATGCGCGTGGCCGAGCAGATCAAGCCGATGCTGGCCGACGTGGGCCATCGGATCCACGCGGCACAGCGCGGGGGTGGCAACATCCTGTTCGAAGGCGCGCAGGGCACGCTGCTCGACATCGACCACGGCACCTACCCCTACGTCACCTCGAGCAACTGCGTGGCGGGCAACGCGGCGGCGGGCTCGGGCGTCGGCCCGGAGATGCTGCACTACATCCTCGGCATCACCAAGGCCTACGCCACGCGGGTCGGCTCCGGGCCGTTTCCGACCGAACTGGCCATGGACGAGCCAGGCACGGTCGGCCACCACCTGTCGACGGTGGGCCAGGAGCGCGGCACGGTCACGGGCCGGCCGCGACGCTGCGGTTGGCTCGACGCGGCGCTGCTGAAGCGCTCGGTCATCATCAACGGTCTCTCGGGCCTGTGCATCACCAAGCTCGACGTGCTCGACGGTCTGCCCGAGATCAAGGTCTGCGTCGGCTATGAGCTCAGCGGCAGGCGCGTCGACATCCTGCCGCTCGACGCCGACGACATCGTGGCCTGCGTGCCGATCTACGACAGCTTCCCCGGCTGGGAGGGCTCCACGTTCGGCATCACCCAGTGGGACGCGCTGCCGCTGAACGCGCGGCGCTACCTCGAGCGCGTGCAAGCGTTGATCGGGGCGCCGGTCGACATGGTGTCCACCGGCCCGGACCGAGATCACACGATCGTGCTGCGCCACCCCTACACTGCTTGAAATCCATCCCCCTGGAGCCCATATGCTGACAGACGACGGTAAGCACCTGTACGTATCGTGGGATGAGTACCACATGCTTACCGAGCGGCTGGCGCTCAAGATCAGTGCCTCGGGGTGGGAGTTCGACCAGATCCTTTGCCTGGCCCGCGGAGGGATGCGTCCTGGCGACGTGTTGTCGCGGGTGTTCGACAAGCCCCTGGCGATCATGTCGACCAGTTCGTACCGTGCCGACGCCGGCACGATCCAGGGCCGGCTCGACATTGCAAAGTACATCACGCTGCCCCAGGGCGAGCTGGCCGGCCGGGTGCTGCTGGTCGACGATCTGGCGGACTCGGGGGTGACGCTGCGCGCGGTGGTCGATCGGCTACGCGGCATGCCGGCGATCAGCGAACTGCGCTCGGCGGTGATCTGGACCAAGGGCGTGTCGTCGTACACGCCCGACTACTTCGTCGAGATGCTGCCGACGAGTCCGTGGATCCACCAGCCCTTCGAGGAATACGACGAGCTGCGGCCCGAAGGGCTGGCAAAGAAGTTCGCGATCTGAGCTTGCTGCTCGCCGCGCCCATCCACTCGCGGCGCTCGCCGCGTCGAGCGCCCAGAGAAGGGCGCGCCGAAGCGCGTTTGTCGCTTCTCTTGGTGCCCAGGAAGGGACTCGGTCACGCTCCGCGACCCCAGTTGGGCTTGCAAGCCCAACCTTTCGAGAGCCCCTCACGCAGCCTGCGCAGGCAGGCTGCTCCGGGCAAAAAAACGGCCGCATACTGCGGCCATTCACTCTGGTGCCCAGGAAGGGACTCGAACCCCCACGGAGTTACCCGCTAGTACCTGAAACTAGTGCGTCTACCAATTCCGCCACCTGGGCATTTCAGGAAGTCTAGGATTCTATCATCATCAAAACTGCAAACCAAACCACTCTCCCTGCCACCGGCGCTGCGCTGATGAGCGAAGTCGACGGCGTGATCCAGGGACACCGCGACGGCCACGGCTTTCTGCAGCGCGCCGACCGCCAGCCCGACATCTATCTCTCGCCGCAGGAAATGCGCGCGGTCATGCACCGCGACCGCGTGCGCGTGCGCATCATCCGCACCGACCGCAAGGGCCGCCCCGAAGGGCGCGTGCTCGAGATCCTCGAGCGCCGCAAGACGCCGATCATCGGCCGCCTGCTTCACGAGGCCGGCATCTGGCTCGTCGCGCCGGAAGACAAGCGCTACGGCCAGGACATCATGGTGCCCAAGAACGGCCTGGCCAACGCCGCGGTCGGGCAGGTCGTCGCGATCGAGCTGACCGAGCCACCCTCGCTGTACTCGCAACCGATGGGCCGCGTGACCGAGGTGCTCGGCGAGATCGACGACCCGGGCATGGAGATCGAGATCGCGGTGCGCAAGTTCGAAGTGCCGCACCGCTTTTCGCCCGAAACGCTGGCCCAGGCCGGCGAGCTGCCCGACAAGATCCGCCCGATCGACCGCAAGGGCCGGATCGACCTGACCGACATCGCCCTCGTCACCATCGACGGCGAGGACGCGCGCGACTTCGACGACGCGGTCTATTGCGAGCCCGTCAAGCAGGGCCGCGGCAAGACCGCCTCCGAGGGCTGGCGCCTGATCGTGGCCATCGCCGACGTGAGCCACTACGTCAAGCCCGGCGAGCCGATCGACCTCGACGCCTACGAGCGGGCGACCTCGGTGTACTTCCCGCGCCGCGTCATCCCGATGCTGCCCGAGAAGCTCTCCAACGGGCTGTGCTCGCTGAACCCGAACGAAGACCGGCTGGCGATGGTCTGCGACATGATCGTCACGCCGAGCGGCGAGATCGAGGCCTACCAGTTCTACCCGGCGGTGATCTGCTCGCACGCGCGCTTCACCTACAACGAGGTCGCGGCGATCCTGGCCAACACGCGTGGGCCCGAGGCGGCCCGGCGCAGCGAGCTGGTGCCGCACCTGCTCAACCTGAACGAGGTCTATCGCGCGCTGCTGAAGGACCGTTCGCGCCGCGGCGCGATCGACTTCGAGACCACCGAGACGCAGATCGTCTGCGACGAGAACGGCCGCATCGAGAAGATCGTGCCGCGCACCCGCACCGAGGCCCACAAGCTGATCGAGGAAGCGATGCTCGCGGCCAACGTTTGCTCGGCCGACTTCATCGATCGCGCCAAGCACCCGGCGCTGTACCGCGTGCACGAAGGCCCCACGCCCGAGAAGCGCCTGCTGTTGCAGAACTACCTCAAGGCGCTCGGCCTCGGCCTGTCGATCAGCGACGACCCGAAGCCCGGCGAGTACCAGGTAATCGCGTCGGCCACGGCCGCGCGGCCCGACGCGCAGCAGATCCACACGATGCTGCTGCGTTCGATGCAGCAGGCCATCTACACCGGCGCCAATGCGGGGCACTTCGGCCTCGCGTACCCCGCCTACACGCACTTCACGAGCCCGATCCGGCGCTATCCCGACCTGCTGGTGCACCGCGTCATCAAGGCGCTCCTGACCGGCAGGCGCTACTCGCTGATCAGCGGCATCACCGAGGTGGCCGGCAAGGCGAAGAAGGGCGCCGGCGCCGAAGAGGAGCAGTGGGAAACCGCCGGCGCGCACTGCAGCGCCAACGAGCGCCGTGCCGACGAAGCCTCGCGCGACGTCGAGGCCTGGCTCAAGTGCCGCTACATGCGCGAGCACCTCGGCGAGGAGTTCGGCGGCACGGTCAGCGCGGCGACGAGCTTCGGCCTGTTCGTCCAGCTCGACGGGCTGTATGTCGAAGGGCTGGTGCACATCACCGAACTCGGCGGCGAGTACTTCCGTTTCGACGAGGTGCGCCAGGAACTCCGAGGTGAGCGCACGGGCATCCGCTACACGGTCGGCTCGCGGGTGCGGGTACAGGTCAGCCGGGTCGACCTCGACGGGCGCAAGATCGACTTCCGGATGGTCAACGAAGGCGAGGAAGCGGCCCTGGTCGCCCGTGCGAAGCGCGACAAGTTCGGCGACAAGGCGGGCGACAAGCACCCCGGCGCCGGCGCGGCGGGCGAACTCGCCGCGGTGACGGCGGCCGACCGGGCGCTGAAGGCGGCTGCCAAGGGGCGTGTGGGCAAGGGTGCGCACCCGGCCCATGCCGCCAAGTCGGCGCCCCGCAGGGTCGCGGCGGGAAGGCCGCCGAAACGCCGATGACGAGGGGCGCAACATGCGGGCCCCACGGACATCCGGCCCGTGGCGGTTTCTTGCAGGGCCTGCCGTGATGGTGCCGACGCACTTGCTCAACGCCGACCTGCACTGCCATTCCTTCGTCTCCGATGGAACGCTCAGTCCGCAGGCCCTGGCGTCGCGCGCGAAGACCAACGGCGTCGAACTCTGGGCCCTGACCGACCACGATGAAGTCGGCGGCCAGCGCCAGGCGCGCGACGCCGCGGCCGCCCTCGGCCTGCCGTGGGTCAGTGGCGTCGAGATCTCGGTCACCTTCGCCGAGGTCACGGTTCACGTCGTGGGCCTGGGGTTCGACATCGATGACGCCGCGCTCCGGGAGGGGCTGGCTGCGACACGGGGCGGGCGCGAAGCCCGCGCGCGCGAAATGGCGAACGGGCTCGCCCAGGCTGGCATCAAGGGCAGCTTCGAAGGTGCGCTCAAGTACGTCGGCAACCCGGAGCTGATCTCGCGCACGCACTTCGCGCGCCATCTGGTCGAGTCGGGCGTGTGTGCCGACACCCAGGCGGTATTTCGCAAGTATCTGGTCGAGGGGCGTCCGGGCTACGTCGCGCATCGCTGGGCAAGACTCGGCGACGCGGTGCGCTGGATCACCCGGGCGGGCGGCCTGGCCGTGATCGCCCATCCCGGCCGCTACCGGTTCACCCCGAACGAGGAGTTCGCGCTGTTCTCGGAGTTCAAGGCCCACGGCGGGCAGGGCGTCGAAGTCGTGACCGGCAGCCATCACGGCGCCGACTATGCGAAGTACGGTGCGATGACGCTCGAGTTCGGTCTGCTCGCATCGCGCGGTTCGGACTTCCATGCTCCGGGCGAGAGCTACGCCGATCTCGGCAGCCTGCCAGGCTTGCCCGGGCACCTGAATCCGGTGTGGAGCGCGTTCTCGGACCGCATGCGGCAGCCTTGACGCGCCGCGTCCGGGCAAGCCTGCAGCGCTATTCCGCCGCCGCCTCGCCGGGTCGCAGGCTCGGCGGCGTCACTCGAAGCGCAGTGCCCGACGCCGGCGCCGGGGCCATCTTCGCGCGCACCAGGTAGCTCCAGAGCACCGGCACCACGACCAGCGTCAGCAGCGTCGAGGTGATCACGCCGCCGATGATCGCGCGGCCCATCGGCGCCTGGATCTCGCCGCCGTCGTTCAAGGCCAGCGCCAGCGGCAGCATGCCGAAGACCATCGCTGCGGTCGTCATCAGGATCGGGCGCATGCGGATCAAACCCGCCTGCAACAGCGCGTCGGGTACGCTCAGGCCGGCCTTCAGGCCGTGGTTGGCAAAGTCCACCAGCAGGATCGCGTTCTTCGTCACCAGGCCCATCAGCATGACCAGGCCGATCATCGAAAACACGTTGAGCGTGCTGCGCCACAACAGCAGCGCGAGCATCACGCCGATCAGCGCCAGCGGCAGCGAGGCCATGATCGCAATCGGCTGCACGAAGCTGCCGAACTGGCTGGCGAGCACGATGTAGATGAAGACCACCGCGAGCGCCATCGCGCCGAGCATCGCGGTGAACGCCTCCTGCTGATCGCGCGTCTGCCCGCCGACATCGAAGCTGAAGCCCGGCGGCAGCGTGGTCTCCTTGACGAGCTTCTGCACGTCGTTGCCCACGTCCCCCGCCGGCCGACCCTGCACGCCGGCGAAGATCGCCTCGCGCCGCTGCAGGCTCTGGCGGCGGATCACGGCCGGGTTGTCCACGGGCTCGATGTTGGCCACCGCCGCCAGCGTGATCGGCGTGCCGTCCTTGGCAAAGGCCACCGGCAGGTTGCGCATCTGTTCGACGCGCTCACGCTGCACCTCGGGCAGGCGCAGCAGCACCTCGACCTGCTCGCCGTCGGGCGTGGTCCAGTAGGTTGCCACGTCGCCGTTGACATAGGCGCGCAGGCTCGCGGCGAGCTGCGGCGCCGTCAGCCCCAGCTCGCGCACCGCGCCGGGCTTCAGCCGCACCGCATAGGCCGGCAGGCCGGGCTTGTAGGAGAGCTCCACGTCGGTCGTGCCGGGAATCTTCTTGACCTTCTCGGCGAAGTCCTGCGACAGCCGCGCCAGCAGGACCGGGTCGCTGCCGAGGATGGTGACGAAGATCGGGCGGTCGAAACCCACCGAGACGTCGATGCCCGGGATCTTGGCGATCTTCTCGCGGATCGCGTCTTCCACTTCCTTCTGCGAGCGCTTGCGTTCGCCGCGATCGACGAGGCCGATGTTCAGCGAGGCCTGGTTGCGCCCGACCGAAAACCCCGAGCCTTCGCCGCCGACGTTGGTCGAGATGTTCTTCACCTCGGGGAACGAGGCCACGATCTCCTCGACCTGGCGCACCTTGGCGTCACTGCGTGCCAGGCTCGCGCCGACCGGCATGCGGATGCTCAACTGGGTGAAGCTCTGGTCGGTCTGCGGGATGAACTCGCTGCCCACCAGCGGGGCCAGGCCGAGCGCGCCGAAGAAGCTCGCCCCGCCGATGGCCATGATCACCCCGCGAGGCGTGATCGTCGCCAGGCGGAGTCGCCGCGGCGCGGTCTTGTCGCGCCGGCCCGCGGCGTCGAACGGGTGCCCGTAGGCCGGCAGCGGCGGCACCAGCATGCGATAGCGCCGGCCGCTGAAGGCCCAGTGGATGAGCCGCTCGTAGAGCGTGTGCATCGCGTCCAGAGCGCTATCGGTCCAGCGCATCAGGTGGCCGATGCCCCACATCGTCCTGAGCCGCGCCGACGGCGGGTCTTTCCAGACGCTGGAGAGCATCGGGTCGAGCGTGAAGCTCACGAACAGGCTGACCAGCACCGCCACCGCGACGGTGATGCCGAACGGGAAGAAGAACTTGCCGACGATGCCGCCCATGAATGCGACCGGCACGAACACGGCGCAGATGGCGAAGGTGGTGGCCATCACCGCCAGGCCGATCTCCTCGGTGCCCTTGTTGGCCGCGGTGACGTGGTCCTGCCCCATGTGCAGGTGGCGCACGATGTTCTCGCGCACGACGATCGCGTCGTCGATCAAGAGGCCGATGCACAGGCTCAGCGCCATCATCGTCATGAAATTCAGCGTGAAGCCGAACGCATAGACCGCGATGAAGCTCGAGATCACCGAGATCGGCAAGGTCAGTCCGGTGATGATGGTCGAGCGCCACGAGTGCAGGAACAGGAACACGATCGCCACCGTCAGCAGCGCGCCCTCGACCAGCGTGTGCTGCAGGCCTTGCAGCGAGCCCTTGACGAAGTCGCTCGACGCGTAGATCAGCCGCAACTCGACGCCCGAGGGCAGGCCCTTGCGGATCTCCTCCATCTGCGCCTTGATCGCCTCGCCGGTGGCGACGATGTTGGCGTCCTGCTGCTTGAAGACGTTGAAGTTCACCGCGCGCTGGCCGTTGATGCGCGCCACCGTATCGGGCTCGCGCTCGCGCTCGACCACCTGGCCCAGGTCGCCGAGCGTCAGCGCTAGCCCGCCGCGGTTGGCGACGACGACCTCGGCGAACTGCTTCGGGTCGCGCACCCGGCCCTCGACGCGCAGGATCGAGTCCTGCGTCGCGTCCGACAGCAGGCCGACCGGCTGATCGGCATTGGCCGCGCGCAACGCGGCCGAGATCTCGGCCGGCGTGATCGCGTAGGCGCGCAGCCGTGCCGGGTCGAGGTCGATCCGCACCTCGCGCGTCGCCAGGCCGCTGATCTGCACCTGCGCGACGCCCTCGACGCTCTGCAGCCGCTTGCCGACGTTCTGCTCGCCGAGGATCGACAGCTCGCGCGCGCTGCGCGTCGACGAGACCAGCGCCATCGTGACCACCGGCTGGCTGTTGTCGTTGTTGAAGCGCGCGATGGTCGGGGTCTTGGCATCCTTCGGGAAGCCGGCCTGCACCACGGCAATGCGGTCGCGCACGTCCTGCATCGCCTTGCCCATGTCGGCGTTCAGGCTGAACTCGACGCTGGTCTGGCTGCGCCCCTCGAAGCTGCGCGAGGTGATGCGTTTGACGCCGGCGATGCTGTTGAGGCCTTCCTCGATGATCTTGGTCACCTCGCGTTCGACGGCCTCGGGCGACGCGCCGGGATAGGCCACGTCGACGAAAGCCACCGGCGGCGAGACATCGGGCATCTGCTCCACGCCCAGCCGCAGGTAGGAGGCGATTCCCAGCACGCACAACGCGACCATGACCATGGTCGCGAACACGGGGTTGTTGATCGAGACGCGGGTGATCCACATGCGGGCGAACTCGGGTTCAGCGCAGCGTCGCCGAGGCTGCCGCCGTCGCCGATGCGACCGGCGCTGCGCGCGACACGACGACTGCCTTCGCGCCTTCGCGCAGGTTGTCGAAGCGCGCCGCCAGCACCTGGGCGGTGGGCGCCAGGCCGGCCAGCACCTCGACCAGCCCCTGCGCCTCGTCGCGCCGGCCCGTGGTGATGGCGCGGCGCGCCAGCGCGCCGTTGTCGATCACCCAGACCTGGTCCTGGCCCGAGGTGTTGCCGATCGCCAGCGCCGGCACCGTCAGGCGCTGGCCGGTGTCGGGCAGGACGACGCGGGCCATCGCATACTGGCCGGCGCGAAAGGTCTCGTTCGGGTTGGGCACCGATACCGTCACGCCGATCGAGCGAGTGCCCGGCTCGGCGGCGGGCGCGATGCGCACCACCCGGCCCTGCACCGCCTCGGTCGCGCCCTCGACGTGAACCTCGACCGGCATGCCCGGCGCAAGGCGCGACACCTCGTGGGTGCCTACGGCGCCGGCGAGCTCGAGCTCGCCAAGGTCGACGATGCTCAGGATCGGCTGTTCGATGCTGAGCTTCTCGCCGGGCACGACGTTGCGCTTGCTGACCACGCCCGAGATCGGTGCCGCGAGGCTGCCCTCCCTGACGCCGATGCGCGCCGTGGCGAGCTGGGCCTGGGCCGACTTGAGCTGCGCGCTGGCGGCATCGAGGCGTGCCTGCGATGTCTGCAGCGCGGTCGGCGAGATGAAGTTCTGCTGCGACAGGCCGACGTTGGCCGCATGTTGTCGGCCGGCCTCGGCGTACGCGGCCTGGGCCGATTCGACGGCCGCCGCCCGGTCGGTCACGCGCGTCTGGAGCTCGGACAGATCGATCACGCCGAGCGCCTGTCCGCTGCGCACCCGGCTGCCCTCGGCCACGCTCAACTCGACCAGCGTACCCGCTGCCTTGGCCCGAACCACGGCCGTGCGCGGCGCCACCAGCGGCCCCGAGAATTCGATGCGCAACGGCAACGCCACGGCGAGCGGGCGAACCACCTCCTGCGCCGTGAACTCGAGCGCGACCTCGGGCGGCTTGCCCTTGTTGCCATCGGCGCCGGGGCTCATGGCCCGCGACACCACCACGAAGGCGACGCCGGCGGTGGTGACCGCGGCGATGCCTCCAATCAGCCACTGCTTGCGCATGAGGCTTCCTTTCTTGTCCGATCTCAAGCTGCGAAGTGTAAGCAGCGGGCGCGGCTCGGCAAGCGCCGATGCGACGGAATGCAGATTGCGCGGCCCCATTTGCAGCCGGCCGCGATTGCCGTGCGTCGCGACGCACTCTGGCGCGATGCGTGGAAACGACAGGAGTCGAAGCATCTCCCGTGCCTAGAATCCAGGCGACACTCGCCAAGCCAACCTAGGAGCAAGTCCGTGAAGATCAAGAGCCAGCGAGATTTCTGGTCCGGCCTGATGTTCGTCTTCGTCGGGATCGCCTTCGCCTGGGGCGCAACGAACTACAGTTTCGGCCAGTCGGCCCGGCCCGGCCCGGGCTACTTCCCGTTCGGCCTCGGCCTGCTGCTCGCGGCGCTGGGTTTGATCGTGCTGTTCAAGGCACTCACCGTCGAGACGGCCGACGGCGACCCGGTGGGCGCCTTCGCCTGGAAGCCGCTGCTGTTCATCGTCGGCACCGTGGCGCTGTTCGGCTGGGCGCTGCCGCACCTGGGCATGTTTCTCGCGCTGCCGATCCTGGTCGTCGTGGCCGCGCTGGCCGGCGACGAGTTCCACTGGGGCGAGGCGCTGGTCAATGCCGTCATCCTGACCGCCGGCAGCTGGGTCATCTTCATCTGGGGCCTGAACCTGACGATCCCGCTGTGGCCGTCGTTCATCGCTGCGCGCTGAAGGGACGCCGATGGACCTGATCCACAACCTCGCGCTTGGCTTCGGTGTCGCCTTCACGCTGCAGAACTTGGCCTATGCCTTCGGCGGCGCCGTGCTGGGCACCCTGATCGGCGTGCTGCCCGGCCTCGGCCCGGTGGCCACGATCGCGATGCTGCTGCCGTCGATCTACGCCCTCGACGCCACGCCGGCGCTGATCATGCTGGCCGGCATCTACTACGGCGCGCAATACGGCGGCTCGACGACGGCGATCCTGATCAACGTGCCCGGCGAGTCGTCTTCGGTCGTGACCGCCATCGACGGCTACCAGATGGCCCGCCAGGGCCGCGCCGGTTCTGCCCTCGCCGCGGCCGGCCTCGGCTCGTTCTTCGCCGGCTGTGTGGGCACGATCATCATCGCCGCGTTCGCGCCGCCGCTGACCGAACTGGCCTTCAAGTTCGGCCCGGCCGAATACTTCTCGCTGATGGTGCTGGGCCTGATCGGCGCCGTCGTCCTCGCCTCGGGCTCGCTGATCAAGGCGATCGCGATGATCCTGCTCGGCCTGCTGCTGGGGCAGATCAACACCGACGTGATCTCCGGCGTGCCGCGCTACAGCTTCGACATCCCGGAATTGACCGACGGCATCGGCTTCGTCGGCATCGCGATGGGCGTGTTCGGCTTCGGCGAGATCATCGCCAACCTGGGCATGCCGGCCGAACACCGCGAGGTGTTCACGAAGGACGTGAAGGGCCTGTGGCCGACCCGGCAGGACTTCCACGACGCCTGGCCGGCGGTTGTTCGCGGCACGGCGCTCGGTTCGATCCTCGGCGTGCTGCCCGGCGGCGGCGCGCTGCTGGCCTCGTTCGCCGCCTACACGGTGGAAAAGAAGATGCGCATGCGGCCGGGCGAAGTGGCGTTCGGCAAGGGCAACATCCGCGGCGTGGCCGGCCCCGAGTCGGCCAACAACGCCGGCGCCCAGACCTCGTTCATCCCGATGCTGACGCTCGGCATCCCGCCCAATGCGGTGATGGCGCTGATGGTCGGCGCGATGACGATCAAGGGCATCCAGCCCGGCCCGCAGGTGATGACGAGCAACCCCGAGTTGTTCTGGGGGCTCATCGCGTCGATGTGGGTCGGCAACGCGATGCTGGTGATCCTGAACCTGCCGCTGATCGGCATCTGGATCAAGCTGCTGACGGTTCCGTACCGCTTCCTGTTCCCGGCGATCATGGTGTTCTGCTGCGTCGGCCTGTACACGCTGAACAACAACGCGTTCGACGTGTACATCGGCGCCGGCTTCGCGGTCGTCGGCTACCTCTTCTACAAACTCAGTTGCGAACCGGCGCCGTTGTTGCTCGGCTTCATCCTCGGCCCGATGATGGAAGAAAACCTGCGCCGTGCGCTGCTGCTGTCGCGGGGCGACTGGAGCACCTTTCTCACCCGGCCGCTGTCGGCGAGCCTGCTGATAGCCGCCGCGCTGATGATCGTGGTGGTGATGCTGCCCTCGATCAAGAACAGGCGCGAGAGCGTGTTCGTCGAGGAACTGTGACGCCGCAGCCGAGCGCCGCGACGGGCGCACGCGGCCCGGCCCTGCGGGCCGCCTTCGGGTGGGCGGCGCTGCGCCGACCGCGCGCGGGATAATTGCCGGCCGGAGGACCCCATGCTGACCCCGCACCCGCAGCGTGTCGCGCTGCACAACGAAGTGCACGCGCGTCCGTACGAGCAGTTGACGCCGCCGCTGATGCTGTCGCACCTGGCACTGCTCACCCCGCAGGGCGACGCATCGCGCGAGCACCTGAACGGCCTGCTTCGTGCGCGCCACCTGCCGCTGCCTGCGGCCGAGGCGAGCTATCTCAGCATCGACCTCGGCGGCCTGCGCCTGCGGTGGGAGAAGCACACCGAGTTCCACACCTACACCTTCTGGCGGATCCTGCGCGACGCGCCGGAGTCGTTCGACGACAACGCCGTTGCCGAGGTGCCCGCCGACTGGTTGGCCACGCTCCCTGGCGAATGGCTCGTCGGCCTGCACATGTGTGTGACCTCGGTGGACGATGCAGCGGGCGAAGCCTTGGCGCGCGCGCTGCTCGACGGCAACAGCCTGGTCGGGTCCAGCGTCGCCGACGCGCAGGCCACCGTCTACACCGACTTCCGCCTCGACGCCGAGGGCTTTGCCCGCCATGTGGTGTGTGCCGGCGCGATCAACCCGAGGCGCCTCGGCCGCATCGTGCAGCGCCTGCTCGAGATCGAGACCTACCGCATGATGGCGCTGCTCGGCCTGCCGGTGGCGCGCGAGGTGGCCGCCACGCTGCACGACGCCGAGCGCGACCTGGCCCATGTGGCGGGTGAGATCCGCAGCGCCGCACGCGCCGAAGAGCCCGAGCTGTTGCGGCAGTTGACGCAGCTGGCCGGCCGCGTCGAGAGCCTCTATGCGCACACGCACGCGCGCTTCTCGGCGAGTTCGGCCTACTTCGAGCTGGTCCAGCGGCGCATCGTCGAACTGCGCGAGGTGCGCCACGCCGGCCTGCAGATGCTGGGCGAGTTCATGGACCGGCGCCTCGGCCCGGCGATGCAGACCTGTGCCTGGGCGGCGCGGCGCCAGCAGGCCCTGTCGGAACGCATCTCGCGCATCAGCAACCTGTTGCGCACGCGCGTCGAGATCGAGCAGCAGCAGAGCAGCCAGGACCTGCTCGACGCGATGAACAAGCGGCAGAAGGCGCAGTTGCTGCTGCAGGGCGCGGTCGAGGGCCTGTCGGTGGCGGCGGTGACGTACTACGGCGCCGGGCTGGTCGGCTACCTGGCCAAGGGCGCCAAGGCCGCCGGCCTGCCGGTGGCGCCGGACATGGCCGTCGCCCTGTGCATTCCGCTGATCGCCGTCGGCGTGTGGTGGAGCATTCGGCGGCTGCACCGGCGGGCGCATCTCGACGCCCTGTGAAGCGCAAATGCCGTTCCGGACGGCCACGCCGCTCAGGCCCGCCGCCATCCCGCTTCTTTGTCTGAGGACCGACCGATGCGACATCAATTCGACTGGACCGGCAGCTACCCCAGCGTGCGCCTGCCGGTGTTCGGCCACAACGTGGTCTCGACCTCGCACCCGCTGGGCGCCCAGGCCGGGTTGCGCATGCTGCTCGCGGGCGGCAACGCGGTCGACGCGGCGGTTGCAGCGGCCGCGGTGATGACGATCGTCGAGCCGGTCAGCAACGGCCTCGGCAGCGACGCGTTCTGCATCCTCTGGGACGGCAGCGGCCTGCACGGCCTGAACGCCTCGGGCTGTGCGCCTGCGGCCTGGACGCCCGAATACTTCCGGCGCAAGCACGGTGCCGACGCGATGTCGCCGCCCCGGCGCGGCTGGGACTCGGCGACCGTGCCCGGCGCCGTGGCGGGCTGGGTCGCCTTGAGCGAGCGCTTCGGCCGCCTGCCGTTTGCCGACCTCCTGCAACCCGCGATCGCGATCGCCGAGCGTGGCTATGCGGTGCCGTTGGTGGTGCAGCAGAAGTGGGTGGCCGCGGCGACGCTGCTCGCGGGCGAGCCCGGCTACGCCGAGGCCTTCATGCCCCGCGGGCGCGCACCGGCCGTCGGCGAGCGGTTCGAATTCAAGGCCGCCGGGCGTACGCTGCGGCTGATTGCCGAGTCCCGCGGCGAGGCCTTCTACCGCGGCGAGATCGCTGCGGCCGCAGCGCGTCATGCGCGCGATCATGGCGGCGCGATGACGGCGGCCGACTTCGCGGGCTACGCGCCCGAGTGGGTCACGCCGCTGGCCCAGGAGTACCGCGGCCACACGCTGCACGAGATCCCGCCGAACGGGCAGGGCATCGCGGCGCAGATCGCGCTCGGCATCCTGCGGCATTTCGACCTTGCCGCGCTGCCGGTGGACGGCGCGGCCTCGCAGCACTTGCAGATCGAGGCGATGAAGCTCGCTTTCGCCGATGTCTATCGCTACGTGTCCGAGCCGGCCAGCATGGAGGTGCCGCCCGCGGCGATGCTCGACGACGCCTACCTCGCCGGTCGGGCCAGGCTGATCGACCCGAAGCGGGCCCAGGACTTCGGCGCCGGCAACCCGGTCAAGGGCGGCACGATCTACCTCACCGCGGCCGACGAGAGCGGCATGATGGTCAGCTTCATCCAGAGCAACTACATGGGCTTCGGCTCTGGCGTCGTGGTGCCCGGGTACGGCGTGTCGATGCAGAACCGCGGCCACGGCTTCTCGCTCGATGCCGCAAGCCCGAACGTCGTCGCGCCGGGGAAGCGGCCGTTCCACACCATCATCCCCGGCTTGCTGACGCGCGACGTGGGCCCCGCCGATCCAGAGTGGCCGCTCGTTGCGCACTTGGTATCGGCGCCCCAGGCTCACTCCGGGCTGCGATCCCCCGACGGGGCACCTCGTCCGCCCTCCGTGACCCTCCCGCAGATGAGCTTCGGCGTGATGGGCGGCAACATGCAGCCGCAGGGGCATCTGCAGACACTTGTTCGCATGCTGGACCACGCGCAGCATCCGCAAGCCGCGTGCGACGCGCCGCGCTGGCGCTTCAACCATGGGCTGGAGATCAACGTCGAGCGCAGCATGGACGCGGGCACCGTCCACGGGTTGCTCGAGCTCGGCCACCGCATCGACGTGATCGATGATTCGTACCAGGACTTCGGCGCCGGCCAGTTCATCTGGCGCCTGGGTGATCCCGCGCTCGAAGGCTACGTCGCCGCGAGCGACCCGCGGCGCGACGGCCAGGCCGCGGCCTTCTGAACCGCGCGGCCGGTGAGACCCGGCGAATCCCTGTCGCACATCGCGGCGAGCGGCGGGTCGCCGACTTCGGACTGTTTCGCGACGGCTTCGGCCCCCACGCGATCGGCCGCATCCAGTTCGTCCCGACGCTCCCGCCTGGCGTCGCCAGGGTCGCGCTGATCCGCGGCGACTGCCGGCGCGGCTTCGAGGCGATGGGGCTCGAAGCGCTGGTCATCGTGGCCGACCCGGGGACGTGGCGATCGGCCTGGCCGGATCGGCCGGCTTCGAGCGCAGTCACAACTCGTGGCACCTCGAGCAGTACCGGCCCGCCGAGCTCAAGCTGAACGGGTCGACTTGTCGCCGCGGCCGCGCAGCTCGATCTGGCGCCGGCAGCCCGCGTTGATGACGCGCAGCTCGGCCAAGGTCTCGTCGATCTGGGCACGCTTCTTCTCCAATTCGGCGATCGCCGCGTCGGTGCGGGCAATCACGAAGCTCAGTTGCCGCTCCCGCCCTTCGCCGCGATTGCCGTAGAGGTCGAGGTAGCGTTTGATCTCCGCCAGTGGCGAGCCGATCGCCTTGGCGCGCAGGATCAGCGTCAGCCGCGCCCGGTCGCTGCGCGTGTAGATGCGTGAGCCGTTGACGCGGCGCGGCGAGAGCAGCCCCTTGTCTTCGTAGAAGCGCAGCGCGCGCATCGTGATGCCGAACTCCCTGCACAGTTCGGTGATGCCGAACAGCTCGCCCGTGCTGTCGCTGCGGTGCGAATCGACGAAGGCCTGCGCGTCGCGCGCCGCGCTTGCGGGCGTGCGCGCACGTCGCACGACGGCCGGCGGCAGAGGGTGGGTGGTCGACACCGGGGACGCTGGGCTCGAATTCAGATCACGCGCTGAAGGCGCATCGCGACGCTCATGTCGCCCGAGACCTTGAGCTTGCCCATCATGAAGCCGGTGGCGGGCTCGAGCTCGCCGCTGAGCAGCGCGGTCAGGTTCTCGAGCGTGATGCCCACTGTGCAGTCGGTCTCGACGTTGTCGTTGCTCACCGTGTTGGGCGCGCTGCGGCCGTCGATGTGGACGATGCCATCGGCCCCGCAGTCGAACTTCAGCGTGGCGGCGAGGCCGCTGTCGGCGCCAACCTTGGCGCGGATGGCCTGGGTGCATTCTTCGAGGTTCATCGGGGCGGATCCTTTCGTGCGGGTCGTGTTGCCTCTAGGCGAGTCGCGCTGCCGCGGCAGGCTGCCGGGTGCATGCTACCGGTCTTGCATCACATCAGCGTCGGGGAAAGCACTGATACGGAATGATGTTGACGTTAACGTCATCAGGGCCTCTAATGCGGCAGTCGGATGCGTCAACCGGATGCGTCTGTCGATGGCGTCTATCCACGAGACCCCTCCATGCCCGAAGCCAACCAGCCGCCGCGGCTCGCGAAGGAGCCCCGCTGATGCCCGCGCTCTCCTCGAAGCTCGACCCGCGATCGGCCACCTTCGCCGCCAACCGGCAGCGAATGCAGGAGCGGCTGGCCGAGGTCCGGCAACTCGAGCAGCGCGTGATCGCGGAGTCGGAATCGAAGCGCGAACGGTTCGAGCAGCGCGGCCAGCTGCTGCCGCGCGAGCGCGTGGCACGCCTGCTCGACCGCGGTTCGGGCTTTCTCGAGCTCTCCCGGCTCGCCGGTCTGAACATGCACGATGACGACGGCAAGAAGTCGGTCATGGGCGGCGGCTCGATCGTCGGCATCGGCGTCGTCGCGGGCCGGCGCTGCATCGTGTCGGCCAGCGACAGCGCGGTCAAGGGCGGAACCGTCGCGCCGATGGGACTGAAGAAGGCGCTGCGGGCGCAGGAAGTCGCGCGCGAGAACAGGCTGCCCTTCATCTACCTGGTGGAGTCGGGCGGTGCCAACCTGATGTACCAAAGCGAGATCTTCATCGAGGGCGGGCGCAGCTTCGCCAACCAGGCGCGTCTGTCGGCCGCCGGCATTCCGCAGATCGCGGTGGTGCATGGCTCGTCGACGGCCGGCGGCGCCTACCTGCCTGGGCTGTCGGACTACGTGGTGCTCGTGCGCGGCCGCTCGAGCATCTTTCTGGCCGGCCCGCCGCTCGTGAAGGCGGCCATCGGCGAGGATTGCGACGAAGAGACGCTCGGCGGCGCCGAAACGCACGCCGAAGTCACCGGTCTCGGCGAATACCTGTGCGAGAACGACGCCCACGCGATTGCGTTGACCCGCGAACTGATGGACAAGCTGCAGTGGGACACCGTGCCCACGCCGGCCGCTGCCGCACCGGCGCCGCTGTTCGACGAGCAGGAGCTGCTCGGCATCGTGCCGGCCGACGAACGCGAGCCCTACGACGTGCGCGAGGTCATCGCGCGCCTCGTCGACGGCTCCGACTTCCTCGAGTTCAAGGCACGCTACGGCAGCGAGACGCTCTGTGGCCATGCCCGCGTCGATGGCCAGCTGGTCGGCGTCCTCGGCAACAACGGCCCGATCCAGCCCGACGGCTCCACCAAGGCGGCGCAGTTCATCCAACTCTGCGACCAGACGGGCACGCCGCTCGTCTTCCTGCAGAACACGACCGGCTACATGGTCGGCTCGGCGGCCGAGCGCGGGGGCGCGATCAAGCACGGCTCGAAGATGATCCAGGCGGTGGCCAACGCGCGGGTGCCGAAGTTCACGTTCGTCATCGGCGGCTCCTACGGCGCCGGCAACTACGGCATGTGCGGGCGCGGGTTCGACCCGCGCTTCATCTTCGCCTGGCCGTCGGCGCGCACCGCGGTGATGGGCGGCGCGCAGGCGGCCAAAGTGATGGACATCGTCAACCGCGGCAAGCTCGCGCGCTCTGGTGTCGAGGCGAACGAAGAGGCGCTGACGGCCATGTCCGATGCGCTGCGCAACCGGCTCGACCGCGAGTCGACGGCGCTCTTCGGCACCGCGCGGTTGTGGGACGACGGCATCATCGATCCGCGCGATACGCGCCGCGTGCTCTCGCTGTGCCTGGCGCTGGCGCGCGAGGCCGATGCGCGCACGCTGCTGCCAAACACCTTCGGCGTGGCACGCATGTGAGCCCGGCGAATCGCCTTCGCCGGCAGACCTTGACCGAACCGTACCCTGACCCCCTTGCGAGACCCATGCCATGAAGTTCACCCCCGAACACGAACAGATCGCCGACACCGTCCGCAAGTTCGTCGCCAAGGAGATCAACCCCTTTGTGGCCGAGTGGGAGGCGGCGCAGCAGTTCCCGGCGCACGTGTTGTTCAAGAAGCTCGGCAAGCTCGGCCTGCTGGGCCTGAAGTACCCGGCCGAGTACGGCGGCATGGACCTCGACTTCAGCTACTCGATGGTCATGGCCGAGGCGCTGGGCGAGTGCAACTGCGGCGGCGTGCCGATGGCCATCGGCGTGCACACCGACATGTGCACGCCGGCGCTGGCCCGCTTCGGCTCCGACGAGCTGCGGCGCGAGTTCCTGGCCCCGGCGATCGCGGGCGACATGGTGGGGTGCCTCGGCGTCAGCGAGGCCGGCGGCGGCTCGGACGTCGCGGCCATCAAGACTCAGGCCCGTCGCGACGGCGACGACTACGTGATCAACGGTTCGAAGATGTGGATCACCAACGGCATGCAGGCCGACTGGTGCTGCCTGCTCGCCAACACCTCCGACGGCGCGCCGCACAAGAACAAGAGCCTGATCGTCGTGCCGATGGACGCAGCCGGCATCACGCGGCAGAAGATCCGCAAGATCGGCATGGACTCGTCGGACACGGCGCAGCTCTTCTTCGACAACGTGCGCGTGCCGCGGCGCAACCTGATCGGCCAGGAAGGCATGGGCTTCACCTTCCAGATGCTGCAGTTCCAGGAGGAGCGGTTGTACGGCGCCGCCGGGTCGCTGCGCAGCCTCGACCGGCTGATCGACCAGACCATCGACTACACGCGCCAGCGCCAGGCCTTCGGCAAGAGCATCCTCGACAACCAGGTCGTGCACTACCGCCTGGCCGAGCTTCGCACCGAGGTCGAGGCGCTGCGCGCGCTGACGTATCGCGCTGTCGAGCTCTACGTCTCGGGCAAGGACGTGACGCGGCTCGCCTCGATGGCCAAGCTCAAGTGCGGGCGGCTCTCGCGCGAAGTCACCGATTCGTGCCTGCAATACTGGGGCGGCATGGGCTTCACCTGGGACAACCCGGTCTCGCAGGCCTTCCGCGACAGCCGGCTGATCTCGATCGGCGGTGGCGCCGACGAGGTGATGCTGGGCATCATCTGCAAGCTCGAAGGCACGCTGCCCGGGAAGGCGAGGTGAACGAGGCTGCGCTCGATCTGCCGGCCTTCGACGCCATCGCCGCGCGCGCCGCCGGCGCGGTGCTGCACCTGACGCTCAACCGCCCCGAGGCGCGCAACGCGATGTCGCTGCGCATGGTGACCGAACTGCGGCTGGCACTGGCCGCGGCCGAAGCGAGCGGCGCGATCCGTATCGTCGTGCTGCGCGGCGCGGGCGGGCACTTCTGCGCCGGCGGCGACATCAAGGACATGGCCGCGGCGCGCATGAAGCCGGCCGTCGAGGGCGAAGACGCGATGGCGCACGTGAACGCGCAGTTCGGCGCGCTGTGCGTCGCCTATGGGCGCACGCCGCTTGCCCTCGTCGCCGTGCTCGAAGGCACGGTGATGGGCGGCGGCTTCGGCCTGGCCTGCGTCGCCGACGTCGCGATTGCCGGCGACAGCGTCGCCTTCCGCCTGCCCGAGACGAGCCTGGGCGTCGTGCCGGCGCAGATCGCGCCCTACCTGGTCGAGCGCATCGGCTACTCGCACGCGAAGCGGCTGGCGGTGACGGGCGCGAAGATCGGCGCGCAGCAGGCGCTTGCGATCGGATTGGTGCATGAAGTCCACGCCGGCGATGCCCTCGAGGCCGCGCTCGCGCGCGTGCTCGCCGAAATCCTGCAGTGCGCGCCCGACGCGGTGGCGCAGACCAAGCGCCTCGTCGCGAAATCGCGCTTCACGCCGCCCGCCGATCTGGTGGAAGAAGCTGCGACGATCTTCTCGCGCGCGCTGCTGGGCCCCGAGGGCATCGAAGGCACGACGGCCTTCGTGCAGAAGCGCAGGCCATCCTGGGCGCCGCAATGACCTCAGCGGAGCGCCGGTTCGTGGGGGCCACTCTGCCGGCAGTGGCGCGGGATCGGGCCGGCGGGGCACTCTGCTCCGCTCATGCTCGGCGGTACAGCCCCGTGCATGCGCGGCGTCGGCCGCCCGATGGCCTTGGCCCGCGCGGTGGTGGCGCGCAGGGGGTTGCCCGACGCACTGCGTGGAGCGGACATGTTTGACAAGATCCTCATCGCCAACCGCGGCGAGATCGCCTGCCGCGTGATGCGCACCGCGCGCGCGTTGGGCTGCCGCAGCGTCGCCGTCTTCAGCGACGCCGACGCGGACGCGCCGCACGTACGCCAGGCCGACGAGGCCGTTCACATCGGCGCGTCGCCCGCCGCCGAGTCCTACCTGTGCATCGACGCGCTGATAGCCGCCGCGCGCCGCACCGGCGCCGACGCGGTGCACCCGGGCTACGGCTTCCTGAGCGAGAACGCGGCTTTCGCGCAGGCATGCATCGACGCCGGGCTCGTCTTCATCGGTCCGCCGCCCTCGGCGATCGCGGCGATGGGCGACAAGGCGCTCGCCAAGCAACGCATGATCGCCGCCGGCGTGCCCTGTGCGCCGGGCTACCTTGGTGGCGCGCAGGACGACGCGCGGCTGACGAAGGAAGCGCTGGCGCTAGGCCTTCCGCTGCTCGTCAAGGCGGTGGCGGGGGGCGGCGGGCGCGGCATGCGCCTCGTGCGCGCCGAGGCCGACCTCGCCGCCGCGATCGCCGGCGCGCGGCGCGAGGCGCAGAGCGCGTTCGGCGACGGCACGCTGATGCTCGAGCGCCTGATCGACGACGGTCGCCACATCGAGATCCAGGTCTTTGCCGACGCGCACGGCAGCGCGATCCACCTCGGCGAGCGCGACTGCACCGCGCAGCGGAGGCGGCAGAAGGTGATCGAGGAGTCGCCGTCGCCGGTGGTGAGCGCCGCGATGCGCGAGGCGATGGGGCGCGATGCCGTGGCCGCCGCGCTGGCCGTCGGCTATGTCGGCGCGGGCACGGTGGAGTTCATCGTCGACGCCGAACTGCGCCACTTCTTCCTCGAGATGAACACTCGGCTGCAGGTGGAGCATCCGGTGACCGAGATGGTCAGCGGGCTCGACCTCGTCGAGTGGCAGTTGCGCGTCGCCGCCGGCGAGGTGCTGCCGCTGCAGCAGCACGAGCTTCGCCTGCAAGGCCATGCCATCGAAGCCAGGCTCTACGTCGAAGACCCGTACGCGCGGCCGACGGCCTTTGCGCCGCAGACCGGCAGCGTCCGCTGGTGGCGGCCCGAGGCGGCGGCGTCGCAGCCGGGCGTGCGCATCGACCACGGCATCGCCGAGGGCGGCGAGGTGTCGCCGTATTACGACGCGATGGTGGCCAAGCTGGTCGCCCACGGCCGCGACCGCGACGACGCGATCCGCCGCCTGCGCGCTGCGCTGCGCGACACGCCGTTGCTGGGCCTGCGCCACAACGGCCACTTTCTGAGCGACCTGCTCGACCATCCGTCGTTTCGCGCGGCGTCGATGACGACGACGCTGATCGATCAGTGGTTCGAGCGCGAGGAGCCGATCGCGCAGCGCGCGCTGCCTGACGACGAGGCCTGGTGCGTTGCCGCTGCGGCACTGGCCCATGGCAGCGGCTGGCGCGCCGACAGCGTGGCCGCGTACGACATCGAACTGCGCTGCGACGGCGGCGAGGCGGTGCGCCTGCGCGTGCGGCCCGGCCGCGACGATGCGGTGCAGGTCACGCACCGCGAGAAGACGCACGATGTCGGCGTGCTGGCCTTCTTGCCCGGCAGCCTGCGCTACCGCTTCGACGGTGTGCAGCGGCGTGCGGTCGCCCTGCGTCACGGCAGCGAACTGCACCTCGCCCTGGGCAGCGCGAGCTTTGTGTTCCGCGAGCCGTCCGCGGTGGCGAGCGCCGATGCCGGCATCGACGCGCGGCGGGTGCGCGCGCCGGTGGCCGGGGTCGTCAGCCAGGTGCGCGTGCAGGCGGGTGATACGGTCGTGGCGGGCCAGGCGATCGCCTGTGTCGAAGCGATGAAGATGGAGATGTGGCTCGTCGCGCCGACCGCAGCGACCGTGACTGCGCTGAACGTGCGCCTCGGCGACCAGGTGGCGGCGGGCGCCCTGTTGGCCGAACTCGAACCCGCCGACCCCCAGGAAACCCCATGACGAAAGCCATCCTCACCTGCGCGCTCACCGGCGTGCTGACCGACCCGGCACAGCACCCGGTGCCCGTCACGCCGCCGCAGATGGCGGCCGAGGCGCGCGATGCCTTCAACGCCGGGGCGGCGATCATGCACGTTCACCTGCGCGGCCAGGAGGCGGGCCTGGGCCACCTGCCGAGCTGGGACCCGGACGTTGCCGAGGCCGTGGTCGGGGCGATCCGCGAGGCCTGCCCGGGGGTGATCATCAACCTGACCACCGGCGTGATCGGGAAGGACATCTCGGGGCCGCTGGCCTGCATCCGCCGCGTCAGGCCCGAGATCGCGGCCTGCAACGCCGGCACGCTGAACTACCTGAAGATCAAGGACAACGGCCAGTGGGCCTGGCCGCCGATGGTGTTCGACAACCCGGTGCCGAAGGTGCAACAGTTCCTCGACGCGATGGCCGAGTGCGACGTGCACCCGGAGTTCGAATGCTTCGACGTCGGCATCGTGCGCTCGGTGGGCATGTACCTGAAGGCGGGCATGCTGACGCATTCGATGGGCACCCCCGAGTACAACTTCGTGATGGGCGTGGCCTCGGGCATGCCCTGCGACGCCGACCTGCTGGCGCTGCTGCCGCGCTGGGTGGCGCCGGGCGGCGTCTGGCAGGCGACGCTGATCGGCCGTGGTGAGATCTGGCCGGTGCACCAGAAGGTGGCCGAGCTCGGCGGCATGCTCCGCAGCGGCCTCGAAGACACGTTCTACCTGCCGAGCGGCGAGCG
This sequence comes from uncultured bacterium, assembly GCA_963779155.1. GTDB lineage: Bacteria > Pseudomonadota > Gammaproteobacteria > Burkholderiales > Burkholderiaceae_C > CAIKUF01. The sequence continues at coordinate 247,182 of CAVZXE010000008.1, read as the reverse complement.
CGCCGCCGGCAACGGCACCCTCATCGCCGCGCTGGCCGCATGCGCCCGCCGCGCCGGGCGCGAAGTGGCCAGCCCGGCCGAAGCCCGCGAGTTGCTCGGCCTGCGTCCCTAGCACGGTCCGCCAGCCGCTGAAGGCGCTGCCGGCAGGAGGCCGAGGCGCGACGGCAACGCGTTGCACCGGCGCTGCGCCCGCCACGGCCCTGGCCCGTGGCTGCCCCGATCAGCCGCTGCGCGCCGGCGGCGTGGATGCCGCCCGCAGCACGACGGCGGCGACGACGGCCCCGGCGGCGACGCCGATCGCATCGGCGAGCAGGTCGCTCCACTCGGCCGAGCGGCCCGGCACGAACAGTTGCACGACCTCGATCAGGCCGCCAAAGCCGAGCAGTCCGACGAGCAGCCATCGGTGCCGTGCGCCGCAATCCGGCGCGCTCAGGCAGGCGCACACGGCAAGCGTCGCGAAGGCCAACAGGTGGTTGAGCTTGTCCCAGCCGAGATCGACACCCTCGGGTGGGCGGGGTGTCAGCGCGAGATAGCCCACGATGGCGATGAGCAACACAAGCAGCAAACTCCACACTTGCGCCGACGCCGGGCTGCCTGCAATCGCGCGCGACAGTCGTTGCAACGGATGCGGTGTCATGGCGATCGGGGTCTCGGACAGGCCGCTGCACTGAGCCGATGCGCAAGCCCTGCGGCAAGGTGGATGCAGGCAACGCCCCAGAATGAAGAAGGGTCGGCAGGCGCGCGCCGGCCAACCCCCGTCATTGGTGCCGGTGAGAAGAGTCGAACTCCCGACCTTCGCATTACGAATGCGCTGCTCTACCAACTGAGCTACACCGGCAATAGCCTGCGATTCTAGCAAAGACGGGCCGGTCCGCCGCCTCTCGGCGACGGCTTGTCGGCGACGGCTGCGAAGCGCTACTTCAGCTCGAACGGGGGCAGCTTCTTCGCCACGGCAACGTTCTTCAGCGTCACGTACTGTGGCAGGCCGTCCTTGTACTTCGGGTAGTCCTCGCCGCGGATCAACGGCAACAGGTAGCGCTTGCACTTGTCGGTGATGCCGAAGCCATCCTTGGTGATGAAGTCGCGCGGCATGAACTTCTCGACGTTGGCGACTTTCGAGAGCGGTGCCATGCCGATCCGGTAGCGGTAGGGCGCGTCGGACAGGCGATCGACCGTCGGCATCACCGCGTTGTGCCCTGCGAGGGCCAGCTCGACCGCCCGCGCCCCCAGTTCGTAGGCCTGCTTCACGTCGGTCGCCGATGCGATGTGTCGCGCCGCGCGCTGCAGATAGTCGGCAACCGCCCAGTGGAACTTGTGGCCAAGCGCCTGCTTGAGCATGTTGGCGATCACCGGCGCGGCCCCGCCGAGTTGAGCGTGACCGAATGCGTCCTTCGTGCCCTGTTCGGCGAGGAAGCTGCCGTCGGGATGATGACAACCTTCGGACACGACGACGGTGCAGTAGCCGTGCGAGCGCACCAGCGCGTCGACCCGCGCAATGAACTTCGGCGGGTCGAACACGATCTCGGGAAACAGCACGACGACCGGGATGCCGTGATCCTCGACCAGGCCGCCCGCCGCCGCGATCCACCCGGCGTGCCGCCCCATGACCTCGAGCACGAACACCTTGGTCGAGGTCAGCGCCATCGAGCGCACGTCGAGCGAGGCCTCCAGTGTCGAGACCGCGACGTACTTCGCCACCGAGCCGAAGCCGGGGCAGCAGTCGGTGATGGGCAGGTCGTTGTCGACCGTCTTCGGTACATGGATGGCCTGGACCGGGTATCCCGTCGCCTCGGCCAACTGGCTCACCTTGAAGCAGGTGTCTGCCGAGTCGCCGCCGCCGTTGTAGAAGAAGTAGCCGATGTCGTGGGCCTTGAACACCTCGATCAGGCGCTCGTATTCGCGCCGGTTGGCTTCCAGCGACTTGAGCTTGTAGCGGCACGACCCGAACGCGCCCGCCGGCGTGCTGCGCAGCGCGGCAATCGCCGTGGCCGACTCCTTGCCGGTATCGATCAGGTCTTCGGTCAGCGCGCCGATGATGCCATTGCGGCCCGCGTAGACCTTGCCGATCATGTCCTTGTGCTTGCGCGCGGTCTCGATCACGCCGCAAGCCGATGCATTGATGACGGCGCTGACGCCGCCCGATTGCGCGTAGAAGGCATTCTTCGTGGCCATGCTGGGGTCCTCTTTAGGTAGGGCTTGTGGGGGTCGGTGCCGGTTCAGGCGGGCGATTTCAGTGCATGCTCGACGATCTCGCGCACGTCGCGCGAGAGATCGGTCTTGGCCGCGACGCGCGCGAGCGCCTCGCGCGCCGCGCCGCGGAACGGCTCGGCGAGCACGCTCCAGCGGTCGAGTGCCCGCGCCAGGCGCGCCGCGATCTGGGGGTTGATGGCGTCCATCTCGAGCACGCGCTCGGCCCAGAACACGTAGCCCCCGGCGTCGGTGCGATGGAACGCGCCCGGGTTGGCGTGGCAGAACGCGCCGATCAGGCTGCGTGCGCGGTTCGGGTTCTTCATCGAGAAGTCGGGATGGCGCATCAACTGCTTGACGCGCGCGAACACGCTGCCCTCGTGCTCCGGCATGCATGCCTGCCAGGCGAACCATTTGTCGATGACCAGCGCTTCGCCACGGAAGAGGGCGTAGATGTGCTCCAGTGCGGGCTGGGCCTGCCCGGAATGCGATTCGATCAGCGCCATCAGCGCGCCTTGCCGATCCGTCAGGTTGCGAGCGTCCTTGACGCGCTGGTAGGCGCGCTCGGTCCAGGCCGGATCGCCGCGCTGCTGCCCATCCAGGCACAGCATCGTCAGCGCCAGATTCGACAGGGCGCGCCGGCCCGCCGAGACCGGGTCGGGCGAGTAGCCGCCGCCTACCTGGTGCGCCTCGAAGGCCCAGGCCCAGTCGTCGCGCAGCGCTTGCGCGAGTTGCAGCCGAAGCGAGTTGCGGGCCTCGTGGATGCGCGGCGGCGAGACCACCGCCAGTTGCTCGGCGATGTAGCCTTCGCTCGGCAGCGACAGCAGCAGTTCCTTGAACGCGGCGTCGAGCTGCGGGTCGCGCAGCACGCTGCGCATGCCTTGCGTGAAAGCCGTCCCGAGCAGCGGGGTGCTGCCATCGCGCAGCGCGTCGAGCACGCGGTTGAGAGCCATGCGCTGGCCCGCTTCCCAGCGGTTGAACGGATCGGGGTCGTGCTGCAGCAAGACCAGCAGATCGGCGTCGTCCAGCCCATCGGTCATCACGACGGGCGCCGAGAAGCCGCGCAGTAGCGAGGGCACGGGCTCGCTGTCGACGTTGACGAAGGTGAAGAAATTCTTCTTCTCGTCGAGCACCAGGACCCTCTCCGTCAGCGGCGCGGCGGGCACGGCTTCGTCCTCGAGCTGCAGCGGCAGCGCCCGCCCGTCGCGCGCCAGCAAGCCCATCGCCATCGGGATCACGAACGGCTGCGCGGGCCCGGGGTCGGCCGACGCGGCACCCTGCTGCTCGAGCCCCAGCGTGTAGGTGCGCGTCGGCGCGTCGTAGCGGCCACGCGCCGTCACCCTGGGCGTACCGGCCTGCGCGTACCAGCGCTTGAACTGCGGCAGGTGCGCGGCCAGCGGGCTGCCCGGGTTGGCGTCGGAGATCGCCTGCGCGAACTCGTCGCAGGTCACGGCCTGTCCGTCGTGGCGTTCGAAGTACAGCGACAGCCCGCGCGCGAAGCCGTCGCGGCCCACCAGCGCCTGCATCATGCGAACCACTTCCGCGCCCTTCTCGTAGATGGTGGGCGTGTAGAAGTTGTTGATCTGCTGATAGCTGTCGGGCCTGACCGGATGGGCCATCGGCCCCGCGTCCTCGGGGAACTGGACCTGGCGCAGGCTGCGCACGTCCTGGATGCGCTTGACCGCGCGCGCGCTCGCGCTGCCGGCCATGTCCATGCTGAACTCCTGGTCGCGAAAGACCGTCAGGCCCTCCTTCAGGCTCAGCTGGAACCAGTCGCGGCAGGTGACGCGGTTGCCGGTCCAGTTGTGGAAGTACTCGTGGCCGACCACGCTCTCGATTGCCGCGAAGTCGGCGTCGGTGGCGGTGGCGGGCGACGCCAGCACGTACTTGGTGTTGAAGACGTTGAGGCCCTTGTTCTCCATCGCGCCCATGTTGAAGTCGCCGACGGCGACGATCATGAAGCGCTCCAGGTCGAGTGCCAGCCCGAAGCGTGCCTCGTCCCAGACCATGCTGGCGACGAGCGAGTTCATCGCGTGCTCGGTCTTGCCGAGGTCGGCGCGGCGAACGTACACCTGCAACAGGTGCTCACGCCCGCCGCGGCTGCGGACCTTCTGCTCGCGCGCCACCAGGTCGGCAGCGACCAGCGCGAACAGGTAGCTCGGCTTCGGGAACGGGTCGTGCCACTTCGCGAAGTGGCGGCCACCATCGAGTTCGCCCTGCTCGAGCAGATTGCCGTTGGACAGAAGCACCGGATAGGCGGCCTTGGCGGCGCGCAGCGTCACCGTGTAAACGCACATCACGTCGGGCCGGTCGAGGAAGTAGGTGATGCGCCGAAAGCCCTCGGCTTCGCACTGCGTGAACAGGCCGCCACCCGAGGTGTAAAGGCCGGAGAGCTGGCTGTTGCGATCCGGCGCGCAGGTGTTGCGGATCTCGAGCGTGAACTCGCCGTCCGGCAGGTTGTCGATCACGAGCAGGCCGCCCTCGGTGCGGAACGACACGCTCTCGCCGTTGGCCAGCACGCGCAGCAGGTTCAGCTCTTCGCCGTGCAGGCGCAGCGGCTGCGCGTCGGCGGCAGCGTTGCGCTCGACGTGCATGACGCTCGTCACCAGGGTCTTGGCCGGGTCGAGGTCGAACGTCAGCTCGACGCGCTTGATCCAGTATGGCGGCGCTTTGTAATCCTCGCGCCGGATCACGGTGGCATTGCCTTCGCCCATGCTTGTCTCGTTCCTGTGTGCTGTCTTGTGCGTTCGTGCCGCCGGGGACGGTCAGACGCCCTGCTTCAGGCTCGCCTCGATCAGCCCGTCGAGGTCGCCATCGAGCACCTTCTGCGTCGCCGACACCTCGTAGCCGGTGCGCAGGTCCTTGATCCGGCTCTGGTCGAGCACGTAGCTGCGGATCTGGTGACCCCAGCCGACGTCGGTCTTGCTGTCCTCGAGCTTTTGCTGCTCGGCCTTCTGCTTGCGCATCTCGTGCTCGTACAGGCGCGAGCGCAGCATCTGCCAGGCCTCGTCGCGGTTGCGGTGCTGGCTGCGGTCGTTCTGGCACTGCACGACGATGCCGGTCGGCACGTGCGTCAGGCGCACCGCCGAGTCGGTCTTGTTGATGTGCTGGCCGCCGGCGCCGCTGGCGCGGAAAGTGTCGACGCGCACGTCGGCCGGGTTGATGTCGATCTCGATCGTGTCGTCGACCTCCGGGTAGACAAAGACGGAGGCGAACGACGTGTGCCGCCCGCCGGCCGAATCGAACGGGCTCTTGCGCACCAGGCGGTGCACGCCGGTCTCGGTGCGCAGCAGGCCGAACGCGTATTCGCCCTCGATCTTGATCGTCGCGCTGCGGATGCCGGCCACGTCGCCTTCGCTCTCTTCCATCACCTCGGTCTTGAAGCCCTTGCGTTCGCAGTAGCGCAGGTACTGGCGCAGCAGCATCGCCGCCCAGTCGCAGGCCTCGGTGCCGCCGGCGCCGGCCTGGATGTCCATGAAGCAGTTGCTCGGGTCGGCCGGGTTGTCGAACATGCGGCGGAACTCGAGCCCGGCGACGATCGCCTCGAGCTTGGCCGCTTCGGCCTCGATGGCCAGCAGCCCGTCGAAGTCGGCCTCGTCCTTCGACATCTCGTACAGCTCGGTGTTGTCGGCGAGGTCGCTCGTCAGGTGGTCGATGGTCTCGACCACGCCGCCGAGCAGCTTCTTCTCGCGGCCGAGTTCCTGCGCCCGCTTGGGCTCGTTCCAGACGTTCGGGTTCTCGAGCGCGGCGTCGACCTCGTTCAGGCGCAGCGCTTTGCGGTCGTAGTCAAAGATACCCCCGGAGGGCTTGCGTGCGCAGGGTCAGGTCGGCCAGTGCGTGGCCGATGGCATTGATGTGTTCGACGTCCATGATGCGGTTTCTCTCGGTGGCGGAATCGGTGAATTTTGACACGTGGCCGCGCGCTGCCGCCCCCGCCGCGGCGTCGTCTGCCTAGGGTTGCTCCGGAGAGGGCTTTCGCCAGCCTCGCGCGCTTTGTCAGAAACACGTAAGCGCCTGTCGTGCACAGTCGGCTCCATTCCACACCCGGGTCGACCATGCTGTTGTTCGTCACCTCGCTCAAGCTGATTGCAGAGATCGCCCTGATGGCCATTGCGGCCCAGTGGGTGGTCGGCCTGCTCGCCGGCGCGAAGCGCGATCGCAACGTCTTCTACAAGCTGTTCGAGGTGGTGGCGTCGCCGTTCGTCAAGCTGGTCCGGCGCATCACGCCACGCGTCGTGCTCGACCGCCATGTGCCGCTGGCCGCGTTCCTGCTGCTCAGCGTGGCGTGGTTCGCGCTGACGGCGACCAAGATCAACCTCTGTGTTCAGTCGGGAGTCGACGCATGTCGCTGAACACCGAGCGCCTGGCCTATTGGCGGCTCAAGCTCAGGGCGCTGGCGCTGCTCGTGTTCGCGCGGCGCGAGGCGGCGCTCGAGGTCTTCACGGCCATGCTCTCGCGCTGGCCGGGCGATGCCTATGCGCTGGCCAGCCGTGCCCACCTGCACGCCCAGCTCGGCCGTGCCGACAAGGCGCTGGCCGATGCGCAGGCGCTGACGCAGGCGCACCCGCAGCGCAGCGCCGCCGACTGGTTCAACCTCGCCTATCTGCTCGACGAGGCCGGCCGCCATGCCGAGGCCGAGCCCGCCTTCCGCCACGCGGTGGCACTCGACCCCAAGCTCGACCGCGCCTGGTATGGCCTCGGCCTGCTGCTGATCCGCCTGCAACGGTTCGACGAAGCGATCGCCGCGCTCGAGCGCAACACCGAACTGCAGCCGATGAGCCCCTACGGCTGGTACCAGCTGGCGCGGGTGCATGTGGATCGCCACGAACCCGAAGCGGCACGCAAGATCATCCGTCACCTGAAGGAGTTCGAGCCCAAGGTCGCCGCGCAGCTCGAGCGCGAGACCGGGCTCGCGGTGTGACGGCGTCGGGTCGATGCCGCGCCATGGGCACCGTGTGCCGATGGCGGGGCAGCGAAAGGGTCCCCGGGCGGTTCCGGGGTGAGGCAACGTTGGAGGTGCTGGAATGCAACAACTGACAGAGAAACACCACGAGTACTGGCGGAGGAACCTGCGCATCACGGGCATTCTGCTGGCCATCTGGTTTGTCGTGACTTTCGTCATCGGCTACTACGCCCGCGAGCTGAACTTCACGTTCTTCGGCTGGCCCTTCAGCTTCTGGGTCGCCGGGCAGGGCGCGCTGATCGTCTACGTGGTGATCATCGGGTACTACGCGTACTACATGAACCGGCTCGACCAGGATTTCGGCGTTGCCGAGATCGAGGAGGAATGACATGGCAGGCATGACACCCGACAGCAGCGCTCACGGCTTCAGCGCCACCACCAACAAGGGCTTCAAGGCAGCAGCTCAACAAGGTCTACACGTGGTACACGGGAGGCTTCCTCGCCTTCGTGATCGTGCTCGCCGTGCTCGAGCAGATGGGCCTGCCCAAGAACTGGATCGGCCTGATCTTCCTGATCGCCACGGTGGGCCTGTATGCCGGCATCGGCATCATGAGCCGCACCACCGACGCGGCCGAGTACTACGTCGCCGGCCGGCGCGTGCCGGCGGTCTACAACGGCATGGCCACCGGCGCCGACTGGATGAGCGCGGCCTCGTTCATCGGCATGGCCGGCACGCTGTACCTCACCGGTTACGGCGGCCTGGCGTTCATCCTCGGCTGGACGGGCGGCTACTGCCTGGTGGCGCTGTTCCTCGCGCCGTACCTGCGCAAGTTCGGCCAGTTCACGATCCCCGACTTCCTGGGCGCGCGCTATGAAGGCAACCTGCCGCGCTTCCTGGGCATCGTGGCCGCGATCCTGTGCTCGTTCACGTATGTCGTGGCGCAGATCTACGGCGTCGGCCTGATCACGACGCGGCTTTCGGGCCTCGCGTTCGAGGTCGGGATCTTCGTCGGCCTGGGCGGCATCCTGGTCTGCTCGTTCCTCGGCGGCATGCGCGCCGTCACCTGGACGCAGGTGGCGCAGTACATCATCCTGATCGTCGCCTACATGATCCCGGTGGTGTGGCTGTCGGTCAAGCAGACCAACGTGCCCATCCCGCAGGCGATCTACGGCTTCCAGCTCGAGAAGGTCACGGCCAAGGAAACGCAGCTGATCGCCGACCCGAAGGAGAAGGAGGTCATCGCGATCTTCAAGCAGCGGGCCGACGCCTTGGGCGCCAAGCTCAAGGACGTGCCCGCCGCGCTGGCCGCCGACAAGGCCGCGGCGACGCAGAAGCTCGACGACCTGAAGGCCGCCAACGCGCCTGCAGCCGAGGTGCAGGCCGCCGAGAAGGCGCTCGCCGCGCTGCCCAAGGACGCCGCCGACGCGACGAAGGCCTGGACGGCCGCCAAGGCTGCCAACGAAGCCCGCGCCAAGCCGCTGGCCGGGATGCCGCGTCACGCGCAGCAGTTCGCGGGCGACCCGAACGGCGACGAGAAGGCGCGCAAGACCTTCGACGAATCGCGGCGCAACTTCCTCGCGCTGGTGTTCTGCCTGATGGTCGGCACGGCCGCGCTGCCGCACATCCTGATGCGCTACTACACCACGCCCTCGGTCAAGCAGGCACGCGAGTCGGTGACCTGGTCGCTGTTCTTCATCTTCCTGCTCTACTTCACCGCGCCGGCGCTGGCCGTGCTGGTCAAGTTCGACATCTTCACCGCGCTGGTGGGAACGCCGTTCGACCAGTTGCCAGCCTGGATCGCCAACTGGCAGCGTGTCGATCCGACGCTGCTGTCGGTGACCGACGTCAACGGCGACGGCATCCTGCAACTCGGCGAGATGAAGATCGGCGGCGACATCGTCGTGCTCGCCACGCCCGAGATCGGCGGCCTGCCGTACGTGGTGTCGGGCCTCGTGGCAGCGGGCGGTCTGGCGGCGGCGCTCTCGACCGCCGACGGCCTGCTGCTGACGATCGCCAACGCGCTGTCGCACGACCTGTACTACAAGATGATCGACCCGAACGCCTCGACCTCGCGCCGCGTCACGCTGTCCAAGGCGCTGCTGCTGGTCGTCGCGGTGGCGGCGGCCTCGGTCGCGGCACAGAAGCCGGCCGACATCCTGTTCCTGGTCTCGGCGGCGTTCTCGTTCGCGGCTGCAGCGTTCTTCCCGGTGCTGGTGCTCGGCATCTTCTGGAAGCGGGCCAACAAGTGGGGCGCGTCGCTCGGCATGTTCTTCGGCCTGGGCACGACGTTCTATTACATGGCGACCACCCAGCCCTGGCTGCGCGGCGTGTTCGGCGTGACGAGCCCGATCGCCGACAACATCTGGTGGGGCATCTCGCCGATCTCGGCCGGCCTGTTCGGCGTGCCGGTTGGTTTCGTCGTGATCATCATCGTCAGTCTGGTGACCGGCCAGCCGCGCCAGGACACGCAGGAACTGGTGGAGCATGTCCGCTACCCCGACCTGAAGCTCGCAGGGCGCTGAAGCCCCGACCGAACCCACGCCTGCCCCGCAGGCGTGCCTCGACGGCCCCGTTCCAACGAACGGGGCCGTTTTCTCATGTGCGGCGCGCCTCTAAGATGGCCGGGCCGAGATCGCAGGAGCCTGCTGATGCCCCCTTCGTCCACGACCCCGTCGCCGAGCCTGCTGGCCAACCTGCGCGGTGAGCTGCGGCGGCAGGTCCCGTTCTCGCAGATGACGCCGGCGCAGGTCGATCGCTTCATCGCGGCGTCGACACTGGCCTACTTCGCGCCGGGCGAGACCGTGCTCTCGCCCGAGGATGGCCCGGTGGGGCAGCTCTACCTGGTGCGCCAGGGCAGCATCACCGGGCGGCGCGGCATTGCCGAGGCCGTGGGGGGTTTCCAGCTCGAGGCCGGCGACATGTTCCCGGTGGGCGCCGTGATGGGCGCGCGTGCCGTGACCGCCACCTACAAGGCGAACGTCGACACTTTCTGCCTGACGCTGCCGGCGGCCGAGGTGCACGCCCTGGCGGCCGACAGTGCACCGTTCGCGGAATTCCTGAACGCGCGCGTGCTGCGCCTGCTCGAGCTGTCGCGCAGCGAGCTGCAGTCGGTCTATTCGTCGCAGGCGCTGGCCGAGCAGTCGCTCGAGACGCCGCTGGCCCAGCTGCTGCGCGGCGCGCCGGTGGCGGTGCGCGGCGACACGCCGCTCGGGCAGGCGCTCGCGATGATGCACGAGCGGCGCATCGGCTCGGTGCTGGTCAGCGACGCCGCCGGCGCGACGCAGGGCATCCTGACCCGGCACGACATCCTCGGCCGCGTGACGCTGCCGCAGGTGCCGCTCGCGGCGCCGATTTCGCAGGTCATGAGCTCGCCGGTGCACTCGCTGGCCACCACCGACACCGCTCACGACGCGGCGCTGCTGATGTCGCGCCACGGCATCCGCCACCTGCCGGTGACGCAAGACGGCCGCGTGGTCGGCATCGTCAGCGAGCGCGACCTGTTCGCGATGCAGCGGCTGTCGATCAAGCAGGTCAGCACTGCGATGCGCGGCGCGGCCGACGTGTCCGAGCTGCAAGCGGCGGCGCGCGATATCCGCCGCCTCGCCGGGCGGCTGCTCGGGCAGGGCATCGGGGCGCGCCAGCTCACCGAGCTGATCAGCTACCTGAACGACGTGGCGACCGAGCGGCTGGTGAAACTGATGGCCACGCAGCACGGGCTCGACCTGCAGCGCGCCTGCTGGCTCGCCTTCGGCTCCGAGGGCCGCAGCGAGCAGACCATCGCGACCGACCAGGACAACGGCCTGGTGTTCGACAGCGACGACGCGGAGCGCGACCGCCCGGCCTGGCTGGCCTTCGCGCGCAGCGTCAACGACGCGCTCGACGCCTGCGGCTACCCGCTGTGCAAGGGCAACGTGATGGCCTCCAACCCGGCCTGCTGCCTGACCGGCGCCGAGTGGTGCGCGCGCTTCGACCGCTGGATCGAGCAGGGCTCGCCGGAAGACCTGCTCAACGCCAGCATCTACTTCGACTTCCGCCCGCTCGCCGGCAACAAGGCGCTCGTGCAACCCATGCGAGAGCTGGTGGCGAGCCGCGCCGCGCGCGTGCCGCGCTTCATCAAGCAGATGGCCGACAACGCGCTGCGCAACCAGGCGCCGCTGGACTGGCTGGGCGGCATCGCGACCAAGGAGGTCGATGGCCGCGAGGTGGTGGACCTGAAGATGCAGGGTACCGCCATCTTCGTCGACGTGGCGCGGCTGTATGCACTGGCGCACGGCGTCGCCGAGACGAACACGCGGCGCCGATTCGAGGCCATCGCCCCGGCGCTCAAGGCCGAACCTCAGGAGAGCGAGGGCTGGTGCGGCGCGTTCGAGTTCCTGCAGATGCAGCGCTTGCAGGTGCAATTGCGCCCGGTCAAGGGCGGGGGCGTGCCTGCGGCCAACCCCAATCTCGTTGAGCCGGCAGCACTGAACGACATCGACCGGCGCGTGCTGAAGGAATGCTTTCGCGTCATGCGCCGCCTGCAGCAGCGCATGGAGCTGGACTACCAGCGATGACGCCGGCACCTGGCTGCCGCGGAGCGGGCTCGCGTGCCGCGTGGGGGCACAGAGCACAGCGACCGTGGGGGCACCGGTGAGCTGGCTCGCGCGCCTGCGCCACGTCCTCGGCGCGACAGGCCCGGAGGCGGCGCCGCGCTGGGCCGTGCTCGATGTCGAGTCGAGCGGGCTCGATCCCAGACGCGACCGCCTGATCGCGATCGCCGCCATCGCCATGCGCCTGGACGGTGGCCAGGCGCGCATCGACCTCGGCGACAGCTTCGAGGTCGTGCTGCGCCAGCCCGACGTGGCGCCCGACAAGCCGAACATCCTGCTGCACGGCATCGGCGTCGGCGCGCAACGCGCCGGCGTCGAGCCACAACAGGCCCTCGAGGCCTTCGAGCGCTGGCTCGGCGACGCGCCGCTGATCGCGTTTCATGCCGCGTTCGACGAGATGCTGATCCGTCGCGCAATGCAGGCGGTGCTCGGACGCCGGCTCGGCAACCCGTGGGTCGATCTACAACCGGTGGCGGCGGCGGTGCAACCGAAGGCCAAGGCGCGCTCGCTCGACGAATGGCTGGCGCACTTCGGCATCGAGTGCGCGGTCCGGCACCAAGCCGCCGCCGACACGCTGGCCACGGCCGAACTGCTGCTCAAGTTGTGGCCCGCAGTGCGCGCGCAGCAGGCGGCGGCGAACTTCGGCAGCTTGCAACTTCTGGCCGCGCAGGGCCGCTGGCTGCAGCGCTGAGGCGAAGGGGTCAGCTCGCCGCCGGGCCGGCCGCGGTGTCGTCGAACAGCTCGTCCAGGCGCTGGATCTGCAGCCGCGCCAGCGTCAGGTTGGCGTGGCTCTTGTCGAGCACTGCGTGCAGCATCAGCGCCGGATGCTTCGGGACCGGGCGCAGGATCAGGTGACGCGCGTCGAGCGTGATCGCCGCCTCGGGCAACTCGGCGGTGAGCCGGAGGCGCTGCCCAGCGCGGGCGATCGATGCCAACAGGGCCGCGCCGGCCGTGCCCAGGCCGTCGGCGTCGTGGGTGCTGCCGGCGTGGGCGATGTTGCGCCCGCTGGCCGCCTCGAACACGCAGCACTCGAGCATCCCGTTGAGCTTGCAGAGTTGCTCGGCGTAGCGCGCCATCAGCTCCGAGGCCGCCGGATCCAGCGCCGCGCCGTGCGTTGGCGTTTGCGGCACGGCGGGCATGGGTCGCAGCGACAGCGGCTGCAGCGCGGGCGTGACCGCGTGCGGGCCAAACGAAGCGCCTGCAGGTTCGGGTGCCTTGGTGGCCGGGCCGTCGGGCGCGGGGCGCACGGCCGAAGGTACGGCAAGCACCGGCAGCAGCTTGCCCGTTGCGGCGATCTGCGCTCGCAGGCGACCCCAGGCACCACTGATGAAGTTCCAAGCGTCCGACGGTCGCAGCACGGCCGGCGTGGTGCGCACCGTCACGCCGGTGCCACGCCCGAGATCGCTGCCCTGCGAGGCCAGCGCCGCCGACGAGGCCAGGGGCAACAGCAGCAGATCGCGGTTCGGCCACGGGCCGGTGATGATGTCGTCGCGCAGCGGTTTGAGCGCCGCCGCGAGCGCATGGCCCGGCAGGTCGCCCACCATCAGCACACCGAGCCGGCTGTAGGCCAGCAGCACGCGAGCCAGGCCCTGGCGCGATGCGGTGTCGGCGTCGGCCTCGGTGCTGTAGACGCGCAGCGTCGTGCCGCCTTCGCCGGGAAACTCGATGAATTCGAGCGTGGCCAACGTCGTGCCGTAACCCTGGCGGCGGATCGCGAGCTTGTGGATGGCCAACCCGGTGGCCTCGGCGACGCCGGCCAGCAGCTTGCGCGACGACGCGGTGCCGACGTCGTGCACCGCGATGAACTCGGGCTGCGCATGGTCGAACTGCTGCAGCAGCGCCGGCGCAGGGTCGCACGAGACGAACAGCTCGCGAAGGTTGTCGCCGACCACCCGGCCGATGTCGTGCGGCTCGGTGGCGAGGTACTCGTCCTTGTTGCCGACGAAGCGCGTCGCCAGCACGGTCTGGGCGCGCGTCGCCTGCCAGCCGTCGAGCAGTTCACCGACGCGGTTGTTCGGCCGTGTGGCCGTCGAATCGAAGCCGGGTTCGTTGCCTGAGCTCATGGTCGTGCGGGTTCGGTCGGGGGCTGCTGAGCGCCGGATCAGTCCGGCAAAGCATAACTGTGGCACAGCGGGAAGGCCTTGCCCAGGGCGCGTCGCGCGGGCCGCACGTCGCCGCGCCCACTTGTGCCGGTTTTGGCCGCGCCCTTTCCGGCGCGGAGCGCGCGCCGTAAAATCCGGCGCTTCAAAGCCTCCTTCGCAGTGTCGGCGCCCCGGGGGCGCCGACAGCGGCGAGACCCCCATGTCCACACTCGACACCCCGGCCCTGCGGCCCGTCGTCATCGTCGGCGCGGGGCTTGCGGGCCTGACCGTCGCCTTGCACGTGGCCGAGCATCACCCGGTGGTGGTGCTGGCCAAGCGCCAGCTCGAGGAGGGCGCCACGGCCTGGGCGCAGGGCGGCATCGTCGGCGTGCTCGGCGACGATGACAGCATCGCTTCGCACGTCCACGACACGCAGGAAGCCGGTGGCGGGCTGGTCGACGCGCAGACGGCGCGCTTCATCGCCGAGCACAGCGCGCAGGCCATCGAATGGCTGGTGGCCTGCGGCGTGCCGTTCTCGGCCGACCCGCAGGGGCCGCTTGGATTGCACCTCACGCGCGAAGGCGGGCATGCGGTGCGCCGCATCGCGCATGCCGCCGATGCGACCGGCAAGGCGATCCACGACGCGCTGCTCGAGCAGGTGCGCCGGCACCCCAACATCACGCTGCGCGAGCGCTGGATGGCGGTCGACGTGATCAGCTCTCGACACCTGAAGCGCGACGAGTCGCCGCGCTGCTATGGCGTCTATGCGCTCGACATCGACCACCAGCGCGTCGAGACGCTGCCGGCCGCGGCGGTGGTGCTGGCCACCGGCGGCGTTGGCAAGGTCTATCGCTACACCAGCAACCCCGACACCGCCACCGGCGACGGCATCGCGATGGCCTGGCGCGCCGGTTGCCGGGTCGGCAACATGGAGTTCATCCAGTTCCACCCGACATGTCTCTACCACCCGCAGGAGCGCAGCTTCCTGATCACCGAAGCGCTGCGCGGCGAGGGCGGGCGGCTGACGCTGCCAGGCATCGAAGGCGAGGGCGCGCGCTTCATGGCCGCGCACGATGCGCGGCTGGAGCTGGCGCCGCGCGACATCGTCGCGCGGGCGATCGACTTCGAGATGAAGAAGCACGGCCTCGACCACGTGTGGCTCGACGCCACGCATCTCGGCGCGAGCTACCTGAAGGAGCACTTCCCGACGATCTACGCGCGCTGCCTGAAGCTCGGCATCGACATCACCGTGCAGCCGATACCGGTCGTGCCCGCGGCGCACTACACCTGCGGCGGCGTGGTGACCGACCTCGACGGCCGCAGCGACATGAGCGGCCTCTACGCCGTCGGCGAGACCACTTACACCGGGCTTCACGGCGCCAATCGTCTGGCCAGCAACTCGCTGCTCGAATGCGTGGTGCTGGGGCGCACCTGCGCCAGCCACATCCTCGGCCACCTGCCGCAGGAGCGGCCGGCGCTGCCGGCGTGGGACGAGAGCCAGGTCGAGAACGCCGACGAGCAGGTCGTGATCGCGCACAACTGGGACGAGCTGCGCCTGCTGATGTGGAACTACGTCGGCATCGTGCGCACCACCAAGCGGCTCGAGCGGGCGTTGCGCCGCATCGAATTGCTCAAGAGCGAGATCGACGAGTATTACGCCAACTTCCGCGTCACCCGCGACCTGCTGGAGCTGCGCAACCTGGTGGACTGCGCCGATCTGATCGTGCGTTCGGCGCTGCAGCGGCACGAGAGCCGCGGCCTGCACTACAGCCGCGACTTCCCGGATGCGCTGCCGGTGAGCTTTCCGACCGTGCTGGTGCGCTCGGCACGGCGCGGCGACGAGCAGGCCAAGCCCGCGGGCTGAACGCGCGGACCTGGCGCGGCCCTCGCGCGGACACCACGGAGCCCGTCCGGCCTGCCGGGCTCAGCGCCGCGCCCGCATGGCGCTGCGTGCCTGCACGAATTCGAACGCAAACTCCACGGCCTCGCGGACGGCGCGTTCGGCGCCGGCACGTTCGCGTTCGCCGAGGTAGAGCGCCATGTCGACTTCGTGGCGAATGTAGCGCGGTGGCAGCCGGTTCAGCGCCACGCAGGCGACGTCGGCCAGCAGGTCGTTCCGGGTGACGAAAGGAAACCGAAGCGCACCCTCGGCGACCGCCTCGAACACCGCACGTTCGTGGTGATTCCGGACCGACTCGTAGTTCGCGTTCATCGCTGGCGCCGCGGCAAAGGGGGGAGACGCCTGCCAGTATCGACCCGCGCGCGTCGCGACCAAGGTGTGAACAAGGCCCCCTCGGGCGGCCTTCTCGCGCCACCGGGTCAGCTCGCGCCGAGCCTTTCTTGCACGCGCATCGAGAAATCGACGGCCTTCACGTCCTTGGTCAGGCGGCCGATCGAGATCCGGTCGACGCCGGTGGCTGCGATGTCGCGCACCTGGTCGAGCGCGACGCCGCCCGAGGTTTCGAGCAGCGCACGTCCGCCCGTGAAGGCCACCGCCTCGCGCATCTGCGCCAGCGTGAAGTTGTCGAGCAGGACGCTCGTCGCGCCGGCGCTCAGCGCCTCCTGCAGTTGCGCGACAGTCTCGACCTCGATCTGGATCTCGACGCCGGCCTGCAGTGCCTGCGCATTGCGCAGCGCCGCGGTCACCCCACCAGCAGCGAGGATGTGGTTCTCCTTGATCAGGATGCCGTCGTAAAGCGCCAGCCGCTGGTTCGTCCCGCCGCCAGCGCGCACTGCGTATTTCTGGGCAAGCCGAAGCCCGGGCAAGGTCTTGCGGGTGTCGAGGATTGCGCAGCCGCGCGGATTCGGCGATGCGCCGGCCACTGCGTCGACATAGGCCCGCGTCAGGGTCGCGGTGGCCGACAGCAGCTGCAGGAAGTTCAGCGCCGGCCGTTCGGCCGCGAGCAGCGAGCGAGCGTCGCCTTCGATGTGGCAGACCTCGCTCATGGGTGCCATCCGCGCGCCCTCGTCGATGTGCCATCGAACCTGCGCTTTCGCATCCACCGAGTGCAGCACGGCGTCGAACCAGTCGCGCCCACACAGCACGGCCGGCTCGCGCACCAGCACCCTCGCGCGCACACGTTCGTCGGCGCGCACCAGGCGACCGGTCCAGTCGCAGCGGCCGATGTCCTCCATCAACGCATCGCGTACGTTGCGCGCAAGTGCTTCGGCGAGCGTCTCGTTGTGGTCGAAGCTCAGCAGCATGTCGATCGCTCCATCATCGGTGGCGCGACCCGTGGCTCGGTGTTCGATGTGAGATTCCGATGCTTCGCCGCGGCGCGCTTCGCTGCGGCCCGAGTTCCCGGCGCTCCTCGCTTTGCGGGGCGGCTGCGATCACTTCGCAGTACCGCGCCATGACGAGCGGACCGCCTCACCTCAAGCGGCACCGAGGTGCGGTACCAGGCCCGGCGCCGCCATGCCGGCCGGATGCTGCTCGACGAAATCCAGCATGCGTTCGATGCAGCCCAGCGCACGGCTCCGCACCGCTTCGTCGAGCACGATCTCGCCCGTGCCCGACGCCAGACAGGCGACCACGCCCTGCAGGGCGTTCATCGCCATCCACGGGCAGTGCGCGCAGCTCTTGCAGGTGGCGCTGTTGCCCGCGGTCGGGGCTTCGATCAGCGTCTTGCCCGGCGCGAGCTGGCGCATGCGGTGCATCAATCCATTGTCGGTGGCGACGATGTACTCGCTCGCAGTGCCTTCGACCACGGCCTTGAGCAACGCGCTGGTCGAGCCCACCACGTCGGCCTGCGCGATCACGCCTTGCGGCGACTCGGGGTGTACCAGCACGCGCGCATCCGGATGCTCGTGCCGCAGCAATTCCAGTTCGAGTCCCTTGAACTCGTCGTGCACGATGCAGGCGCCGTTCCAGAGCAGCATGTCGGCGCCTGTCTGCTCCTGGATGTAGCGGCCGAGGTGGCGGTCGGGCGCCCACAGCACCTTGCGGCCCTGTGCCTTCAGGTGGCTGACGATGGGCAGCGCGCACGAGCTCGTGACCATCCAGTCGGCGCGCGCCTTCACTGCGGCGCTGGTGTTGGCGTACACGACGACCGTGCGATCGGGATGGGCGTCGCAGAAGGCGCTGAACGCGTCGGCCGGGCAGCCGAGGTCGAGCGAGCAGGTGGCGTCGAGGTCGGGCATCAGCACACGCTTGCCCGGCGACAGGATCTTGGCCGTTTCGCCCATGAAGCGCACGCCAGCCACGACGAGCGTGCGCCCCGGGTGGTCGCGCCCGAAGCGCGCCATCTCGAGCGAATCGGCGACGCAGCCACCGGTTTCGAGCGCCAGGTCCTGCAGGTCGCCCTCGACGTAGTAGTGCGCCACCAGCACCGCGTCGTGCACGGCTAGCTGCGCCGCCGCGCGAGCCTTCCATTCGGCACGCTCGGCCGCGCTCAGTGGCTCCGGCGCTCTCGCCCAGGCCTGGGCGATGCAGCTCGCGCCGGCGGCGTCCTGCCGGGTGTAGTCGAAGAGCACTTGGGTCATGGCATCTCGGGGCGGCGCAGGCGAATCGACCCCTGCGGCGACGATGTTAGCCCAGCCGCCGGCGCAGCGGCTACGATGCGCGCATTCGACCCGAACCCAGTCCATGAGCACGCCCTCGAGTCCGCACCCGGTACCGCTGCGTCAGGACGCCCGCACCATCGGCCTGATCGGCCTGGCGCACGGCACCTCGCACTTCTTTCACATGCTGCTGCCGCCGCTGTTCCCGCTGTTCATCCGCGACTTCGGGTTCAGCTACTCCGAGCTCGGCCTGCTCGTCTCGACCTTCTTCGTGATCTCGGGCATCGGCCAGGCGCTGTCGGGGTTCCTGGTCGACCGGGTTGGCGCGAGGCCGGTGCTTTTCGCGGCGCTGGGCTGCTTTGTGCTGGCGGGCCTGGCGACCGCCGGCGCCCACGGCTACGCGGGGCTGCTGCTGGCTGCCGCGCTGGCGGGGCTCGGCAATTCGCCGTTCCATCCGGTCGATTTCACGATCCTCAACAAGCGCGTCTCGCAGCCACGGCTCGGTCATGCCTTCTCGGTCCACGGCATCACCGGCAACCTCGGCTGGGCGGCGGCGCCGGTGTTCATGGCGGGCATCAGCGCGGCGAGCGGCTCGTGGCGCGTTGCCGCGGCGTGCGCCGCCGCCTGGGCCTTGCTCGTCCTGGCGCTGCTGTTCTTGAACCGCGACGCCATCGACGATCGCAGCGGGCAATGGGCCCATGAGACGGCGCACGGTCAGGCCGGGCTGGCGCCGGCGGCCGAGCATCCGCTGGCGTTTCTGAAGCTTCCTTCGGTGTGGCTGTGCTTCTCGTTCTTCTTCTGGTCCACCGGCGCGCTGAGCGCGATCCAGAGTTTCGCCAGCCCGGCGCTGCAGCAGATGTACGGGCTGCCGCTGTCGGTGACGTCGCTGGTGGTGACGGGCTTCATGCTCTCGGGGGCCGCCGGCATGGTGGTCGGGGGCTTTCTGGTCGCGCGGGCCGAACGACTCGAACGCGTCATCGGTGCCTGCCTCTTCGGCGCAGCGGTGCTGCTGGTGCTGGTGGCGACGGGGGTGTTGCCGGGGCCGATGGCCGCCGTGCTCGCCGCGCTCGCCGGATTCGGCACCGGCCTGGCCGGGCCGTCGCGCGACATGCTGATCAAGCGCGCGGCGCCGCCGGGTGCAACCGGGCGCGTCTATGGCACGGTGTATTCGGGGCTCGACCTCGGCTTCGCGCTGGGCGCGCCGACCTTCGGCCTGTTGCTCGACCACGGCTCGCCGTCGGGCGTGTTCTATGGCGCCGCGCTGATGCTGCTGATGGGCGTCGCGTCGGCTTCGTTGGTCGGCCTCCGGATCGCGAAGACGAGAGTCGCGGCCAGCGTGGCGGCATGACGCAGGCCGCGCGGCTGGCGGGTCACGCGCTCATCGAGGCACTGCTCGCGCAGGGCATCGATACGTGCTTCGGCGTTCCCGGCGAAAGCTTTCTGGCCGTGCTCGATGGCTTTCACGAGCATGCCGGTCGGATCCGCTTCGTTGCCTGCCGCCACGAAGGCGGGGCGGCCTTCATGGCCGAGGCGCAGGGCAAGCTGACCGGCCGGCCGGGCATCTGCTTCGCCACTCGCGGACCGGGTGCCGCCAACGCAGCGATCGGCCTGCACACGGCGTTCCAGGACAGCACCCCGATGATCCTGTTCATCGGCCAGGTTGCGAGCGACACGCGCGATCGGGAAGCCTTCCAGGAACTCGACTACCGGCAAATGTTCGGCCCCGGCACGCTGGGCCTGGCCAAGTGGGTCGGCGAGGTGCAGCACGCCGACCGCCTGCCCGAGTACGTGGCGCGGGCCTTCCACACTGCGATGCAGGGCCGCCCGGGCCCGGTGGTGCTGGCGCTGCCCGAGGACGTGCTGACCGCGCCGACCGCAGCGCCGGTGTTGCCGCGGGTCGAACCAGCGCATGCTTGGCCGGCGCCCGGTGCGTTGCGCGACCTGCGGGCGATGCTGCTGGCCGCGCAACGCCCGTTCGTGGTCGCCGGCGGCGGCGGCTGGGATGCGCCGGCGTGCGCAGCGTTGCAGCGCTTTGCTGAGAACTGGTGCCTGCCGGTGGGCTGCGCGTTCCGCTTTCAGGACGTGTTCGACAACCGGCACGCCAACTATGCGGGCGACGTGGGCATCGGCATCAATCCCAGACTGGCAGCGCGCATCCGCGAGGCCGATCTGGTGCTCGCCGTCGGTCCGCGCCTCGGCGAGATGACGACCGGCGGCTACACGCTGCTCGAGGCGCCGCGGCCGACACAGAGGCTGATCCACATCCATGCCGGGGCGGAAGAGCTCGGTCGCGTCTATGCCGCCGACCTGATGCTGCAATCGTCGATGGCCTGCGCCGCCAAGGCGCTGGAAGCGCTGGCCGCGCCGCCCGCGTTGCCGTGGGCCGAACACACGGCCGCCGCACACGCCGACTACGAAGCCAACCTGCTGCCGAGCCCGCTCGATCCGGCGGTGAGCCCGCTCGACATGGCACTCGTCGTGCAGACCCTGCAGCGCGTGCTCAATGAGTCCGGCCCGGAGAACGCCGTGTTCACCAACGGCGCCGGCAACTTCTCGGGCTGGCTGCACCGCCACTACCGCTACCCGGGGCTGCAGCACCATGGCCGCACGCAACTCGCACCGACCTCGGGCGCGATGGGGTACGGGTTGCCGGCGGCCGTGGCCGCGGCGCTGCTGCAACCGGAACGGACGGTGATCCACCTGGCCGGCGACGGCGACTTCCTGATGACCGGGCAGGAGATGGCTACCGCCAGCGGCCACGGCGCCAAGCTGATCTCGATCGTCGTCGACAACGGCAGCTACGGCACGATCCGCATGCACCAGGAGCGCGAGTACCCGGGCCGGGTGAGCGGCAGCGAACTGTTCAACCCCGATTTCGCGCTGATGGCAACGGCCTACGCCTGGGCGTCGGCGCTCGTCACGGAAACGGCCGCCTTCGAGCCCGAGTTTCGCGCCGCGCTCGCCCGCCCCGGGCCGACGCTGCTGCACCTGAGACTGCCGGCCGAGGTGAGCACCAGTCGCAGCACGCTGACGGCCCTGCGCGATGCGGCGCGCGCTCGACGCTGAGACAGCCGCGGCCTCGGGGCGACCGGGCATGCGCCACCGCGGCTCGCACCCCGTCAGCGGCTACAGTGGCATCCCGGCCAACTCCCGCGCATCCACGATGCCTCAGCGCCCATGAACGCACAGACACTTGCCGACTTCAGCACCTGCGACCTGTGCGATGCGCACAAGGCGAGCCTCCTGGCGCCTGGCGACGCCGGCTTTCGTGTCCTGTCGCCGGTGTTCCGCGACTTCGGCGGCGTGTCCCGGTTCGCCGGCCCCGTGACCACCGTGAAGTGCTTCGAGGACAACACGCAGGTCAAGGCGGCGGTCGAGTCGCCGGGGCAGGGCAGGGTGCTCGTCGTCGATGGCGGAGGCTCGCTGCGGCGGGCGCTGGTCGGTGGCAACCTGGCTGCGGCGGCGGCGAAGAACGGCTGGGCCGGGCTGGTGGTCGACGGATGCGTCCGCGATGCGGCCGAGCTGGCCCTGTGCGCGGTCGGCATCCGTGCGCTGGCATTGATCCCGCTGCCGACCGACCGCCGCAACGAAGGCCAGCGCGACGTGCCGGTGCAGGTCCAGGGCGTCCGGGTGCGCCCGGGCGACTGGCTCTATGCCGATGCCGACGGGATCGTCGTCATGGCGGTTGGCCCGCATGAAACCGCCACGTGACCAGATCGCCCAGTCTGCCGTTCGGGGCTGGCGAGGCGGCTTTGTGAGATGTTGCCGGCGGTTGCTGTGCGCCTTACAATTGAAACCACTGTAAGGAGTCCAGATGTCCGAGGCCACCGTCACCAGCAAGGGTCAGGTCACGATTCCGGCGGATATCCGCAGGGCCTTGGGCCTGTCCACAGGCGAGCGTGTGATCTTCACGCGCCTCGACGACGGCACGACGGTCATGCGGGCCAAGACCCGCTCCGTACTTGAGCTCAAGGGGCTGCTGAAGGCTGCGGCCGGCCAGCGCAAGGTGGCGATAGCCGACATGAATATCGGGCGCAGCTGATGCCCGGTCTCGACACCAACGTGCTGGTGCGTTGGCTGGTGGCCGACGATGACGAGCAGACCGCCCAGGTGCAGACTCTGTTCGAGGCCGCACGGGCCAGCGGCTCCACTTTCTTTGTACCCAGTTCCGTGTTGCTGGAGCTTGAGTGGGTGCTGCGTTCGCGCTACCGCCTGGCGAAGGCGGAGGTGCTCATCGCATTCAATGCGCTGCTTGAATCGCAAGAACTGGAGCTGCAGGGCGAAGCCGCGGTCGAACGTGCGCTGCACCTTTACCGCCAGGGCGCGGCCGAGTTCGCGGACTGCTTTCACGCCGGCCTGTGCGGGGCGTCGAACAAGACGCCGCTGCTTACATTTGATGTGAAGGCCGCGCACCTGTCGGGGTGCGAGTTGATCGCGGTCTGATCAGTTGCGCGATCACTGTACGGGGGTTGACCTCAAGTGCGACGTGATGGATTACGTAAACCGTTGAGTACGCAGGCAAGGCTGCCCTCTCGCAAAGGGGCTTGAACCAAGAACTGCTTGTCACTCAACGGCTTGCGCCAAGTGTCGGAAAGTGTCGAAGCGGCATTTTCGACAGCATTCGGTCGGCCGCCTTCGACGAGCGTCCAGGTCATTGAATCGATGGCTGTTTTCTGGCGCCGCGGTTCCGTGTTTCGGCTCGGATGTCGATTGCCGTCGCCCAGCTCTCGCGGCGTGCGGCGCAAGCTCCGTGTTCAGCGGTGCCACCGCGCAAGTTTGTCGATTGCGTGGACGGCCTCGCGCCCGCGAAGTGTGTTTCGACAGGTCGGCGAACCGCCTTCCATCCGGTCGCGTCGGGTCGTGCATGCCTGCGCACGCACCAGTGGTGCCTGCTGTCGGGGGCGGCGGGTGACCGGCGCAGTGAAGTGAAGGGGGAGGTGTCGGCCGCGAGGCCGGCACCGGAGGACATGAACGGAGCCGGCCACCCGCTGGCCCCGGCAGCAACGCGCAATCCCGGCAAGCGGACGCGAGCACGCCTACTTGAAGATGTCCTTCACCCGATCCGTCCACGACTTTGCATTCGGCGAATGCCGGTCGCCCGACTTGCGGAACGACTCGTCGAGTTCCTTCAGCAGCTTCCTCTGGTGCTCGGTGATGCGCACCGGCGTCTCGACGCTGATGTGGCAGTACAGGTCGCCCGGGTAGCTGGAGCGCACGCCCTTGATGCCCTTGCCGCGCAGGCGGAAGGTCTTGCCGCTCTGGGTGCTCTCGGGCAGGTCGATCTCGGCCTTGCCGTTGAGCGTGGGCACCTCGATGTTGCCGCCGAGGGCGGCGGTGGTCATCGCGACCGGAACCGAGCAGTGCAGGTCGTCGCCGTCGCGCTCGAAGATCTCGTGCGGCTTGACGCGCAGCTCGATGTAGAGGTCGCCCGGCGGCCCGCCGTTGGTGCCCGGCTCGCCGTTGCCGGCCGAGCGGATGCGCATGCCTTCACCGATGCCGGCGGGGATCTTGACCTCCAGGGTCTTGGTCTTCTTGGTCTTGCCCTGGCCGCTGCAGACGGTGCAGGGCTCGGGAATGATCTTGCCGCTGCCGTGGCAATGCGGGCAGGCCTGCTGGATGCTGAAGAAGCCCTGGCGCATGTGCACCGAGCCCGCGCCGTTGCAGGTGGTGCAGGTCTTGGCGCTGGTGCCCGGCTTGGCGCCGCTGCCGTGGCAGGTCTCGCACTTCTCCCAGCTCGGAATGCGGATCTGGGTCTCCTTGCCCAGCGCTGCCTCCTCGAGCGAGATTTCCATCGCATAGCTCAGGTCGCCGCCGCGGAAGACCTGCTGCCCGCCGCCGCGGCGGCCACCGGCGGCGCCACCGAAGATGTCGCCGAAGATGTCGCCGAAAGCCTCGGCGAAGCCGCCGAAACCTTCTGCGCCCGGGCCACGCCCGCCCAGGTTCGGGTCAACACCGGCGTGCCCGTGCTGGTCGTAGGCAGAGCGCTTCTGCGGATCGGACAGCATCTCGTAGGCCTCCTTGGCCTCCTTGAAGCGTTCTTCCGACTTCTTCGCCCCGTCGCCCTGGTTGCGGTCGGGGTGGTGCTTCATGGCCAGCTTGCGGTAGGCCTTCTTGATGTCGTCGTCGGTGGCGTTCTTGGGCACCCCGAGGACGTCGTAGTAGTCGCGCTTTGCCATCTGTGCTGCCTTGTCAACGCAAGACCGAGTCTCGGTGGAGGCTAACCCGTACTCAAGTGATGTCGAAACCAAAGCCCCCGTGCGCCTGTTCAGCGCACGGGGGTGCTTGTTGGGGCGCCCGAGGCGCCGGGACTCCGTGCCGAATTACTTCTTGTCCTTGACTTCCGTGAACTCGGCGTCGACGACGTTGTCGTCGGCCGGCTTGGCTGACGACGCACCCGCACCGCCCGCCTCGGCCCCTGCAGGGCCGGCACCCGCGCCCGCCGCCGCGGCCTGTGCCGCCTGGGCCTCGGCGTACACCTTCTCGCCGAGCTTCTGGCTGGCCGCCGTCAGCGCTTCGGTCTTGGCTTCGATCTCGGCCTTGTCGTCGCTCTTGATCGCGGCTTCGGCATCCTTCAACGCGGCCTCGATCTTTTCCTTCTCGGCGGCGTCAAGCTTGTCGCCGTGCTCGGCGAGCGACTTCTTGACGCTGTGCACCAGCGCGTCGGCGCTGTTGCGTGCCTGGACCAGTTCGAGCTTCTTCTTGTCCTCGGCCGCGTTGGCCTCGGCGTCGCGCACCATCTGCTGGATCTCGGCCTCGGTCAGGCCCGAGTTGGCCTTGATCGTGATCTTGTTCTCCTTGCCGGTGCCCTTGTCCTTGGCGCTGACGTGCAGGATGCCGTTGGCGTCGATGTCGAACGTCACCTCGATCTGCGGCAGGCCGCGCGGCGCCGGCGGAATGCCCTCGAGGTTGAACTCGCCGAGGCTCTTGTTGCCCGAGGCGATCTCGCGCTCGCCCTGATAGACCTTGATCGTGACTGCCGGCTGGTTGTCGTCGGCGGTGCTGAAGGTCTGCGAGAACTTGGTCGGGATCGTGGTGTTCTTCTTGATCATCTTGGTCATCACGCCGCCCAGCGTCTCGATACCCAGCGAGAGCGGCGTGACGTCGAGCAGCAGCACGTCGGAGCGATCGCCCGCGAGCACCTGGCCCTGGATCGCCGCGCCCACGGCCACCGCCTCGTCGGGGTTGACGTCCTTGCGCGGCTCACGGCCGAAGAACTCCTTGACCTTGTCCTGCACCTTGGGCATGCGCGACATGCCGCCGACCAGGATCACGTCCTGGATGTCCGAGACGGACAGGCCGGAGTCCTTGATGGCAGTGCGGCAGGGCGCGATCGTGCGCTCGATCAGGTCGTCCACCAGCGACTCGAACTTCGAGCGCGAGAGCTTGATGTTCAGGTGCTTCGGGCCCGAGGCATCGGCCGTCACGTAGGGCAGGTTGATATCGGTCTGGGCGCTGCTCGACAGCTCGATCTTGGCCTTTTCGGCCGCCTCCTTCAGGCGCTGCAGCGCGAGCACGTCCTTGCCGAGATCGACCCCCTGGTCTTTCTTGAATTCGGCGATGATGTAGTCGATGATGCGCTGGTCGAAGTCTTCCCCGCCGAGGAAGGTGTCGCCGTTGGTCGACAGCACCTCGAACTGCTTCTCGCCTTCGACGTCGGCGATTTCGATGATCGAGATGTCGAAGGTGCCACCGCCGAGGTCATAAACTGCGATCTTGCGGTCGCCCTTGTGCGTCTTGTCCAGGCCGAAGGCGAGCGCCGCGGCCGTCGGCTCGTTGATGATGCGCTTGACGTCCAGCCCGGCGATGCGGCCAGCGTCCTTGGTGGCCTGGCGCTGCGAATCGTTGAAGTACGCGGGCACGGTGATCACGGCTTCCGTGACCGGCTCGCCGAGGTAGTCTTCGGCGGTCTTCTTCATCTTGCGCAGCACTTCGGCGCTGACCTGCTGCGGCGCGAGCTTGGTGCCCCGCACCTCGACCCAGGCGTCGCCGTTGTCGGCCGGCACGATCTTGTAGGGCATCAGGTCGATGTCCTTCTGCACTTCCTTCTCGGTGAACTTGCGTCCGATCAGGCGCTTGACCGCATACAGCGTGTTCTTCGGGTTGGTGACGGCCTGGCGCTTCGCCGACGCGCCGACGAGGATCTCGCCGCTGTCCTGGTAGGCAATGATCGACGGCGTGGTGCGCGCACCTTCGCTGTTCTCGATCACCTTGGTCGTGTTGCCTTCCATGATCGACACGCACGAGTTCGTGGTGCCGAGGTCGATGCCGATGATCTTTCCCATGTTCTTGCTCCTTGAGATCAGCCCGCTCGGGGCGGACTCATGCTGTGAAAACTGAAAACTGCCCTGTTGGCTACTTGTGGCTTGGCGATGCGCTTTCAAGCCTTGGCGTTGCGCCGGGTGGATTGGGCCTCACCGTGCGAGCTCACTGCGGCGCCGAGACCGTGACGAGCGCGGGTCGCAGCACGCGGTCGGCGATCAGGTAGCCCTTTTGCAGCACGGTCACGACCGTATTGGCCTCCTGCGCGGCCGGCACCACGGTGATCGCCTGGTGCAGGTGGGGGTCGAACCTGGCTGCCGCGGGCGGGTTGATCTCGGCGACCTTGTTGCGCTCGAGCGCCGCCGACAGCAGGCGCAGCGTTGCGTGTACCCCCTCGAGCATCTGCTCGGGCGTCGCATTGGGCAGCGCGAGCGCGGCCTCCAGGCTGTCCTTGACCGGCAGCAGGCTCTCGGCAAAAGCCTCGAGGGCGTACTTGCGCGCCTTGGCGATCTCGTCTTCGGAGCGGCGGCGTGTGTTCTCGGCCTCGGCCTTGGCGCGCAGGTAGGCATCGGCCATCTCGGCGTGCCGCGTCTCGAGCTCGGCGAGCAGGACTTCCGCGGTCGGCCGCGGGGTGCTCTCGGCACCGGGCTCGGCAGCGGCCGCGGGACGTGGATCAACCCCCTCGGCGGGCGGCGTGGCATGTGGATTCGACATGGGTTTTCTCTCCAAGATAGTCGAGCTTGGTGCGATTCCCGCGTTTTCAAGAGGGATTTGCGGCGAAAGTGCGATCGACCCGTCGGCGCATCGGCCGGGGCGGCAAGCGCTCAATCGGGCTCGATGCTCGCACTCCAGCGTTGCCACTCGGCCAGTGAGCGGCGGTCACGCTTGGTCGGACGGCCCTGCTCGATGGCGAGGGCCGGGTCGGCAACGTAGGGGCGTGCCTTCGCAGCGGCGTCGCGTGCGGCAATGCTCGCCGGCGTTTCTTCGTAGAGCTGCTGCGCCACCGGCGCCGGGCCACGGACCTCGCTCAGGGCCAGCACCCGGATCTCACGCGCGATCTCGCTCTGCGCCCCCTGGCGCAGGCTGAGCAGGTCGCCGACGTGCAGTTCGCGCGCGCGCTTGACGGGCTGGCCATTGACCTGCACGCGCCCCTTTTCGATGAACTCCACCGCCAGGCCGCGCGTCTTGTAGAAGCGCGCTGCCCACAGCCACTTGTCCAGGCGCATGCGCCCGCCTTCGGTCTTTTCTTTCATTCGTCGCTATTGTCGGCCAGCGCGAGCCGCACCGTGGCGTCCAGGCCGGCCACGCGGCCGTTGTGCTCACGGTTGTCGAGCCGGATGCCACCCCCCAGGCTCAGCACGATCTCATGGCAGATCGCGAGGCCGAGGCCGGAGCCGCCGCGCGAGTCGCCCGCGGCAAACGGCTGGAAGAGGCGCTGTCGATGCTCGTCCGGGATGCCGGGGCCGCTGTCGGCAACGCTGAGCACAGCATGCCGGTCGTCGCGCGCCAGGCGCACCGTCAGCTTGCCGCCTTCCGGGCTGTGCTGGATCGCGTTGTGCAGCAGGTTGCGGGTCAGCTCGCGAAGCGCCCATTCGTGCGCACGCACCGGGGTCGGCACGGTGTCGATCTCGAAGTCGAGATGGTGTTCGGCGATCAGCGCCGACAGGTCGAGCGCCACCGCGCGAGCGATCTCGGCCCAGTCCACGCGCGGCGCGCTGCCCTGCTGGCGCAGCTGCTCGACCTTGGCCAGCGCCAGCATCTGGTTGGCGAGGTTCGTCGCGCGCTCGACGGTGCCGCTCATCTCGCGCAGCGCCTGCGCCGGCTCCACGTCGCCGCGCTGTGCCGATTGCAGCTGCGTTCGTAGCACCGCCAGCGGCGTTCGCAGCTGGTGCGCGGTGTCGCGCACGAAGCGCTTCTGGTGCGCCAGCAGGTGCGCCAGGCGCGCCATCACATGGTTGGTGGCCTCCAGCAGCGGGAGCAACTCGCGCGGCGAGCGCGACGCGTCGATCGGCGCCAGGTCGTTCTCGCTGCGCTGGCGCAGCTGCGCGCTCAACTCGCGCACGGGCCGCGTGGCGCGCTGAACCACGAACACGACGACCAGCGTGATGACGAGCACGAGCGCCGCCTGGCGCCACAAGGTGTCGACCAGGATCCGGCTCGCCAGCGTCTGCCGCAGCTCGAGCGTCTCGGCCACCTGGATCGTGGCCATGCCGCGTCCTTCCACACCCGCGACGGGCTGCAGCAGGACGGCCACGCGAACCGGCTCGCCGCGGTAGCGGTCGTCGTAGAAGTCCACCAGGGCCGCGTAAGGGCCCTTGCCGGGCAGGGTGCCGCGCCACGGCGGCAGGTCCTCGAAGCCGGACAGCATCTCGCCGTCGAAGCCGCTTACCTTGTAGAAGATGCGGCTGCGGTTGTCGGCCTCGAAGGGCTCGAGCGCCGAATACAGCACCGTGCCGGTCAGCCGCGCGGAGTCGCCGCTGCCGGTGACTTCGAGCTGCTCGCCGATCGACTTGGCGCTGGCCAGCAGCGTGCGGTCGTAGGCCGTGTCGGCCGAGCGCAGGGCCTGGCGGTACAGGCTCACGGTGTTGATCGCAACGAAGGCCAGCACCGGCAGCAGGATGCCGAGCAGCAGGTTGCTGCGCAGCGACAGGGGCTGGCGCGACGCCGTCCTCACGCCTCGGCCTTCAGCAGGTAGCCCAGGCCGCGCAGCGTCATCAGCGTGGCCCCGGTCCCGGCGATCTTCTTGCGAAGCCGGTAGGCGACGACTTCGATCGCCTCGGTCTGCACCTGGGACTGGCCGGGGAAGACGAGCTCGAACAGCCGCTCCCGGGTCACTGCGTGGCCGGGGCTCGCCAGCAATGCGCGCAGCAACGCGAGCTCGCGCGGAGCCAGCTCCATCACCGCGCCGCGAAGGTAGACCGCGCCGCTGCGGGTGTCGCAGCGCATGCCGCAGAACTCCGGCGCGCTGCCGTCGGTTGCCGATTCGACGCCGGGCGCCGTGCTCGCGCGTCGGGCGAGCGCGCGCACGCGGGCCTCGAGTTCGTCGAGGTCGAATGGCTTGGGCAGGTAGTCGTCGGCGCCGGCGTTCAGGCCGAGGATGCGGTCGCCCACCGTGCCGCGCGCGGTGAGCACGAGCACGGGCGTCGTCAGTCCGGCGGCGCGCGCCCGGGCCAGCACCTCCAGGCCGTCGAGCCCGGGCAGGCTCAGGTCGAGCAGCACCACGTCGGGCAGGCTGGCCTGCCAGCGGTCGAGCGCGCGCGCTCCATCGCCGCAGGCCACCACCTGCATGCCGCGGCGCGAAAACGTGCGCTGCAGCGTGGTCTGCATCGCGACGTTGTCTTCCACCAGCAGCAATTTCATCGGCGTGACCTTAGCCCAACTTTGTCATTCGGCACTACGACTGCCAATGGAATCAATGACTTGGAGCGGTATTGCGGCGGGTATGGCACTACTTTTGTGTAGCGTGGCATCGCAGATGGCCCGACCTTGAGATCGCTTCAGACGAGTACGCGATGGGTGCCGCCGGGGTTGGGCGTGTGGCCCAGGATCTCGTTGATCTTTTGATGAAGGGGCTCGGGCCGGGTGGCCTTGCGCACGTGCACGGCCCGGCCGTCGCGGCGCTGCAAGGTGGCCGTTACGCGCTGCTGCGTGGCGAGCGTCTGGCGCAGTGACTCCCAGCTGTCGTCGATGTCGCGGGCCTTGAGTTGCAGGCGCAGCGTCTGCACGAAGTGGTAGGCCAGCACGCTGATGAACAGGTGCCCTTCGACTCGGCGGTCGATCTGGTGGAAGACGGGCCGCAGCCCGAGGTCCGTCTTGAGTGATCGGAACACCGACTCGAGATTGGTCAACATCGTGTAGGTGCGCCACAGCGTAGCGTTGTCCAACGCAACGAGGGTGGTGCGAAGGCAATACACGCCCGGGTGCGCTGCGGCGCTGCCGGGCTTGATGCGCTTGGTCCAGGTGATGGCGCTGACCAGCTTGCCGGTGTCATTCTTCGTGACCTCGACCTGGTAGTGCTGCGCGGCGCGCGACCAGCGCTGCTTGGCGCGTCCGAGCCGCTCCATGACCTTGCCTACGTCCCGGGTGCCGCGAGGCTTGCTCAGGCCAGCCTGCAGCTTGAGCAACACCGCCTCGAAGCCGGCCGACTTGGCCTCATCGATGGCGCGATCCTTCTGCTCGCGCGCCGGCGAGTGGCAGTACAGCAGCGCGTGGCCCTGCTCATCGAGCACGCGCTGGATCTTGATCGTCGCCTGGCCGGCCGACTGGAGTTCGGTGGCAAGCGCGGGATCGAACTGGCGCTCGCGCAGCCGCGACACCACCACGTACTCATAGCCCTGGGCCCTGAGCCAAGTGAGGTTCGCTTCGGTGGCGATGCCCGCGTCCATCACCACTGTGGCACCTCTGGGTGCGCCCAGGCCGGTGAGCATCTCTTGGAGCGTGGCGGGCTCGCTGGCATTGCCGGCGAAGACCCGGCTGCGGCGCGGGAAGCCGCTGCCGTCCAGCGCCATGGCCAAGGTCACCAGCGGGCAGTCGGTGCGGTTCTCCTTGCTATGCCCGCGCTTGGCTTTGTTCACCCCTGCTGCGATGCCCTCGAAGTAGGTGTTGGTCAGGTCGTACAGGGTGATGGTCTCGCCCAAGCCGAAGAGCGCCCGTGCCTGCGCGAACAGGTGATCTTGCAGCGCCTCGCGGTGCTTGTACAGCACGTCCGAGGCCCGGTACATCCGGTTCAGATCCATCGCCTCGAAGTCAAACCCCAGCAGCTCACCCAAGGCCGAGCGACGCTGCAACCAAGCGTGCGTGGCGAGCTCACTGCCGGGGTGCGCCATGCGGCCGATGACGGCGCCCACGGCCGCGGCGATCTGCGGGCGGTTCAGGCCGAGTGCGCACAGCTTGTCCTCGAAGGCGCATTGGCGCATCGCCGACAGCGCCGCATGCTCGACCCCCACGCTGCGCGGGCGCACCACCTCGAGCGAGTCGAGGTCGACCTCCTGATAGCGGTCCAATTCACCCGGCCGCACTGCAGCGGCCTGGGCCGGCGTGACGACTGCAGCCGAGGGTCGAAGCGCAATCAACTGCGCTGCATAGCGCTGTGCGAGGGCCAGGGCCTTGTCGGAGAGCGCGGCGTCGACCAGAGGCTGCTGACCCTGCACCAGTTCATCGATGTGCCTGGCCAGCGCGGGCCACTCAGCTTGGGGCAGGTCGAAATGGCTGCCCAGGTTGAGCAGCGTGGACTGCTTGACAGCGCTGCCGACGCGAGAGGACTGAACGAGGCGGAAGGTCGAGTACGGCTCGCCCGAGTTGCGGGGTCGCGTTTGGGTGCGCCGGATGAACATTGCCCGATGCTGCACGAAAACCGGGCACCTGGATCATCTGTTACAACATATTATGGCACTACATTTCATTTTTCAACCAACCTCCAGCATCCATGCGGGTTTGCGGGCGATGCATCCCGGAAATGGGCCGAAAAGTGACAAAGATGGGTTAGCAGGGCGCCGCCGCGGCGGGCCGCCGTTCGGGGGATCCATCAGCGTTTCCCCTAGGCTTTCGGACAGCCGATTGACAGGCTTTGCAGCGAACATCGGCGCCGGTGAATATCGAAACCGAGGAGACCCCGATGCGCAGAGACACCTTCCTGAAATCCATCGCCGCGCTGGCCGTTGCCGGTGCCCTGCCGCTGCCGGCGCGCGCCGCGGCGAACATCAAGATGATGATCCCGGCCAACCCCGGTGGCGGCTGGGACACCACCGGCCGCGCGCTCGGCAAGGCGCTGCAGGACGCGGGAGTCGCCTCGTCGGTGAGCTTCGACAACAAGGGCGGCGCGGCTGGCGCGATCGGGCTGGCGCAGTTCGTCAACGGCAGCAAGGGCGACCCGAACGCGATGATGGTGATGGGCGCGGTGATGCTCGGCGGCATCATCACCGGCAAGCCGCCGGTATCGCTGTCCCAGGCCACGCCGCTGGCACGCCTGACCAGCGAATACAACGTGTTCGTGCTGCCGGCCAACTCGCCCTTCAAGACCATGAAGGACGTGATCGAGCAGATGAAGAAGGACCCCGGCAGCGTGAAGTGGGGCGGCGGCTCGCGCGGCGCGACCGAGCACATCGCCGCGGCGATGATCGCGCGCGAGGTGGGCGTCGATCCGTCGAAGATCAACTACGTCGCCTTCCGCGGCGGCGGAGAAGCGACTGCGGCAATCCTGGGCGGCAACGTCACGATCGGCGGCAGCGGCTACAGCGAGTTCGCCGAGTACATCACGACCGGCAAGATGCGCGCGATCGCGGTGACTTCGGAGGCACGCCTCAAGGGCATCGACGTGCCGACGCTGAAGGAGCAGGGCATCAACGTGGTGATCGGCAACTGGCGCGGCGTCTATGGTGCCGGCGGCATCACGCCCGATCAGCGCAAGGCGCTGACCGAGATGGTCGTCAAGGCGACCAAGAGCAAGAGCTGGACCGAAGCCCTCGAGAAGAACGGCTGGACGCCGGCGCTGATGACGGGCACCGAATTCGAGAACTTCGTCGACAACGAGTTCGCGAGCCTGCGCGCGGTGATGGCCAAGTCCGGGATGATCTGATGGCGACGCCGAGACAACCGGGGCGTCGCCGCCCGAAGGCTGCAGCCCTGCAGGCCGCGCCGGGCCAGAGGCCCGGTTCCTCGCCAGGCACCAACTGTCCACGGGACTGTCTTGTGTTCGGGCTCGGCCCCTTGGGGCTTCCAGGCGACGATTGAGATGAAGTCGCCGCAAACGCTGGTCGGGGTCGGGACGCTGGCGCTCGGCCTGCTGCTCGCGGCCGGCGCAGTGCAGATCTCGTCGGAGGCCGGCTACGCCGGCGTGGGCCCGAATTTCCTTCCCTGGGTGGTGGGCTCGATGCTGATCGTGTGCGGCGCCTGGCTGCTCTGGGAGGCGCGCAGCGGCGGGTTTCGCGCGATGGACGCGCCTTCGGGCGGTGACCGTGGGCATTGGCCGGGCTTCGTCTGGGTCTCGGTGGCGCTGCTGGCGAACGCGGCGCTGATCACGACGCTCGGCTTCATCCTCAGTTGCACGCTGTGCTTCGTGCTCGCCGTGCGCGGCTTCAAGTCGGCCGAGGACCGGCTCGACCTGAGCCTGCGGGCGCTCATGGTCGACGCGGCGACGGGCTTTGCAATCGCGGCGCCGGTGTTCTGGCTGTTCACGCAGTTGCTGGCGATCAACCTGCCTGGCATCACATCGACCGGCTGGATCTGAGGGCGGCGCGATGGACATCTGGAACCAGCTCCTGCAGGGCTTCATCACGGCAGGCACGCCGCTCAACCTGCTGTGGTGCCTGCTTGGCTGCACGCTCGGCACGGCGGTCGGCGTGCTGCCGGGCATCGGCCCGGCCACTGCCGTGGCGATGCTGCTGCCGATCACGCTGAAGGTCGAGCCCACGGCGTCGATGATCTTCTTCGCCGGCATCTACTACGGCGCGATGTACGGCGGCTCGACGACCTCGATCCTGCTCAACACCCCGGGCGAGGCCGGCTCCATGGTGACCGCGATGGAAGGCAACAAGATGGCCAAGCATGGCCGCGCCGGGGCGGCGCTGGCGACGGCGGCGATCGGCTCGTTCGTCGCCGGCACCATCGCCACGGTGCTCGTCACCTTCTTCGCGCCGGTGGTAGCCGCCTATGCGATCCGGCTCGGCCCGCCCGAATACTTCCTGCTGATGGTGCTGGCCTTCTGCACCGTCAGCGCGGTGCTCGGCAAGAGCACGCTGCGCGGCCTGACGGCGCTGTTCGTCGGCCTCGCGATGGGGCTGGTGGGCATCGACCAGATCACCGGGCAGGCACGGTACACGGCAGGCGTGCCGGAGCTGATGGACGGGCTCGAGGTCGTGCTGATCGCCGTCGGCCTTTTCGCCGTCGCCGAGGCGCTGTACGTGGTGCTGTACGAGGGCCGGACGGTCGAGACACAGAACAAGCTGAGCAAGGTGCACATGAGCCGCGAGGAATGGCGCCGCTCTTGGCCGGCCTGGCTGCGCGCGACCGCGATCGGGTTTCCGTTCGGCACCATCCCGGCCGGGGGCAGCGAGATCCCGACCTTCCTGAGCTACGCGACGGAGAAGAAGATCTCGCGCTACAAGAACGAGTTCGGCACGACCGGCGCCATCGAGGGCGTCGCTGGACCGGAGGCGGCCAACAACGCCGCGATCACGGCGACGCTGATCCCGCTGCTCACGCTCGGCATCCCGACCTCGAACACGACCGCAATCCTGCTCGGCGCGTTCCAGAACTACGGCATCCAGCCCGGGCCGCAGCTGTTCGAGAAGAACTCGGCGCTGGTCTGGGCGCTGATCGCGTCGCTCTACATCGGCAACGTGATGTTGCTGGTGCTGAACCTTCCGATGGTCGGGCTGTGGGTCAAGCTGCTGAAGATTCCGAAGTCCTACCTCTACGCGGGCATCCTGATCTTCGCGACGGTGGGGGTTTACGGCATGCGCCAGTCGGCGTTCGACCTGGTGCTGCTCTACGCGATCGGACTGCTCGGCGTGGTGATGCGGCGCTTCGACTTCCCGACCGCGCCGGTGGTCGTCGGCATGATCCTCGGCCCGCTGGCCGAGGCGCAGATGCGCAACGCGCTGTCGATCGGCGAGGGCAAGTGGAGCGTCTTCATCGAACGGCCGATGTCGGCCGCGCTGCTCGCCGTCGTGCTGGCGGTGCTGCTGCTGCCGCGCCTGTTGCGGCTGCGCAAGCAACTGAAGAATCGCTGAAGCGGTGCGGGCGGCAAGCCGGCCGCCCAAGTCTCGCTGCGCAAGCGGCGCGCCTCGCCAACGGCCGCGGCGGGTCAGTCGGCCGCACCGCGGACCAGCGCCCGCTCGCGCTGCACCCGGAGCGCCGGCGCGTCGGGTGCGCTGCGCGTGTCCCAGCCCTGCAGGTGGCGCAGCGCAATCGCAGTCAGGGCGGCGATCCATTCGTGCTGGTCGTTCAGGCAGGCGATGTAGTGGAACTCCTTGCCGCCGGCCGACAGGAAGGCGTCACGCACTTCGATGCCGATCTCTTCGAGCGTTTCCAGGCAATCGGCGGCGAAGCCGGGGCAGATCAGGTCGACCCGCCGCACGCCCTGTGCGCCCAGCGTGCGCAGCGTCGGCTCGGTGTACGGCTGCAGCCACTGGGCCTTGCCAAAGCGACTCTGGAAGGTGAGGGTCCACTGCTCGGGTTGCAATTGCAGCCGCTCGGCGAGCAGCCGGGCGGTCTTGAGGCACTCGCAGTGGTAGGGGTCGCCGAGTTGCAGCGTGCGCTGCGGCACGCCGTGAAAGCTCATCACCAGCTTGTCCGGGCGCCCGTGCGCCTGCCAGTGCTTCGACACGCTCTGCGCCAGCGCGCCGATGTAGCCCGGGTCGTCGTGATAGCGGTTCACGAAACGCAGCTCGGGCACGTTGCGCGTGCGCTGCGCCCAGGCGGCGACGGCATCGACCACGCTTGCCGTCGTCGGCCCGGAGTACTGCGGGTACAGCGGCAGCACGAGCACGCGCGCGACGCCGGCGGCCTTCATCGCGTCGAGCGTGCTGGCCACCGACGGGTTGCCATAGCGCATCGCGCAGTGCACGGCGACCCGGTGACCGCGCTCGCCAAGGTAACCGGCCAGCAGCCGCGCCTGCTTTTCGCTCCAGACCTTCAGCGGCGAGCCCTCGGGTGTCCAGATGCTGGCGTACTTGGCGGCCGACTTCTTCGGCCGCACGCGCAGGATGATGCCGTGCAGGATCAGCCACCATGGCAGGCGCGGAATCTCGACCACGCGCGGGTCGCTCAGGAACTCGGCCAGGTAGCGGCGCAGCGCCGGCGCAGTGGGTTCGTCGGGGGTGCCCAGGTTGCACAGCAGCACCGCGGTGTCGGGCGAGGAGGGCACCGCGCCATGAACATGAGGCGGTTCGGACAGGAAGGTCATGGAGCGTGGGCGCCGCGTGGGTCAACGCAGGATTATCGAGCCGGAGTGCGCAGCCCGCGCCCGCGCCTGCCGGGGATCAACGCGGCGCGCGCCGGGGCAGCAGGCGGTCGAGGTCGCTCATCACGCGGGCGATGTCGATCGGCTTGGTCCAGTAGCCGACGAACCCTGCCGCGGTGGCGCGCTGCACGTCTTCGTCCATCGCGTCGGCCGAGCACATGAAGGCCGGCACGCCAGCCAGCGCCGGAAGCTTCCGCAGGCGCGCCAGCACGTCGTACCCGCTCATGTCGGGCAGGTTCGCGTCGAGCACCAGCACCTCGGGCTGCCAATGGCGCACCAGCGCCAGGGCTTCGGCGCCGTCTTCGGCCACCTGCAGTTCGACGCCACCGCGCATCCGCACGGCTTCCTCGAACAGGATGGCGTTGATGCGGTTGTCCTCCACGTAGAGCATCCGCAGCGCGGGCGGCGCTGATTCGGCCTCGGGGGGCGCTGGCGCGTTGGCGCCGCCGGCGGTAGGGGGCATGGGCGCCGCACCGACCCGGGCCGTTGGCGGCGCCTCGGCGCGCGGCAGGGCGATGCGCACCAGCGTGCCGGAGGCGGGCACGCTGCTGAGGGTGAGCTCGCCGCCCATTTCCTCGACGAGGCGGCGTGCGATCACGAGCCCGAGCCCGCTGCCCTCGATGTCCGAGCTCTCATGGCCCAGACGCTCGAACGGCTGGAACAGCCGCGCCAGCTCATCCTGCGTCAGCCCGGAGCCGGTGTCCTCGACGGCGAGCACCCAGTGCTGCTCGTCGCCCGGCAGCAGGCTGATGCAGACCCAGCCGCCGGCACGGTTGTACTTGATCGCGTTGGCGACGATGTTGATCAGCACCTGGCGCAGGCGCTGCGCGTCGGCGCGTACCCAGGCGTCGCCGTCGACCTGGCTCTGCAACGCCACGCCGTGCTGCCGGGCGAGCGATTGCAGGAGTTCGAAGGTGGCGCCAATCAGCGTGCTCAGCCCCAGCGGTCGCAGTTGCAGTGCGAGCCGGCCTTCGTCGACGCGTTGCAGGTCGAGCAGGTCGTTGATGAGCGCCAGCAGGTGTTCGCTGGCCCTGAGCACGTGCTCGGTGTATTGCGCCACTTGCGCCGGAGCGCTTCCGCCCGGCGCGAGGCGCAACAGTTGGGTAAAGCCGATCACCGCATTGAGCGGCGTGCGCATCTCGTGGCTGACGCGCGAAAGGAACTCGCTCTTGGCCCGGTTGGCCAGCTCGGCGGCCTGCCTGTCGCGCAGCGCCTGCTCCGCCGCGCGCTGGCGGGTGATGTCGCTGAAGGTGACGAGGCACGCCCGCGGCTGCCCATCGGCGAGGTCGGTCAGCGGCCGCGCGCTCAGCCGGACCGTGCGTTGCGACCCGTCGGAGCGTCGCAGGATGTGCACGCGGTCGATCTGGCCCGGCCCGCCCAGCCTGACGCTGCGCACCGGGTGGTCGGCGTCGGGCACCTCGCTGCCGTCCTCGAACAGGAGCCGGGAGTCCAGACTGCCGAGCCGCGAGCCGATCAGACGGTTGGCATCGACGCCGAGGATCTCGCATGCGGCCGGGTTGGTGGCCAGGATGCTGCCGTCGGCGCCGGTCACGACCAGCCCGTCGCTGATGGCCGCGGCCACCGAGCGATACAGCTCCTCGCTGAGCGCCAGTGCCTCGGCCACCTGGCTGCGCCTGGTCACGTCGATCTGCATGCCGATGAAGTGCGACAGCCGCCCGCCGGCGTCGTGGACCGGCGCGACGTGTAGTTCGTTGACGAAGTTGCTGCCGTCGCGGTGCTGGTTGAGCAGCGTGACCTTGCAGGCGCTCCCGTCGGCGAGCGCGGCGCGCAGCGTGGCGAGGCCGGGCTGGTCGCTGTACTCGCCCTGGAGCAGGCGGCAGTTGTGACCCAGCACCGCGTCGCGCTGGTAGCCGGTCAGGCGCTCAAATGCCGGGTTCACGTATATCAGCGGCAGATCGGGCTGAGTGGCATCGGCAATGCAGATCGGCGGCGCGGCTTCGGCCTCGAGCGCGCGCTGGATGATCGGCGCCTCGCGCTCGCGCTGGCGCCGCTCGGTCAG
Source organism: uncultured bacterium (assembly GCA_963779155.1). GTDB lineage: Bacteria > Pseudomonadota > Gammaproteobacteria > Burkholderiales > Burkholderiaceae_C > CAIKUF01. Next base: position 208,681 of record CAVZXE010000008.1, on the reverse strand, counting down.
GTCGCGCAGGACGAAGAGCGTCTGCCCGCCGCCCATCGGCGAGACGCGCGCCTCGCAGCTGCGCAGCACACCGTCACGGCAGGCGAGTTCGCATTCGAAGCGCTGCACCGCGCCGCTCTCCAGCGCGTCGCGCCTGGCCGCCACGCCGCGCTCGCCCAGCGGCGCCGGCAGCCCCGCGCGGAAGTCGCGGCCGTGCAATTCGGCGTACGGGCGCAGCAGCGACGGAGGCTCCGCATCGCTGCAAGCGAGGTAGCGCCCGTCCGCGTCGAGCACGAACCACGGGTCGGGCATTGCTTGCAGCACGGCCACCAGGCCGGACGGCGACGCGTCGAGCAGCCTGGTGTCAAGCGTCGGCTCGCCCCCGGCTCGACCAGCCGGCTCGACACATCCGGCGGCGCCTTCGCCGCGGGCTGGCGGCCATGGCTCGCCCGCTCCAAGCCGCGCATCGAGCAGCGCACCAGCCATTGCGGCGAGATCGCGCAGTGCGCCGAGCTGGTCGCCCGACAGCGTGCGAGGCCGGTGATCCATGACACACACGCTGGCGATGCGGCACCCACCGACGCGGATCGGCACACCGGCATAGAACGCGATCGGCGGCTCGATCGCGAGCAGCGGGCTGGCGGTGAATCGCGGGTCATGACGGGCATCGGCAACGACCAGTCCTGCATCGTCGAGAATCGCCTGGGCGCAGAAGGAAAGTTCGCGTGGGAGTTCGGCGATGGGCAGGCCGAGGCTGGCGAGGAACCACTGGCGCTCGGCATCGACCGCGCCGATCGCGCCGACGGGGCAGCCGGTGTGCCGGCTGGCGAGACGGGCGATGGCGACGAGCGCCGGATCCGCGGGGCCGACGCGCAAGTGCATCGCTTGCAGCAGGTGCAGGCGTTCGGAGTCGTTCGGGGGAAGGGCGGCCGGCTTCATTCGGCGATGCTCGCGGCGGGCGTGTCGGATCCGGTGAGGCGGCAGCCGCTACTGTAGCGGAGCGCCCGCCCCGCCAAGGCATGCCGGCGCCGCCTGCCCTGCGGGCGAGTGCTACCGGGCGGGGTCGTCGGTGAGTCGCAGCACCTCGAAGTTGACGCAAGGCGAGAGCGCATCCACCGGTGGGGTGCCGAGCCCGATCACGCCCTTGCCGTGCAAGGTGCAGGTGCCGCGCCGCAGGGCCACGGTTTCGTCGGCTGCGTCGCCGAACCGAACGAAGGTGCCGTTGTAGCTCAGGTCGGTCAACTGAAAGGTGCCGCCGTGCCAGTCGATGCGTGCATGCGAGCGCGAGACGCGGCTGTCGTCGATCGAGTAGGTGGCCTGCGGGCTGCGGCCCAGCACGATGGGCAGGCTGGCGCCGCTGAACACCTTGGTCAGGCCGATCCAGGTGAGGCGGATGCCTTCCGGTTCCGCGACCAGGCTCAGGCCGCCGAACGTCGTGGTGGCGGTGTCGCCGAAGCGCTGCGCTTCGAGCAGGTGGACGTGCACCGGTTCGGCCCGCCCGCGCAACTGCATCCGGTCCAGGTCGCGAAAGCGCGCCCGTTCACGTACGTCCAGCCCCTCCAGCACGGCTGCGGTGACCAGTGTCTCGTTGTCGCCGGCGTGGTCGATCAGCCGCGCCGCCACGTTGACCGCGTCGCCGAAGCAGTCGCCCGCCATCTCGACCACCTCACCGTGGGCCAGCGCCACCTTGAGCTTGAGCGCGGGCAGGCGCCGCCCCGCAGGGGCCAGACGGTCGAGCGATTCGTGCATCTCGCCGGCCGCGCGAACGCCCTGGGTGGGCGCATCGAAGATGGCCATCAGGCCATCGCCCAGCGTCTTCACCACCGTTCCGTGCCGCTCGCGCACGATGCGCGCCAGCACCGCCACGTTCTGCGTGACCACTGCCGTCGCCGCCGCGTTGCCGAGCGTCTCGTAGAGCGACGTGCTGCCGCGCAGATCGGCGAACAGGACGGTCCTTTGATGGATCAGGGTCATTGGGCTGAGGCGTGAACTCCTTCACGGAGTCTATCGTCAGCGGCGACAGGCACCGGGGACCGGCGTCGCTGCCGGCGCCCTGCAGGCCATCGCACCTGTTACAAATTGTCGAGGCAGGTGCGCGGCTTGTGCCCGCAGCGCAGGTTGCGGAGCGCTCGCTCCGCGAGCGTCGGTGCCTTTGGCATCGCGTCCCCGGCCCTATGTGGCGCCCTTGGCTTCACAGGTTGTCCAGGTACGTCCGCAGCTTGTCGGAGCGGCTCGGGTGCTTGAGCTTCCTGATCGCCTTGGCCTCGATCTGGCGGATGCGTTCACGCGTGACGTCGAACTGCTTGCCCACTTCCTCGAGCGTGTGGTCGGTGCTCATCTCGATGCCGAAGCGCATCCGCAGCACCTTGGCTTCGCGCGGCGTCAACGAGTCGAGAATGTCCTTGACCACGTCGCGCAGGCCGGCCTGCATCGCGGCCTCGATCGGCGCCGTGTTGTTGGTGTCCTCGATGAAGTCGCCCAGATGCGAGTCGTCGTCGTCGCCGATAGGCGTCTCCATCGAGATCGGCTCCTTGGCGATCTTCATGATCTTGCGGATCTTGTCTTCCGGGATCTCCATCTTCTCGGCCAGCGTCGGCGCGTCGGGCTCGAAGCCGAACTCCTGCAAGTGCTGGCGCGAGAGCCGGTTCATCTTGTTGATCGTCTCGATCATGTGCACCGGGATGCGGATCGTGCGCGCCTGGTCGGCGATCGAGCGCGTGATCGCCTGGCGGATCCACCACGTGGCGTAGGTCGAGAACTTGTAGCCGCGCCGGTATTCGAACTTGTCGACCGCCTTCATCAGGCCAATGTTGCCTTCCTGGATCAGGTCGAGGAACTGCAGGCCGCGGTTGGTGTACTTCTTGGCGATCGAGATCACGAGGCGAAGGTTGGCCTCGATCATCTCCTTCTTCGCGTCGCGCGAGGCCTTCTCGCCCTCGTTCATTCGCTTGTTGATCTTCTTCAGGTCTTCCAGCGGCACCACCGCCTTGGCCTGCTGATCGGTCAGCTTCTTCTGCAACTCCTGCACCGGCGGCAGGTTGCGCGCGAGCACGGTGCTGTAGGCCTTGCCAGCAGCGGCTTCGCGCTCGACCCACTTCAGGTTCAGCACGTTCGGCGGGAAGTGCTTGATGAAGTATTCCTGCGGCATGCCGCACTTGTCGACCAGGATCTTGCGCAGTTCGCGCTCGTAGCGGCGCACGTCGTCCACCTGCGAACGCAGGATGCCGCACAACTTCTCGATCGTCTTGACGGTGAAGCGGATCGTCATCAGCTCGCTGCTGATCGCGTGCTGCGCCTTGTTGTATGCGGGCGACTGGTAGCCCTCTTTCTCGAACGCCTTGCGCATCTTGTCGAAGTTGATGCGCAGCGCCTCGAACTTCAGGATCGCCGCGTTCTTCAGTTCCTCGAGCTTCTTGGTCAGCGCCTTGGAGCCGCCCTGGCCGTCGTCGTCGTCGTCTTCATCGAAGAAGTCGACGTCTTCCTCGGCCACGTAGTCGTCGGCCTCGTCGGCGTGCACGAAGCCGTCGACGACCTCGGAGATTTGCATCTGGCCGGCGGCGATGCGGTCGGCGTAGCTCAGCAGTTCGGCGATCGTCGTCGGCGAGGCACTGATCGCCAGCATCATCGCCTGCAGGCCGCCTTCGATGCGCTTGGCGATCTCGATCTCGCCTTCGCGCGTCAGCAGTTCGACGGTACCCATCTCGCGCATGTACATGCGCACCGGGTCGGTCGTGCGGCCGAATTCGGAGTCGACGGTCGAGAGCGCCGCTTCAGCGGCTTCCTCGGCCTCCTCTTCGGTTGCCGTGGTCGTGCCGCCGCCGGCGATCAGCAGCGTCGCGGCGTCGGGCGCCTGCTCGTAGACGGCGATGCCCATGTCGTTGAGCATCGACACGATGGCTTCGAGGATTTCGTTGTCGACGAGCTTTTCGGGTAGGTGGTCGTTGATCTCCTGGTGCGTCAGGAAGCCGCGCGTCTTGCCCATCTTGATGAGCGTCTTCAACTCCTGGCGGCGCTTGGCGACTTCTTCCTCGGTGAGCGCGGTTTCGTCGAGGCCGAACTCGCGCATCAGCGCGCGCTCCTTGGCGCGCGAGACCTTCATCCGCAGCGGTTTGGCCTTGGCCTTGCTGTCGCCCTCGGCGACGGTATCCGCCTCGGGCTCGCCGCCGAACTCGGCCTCGACGTCTGTGAAGTCTTCTTCGGCGACCTCGCGCGACTTGCCGGCTTCGACCTTCGGCGTGCGGCCCGTCTTGCCCTTCGGCGCTTCGGCCCTCGCACTGGCTTTGGTGGCAGGCTTCGCTGCAACCTTCAGCGCGGGCTTGGCGGCCGGGCTGCTCTTGGCGGCGTTCGTGGCGAGCTTCTTCTTCAGATCGGGTTCGGCGGCCTTGGCGGGCGCGATCTTCTTCGCGGTCATGCAAATCCTCGGATGGTGGTCGGCACGGGGGCCTTGTGAGGTGGCGGGGCTCGGAAAGTTCAGTGCAGATGCCGCCGAACGGTGATGACGCAAGCCTGCGGCCGCGCTCGCGACGGATCGCTCGCACTGCCGGTAGCGGGCCTGGCCATGCTCGCTTCGGTTGCCGCGAGCACGCGCTCAATGGCCGCGGGCACCACGGCGCCAACGGTTCCCGCTCCAGTTGGGGCAAGTTCGCGTGAACATTCCATCGGAGTGCAGCCCTTGCGGGTAAAGGGTGGCCTTCAGTGGGGACCCTGGGTCAGAGGGTGGCCGGGGCCCGGAGGTGCTGCTGTCACTCTTGCCGAAAGCGAGGGATTATATCGTTCACGATGGACCGCCAGTCATGGGCCGTGGGTGGCCCGGGCAGCCCACGCGACGAGGTCCGCCGCGAACTCGACTGCGTGTGCTGCGCCCCGGGCGAAGACGCCCATGCAGGATTGGCCGGGCGGCCGGTCATATCGCCAGCGGCTTGGTCTCGCTGGCTTCCTGGCGCCCATGCAGGCGGCGCCGCCGTTCGGCGTCCACCTCGCGCCAGCGCGCCAGCGCAGCCGGGTCGCTGGCGGCCTCCTCGATCAAGCGCTTCTGCTCTGCAGCAAGTCGTTCGATCCACATGCCGTCGATCACGTGCCGGAGGTCGCGAAAGGCCATTTCATCTTCCAGGGCGCTGGCGGTGACGAGCCGCGTCGCGACTTCGGCATGTTCCGAACCCGCCAGCGCGGCGGCAAGCGCGGACCACGGGGTCGGCCCGTGGTCGCTCAGGTGGCGCTCGAGCCAGGCGCAGACCTCGCCGTGCGGCGCCGGCAGTCCGTGCAGCAGCTCATGGTCGGCGGGTTCGAGCGCGTCCCACCACTCACCGTGCAGCAGCAGCATGCGAATCGCGTGGTCGGCCGGGCTTGCCGGAGCGCTGCGCGAGCGCGCTCGCGGGCGGTTCGAAGGGGTGCGGGCCGCGCGCGACGACTCCGCGGTGCTGCCGCGCACGTTGCTGCCCAGTTGCCAGAGGTCCGCCAGTTCGGGCATCGGCAACTGGGCCGACTGCGCCAGCCCGCCCAGCAGCTGGCGTTTCAGCGCGCCGTCGGGCAGGGCGTTCCACAGCGGCCGCGCGTTGGCGAGCACGCGCGCGCGGCCTTCGGCGCTCGACAGATCGCAGCCCTCGCGGGCCAGCTCGATGAGTTGGCGCGACAGCGGCACCGCCTGCTCGATGCACCGAGCGAACGCCTCGGTGCCGTGTTCGCGAACGAACGAGTCGGGGTCGTGCTCGGGAGGGAGGAACAGGAAGCGAACCGTTCGCGTGTCGCCGGCATGCGGCAGCGCGGCCTCGAGCGCGCGGCCCGCGGCGCGGCGCCCGGCAGCGTCGCCATCGAAGCTGAACACCACCGAGTCGGTGAAGCGAAAGAGCTTCTGCACATGGTCCGCCGTGCAGGCGGTGCCCAGCGTGGCGACGGCGTTCGCAAAGCCATGCTGGGCCAGCGCGACCACGTCCATGTAGCCTTCGACCACCAGTGCGAAGCCCTGTTTGCGCAAGTCTGCACGCGCCTCATGGAGGCCATAGAGCTCGCGGCCCTTGACGAAGACCGGCGTTTCGGGCGAGTTCAGGTACTTGGGTTCGCCATGGTCGAGCACCCGCCCGCCGAAACCAATGACCTCGCCCTGCACCGAGCGGATCGGGAACATGATCCGGTCGCGGAAGCGGTCGTAGCGTTTGGCCTCGGCCTCGGCCTCGGCCTCGTTCTCGGCCGCGTGCACGATCACGAGCCCGCTTTCCTCGAGCAGCGGGTCGTCGTAGCGCGGGAACACGCTCGCCAGCCCCCGCCAGCCCTCGGGCGCGTAGCCGAGGCCGAACTTCGCCGCCACCTCGCCGCTCAGGCCGCGTCCCTTCAGGTAGGCCACGGCACGCGGGCTCGCCTTGAGCTGCTTGCGATAGTGCTCGGCCGCGCGCGCGAGCACGTCGGAGAGCGTTGCCTGCTTCTGCTTGAGCTCGCCTGCGCGCTGCCGCTCCTCGGGCGAAGCGTCGTCCTCGGGCACCTGCATGCCGAGCTGCTGCGCGAGGTCGCGCACCGCGTCGACAAAGCTCAGCCCGGAATGCTCCATCAGGAATCCGATCGCGTTGCCGTGCACGCCGCAGCCGAAGCAGTGATAGGTCTGGCGCGATGCGCTGACGGTGAAGCTCGGCGACTTCTCGCCGTGGAACGGGCACAGGCCCTTGTGCGTGGCGCCGGACTTCTTGAGCGGCACGTAGCGGCCCACGATATCGACGATATCGGCACGCGCGAGCAGGTCATGCAGGAAGCTGGGCGGGATCACCGGAGCAGTCTACCGCCCGGCTTGCGCCAGGGTAGGGGTTCAGCAGTCGCCGGGCCGATCCCGAGGCGGCTGGGCGCCCGCCTTCGCGGTAGCGCAAGAGGCGGGCCAGGAGATCGTCATGATCGCGTCCGGGCAGAACGAGCTCGCGTGCCGTTCGCGTTGCGCCGGCGTGCCCGCCACGCGGCCTGGACCGTCAGTATCGCGCCCGCCAGCACCAGCAGCAGGGCCAGCGGCGCCTCGGCTCGCAGCAGCGGGTTGTTGAAGTCGTCGCCGCCGGCATAGTCCATGATGTGCAGGCGCCAGAGCAAGTCGTACCAGACCCAGGCCTCGGTGCGTGCGGCAACGAACTCGCCGCTCGTGCCGTCGAAATACAGCCGCGTGCGCTGTGCGTCGTCGAACGCCACCCGCCACAGCTTGCCGCGAGCGCCGGTTTCACGCACCAGCCCCAGCCGCGTCGGCACGTCGAGCAGGAAGGTGGCCGGCCCGATCGGCTTGCCCGGGCCCCGATAGATCGTTGCCGCGAAACGCTCGATTGCCGCGGCGTCAGGCGAGCGGTGCGGCCCGCCGTCGACGCGCAGCCACATGGGGGGCCCATCGTCCCGGGTCAGCTTCCACAGCGCACCGTCCGGCGCCGTCACGCTTGCCGCCGACCGCACTGTCGTGCCTGGCGGCAGGGCCTGCAGCGCCGCCTGAAGCGCGCTGCCGTCGCTCCCCTGCAGGCGTTGCGCCGGCGCACGCACGAAGTTGGCCGCCTTGACCCAGGGGTGGAACGGCAGCCAGGCGAACAGCAGGCCGCCAACGACCCAGGCCAGCAGCTGAAGGGCGATGACGTACGAGGTACGTGTTCACGGGGTATTCCGTGCTGCGCCAACCTCCCATCCCGGGGCGGCGGCGCTCACGCGCTGGTCCAGCGCGCTGCTGGCGCTCAGCCCGTCGGCGCCACGGCCACCGACATCGGCCGTGGCATCAAGCTCGGCGGCGCCGTCTTGGCGATGAAGGCATGCACGGCCTTGTGCATGAAGTCCCACATGTCAACGCCCTGGCGCAGGCAGGTCTCGTGAACCGTGAAGCCGCGGGCCAGGAACTGGTCGCCTCGCAACGACCGCGTGGGCCCGGAGATCTTGCGCTTGAGCACCAGGCTGCGCAGCGCCTGCTCGGCCGCGTTGTTGGTCGGCACCAGCATGTCGTGCGTGGCGAAGGTCCACAGCGCCGGCCAGAGCTTGAGGATGTTGGCGCAGGTGTTGGCCGTGCGTTTGCACTGATCCTGCCCGGCACCGCGTTCGAGCGCCTGGCGCGTACGGCGCTGCAGCCCGTCGAGGACCGCGCCGCGGAGGTGCGCCTTGTCGCGCTTGCGGAACATCACCAGGCCGAGCCCCAGCAAGCGGCGCCCGATCTGCCCGGCCAGGCCGTGGCGCTGGCTGATGCGGTTGAAGTCGCGCAGCAGATGGGCCCAGCAGACCTGCCGGCGCCCGACATCGATGAAGGCGTAGCCGGCATACCGGTCCGTCGTCACCGCCGCCGTGCAGGTCTCGCCGATGAAGTCCAGGATCACGTAGCGCGCCCGCGACGGGTAGATGGCGAACACCGCCAGCAGCGGCTGCACGGCCGCCCACACCCAGTTGCCGATGCCCTCGCGCGGGTAGTGGGTCTCGTCCATCCACAGCGCATCGGCCCGGCACAGCGACGCCGCCGCCTCGGCCACCGGCGCCTTCAGCGCCACGGCGACCTTGCCGTGGGCCTGCGAGATCGCCCCGACGCTGAAGCTCAAGCCCATCAGCTGGTCCAGCAGGTTGCGGATCTTGCGCTGGGTGAGGTGATACCGCGTGCCCAGCACGCCCACCAGCGACAGCGCGCGCGGGCCCAGTTGGCCCTTGGGCACGCCGGGCGGCAGCACGCCTGCGTGCGGCTTGCCGCAGCCCGCGCAGCGCCCGCTGTAGAGCCGGTATTCGTCGACCTGGGCGCGCAGGGGCGGCACCTCGAAGACCTGGTGGCGCTGCGGTGCATCTGCCACTTCGACCTGGCCGCCGCACTCGCACACCGCCTCGGGCTTGCAGTCCACCACACGGTCGACTTCGCCTTCGTCGAGCATGGCGCGACTGTGGCCCTTGTGGCCGGGCTGGGCGCCGCGCTTGCGACCGCTGGCCCGGCGCTGAGCGCGGTTCATCCGGCCCGGGCCGTTTGTCGACGGTGGCTTCGATGAGTTGTTGGAGACCAGATTGACCCGTTCCTCCAACAGCTTTACCCGTTCCAGCAACTGCGCAATGACGGCGTGGCACTCGGGAACCGTCTGCGGTAGCTGCGCCATCGCCGCCTCTGGCGACTTGAGACCCCCGGCAACCGTCGGCTTGGTTTGCACACGCGAAGTGTCGCAATCAAATCAACGACTTGCAATGACTACTTCAAGTCACGTGGCGGTCTGTGGTCAGGCCGTGACAGACAGCAGGGGGGTACCCCGTGAACACGTACGGATGGGAGGTTGGCGCAGCACGGAATACCCCGTGAACACGTACACGTACGAGAGCCAGCGGTGCGCCAGCCTGGCGAGGCGCGGAAGGTTCACGGGCGGGCGCGGCAGGCTATCGGCGGCAGCGACCGCACAAGCCGATTCAGGAACAGGTTCCGAGGACTGCGCCTACCGGCCCCGGCCTGTGTTGGCCGGTCCAAGTGACCGCCGAAGGGCATCCAACATGCCCGGAAGAGCGGCTTGGGCGCGTCAGCCTCAGACTGCGAAATCCTCCAGCTTCTTGCCCCCCGCCAACGCCGCCTTCAGCCAGTTGGGGCGCAATCCGCGGCCACTCCAGGTGTCGCCGGTGGCGGCGTCGCGGTATTTCGCCGCGACTTTCGAGCCCTTCGGTCGCGCCGCCTTGGCCGTACCCCGTGGGCCGAGGTCGGCAACGCTCAGGCCGTGCTCGGCCATCAACGCCCTCACCTTGGAAATGGCATCGGAACGCTCGTTGCGAGCGGCTTCTTCGATTTGGCGCTCGAGCGCTGCACGTTGAGCCAGCAGGTCCTTCAGATTGCTCATGATATTGGTCCTTGAGTGGGCGGAAATGGCTCGGCAATGCCCGGGCCGGAGTCCGGCAGATTACTCCACCAGCAATCGAATTATGGCTCAGTATCTTTCGCCCGTGCAGGGCCGGGTAGTTTACGCTGGGAATATCAGGAGGCGAGCCCAATCACCTGTCGTCGAAACGGGCCGATGGCCTCAGGCGCTCGGCGGCACATAACCGGCCGGCTGCTCCGCACCCTCACCGAAGAGAAACAACTCCATCTGCCGCGCCAGATACTGCCGTGCCCGCTGATCGGCCAGGTTGAGCCGGTTTTCGTTGACCAACATCGTCTGATGCTTCATCCACAGCTGCCAGGCTTCCTTGCTGATGTGGGCGTAGATCTTCTGACCGAGTTCCCCCGGATACGGCAGGTACTCGAGCCCTTCGGCTTCCTTCTTCAAATGGGCGCAGTTGACGGTACGCGGCATGGCAGAACTCCTCGGTTGGGTTTCGGTCGTTCAGGGCGGATCGGGCTCAGAGTTTCTTCAACAGTACCTGCGAGCGCCGATCCCAGTTGTACTTGCGCTTTCGCGCATCGGGCAGCCAGTCGGGGTCGACCTGCTGGAACCCGCGCTTGAGAAACCAGTGCATCGTTCGCGTCGTCAGCACGAAGATGCTCTCGAGCCCCATCGCACGTGCGCGGTGCTCGATGCGCTTCAACATGCGCTCGCCGTCGCCCTGGCCCTGCACCCCGGGCGACACGGTCAGCGCCGCCATCTCGGCGGTGCGGGCCTCGGGATACGGGTAAAGCGCCGCGCAGCCGAAGATCACGCCGTCGTGCTCGATCACGGTGTAGTGGCCCACGTCGCGCTCGATCTCCGTGCGGTCGCGCTTGACGAGCGTGCCGTCCTGCTCGTAGGGCTCGATCAGCTGCAGGATGCCGCCGATGTCGTCGGCCGTCGCTTCGCGCAGGCTCTCGAGCTTCTCGTCCACGACCATGGTGCCGATGCCGTCGTGCGTGTACACCTCCATCAGCAGCGCGCCGTCGATCGCGAAGGGCAGGATGTGCGAGCGCTCGACGCCGCCGCGGCAGGCCTTCACGCAATGCTGCAGGTAGAACGCGGTGTCGGTCGGCTGGGTCGGCGCGGGCAAGGACGCCAGCAGCCGTTCGGCATCCGCGAGCGCAAGCTCGGTGTCGATCGCGCTTTCGGGGTCGTTACGGTCTTCGCGGATGCCCGGCACCTCGGTCAGGAACAGCAGCTTGTCGGCCTGCAGCGCGATGGCCGTGCTGGTGGCCACGTCTTCCATCGACAAGTTGAACGCCTCGCCGGTGGGCGAGAAGCCGAACGGCGACAGCAGCACGACGGCGCCGATGTCGATCGCGCTGCGGATGGCCGACGCGTCCACCTTGCGCACCAGGCCGCTCTGCTGGAAGTCGATGCCGTCCACGATCCCGACCGGCCGCGCGGTGAGGAAGTTGCCCGAGACCACGCGCACGGTGGCGTTGGCCATCGGCGTGTTGGGCAGGCCCTGCGAGAACGCGGCCTCGATCTCGAAACGCAGCTGGCCCGCGGCCTCCTGCGCGCAGTCGAGCGCCACCGGGTCGGTGATGCGCCGGCCGCGGCTGAACTTCGACACATGGCCCTTGGCGAGCAACTGCTCGTTGACCTGCGGCCGAAAGCCGTGCACCAGCACGAGCTTGATGCCCATCGCGTGCAGGATCGCCATGTCCTGCACGAACAGGTTGAGCTTGCCGGCGGCGATCAACTCGCCGGCGATCGCGACGACGAAGGTCTTGCCACGGTACGCGTGCACGTACGGCGCCACGGCGCGGAACCAGGGCACGAAGGTGTGGGGGAAGACGACGCTCATGGAGAGGGGTGCGAGGGGTGGCGGGATTGTGCCGCATCGGTCCGTGGCGACGCCCGCAGCCCACGCGGACGTTGCGGCAATGCCGGTCGGCGCTGGGGCCGGGCATAGCCCCGAGATGCGGGAATGACAGGTCGGGGGGCTGTTCGCCTCCGAGACCGCCGATCGGGCCGCCGATGTCATCGACCGCGAAGCGCGGAATCTGCTTGGCCAACCCCGCATCGTGCGCGAGCGCCCCGTGCTTGCACCCGGGCTGCGGAGTTGGCCCACCTCGACCCGATACATCTTGTTCTGCTTCGCCGACATGGCCGGAGTCGTCATCGCACCGGTTCTGCGCCACGCGCGGGATTTGGGCGCGGTCGCCGACTGGCCGGTCGGATGAGGCACGCCTCTCGTCGGATCCGCGACAAGCCCGCTCGCCGATAATCCTGCCGTCTTGAACACGCCCATTCGCGCCACCCCTCCAACGCCAGCGCAGGCCCCACCGCCTGTATCGTCGTCGTCGGCACGGCCCACCCTGCCGCCGATCAGCTTCCCCGAATCGCTACCCGTCTCGGCACGTCGCGACGAGATCGCGCAGGCGATTCGGCAGCACCAAGTGATCATCGTGTGCGGTGAAACGGGTTCGGGCAAGACCACGCAGTTGCCCAAGCTCGCGCTCGCGCTCGGCAGAGGACGGGCGAACACCGGGCGGCTGATCGGCCACACCCAGCCGCGCCGCATCGCCGCGTCGAGTGTCGCGAAGCGCATCGCGCAGGAGCTGAACTCGCCGCTGGGCGAGATCGTCGGCTACAAGGTGCGCTTCCAGGACCGGCTGACGCCGGGCGCCAGCGTCAAGCTGATGACCGACGGCATCCTGCTCGCCGAGACCCAGAGCGACCCGCTGCTGCGCGCCTACGACACGCTCATCATCGACGAGGCACACGAGCGCAGCCTGAACATCGACTTCCTGCTCGGCTATCTGCGCCAGTTGCTGCAGGGGCCGAAACCGAAGCGGCCCGACCTGAAGGTGATCGTGACTTCGGCCACGATCGACGCCGACCGCTTTGCCCAACACTTCGCCGGAAAGGACGGTCCGGCGCCGGTGATCCAGGTCTCGGGCCGCATGTTCCCGGTCGAGCAACGTTGGCGACCGTTCGAACAGGATGGAGCCCCCAGGCCGGCTTCGCCGGCCGCCCCCGGGGGCCCCGAAGGGCCCCAGCGTGGCCCTTGGGGTGGGCCTTCCTTGGGGCGGCCCGGCGGACGGCCCGCGGACTACGACCTCAACAATGCCATCGCCGATGCGGTGGATGAACTGTGGCTGGGCGCGGGCAGCGGCGACATCCTCGTCTTCCTGCCCGGCGAGCGCGAGATCCGCGAGGCGGCCGATCACCTGCGCAAGCACCTGGCCAGTACGCAGGCGCGCGGCGGGCCGGTCGAGATCCTGCCGCTGTTCGCGCGCCTCTCGCAGGCCGAACAGGACCGGGTCTTCGACGCCGGCAACGGGCGGCGCATCGTGCTCGCCACCAACGTCGCCGAGACTTCACTCACGGTGCCCGGCATCCGCTACGTGATCGACAGCGGCGAGGCGCGCGTCAAGCGCTACAGCTACCGCAACAAGGTCGAGCAGCTGCAGATCGAACCGATCAGCCAGGCCTCCGCCAACCAGCGCGCCGGGCGCTGCGGGCGGGTGGCCAACGGCATCTGCATCCGGCTCTACGACGAGAAGGACTTTCTCGCCCGGCCGCGCTTCACCGACCCCGAGATCCTGCGCTCGTCGCTGGCCGGCGTGATCCTGCGCATGAAGGCGCTGGGCCTCGGCGAAGTCGAGGCGTTTCCTTTCCTCGACCCGCCACCACGGCGTGCGATCGCCGATGGCTACGCGCTGCTCGGTGAGCTCAACGCGGTGGACGAGAAGAACGCGCTGACCGCCATCGGCCAGACGCTGTCGCGCCTGCCGCTGGACCCGCGCGTCGGCCGCATGATCCTCGAAGCACGCGATCGCCAGTCGCTCGCCGAGGTGCTGATCATCGCCTCGGCGCTGACCGGCCAGGACGTGCGCGACCGCCCGCTCGAAGCGCAGCAGGCGGCCGACGAGAAGCACAAGAAGTTCGACGACGAGAAGTCGGAATTCATGGGCTACCTGAAGTTGTGGAAGTGGATCGAGGAGGGCCGCGGCCACGTTGCACTGCAGACCCCCTCTCCGGCGCAGCGGGGGAGGGCTGGGGTGGGGGCGCATTCGGTCGCCAGCGGCACCGCAGGTGCCGCCCGGCGGGGGAAGTCCGACGCAGGGGTGCCTTCCCCCGCAAGCGGCGCGCCAGTCGCTAGCCACAAGCTCAGCAACCGCCAGCAGGAGCAGCGCCTGCGCGACAGCTTCGTCAGCGTGCGTCGCGTGCGCGAATGGCGCGACATTCACTCGCAGTTGCACACTGTCGTCGCCGAACACGGCTGGAGGCTGAACACGCTGCCCGCCACCTACGAGCAGATCCACGTCGCGCTGCTGGCCGGCCTGCTCGGCAACATCGGGCTGAAGAGCGACGACGACGAGTGGTACCTCGGTGCGCGCGGCATACGGTTCTGGCGCCATCCCGGCGTGCACCTCTCCAAGAAGCCCGGGCGCTGGATCGTCGCCGGCGAGTTGGTCGAGACGACGCGCCTCTACGGCCGCGGCATCGCATCGATCGAGCCGCAGTGGATTGCGCCGATCGCCGGCCACCTGCTCAAGACGCAGCTGCTCGAACCGCACTGGGAAAAGAAGGCCGCCGAAGTGGTGGCGCTGGAACGAGCCACGCTCTACGGCATCGTGGTCTACAGCAACAGGCGCTTGAACTTCGGCCTCGTGGACCTGCCCGCCGCGCGCGAGATCTTCATCCGCGAGGCGCTGGTCGGCGATGGCTGGGAAACGAAGCTGCCCTTTCTGGCCCACAACCGCAAGCTCATCCGCCAGGTCGAAGAGCTCGAGCACAAGTCGCGCCGCCAGGACGTGCTGGTCGACGACGAACTGATCCACGCCTTCTACGACCAGCAGATCCCGCCCGATGTGTGCAGCGGCCAGGGCCTCGAGCGCTGGTACCGCGACGAGGCGCGCCGCCAGCCGCGCCTGCTGCACCTGAGCCGCGAGGAGCTGATGCGCCACGAGGCAGCCGGCATCACGACCGCGAGCTTCCCGAAGCTGCTGCGCCTCGGCGGCATCGACTGCGCGGTGAGCTTCCTCCACACGCCGGGCGACGCGCGCGACGGCGTGACGGTGACGGTGCCGATTTACGCGCTCAACCAGGTCAGCGAGGAGCGCTGCGAATGGCTGGTGCCGGGGCTCCTGAAGGACAAGGTGCTCGCGCTGGTGAAGAGCCTGCACCAGCGCCCGCGATCGCGGCTGGTGCCGCTGCCCGAGTATGCCGACACCTTCGCGCGCGAGGCCGCCTTCGCGCAGGGTGGCCTCATCGACGCGCTGCTCGCCAGTGTGCGTGCGAAGACGCAGGTCGACGTGAAACGGGGCGACTTCAAGCTCGAACAAGTGCCGCCGCATCTGTTCATGAACTTCCAGGTGGTCGACGAGCATGGTCGCCAGCTCGGCATGGGCCGTAGTCTCGCCGCGCTCAAGGCCGATCTGGGCGACCAGGCGCGCTCGGCATTCCAGGCACTCGCCAGCCTGAAGCTCGGCGCCACGCTGGCGCCGGCACCTGCGATGCCGGTGGCGCAAGACACGGTCGGCGCGACTGCCGCGACGCGGTCCGATGGCTCTGCGACTGGCGGCGGCCGTGCCGGCAGCGCAGCGGCGGAAGCGCCCGCCGCGCGCTACACCGCCTGGACCTTCGGCGAGCTGCCGGAGCTGATGGAGATCGAGCGCGGCAGTCAGCGCCTGATCGGCTTTCCGGCACTGATCGACAAGGGCACCCACGTCGAGATCGAGGTCTTCGACGAGCCCGGCGTCGCCGCCGCGAAGCACCGCGCCGGGCTGTGCCGACTCGTCGCGCTGCAGATCCGTGACGCGCTGCGCTACCTGGAGAAGAACCTCCCCGACCTGCAGAAGATGGCGGTCGCGTTCATGCCGCTCGGCACGGCCGAGGAGTTGCGCGACCAGATCATCGACGTCGCCCTCGACCGTGCCTTCCTCGCCGAGCCGCTGCCCGGAGACGCAGCGAGCTTTCAGCGCCGCCTCGACGAAGGGCGCGGACGGCTGACCTTGATCGCCAACGAGATCGCCCGCGCCGCGGCACAGGTGCTCGCCGAGCACGCGGTTGCGGTGAGAAAGCTCAAGGACGCGCGGCCGCCGAAGGAGGTGGTCGAGGACGTGCAGGCCCAGCTGGCGCGCTTGTGCCCGAAGCGCTTCGTCGCAGCCACGCCCTGGGCGCTGCTCGCCCACCTGCCGCGCTACCTGAGGGCCATCGCGCTGCGCCTGGACAAGTTGCGCACCGATCCGGCCCGCGACGCCCAGCGCCTGGCCGAGCTGCGCCCGCTCGAGCAGCGCTACCTGCGGCTGCTGGCCGAGCGCAAGGGCGCGCTCGACCCGCGGCTGGAGGAGTTCCGCTGGCTGATCGAGGAACTCCGCGTCAGCCTGTTCGCACAGGAGCTGCGCACGCCGCAGCCCGTCAGTGTCAAGCGGCTCGAGAAGGTCTGGCAGCAGCTCGCGCGCTGACGGACCGCGGGATGCCCGCAGCATCGCGGCGCCTGATCGGGCCGGTACAATCGCGACCGTTCGGGGTGTAGCGCAGCCTGGTAGCGCAACTGGTTTGGGACCAGTAGGCCGGAGGTTCGAATCCTCTCACCCCGACCAATGACCGGCTTGCGGTCTTTGCATGCCCTGCGCGCCGGAATGGCGGCGAACGGTACCCTCCGGCTGACAGCCCCGCCTGGCCCGACCCGATGAATCGCCCGCCACTCCCGATTTCTGCTCATCCCGCTTCGGTGGGTTTGGCCGCAACGCCGCAGGTCGTGCTGTCGATCGTGGTGCCGGTGTTCAACGAAGCGGCGGTGATCCAGGATTTCCATCGGCGGCTTGCGGCGGTGCTCGACGCGCTGTCGGTCTCGTCCGAGGTGCTGTACGTCAACGACGGCAGCAGCGACGCCTCGATGCGCATGCTGCGCGAGATCGGCGCCGCCGACGCGCGCGTCGTGCTGCTCGACTTCAGCCGAAATTTCGGCAAGGAGGTCGCGTTGACCGCGGGGCTCGACCACGCCGCAGGCGAGGCGGTGATCGTGATCGACTCCGACCTGCAGGACCCTCCGGAGCTGATCCCCGACATGCTGCGCGAGTGGCAGGCCGGCGCCGACGTGGTGATGATGCGGCGCTTCAGCCGTGAGGGCGAGAGCTGGTTCAAGAAGGCCACGGCCAGCCTGTTCTATCGCCTGATCGGATCGATCGGCGAACTGCCCATTCCGGCCGACGTGGGCGACTTCCGCCTGCTCAGCCGGCGCGCCGCGGATGCGCTGCGCGCACTGCCCGAGCGCACGCGCTTCATGAAGGGCCTGTTCGCCTGGGTCGGCTTTCACCAGGTGACGCTCGACTACGCGCGCGACGCGCGCTTTGCCGGCGAGACGAAGTGGAACTACTGGCGGCTGTGGAACCTGGCGCTCGAAGGCATCACCTCGTTCAGCTCGGCGCCGCTGAAGCTGGCGAGCTATGTGGGCCTGGCCACCGCCGTGTATGCGCTGGGTGCGGGCGTCTATGTCTTCGGCAAGGCGCTGCTCTGGGGCGACCCGGTGGCCGGCTACCCCTCGCTGATGGTGACGGTGCTGTTCCTCGGCGGGGTGCAGTTGATCGCGCTCGGGATCATCGGTGAATACATGGCGCGCATGTTCGTCGAGGTCAAGGCGCGCCCGCTGTACCTGCTGAGCGGGGTGTATCGGCACCACCGCGTGCCTGCCCCGCCGGTGGACGAGGCCGACGCGATTGCCGCGATCGCCGCGACGCCAAGACCCGAGCGGGGCCCGCCGGCGGGCGCATGAAGTCGCGGCACCTGCTGCCGGCCGTCCTGCTGGTCGTGGTGCTCGTCCGGCTGGCCAGCCTCGGGCTGTACCCGCTGACCGACACGACCGAGGCCCGCTACGGCGAGATGGGTCGCAAGATGCTGGAGACGGCGCAATGGATCAGCCCGCAGTGGGAGTACGGCGTGCCGTTCTGGGGCAAGCCGCCGCTGTCGTTCTGGGCCAGCGCGGCGTCGATGGCGGTGTTCGGTGTCGGGGCGTTCGCCGCGCGCTTCGCGACGCTCGTGTTCGCCCTGCTGACGGCGGCCCTGTTCTGGCGCTGGCCGCACGCGCCCGCGCCGCGCTCGGCGGCGGCGATGGCGGCCGCGCTGGTGCTGTTGTCGTCGGTGCTCGGCTTCCTGATTGCCGGCGCCGTGGCCACCGACGTGTTCATGACTTTCGGCATGACGCTGTCGATGGTGTCGTTCTGGAATGCACTGCATCACCCACGCGCGGGCGCGGCCGACCGCTGGGGGTTCTTCGTCGGGCTGGCCGTCGGGCTGCTCGCCAAGGGGCCAGTGGCACTGGTGATGACGGGCATCGCGCTCGGCCTGTGGCTCGCCTGGACACGCCAGTGGCGCGCGGTCTGGCAAGGCCTGCCTTGGCTGCGCGGCCTGCTGCTGACGCTGGCCCTGACGTTGCCCTGGTACCTTGCCGCCGAGGCCGCCACGCCCGGGTTCCTGCAGTACTTCATCATCGGCGAACACTGGCAGCGCTTCACCCAACCCGGCTGGACGGGCGATCTCTACGGTGGCGGGCACGAGCGAGCGCGCGGATCGATCTGGCCCTACGCCGCCGGCGCGGCGCTGCCCTGGTCTGTCGTGGCACTCGTGTTGTGGCGCAAGAAGCCGGTGTCGAACGTGGTGCGGTGCCCTTCGCCCGATCCGCAGATGCCTTATCTGCTGTGCTGGGTGCTCGCGCCGCTGCTGCTGTTCACGCTGGCACGCAACATCCTCGAGGCCTATGCGCTGCCGGCACTGCCGGCGTTCGCGTTGATCACCGCGCGGCTCATGATGGAGCGCGACCCGAAGGGCCCGGCCAGCCGGGTCTGGCTGCTGGGCCTGATCATGCCGCTCGTGGCCTGCGCGCTGCTGGTGTTCGGCCACGAGCGCATCGAGGCACGCTCGCAGCGCAGGTTGCTCGGCATGCCGCACGATGCCGGTGCGCCCCTGGTCTATCTGTTCAAGCGCCCGTTCTCCGGCCAGTTCTATTCGGCCGGCCGGGCGATCGAGGCGCGCGACAGCGCCGAGGTCGCGCGCTGGCTCGCCACCGACAAGCCCGCGACGCTGCTCGTTCCCGAATACGAGTTTGCCCGGCTCTCGCTCGCCGGCGACCCGCGATGGGCGGAAGTCGCGCGCCACGGTGGCTACGTCATGCTCAAACCGCGCCCGGCGCCCTGAGGCGGGGCGCACGACGGCCTTCGCCGCGTAAACTCACGGGCCGTTCTACTGCCCGTAGCTCAACTGGATAGAGCAGCTGCCTTCTAAGCAGCAGGTCGGGGGTTCGAGTCCCTCCGGGCAGGCCACCAGGCCGTTCCAGATGGCCCCAGGCGAACTCGGGAAGTGCCAAAGCCCAGTAAAGACGCGGGTTTCAAGGCCGAAGCCGGTTCAAGCGGTTTCGTAGCTTCCCTGCCCCGACGGTCAGACCCCGGGCAGCGCAATGGCCAAGCTGATCTTGCGACTTCCCCAGCCTCGTGCCGACGCCCTGATCCTGAACGCCGGAACGCTCGGCCTGTCCTATGGCGAGTACGTGGCGCATTTGGTGAACGGCAGCCGCTTGCCGCAGCCCATCGCGGAGCGCCAGGCCGATCGCGCCGCGCTGCTCGCGTCCAACGACCAACTTGCCACACTCTCGGCCGACCTCAATGCGCTCGTGACGTTGCTGCGCCGTGCCGGTGCGGAGCGCGCCAGGGCCTGCCGCGCGCGTCGCGAGTCGGCCGACGCCGAGATCCGGCGCCACCATGATCGCGCGTCGGCGCTCATCGCTCGCTTGCAAAGGAGGCCTGACATGCCCAGCACCATCGATGCCTGCTCGTGCGATGGGGCGACCGACTGTTCTACCCCTCGAACCGCACGAAGGCGTCGCGGACGCCGGTGCTCACCGGCTTGGCGGTGCATCAACGTGCCCAGGCCTTGCGCCAGCGCATCCGCTCGACGGTCGTGCGTCGCGCGCCGCAGGTGATGGTCAAGGTCACCGGTGGCTGCCGTGGCATGGGCGCCATCGCGGTGCACCTGCGCTACATCGCCAAGACGGGGCGACCTCCGATCGAAGACGACCGCGGTGCCGTTCGCGAGGGCAAGGAGGCCTTGCACGCGATCGCCGATCAATGGCAGTTCGGCGGCACTCGCATCCCGGAGGCCAGTGAACGCCGCGAGGCCTTCAACATCATGCATGTCCATGCCGGTCGGCACCGACACCCGTGTGCTGCAGATGGCCGCGCGCGAACTCGCCAAGTCCGAGCTTGCGAATCACCGCTATGTGATGGTCTTGCACACCCACCATGCCAATCCGCACGTGCACGTCGGCGTGCGCGCCGAAGGGCGCGACGGCAAGCGCCTGAAGCCGCGCAAGGAACACCTGCACCGCTGGTGCGAGACGTTCGCCGAGAAGCTGCGCGACTGGGGCATCGAGGCGGAGGCCTCGTCGCAGGCCACGCGGGGCGTCTCGCGGCGCAGCCTGCACGGCTGGGAGCGCCAGCCGGGCGTGGCAGCCCGCCCCGGCAAGCGTGGCGGACAAAAGTCGGACCCGGCCTTCCGGGCGACGCCACCGGGTGCGATGCAGGCGTGGGCGGTGGTCACCAAGGCGCTGGCGGCGTCGCCCGACCCGGCCGACCGCAAGCTGAGCAGCAGCATCGTCGACTTCGGGATGCAGACGCAGGTCGCGGGCCGTGCAGCGCCACCGCGCCACGCAACGGCAGGCTGAGCTGCCGGGTATGGCTGTGACGCAGGGGCAGGGCACGCCGCGGGTGCGACCGGAGCCGAACCGCGGCCCGGACATGAGCCGGTAGCGGCGGCGAGCAAGAGCCGAAGTCCTCGCCGCCGGACGGGCTCGGGGGCAGGCCGCTGTAACGTAACAGCCGCCTGCCCGCGAGCCGC
Source organism: uncultured bacterium (assembly GCA_963779155.1). GTDB lineage: Bacteria > Pseudomonadota > Gammaproteobacteria > Burkholderiales > Burkholderiaceae_C > CAIKUF01. The sequence goes on along the minus strand of CAVZXE010000008.1, from coordinate 188,054 downwards.
GGCGTGTGGGCGCACGGCGCCGCTTCGCTGGCGCCGGGCTGCGCCCGCCCTTGACGCGGCGCCGTGCGGCCGGCTTGCCGTGTGGCCCAAGGGCGCTTAGACTGCACAGGATTCTGTAACTTCACCAAGAGGCCAGTCATGAGCATCTCCGCCAGCGACGTGGTGCCGTTCACCCAGGCGCGCGCCAATCTGTCCGAACTGGCCGACCAGGTGAAGGCCGGCGCCGAGAAGATCATCACCAAGAACGGCGAGAGCTACGTGGCCCTCATCGACGCCGACCGGCTGGACTACTACCACCGCCTGGAGCGTGAGCGCATCCACCTGCTGCTGATCGACGATGCCCGGCGCGGGCTGGAAGACATCGCTGCCGGGCGCACCCATGACGCCGATGCCGCGATCGCACAAGTCCAGAAGCGGCGTGCCCGGCCCGGTGACGTGGCCGGCAAGGGTAGCGTGAAGGCCGCCCCGGCCGCAAGGAAGCGTGGCTGAGCCGCTGTTCCGGGTCGAGCTGACCGCCAGCTTCCTGGCGAGGCTGGAGGCGATCGAGGCCTTCCTGGTCGAGGCCGACGCGGCCTTCGCCTTCGACAGGTTGCTGGCCGAGTTGCGCTCCACGGTCATCCCCAACCTGCGCCGCTTTCCGCGCATCGGCCGGCGCTACGTCGACCAGCCACCGCAGTCGACGGAGGCGCTTGCCCAGTTGGCAACCCTGCCGCCCGGCGCGGCCGACGCATTGCGGGAGTATCTGCACGGCGACTACCTGATCCTGTACACCGTAGACGCAATGGGCAAGGTCGTGCGCCTGCTGTCGGTGCGGCACTACCGCGAACTCTCCTTCCAGTTCGCCCGGCTCTGGCCCGGCGCCTCGGGTGCACACGAGCGCTGATCCTCGATGACCATGCCCAACGCAACGACATGAGCAACGAAGCCGTTGCCCGCGTGAAGATCGACGCACTGCTCACGGCGCAGGGCTGGGACACGCTCGACACCAGCGCCGTCCGCTTCGAGGTCCGGCTGCCCGACGGCACGCGCGCCGACTATGTGCTCCGTGATCGCCATGGCCGTTCGCTGGCCGTGATCGAAGCCAAGCGCTATTCGGTCAATCCGGGCGACGCGGCGGCGCACGCCAAGTCCTACGCGCAGCAACTCGGTGTGCCCTACGCCCTCCTGTGCAACGGCAACGAGGTGCTGTTCTGGGAGTGGCAGCGCGAGGCCTATCCGTGGCCGGTGAAGACGATCTTCAAGCAGGACGACCTGGAGCGCCGCGTCGCCACGCTGTCCGTGCACCACGATCCGGCGAGCGTGGCAATCAATCGGCGCATCGTCGAGCGTGACTACCAGGTCGAGTGCATCGACACCCCGTGCCGGGAGGTCGGCGTGGGCCGACCCAAGCTGCTCGTCTAGATGCCCCCCAATGAGGCGCCCTCGTTCAAGCCCTGCGACTCCAGGACCTGCCGGCTTCCCAAGGATCTCGATGACGACCGAACCCGTTTCCTGCCACCTTGCCGACGGCATTGCCACGCTGACGCTCTGCAACGGCAAGGTCAACGCCATTTCGCCGGACGTGATATCGGCGTTCCATCGTGCGCTCGACCAGGCCGAACGCGACGGCGCGGTCGTGCTCATCACCGGCCAACCCGGCATTCTCTCGGCGGGCTACGACCTGAAGGTGATGCGGTCCTCGGCCGAGAACGCGATCGCGCTGGTCACGGCCGGCAGCCGGCTGGCGCGGCGGATGCTGGCGCATCCTTGCCCGATCGTCGTCGCCTGTACCGGCCATGCGGTGGCCAAGGGCGCGTTCATCCTGCTTTCGGCCGATTACCGCATCGGCGTTGGCGGGCCGTTCACGATCGGGCTCAACGAAGTCCGGATCGGCATGACGATGCACCATGCCGGCATTGCGCTGGCGCGCGACCGGCTGGGCAAGCCAGCCTTCCAGCGCGCCGTGATCAACGCCGAGATGTTCGATCCGCAAGGCGCCCAGGAGGCCGGCTTCCTCGATCGGGTGGTGGCCCCCGATGCGCTGGCGGGCGCCGCCCTGGCGGCCGCGCTGGAGTTGAAGCAGCTCGATCCGAAGGCGCACGCCAGGACCAAGCTCAAGGCGCGCAAGGCGCTTCTGGATGCGCTCGACCAGGCCATCGAGCTGGACAGGACGGCCGCCCTGTTTGACGCGGCCTGAACAAGCGGCGACGATTCGCGCCGCGGGCGGGGAACCCGCCTTGCATTCTTTGGGGCTCGATGGCTGGGCCCGCTCAACCACAAGGAGAAGAACGTGGAAAAGAAGCTCAATGCCCCGCTCGACAAGGTGTTCGGCCTGCTGACGGACCCGAAATGGCTCGAGGCGCGCTGCCTTGCCATGGGTGAGCTCAGCGCAAACTGCAAGGTGAAGAAGGCGGCAGGCGGTGCGACGGTGACGATGAAGCGCCGCGTGCGCCGCGAGCTCAACGCCGTCATCTCCAAGGTGCTCAACCCCGAGAGCGACATCGAGCTCGTCGAGCAGTGGTCGGTCGAGAAGGACCGCCGCGGGGGCACGTTCACGCTGCAGATCGTCGGCAAGCCGATCTCGGTGACGGCCGAATTCGAGCTCGTGCCCGAGGGCAAGGGCTGCATCTACCGCATCCAGCACCACGCCAAGGTCCAGGTGCCCTTGATCGGCGGCGTCGTCGCCAAGTTCGTGATCGGGCAGACCGAGCAGGGTTGCGCCGACGAGCTCGACTACCTGGCCGACTATCTGAAGCAGAACAAGTGAGCCGCCGCGGCGCTGGGCACGCACGCCCCGCCAAACACCGCACAATCGATTCATGTCCGAAGTGTTCTGCGTCACCTTCATCTGCATGGGCAACATCTGCCGCAGCCCGACCGCGCATGGCGTCTTCCGCCAGAAGGTGCAGGACGCCGGTCTGGCGCGTCGGGTGCGCATCGACTCTGCCGGCACGCACAACTTCCACCGGGGCAAGGCCCCCGACCTGCGCGCCCAGCGGCACGCCCGCCAGCGCGGTTACGAGCTTGCCGACCTGCGGGCGCGGCAGCTGGCGCCAAAAGACTACGAGCGCGCCGACCTTCTGCTGGTGATGGACTGGGACAACCTGGTCGCGACCGAGGAGCGCTGTCCCCCCGAGCACCGGCACAAGCTGCGCCGGCTGGCCGAATTCGGCAGTTCGCGCAGCACCGAGATCGTGCCGGATCCCTACTACGGCGGCCCTGCGGATTTCGAGAACGTGCTCGACCTGGTCGAAGACGCCTGCACCGGCCTGCTCGAGCATGTCTGCCGCGAGCTGGCCACCCGCTCGTCGGTCGCCGGCCCGAAGGCCCGGTGACGGGCCGGCCCCGCCGCGTTCACTCCGGCGCCGTGAACCGGCGCCGCTTTTGCGTCTGGTCGATGTAGCGCTGCAGGGTTTGTTCGGCACCCTGGCCCAGGCGGACCATCTCGCAGCCCAGGCGCACGCCGCGCGAGTCGGGGTGGATCGCGGTGACGTGCTGCAGGCGCAGCGCGGTCTCGAACTGCGTTCCGAGGTCGAGCTCGATCCGGACCTGATTGACCAGCACCCCGGGCGCAAGCGGCGGAACGTCCTCGGGCAGCAGCAGCGCGCAGCCGCCGATGCTCACGTCGAGCACGCGCAAGGCGAGCGGCATGTCGGGGATCATCGGGTGGCGCAGCCGCGCCACCGGAGTCTCGCGTAGCACGGGCCGCACGCGAAAGCTGTTGCGGCGCTGGAAGCGGAACAGCTCGCGCGGGTAGCTGGCATTGAGCGTGCAGGCGCGCACGCCGTGCACCAACAGCAGTTGGTCGACGTCGAACTGGACCTTGATGCTGTCGAGATAGCCCACCACCACCGCCTCGTCGCCCTCGAGCAGCGATTGAAGCTGCGGGTCGCGCGCGTTGGCGGCAAAGCTCAGCACGCCGCGCGCCGCGTCCATCGCCCACAGCGTGGTGGTATAGACGCCACCGTGCGGCGCGTTCAGGTTGAGCAGCACATTGGCTTGCTGCAGGTCGCGCAGCATCGTCGCCACCTCGTGCGGCGTGTCGAGGCGGAATGCCTCGAGGCCGCTGTTGCCGGCAGCCAGCGCGTCGAGCGGCATCGGGCGCGTTTGCATGGGCGGGCTTGCGGCGCGGCAGCTTCAGTGAAGCGTCTTCGGACGGCCCGCGAGCAGATCGTCCAGGTCTTCCAGCCAGGGCTCGGCAAGCAGGCGCAGCTCGGCGTCGTTGAGCAGGATGCGCTGCATGATGCGCGACTTCAGTTGCGCCTCGTCGGGGGCCAGCTCCTGCTTCGTCGCAGCGTGCTTGAGCTGCGAGATCAGCAGCGCACACGCGCCCTCGAGCTTGACCACATGGTCCCAGTTGCCCACACGGGCCGCTTCGAGCATGTCTTGACTGGCCTGCTCGATGGCCTCGTAGTAGTTCAGCAGCGCGGAATTCATGCGGGCTCCAGGGTGAGGGGTCGGGGCGGCGTGTCGGGCAGCGCTCATTGCGGCTTCGGCGCGCTGTTCGGTGCGATCGCCAGCCAGGCCGAGCGCACGGGCTCGAGAAGCTGTTCGCATTCCTCCAGGGCTGCTGCGTCGTTGTGCAGGTTTGCCTCGGTCAGGCGCAGCGTGACGTAGGCATAGAGGCCGTTCAGGTGGGCAGCGATCTCGCCCCCGTCCTTGAGGTTGAGTCCGGCCTTCAGGCCCTCCTCGACGATGCGCACGGCGCGCCCGATGGCGCGGCCCTTGTCGTCGATGTGGCGGGCCAGCAGCGCACCGCGGGCCTGTGCCAGCGCATCGTAGAAGCCTTCGAAGAGCATCGCGACCAGGTGGTGCGCCGAGGCGGAGGAAACACCGGTCTCGACACCCACCTGGCGGTAGGCGATGGAAGCATTGCGGGAAGCGGAGGGCGCGTACATGGGCGGCGTGGCCTGCTGTCTTGGGGAGTGCCCTGAATATCGGCGGGGTCTGGTGCGACTTGAGGCGCGGTACGCGCCCTGGTTTGATCGGGCGCTGCACGGGCGGCGGCGCGGCTCGCGGGGTCGTGCCTTGTGGAGCCAGGGTCGGGAAGAGGGGGCGTGCTCGAGCGCACGAGGGCCCGGGCGCAGCCGGGGCCGACCGATCAGGAGCTGCTCTTGTTGAACGCGGCGACCTGCTGCGTCACGTAGCTGCTCAGGCCGCTCAGGCGGCCCAGCGTGGCGTCGAGCGCGGTGTACTGCGCGCGCAGCCGCTTCTCGGTCTGCGCCACGCGCAGCGCAAGGCGGTCTTGCGCATCCTGGTTCAGGTCGATGCGCTCGCGCAGTCCGTCGCTGCGGGTCGCGATCGCCCCGTCGACGCTGAGCAGCGAGTCGCCCATCGCGCGGAACTGCCGCGCAATGCCGTCGTTGCCCGGCGCCAAGAGGTCGTTGTTGGCGAACACCTTCTTCAGCTCGGGCAGGTTCGCCAGTGCGGCATCGAGCTTGCCGGCCGCCACGCTCACGCTGCCGTTGCCCTGCATCTCGATGCCGACGTCCGACAGGCGCGTGAATACGCTCGACGCGCCCGAGGTGGAGCCCATCAGCGCCCGCATCTGGCGCTGCAGGCCGACGGCTGTGCTGTCGCCCTGCAGCGGGCCGGCGGCCTTGGTCGCGGCGTCGTACTTGAGTTGCCCGGCGATCAGCGTGCCCAGGGCGTTGTAGGCGTCGGCAAACGCCTGCACCGCCTTCTTCAGCGATTCGTTGTCCTGCACCACCGTGATCTCCACCGGCCCGGTGGTGACCTTGCCCAGCGTCAAGGTCACGCCATCCACGACGTTGGCTAGCGTGTTGCCGGGCGAGGTGATCGGCAGTCCGTTGAGCGTCGCGGCAGCGTCGCCGGCGACCTGGGTCTGCATCATCACCGCGGCGCCGGACGATGGATCGAAGGCCAGCGCCGACAGGCCGGCGGCATCGGAACTTCCGCCATCGGCGTCGGTGACGCTGATGCGAAACGCGTTCTCGGCACCGGTGGCCGACGACCGCAGCAGCAGGCGCGATCCGTTCGCATCGGTGAATACGGTCGCCATCACGCCGGCGTTGGCGCCGTTGATCTTGTCGCGCACCTGAGCCAATGTGTCGGTGGCCTCGATCGGGATGTCCACCGCAGTGCTCGCGGCCTTGGGGGTGAACGCAGTCTGCCCCGGGCCCCAGCTGCCGAGCTCGAGACGCAGCGTGCCCGCGCCCGGTGTCGAGGCGGACGACGCGAACACGCCGCTGGCCAGCGACTGCGCCTTCGCCAGGGTCTGCACTTCGAGCGAGTAGCCACCCACCGCCGCGCCGCTCTTGACCGCAACGCCGACCGCCGTGCTGTCGGACGAAGCGCCGACCGTCATGCCCCACGTGTCGTTGCCGGACAGCTTGAGCGACGCATCGCGAAAGGACGCGATTGCGCTCTTCAACTTGCCGTACTCGGAGATCTGGGCCTGGATCTTCGTGCTCTTGGTCTTGAGCGCCTCGATCGGCTGTCGTTCGATCGCCACCAACTGCGTGATGATCGAGTTGACGTCCAGGCCACTGCCGATGCCGGGCGAGCTGATAGTGGTCATGGGCGGTTCTTCCGGTGGCGTGGGGCGGCTGACAACACGAAACGGGCGGCGCAAGCGCGACAAACCCGATGCAGCGGGTTCATTGCTGAACCACGCTCATCGGGTTTCGGCGTTCGGCGGGCGAACTTGAGGCGGTGCCTGGAGTCAGTTGCGCAGCAGCGCCAGCACCTGTTGCGGCAGCTGGTTGGCCTGCGCGACCATCGCAGTGCCCGCCTGCTGCAGGATCTGCGCGCGCGACAGGTTCGCCGTCTCGGCGGCAAAGTCGGCGTCCATGATCCGGCCGCGGGCCGCGGACTGGTTCTCGCCCGAGATCTGGAGGTTCGAGATCGCGTACTCGAAGCGGCTCATCGCGGCGCCGTAGGTGGCGCGGTCGCCAGCGATGCTGTTGAGTGCCGTGTCGATCGCGGCCAGCGCAGTCGAGGCACTGGCGACGGTGCTGACGTCGCCGCCGACGCCGGCGACGGCGGAGGTGGTGATGGTCAGCGTCTCGCCATTGTTGGCGCCGACCTGGAACGTCTGCGCGCCGGCGCTGGCGCCGATGATCGTGACGCCGTTGAACTTGGTCTGCGTCGCGAGGCGAGTGACTTCCGAGGACAGTTCGGCGTACTCCTTGTTCAGGTTCGCTCGGTCGGCGGCGCTGTTGGTGGCGTTCTGCGACTGCACGGCGAGTTCGCGCATGCGCTGCAGGGCGTCGGTGATGGTGGCCAGCGCGCCTTCGGCCGTCTGCGCCAGCGAGATGCCGTCGTTGGCATTGCGGATCGCAACGTTGATGCCGCGGATCTGCGCGTTCATCCGGTCGGCGATGGCCAGGCCGGCCGCATCGTCCTTGGCCGAGTTGACGCGCAGGCCCGAGGACAGGCGCTGCATCGAGGTCGCGAGCGACGTCTGCGAGGTGTTGAGGTTGCGCTGCGCGTTGAGCGAGCTGACGTTGGTGTTGATCGTTTGCGGCATGGACTGCACTCCTGAAGAATCTGGCGACAACCGGCACCGGGGCCGGTCCCTTCAGGCGCATTCGAAATGCGGCCTGTGGGATGAATTCTTCGCCCAGCAGTCAAGCGCCGCTCGACTGAAAAGCGCGCGAATTGCCCGTCAGTTCACGGCGGCAGCGGCGGCGCAAATGGAAATGCCGCCCTTCGGGGCGGCATTTCTGGGGACGGGGCGGCAATGCCCCGGTGTGTCGGCTAGCGCAACAGTGTCAGCACCGTGTTGGGCAACTGGTTGGCCTGCGCGACCATCGCGGTGCCGGCCTGCTGCAGGATCTGAGCGCGCGACAGGTTCGCCGTCTCGGCTGCGAAGTCGGCGTCCATGATCCGGCCGCGGGCTGCCGACTGGTTCTCGCCCGAGATCTGGAGGTTCGAGATCGCGTACGAGAAGCGGCTCATCGCGGCGCCGTAGGTGGCGCGGTCGCCCGCGATCGTATTCAGCGCGGTGTCGATCGCGGCCAGCGCCGTCGAGGCGCTGGCGACGGTGCTGATGTCGCCGCCGACCGTGGCGACGGTGGCCGTCGTGATCGTCAGGGTCTCGGCGTTGTTGGCGCCGACCTGGAACGTCTGCGCGCCGGCGCTGGCGCCGATGATCGCCGTGCCGTTGAACTTGGTCTGCGTCGCGAGGCGGGTGATTTCGGCCGACAGTTCGGCATATTCCTTGTTCAGGTTCACGCGGTCGGCGGCGCTGTTGGTCGCGTTCTGCGACTGAACCGCGAGTTCACGCATGCGCTGCAGCGCGTCGGTAACAGTGGCCAGCGCGCCTTCGGCCGTCTGCGCCAGCGAGATGCCGTCGTTGGCGTTGCGGATCGCGACGTTGATGCCGCGGATCTGCGCGTTCATGCGGTCGGCGATGGCCAGGCCGGCGGCGTCGTCCTTGGCCGAGTTGACGCGCAGGCCCGAGGACAGGCGCTGCATCGAGGTCGCGAGCGACGATTGCGACGTGTTGAGGTTGCGCTGCGCGTTCAGCGACGCGATGTTGGTATTGATCGTTTGTGGCATGGCATGAAACTCCTGAAGGTTGAATCGACTCCCGGCCTGGCCGCCGGCGTTACATGCGGCGCCGCCACGGTGAACCGCCGCGGCACTGCTGCTTGCCTTCGAACGCGACGGATATCGCGTCCGCTGGCCCCGCCCGCGCCAGTCAACCGTTGTGTCTCGCAGCGCCATCGCTGCTCCACCATCGGCCGGCCAACCGGACCACGACCCCAAGAAGTGCGGGTACGTTGGGTTGCATATCGGATCGCCCCTGACGCGACTTGAGAGAAATTGTTGCGATCGATCCCGCAACGGCCCTGCCTGCCCATCGGCGCTCTGCTGATAAGAGGGCAACGGGCGGCGTTTATCGACGCTTCGGCGCGGCCACGCCCGTGCCCGCCGGCCCTGTCAGGCGACCGATGTGACCGCAGCGCCTCCGGCACGTCGAACTGGCCGGTGGTTGCTGCGCATTTCAACGGCTTCCGCGGTCGATGGGCTCGTTACGCTAACGGCTCCTTACCACTGCCTGCCAGATGGCCGCGCCCGCGGCCGCTCGGCTCCGAGCGCCATGGCCCTTGCCTTGCCACAACCCGCGACGGCGCATTCGGCGCCGCACTCTTCGCCACGCGGTCGCGCCTATCGCCAATGGCAACGAGGGCAGGACCATGCATTGCGCGAGCAGTGGCCGCATGCCGCGGTGGCGTTCGCCCAGGCGAGCGCGCTCGACGCCGACGTCGCCTACGCACTCGCCGCGGCGCATGCACTGATCAAGGCCGGACGCCTGACCGACGCATTGCAGCGTGCGCGCAATCTGCGCCATCGACACCGGTGCGAGAGTCTTGCCTTCACGCTCGAGGCGCAGGCGCTGCTCGCCCTGGGACGCGCTCAGGAGGCCGTTGACTGTCTCGAGCAGCTGCCGGCCGAAGTGGCCCGAGACCAGGCTCACTGGGTGACGATGGCCTTGTCGCTCCAGGGCTGCAAGCGCCATCTCGACGCGATCCCGGCCTTCATGAACGCCCTGGCGGGCGAACTCGGCAACGCGGTGCTGCACTTTCATCTCGGCATGTCGTTCAAGGACTTGGGGCTCAAGTCGCAGGCTGCCGAGTGCGTGCGCACAGCAGTGCTGCTGGGCGTGGGTGCGAGCGATTTCGCGGCCCGCGGGCAGTTGGCATTCATGGACCGCGAGGCCTGCGAGTGGCGCACCGGCGGCGAGACGCTGGCGGCGCTTCGCCGGGCGCTGCAAGCCACACCAGACGGCAGGGCGGTCGAGACCAGCCCGTTTACCCATGCCGTGCTGGTGGACGAACCGAGCGAGCAGCTGAAAGTGGCGCGCCATCATGCGCTGCACGTCGAGCGCAGCGTCACTGCGCTGCCACGCCGCGCTGCTCGCGCGCACGAAGGGCGGCTGCGAATCGGCTACCTGTCGGCCGACTTCCACCAGCACGCGACGAGCCAGTTGATGGCCCAGATGCTGGAGTGCCACGACCGCCAGGCGTTCGAGGTGACGCTGCTGTCCACAGGGCCCGAAGACGGGAGCGACATGCGCCAGCGCATCCGTTGTGCCGGCGAGCACTTCGAAGACCTGCGCGGGCAGGGCTTCGAGGCCATCGCCCGGCGAGTGCGCGCGCTCGATATCGACATCCTCGTGGACCTGAAGGGCATGACGCACGACACCCTGCTTCCGGTGTTCGCCCGCCGCCCTGCGCCGCTGCAGGTCACCTGGCTCGGCTTCCCGGGCTCGACCGGCGCGCCGTTCATCGACTACATCGTCGGCGATCCGATCGTCACGCCGCTCTCGGCCGCCGGCCACTTCAGCGAGAAGATCGCCCAGCTCCCAAACTGCTACCAGCCCAACGACGCCGCGCGCCCGCTGCCTCGCGCGACGGCCCGTGCCGACTGGGGGGCGCCCGAGGGCAAGCTGCTGCTGTGCGCGTTCCACCAGTCCTACAAGATCTCGGAAGAGGTGTTCGATCTCTGGTGCGGCCTGCTGCACGAGCGCAGCGACGCCGTGCTGTGGCTGCTGCAGTGGAACGCCAACGTGCAGAGCAACCTGACTGCCGCGGCAGCTGCGCGCGGCATCGGCCCGGAACGCCTGCTGTTCGCGCCCCTGGTGCCAGTGTCCGACCACCTGAGCCGGTTGGCCTGCGCCGACCTCTACATCGACGCCTGGCCGTGCAATGCCCACACCACCGCCGGTGAGGCGCTTTGGGCGGGCGTGCCAGTGGTCACGCTCAAGGGCCGGACCTTCGCCCAACGTGTGGCGGCCAGTCTGCTGCACAACGTGGGGCTCGACGATCTGGTGTGTCGCGATGCCGACAGCTACCGTCTGCAGGTGCTGGCGCTGGCGGATGACCGCGGGCGGCGCGACGCTATCCGCGAGCATCTGCGCGCGCAGCGCGGCAGCAGCCCGCTGTTCGACGGGGCGCGCTTCGCACGCGATCTGGAGCGGCTCTATCTGCGGATGTGGCAGCGTGCGATGAGTGGCGCTGCCCCCGAGCACCTGGAGGCCGCGCCATGAAGGCAGTGATCCTGGCCGGCGGCCTGGGCACGCGGCTCGCCGAAGAGACGACAGTGCGGCCCAAGCCGATGGTAGAGGTCGGCGGCAAGCCGGTGCTCTGGCACATCCTGAAGAGCTACTCGCAGCACGGCATCAACGACTTCATCATCTGCCTCGGCTACCGCGGCTACGTGATCAAGGAATACTTCGCGAACTACTTCCTGCACATGTCGGACGTGACCTTCGACCTGGCCGAGAACCGGATGGAGGTCTGCCACCGCCACTGCGAGCCGTGGCGGGTGACGCTCGTGGACACCGGAGAGCAGACCCAGACCGGGGGCCGTCTGCGGCGCGTCCGCGACTACCTCGACGACGGGTCGTTCTGCTTCACGTACGGCGACGGCCTGTCGAACGTGGACATCGGTGCGCTGGTCGCCTTTCACCGCGATCAGAAGCGGCTGGCCACGCTGACCGCGGTGCAGCCGGCCGGTCGCTTCGGCGCGATCGACATCCACGACCAGCGCATCACCCGCTTCGAGGAAAAGCCGCACGGCGACGGCAGCTGGATCAATGGCGGCTTCTTCGTGCTCGAGTCGCAGGCGCTGAAGTACATCGAGGACGACCGCACGGTGTGGGAGCGCGAGCCGCTGGAGCAGCTGGCGCTCGACGGCGAGTTGTCGGCCTTCACGCACCGCGGCTTCTGGCAGCCGATGGACACGCTGCGCGACAAGATGAAGCTCGAGGAACTGTGGGACTCGGGCCGCGCGCCATGGAAGACCTGGGCGTGACTGGCGCCCGCAGGATGCCCGCAGCATCGGTTGGCGACGGTCCCACAGCCGGCGGGGCTCTCTTCGGCGGCGCCTACGCCGGCCGGCGCGTGCTCGTCACCGGACACACCGGGTTCAAGGGATCGTGGCTCGCGCTGTGGCTTCGTGGCCTCGGCGCCCGCGTTTCCGGGCTCGCGCTCCCGGCCGAGACCGAGCCCAGCCACCATGCCCTGCTCGGCACCCGCATCGAAGAGGCGCTGGTCGACCTGCGCGACGCGTCCGCGGTGGCCGCCGCGGTGCGCCGCTTCGAGCCCGAACTGGTGTTCCACCTCGCCGCGCAGCCGCTGGTGCGGCGCAGCTACCGCGAGCCCGCAGCCACCTTCGATACCAATGTCATGGGCCTGGTGCACCTGCTCGACGCGGTGCGCGCCGCGCCCAGCGTGCGCGTGGTCGTCAACGCCACCAGCGACAAGTGCTACGCGAACCGCGACACGAGCGTCGGCTACCGCGAAGGCGACTCGCTCGGTGGGCACGACCCGTACAGCGCGTCCAAGGCCTGCGCCGAGATCGTTTCGGCGAGCTACCGCGCCAGCTTTCTCTCGGTGGGCGAGGCTTCAGGTCGCGTCGTCGCGCTGGCAACGGCGCGTGCCGGAAACGTGATCGGCGGCGGCGACTGGTCGGCGGACCGCCTGATTCCCGACCTGGTGCGTGCCGCCACCGCAGGCCGCGCCACGCCGATTCGCAACCCGCATGCCACGCGCCCGTGGCAACACGTGCTGGAGCCACTGGCCGGCTACCTGATGCTTGGGCAGCACCTGCTGGCCGATCCCGCATCCTGCGCGCAGGCGTGGAACTTCGGCCCCGACGCCGAAGACCACGCGACCGTAGGCGAGGTTGTGCGCACGTTCGCCACCCACTGGCCCGCAGTTCGCCACGAGATCGACGCTGCGGCACATCCGCATGAGGCAGCGCTACTGCATCTCGACTGCGCTCGCGCCCGCGACCGCCTGCAATGGCGCCCGGTCTGGACCCGCGCCACCGCGCTGGCGCGCACCGCGCGCTGGTATCGCGCCCATCACGACCGCGCTGATGTTCTGAGCGCCGACGACCTGTCGTTCTACGTGGCCGACGCCCGCGCCGCGGGGCTCGCTTGGACCACATGAAGCTGATCGATGCGCCTCTGGCCGGGGTGTGGACCGTGCAGACGGCGCCGCGCGGTGACACGCGCGGACGGCTGACCCGCCTCTTCTGTATCGAGGCGTTCGCGACGGTCCGACCCGGGCTGCGCTTCGTGCAGGTCAACCACAGCGTGACGGCGCTGCGCGGCACGGTGCGCGGCCTGCACTTCCAGCGAGCGCCCCAGGCCGACGCGAAGCTGATCCGCTGCCTGCGCGGCAGCGTGTTCGATGTCGCGGTGGATCTGCGCCCCGGCTCGTCGACCTTCGGCCAATGGCACGGCGTCGAACTGACGGAGCACAACGAGTACGAGGTCTTCATACCCGAAGGCTGCGCGCATGGCTTTCAGACCTTGAGCGACGACGCACAACTGCTGTACCAGCACACAGCGGCGTACGCGCCCGATTGCGAGGCCGGGTTGCGCCACGACGACCCGGCGCTCGCGATCGCCTGGCCGCTGCCGGTGACGCTGGTCTCCGACCGCGACCGCTCGCACCCGACGCTGCGCGAGCTTGCTTCGGAAGGAGCCTTGGCATGAACTGCCGTCACTGCCATGCGCCACTGGCGGACGTGTTCATCGACCTCGGCGCCGCGCCGCCGTCGAACGCGTTCCTGCGCGCGCAGGACTTGGCGCGACCGGAACTGCACTTTCCGCTCAAGGTCTACACCTGCCATGCCTGCCTGCTGGTGCAGGTCGACGAGGTGCAGCGCCACGACGCGCTGTTCAGCGACGACTATGTGTACTTCTCGTCGTTCTCGAGCTCCTGGCTGGCGCACGCGCGGCGCTATGTCGACGAGGTGGTCGAGCGCCTCGAACTCGGTGTGCAGTCGCTGGTGATGGAGGTCGCGTCGAACGACGGCTACCTGCTGCAATACTTGCAGCAGCGCGGCATTGCCTGCATCGGCGTCGAGCCGACGGCAGGCACCGCACGCGTCGCCCGCGATAAAGGCATCGAGAGCGTGGAGGCGTTCTTCGGCGCGAGCTTCGCCCGCCAATTCGCCACCGAACGCCGGCGCGCCGACCTGGTGCTCGGCAACAACGTGCTGGCGCACGTGCCGGACATCAATGACTTCGTCGCCGGCCTGCGCGAGGCGCTGGCGCCCACGGGCACGGTGACCGTGGAGTTCCCGCACCTGATGCAACTGGTGCAGCAGGGCCAGTTCGACACCGTGTACCACGAGCACTTCAGCTACCTGTCGCTGCACACCGTGCAGCGCATCTTCGCCGCGCACGGCCTGGCGGTGTGGGACGTGCAGGTGCTGCCGACACACGGCGGGTCGCTCCGCGTCTGGGCCCAGCACGCGGCCAACCCGCGGCCGGCGCTGGCCAGCGTCGGTGCGATGCTGCGCAGCGAGGTGGCCGCAGGGATGCTCGAACCGGCGTTCTATAGCGGGCTGCAGGCCCGGGCCGAACGCATCAAGAACGATCTGCTGGCGTTCCTGATCGATGCCCGGCGAAGCGGCAAGACCGTCGCCGGCTACGGCGCTGCCGCCAAGGGCAACACGCTGCTGAACTTCGCCGGCGTGCGACCCGACTTGCTGCCCTACGTCGCGGACGCCTCGCCGCACAAGCAGGGGCGCCACCTGCCCGGATCGCGCATTCCCGTCGTTGCCGAATCGCGCCTCCGTGAGACGCGGCCCGACCATGTACTGATCCTGCCCTGGAACCTGCGCGACGAGATCGTGGCCCAGCTCTCGTACGTCCAACAATGGGGTGGGCGCTTGGTGACTGCCGTGCCGACGTTGCAGATCGCCTGATCGAGTCTGCAGTCTCAAATTGCACCCGCATTTCGGGCTCACCGCCAGTCAGGACTTGTCTACAGTTTGCAGCCACCACTGCACCTTCCGGAGAGCTCCATGGTTCCTGTCTTCAAGCCCCTGATCGAACAGGAGGAGATCGACGCCAGCCGCGAGTCGCTGGAGCTGGGGTGGCTCGGCATGGGCAGCTACGTGTCGGCATTCGAGAGCAAGGTCCGGGAGGTCATAGACGCGCCCGACCGTCATGTGGCTGCAGTCAGTACCGGTACCGCAGGCCTGCACATTGCACTGCTGGTTGCCGGCGTCGGCCCGGGGGACGAAGTGATCGTCTCGTCCTTCAATTGCTCGGCGGACTTCCAGGCGATCGGCTGGGTAGGCGCCCACATTGTGTTCTGCGACTGCGACGACGACACGCTGGCAATCGATCTCGAGAAGGCCCAGGCCCTGGTCACGCCGCGCACCAAGGCGATGATCGTGATGGACTACGACTGCATCATGTGCGACCACGATGCCGTGGCCCGTTTCGCCGAACGACACGGCATCCGCATCATCCATGACGCCGCGCATTCGTTTGGCTCGAAGTACAAGGGCCGCATGGTCGGCAGCTTCTCGGATATCTGCGTGTTCAGCCATGACCCGGTCAAGACGGTGACCTGCCTCGATGGCGGCACGATCGTCGTCCGGACCGTCGAAGAACTGCAATTGGTGCATGAGCTCCGTCTGTTGGGGATGCAGCAGCCGGCCGCGGTGATGTACAAGAACCAGCGCGCTTGGACTTTCGACGTCGAGCGGATCGGCTTTCGCTACCACATGCTCAACATGCACGCCGCGATCGGCCTGGCGCAGTTGGGCAAGCTCGATGTCATCGCGCAGACGCGCCGCGAGGCCTCGCGCGCCTACAACGCGGCGCTGGCCGGCATCTCGCATGTGCGCACCCCCAACACCGACTTCGCGGACGTCAACCCATTCCTGTACTACATCCGCGTGCCGGCGGAGCATCGCGACCGACTGCGCGACTTCCTGAAGGCCGAAGGCGTCGATACCGGCGTCCACTGGCAACCGGGTCACTGGTTCACACTGTGGAAGGACTGCCGAGCCGGCAACTTGGCCGTGACCGACCGCGTGGGCAAGGAGATCCTGTCGTTGCCCCTGCACTCGAAGATGCCGCTGTCGGTCGTACACAAAGTGGCCGACAAGGTGCACACGTACTTCGCGCGGCTGGCATGAATGCGACAGTCGGGCAGGCCCTCCTGCGGGCGCTGAAGCGCTGCACGAGGGCCGGCTCGCCCACGCTCGTGTTGCCGGTCGGCGAGCCGGTTCGAGCGCTGCTGCGTCCGATTGCGACGCTGCCCGGCGCAATCGATGCGACCGATGTGCGGCTGCTCAGCGAATGGCGCAACCGGCACGTGAAGTCGTTCCTGACCGAGTTCGTCGCGAACGACGCGCGCACGGCCGACTGGCTGGCCGGTGCTGTTCACGGCAACGAAGGCAAGCTGCTGTTCATGCTCGACAGCCTCGATGGCCAAAGGCTGGGCCATCTGGGCCTCGGCTTCATCGACTGGCAGGCGCGGTATGGCGAGGCGGACGCCATCGTCAGCGGCGGCAGTTCGCCACCCGGCCTGATGAAGCTGGCCTTGCAGACCCTGCTTGGATGGGCGCGCGCCCAGCTCGGCCTCGAGAACCTGACAGTGCGTGTGCGTTCCGATAATCAGGCGGTCGCGTTCTACGAGAAGGTCGGGTTTCGCGAATTCAAACGCGTGCCCCTGGTCGTGCGGCGCGGCGCCGAGTGCACCGAATGGAGCGAGGATCCGTCGCTGGCCGAAAGCGAGGCCAGTCTCGTCCACATGCGCTTCCAGGACGACTGAGTGGAGATCGCCCGCATCGGCCGCGACGGACTGCTGCGCTTCCTGACGCGCCAGCTCGAACATCACGTTCCCGACGACCGTGACAGCAGGGCGCTGATCGACGCGCATCTCGACGCCGCGCTGGCCCGCGTGCGCCATTGCATCAACGGGGTGCGGCCCTGGCCAGCCGAGCGCTTCGACTACCTGCACTCGACGCAATACTGTGTGTTCCTGTACTACCTGTCGAACACGATCTGGCGGCGCACCGGCGAGACCGAGGTGCCGACCAAGCTGTTCCTGCTCAACAAGGCTCTAAACGGCATCGACTGCTTCTACGAGATCGAGCTGCCTGAGGTCTTCTTCATTGGTCACTCGGTCGGCATCGTGCTGGCCAAGGCGTGCTACGGAGAGCACCTCGTCCTGTACCAGAACTCCACGGTCGGGAAGAATCACGGCATCGCGCCGGTGCTCGAGGCGGGGGTCGTGATGTACCCCAACACGGCAATCGTCGGGCGCTGCCGGGTGCGCGCGGGCAGCGTGGTCTCGCAGGGTACGAGCGTCGTCAATCAGGACACGCCAGGCAACTCGCTGGTGTTCGGCGGGGAGGGCGGGCGTCTGGCATTCAAGCCGCTGCGCCGGCCGGTGCTAGAGGACATATTCCGATCTGCATAGCTTCGCCGCCGCGCGGGCGCCTCAGCCCAGGATGAACCCTCAAAGGCCGAACTTGCTGGCCAGGTCGCTCTCGCGCAGCACCCGTAGGTTGCGCTGGGCATGGTCCGCACGGTCGAGGTGATATGGGGCTACGGCGTCGTCTCGGATGAAGAGCAGCGCGTCCGACAGATTGCCGCAGCCGTGCAGGTCGGGCACGAACTCGACCGGCAGCGTGGCATGGCGGGAGAGGTAGTCGCGTTCCTCGCGGCCTGTGCTGCCGACACAGACCATCTGCCGCATTCCGCGGTTGATCTCCGGGTCTCGCAGCAAGAAGTCGATCATCGCCTCCGAGGCCAACGTCGCCATCGGCGCGGGCAGCATGTGCTCGTAGCCCAAGCCGCGCAGCCGCATCGCGAGGTAGTAGGTGTCGATCGGGGCTCTCTTCTTCAGGTGCCGCAGGCGGATCGCCACGCTCATTCGGGCCGCGATCATCTGCTGGACTCGCAGGTGGAAGCCGCTGCGCTCCTCGGCGGTGATCGGCGTGCCGGTTCGCGCCAGCATGTACTCGAGGCCGCCGCGGTAGCGGTCCCAGGCATGTTCGACCTCGTCGGTGCCGAGTTGCTCGCGCGTGTCATCGTCGAAGTAGCGTGTGATGGCCACGTAGAACGGCTGCTGCTGGATCAGCACTGCGCCCTTCGTGAGGTAGTCGGACGCGTGCATGAACGCAAGGAAGGCGTGATCGTTGATGCGCGGCATCGTCGCCGCAAAGGCATCACGCCGGGTGATCTGGACCTCGGGAAAGATGTGGTGGCGCAGCACGTGGTCGAGCAACTGGCCGTGATGTCCGCGCTCGATGCGCAGGTCGCGTGGGACGCTGTAGAACTGTCCCTGCTCCTGCTGCGCGACCAGGTCGAACAGCAGCCACGGGGCGTAGACCACGGCGATCTCCGGGTCGGCCTCCATCTTGGCGATGGTGGCGGCGACCTGCTCGCCGAGGATGCCGTCGTCGTCGGACAGGTAGACGAGGTAGCGACCGATGGCGCTGGACATCACGAACTGCCAGTTCGGGTAGCCACCGATGTTGCTGTCGTGGCGGAGGTAGCGGATCGGCAACTGCGACCGAAAGCGCTGCACGACCGCGCCAGTGGCATCGGGCGACGCATTGTCGGCGACCACGATTTCGAAGCTATAAGGAAACGCCTCGAGCTGCCCGGCCAGGCTGGCGAAAAGCGACTCGAGGTAGCGGCTGCGCTTGAAGGTCGGTATGCAGAAGCTGACGAGTGGCTGGTTCATGGTGGCGGTTCGGCAGAGGCTCCTTGGAAGCCGAAATTGTCCGGCCCTACCGGGCGTCGCAAGCCCCGATGTGGCACTGGTTGACCCCGCACTTCCCTCGCCACGCTGGACCGCCTGTAGGAAGTTGCCTGACAAGCCCGATGGAAGAACCGGGACTCAAGCAACAGAACTGGCCTGATGTCGCAGCCCAGCTCCGATCATCACAATCGGTTTCACGTTGAGACAAGACCCGACGCCAGACCCGAGCCGCCCACCCGCAGACCACCCGAGGAAACCGACATGAACGCCGACCAGATCCTGACCGAAATCCGCGAAGCCAATCTGTCCTACCTGATGCTGGCGCAAAGCCTGATCCGCAGCGACCGCGAACAGGCCCTCTACCGCCTGGGCATCTCGGAGGAGTCGGCATCGATGATCGCGCTGCTGGCGCCGTCGCAGATGATGAAGATCGCCTCCAGCAACACGCTGCTGTGCCGTTTCCGGATGGACGACGACATGGTCTGGGGCCTGCTGACCAACCACGGCAAGTCGGCCGCCAACGAGGTGACGACGCGCCTGCACGCCAGCATCCTGATGGCCGGTCGGCACCAAGAGGCCGCTTGAGCCCGAACCCCTCGGCCCGGCCCGCTTCGAACCACCTACAGAGTCCACCATGCGCAACAAGAGCATCCTGACCGAAGCCAAGCAGATCGAGCGTGCGGTCACGCTGATCAACCTCGGCGCCCGCCTGCAGGTGCTCGAGTCCGAGACCGATCTGTCCTACGAGCGCCTGCTGCGCCTGTACAAGGAGGTCGCGGGCAAGTCGCCGAGCAAGGGCCAGCTGCCGTTCTCGACCGACTGGTTCATGACCTGGCAGCCCAACATCCACGCGTCACTGTTCCTCAACATCCACGAGTACCTGAACAAGGTCGCCGCGATGGACGAGATCGACAACGTGATCAAGGCCTACCAGCTCTACACCGAGCAGACCACCGCGCAGGGCCTCGAGGCGCTGCTCTCGGTCACGCGCGCCTGGCGCCTCGTCAAGTTCATCGACAACGGCATGTTGACGATGACCAAGTGCTCCAAATGCGGTGGCCACTTCGTGACCCATCCGCACGAGATCGCCAAGCACTACGTGTGCGGCCTGTGCTCGCCGCCGGCACGTGCCGGCAAGGGCAAGGCGGCCGGCGCGATCCACCTGCATTGAGCGCGCGCCCGCAAGCGCGAAGGAAGGTTTCAAGTCGTCGCCGGTCCTGCCGATAAGCACTCAGCGACGGTTCGGTTTCTTGCGTGTCTCCTCCTAGCACATCCCTGTGCTTTTCTGGCGGGTCCCTCGGGACCCGCTTTTTTCTGGGTGCGCAGGTTCTGGGCCGCCTAAGCACGCCAGTTCGGGCGATGCTCGCCGCCCGCCACGGCCGACACTCAAGCCTGTGCCGTCCGGGCCGATAGATTCGCTGACGAGTTGGCCCGGCGCGGCGGCTCGAACGAAACGGAACCCCGCTACATGATCGTTCTCATCGGCTACGCGGTCGCCTTTGGTTGCATCTTCGGCGCGTACATCATTCACGGTGGCAACATCCAGGTGATCCTGCATGCGATCCCGACCGAGATGATGGCGATCGGCGGCGGCTCGTTGGGCGCGTTCGTCGTCACCAACCAGCCGCGCGTCCTCAAGGCCACGGTGAGCGCGCTGCCCAAGCTGCTCAAGGCCTCCAAGTACACCAAGGCGCGCTACATGGAGATGATGGCGCTGCTCTACGACATCCTGCAAAAGGCGCGCAAGGAAGGCCTGATGTCGATCGAGAAGGATGTCGAGGCGCCGCATGAGTCGCCGCTGTTCCAGAAGTACACGACGATCGGCAGCGACCATCACGTGGTCGAGTTCATCACCGACTACCTGCGCATGATGGTCTCGGGCAACCTGAACGCCCACGAGATCGAGGCCCTGATGGACAACGAGATCGAGACCCATCACAACGAGGCGCACGCGCCGGCGGCGGCCATCCAGCGCCTGGCGGGCGCGCTGCCCGCGTTCGGCATCGTCGCCGCGGTGTTGGGCGTGGTCAACACGATGGGCTCGGTCGGCCAGCCGCCGGCGATCCTCGGCGGAATGATCGGCTCGGCGCTGGTCGGCACCTTCCTCGGCATCCTGCTCGCCTACGCGGTGGTCGAGCCGCTGGCCGGCCTGATGGAGCAGAAGATCGACGAAGGCTCGAAGGAGCTGCAATGCATCAAGGTCACGCTGCTGGCGAGCATGCAGGGCTATGCGCCGCAGGTGGCCGTCGAATTCGGGCGCAAGGTGCTGTACTCGACCGAGCGCCCGACCTTCATCGAGCTCGAAAGTCACGTCAAGGGAAAGAAGTAGATCATGGCTGGTGACTCGAAGAAGCTGCAACCGATCATCATCAAGCGCATCAAGAAGGGCGGCCATGCGGGCCACGGCGGCGCATGGAAGATCGCCTACGCCGACTTCGTGACCGCGATGATGGCCTTCTTCCTGCTGATGTGGCTGCTCGGCTCGACGAGCGAGGGCGACAAGAAGGGCATCGCCGACTACTTCAGCTCGCCGCTGAAGGTGGCGCTGCTCAATTCGGGCAGCGGCTCCGGCGATTCCTCCAGCGTCGTGCGCGGCGGAGGCACGGACCTTTCGCGCGCCGGCGGGCAGGTGAAGAAGGGCGACATCGAGGCCAAGCGCAGCACGATCAACCTGCAGGCGCTGAAGGAGGAGAGTCAGCGTGCCGAGGCGGCCCGGCTGCAGGCGCTCAAGGAGAAGATGCAGGACGTCGTGGCCAACAACCCGCGCCTGGCCGCCCTGCGCTCGCAGATCCGGCTCGACATGACGGCCGACGGCCTGCGCATCCAGATCGTCGACGAGCAGAACCGCGCGATGTTCGACAGCGGCAGCGCGCTCGTCAAACCCTACATGCGCGAGCTGCTGCACGAGATCGCCCAGGTGCTGGGCGAGGTGCCGAACCGGCTCACGCTCGAAGGCCATACCGACGCCAGCGGCTTCGTCGGTGGCGATCGCGGCTACAGCAACTGGGAACTGTCGAGCGACCGCGCCAACGCGTCGCGGCGCGAGCTGCTGGCCGGCGGCCTGCCCGACAACCGCGTGCTGCGCGTGCAGGGCCTGGCTTCGAGCTCGCTCTACGAGCGCGACGACCCGCTGAGCCCGGTGAACCGCCGCATCAGCATCATCGTGATGAACCGCGACGCCGAGGACCGCCTGTTGCGCATCGCCCCGCAGGCCGACGCCGCGCCGCCCGATGCCGCCTCAATTTCGGGCGCCGGCACCCGATAACCTGCGCAGGGCGCACCCAGAGCGCGGCTAACGGAGGACCGCATGAGCACGGCCAGCGAGATGAAGTTCCTGATCGTCGACGACTTCTCGACCATGCGCCGCATCATCCGCGGCCTGCTCAAGGAGATCGGCTACCAGAACGCCGACGAGGCCGAGGACGGCGTGGTGGCGCTCGACATGCTGCGCAACGCGAACTACGAGTTCGTCGTCAGCGACATCAACATGCCCAACATGAACGGCTTCGAGCTGCTGGCCGAGATCAAGAAGGACGAGACACTCAGGCACCTGCCGGTGCTGATGGTCACCGCCGAGGCGCGGCGCGAGGACATCGTGCGCGCGGCGCAGGAAGGCGCAGCCGGCTACATCGTCAAGCCCTTCACCAAGGCGACGCTGGAGGAAAAGGTCGCCAAGATCATGCAGAAGCTCGCCGCCACGGCCTGAAGGAACCGGCATGAAGATGGACGCCCCAGCCGCGCTCGCCGAACCGCTGCCGACGGGCACCTCGCCCGAGGTGTACCACCAGCTCGGGCTGCTGACTCGCCTGCTTCACGACACGCTCGAGCAGCTCGGCGTGATGCCGCAACTGCAGCGCGCCGCCGACGGCCTGCCCGATGCGCGCAGCCGGCTCGACTACGTGGCGCGCAAGACCGGCGAGGCGGCAGAGAAGGTGCTGAACTCGGTCGACCAGGCCAAGCACGAACAGGGCGCGATCGCCTGCCAGACGCGGCACATCGCCCAGGCCATCGTGGCCGACCCGGCGCAGGCGGTCGCCTCCGGTGCGGTGATGAACTTCGTGCGCGACGTCGATGGCGCAAGCGCCCGCATCGACGGCCACCTGACCGACATCATGCTGGCGCAGGACTTCCACGACCTGACCGGCCAGGTGGTGGCCAAGGTGGTGACGTTGGCCGCCGAGCTCGAGGCCAGCCTGGTCAAGCTGCTGCTGCAGGTGGCGCCGCCCGACCGGGTGCACCGGATCGACCCCGACACGTTGCACGGCCCGGTGGTGGACCCGAGCGGCCGCGCCGACGTCGTCAGCGGGCAGGGCGAGGTCGACGAACTGCTGGCGAGCCTCGGGTTCTGAGCCGGCCAGCGCGCAGCGAATGACGGCGGCCTGCGGGCCGCCGTTTGCATGGCGGGGTTCGATCGGCAAGCCCGCGGGCGCCACGGTCCTCGCCTGGGCGCACTCGCCTGGGCACAGGCGCCGGCCGATACACTGGGTCGCAACGGGGCGGGCGCAGGCGCGAGCCAGGCGGCATCGCGGCGCCGGCGGCTCCACCCCTCTCGACGAAGGAGCGACATGGGCGGCTATTCCATCGTTGCGGTGTTCGGCGGCGCCGGCTGCGGTGCGTTGCTGCGCTGGTGGCTGGGCGGGTGGCTCAACCCGGTCTTTCCCACGGTACCGCTGGGCACGCTGGCGGCCAACCTCATCGGCGGGCTGCTGGTCGGCTTGGCGAGCGCATTCTTCACCCACCACGGCGGCGTGGCGCCAGAGTGGCGGCTGCTCATCATCACCGGCTTCCTGGGCGGGCTGACGACGTTTTCGACCTTCTCGGCCGAGGTCGTGACGCTGATCGGCCGCCAGGAACACGCGTGGGCGCTCGGTACCGCGAGCCTGCACCTGATCGGCTCGCTGACGCTCACCGCGCTCGGCATCGTGCTGGCGAGCGCGTTGTTCGCCAGGGCCTGACCCTCGAAGCCCCAAAGGAGGCCCGACATGCAAGGCGTCTACCTGAAGTTCTACGTGCCGGAGAAGCGCCGCCACCACGGGATCCTCGCCTACGAGTGGTTGCTCGAAGAGGCGCACAAGCTGGGCATCCACGGCGGCTCGGCCTTCCGCGCCATTGCCGGCTACGGCCGCCACGGCAAGCTGCACGAAGAGCACTTCTTCGAGCTCGCCGGCGACCTGGCGGTCGAAGTCGGCTTCGCGCTCGGCGAGGATGAGGCGAAGAAGCTGCTTGCGCACCTGGCCGCAGAGGATCTGAAGCTCTTCTACATCAAGCTGCCGCTGGAGATGGGCGTCGTCGGCGGCGAGCCGTAGCGGTCGCAGGCGCGATGGCCACGCGCCAGATCGCGTTGGGGCGCCCAGAGCGGGCGACTCCCCCCAACGCAGAACCCGTCGCTGGGGCCGGGCCAGGACCCCCGGTATTCGGCTCGGCCGATCGGGCCGCGGCACGCCGACCCAGTGCGGGACTCGCCCCCTCATCTGGCGCATTCGCCGCCGGAAAAGCCGCCCCGGTCGGATCGCGCTTGGCAGCCGGGCGATCGTCGCCGATGCTTTGCACCGTCACAGCGAAACGACAGCACCGGACGGACGCGCTGTCGTCGTGGAGGGCGTCATGAAGTCATTCAAGTTTCTGACTCGCTGGGAGCGTTGCTGCAGTGCGATCGTTGCCGCGGTGGCGAGCGGCAGCCTGCTGTCGGCAGCCGTATTGGTGTATGCGGATGACGGTCGCACGCCCTGGTTCGACGAGGACTCCGGGCTCTCGCTGGTCGCCAAGCAGTGCGACCGGCTGAAGGCCAGCAGTGCACGCCACCAGTGCCTGCGGCAAGTTGCAGTGGCCGCCGCGTCTCCAGCGCTGGCACTGGTCGCGCTGGACAGGCGATAGCCCGACGCAATCGGCACCGGGCGACGCCGCGGCGGCTCACATCTGGTGGAACAGGAACTCGTGCGCCTCGCTCACTGCCAGCTTCTCGCTGCGTGCCTTCAGGCGCACCGACACGCGGCCCCGAAAGTCGCGCGACACACCGGCGATGGCATTGACGTTGACGATGGTCGAGCGGTGGATCGGCCAGAAATTGACCGGGTCGAGATGCTCTTGCAGGTCCTTCAGCGTGCGGCGGATTAGCAATTCGCCAGTGGCCGTGACGACGCGCGTGTATTTCGTGTCGGCCTGGAAGTAGCACACCTCATCGACTGTGACGATCCGGACTTCGCGTCCCTGCGCGGCGTTGATCCAGCGCAGGTACTCACGCTTTGGGGCGGCATGTGCCAGTTCGCGCAGTAATTCGTTGAGTGGTGCGGGTGGTCCGGCGAGCCGCTGCTGCACACGCCTGATCGTCAGCGCAAGGCGGTTGTCTTCGTAGGGCTTGAGCACGTAGTCCACCGCCCCCTGCTCGAACGCCGCGACCGCGTATTCGTCGTAGGCGGTGACGAACACCACGTGGCACAGGCCATCGGTCTGACGGGCGGCCTCGAGACCGGTCAGCTCCGGCATCTCGATGTCGAGGAAGGCGACATCGGGTCGATGCCCATCGATCAGGCGAGCCGCCTCCAAGCCGTTCGCGGCCAGGGCCACGACCTCGAGTTCGGGCCACAAGACCCCGAGCCGCGAGCACAGTTCATCACGCAGGACAGACTCGTCCTCGGCGATCAGCGCGGTGGGGCGGCGTGGCACCGTCATGCCTCGGCCCTGGCCGCATCCGCAAGCCGCGCGGCGTCGCGGGGAGCGCGCGCGGGCGGCGCCTCGGGCACTGTTCGCGCTGAGCCGCAGCGGTCCGGCGGTCCGACCTCACGCATGGCCGATCTCCCAGGCTGGGCTGCCCGTGTCCGGATGCGGGCGCTGTCGTGCGTCCCGTCGGCGGGCCATTCGCCGCGGCACAGCGCCACCGCCGGGCGATCGAGATTCGTCGGGTCGGCAACGACCAGGCTCCAGGCATCGCCGCAGGTGGTTCGCAATGCCAGGCGAAGCCGAAACAGCGCGTCCTCGGGCAACCAGTCGGGTTCGTGGCGGTTGGGCCCATCCATCGTCAGCAGCACGACCCCGGCATTGCGCGACAGGCGCAGCTCGAACCACCCGCCATCGAGCGTCGGCGACGTCGCGAGACGATCGAGTATCGACATCAGCAGCAGAGGTGGGAAGACGATTTCCGGCTCGGGCGCCACGGCATCGATCCGCCATCCGTGAGGATGCGGGTCGAGCGCCTGCCGCAGGCGCACATAGGTCCGAACAACTTCGAGCTCGTCGGCCAGTGTCGACTGTGCGCGTCGCACGCCTGGCATCGCACAGCGCAGAAAGCCAACCAACAGGTCCAGCAGTCGATCGGCGCTGGCCGGCTCGCCTGCATAGCGGCGCTGCACCTCTGCGAGCGCGCGCCGGACGAAGGCAGGGTCGACTTGTTGCCTCAGGGCGTCGAATTCGGCCTCCCCCAACAGCAGTTGCGCTTGGCGGCGCTCGATTTCAGTCTGGAGGAGCAGGCCCCGCGCACGCTCGAAGCGGGTCACGAGGATGCACAGCGCCGCGAGCAGGCCGCCGTAGGCCAATACCATCCAGAGGTCGTACACGAAGCCGTCGACCCCGATGAGTGCCATGGCGATCGGCACTGCCGCGGGCGGCCCGTGGCCGAGCTGTTGGAGCACCCACCAGACGCCGTTCATCAGCACCGCCAGCAGCCCCGCGAGGGGAAGCAGGACGACTGCGATGCTGCTTGTTCGCGTAAACCGCCGTTCCAACGAGTACGCGGCAAAGACGATGATCAGCCCGACCGGTGTCCACACGACGAGCATCGATGCGTTGACGTCGATGAAGGCCAGCCATTCGACGCGGGTGAACTGCAACGCGAGCGCTTCGCTGGCGGTCCTCGCCACGGCCCACAGCAGACCAAAGACGAAGGCGCGCCGCCAGGGAAAGCGCGCGTCGGTGGTCCGGTCCCCGCGCTGCGGCGCTTCCCGCACGCCGGTCAGGACGTCCGTGGTGCGATCCGCTGTCTCGCCGGTCGCGAGATCGGCCTTGCGGCTCTGCGGGCTCATCTCGCTCTGTCCTTCGCGCCAGGGCAATTGGATGGTTGCCTGCACCCCGTGCGGATCGACCGGCCGGAGCGTGAGCGTACCGGCGCTGCCGTACAGGGCGTCGAGCCGGGCCCGGACGTTGTCCAGGCCGATACCGCCACTCTTCTTGCCGGTGAAGCCGGCGCCCGTGTCGGTCACGCTGACTTCGACCGCGTCGCCGATGCGTCGGGCCTGCACGTCGATGCTGCCGCCTTCGGATGCGGGGGCGATGCCGTGCTTGACCGCGTTCTCCACGAGAGTGGCCAGTGTCAACGGCGGCATCGGGCAGGCCAGCAGGTCCGCCGGCACGTCCAGTCGTGCCTGCAGGCGGCCGGAGAACCGAACCGTGGCGATACCGAGATAGGCGCGCACAAGTTCGACCTCGCATCCGAGTGTGGCGGCCTCGTTCTGCAGCCTGGGCAGGGCCAAGTTCAGGTAGTTGATGAAGTGCGCCAACAACTGCGTCCCGCTTGACGGCTCGGTCTGGTGAAGCCTTCGTACGGTCGCCAGCGTGTTGAACAGGAAGTGCGGCTCGATCTGGCTGCGCAATGCCTGGAGCCGGGCCTTGTCGAGCTGCAACGTAGTTTCCAACTGCCGCAGCCTGCCCACCCGCGCCTGTTCGCGGGTCAGCGCAGAGCGTTGCCACAGGTCGTAGATGACGCCCACGCAGGCGGCCAGTACACACCACTGCGTGACGCGAACGGTCACGGAGAAGGGGTCGGGCAGCTTGCCGTCGATCAGCGCCAGCAGCGACTCGCCCAGGGTCGCTCCGACGACGATGCTCGCGGCGAACAGAGCGGCCAGCCGGCGCGGTGCGGGGCTGCGATTCCAGCGCAGCGCCAGCAACAGCGTCAGCGCGGTCACCATCGCGACTGTCAAGCGGTCGCGGGCCAAGAGCAGCCATGCCTGGAATATCTCGCTGCTGGTCCAATCGCGCCAGACGAAGGGCTGAAACAGGATCTGGGTGGACATCAGCAGCGCCATTCCCGCTGCGCCCCCGATGACCAACGGGATCGACCTGAGGGGGGGCATCGATCCCGGCCGGGATCGCGTCCGATCCGCCTGAGCTCGACATGCCCGGCTTCGAAGGGCGCCCTGATTCTTCGGCTTGCCGCGAATTCATGGAATTTGCACTGGCAATGGGTCTTGGAGGTGCATCGTAGCGCTGCGGGTCGGACTGCGTGCGGGGCTGGCTTGGCTGCGAACCGTCCGCGCACTTCGGGCCGGAAGCAAGCATGGCGCGAACCGCCTTGGATGCCGACCTCGATGCGACGAAGCCGGCCTGGAGGCGACGAATGCGCCTTGCGTGGGTGCGAATAGACCACTCAAGCCCCCTCTTTTCAAACTCAAGTTCGGCCCCGCCGTGGGAACAATGGCAAGGCCCGCTGTTCGGGCATTTCCCAGCACCCATGGCCGCCCAAGACGCACAAGACCGCAACCTGCCTGCCTCGCCACGCCGGCTCGAGAAGGCACGCGAGGAGGGCCAGGTCGTTCGCTCGCGCGACCTGGGGCACTTCGCCGCCGTCGCGGCTGGCGGTGCGGCGCTGGTACTGCTGGCGCCACAACTGAGCGACACGCTGGCGCACATGCTGCGGCGCGCGCTGCACTTCAACGTGGGTTCGCTGGCTGCGCCCGGCTTCATGGGCGAGCGCCTGGCCGAGCTGGCGCAGACGCTGATGTGGGTCGCCTTGCCCTTCGGTGCGCTGATGGCCGCCGTGGCCGTGGCCGGCAGCCTCGCCGCCGGCGGATGGGTCTGGACCTTGAAGCCCCTCGGGCCGAAGTTCGACAAGCTCAACCCGCTGACGGGCCTGGCGCGCATGGTCTCGAAGCAGCAGATGGTCGACACGCTCAAGGCCTGCCTGCTCGCGCTGCTGCTGGGCGGCACCGGCGCGCTGTACCTGCGGGCGCACCTCGACGAGTTCGGCGGCGTGCTCGCGCTGCCGCTGCCGGCGGCGCTCTCGCAGGCGGGCCGCACCGTGCTCCTCGGGCTATCGCTGCTGCTGCTGACGCTGGGCGCGTTCGCGCTCGTCGATGTGCCGCTGCAGCGCCACCTGCACAAGACGCGGCTGAAGATGAGCCGCCAGGAGATGAAGCAGGAAATGAAGGAGAACGAGGGCAGCGTCGAGGTCAAGGCCAAGGTCAAGGCGCGGATGCGCGAAATGGCCAACCGCCGCATGCTGGCCGCGGTGCCCAAGGCCGACCTGGTGGTGATGAACCCGACCCACTATGCCGTGGCGCTGAAGTACGACGAGGCACAGATGAACGCGCCGCGCGTCGTCGCCAAGGGGGCGGACCTGATGGCCTTGCGGATCCGCGACGCCGCCAAGGGCGCCGCGGTGCCGGTGCTCGAGGCGCCGGTGCTGGCGCGCGCGCTCTACGCCCATGCCGAGATCGACCGCGAGATCCCGGCGGCGCTCTTCGCCGCGGTGGCGCAGGTGCTGGCCTACGTGTACCAGTTGCGCGCCGCGATGCAGGGCAGGGCGGCCATGCCGATCGACCTGCCGCCGCTCGAGGTGCCGGCCGAGCTCGACCCGCAGCATGACCTGCCCACCGAGGGCGCCACCGCATGAATGCCTTGATGCAACGCCTGCAAGCCTGGCTCGGCCCCAACGCGACAGCGATCAGGGCGCTGATGGCGCCGATCTTCATCATCCTCGTGCTCGCGATGATGGTGCTGCCGCTGCCGCCGTTCGCGCTCGACCTGCTGTTCACCTTCAACATCGCGATGGCGCTGATGGTGATGCTGATGGCGGCCTACATGGTCAAGCCGCTCGACTTCTCGGCCTTCCCGGCGGTGATCCTGCTGACCACCCTGCTGCGCCTTTCGCTCAACGTCGCCTCGACGCGCGTCGTGCTGCTCGAGGGCCACACCGGCACCGGCGCCGCGGGCAAGGTGATCGAGTCGTTCGGGCACTTCCTGATCGGCGGCAACTTCGCGGTCGGGCTGATCGTGTTCGCGATCCTCGTCGTCATCAACTTCATCGTCGTCACCAAGGGCGCCGAGCGCATCGCCGAGGTTGGCGCGCGCTTCACGCTCGACGCGATGCCGGGCAAGCAGATGGCGATCGACGCCGACATGAACGCCGGCCTGATCGACGAGAAGGAGGCCAAGCGTCGTCGCGCCGAGGTCGGCGAGGAGGCCGAGTTCTTCGGCTCGATGGACGGCGCCAGCAAGTACGTGCGCGGCGACGCGATGGCGGGCCTCTTGATCCTCGTCATCAACATCGTCGGCGGTTTCGTGATCGGCGTCGCGCAGCACGACCTGTCGGCCACGCAGGCGGCCAACAGCTACATCCTGCTCGCGGTGGGCGATGCGCTGGTGGCGCAGATCCCGGCGCTCTTGATCTCGGTCGCCGCGGCGATGGTGGTGTCGCGGGTCGGCAAGGAGCAGGACATCGGCAGCCTGATCGGGCGCCAGATGTTCGACTCGCCGCGCGCCTTTGCCGTCACGGCCGGGGTGATCGGCCTCCTGGGCGTGATCCCGGGGATGCCGCACCTGGTGTTCCTACTGCTCGCCGCCGGACTGGCCTGGCTCGCGCACTGGATGCACCGCCGCAACCTGCGCGCCAGGAACGCGCCGGCGCCGGCCGAAGTGGTGCCCGAGCCCAACGCCGAGGCGAGCTGGGACGATCTGCGCCCCGTCGACACGCTCGGGCTCGAAGTCGGCTACCGGCTGATCGCGCTCGTGGACAAGGAGCGCCAGGGGGACCTGCTGGCGCGCATCAAGGGCGTACGCCGCAAGTTCGCGCAGGAGGTGGGCTTCCTGCCGCCGCCGGTGCACATCCGCGACAACCTGGAGCTCAAGCCCAGCGCCTACCGGCTGACGCTGCGCGGCGCGATCGTCGGCGAAGGCGAGGCCTTCCCCGGCATGCTGCTCGCCATCAACCCCGGCGGCGCGACGCAGCCGCTGCTCGGCACTGCCACCACCGACCCCGCCTTCGGCCTGCCCGCGGTGTGGATCGAGGAGCGCCAGCGCGAGGCGGCCCAAATGAGCGGGTTTACGGTCGTTGATTGCGCGACCGTCGTGGCGACCCATCTTTCACACTTGATGCAACTGCAGGCCGCCAAGTTGTTGGGCCGCGTGGAGACCCAGCAACTGGTCGAGCACGTCACCAGGCTGGCGCCCAAACTGATCGAGGACGTGGTGCCCAAGATGGTCGGAATCGCGAGCCTGCAGAAGTTGCTCCAGCTCTTGCTGGAAGAAGGCGTGCACATCCGCGACATGCGCTCGATCGTCGAGAGCCTGGCCGAGCATGCCGCCACCGTGACCGACCCGGCCGAGCTGGCGCGGCGCGTCCGCATCCACCTCTCGCCGGCGATCGTGCAGCAGATCTACGGCCCGGCGCGCGAACTCGACGTGATCGCGCTCGAACCCGAACTCGAACGCATGGTCACCCAGGCCCTGAACTCGCCGCACGGCGCCGCGCTCGATCCGGGCGTGGCCGATACGCTGACGCGCAGCGCCGCCGCCTCGGCCAAGCGCCAGGAAGACCTGGGCCTGCCGGCCTGCCTGCTGGTGCCCGACCTGATCCGCGTGCCGATGGCGCGATTGCTCAAGCGCGCCGCCCCGCGCCTGCGCGTGCTGAGCCACAGCGAGATCCCCGAGACCCATTCGATCCGCATCGGGTCGGTGATCGGAGCCACGGCATGAGCCCGTCGCGCAGAGGGGGCGCAAAGAGGCCGTCGAACATTGCTTGCGCAACGTTCACGGCTGGTGGCCGGCGCGGGCCTGCGGGCCCGCGCCCCCCGCGCAGCGGGGATCGAAGCCGGGGCTCGTGCGATGGCTGCCGACCCGCGCCCCGCTTCGGCGTGCTCCGGCTGTCCGGAGGCCACCGCGTGAACCCATTGCCCGGAGTGACGACATGAACATCCGCCGCTTTGCCGCGCGCACCTCGCGCGACGCGCTGACGCTGGTCCGCCAGGCGCTCGGCGTCGATGCCGTCGTGCTGTCCACCAAGCCTTGCCCCGAAGGCGTCGAGGTGCTCGCGATGGCGCCCGACAGCATGCAGCACATCGAACGCATGGCGGCGCCGGCTGCGCCCGCGTTGCCGTCTGCCACGGCCAAGCCGCGCCTCGAGCCCGTGCTCGAAGCGCCCGCCGGCGTCGATGAGGACGTCGCGCAGCTGACGATGAGCACGCTGTCGTTCCAGGACTACGTGCGCGAACGCATGCTCAGGCGCCGCCAGGCGGCGCTCGAGGCCAGCGCCGACGCCGCCGAGGCGCCGCCGGCTGCGCCCGGCACCGCGGCGTCGCGCCGGCCGGCGCCGGCCGCACCCGCGGCGGGGCCCGCGGCCGCGCTGCGCGAGCCGCCGGTGCTGCGCGAACAGATCGCGCCACGCGGTGCCGGCCTTGCGCAAGCCGCCACCGAGGCGCACTGGAACGACACCCCCGAACTGAGCGATGGCGCGGCGGCCGCGTCGCGGCGCGAACAGCAGGACGTGCTGAGCGAACTGCGCTCGATGAAGGGCCTGATCGAAGACCGCTTCGGCGCGCTCGCCTTCATGGAAAAGCTGCAGCGCCAGCCAGCCCATGCCCGGCTCACGCAGCGCCTGCTCGACTGCGGCTTCTCGCCGGCGCTGATCCGCAAGCTCGGCGAGGGCTTGCCTGCAGACGCCGGCGACGAAGCGGCCTGGGCGGCCGGCGTGCTCGAACGCAACCTGCTGACCGGCGAGGCCGAGAGCGCACTCGAAGACCAGGGCGGCGTGTTCGCGCTGATCGGCTCCACCGGCGTCGGCAAGACGACCTCGACGGCCAAGATCGCGGCCGCCTTCGCGACGCGCCACGGTGCGTCGCAGCTCGGCCTGATCACGCTTGACGCCTACCGCGTGGCGGCCCACGAGCAGCTGCGCGCCTACGGCCGCATCCTCGGCGTGCCAGTGCACACCGCGCACGACCGCAGCTCGCTCGAAGACCTGCTCGACCTGCTCTCGGCCAAGAAGATGGTGTTGATCGACACCGCCGGCATGGCCCAGCGCGACGCCCGCACCCGCGAGCTGCTCGACATGCTGAGCCACCGCAGCATCAAGCGTCTGCTCGTCGTCAACGCCGCGGCGCACGGCGAGACGATCGAGGACGTGATGCTCGCCTACCGCGCCACCACCTGCGAGGGCGTGGTGCTCTCCAAGCTGGACGAGGCCGTCAAGCTCGGGCCGGCGCTCGACGCGCTGATCCGCCACAAGTTGAAGGTCGTCGGCGTGGCCAACGGCCAGCGCGTGCCGGAGGACTGGCACCGCCTGTCGTCGCACGCGCTGGTGCACCGCGCGCTGCGCGCACTGACCGGCACTGCCTACCGGCTCGACGCGAGCGAGGTCAGCCTGGTGTTCGCCGCAATGCCCCACCCGGCTGCCGGCGCGTCTCCGGCCAGCCTGCTCTCGGCCTGAGCCATCCCACGCTCGCCCGACGCACCGCCCATGCACGACCCGCTGAACCCAAGCCCGCCGCGCGACCAGGCGCACGGCCTGCGCCGTCTGTTCGCGCAGACGGCGGTGCGGCTGGTGCCGGTGGTGGCCAATCCGCACATCGCGTTCGGCGGCGTCCTGCTCGAGCGGCTGTGCACGGCGCTGGCCGAGCAGGGCGCGCGCACGCTGGTGGTCGATGCCTCCGAGCGCGCGCCGGCGCCCGACGAACTGGCGGTGATGGGCCTGGCCGAGTGCATCGAGCCGCTGTCGACCGAGGTGTCCTACCTCGCCGCGCGCACGCTGCCGCTGCGCTATGTGGACACCCATGGCTCGACGGCGCCCTTCCTGCAGGCAGTGGTCGATGCCGCGCCGGACAGCGATGTCGTGCTCGTGCATGCCGGCGCGAGCGAGCTGTCGCGCCTGTTCGCCCGCCAGACGCTGGCCGCGCAGGTGCGCCCGATGCTGCTGGCGACCGACCACCCGGCCAGCGTTACCCACGCTTACGCCGCGATGAAGTTGCTCACGCTGCGAGCGCACTTGATGGTCTACCATCTGCTGCTCGGCAGCGCGCCTGCGTCGCCGCGCGCGCCGCGCATCGCCGAGCAGCTGGCGATCTGCGCCGACACCTTTCTCGGCGCGCTGCTGCACGACTGGGCGCTCGTCGACCCGGCCTGCCACGCCGCCGAGGCGCCGCCGTCCGGCCTGCGGCGGCTGGCACGCACGATGCTGACGCCCGCGCCCGCGGCCAGTGCCGCCGCAAACCCGTCGCGCCCCCCACTCGACCCCGCGTTCGCTGCGCCTGCGGCGCGGCGGACAAGCGCCTGCGCCCAGGCCTTGAATTGACTTCCCGGAGCCCTGATCCATGTACACCGCCAAAGGCCAACTCGACGTCAACTCGATGCTCAAGCAGTACAGCCCGCTGGTGCGCCGCCTTGCGCACCAGATGATTGCCAAGCTGCCGGCCAACGTCGAGATCGACGACCTGATCCAGGTCGGCATGATCGGCCTGACCGATGCGCTCTCGCGCTTCGATGCCGGGCAGGGCGTGCAGTTCGAGACCTTCGCCACGCAACGCATCCGCGGCGCGATGCTCGACGAACTGCGCGGCAACGACTACCTCTCGCGCGGCACGCGCAAGCACCAGCGCGCGATCGAGGCCGCGCTGCATCGCCTGCAGCAGCGCCTCGGCCGCGCCCCGGCCGAGAGCGAGATCGCCAAGGAGATGGGCCTCACGCTCCCCGAGTACCAGGAGCTGCTGGGCAAGGTTCGCGGGACCCAGCTCGTGTACCTGGAAGACATGTCGGGCGACGAGGGCGACGCCGACTTCCTCGACCGCCATGTGGCCGACGAAGAGGCCGACCCGCTGGCCCAGCTGCGCGACCAGCGGATGCGCCAGGCGCTGGTGGACGGCATCAAGACGCTGCCCGAGCGCGAGCAGTACGTGATGAGCATGTACTACGAGCACGACATGAACCTGAAGGAAATCGCCGCCGTGCTCAAGGTCACCGAGAGCCGCGTGTGCCAGCTGCACAGCCAGTCGATCGCCAGGCTGCGAGTCAAGCTCAGAGAGTGGTGAGCTCCCAGCACACCGAGCATTCAACCTGCCCCGAGTCAACGCCATGTTTGCCGTCTTCAAGCGAGCCCGCGCCGCCGCCGCCGATGCGCCACCCGAACCGCAGCCCGACCTTCATGCCGCCGTGCAGTCGATCGGTCAGCAGGCCTCGCTGATGGGGCGTGACGCTGCCGAGGTGCGCGGCGTGCTCGACGACACGCAGAAGGTCTCGGCCGCCCAGGCCGAGGGCATGGCCGCGCTGGCCGCGCAATTACAAGAGATCACGCGTTCGCAGCAGGCCATCGGCGGCCAGACCGGCAGCAGCCTCGAGGCCGTCTCGCGGGCCCGCCTGGCCGTCGAAGGCGTGGCCGGCGAGGTGGCCGGCATCGTCGACACGCTGCGCCACGTGGCCGCGGCGGCCGGAGGGATCACGCAGATCGCGCTGCAGACGCGGCTGGTGGCGTTCAACGCCTCGGTCGAGGCCAAGCGGGCCGGCGACGCCGGGCGCGGCTTTGGCGTCGTGGCCGACGCGGTGAAAGACCTGGCCGGGCAGGTCGAGGCCTCGTCGAAGCAGATCATGAGCACCGTGGGCGACCTCGACAAGCGCATCGCCGCGCTGGCGCGCGAGATCCGCGCCCGCCCCGGCGAAGCCGAGCAGGGCGCCTTCCACCGCGCGCTGGCCGACGTCGAAGGCGGCGTGGCACGCATCACCGACGCCGCCGAGCAAAGCCGCCGCATCTGCGACGGCCTGAACGCGCGCATGGGCACGCTCGAGGGCGAGATGCACCAGACCACGCGCGCCATCGACGCCGCGATGGGCCGCAGCGAGGCCTTCCTGAAGGTCTCGGAGCAACTGATCGAGCTGGTGTCCGATTGCGGCATCAAGACCGAGGACACGCCCTACATTGATGCTGCCATCGACGCCGCAGGGCAGGTGGCCAAGCTGCTCGAGGACTCGCTGCGCACCGGCACGATCACCCTCGCCGACCTGTTCGACGAGAACTACCGCCCGATCCCGCGCACCGCGCCGGCGCAGGCGACCACCCGCTTCACCGAGCTGGCCGACCGCCTGTTCCCGCAGGTGCAGGAGCGCGTGCTCGGCCTGTCGGACCGCGTGGTGTTCTGCATCGCCGTCGACCGCAACGGCTACGTGCCGACGCACAACCGCAAGTACTGTCACCCGCAGCGCCCCGGCGAGCTGGCATGGAACACCGCCAACAGCCGCTACCGCCGCATCTTCAACGACCGCACGGGCCTGGCCTCGGCGCGCAACACGCGGCACTTCCTGCTCCAGACCTACCGCCGCGACATGGGCAACGGCCAGTTCGTGCTGATGAAAGAAGCCGCGGCGCCAATCAGCGTCAACGGCCGGCACTGGGGCGGGCTGAGGCTTGCGTTCCAGTTCTGAGGCGCGGGCAGGCGCGGCCGCACGCGGCGCGCCGGCCCTCGGCTCGGCTGGGGCAGCCATGCGACGCCGCATCGGCACCGGCCTGACCTGGCCGCTGCCCGCGCTGCTGGCCTGGGCCGGCGCCTGGGCGCTGTTCGCCGCGCTCGCCGCGGCCGGCGCGGCACCCTGGCTGGTCCTCGCATTGCCGACCGCGACCGGCCTGGCGCTGGCGATGCTCGGCGCCACGCGATGGCGGCGCGGGCTCATCGGGGCCGGCTTCCCGCTCTCGTTCGCTGCGTCGGGCCTGGCCGGCGCGTTGCCGGCCTGGGCCTGGCTGCTGCCGCTGGGCGCGCTGGCGCTCGTCTATCCGCTGCGCAGCTGGCGCGACGCGCCGCTCTTTCCGACCCCGGCCGGCGCGCTGGCGGGCCTGTCGCGCCGGGTGGCTTTGCCCCCTGCGGCGCGGGTGATCGATGCCGGCTGCGGCCTCGGTGACGGCCTGCGCGAGCTGCACCGCGAGTACCCGCAGGCGCGGCTCGAGGGCCTGGAGTGGAGCTTGCCGCTGGTCTTGGCCTGCACCTGGCGCTGCCGCTTTGCGCAGGTGCGGCGGCGCGACATCTGGTCGGCCGACTGGTCGGGCTGTGACTTGGTGTACCTCTTCCAGCGCCCCGAAAGCATGGCCCGCGCGGCGGCCAAGGCAACCCGCGAACTGCGGCCCGGTGCCTGGCTGGCGAGCCTGGAGTTCCCCGCACCGGGCCTGCGCCCGGCGGCGGTGCACGCCTGCGCCGACGGGCGGCGGGTCTGGCTGTACCGGGTGCCGTTCAGCGCCGCCGCTGCGTAGCCGCGAAGCGAGGTCAATGCTGGGCTGGCGAGCCGCGCCTGCCGCGGTCGAGCAGGGGGGCGTGGATCGTGGCCTTGCTCACGTGTGAAGGCCCGGGCAGTTCCTGCCCCGTGTGACAAGGAACAAAGGGCCGTTGCGGCGCATGCTCGTGTGCGCGAAGGCAAGGCACACTACTATTGTCGAGTTGTCGAGCAGGCCATTTCGGCTTGACTCGAGCCAACGGGCCTCCTCGAGAACCGGGGCGGTTCGGCCTGGCCATCAATCGCCATGGCCCTTAGTGCATTCGGGGCCTTGCGCGTGCCGCGCCCGCGGTCTGATCATGTGAAGCGTGTCTGCCACCTCTTCCACTACAAGGAGTTCCCATGCCAAGCCCGAATCGCTGCCTGGTGTCCGCGTTCGCACTGGTGGGCACGCTCGCTTGCGCGCAAGACGTTGCGGTGCTTCGCGACCTCGATGCGCGCGGCCGTGTCACCCTGACGAAGGAGGAACTCAGCCAGTTGCTGCCAAGTGCAAAGATGAGTCGCGTCACCGCGAAAGGCAACACGAACTTCTGGAAGAATGACTCGGACGGGACCTTCATCATTTCGTCCGACAACCGGGACACGCAGGGCATGCAGTCCACCGCGCCAGGCAAGTGGCATGTCTCGGACGACGGCCGCTACTGCGTGCTGATCGAGTGGAAGAAGAATCCCACCGAGGAATGGTGCCGCTACATCCTGAAGGCAGGCGACGAGTACTACGCGACCCGCTCCGAAAAGACCGGTACCGAGAAGGTCTACAAGTTGGGCATCTCGAAGTAGGCGGCCATGGTCATCCGCGTCGTCAGGCTGGGCAGCCCACGGGCAGCGGACGAAGGCGTTCGCATCGGCACGGTGCGACGGCCTCCGCGCGGCGTGCCGAAGTCTCGGTTCGCCGCCGGGCACTGGTACGACGTCTGGTTTCCCAACCTTGCGCCCAGCGCCGAGACGATGAAGCTTGGCCAGGCGGCAACGACACCCGCGCAATGGGCGGCCTTTGTCGCCGCGTACCGGTCGGAGATGGCAAGCCCTGACAGCCGTCACGCCATCTCGCTGCTCGCGGCGCTCTCCAGGCAGACCAACTTTTCTGTCGGCTGCTACTGCGAGAACGAGTCGCACTGCCACCGTTCGGTGCTGCGCGAGTTGCTGGCAGCCAGCGGCGCGACGCTGGAGGCGCCTGCGCCATGACGAGCGGCAGGCCTTCCTTGCCACCAGCGGGCGGGTCGCGGCCGCGCAGGTCGGGCAGGGCTTGTGCTGGGCGCTTCGGCCTCGCCCGTGCAGCCGTGCTGGCCCGCCTCGGCCTGTGCATCGCCCTGGCCGGATGCGCTTCGACCCAGGTCGAGCTGTCCGGAAACACCCCCGCGACGTCGCTCTGCCAGGCGCCTGGCGAAGCGCTCTCGGCCCTCGTGCTGTGGGGCCCCGGCTGGCGCCCGGACCAGAAGGATGTCCCGCAGCGGGAAGCGGCGGCGCGCCAAGGTCTGGAAGACTTCCTGGCCACCTCGGCTTGCTTCGCAACGCACGAACTGCGGCGCCTGCCCGGCGGAAGCAGCGCGGTCGAGCCTAGCGATTCCGAACTGCTTGCGCTCGCCGCTGCTTCCCAGCCACGCCCCGACCGTGTGCTCGTGGTCATCGTGCGGGAACTCGGACCCGTCGTGAAACTGCTCAGTTCCGCGTCGCTGGTCGAGGGGGGTACCGAGGTCGTGCTCGGCATCACCGTCGTCGATGCCCGCAGCGGCCTGCTTCTCGCACGCTATCGGGCGCACTGGCAGAACGGCGGCGCGATGGTCGTCAAGGGAGTCTCGTCGCTGCCGCAAGACATGAGTGCCGCCATGAAGGCGGCGCTGTCACCCGCGGGGCGCGCACCGTGATGGCGGCTGGGACTTCGAGGCCCGCTCATGCGACGCCGGAGCGTGCCGTCTGCGGGCGCCGTTCAGAGCCGAACCCTGGCGGCCGCCGTCCCACCGCGGCATGGGTGCGCGGCCAGCAAGCATTGTTTCCGTCAACTCCCGGGAGGCCACCATGACGCGTGACTATCAGGTCGAGGGCCGCAACGTCGCGGCGCCGTTCACGCTGAAGCTGCACCGCGGCGACGGCATGTTGCTGGTCGCGATGAACTGGAAGCAGGGCACGCCGCCGCCAGATTTCGTCGGCTTCGCGATCGAGTACAAGGAGCCTGCAGGCGACCGCTTCTTCAGCCTGAAGAACCGCCTCTCGTTCGCCGCCGCGGATGGGGGCGTGGACGCCAACAGCCTGTCGACGCGGCTCTCGCCGATCCAGAAGTTCCGCTGGGTCCACTTTCCGCGCAACGCCGAGCTTCCCGGCAAGTTCGTCTATCGGGTCACGCCGGTCTTCATGAACAGCGCCGACGAGCTGAGCTACGGCGAAGCGCAGGAGGCCGCCATCGAGCTGCGGCGCGAGACGTATCCGGGGCGCGTCAACGTGGCCTTCACGCGCGGCTTCGTGTCGTCGCAGGCGTTCGTCGATCGCTACGCATCGGCGGGGCCGATCTCGAAGCTGCTGCCGGCCACGGCGGCCGAGGGGCTCGACTTCGTGCCGACCCATCCGAAGGCCGACGAGGCGCTGGCATGGATGGGCTTCGAGGCGCGCAGCGCCGTGCTCGAGGTGCTCGACCAGGCGATCGCCAACAAGAAGGCCCAGGTGCGGGTGGTGGCCTATGACCTTAGCGAGCCCGGCGTCGTGCAGCGCCTCGAGAAGCTCGGGGCGCGCCTGAAGATCATCATCGACGACAGCCAGGACCACGGCGAGGCGGGGTCGGGCGAGGTGGCGGCTGCGCGGCGCCTGATGGCCTCGGCCGGCGCCGACAACGTGAAGCGCCAGCACATGCTGGGCCTGCAGCACAACAAGACGATCGTCGTCGACGGCACGACGCTGCAGGCCGTCGTCTGCGGCTCGACCAACTTCAGCTGGCGCGGGTTCTTCGTCCAGGCCAACAACGTGCTGGTGCTGCGCGGGGCGAGCGCCGTCAAGCCCTTTCGCACGGCGTTCGAGAACTACTGGTCGAATCCGCCGAAGGCCTTTGGCGGCACCGAGTCGGCGCAATGGAGCGACCTCAAGCTCAGCAGCATCGACGCCAGCGTGGCGTTCTCGCCGCACGCGGCGTCGAACGCGCTGCTGGCGTCCGTGGCGAGCGACATCGCGGACCAGACATCGTCTTCACTGTTCTTCTCGCTCGCTTTCCTGTACCAGACGCCTGGGCCTGTGCTGGACGCGATCGAAAAGGTGTCGCAGCAGGACGGAGTCTTCGTCTATGGCATCTCCGACCGCAAGGTCGGCGGCCTCGACCTGCAAAAGCCAGACGGCAATGTCGCGCCCGTCTATCCGTCGGCGTTGACGAAGAACGTCCCGAAGCCGTTCTCCGCCGAGCCGACGGGGGGCGGCGGCACCCGGATGCATCACAAGTTCGTCGTCGTCGATTTCGACAAGCCGAGCGCGCGGGTGTACCTGGGCTCGTACAACTTTTCCTCGGCGGCAGACCTCAAGAACGGCGAGCACCTGCTGCTGATCCGCAACCGGCGGATCGCCGTGGCCTACATGGTCGAAGCATTGCGCATCTTCGACCACTACCACTTCAGGGTGACGCAGCAGGAGGCCAAGACCGCCCGCAAGAGCCTCGCGCTCGCCCGCCCCCCGCGCAAGCCGGGCGAGAAGCCGTGGTGGGACAAGGACTACACGGTCGCGCGGCGGATCCGCGATCGCGAGTTGTTCGCGTAGCCGGGGGGCGCGCCGGGCTCGAGCGCACGCTGCCCGGTGGGCCGCCGCTGCTACTGCGGCAGCCTGAGCGTGCCGCTGTGCGAGAACCGGACGCTCCCGAACATGCCCCCAGCGAGCTTGCCGCTCACGGCGTAGGGCAGCTCGCCGCGCGCCTGGACGTCGGTCAGGCCGATCGCCTGGCGCACCACCGCGAAGGCCGACACGCTGACCGGAACGCTCAGCAGCGTCTCGCCGAAGCGGGGCACGGTGCCCTTCTGGTCGCTCACGCCGCTGGCGAGATTCTTGCCGTTGAGGTCCAGGTCAACCGCCACGCCGTCGAAATCGACCGGCGTGTCGTTGGGGTTCTGCACCCGCAGCTTGACGATGAAGCGCAGCTCCAGGCCTTCGCCGGCCAGCGGCTCGACGCCGACCACGTTGACGCGCAGCGCGTCGGGGCGGGTGAAGGTCTCGCAGCCGGCGAGCGCGAGCATCGCGGTCGCTAGCAGCCATGCCAGCAGCACGCGTGGCGTCGAAGCGGGTCTCATCACGGTCATCCTTTCCTATTGCCAGATGCGCAGCAACCAGCGGTTGAGCTCGGTCACTTCTTCCATGCACACCGAATGTTCCATCGGGTACTCATGCCATTCGACGCGATCGCCCAGCGCTGCCAGCGCGTCGCGCGACGCGGCACCGCGCGTCATCGGCACCATCGTGTCGTCGCGGCCGTGGGCGAGGAAGATCGCCGCGCCGCGGTTGGCGGTGCTGCGCTCGGCCGCGGTGGTGTCGGCCAGCGGCAGGTAGCACGACAGGCCGGCCAGGCCGGCCAGGCGCTCCGGGTAGCGCAGCCCGGCCAGCAGCGTGACCGCGCCGCCCTGCGAAAAGCCGGCCAGCACGATGCGGTGCGCAGGCACGCCGCGAGCGCGTTCGCGGTCGATCAGCACGTGGATCTGCTGCACCGATTCGCGCAGCCCGGCCACGTCTTCGCGCCGCTGCAGGTCGGTGCCGAGGATGTCGTACCAGGCGCGCATGCGGTAGCCATTGTTGAGCGTGACCGGACGCTCCGGCGCGCGCGGCATCACGAAGCGCACCGCGCCGACGGCCGTCAGGTCGAGCGCGTCGCACATCGGGATGAAATCGGTGCCATCGGCGCCCAGGCCGTGCAGCACGATCAGCGTGGCCTGGGGTTCGCCGGCGGGGCAGAGTTCGATCGTGGCGGGCGTCATGGGCATGCGTCGGGAGTGGGAGGCTGAGCGATGGTAAGCGGCGGCGCCGCGAGCCGATCGGCGAGCGCCTGGCAGCGCTGCGCCAGCGTCGCGAGATCGCAGTCGGTGGCCAGCGCGAGGGCTTGCTCCTGCGGTGCGACCGGCTCGCGCCGGCGCAATTGCAGCTCGAGCACGGCGCCGTCGGCGTCGGACGCATCCCGATCGTCCCGCAGGCGGCGCGCGACGCGCTCGCGCAGCACGGCTTCGGGCGCGACGCATTCGAGGAGCACGAAGGGTGCGCCTTCTTCGGCCGCCAGGCCGCGCAGGGTCTCGCGCTCGCTTCGGCGCAGCGCCACGGCATCGACGACGACGTCGATTTGCGAGCGCAGCAGCGTGCGCGCCAGCGCGCCGAGGCGGGCATAGGTGCGCAGCGTGGCTTCCTTCGCGTAGAGCGTGGTGCTTTGGCCAGGCGCCGGCCGGGCCGTGGGTACCATGCCATGGAGGCGCTTGCGTTCGACATCGGAGCGCACCCGAACGCCGCCGAGCGCGGGCGCCAGCCATTGCGCCACGGTGCTCTTGCCCGAGCCCGAGAGGCCGCAGACGAGCGCGAGCCGGGGCGGCGCGCCGCGCGGCGCCGCCAGCTGCTCGGCCAGCGCCAGGTCGGTCTCGAACGCGGCGATCGACGCAGCGAACTCGGGCGATCCGCTGCCTGCGCCGGACTGCCCGGCGCGCATCAGCGCCACCCGCGCCCGCACCAGGGCGCGGTAGAAGGCGAAGAAGCGCAGCAGCGCCAGGCCTTCGTAGTCGCCCGTGCGCTCGGCGTAGGCGCCGACGAAGCGCCACGCGAACTGGGGCAGGCCGTGGCGGAGCAGGTCCATGAAGGTAAAGGCGATGTCGCTCACGACATCGATGTGGCGCAGCTCGGCGTTGAACTCGATGCCGTCGAACGGCTGCGGCACGCCGTCGACGAGCACGATGTTGTCCAGGTGCAGGTCGCCATGACCTTCGCGCACGAAGCCCTGCACGCGGCGGTGCGCGAGCAGCGGCGCAAGGCGCTCGAAAGCGTGCTCGGCGAACTTGTGCAGCGTGGCGATGCGCGCCGCCTGCAGCTGCGCCGCCGGGCTGGCGGCGAGCGCGTCCAGTGCGTCGAGCAGCCAGCGCTGCGCGGTTTCGGGTGCGCCATAGCCCGGCGGGGAGGGCGCGAGCCTGTTGTGGAACGCCGCCACCTGCTCGCCCAGCGCGTCGATGTGCGCGGCTGTGAGCGTGCCGGCGTGCGCCATGTTGCCCAGCAATTGCGCCTCGTCGAAGCGACGCATGCGCAGCACCCAGTCGAAGGCCAGCGGCGCTGCGCTAGAGGCCGCGCCGGGGCGCGGCTCGACCTCGATGCCGGGATGCAGTTCTTCCGGCGCGCCCAGGCGCGGTGCGTCGGGCGTGCCGAGGATCGGCAGCACGTCGAGGTAGAGCTGCGGGGCGGTGCGCCGGTTCAGGTGCAGCTCGCGCAGGCAGTCGTCGCGGCGCAGTGCGGCGGTCGAGAAATCGAGGAAGGGCAGGCGCAGCGGCTTGCGCAGCTTGTAGGCAAAGGCGCCCGCCAGCACCAGGCTCGAGATGTGGGTCTGGATCAGCCGGCGGTCTGCGGGCGGAGCGTCCAGCGCGTCGCCGCGAAGCAGCGCGTGCAGCAGACGCTCGTGCTCGGCCAACGCGGCTGAGGCGTCCAACGCAGGCTCAATAGTTCAGACCCATCGCCGCGCGCACGTCCTTCATCGTCTGGCGGGCCACGGTGCGCGCGCGCTCGGTGCCCATCTCGACGATCCAGTGCACGTGCTTCGGATTGGCAAGGTACTTGCCGGCGCGTTCGCGCCACGGCTGCTGCTCGGCAACGATGGCGTCGATCACCGGTTGCTTGCAGTCGAGGCAGCCGATGCCGGCGCTGGTGCAGCCCTTGACGACCCACTCTTTGGTCGGCGCGTCGCTATAGACCTGGTGGAACTGCCAGACTGGGCACTTCTCGGGATCGCCGGGGTCGGTGCGGCGCACGCGGGCGGGGTCGGTCGTCATGCCGCGGATCTTCTTCTCGACCATGGCCGGTTCTTCGCGCATCAGCACGGCGTTGCCGTAGCTCTTGCTCATCTTCGCGCCGTCGAGCCCCGGCAGCTTGGTCACTTCGGTGTGCAGCGCCTGCGGCTCGACGAGGATCGTCTTGCCCCCGCCGTGAAGGTGGCCGAGCAGGAGTTCACTGTCGGCCTCGGTCCAGCCGACGATGCCGGCGATGGCCTTGCGCACGACGGCCTCGCCCTTGGCCAGCGCCTCGGCGGTGCCGGTCTCGCCGAAGGCCTTGCGCTGCTTCTCGAAGTAGCGCGCGTCGTCCCTGGGCAGCTTGGCCAGCGCGGCGGCGGCGCCTGCCTCGAAATCGGCGCCGCGGCCGTAGAGGTGGTTGAAGCGGCGCGCCACCTCGCGCGTCAGCTCGACGTGCGAGGCCTGGTCTTCGCCCACCGGCACGTAGCTCGCCTTGTAGATCAGGATGTCGGCCGCCTGCAGCAGCGGGTAGCCGAGGAAGCCGTAGGTCGCGAGGTCGCGGTCCTTGAGCTTCTCGATCTGGTCCTTGTAGGTCGGCACGCGCTCGAGCCAGCCCAGCGGCGTGCCCATCGCCAGCAGCGTGAACAACTCGGCGTGCTCGGGCAGGCGGCTCTGGATGAAGATCGTGCACTGCTCGGGGTCGAGCCCGGCCGCAATCCAGTCGATCACCATGTCGTAGACGTTCTTCTCGATGACCTCGCGGCTCTCGTAGTGCGTGGTCAGCGCGTGCCAGTCGGCGACGAAGTAGAAACACTCATAGTCGGCCTGCAGGCGCACCCAGTTCTTCAGCGCGCCGTGGTAGTGGCCGAGGTGCAATGCGCCGGTGGGGCGCATGCCGGAGAGAACGCGTGGCTTCATGAGGGTCCTGGGAGCGGGGCAGTGCAGGGCGGAGCGACGATTCTAGGCGGCTACACTGCGCGCCGATGAAACGCATCGTGATCCTGATCTCGGGCCGCGGCTCCAACATGGAAGCG
Source organism: uncultured bacterium (assembly GCA_963779155.1). GTDB lineage: Bacteria > Pseudomonadota > Gammaproteobacteria > Burkholderiales > Burkholderiaceae_C > CAIKUF01. The sequence continues at coordinate 143,384 of CAVZXE010000008.1, read as the reverse complement.
ATCGTGCAGGCCTGCGCCGCCGAGCGTTGGGACGCGCGCGTGGCTGCTGTCATCAGCAATCGTGCCGATGCGGCCGGGCTGGGCCGTGCCGCCGCGCACGGCATCGCGACGGCGGTGGTCGATCACCGCGCCTACGCGGACCGCGCGGCCTTCGACGCCGCGTTGGCCGAGGCGGTCGATGGGTACGCGCCCGACCTGCTGCTGCTGGCTGGCTTCATGCGCATCCTGACGCCCGTGTTCGTCGCGCGCTACGCGCGGCGCCTGCTCAACATCCACCCGTCGCTGCTGCCGGCCTTCACCGGCCTGCACACGCACCGGCGGGCGATCGAGGCGGGCTGCAAGGTGGCCGGCGCGACGGTGCATTTCGTGACCCCCGAGCTCGACCACGGGCCGATCGTCGCCCAGGCGGTGGTGCCGGTGCTGCCCGCAGACAGCGAAGGCACGCTCTCGGCGCGCGTGTTGGCGCGCGAACACGTGCTGTATCCGCGGGCGGTGCGCTGGTTCGTCGAGGGGCAACTTCAAGTCGATCGCGGCATCGTGAGGCACGCGTCGGGCGAGAAGCAGCTGCTCGACTGGTCTGCGCAGTGACGGCCAGGCGTTGAACGGACTCTTACTCGATGCGCCATCGGTGTAGTGGTGGCGCATGAGCATGGAGGGCAACCGACCCTTTCGGTCTTTCGCGAGCGACTACGTCGTCCATCGTCGTGGACTGCAGCGAGGCTGTCGGGCTGACCTTGACGGATTGCTCGGGACGAGGACATCGGGCGGAACTCCGCTCCTGCACGGGGACAGAGCCCCTTGCGCGCGCCAGGCACAGGTAGTCCTCGGGCCTGTTTGTGTCAGGGCGGACTCCTGCGGGGGCTGCGCCCGACCCTCCTCCTTTGCTTCGCTACCTGGCCCACCCGATGCCCTCGCCTGGACGCAGCGGTGTCGGGCAAGCATCGAATGCACGCCGACGTGACCAGGATCGGGCCGGCGGGGCGCGTTGCGCAGCGAAGCAAAGGAGGAGGCGCTGGCCACGGGCCAATGCTGGGGCCCATGAGTGGAGCAGCGGGCCCCGCCGGCCCGATCCCACGCAAGGCGACCTGGGGTGCAGGCACTCAAGCGCAACAACCGGCCGCCAGCATGGCGCCGCCCCGAACGGGAAACGCCTGGCGCTAGAACAGGCTGGCCGCGATGTTGATCGCCAGCGCCAGCACCATCGTGTTGAAGGCGAACGACACGACGCCGTGGGTCACCACCAGCCGGCGCATCGCGCGCGTGGTGACGGCGACGTCCGACGTTTGCGCGGTGGCCGCGATGGTGAGCGAGAAGTACACGAAGTCGGTGTAGTCCGGCAGCGAGACGCCGCCCACGCTTTCGTCCACGCCGGGAAAGTCGAGCCCGCCGCCGGCTGGGCTGGCAGCGTAGTAGCGGCTGGCGTAGGTGAGGGCGAATTCGAACGGCAGCAGCAGCCACGAACCGACCAGCGTCGCCAGCGTGAGCATCAGTTGTGGCCAGGCCAGGCCCGCCCCGCTCGCCTTCACGCTGCTCAACTCGGCAAAGATCGCGACCATGCTGGCGACGGCCGCCGCGACGGCGATCATAAGCACGGCGCCCGCGCCTTCGGCATGCGCCGCGGCCTGGCGGCGCAGGTGCCCATGATCCGGGTGCCGCATCAGCAGGCCGACCAGCGCCAGGTACAGCCAGACCGTCAGGTTCCAGGCCAGCAGCAGGCGGGTCACGCCACGCAGCGACGCCGGCAGCAAAGCGCCAGCGGCCAGGCCGACGCCGATCGCGACGAGCAGCCGCGGCCGCACCCGCAGTGCGCCGAACGGTCTCATGCCCGGCCGATCGCGGCGCGCGCGACGCGCTCGAAGCGGCTGCGCCGGTGCTGCGCAGTGTCGGGCTGGGGCGCGCGAGGGTGAAGGTACATAGGGAGGCGGCGCCGATAATCGGTGCATGCATCCTAACGCCCTGCTCGAGCTCGAGACCGACCTGCTGCACCACGTATTGCGCTTCGAGGCGCCGGCGGACTCCGTGGTGTCGGACTTCTTCCGCCACCATCGCCTGATCGGCGCGCGCGAGCGGCACACGCTGGCCGAGACGACCTACGCGGTGCTGCGCAAGCGGCTGCTGTTCCAGCATCTGGCGCAGTCGGGCAAGGGCGAGATCGAGCGCCGCCTGGCGCTGCTGGGCTGGCAGGGCAACGCGGCCTTCCTGCGCGCGGCACTCAAGCCGGAGGAGGTGCTGTGGCTCGAGCAGGTGCAGTCGGTCGATGTGGCCAGCCTGCCCGAGCGGCTGCGCCACAACCTGCCGGACTGGCTGGCCGAATGGCTGCAGGCCGAACTCGGTGACGAGTTCTGGCCGCTGGTCGAGGCGCTCAACCAGCCCGCCGGGCTGGACCTGCGCGTCAACACCTTCAAGGCCAAGCGCGAAGACGTGCAGGCGGCGCTGGCGCTGGCCGGCATCCACGCGGTGCCCACGCCGTACTCGCCGGTCGGCCTGCGCCTGGCCACCAAGCCGGCGCTGCACAAGGTGGACGCGTTCCTGCGCGGCGACATCGAGGTGCAGGACGAAGGCAGCCAGTTGCTGGCTCTGCTGACGGGCGCGAAGCGCGGCGAGATGGTGGCCGACTTCTGCGCCGGTGCCGGCGGCAAGACGCTCGCGCTCGGCGCGATGATGCGCAACACCGGGCGGCTGTACGCGTTCGACGTGTCGGGCCACCGGCTCGCGGCGCTGAAGCCCCGCCTGGCGCGCAGCGGCCTGTCCAACGTGTACCCGGTGCAGATTGCGCACGAGCGCGACGACCGCATCAAGCGCCTGGCCGGCAAGATCGACCGCGTGCTCGTCGATGCACCTTGCTCGGGCCTGGGCACGCTGCGCCGCAATCCCGACATGAAGTGGCGCCAGTCACCCGAATCGGTGCAGCAGATGATCGTCAAGCAGGCCGCCATCCTTGCCAGCGCGGCGCGCCTCTTGAAGCCCGGCGGGCGGCTCGTCTATGCCACCTGCAGCCTGCTGCGCGCCGAGAACGAAGACGTCGCGCAGGCCTTCAGCGCTGAGCACGCCGATTCGTTTCGCGTGCTGCCGGCCGCAGAAGTGCTGCAGCGCGCGCAGGTGGCCGAGGCCGCGACGCTCATGAGCGGCGACTTCATGCGCCTTTGGCCGCACCGGCACGGCACCGACGGCTTCTTTGCCGCGGTCTGGGAGCGAAATTGAGCCGGGATTTCGTAGCCCCTCGACCGCCTTGTTGATTTCGGCCTGAAGTGCCCGACATCTGGTGAATTGCTCGGCCCTGCCGCGGTAGTTCTGGTCAGTCGCGCGAAAGCCGGTCGCCTACAATAGCGGGTTCCGTCGAGCTTGACGGGTTTGAAGGTATTTGATGAACGAAATGATGAGCTTGTGGGACGGCCTGGTGGACTGGGCCGCCCACGGATTGGTGCCAACCACCTGGTGGCAGATCGTGCTGATCGCGCTTGTGCTGACGCACATCACGATCGCTTCGGTGACAATCTTCCTGCATCGCGCGCAGGCGCACCGGGCGCTCGAATTGCACCCGATCCCGTCGCACTTCTTCCGCTTCTGGCTCTGGCTTACCTCGGGCATGGTGACCAAGGAGTGGGTGGGCATCCACCGCAAGCATCACGCCAAGTGCGAGACGAAGGACGACCCGCACAGCCCGGTCGCGCATGGTCTGAAGACCGTGCTGCTGACCGGCAGCGAGCTTTACCGCGCCGAGGCCAAGAACCAGGAAACGCTGGCCAAGTACGGCCAGGGCACGCCGGATGACTGGATCGAGCGCAATCTCTACACCCGCCACTCGGTGCTGGGCGTGGCGCTGATGCTGATCGTCGACGTGCTGCTCTTCGGCGCCATCGGCGTCACCGTGTGGGCGGTGCAGATGATCTGGATCCCGATCACCGCGGCCGGCATCATCAACGGCCTTGGCCACTGGTGGGGTTATCGAAACTTCGAGGCACCCGACTCGTCCACCAATGTGTCGCCGTGGGGCATCGTCATCGGCGGCGAAGAGCTGCACAACAACCATCACACGTATCCGACCTCGGCCAAGCTGTCGGTCAAGCCTTACGAGTTCGACATCGGCTGGGCCTACATCCGCGGGCTCGTGATGCTGGGCCTGGCCAAGGTGCGCAAGACGCCGCCGATGTTGAAGCTCGGCAAGATCAAGCCGGTGGCCGATTCGAAGACGCTCGAGGCCCTGATCGCCAACCGCTACGAAGTGATGGCCAAGTACGCCGCCGGGCTTCGCACGGCCTGCCAGCTCGAGGTCGAGCGGCTGAAGTCGGCCGGCGTCACCAATGGCAGCAAGCTCGCCGAGATGCGCCTGGCCCGGCGCTGGCTGCATCGCGACGAAGACAAGATCCCGCTCGCCGTGAAGGCGCAGGTCGCCAAGGTCTGCGAGCAGACCCCCGAGCTCTCCAAGCTCGTCAGCATGCGCGAGGAACTGCGCTCGATGTGGACGCGCACCAACGTCTCGGTCGACCAGCTCGTCGCCGACCTGCAGGCGTGGTGCAACAAGGCCGAGCAGAGCGGCATCGCGGCGCTGCAGGAATTCGCGCTGAAGCTGCGCGCCGTGCGGGCCTGAGCCGGACGTTCGACCGCGCCTGTGCGCGGGCGCACGCCTGCGAAGGGGCATCCACCTGCAAGCGGATGCGCGACCTGCAAGGTTGAACTTTTCGCAGCCTTCACGATGACAAAGGCGCCCCGCGGGGCGCTTTCGTTCATGGTACGCCGAGGCCTTTGCGCCGCGGTCAAAGGCTTGGCGAGTGCGTGCCTCGGAACCGGGTGCACGCTCTCGTAGGCCCGCGTCACGCAGCAACAGCGTACGGCCGGGTTCGGGCGCGCAGTACGTTCGCGCAGCGCCTGCGCTGCCTCGACCGGCGCGATGCCTGGCCGGCGCTGTGGAACTGCAGCAGGTCGCCGGTGCTCAAGTCGCCAAGTTTCATCGCTGCGGGAATGGGCACAACTCTTCTGCCGCCGCGGCGGTCGGTCGGCGAGGACGCATTCTTCGGCGTCGCGAATGCGAAATGGGCAATGACCCTGGCGAGAGGAATCGACCGCGCGGCCGCAGCCGTGCCCGCCAGTCCACTACGATCGGGCTGTCATGACATGCTCGATGCTCACGCAGGCGCTCGCCCAACGGCAGGGGGATCCGTTCGCCACCGAGGCGCCGCTGGCGTACTGGGCGGCGCTCGCAGCCGACCCCGCCGGCCCGGCCTTCCTGCCGCCGACGCGGGGCACGGTGGTGGGTGCGCTGCTCAATCACCGCAATGCGCTGGCTGCGCTCGGCGAGGCGGTTCATGCGCCGCCGTACAAGACGCCGCCGAAGGCGCCCATCCTCTACCTCAAGCCGCGCAACACGGTGGTCGGCCATCGGGTGGCGGTGGTCGTGTCGGCCGATGCGCCCGAGCTCGAGATCGGCGGGACGCTCGGCATCGTCATCGGCCGCACGGCGACGCGCGTCGCGCCAGCGCAGGCGCTGGACTTCGTTGCCGGCTACACCGTCGTCAACGACATTAGCGTGCCGCATGCGTCGATCTACCGGCCGGCGATGCGCCACAAGTGCCGCGACGGCTTCTGCCCGATCGGGCCCGCCGTCGTCGCGCGTTCGCTGGTGCCCGACCCCGACGCACTGGCGATCAGCGTCGCGATCGACGGCCAGACGGTCCACCGCAGCAGCACGGCCGGACTGATCCGCCCTGTGGCTCGCCTGCTCGCCGACGTGACCGAGTTCATGTCGCTGCACCCCGGCGACGTGCTGACGGTCGGCGTCGGCGCTGGTGCGCCGCGCGCCCGCGCGGGGCAGCGGGTGACGGTCTCGATCGACGGCGTGGGCGTGCTCGAGAACCTGCTGGTGGCCGAGGGCGGGCGATGAAGCGCGCACGGGTCGCCTTCGGCGGCGCGATCCACGACGCGCTCGAGCACCCAGCCGGCCTGCAGCTGGCCGATGGGCGCGTGCTCGCCGAAGACGCGGTGGTCTGGCTGCCGCCGTTCGAGGCCGGCACGGTCATTGCGCTCGGCCTGAACTACGCCGACCACCTGAAGGAGCTGGCCAGGGAACTGACGGTCACGGCGCTGGACGAGCCCCTCGCGTTCCTGAAGAGCCCCGGCGCACTGATCGGTCACCGCGCGCAGACGCGCCGGCCGGCCGACGCGAGCTTCATGCACTACGAATGCGAGCTCGCGGTGGTGATCGGCCGCAGCGCCAGGCGCGTCCGGCGCGAGGACGCGATGTCGTTCGTCGCCGGCTACACCGTCGCCAACGACTACGCGATCCGCGACTACCTGGAAAACTACTACCGGCCCAACCTTCGCGTGAAGAACCGCGACGCTTGCACCGTGCTCGGCCCCTGGCTCGTCGATGCGGCCGACGTGCCCGACCCGCACGACCTGTCGCTGCGCAGCTTCGTCAACGGCAGGCTCACGCAGCAGGGCCGCACGCGCGACATGATCGCGGACGTGCCGGCGTTGATCGAGTACCTGAGCGGCTTCATGACACTCGCGCCGGGCGACGTGATCCTGACCGGCACGCCCGACGGCGTCGTCAACGTGAACGTCGGCGACGAGGTGGTCACCGAGATCGACGGGATCGGCCGCCTCGTCAACACAATCGTCGGCGACGAGATGTTCGGCCGCTGAAAGCAATGGAGCCTCCGATGCGCATCCACCACCTGATCGACGGCAAGGCGGTCGAGGGCCGCGACCATTTCGAGACGGTCGATCCGTCGACGCAACAGGTGCTCGCCGAGGTGGCCGCTGGCGGGGCGGTGGAGGTCGATGCCGCCGTGGCGGCGGCGAAGGCGGCGTTTCCGAAGTGGGCGGCGCGGCCTGCCACCGAGCGCGCTGCGCTGATGCACAGGCTCGGCGACCTGATCGCCAGGCAGGTGCCCGAGCTCGCCGATACCGAGACCCGCGACACCGGGCAGGTGATCGCGCAGACGCGCAAGCAACTGGTGCCGCGCGCGGCCGACAACTTCCACTACTTCGCCGAGATGTGCACCCGCGTCGACGGCCACACCTACCCGACGCCGACGCACCTGAACTACACGCTGTTCCATCCGGTTGGCGTGTGCGCGCTCGTCTCGCCGTGGAATGTGCCGTTCATGACCGCCACCTGGAAGGTCGCGCCCTGCCTGGCCTTCGGCAACGCGGCGGTGCTCAAGATGAGCGAGCTGTCGCCCTTGACGGCGGCACGGCTGGGCGAACTCGCGCTCGAGGCCGGCATTCCACCCGGTGTGCTCAACGTCGTGCACGGCTACGGCCGTGAGGCCGGCGAGCCGCTGTGCGCCCACCCCGACGTGCGCGCGATCTCGTTCACCGGCTCGACGGCCACCGGCAACCGCATCGTCAAGGCCGCGGGGCTGAAGAAGTTCAGCATGGAGCTCGGCGGCAAGAGCCCGTTCGTGGTCTTCGAGGATGCCGACCTCGAGCGCGCGCTCGACGCGGCGATCTTCATGATCTTCTCGAACAACGGCGAACGCTGCACCGCCGGCTCGCGCATCCTGGTGCAGCGCGGGCTCTATGCCGAGTTCGCGCGGCGCTTTGCCGAGCGCGCGGGTCGCGTGACGGTCGGCGACCCATTGGACGACGCCACCCTCGTCGGCCCGATGATCAGCCCGGCGCACCTGGCCAAGGTGCGCAGCTACATCGAGCTGGGCACGCAGGAGGGCGCGACGCTGCTTGCCGGCGGGCTCGCCGCGCCCGAGCTGCCGGCGGCGATGCGCCGCGGCAACTTCGTCCGCCCGACGGTCTTTGCCGACGTGAAGAACTCGATGCGCATCGCGCAGGAAGAGATCTTCGGCCCGGTGGCCTGCCTGATCGCCTTCGACGACGAGGCCGATGCCGTCGCGCAGGCCAACGACATCGCCTACGGCCTGTCGAGCTACGTCTGGACCGAGAACATCGGCCGCGCGATGCGCGTCTCGGCCGCCATCGAGGTCGGGATGTGCTTCGTCAACAGCCAGAACGTGCGCGACCTGCGGCAGCCGTTCGGCGGCAGCAAGGCCTCGGGCACCGGGCGCGAGGGCGGGACGTGGAGCTACGAAGTCTTCCTCGAACCGAAGAACGTCTGCGTCTCGCTCGGCAGCCACCACATTCCGCACTGGGGAGCGGCGTGAACGCCGCTCCCCTTTGGGGTGACATGGCGCCCCTCCCGACCCTCCCCCGAGGGGAGGGACCAAGAACTCCGAGGAACTCGCGATGGGAACGCTAGCTCTGGCCGCCAAGATCACGCACGTGCCGTCGATGTACCTCTCGGAGCTCGACGGCCCGCACAAGGGCTGCCGGCAGGCGGCGATCGACGGTCACCTCGAGATCGACCGCCGCTGCCGCGCGCTCGGCGTCGATACCATCGTCGTCTTCGACACGCACTGGCTGGTGAACTCGGGCTACCACGTCAACTGCGCACCCCACTTCGGCGGCGTGTACACGAGCAACGAGCTGCCGCACTTCATCAGCAACATGCCCTACGAATACGACGGCAACCCGGCCTTGGGCCACCTGATGGCCGATGCCGCGACGAAGGCAGGCGTGCGCACCCGCGCCCACGACAAGACGACGCTGACGCTCGAGTACGGAACCTTGGTGCCGATGCGCTACATGAACGCCGATCGGCACTACAAGGTGGTCTCGATCTCGGCCTTGTGCACCGTGCACGACCTCGCCGACAGCGGGGTGCTCGGCCGCTCGGTGCGGCGCGCGATCGAGGAAGACTACGAAGGCACGGTGGCCGTCTTCGCCAGCGGCTCGCTGTCGCACCGCTTCGCGCAGAACGGCGTCGCCGACGACTATCTGCACAAGCTGTGGGACCCGTTCCTGGAGCAGGTCGACCTGCGCGTCGTCGAGCTGTGGCAGAAGGGCGACTGGAAGACCTTCGGCGCGATGCTGCCGATGTATGCCGAGAAGTGCTGGGGCGAGGGCTACATGCACGACACCGCGATGCTGCTCGGCGCCCTCGGCGGCGCCAGCTACGAAGCCCCGGCCGAGATCGTCACGCCGTACTTCGGCAGTTCGGGCACGGGGCAGATCAATGCGATCTTCCCGGTCACACCCTTGTCTTGCTGAGATGCGGCATCTCTGCCCTCCATGTTGCAGGCCGCCTGCGCTCGGCCCGGTGCAGACCTTGGCAACGCCCGCTTCGCGGCCTGCCGGCATCGGCGCGGCAAGGCCGGGGCGGGCGGGCGCGGCGGCTTCACTGCGGCGCCCCTCGCTGCGCTCCGGGTCCCCTGCGCTCCTCGCTCCGCGGGGCGGCTGCGATCACTCCGCAGTGCCGCTGGACGCGGCGCTGCATAGAGCGTTCTCGCCGGTCCGCCGGGTACGGCCCGGCCCGCCGCAAGACGCGGCCGGCCTTCGCCAGGCACAAAGCCTGCGCAGGCAGGCTTTGTGTCCGGGCTCAGCCCCCGCTGCGCTGCGGTGCTCGGCGCCGCACAGGCGCCGCCGCACCCGCCCGCCCCGGCCTTGGGGCAGCGCAGGGCTTTGCCTGCCGGAATGCACCGCTGTCTCCGGCAAGGCGGTGGGCGAGGCCGGTGGCGCGCCTGTTCGACGCCGAGGAGCGCAGGGCCGGGCAGGTTCCGGCGCGCCGCAGGCGCGCCGGTGGCGAGGACTGGCCGAGCGCCGAGCGGGCTCGCGCGCAGCGCGGCCTCGGGAGGGCGAGTTTCGCAGCCACCTGCCAGGCCCGAGCACCGCAGGGGACCCGGCCCACAGGGCCGGGCGTCGAAGCGAAGCGCCAACGGCCTTGCCCACCGGCTTGCGCGCGCCCATGTCGGCATGCAAGCTTCGGAGTGAGGCGCGAAGGCCTGCTCGAGGCCGAATGCTGTCGCTTGGACCCACTTCGTGCTCTTCGCCCTTGGTCCGGCGAAATGCGACGGGATTGCCAGCATGACGATGTCCCCAAGACGCGGTTGCAGTCTTCGCCGAGGGGGTCGGTCCCGTCGGGCAGGCACGGCGGGGGCTCAGGTCGATCGGAGCGCAGCGCGATGCCGCATCTCGTAATCCTGTACACCGGCAACCTCGATGCACCGCCAGAACGAGGCGGCGCCGACATGAGCTTGCTCTGCCGCGGCCTTGCGGACGCCATGCTTGCCGCCCGCGACGAAGAGGACAGGGCCGTCTTTCCGCCTGGCGGCACGCGGGTGCTGGCCTATCCGGCACCGCACTTCGCGGTGGCCGATGGCGGCGCGGCCGGGCGCGCGGCGGGTGGCAGCGGCGACTATGCGTTCGTCTACCTTCACCTGCGCATGGGGACGGGCCGCAGCGCTGCGGTTCACCAGCGCGTTGGCGAGGCACTGCTGGCGGTGACGAAGACCCATCTCGCGCCGCTGCTCGAGCGCCGCTATGTCGGCGTCACGCTGCAGATCGACGAGGGACACGAGGTCTTCGACGCCAAACACAGCACGCTGCACCCCCTCTTCGCAAAGGCCTGACGATGTTGCCCATCTCCACGATCGAGACCCTGGCGCGCCAGCTCTACGACGCGCGCAAGCGCCGCACACCCCTGCGTCACTTCTCGCAGGCCCACCCGGCGATGACGGTTGACGACGGCTATGCCATCCAGCGCGAATGGGTTCGCCTCGAACTCGCCGACGGGCGAACCATCAAGGGCCGCAAGATCGGCCTCACTTCGCGTGCGATGCAGCAGGCCTCGCAGATCACCGAGCCCGACTACGCGCCGCTGATGGACGACATGTTCTTCGCGCAGGGCGCCGACATCGCGTTCGACCGCTTCATCGCACCGCGGGTCGAGGTCGAGCTCGCGTTTGTGCTCGGTCGGCCGCTCGAGGGCCCTGGCGTGACGCTGTTCGACGTGCTGTCGGCCACCGACTACGTCACGCCGGCGGTCGAGATCATCGACGCGCGCATCGAGCAGTTCGACCGCGACACAAAGGCGCCGCGCAAGGTGGTCGACACGATCTCCGACTTCGCGGCCAACGCGGGCATCGTCATCGGCGGCAGGCCGGTGCGGCCGCTGGACGTGGACCTGCGCTGGGTCGGCGCGATGCTCTACAAGAACGGCGTGATCGAGGAGACGGGCCTGGCCGCCGCCGTGCTCAACCATCCGGCGACCGGTGTCGCCTGGCTGGCCAACAAGATCGCACGCCACGACGAACGACTCGAGGCGGGCGCCATCGTGCTCGCCGGCTCCTTCACCCGCCCGACGCCGGCGCTGCCGGGTGACGGCTTTCATGTGGACTACGGCCCGCTCGGCTCCGTGGCCTTGCGCTTTGTCTGAAAGGCGACCGATGCAGCTTCCCGCCAACACCTTCAAGCAGGCCCTGCGCGACAAGCGCGTGCAGATTGGTCTGTGGGTCGCCCTGGCCGACGCCTACGCCGCCGAGGCGGTGGCGGGCACCGGCTTCGACTGGCTGCTGATCGACGGCGAGCACGCGCCGAACGACCTGCGATCGGTGCTCATGCAACTGCAGGCCGTCGCCAGCGCGGCGAGCGATGCGGCCCCGCGGCGGCCCCGTTCGCACCCGATCGTGCGGCCGGTGAGCGGCGATCCGGTGCTGATCAAGCAGCTGCTCGACGTCGGCGTGCAGACGCTGCTGGTCCCGGTCGTCGAGACGGCCGAGCAGGCGGCGCTGATGGTGGCGGCGACACGCTACCCGCCGAAGGGCATTCGCGGCGTGGGCAGCGCGCTGGCGCGGGCGTCGCGCTGGAACCAGATCGGTGGCTACGTGCATGCCGCCGACGCGCAGATGTGCCTGCTGGTGCAGGTCGAGACCGTGAAGGGCCTGGCCAACCTGGCCGAGATCGCGGCGGTGGAGGGCGTGGACGGCGTCTTCTTCGGTCCGGCCGATCTGTCGGCGTCGATGGGCCTGCTCGGCGAGCCGGCGCACCCCGAGGTGCGGCGCGCCATCGGCGACGGCATCGCCACCGTGCTCGCCGCGGGCAAGGCTCCCGGCGTGCTAGCGACCGACCCGGTGCTGGCGCGCAGCTACCTCGCGCTCGGGGCCCTGTTCGTGGCCGTGGGCGCCGACGTCTCGCTGCTGGTGCAGGCTTGCCGAGATCTGGCCACCGCATTCGGGCCGGCCGTGCCTTCCGGCGCGGACGTGGCTGGCGGTGGGTACTGAAGGACTGTGTGACCCCAGCAGGGGCGAAGGAAAGTCTCCGATGAGCATGGACCTCCCGCCGGCCTATCCGACGCCGGCCCGCTTCAAGCCTGACGAATGGCAGGCGCGGGTACAGCTTGCCGCGGCCTACCGCATCTTCGATCACCTCGGCTGGACCGAGCTGATCTATAACCACATCTCGCTGCGTGTTCCCGGCCCGGCCGACACCAGGCACTTCCTGATCAACCCGTTCGGCCTGCACTACCGCGAGGTCACGGCGTCCAACCTGCTGAAGATCGACCTGCAGGGCCGCATCGTCGGCGACGCCGAATGGCCGTTCAACCCGGCTGGCTTCACGCCGCACGCCACGCTGCACGCCGGCATACCCGGCGCGCATTGCGTGATGCATACGCACACCACCGCCGGCATGGCCGTGGCCTGCCTCGAAGACGGCCTGTCGATGAGCAACTTCTACTCGGCGCAGCTGCACGGCAAGCTCGCGTATCACGACTTCGAAGGCATCACCGTGCACGCCGAAGAGGGCCCGCGGCTGCTCGAGAGCATCGGCGACCGGCCCGCCGTGATCCTGCGCAACCACGGCCTGCTGGCCTGGGCCGACAGCGTGCCGCGTGCCTTTGCCGTAATGTGGCTGTTGCAGCGCGCCTGCGAGGTCCAGCTCGCGACGCTGGCGATGGGTCAGCCGCGGATGATCCCTGAGGCGATCCAGCGCAAGTGCACGGCCGACTCGCTGCAGTTCAACCCCCGGTTCGGCGCCGGGCAGGATGTGTTCGATGCGCTGACCCGGCAGATCGACCGCATCGACCCGAGCTATCGCGGGTAGCCCTCAACGGGACCTCCCGTGGTACCCATCCAGTACTTCGCGCAGATCAACATCGAGTTCGGCGCCCGCACGCTGCTCGCAAGCGAATGCGGGCGGATCGGCGTCACCAGGCCGCTCATCGTTACCGACACCCGCGGCGACTCGTCGATCGACTGCGCGAAGGGCGTCGCGAGGCGCCGACCACCCGGTGCACGATGGTCCCGATCGCGGCCGAGGCCACGCGATGGTGCGGGCGCCCTTCAGTGGTCTCGAGGCGGCTTCAAGTGCGCCTGCGGCAACGATCGCGGCGCGCCCGCGCACGTCCTCAGGGCGCTAAGATCTGTGCCGGAGGTCCGCAGGAGATGCCCTTCATGCGTTCACGTCTCTGTAGCGTCACGATGCTGCTGGCCGCGCTGACCGTCGGTGCCTGTGCCAGTGGCGAGCTTGCACCCGACGCGCAGCCCGCCGCGCTGCAGCGCGAGTACCGGACCGGGTCGAAGTTTCCGGTCAAGGATCCGCTCCCGCTCCTGACCCAGCAAGAGCGCGACCGGCAGATCGACGATGCCCGAGCCGCAGCGCAGAGCATGCAGACCGGCAGCGGCGCGCCGCGCGGGGCGATCTCCGTCGGGCAATAGCGACGCACGACCGGCCGGCAGGTGCAGGCTCGCCGTTCCACGCCTTCCGGCCACGGGCACGGCGTGGACAATCGGGCGGCCATGACCCACCCGACCTCGATGTGGACGCCGTTGCGCCGCCCGGCGTTTCGCGGCCTGTGGTTGGCGGGCGGGATCTACTTCCTCGGCAATGCGATGCACACGATGGCGTTGTCGTGGCTGATGGTCGAGCTCACCGGTTCGTCGTTCCTGGCCGCGCTGGTGCAGACCGCGGCATTCCTGCCGATGTTCCTGCTCTCGTTGCCGGCAGGCGTGCTCGCCGACATCACCGACCGGCGGCGCCTGATCCTCGGTTCGCTGGCGGTGTACACGGCCACGGCCGCGCTGCTGAGCGGGCTGGCCGCCGCGCACTTGGCGGGGCCGGCGATCCTGCTGCTCTTCAGCTTCGTGATGGGCGCGTGCACTGCGTTGCAGGCGCCGGCGTGGAACTCGGCGGTCAGCGACACCATCGGCCGCGACGAGTTGCCGCAGGCGATCACGATGATCGCGATGGCGTTCAACGGCGCGCGCGCCGTCGGCCCGGCGTTGGCCGGCGTCGTGTTCGCGCTGGCGGGCAGCAGCGTCGTCTTCGGCGTTGCGGTCGCGAGCGCACTGGTGATGGTGCAGGCGACGCGCAAGTGGCCGCCGCGGCCGCATCCGCCCGGCAAGCTGCCGCCCGAGCGGCTGTGGGGCGGCATGCTCAGCGGGCTGCGCTACGCGCGCCACTCGAAGACGATCCTCGCGCAGCTGGTGCGGACCGTAGCCTTCAGCGCCAGTGGTTCGGCGCTGTGGGCGCTGCTGCCCTTCATCGCGGCCAGGCAGCTCGGCCTCGGCGCCGCAGGCTACGGCCTGCTGATGGGCTGCCTGGGCACCGGCGCCGTCGTCGCGGGCTTCTTCATCGCGTGGCTGCGCATGCGCCTGGGCATGGACCGGCTGGCCAGCGCCTGCTGCGTCGTCTTCGCGGCGGTCACGCTCGTTGCCGCGCTGTCTTCTGCGCGCCCGCTGGTCTATGCGGCGCTGCTGGCCGGCGGCGCGGCATGGATGGCGATGATGTCGACCCTCAACGCGGCCACGCAAACCAGCGCGCCGGTGTGGGTGCGGGCGCGCGCGACCTCGATGCATACCCTGTGTGCGCTCGGATCGTTCGCGGTCGGGTCGGCACTGTGGGGCGCGGTGTCCGGCGTGTTCGGGCTGCCGGTCACCTTGTGCGTTGCCGCCGCATGCATGGTCGCGAGCGTGCCGCTCGCGCGCGCATTTCCGCTTCGCATCGGGGCCGAGAGCGAGGTCACGCACGCCACGCCCTGGCTCGACCTGTTCGTCGCCGAAGAGCCCGACCCCGCGGCCGGCCCGGTGGCGGTGGAGATCGCCTACCGCATCCGCCCCGACGACGCGGCACGCTTTCTCGACACCGCCGAGCTGCTGCGGGTGCCGCGGCAGCGCGACGGCGCGACCTTCTGGCGCATCTACCGCGACCTGGGCGACCCGACTCGCTACCTCGAGCGCTTCATCGTCGCCTCGTGGGCCGATTACCTGCGCCAGCGCGAACGCGCCACGGTGGCCGACCGGGAAGTCGAGGCGCGCGAGCGCGCGTTCCAGGCCGAAGGGGTGCCGATCGCGATCCAGCACTACATCGCCGAGCGATAGCGAGCGCTTGGGAGCGGGCGAACTTCGCCTACACTCTTGAAAATGGAACAGACGGTACATTCGCGCCGCGGCGGCGCCACGGCCAAGCCGAAGCCGCGGACCAACGACCCCGAGCGAACGATGGCCGACATCATTCGCGTGGCGACGCGGGAGTTCTCGGAGAAGGGCCTCGCCGGGGCGCGCATCGACGTCATCGCCGAGGCCATGCGCACCAGCAAGCGCATGATCTATTACTACTTCGAGAGCAAGGAAGGCCTGTACGTCAAAGTGCTGGAAGAGGCCTACCGGCGCATCCGCGAGATCGAGGCGGGGCTGCAGCTCGAAGACTTGGCGCCCGAGGACGCGCTTCGCCGGCTGGTCGGCTTCACGGTCGACTACCAGCTCGCCAACCCCGACTTCATCCGTCTCGTGATGACGGAGAACATCCACCGCGGCGAGTTCCTGGCGCAGAGCAAGACGATCCAGCAGCTCAACGTGCCGGCCATCGACGCCGTGCGCACGGTGTACGAGCGCGGCGTCAAGGCGGGCGTCTTTCGCAGCGGTATCGACCCGGTGGACCTGCATATGTCGATCAGCGCGTTGAGCTTCTTCAACGTGTCCAACCGCCACACCTTTGCGCTCGTCTTCAAGCGCGAACTCGAGTCGCCGGCAGCCATCGTTGCGCGGCGCGACAGCATCATCGAGATGATCGTGCGCTACGTGCGGCGCTGAGATCGCGAACCACGACGGGCCGCGCCAGCCGGAAGCGCTCTGCCTGCGCGAGCCACGGCTCGGCGCGCAGCCACCAACCGTAATGGACGGAACCAGGAATGCGGCACTCCTGGTCCGGCGGAGTCAGGGTTTCTACCGATTAGAAAACTAACCAGTTCGTACATACTGCGGGGACGGAGTTGCCGTCCATCCCTGGATGGGGATGAGGCCGCGGCCCGAAGACCAAGGAGACAGCATGACCCGATGGATCGATGGCTACTGCCGGCTGCTGGACGCGCTGACGGTGCTGCTGCTGGCGCTGATGGTGGTGCTGGTGTTCGGCAACGTCGTGCTGCGCTACGCGTTTAATTCCGGCATCACGGTGTCGGAAGAGGTGAGCCGCTGGATGTTCGTCTGGCTCACTTTCCTCGGCGCGATCGTCGCGCTGAAGGAGCACGGCCACCTTGGCACCGACATGGTCGTCGCGCACCTGCCGCGCTGGGGCAAGCGGGCCTGCCTCGTCGTCGGCCAGCTGCTGATGCTCTACGTCACCTGGCTGCTGTTCTCGGGCAGCCTGGCGCAGGCGCGCATCAACTGGGACGTCGAGGCCCCCGTCACCGGCGCCTCGGTGGCGATCTTCTATGCCTCGGGTGTCTTCTTCGGGGTTTCCGCCGCGGCGCTGCTGCTGCGCGAACTCTGGCGCACGCTGAGCGGGCAACTCGCCGACGCCGACCTGGTGATGGTGCAGGAGTCCGAAGACCTGGCCCAGGTTCAAGAGCGGCATGGCGGCGACGCCGCCCCGTCCGCATCCCACACCCCGCGCTGAGCAGGAGCCCGCGATGACCGTCTTCATCTTCCTCGGCTCGCTGCTCGCCGCCATGGCGCTGGGCATCCCGATCGCGTTTTCGCTGCTGCTCTCGGGCGTGGCGCTGATGATCCACCTCGACCTGTTCGACGCCCAGATCCTGGCCCAGAACGTCGTCAACGGCGCCGACAGCTTTCCGCTGCTGGCCGTGCCCTTCTTCATGCTGGCCGGCGAGATCATGAACGTCGGCGGCCTGTCGCGGCGCATCGTGAACCTGGCGCTGACGCTGGTCGGCCATGTTCGCGGCGGGCTCGGCTTCGTGGCCATCCTCGCCGCCTGCCTGCTGGCGGCGCTGTCCGGCTCGGCGGTGGCCGACACGGCGGCGCTCGCGGCGCTGCTGCTGCCGATGATGGTCAAGGCCGGGCACGACAAGGCGCGCGCCGGCGGGCTGATCGCCTCGGCCGGCATCATCGCGCCGATCATCCCGCCGTCGATCGGCTTCGTGATCTTCGGCGTCGCGGCCAACGTGTCGATCAGCAAGCTGTTCATGGCCGGCATCGTGCCCGGCCTGCTGATGGGCGCGGCGATCGCGGGCACCTGGTACGTCGTCGCCAAGCGCGAGAACATCGTGCCGCCGAAGAAGGCCAGTGCCGCCGAGCGCCTGGCCGCGCTGCGCTCCTCGACCTGGGCGCTGTTCCTGCCGGTGATCGTGCTGGTGGGCCTGAAGATGGGCGTCTTTACGCCCACCGAGGCGGCAGTCGTGGCCGCGGTCTACGCGCTCTTCGTCGCGACCTTTGTCTATCGCGAGATGAAGTGGCATCAGCTCTACGACGTTTTCGTCAGCGCCGCGCGGACGACGGCCGTGATCATGTTCCTCGTCGCTGCGGCGATGGTCTCGGCCTGGCTGATCACGGTGGCCGACATCCCGGCCAAGATGATCGCGCTGCTCGAACCCTTCATGGGCAGCCCGACGCTGCTGCTGATCGCGATCATGGTGCTCGTGATGGCCGTCGGCACCGCGATGGACATGACGCCCACGATCCTGATCATGACGCCGGTGCTGATGCCGGTGGTCAAGGCGGCCGGCATCGACCCGGTGTACTTCGGCGTGCTGTTCATCATGAACAACGCGATCGGCCTCATCACGCCGCCGGTCGGCACCGTGCTCAACGTCGTCGCCAGCGTCGGCCGCATGAAGATGGACGCCGTCACCAAGGGCGTGCTGCCGTTCATGACTGCGCAGTTCGCGGTGATGTTCCTGCTCGTGTTCTGCCCCTGGCTCGTCACCGTCCCCGCGCGCTGGTTCGCCGGCTGACGCGCGGCGCCTTTCGCCCCGTTCCCGCCCCACCCATCCCACCCTCGAGGAGACTTCCCATGCATCGATTCACCCGCCGCGCCGTCGTCATCGCCCTGGCCGCGTTGCTGCCCGTCGGTGCCGCGCTGGCCCAGGACATCAAGGAGCGCAGCATCAAGTTCGCGTTCCAGAACCAGACCGGCCACCCGCAGGCCCAGGGCGCGCAGAAGTTCGCCGACCTGGTGGCCCAGAAGTCGGGCAACAAGATCACCGTCAAGCTCTTCCCCGGTGGCACGCTCGGCGGCGACGTGCAGACCGTCTCGGCGCTGCAGGGCGGCACGGTCGAGATGACGGTGCTCAACGCCGGCATCCTGTCGTCGCAGGTCAAGGCCTTCGAGGTGTTCGACTTCCCGTTCCTGTTCAACAACGTGCAGGAGGTCGACGCCGTCACCGACGGGCCGTTCGGGCAGGGGCTGCTCGCGAAGCTGAACGACAAGAACATCGTCGGCCTCGGCTACTGGGAGCTCGGCTTTCGCAACCTCACCAACAGCAAGCGGCCGATCACGAAGCTCGAGGACATCGCCGGGCTGAAGATCCGCGTGATCCAGTCGCCGATCTACATCGACATGTTCAACGCCCTCGGCGCCAACGCGACGCCGATGCCGTTCCCCGAGGTCTATCCGGCGCTGGAGCAGAAGGCGATCGACGGCCAGGAGAACCCGGTCACGACAATCCGCTCGTCGAAGTTCAACGAAGTGCAGAAGTACCTCGCGCTGACGCGCCACGTCTACAACCCGCAGGCGCTGATCGTCAGCAAGAAGCTCTGGGACCAGCTCAGCCCGGCCGAGAAGAAGATCTTCACCGAGGCCGCCGCCGAAGCGACGGCGTTCCAGCGCCAGGTCTCGCGCAGCCAGTCCGACGGCGCGCTCGATGACCTGAAGAAGGCCGGCATGCAGGTGAGCGAGTTCACGCCGGCCGAGATGGCGCGCATCCGCGACAAGGTCAAGCCGGTGATCGACAAGCACAGCGCGGCCGTCGGCGAAGACACGGTCAAGGCCGTCGCCGCCGAGATCGCCAAGGTCCGCAAGTGACGGCGAGGCAGCGCACAGACATGAACGCATCCCTGGCCGAAGCGCCGCCAGGTGCGGCCCGCCCGGCGCCGCTGGCCGCCAAGGCACTGGTCGGCCTGATCGGCGCGGGTATCCAGCGCTCGCTGACGCCGCTGCTCCACGAGGAGGAGGCCCGTCACCACGGCCTGCGCCTGCACTACCAGTTGATCGACCTCGAACGCAGCGGCGCCGGCGTCGGCGCGCTGCCGGCGCTGATCGACGCCGTGCGCACCATGGGTTTTGCCGGCCTGAACATCACCTATCCGTGCAAGCAGGCAGTGATCCCGCTGCTAGACGAGCTGTCTGAAGAGGCGAGCGCGATGGGCGCCGTCAACACGATCGTGCTTCGCGACGGGCGGCTCGTCGGTCACAACACCGACGGCTCGGGCTGGAGCTGGGGCTTCCGGCGCGCGCTGCCGCAGGCCGACCTGCGGCGCGTGGTGCTGCTCGGCGCGGGCGGCGCGGGGTCGGCGATTGCGCACGCGGTTTTGCGGCTGGGGGCCGCGGCGCTCGTCGTCGTCGACAGCGACGGTGGCCGCTCCGACGCGCTGGCCGAGAGCCTGAACGCGCGGTACGGCAAGGGGCGGGTCAGCGCCAGCGGCGACGCCGCGACGGCGCTGCGCGACGCGACCGGGCTGATCCACGCCACACCGACCGGCATGGACAAGCTGCCCGGCATGCCGCTGGACGCCGCACTGCTGCACCCGGGCCTGTGGGTCTCGGAGATCGTGTACTTCCCGATCGAGACGGCGCTGCTCAAGGCCGCCCGCGCACGCGGCTGCGCGACGGTCGATGGCGGCGGCATGGCCGTCGGGCAGGCGGTGGGCGCGTTCCGGCTCTTCACCGGGCGCGAACCCGATGCCCAGCGCATGGACGCCCATTTCCGCCGACTGCTCGCCGAGCGCGGTGCGGCCTGAGTCCCGACCTCACCCGGAGAACCTCGCATGCCCACCACCCCCGACCGCGAAGCCCTGGCCGACCTGTCCAACCCGCTCGGGCTGCAGGGCATCGAGTTCGTCGAGATCGCGAGCGCGCGCCCGCAGGCGCTCGGCCAGGTGCTCGAGTTGATGGGGTTCCGCCCCGTCGCCCGCCACCGCTCGCGCGAGGTGCTGCTGTACCGGCAGGGCGGCATGAACATCGTCGTCAACGCCCACGCGCTGGACACGCCGTCGGCCAGCGCGCCCGGCGAGTCGCCGGTGTTGCAGGCAATCGCACTGCGGGTGCGCGACGCCGCGGCAGCGCACCGCCGCGTCGTCGAGCTCGGCGCCTGGGAAGTGCCGGTGCAGGTCGCGCCGATGGAACTGCACATTCCGGCGATTCACGGCGTCGGCACGAGCCGGATCTACTTCGTCGATCGGCACCGTGAGTTCTCGATCTACGACGTCGATTTCATCCCGATCCCTGGCGTGGACCGCCATCCGCCCGCCGTCGCCGGGCTGCACTGGTTTGGCGTCGTGCAGTACATCGGCGCCGGGCGGCTGGACGACTGGTGCGAGTTCTACGCCGAGCTGTTCGGCTTTCGGCTGCTGCCCGACGCGCAGCGCTTCGGCGTGTTGCCGCGCGGGCGCGTGCTGCAAAGCCCCTGCGAGAGCTTCTACCTGCAGTTGATCGATCCCGAGACCGCCGACGCCGACGGCGACGAGCGGCTGCAGCGCGTGGCGTTCGGCACCGCTGACGTGCTGGCGGCCGTGGCGGCGCTGCGCGAGCGCGGCGTTGCGTTCGTCGAGACCGCCGGCGTGCGCAGCGATGCCCGCGGCGCACTGACCGAAACCTGGCTCGGTGGCCTGATGTTCGAGCTGGTCCGGCACCTCGACCCGGCAAGCGCCGCCTGAAGCGGAGCAGTCGCATGAACATCGACGACTTCGGGATGGACACGATCTCGCTGGCCGGCCCGCTGGAGGCCAAGCTGCGCGCGGTGCGCGGGGCCGGCTTCTCGCAGATCATGCTGTCGGCGCGCGACCTGGTGGGCCACCCCGACGGCCTGGACGCCGCCGTGCGCGCCGTGCGCGCGAGCGGCCTGCGCGTGACGGGCTTTCAGGTGCTGCGCGACTTCGAGGGCCTGTCGGGCCACCTGCAGGCCTACAAGGTCGACGTCGCCAAGAGCATGCTCGAGATGTGCGCCGCGCTCGGCTGCCGTGTGCTGCTCGCCTGCTCGTCGACCTCCACGCACGCCAGCGAAGACCCCGAGCGCATCGCGCGCGACCTGCGCCGGCTGGCGATGCTCGCGCTGCCGCTGCGCATCCAAGTGGCCTATGAAGGCCTGTCGTGGGGCCGCGCGATCAACGAGTACACGACGGCCTGGGACGTGGTGCAGCGTGCCGACTGTCCGAACCTCGGCCTCGGCATCGACTCGTATCACATCTTCGCGACCGAGACGCCGCTCGACGGACTGGACGAGGTCGACGCGGAGCGCATCTTCCTCGTGCAGCTCTCCGACTACATGTGGAACGAGGTGCGCACTGTCGAGGAACGCATCGCGACGGCGCGGACCTTCCGCGTCTTTCCGGGCGAGGGCGTGCACAGTGCGCGCCTGGCCGAACTGGTGCTCAAGCTCGATCGCGTGGGCTACCGCGGCGACTACTCGTTCGAGGTCTTCAACGACGACTACCAGCAGATGCCGCTGCCAACGGTGACCGAGCGCGCGCGGCGTGCGGCGGTCTGGCTGGCCGAGGACGTGCTGCACCGCTCGACGCCGCTGCCCAACCGCATGCGGCTGAAGGGCAGTCCCTGAGCCTCGCGTGAGCGGGATTCCCGGCACGGACGCTCGTCGTTCGGGCCGGCGTGAGCGCCGATGGCGGCGGTGGAGACGGTGCCGGCACGAGTCACTGCCGGTCTTCTTGGCGCAGATGGCTGGGCTCGCCGCACCACCGTCGCAGGCATGCTAACGGCCCGTGCCGCGGGCTTGAATCCCCCGTTCGCGGGGGCGAGGGGCCGGGGTCCGCGCCCCTTCAGTCCGCAAGGCCGAGCAGGAAGGCGATGGCGTCTCGCCACCAAGCCGCGTCGACGTGCCCGACCCAGTCATTGTGACCGGCGCCTTCGATGATCGTCAGCCGCCGGGGTTCGCCCAGCGCTTCGTACAGCGCGACGCCGAAGCGCGGTGGCACGATGCTGTCGCGCGCGGCCACGACCACCATCACCGGGCGGCCGAACGCGGCCAGATGGGCGACGCTGTCGTAGCGGTCGCGCAGCAGCCATGTCACCGGCAGCCACGGGTAGTGGTGCGAGGCGACGCTTTCGAGCCGGTCCCAGGGCGTGAGCAGCAAGAGCGCGGCGACCTGGTCGCGCTGGCGATGGGCGGCCGCCGCCGCAACGCCCGCGCCGAGCGATTCGCCGACGACCAGCAGCGGCGCGCCGTACAGGCGGTGTGCCAGGGCCAGGCTCTGCGCGGCGTCGCCGACCAGGCTGTGCTCGCCGAGCGCGCCGTCGCGCGGCCCGTAGCCCGGATACTCGGCGAGGATGACCCTCAGCCCGAGCCGGGTCAGCGCGTCGGCGTAGAACGCGCGGTGCCCGGCATGGCCCGCATTGCCGTGAAAGACGATCGCGGTGCCGCGCGCCGGTCCGGCCGGCGCGCCGAGCAGCCCCCGGAAGTCATGCGCCGAGGGCCAGGCCGCGAGCCGCGGCGAGACCATCTCGCCCTGTGGCACCCGTGCCGGAAAGTAGAGCAAGCGGTCCTGCAACATCGCGAGTCCCCTTGGGGCTGAAGTCGCCATCGGCACGGGACCCGAGGGCGTGTCGTCGGCGTGGGCCGGGCCGGAAGCGATCATCAGCAGCATCAGCCCGGCGAGGGCAAAGTGCATCTTTCTGGGGCTGGCCTTCATCGGCCCGGCCGGGTCGGTTCGAGCAGCGCGTCGAGGCCGGGATACTGCGTCCGCGACAGCGCGAACTTGCGCCCGTGCCGGCCCCAGGGTTGGCCCGCCACGAGAGCGCGCTTGAAGGCGTCGGCCTGCTCGATCCAGACGCCGCCCAGCAGCGTGACACCGCGCCGGAACAAGGGGTCGGGCAGGCAGCTCGCCCCGGGCCCGATCATCGCGAAGGCGCTCGCGGCGGTGCAGTGCGACAGCACCGCGTCGAGCGTGTCATTGAGCAGCACCGTGCTCGTCGAGAGCACCTTGTCGCAGGCTTCGAGCTCGCGCGGGTCGAGCGTGATGTGAAAGCCGTCGTGCGTGCCTGCAAGCTCGGGCCGGAGCTCGAGCACGGTCAGCCGCGCGCCGCAGGCCGTGACCGCCTTCGCCAGCGGCGGGAAGAAGCCGACCATGCCGATGTGCTCGCCGGCCTGTGGGGCCAGGCCGCCGATCGAGTCGGTTGCGTCGGGCGGCGTGAAGCCGGCGCGATCGAACAGGTGCCTGGTCAGCGCATTGACCGCGGCGAAGCCGAGCGTACGCTCGGCGCCACGCCCAGTGGCCCAGAGACGGGCCACGCCGAGCGCGTCGGCCCCCGCGACTCCGCCGCCGCGCCCGCCCGAGGCCAGCGCCGCCAGCGAGGCGTCGAGGAGCACATAGCTCAGGCCGAGCGAGCCGTCATCGAGTTCGAGCGCGCCGAACTCGCCGTCCTTGCTGCCGTCCCACGGCGCCGGCGGCAGGTGCAGCGCGCGCACGCGCGGTGGCGCCGCACCGGCGAGCGCGTGCGCCAGGGTCTGCAGCATCTCATCGGCGATGTCCATGGGCTCGATGATGCCTCGAACCGCGCCGGTCTCTGCCGATGCGCGACGAGCGGCCCCTACAATCCGCGACCCTTCGTCGAGATCCCACATGTTCAAGAACGCACTGATCTACCGCATCGTCCAGTGGGAGCCGCCGAGCCTGGCCGAACTGGCCGACCGCCTGGACGCGAGCCGCTTCGTCGAATGCGGCGCGACGCAGGGCGAATCGGCGGGCTGGGTCGAGCCGCGCGGCGAGCGCCACGGTGCGCTCGTCGAGGCCGTTGCCGGGCAACTGATTCTCAGGCTCTGCACCGAGACCAAGGCCGTGCCTGCCGCTGTGGTCAAGAACCTGGTCGAGGAGCGGCTCGACGCCGCCGAGCGGAAGACCGGCCGGCGCCCCAAGGGCAAGCCCCTGCGCGAACTCAAGGAGCAGGTCGCGCACGAGCTCATGCCGCGCGCGTTCCCGAAGCGGGCGCTGACCTGGATCTGGATCGACGTCGGCGCGAAGTGGCTGGTCGTCGACAGCGCGAGTGCGAAGCGGACCGACGGCGTCGTCTCCCGCCTGATGGAGGTCCTGGGGGGCGGCATCAAGCTCGCCCCGTTGCAGACCGCGACATCGCCCGCCACGGCGATGGCGGCCTGGCTGCTCGAGCAGCAGGCGCCGCGCGCCTTCAGCATCGACCGCGACTGCGAGCTCCGGCAGCCCGACGGCGAGAAGCCCTCGGTCCGCTACGCGCGGCACGCGCTCGAGATCGACGAGGTCTCGGCGCACATACGGCAGGGCAAGGTGCCGACGCAACTGGCGCTGACCTGGGGCAGCCGGGTGTCGTTCGTGCTCACCGAGGCCCTGGCGCTGAAGCGGATCAAGCTACTCGATGTCGTCATCGAGGGGTCGCGCGCCGGGGGCGACGCAGGGGGCTTTGACGCCGACGTGGCGCTCGCCACCGGCGAGCTGAGAGGCGTGCTTCCGGATCTGCTCGACGCGCTCGGCGGCGAGCTCGATCACGAGCGCGAGGCCGGCGCGGCGCGGCCGTCGAGCGCAGTGGCGCGAGAACCCTTGGCGGCGTAGCCCGATGAAGTCGCGGCGCGGCGTCCGATGGTCGCGGACCAGCGCGCCCGCGCCGGGCCAACGCGCCCACGCCCAGCCAACGCGCCCACGCCGAGCCACCTTGGTCCCCTCGAGACTCGCGGGCGCATTGATCGCCTGCCCCCACCATGGAAAGCGCCCCGCGGTTCGCGAACGAACCCGGGGCGCTGGCGATCCCGGGCTCTTCGTTCAGGCCCGGATCCGGCGCGAATGCAGGCCTACTTGAACCAAGAGTCGTCGGCCTTGCTTTGCCAGTCGGCGACCTGCTTTTCGGCTTCGTCCTTGGCCACGCCATAGCGCTCCTGGATCTTGCCGGCGAGCTGTTCGCGGTGGCCGGCGATGACGTCGAAGTCATCGTTGGTCAGCTTGCCCCATTGCACCTTGGCCTTGCCCGCCACTTGCTTCCAGTTGCCTTGAATGCGGTCCCAGTTCATATGGATCTCCTTCGGTGATGCGTTGTGAAACTTGCCCTCGAAATCTGGCGAAAGCTCAGGGGCGGATGGCGAGCTCGTTCTTGACCGCCTTCACGCCCTTGACCTTCCACGTGAGGCTCTCGGCGGTGCTCTTTTCGGTGGCGCTCTTGGCGAAGCCCGACAGCATCACGGTGCCGTTGAGCGTCTCCACGCTGATCGCCGCGGCGCTGACGTTCGTGTTGTCGGCGAAGCTGGCTTTCACCGCGGCGGTGATGGCGCTGTCGTCGACGTAGGCGCCGGCGGTCTGCTGGCCGCGCTGAACGGCGCAGCCGGTGGCCGACAGCAGGGCGACCGCGGTGATGAGAGCGGTAAGCGTGTTGCGGATGATCATGATGGAGCTCCTGTCGGGTTGAAGAAGGTGTCCGGAAGGCGCCGAGCTGACGCGACGAACCGATAGACCCAATGTAGGCAGGCGGCCCGCATGCGCCCATCGGCGCCTGGCGCGTGCGCGTGTAGGACGGCGCCGCGCGCCGCCGCGGGCGCTTCAGGCGCGCGCGCCCGCCTCCGCGCGCGCTGGCGCTGGCGCAGGCTCGGGCTCGGGCTGGTCCAGCAGCGGGATCGCGAAGCAGGTGTGCGCCGCCAGGCCCGTCCAGCGCAAGGGCTGGCCCGGCCGCAGCAGCCGGGCGCTCCACTGCGCCGTGGCTTCGAGCGCTCCGGCCGCGGTGGCGCGAACCAGGACGAAGCGCATCGTGCGGCCGTCGCGGCGCAAAGTCAGTTCGGCCCCGGGCCAGTGCGAGGGCAGGCAGGGCGTGAAGCAAAGTTCCTGCGCGTCCTGCCTCAAGCCGAAGATGGATTCGATGGCCGCGCGGTGCATCCAGGCGGCGGCACCGGTGTACCAGCTCCAGCCGCCGCGTCCGACATAGGGCGGCTGCGTGTACACGTCGCCGGCCATCGCATAGGGCTCGATGCCGTAGGCCGTGCCGTGTGTCGCGTGGCGCGCGCGGTGGGCCGGGCTCAGGTAGGTGAAGTAGCGGTAGGCCGCGTCGCCGCCACCATGCGCGCCCGAGTGGTTCTTCGCCACGGCGGCCTGCGCCTGCGCCATCAGCGCCCACACCGCGCCGTGAGAGTACTGGCCGCCGTTCTCGCGCACGCCCGGCGGGTAGGCCTGGATGTAGCCGGCGCTCGGCTGTGCCTGCACGAGCGGCGGGTCGAGCAGCCTGAGCAGCCCGGCCTCGGCGTCCACCAGATGCGCCTCCACCGCCGTCAGCGCCATGCGTTGCAGGGCCGGCGGGGCCACCCCGGAAAGCACCGCCCAGGCCTGCGCTATCAGGTCGATGCGTGCCTCGGTGTTGGCCTGCGAGCCCAGCACTTGCCCGTCGTCGAAGAAGGCGCGCCTGAACCACTGGCCGTCCCACGCCGGGCCGTTCAGCGCCAGCTTCCAGCCCTCGGCGGCGCTCTCCCAACGCAGCGCGCGCGCCGCGTCGCCGCGCTCGCGCGCCAGCGGCGCGAAGTCGGCCACCAGGCGGCAGAGGAACCAGCCCAGCCACACCGACTCGCCACGGCCCCCGTGGCCGACGCGGTTCATGCCGTCGTTCCAGTCGCCGCTGCCCATCAGCGGCAGGCCATGCACGCCCACCCGCAGGCTGCGGTCGATTGCCCGCGCGGCGTGCTCATAGACCGACGCTTCCTGCGCGCTGACGGTGGGGCTGTAATACGCATCCTCGGCGCCCTCGGGGATTGCCGCGCCTTCGATGAAGGGCACGCTTTGATCGAGCAGTGCGGCGTCGCCCGTGGTGCGCAGGTAGTGCACGCAGGCGTGTGCCAGCCACAGCAGGTCGTCGGAGAAATGGGTGCGCACCCCGGCACCGGTGGGCGCGTGCCACCAGTGCTGCACGTCGCCCTCGGCGAACTGGCGCGACGCGCACAGGAGGATCTGCTGGCGAAGCATCGCCGGCGCAGCCCAGGCCAGCGCCATCGCGTCTTGCAACTGGTCGCGAAAGCCCGTGGCGCCGCCGGCCTGGTAGAAGCCCGCCTTGGCCCAGAGGCGGCACGACACCGTCTGGTAGAGCAGCCAGCGGTTGACCATCGTGTCGAACAGGGGGTCGGGGGTCTTCACCGTGGCGGCGCCGAGCCATTCGTCCCAGCCGCGGCGCACCTCGTCGATACGCTGGGCGGCGGGCACTTCGGCGGCCAGGGTCGCGAGCTGCCGGGCGGCGCTGGGGTTCTCGGCATAACCGAGCAGGAACACCCGCTCGGCCGATTCGCCGGCGCCCAGCGTGATGCTTGTCGAGAGCGCGGCGCAGGGGTCGAGCCCGCTGCCCTGCTGCCGCCCGAAGTGATCGGGCAGCACCAGCCGGCCGCGGGCGTCGAAGCACTCGCGCCGATCGCAGGTCCAGTCTTCCGTTTCGTCGGCCGCGCCGGCGAGCGCCAGGAACGCCGTGCCGTCGCCGAAGCCGGCCGAGCGATCGCGCTGTGTGCAGAGCAGGGCGGTGAGCTTGCGTTCGCGCGCGACACCGGCTTCGGCCACGGCGTCGCCGGCCGCCGGCAGGCGTTGCCGGTGCAGCGCCGTGTGCACGGTGCCGCGGTCGGACCGGTTCGCGCCCATCATCCACTCGGCGATGCCGATCGCGCGCAGGTGCAGCGTCCGCGGGCCGCGGTTGACGAGCCGCAGTCGCAGCTGCTTGACCGAGGTCCGCGCGTCCACGCACCACGACGCCGTCACCTCCAGCGCGCCGCGGCGGTGGCTGATGATGCTGTAGCCCTGACCGTGCGCCACCCGGTAGGCCAGCGCCTCGTCGCCCCAGGCGGACGGCGCCACGCTCCAGGCCTGCAGCGTCTTGCGGTCCTGGAGCACGAACCACTCTGACGGCGGGTCGGCCACCGGGTCGTTCGACCAGGCGGTGAGCTGGTTCAGCCGGCTGTTCACCGCCCAGGTGTAGCCGCCGCCGGCTTCCGACAACTGGGCGCCGAACGCCGGGTTGGACAACACGTTGATCCACGGCCGCGTCGGGCGCAGCCGTGAGCTCACCTCGAAGCGGAACTCGCCAGAACCCTCGGCGAACTCGCCGGTCGGTGCCGGCACGGCCGCCATGGCAGCCGCGGCGAGGGCCAGCGCCGAGGTCGAGGTGGCATGCCTCTGCTCGAAGGCCTGCTCGTGCAGCGCCGTCCATTCCTGCACATGGTGCAGCAGCGGCCGGCCGTCGGCCTGGAGCCGTACCCGGGCCAGGCACTGCAGCGTGCTCAGCTCGTCGTCCGACAGCTCGTCGGCGCGCAGCACATGAAAGCCGGTGGCGTCGGGCCCGGCTGGCGACCCGTCGTCGGTGGCGCGGCGCCGGCACAGCGCGCCGATCTCGCGCTGCAAGGCCATCTGGTACGAGGCCGGCTCGGTGTTGACCACCACCACGTCGCAGGCAATGCCGCTCCACGACCACACGCGCAGCGCCTGGGCGAGCGAGCGCAGCAGGCCCAGGCTCTGCATTGCGCCGGCCGACACCAGGATCAGCGGGCGGTCGCCCGAGATGCCGAAGCGCCACAGCAGGCGACGGTCGCAGACCTCGGGGGTCGCGCCCGCGACGCGCGGCGCGGCGCCATTGAGGCGAGACGATCCGGGCTGCGGGCGCGTCAGGCTGAGCACCAGTGCGGTGGTCAGCGTCTGGATCGCGGCAAAGTTCTCGGCGCCGATGCGCAGCGTCCGCAGGCGGATGCCGGTCAGCGTGGCCGACATCAGCGAGGCGCGCTCGACGTGGCTGGTCTGGCGGTACTTGTCGATCACCGCCTGCAACGTGCCGCCGTTGTCGGACACCGCCGTGGCGAAGGTCAAGACCGCCTTGCCGTTCGGCACGATGCGCAGGCGCACCGCCAGCGCGCAGACCGGGTCCAGGCCGGTCTCGAGCCGGGTCGATGGCGGGCCGGTGTTGGCGGCGGGCGCAGGGCTGGCCACCCTGTCTGGCGGTGGGGTCGCGGCAATGGCCGGCGGTGCGTTGCCTTCGACGGACGAGGGCTCATCGGCCATCGCACCGGTCGGTTCGACGGGCAGGGCATCGAACGACGCCAGCGGCTGGCTCGCCGCGTGGTTGCGGCCCAGCCAGCGCTGGCGGTCGGTCTGGACGGACACGCTCACCACCTGGGGGTCGGTGTCGGCCAGGAAGTGAGCCGCCTGCAGGCCCTGCTCGGTGGCCAGGCGCGGCTTGCGCTCGAACACCAGCGCCTGCTGCGCCGCCTGCCACTCGGCGCGCACGAACAGGTTCGTGAACGCGGGATGGGCTTCGTCGGCACGCGGGTCGGCGAGCGTCACTTCGAACGCCGACATCAGTTCGATGTCGAGTGTGCGATCGCTCAGGTTGCGCAACTCGACCTGGCGGAACTCGATGTCGTCTTCCGGGCTGACCCAGACCGTGGTGTGCGCCTGCAATCCGGGCCAGGCGGCGTCGAAGCACACCCGGTCGGCGTGGTAGACGCTGCGGTAGTGCGCCGCCGGGTCGGGCGCGGGGTGCTGGGTGATCGACACCGGCTGCGGCTGGCGGTCCCAGCGCAGGTAGAAGAAGCTGCCGTGGGCATCGCGCAGCGCGTCGTCGCGCCAGCGCGTGATGCCGGTCGCGCCCCAGCGGCTCCAGCCGGCGCCATTGGCGCGCAGCGAGACGCTGTAGCGCCCGTTGCCGAGCATGTGCGTCGGCTCGATCGCCGTCGCACCCGGCAGCACGTCGCGCAGCAACCCCGGCGCGCGCCGTTGCAGCGCCTGCGGCGGCGGCCCCGAGGGCGGGGCATACAGCATCGACACCTCGCGCGGAGCCCGCTCGTGCAACAGGGAGGCCACGGCCTCGAGCTGCGGATTGGCCATGCCCCAGCGCTGCGCCACGCCGCGCAGCAGTACGTTGGCCAGCGCGACGAGGGTCATGCCCTGGTGGTGCGCCATGAAGGTGGCGACCGGCGTGAACGGCGCGCTGCCCGCCTGTCTCGAGGGTGAGAAGTCGAGTGCCTCGATGAAGCCGTAGCGTGCCGGCGGCGCCCGCGCCGCCAGCGCCGCGAAGTTGAGCAGCGCGCGGTGGGGCGCGATCTGCGCCGCGAGCGCGGTGGCGTAGGGCGCGATCACCAGCTCGTCGGGCGGGGTGCGGCGCAGCGCCAGCCGCGGCACGCCCTGCGGTGCGTACTGGTAGGCCAGCGTGTGGTCGCTGCCGGCATAGGCCGACTCCGAGATGCCCCACGGAACTCCTTGCGCGCTGGCGAAGGCGATCTGCTCGCGCAGCGCCGCATGGCCGGCGTCGTGCAGCACGCTGCCGAACGGCTCGTCGAGCACCAGGGTCGGCATCAGGTACTCGAACATCGAGCCCGACCACGAACGCAGTCCCGCCTCCGCGCCGACGGCGTAGAACGGGCGGCCGAGCGCGGCCCAGTGGCGCACCGACACGTCGCCCTTGGCGATGGCCAGCAGGCTGGTCAGGCGCGACTCGGAGGCCAGCAGGTCGTACAGGCCCGCATCGAGCTGCTGTTCGGCGACCCGGTAGCCGATGTGGAACAGGTGCCGCTTGCGGTGGTACAGGAAGCCGAAGTCGGCCTCCCAGGCGAGATGCTCGCAGTGCTCGGCCATCGCGTGCAGGCGCCGGGTGGCCGCGGCCGTTCCCGCCCCGCCGGCCAGCGCCTGGGCCTGCAGGTCCAGCCCCGCCGAGCGCAGCGTCGCGCGGTGATCGGCCAGGCGCCAGCGCAGTTCGTCGCGTTTTGCGGGGGGCGCCTTGGCGCGCATCGCGAGCAGCGGCGCGAGCCGTTGCCTCGAGGCGCTAATGGCAGCCCGCGCGGCGCTGCCGTCGTGCGGCGCGCGCGCCAGTTCGAGGCAGGCCTGCGCCACCGCAAGCAGGTGGCCGCTCAGGTTGCCGCTGTCGACGGTGGACACGTACATCGGCAGCAGCGGTGCGCGGGTCTGGGTGTCGTACCAGTTCATGAAGTGGCCGCGGTGGCGCTGCAGCGTGGCCAGTGTGGCGAGCGTGGCCTCGAGCCGCATCAGCAGCTCCTGCGTGCCGATCCAGCCGAACTGCCGCGCGCAGGCCACGCTCAGCAGGTACAGGCCGATGTTCGTGGGTGAGGTGCGGTGCGCCACGATGTCGTGCGGCTCGGTCTGCAGGTTGTCGGGCGGAAGGTGGTTGTCCGCGGCAACGACGCAGCGCTCGAACAGGCGCCAGGTGTCGCGGGCGATGCCTTCGAGGGTGGCCCGGTCGTGGGTCGGCAAGGCGGCGTCCCTGCGCGCTGGGCGGGTGCGGCTGACCCACCAGGTCCACAGCGGCGACGCGGCCCACAGCAGGCACACCGCCAGCGCCAACACGGGCGACGGCGTGGCCGCGGCAAGCAGCGCACCGAGCAGCAGCAGCGCGGCCAGCGGCGCCCGCCAGTGGCGGCGGGCGACGGCGGCGAGCGCGGTCTGCGCCTGCGCTTGCGCCGCTGCCGCGGTGGTCCACTGCAGCAGGTGGCGGTGGCTGATGCTCATGCGATAGATGGCGCGCGCGATCGCGTCCAAGGCCATCAGCGCCTCCTGCAACAACTGACCGAGGTGCCACAGCCCGCCCCACAGCGCGCGCGCCAGGTCAACCGCGGCCTGACGGTAGAAATGGCGCTTGGCAATGTCGTCGCGGCTCGGCGAAAAGCCGGCCACGGCGCCCATCAGCGGGCCGGCCGAGAACGCCGCCATCACCAGCGCCAGCGCGGCCCACGGCGACACGACCGCGCTGCCGAGCGCCAGCAGCAGCAGCGCCAGCGACATCGGCGCGACGAGCGAGCGGCGCAGGTTGTCGAACATCTTCCAGCGGTTGATCGCGCGCAGCCGATAGCGCCGCGGCTGCAGCAGGATCGGCAGCAACTGCCAGTCGCCGCGCGTCCAGCGGTGGATGCGCGAGGCGGCCACGTCGGCATGGAACGGCGCGTCCTCGATCAGCGTGACGTCGCTCACCGCAGCGCAGCGCGCCAGCGAGCCCTCGAGCAGGTCGTGGCTCAGCACCTGTCCTTCGGGCAGGCGCCCGGCGAGCACCGCGTGCATCGCCTGCACGTTGAGCAGCCCCTTGCCGGTGAAGCTGCCTTCGCCGAAGAGGTCCTGGTAGACCTCGGAGGTCGCGACGCTGTACGGGTCGATGCCGCACTGCCCGGCGAACATCCAGTGGTAGAGCGTGAAGTCCCTGGGGGCCGGCAGCGGCATCACGATGCGCGGCTGCAGGATGGCGTAGCCACCCACCAGCGAACGCCCGTGGGCGTCGAGGCGCGGCTGGTTGTGCGGATGCGCGGCCACGCCGACCAGGTCGCGCAGCCGTCCGGGCGGCAGCTGGGTATCGCTGTCGAGCGTGACGATGTAGGGCGTGTCGGCGGCGATGCGCGAGTCTTCGCCCAGGTCCAGGAAGCCTGCCGCGGAGCCTTCGGCCAGCACCGCGACCAGCCGTTCGAGCTTGCCGCGCTTGCGTTCCCAGCCGATCCAGCGCTGCTCGGTCTCGCTGAAACGGCGCTCGCGGTGGAGGATGATGAATCGCGGCGCATCGCCCGGGTCGGCCGGGTAGCGCGCGTTGAGCGCGCGGACCTGTTGCCTCGCGCCGGCGAGCAGGGCTTCGTCGGAGGTGGCGCGCGCCGTCTCGGCGTCGGCCCAGTCCGTCAGCAGCGCGAACTGGGCGTGGCGTTCCGGGTTGGCGAGGTGGTGCAGCTTCAGCCGGTGTGCCAGCTCGACGATCGACCCTTCGCTCGTCAGCATCGCCGGGATCGCCACCAGCACCCGGTGCTCGGGCGGGATGCCGTGGGCCAGGGCCAGGCGCGGCACGTGCTCGGGTCGCGCCGACTCGCTGATCAGCCGGTTGATCAGCGCCACCACTGCTTCGGAGGCCGGGAATGCCATCAGCACCGCGGTGAGCAGGGCGAGCCACGCCGGCACGTCGGCGGCGTCCAGCCCGGCAGCGTGGTGCAGCAGCATCCACGCCACCAGCCCAGTCGTGCCCAGCAGCAGCGAGCCCAGATAGGCGGGCAGCGCCAGCCGCCGCTCGAGCGCGCGCCCGACCCCGGCGGCGCGTTCCCGCAGGCCGAGCGCGCGCAACAGGGCCGGCCGGCCGGGGCCGCTCAGCCAGTGGCTGGCCACCGCGGTGGCGCCGTCGGAGACTTCGCTGGCGTGCATCAGGTCGAGCAGCGTTTGCGCCACCGCCACTTCGGTGCGGCCGCTGCGCCTGGCCAGC
Organism: uncultured bacterium; assembly: GCA_963779155.1. Classification (GTDB taxonomy): domain Bacteria; phylum Pseudomonadota; class Gammaproteobacteria; order Burkholderiales; family Burkholderiaceae_C; genus CAIKUF01. The sequence continues at coordinate 109,991 of CAVZXE010000008.1, read as the reverse complement.
CGCTCGATGCGGTGCAGGCTCTGGTCGCGCGTGGTGGCGTGCTCGGCTTCGAACACCAGCGAGGTCAGCATCAGGCGCATCAGCGCACTCGCGCGGGCGACGATGTCGGGCCATTCGGCGTCGCCGATCGCACGCAGCGACGTGACGGCGTTGCTCACGCTCAGGTTGTCGGCCGCCTGGTCGATGCCTTGCTGCGCCTGCGTCGCCGCCAGATGAGGCAGCGCCGTGCGGAGCCAGTCGTGACAGTGGCCCTGATCGACCGCCTCGCCGGTCGTCCGGCGGTCCTGCAGGCGCTGCGCCATCTGCACCAGGAACACCTTGCCGACGCCGCGCCGGTCGAGCAGCGCGAGCAGCTCGTCGAGCGCCTGCAGGCTGTAGGTCTCGATCCGGTCGCAGCACAGGTTGGCCACCTCGCGTGCCGCCTTGTTGGTGGCCACGCGCTCGGCCAGGCGGCGCAGGTTCTCGATCAGCACCACGCGCAGGGTCGTCGGCAGCGCCCACATCTCGGCCAGGCCGAGCTCGCGGGTCTCCTGGTAGGCGCTCAGGAAGTGCACCAGCAGCGCTTCGTCGAAGGCGCCGTCGGTGTGCGCCACGAAGGCCCAGGCCACGCCGTAGATGCGCGGCAGGCCGGCCAGCGGCTCGTCCAGCAGCACCGGCAGGGTGCGGAAGTAGCTGCGCGGCAGGCCTTCGCGTATCTCCTTGAGCTGCGCTTCGATCAGGTGGAAGTTGCCCAGCAGCCATTCGGCCGCCGGGCTGATGTCGTAGCCGGTGGCCGCCTGCACACCGATGTAGCGGTGCGCTTCGCGCAGCGCGAGGATGTTGCTCCGAACCCTGGGCTGGAAGGTCGCGGTGAGCGAGGTCGTTCGCGTGGCGCGGTGCGTTTCACCCAGGCTGCGGCCGTGCTGCGCGAAGCGCTGCAGCCCGAAGATCTCGGAGCGGATCGGCGGCTGAAGCGCGCCACGCGCCGCGTCGAGGATGTCGAGCAAGCCCTGTGGCGCATCCGGTATCAGGCGCAGCAACTCCGATTGCGCCCTGGGCCAGGGCCGAGTCAGGCTTCGCATCGGATCTGCGCCGGCCGAACAGGCCCTAGAGCATCAACGATGCGACACCGATCAGCAGCGCCACCACCGCCAGCGTCGTCACGAATCGCGCCGCCACGAAGCCATGAACGGTTTCGGCGACGCAATGCATCGCGAACAGGCGGCCACGCGTACCCTTGCACACGTCGAGGTGCTCGCCCAGGGCCGAGAGCTCCATCGGCGAGGTATCGGCGGACTCGCCGAACGATGCGGTGCTCCAGCACGGGTTGACTGTGGTATCGCGATTCATCGAAGGCTCCTCGCGTTCGGCGGCAGGGCCGACCGCAATGGGGTTGGAAACGGTGGGCATGGGCGTTGCGCGTCTTCCGGACGATGCTTCTCCAACACACTGCCGAGCGCGCACGCGGCTCAGCGACGCGCCCTCACAGGCTGGTCATTCTCGGCGATCGTCACCTCGACCCGGCGGTTCGGCGCACGGTTGGTGTCGGTCGCGTTGGCGGCGGGGTGAGGGAACCGTTTGCCGCGGCAGATCGAGGCGACGTGTTTCATGAGTTCTCCATTTCGAGCTGGCTTCGCGGCCGGCGCGTGGGCGAAGCCCGACACCGTGCTGAAGCGTTGAAACGACTGTAGGCCGGAGGGCCTTCGCGGACCATCGGACGAGCCCGGCACCGGCTGTCGGACGGGGCCTACAGCGCCGGCGCCAGCCATCGCGTCGCCCGGGCGGAGGCGCGCACCATGCCGGCCGGGTGCAGCGCGCGGCCGTAGGCTCTCTCCTACAGCCCATCCGCCGCTTTGCCGATGGCGCGCCGCCGGGGCGCGCGGCAGCATCCGGTCATCGGACCTCCGCCCACGGCGGATCGACTGGGAGCTCAGTGAATGGACATCGATTGGCAAGCCTTCGATCCTGCGCCAGGGGCCGCGTCGGCGGCCGCACCGCGCCCCGTTGATCCCAGGCCGCAGCCCGCGCCGGACGACTTCGGCGACATCGGTTACGAAGCCGCGAATCCGGCGCTCCAATCCCCGCAGTGGTGCGCGGCGATGCAAGGCATGTCGTCCGAAGGAGGTGGCCCGTGACGAGCTTCGACTTCGGCCCGCTGCGGAGTGGTTGGGAGCACCTGCCCAAAGGGCTGCACTCGCCGGTCTGGCCGGGCCTCCTGGCGACGCTGGCCATGCTCGCGTTGCTGCTGGCATTCCACCAGGTCGTTCGCGGGGCCGTCGAGCAGGGCGACCTGCGACGCGCTGCCACGGCCGCGCGGTCCGATGCGGCATGGCGGTGCAATGCGCTCGGCGGCCTGGTCAAGCGCGAGGCCTGCCTGCTGCAACTCGGCACACCGCGGCCGGGCGAAGCGAGCCTGCAAGCTCTAAGCCTTGAGCGCTAGGCGCAAGACTGTTGGCTCGAGCACCAGGCCTCCGTTCGGGCTGAGCATGTCGAAGCCCTCATAGCGTGCTCTGGCCCGTCGAGCGGCTCAGGGCAAACGGTTCCAACTGAACAGCATTGATGCCAGGCGCAGCCCCTCGCGGCGTGCGCCAAGAGGCACTCTTTGAGCTGGGCCTCGTCGGCGCGGGCGCCTGCGTGCCTCGGGCAGCGCAGCGTTGCCGGACGGTTCCTACAGTGCAATCGGACGGCCGCGCACGCGGTCGGGTGGCTTCTCCGACATCGCTTCCTGGCACCGGCTCGTAGATTCGGAGCCTGTACTTGTCAAATCAAAGGAGTTGCGCATGAAAACCAACATCGATCGAACAGGCCTTTCGCGCTCGACCTGGGCCCTGCTCGTGCTGGGCACCGCACTCGCTTCCGGCGCCGCGTTCGCGGCCGGCAACGCTGCTTCTGCCGACGCGCTCGCGCGCTACCAGCAGGAGCGCGCCGTGTGCCTGAGCGGGCAGTCGAACCAGGATCGCGCCACCTGCCTGCGTGAAGCGGGTGCGGCGCTCGACCAGGCCAAGCGAGGCTCGTTGGACGACGGCGCCGCGCAGTATGCACGCAATGCCACCAAGCGCTGCGACGGGCTGCCCGACGCGGACCGGCAAGACTGCATCGCGCGCATGCAGGGGCAGGGCAGCACGAGCGGCAGCGTCGCCGCCGGCGGCATCGTCCGCGAGCTGACGACGCGCGAGGTCGGCGCGTCGAGCCCGGCGAAGCCCGCCAGCGCCGCCGCGGCCGTCCCGGCCAAGTAGAGCCTCGCGGGCGCGTGCTGCGGCCGGAACCGGCCGCGCGCCCACCCGGCCGGCCGCCGGTCGCTGCCGGCGCAGCCTCCTGAGCTCGCCCGGCAAGGCCGGAGGTCGGTGCGCCAGCGAACAAAGCCGCGCCGCCGCCCACCTATACTTCGCAGCGGCTTGACGCCGCCGCGGGCGTCGTCGGAGCCCCAGCCGCCTCGGAGCACCGTGATCGCCAGCCCCCTCGACGCGCGCCAGAACCACCTGCTCGCCGCGCTGCCCGACGCCGATTGGCAGCGCTGGCTGCCGCAACTCGAACCGGTCGAGCTGCCGCTCGGCAAGGTGCTGTACGAGTCGGGCAGCACCTTGAGCCACGTCGTCTTTCCGACCACGGCCATCGTCTCGCTGCTGTACGTGATGGAAGACGGTGCCTCGGCCGAGATCGCCATGGTGGGCCACGAGGGCGTCGTCGGCATCTCGCTGTTCATGGGCGGTGAAAGCACGCCCAGCCGCGCGGTGGTTCAAAGTGCCGGCCGGGGCTTCAGGCTGCGGGCGCAGACGATCAAGGACGAGTTCAACCGCGCCGGACCGGCCATGCACCTGCTGCTGCGCTACACGCAGGCGCTGATCACGCAGATGGCGCAGACGGCGGTGTGCAACCGTCACCACTCGGTCGACCAGCAGCTGTGCCGCTGGCTGCTGCTGAGCCTGGACCGCCTGCAGGGCAGCGAACTCGCGATGACGCAGGAACTGATCGCCAACATGCTCGGCGTGCGCCGCGAAGGCGTGACCGAGGCTGCGGTCCACCTGCAGCAGGCCGGGCTGATCCGCTACGCGCGCGGCCACATCTCGGTGCTCGACCGCGCCGGGCTGGAGCGGCGCACCTGCGAGTGCTACGCGGTGGTCAAGAAGGAGTACGACCGCCTGCTGCCCGCGCGCCCGGCGACCTAGAAGCGTGGCCGGCAGAGAGGCGGGCCCATCTCTTGGCCGCCCACGCTCATAGGCGCCGGCCGGGCTTCGGCGCGGCGGTTCGTCGGGGCGGAGCGGCGCTGTAGGAGCGGGCCGACATTCGGAACCGGCGGCCGCCGATAGCCGCGGCGACGCCATCTCCCGAACATGGGGCTCGAGCCAACGCACCGCGAGAGTCCCTTGAACACACCGCCCCGCCACACACAAGACCCGCGCCAGAACCAGTTGCTCGCCGCGCTGCCCGAAGCCGAGCGGAAGCGCTGGCAGGCGCAGCTCGAGCCGGTGACGCTCGAAGCTGGGCAGGTGCTGTGCGAGTCCGGCAGCACGCCGGCGCATGCCTACTTTCCGACGACCGCGATCGTTTCGCTGATGTACCTGACGCAGGAGGGCGCGTCGGCCGAACTCGCGGTCGTGGGCAACGACGGGGTGGTGGGCATCGCGCTCTTCATGGGCGGCAACGCCACCGCCAGCCGCGCCGTGGTGCAAAGCGCGGGGCAGGCCTATCGCCTGCCGGCGCATGCCGCGCGGCGCGAGACCGGCCGCGTCGGCCCGGCCCTGGGCATGCTGCTGCGCTATATCCAGGCCATGATCGCGCAGGTGGCGCAGACGGCACTGTGCAACCGCTACCACTCGATCGACCAGCAGTTGTGCCGGCGGTTGCTGCTGGGCCTGGATCGGTCGCCGTCAGACGAGCTCCGGATGACGCAGGAAGGCGCGGCCCACCTGCTCGGCGTGCGCCGCGAGGGCGTGACGGCCGCGGCGCGCAAGCTGCAGGACGCCGGGGTGATCCGCTACAGCCGCGGGCACATTGCCGTGCTCGACCGGCCGCAACTCGAGCGGCGCACCTGCGAGTGCTACGCGGTGGCCAAGAAGGAATACGACCGCCTTCTGCCGCTGCCGCTGCCGCTGCCGCTGGCGTTTGCTGCCTGACCGGTCCAACTTGTTCCGCGCTGTGTGCGCTGGCAGACAGAGGCGCCGTGCAGCCCGGCGCAGACTCGGCGCAGTGATCGATCGGGCCATTGAGCGCCGCCCGTTCGCCGGATCGCCCCGGCTCGTCGGAGGCGCCTGCAATCCACCGGAGAGCCGCCTTGGCCAGCGCCCAGAATCACCTGCTGGAGTTGCTGCCGCGCGCCGACCGGCAGCGCCTGCTCGCGCTGTGCGAGCCGGTCCCCCTGGCGCTGGCTGAAGTGCTGTGCGAGCCCGGCAAGCCGACCCGCCATGTCTACTTCCCCACCGAAGGCTTCATTTCGCTGGTCGCGCCGGGCGAGGACAGCCCGGGCCTCGAAGTGGGCATGGTCGGCCGTGAAGGCATGCTGGGGGCGCAACTGGTCCTGGGCGTGCCCAGGGCGCCGTTGCGCGCGCTGGTGCAGGGGCCGGGCGCGGCATGGCGCGTCGGCGCGGCCGCCTTCGGTGCCGAACTGGCGCGCAGCCCGCCGTTGCAGCGCGAGCTAAGGCGCTACGTCCATGTCCTGATGGCGCAGCTGGCGACATCGGCCGCGTGCCTGCGCTTTCACCTGGTCGGCCAGCGCCTGGCGCGCTGGCTGCTGATGAGCCAGGACCGCGCCCACGCCGACCACTTCCACGTGACGCAGGAGGTTCTCGCCTGCATGCTGGGTGTGCGCCGGGTCGGCGTCACGGTCGCCGCGGGCGCGCTCCAGCGGCAAGGTCTGATCGCCTACCACCGCGGCGAGCTCGCGGTGCTCGACCGCAGCGGGCTCGAAGCGGCCGCGTGCGGCTGCTACGCCGCCGACTGCCGGGCCTACGCTGCCTGTCTGCACTGAACCGGACCAGCGGGCTGGCGGCAACTCCGCCGGGTCGAACGGACGGCACTCAGGCCCGCGGGAGGGTGACGACGAACTGGCTGCCGAGGCCGCTGCCCGCGCTGCGCGCGACCACGCTGCCGCCATGCGCCTGGACCACTTCGCGCACGACCGTGAGCCCCAGGCCCGGGCCGGTGCGGCCGAAGCCGATCGCGCGCGCGTCCTGCGCAAACGGTTCGAAGACATGGGGCAAGGCCGCGGCGCTGATCCCGATACCGTTGTCCGAGACCGTCGTCACCACGCTGTCGCCTGCCAGCTCGAGCGACAGGTCGATCTCGCCGCCCACCGGCGTGAACTTCGACGCGTTGTCGAGGAGGTTGCCGAATACCTGCGCCAGGCGCGCGGGGTCGCCGTGAAAAGGGATCGCGCCCGCGGGCAGGTGGACGGCGATGCGCTGCCGGCGGGCCTGCATCGCCGCTCGCCAGGCATCGACCGCCTTGCGGATCAATTCACCGATGTCGATCGCCCGGCGCTCGAGCTCGAGCGTGCCGCTGCCGGTGTGCGACCCGGCGAGCCGCGCGTCCAGCAGGCGTGCCAGGTTCGCGAGCTGGCCCTCGATCAGTGCCTGCGCCTTGGGCAGCAAGGGCTCGTCCGTGCGGACCCGACCCAGCATCGCCGTGGCGATGCGGATCGGTGCCAGCGGGTTGCTCAACTCGTTCGCCACGACGGTCATGAACGCGGTCTGCCGCCGCTGCGCTTCCTCAGCGGCCGCCTGGAGGTCGCGGGCGTCCAGCGCAGCCAGCACCAGTTGCTCGTTCGCCTCGCGCAGCTGCGCATGGCGGCGCTCGTGCTCGGCGAGCGGCGACGCACCGGCGCTGGTTCCAGGCTCGGGCGATGCGATCGGTGGCGGTTCGCCGCTGCGCTCGCCCGTGGGCTCCTGGCCATGAAAGGCCAGGCTGCCGGGCCCGTGCCGCTTGGCGCGGTACATGGCGGCGTCGGCCCGTTCGATGAGCGTGGCGGCGTCTTCGCCGTCGTCGGGGTAGACGCTGATGCCGATGCTCGCACTCAGGCTTTGCTCAGGGTCGCCGACCTCGCCGAGCGCGCCGATGGCGGCGATCAGCTTGGCGGCGATCAGCGCGGCATCGGACGGTTGCGACACTTCGGTCAGCAGGACCAGGAACTCGTCGCCACCGTGCCGGCTGACGGTGTCGGCCGCGCGCACCGACGCGGCCAGGCACTGCGCCACCCGCTTGAGCACCCGATCGCCTTCCCCATGGCCGAACGTGTCGTTGATCTGCTTGAAGTTGTCGAGATCCAGGAACATCAGCGCCAGGCGGGTGCGATGGCGCCTGGCGCCGGCGATGGCATGCGCCAGCCGGTCGAGCAGCAAGAGGCGGTTGGGCAGCTGGGTCAGCGCGTCGTGCTGAGCCAGCTGCGCCGCATCGTCGAGCGCGAACGCCGCCGCGACGGCGTCGGTCTGGGCGCGCAGCGCCGAGACCACCAGCTGCTCGTTGGCCTCGACGAGCTCGGCCGCCGTGCGGCTGCTGAGTCGGGCTTCGGCCTCGACCACTTCCTGCAGCAGGCGGATCAGCACCGCGCGCGCCGCCTCGACCTGCCCTTGCACCTGGGCGAGCTCGTGCGAGGCGTCGGCCGCGGCGCACGCGCTCCGGTCAGGGGTTTCGGTCACGGCGAACGCCCCGTTGCCGACGATTCAGTCATCGATGTCGCCGCTGGCCGGGGAAGGCGGAGCGCAAGCGCGCCGCTGCGTCGGGCGGCCGCCGAGCAGGCCTTCCTGCTCGGGAAGCATCGCGCCGATGCGGATGCCGTCGTCGCCGATCGTGAACTCGCGCAACTGGTTCGAATGCTCGCTGGCCCGCACCTTGACCACCGCCATCACGCGCAGCAGCTGGCTGCCGACCTCGATATAGCGCTGCACGATGATCGCGTCGGTCAGGAAGGCGGCGCCGTAGGGGCTGAAGCGCAGGTCGGTGTAGCGGTCCTCGAGCTCCGATGTCACGAGCACGGTGACGCCGCCGCGCGCCAGGGCGGCCACCAGGCGCAGCAGCGAGGCGCGAAAGTCGTCGCGGAAGGTCGGCGCCAGCGTGAGCTCGAAGCCCGACAGCGAATCGATGACGACGCGCGTCGCGCCGAGCCGGCGCACCTCGGTCATGATGAGCAGCACGATCTCGTCGATCGAGAGGTCGGGTGCCTGGGTGTCCACCAGGCCGACGCGGCCGCTCGCGATCAGGTCGGCGACGACGCGGTCGCGCGACCGGCCGGGGTGCTGCTCGAACGCCACCATGACCCCGGCTTCGCCGGCGCGCGCGCCCTCGGCCAGGAAGGCTGCGGCGAGGATGCTCTTGCCCGACCCCGAGGGGCCCGCCACCAGCACCGAGTAGCCGCGCGGCAGGCCGCCGCCCAGCATCTCGTCCAGTCCCGGCACGCCCATCGGCACCCTGGTGGCCAGCGGCGGGGCCATCGCTTCGGCGCGCCCCGCAACGCCGCTGCGCAGGGGCGCGAACACCTCGATGCCGCCCGCAGTGATGCGAAAGGTGTGCAGGCCTGCCAGCGTGGGCTGGCCGCGCATCTTCACGACCTCCATCTTGCGCACCATGGAGTTGCGCTGCACGCTCTGGCGCAGCCAGATCAAGCCGTCGGCCACGGTGAACACCGGGTTGGCGTCGGTCTCGGTGAAGTACTCGCCGATCAGGAAGGTCGTGGCCTGCCAGCTCGTCATCAGCATGCCGAGCTGCTGGACGAACTGCTGCAGGTTGTTGTGCGGCTTGCCCTCGCTCGCGTTGACGACGGAGCGGAACGAGTCGACGAAGACCAGCGCCGGCGCGTAGGTCGTCACCTCTTCGACGATGCGTCGCAGCACCTGGTCGAGGTCGCCCGCCATCGCGTCTTCTGACAGGTTGACGAAGCGGACCCCGTGGTCGATCGCCTCGTTGTCGAAGAACTCGAACTGCTGCTGGTAGCGCAGCATCTTCAGCGGCGGTTCGCCGAGCACCGTGAAGTACAGCGCGCGGCGCTCGGGCGTGGCCAGCGCGAACATCACCTGGTGCGCCAGCGTGGTCTTGCCGCAGCCGGGCTGTCCGGCGATGAGGTTGAACGAGAACTCGGGCAGGCCCCCGCCGAGGATTTCGTCGAGGCCCGGCACGCCGGTCGCGAGGCGATGGATGGTCACTCTGGTCGTCATGGCGAAGTATCCTGCGCGGGCGGGCCGCTCACTGGGTGGGCCCACACGGAGCGAAGCAATCGGTCGGTGAGCGAAGCCCCGACCAGGCTGGCCAGCAAGTCGCGGAAGGTCTGCAGCAGGTCGCCGCCTCCGGCTGCGGCGTCGGCGCCGCGCTGCTGTTCGAGCAGCGACCTGAGTTGTGCCACGTCGATCGCCGTCGAAGGGCCGTCCTGCGCGCCCGCCAGCCAGGGGTGGGCCGACCCGGCGAGGTGGACGCTGCGCATGTAGAGCGCGGCGACGCCCCGCGGCCCGACGATGGGGGTCAGCGCGGCGCCGATCTGCTGGAACGTCGCGACGACGACCTCGGCGATCTGCTCGGCGTCAGCGCCGGCTGCGACTCGGCTTGCCAGGGAGGAGGCGATCCGATGGTTCTCGTGGTCTGCCATTCGGGTGGGTGCGGGGGCCGGCGCTGTTGCGACGGTGGGCTTCGGGCGTCGCTCGATGGCGACGTGGTCACTCGACTCGCCCGACTCTAACCGAGGCCCCGAGCGCCGAATGTGCGTTGACGCACAGACCGGGTGCGCTCGAAGTCGCTACAAAACCACCACTGCTGGACCGTGTCGCTGCAGGCACTGTGATCAAGATTGAACTCGGCGGCGTTGCTCCCGGTCAATGTTTGTCAGTGCAGGCCGTTCCATGATCTCTTCCGTTCGGTTGCGCGGGCCGTGGCAAGAAAACCGGCCCCCGCCGCTCGAACGATGCCGAGTCTCGAGGTCACCATGCCAGAAGCGAAGTCTCCCCATCCCGGGCCGGGCATGGCGGCGCGACACCCGGTGCCGGTCCGGGGCCCGATCGACGCCGTTCAGGCCGCTGACGGCGTTGCCGCCCTGGCCCGCAAGCTCGCGCCGGGCCTGCCCATCGACGTGGCGATCGGGGATCGGGATGCGCTGCTGTGTGCCGTCAACGAAAGGCTGGTGCAGGCGGTCGGCGCGAGGATGGCCGAGAAGTCCCGGCCACTGGATGCTGGCACGGCGAGCCAGCTCCAGGCCGACGTGCTCGAGTGTGTGGCTGCACTCGAACAACTGCATGCCACGCTGGCGCAGGAACTCGGCCGGCGCCAGCAGCTCGAGCTGGAGCTCTTCGACGCCCGGAGCGCGCTGGCGCAGGCGCGCGCCGAACTCGCGGGCATCCCGTCCGCCCAGAGGCAGGCCCGGCCCAAGGCCTGGGACGACAGCCTCGCCCCGCTGCACGGCCGCAATGTCCTGAGCGAGCGTCTGCAGGCGGCGCTGGCCCTGCCCGAGCCGATGCGCCGGGCCCTGGCGGTGCTGGCGCTCGACCTCGACGGCTTCGGGCCGATCATCGACGCGCACGGGCAGGAGGCCGGCGACGAAGTGCTCAGGATCGTCGCCGCGCGACTGGAGCGCGCCGTTCGTGCCGACGACCTCGTGTGCCACCTGGCGGGCGAGAGTTTCGCGCTCCTGCTGGCGGACATATCGAGCCACAAGCAACTGAGCCATCTGGCGTGCAAGCTGTTCGACGTGGTGTCGGCGCCGCTGAAGATCGGCGCGCTCGAGCTCAGCTTGCGCCCCGGCATCGGCATTGCGATGTGCCCCGCCGATGGCACGACCGCCGAGGCCCTGCTGGCCAGTGCCGACGCCGCGATGGGGCGCGCCGTGCGCCACCAGATCGGCTATGCGTTCTTCGACGAATGCGGCGGCGCGGCGCTGCTCTGACCCGATCGATGCATCGGTCGCGGCGCTGCGCAGCGTGACCCTTCATCGTCTCCCGACACCTGGCCAGGCGAACGCGCAGCGCTCCCTGGACGGCCCCTTCCATGAACGCCCTCCGGCCCGATGACCCGAGCCTGCACGAGGCGCACGAGGTGGCCAGGGCGCTCGGGACCGAGCTCGACCGCGGCCTGAGTTCGCAGGAGGCCTCCCGCCGGCTCGCCGATGACGGCCCGAACGAGCTCCGCGCCGCGCCGCGGGTGCCCGCCTGGCGGCGCCTGCTGTCGCAGTTCCAGGATCCGCTGATCTACCTGCTGCTGGCCGCCGTGGCCATCGCCCTGGTCGCCTGGGTGGTCGAGGGCCGCGTCGGCTGGCCGATCGATGCGATCGTCATCGCCCTGATCGTGCTGATCAACGGGGTGCTCGGCCACGTGCAGGAAGCCAAGGCCGAGGACGCCGTGGCCGCGCTGTCCAGGATCGCCGCCGTGACCTCGGCCGTCGTGCGCGATGGGGCCCTGCGGCGCGTGCCCAGCGCCGAGCTGGTGCGGGGCGACCTGCTCGTGCTCGGCGAGGGCGACGCCGTCGGCGCCGACGCGCGGCTGTGGCAGGCCGCGTCGCTGCGCGCGCTGGAGGCCTCGCTCACCGGCGAAAGCGAGGCGGTGCAGAAGGACCCCGCCGTCTTGCCGGAGCCGGCGGCGCTGGGCGACCGCCTCTGCATGGTCTTCAAGGGCACCGCGGTCGCGCAGGGCAGCGGCCGCGCCATCGTCACGGCGACCGGGATGGCGACCGAGCTCGGCCAGGTGGCCGAACTGCTGGAGAGCACCGCACAGGCGCCGACGCCGCTCGAGCGCGAGGTCGCGCGCATCGGCCGCATGCTGGGCAGCGCGGTCGTCGTGATCGCGGTCGTGGTGGTCGGGACGATCCTGCTGATCTCGGACATCCGCAACGCCGCCGATGTGATCGAGGTGCTGCTGCTCGGCGTGTCGCTGGCGGTCGCCGCGGTGCCCGAGGGGCTGCCGGCGATCCTGTCGGTGGTGCTGGCGCTGGGCGTGCAGCGCATGGCCAGGCACCACGCGATCGTCAAGAACCTGTCGTCGGTCGAGACGCTGGGCTCGGCTTCGGTCATCGCCTCCGACAAGACCGGCACCCTGACGCGCTCGGAGATGACCATCGAACGGGTGATGACGCTGTCGGGCGGCACGCGCGTTACCGGCGTCGGCTACGCGCCCGAGGGCCAGGTGGAGCACGAGGGCACCGTGCTCGGCGCCGGGCCGCTGCACGCCGAGCAGGTGGTCGTGCTCGGCGGCGGCAGCCTGGCCGGCAACGCCGACCTGCGCCAGGCCCGCGGCGGCGAGTGGCAGATCCAGGGCGACCCGACCGAGGCGGCCTTCCTGGTGGCCGAGCACAAGCTGGGCGATGCCGCGATGCGCGAGCGGCGCGAGCGCCGTTTCGAGCGCATCGCCGAAATCCCTTTCACCTCCGAGCGCAAGATGATGTCGACGCTGGCGCGCGACCACGAGCACGGCGACGCCGTGGTGCTGATTGCCAAGGGCGCACCCGACGTGCTGCTCGAGCGCTGCACGCGGGCGCGGGTGGGCATGGACACGGTCGAACTCGACGCCGCGTTGCGGGTGCGGATCCTGGCCGACGTCGATGCGCTGTCCGACGCCGCGCTGCGCACGCTCGCCGTGGCCTACCGCCCGCTCGATCCGGGCGAGGACCCGCAGGCCGCGCAAGCGCTCGAGAGAAACCTCATCTTCGTCGGCAGCGTGGGCATGATCGACCCGCCGCGCGCCGAGGCGGCAGCGGCCATTGGCGAGGCGCGCCGGGCCGGCATCCGCGTGATCATGATCACCGGCGACCACCCGCGCACGGCGGCGCGCATCGCCAGCGATCTGGGCATCATCGAGGCCGGAGCCGCCGCGCTGAGCGGGCTCGAGATCGACGCGCTGGACGATGCGGCCTTCGCCGCGGCGGTGCGCAAGACCTCGGTCTATGCCCGGGTGGCACCGCGGCACAAGCTGCGCATCGTGGGCGCGCTGCAGGCCGACGGCCACATCGTCGCGATGACCGGCGACGGCGTCAACGACGCGCCGGCGCTGAAGGCGGCCGACATCGGCGTGGCGATGGGCGTGACCGGGACCGAGGTGACGAAGCAGGCGGCCAAGATGATCCTCGCCGACGACAACTTCGCCACGATCGTCGAGGCGGTGCGCGAGGGCCGCGGCATCTTCGACGGCATCCGCAAGTTCCTGCGCTACCTGCTGTCGTCGAACATGGGCGAGGTGTTGACGGTCTTCCTGGGAGTCGTCGGTGCCGGCGTGATCGGGCTGACCGGCGCGGGCGCCGACGCGGGGGCCGGTGGCGTGGTGGTGCTGCCGCTGCTGGCGACGCAGATCCTGTGGATCAACCTGATCACCGACTCCGGGCCCGCACTCGCGATGGGCGTGGACCCGGCAACCGACGACGTGATGGCCCGCAGGCCGCGGCGGCTGGACGAACGCGTCATCGACGCCCGCATGTGGGCGGGGGTGATCCAGATCGGCGTGGTGATGGCGCTGGTCACGCTGCTGACGATCGACCTCTACCTGCCGGGGGGCTTGATCGAGGGCACGCACGAGCTCGCGAATGCCCGCACCGCGGGCTTCACCGTGCTCGTCTTGGCACAGCTGTTCAACTGCTTCAACGCCCGTTCGGAGACCCGCAGCGCGTTCTCGCACCTGTTCGTCAACCGCTGGCTGTGGGGGGCGGTGGCCTTGTCGGCGGCGCTGCAGGTGGCGGTCGTCCACCTCGGCGTCCTCAACCTCGCGTTCGGCACCGTGCCGCTGGCGCCCGGGCAGTGGCTGCTGTGCGTGGCGATGGCGAGCGCGGTGCTGTGGTTCAGCGAACTGCGCAAGCTGCTGGGCCGCGCGATGGGCCGGTGAGAGGGTGCCGGCGCGCGTTCAGCCCCGGGGTCAGACGACTGCGCCGAACAGCGCGCCCACGCCGGCGGTGATCGCCATCGCGAGCGCACCCCAGAACGTGACCCGCCACGCGCCGGCCAGAACGCCGGCGCCGCCCACCCGGGCCGCGACGGCGCCGAGCAGGGCCAGGAAGGCCAGCGAGGTCCCCGACACCCAGCCGATCAGGCCCGGCCCGGGCACGAGCGCCGTCACGGCCAGCGGCAGCAAGGCACCGACGGCGAAGCTGGCGGCCGACGCCAGCGCGGCCTGGACCGGCCGCGCGCTCATGGTCTCGGAGATGCCGAGCTCGTCCCGCGCATGGGCGCCCAGCGCGTCGTGCGTCATCAGTTGCTCGGCCACCTGTCTTGCGAGACCGGGTTCGAGCCCGCGGGTGACGTAGATGGCCGTCAGTTCACGCTGCTCGGCGGCCGGGTCGGTGGCGAGCTCGGCGCGCTCGCGCGAGATGTCGGCCTTCTCTGTATCGGCCTGCGAATGGACCGAGACATATTCGCCCGCGGCCATCGACATGGCCCCGGCCACGAGCCCCGCCACGCCGGTCAGCAGGATGCTGCCGTGGCTCGCGCTGGCCGCCGCCACACCGACCACCAGGCTGGCGGTCGAGACGATGCCGTCGTTGGCGCCGAGCACCGAAGCGCGCAGCCAGCCGATGCGGTCGGTGCGGTGGCGTTCGGGGTGGCGGCGCGAGAGGGGCATGGTTCAGCGCAGGGCGTGGGTCGTTCGGATCGGTGGCGTTGCAGCGGCAAGGCAGGGAAGGGAAGGGGTGAAGGGCCCGCCGGCTCGAAGCATGGCCTCCTGCCGCCGCCCTTGCGCGCTTGGGCCTGAACCCTAGGGCTTGTCGCGTTGCTTCTCCTGCCCCCGGGACTCCGCCGGTCCGCGGCCCTGGCCATTATCGGCCCTGGGCTGCCCCTGTGTCGGCGCCTGAGCTTGCGGCTGCGGCTGTGGATGCGATTGTGCTTCCGGTTGTCGTTGGGTTTGTGTTTGTGGCTGCGCATGCGGCTGCTGTTTGGCGTGCGCTTCGGCCTTCGGTTGGGATGGGGCGGGACGCTCGGCCGGCGCCGCCTGTTGCGCATGCTGCGCCGCGGAAGGCGCGCGCTGCGGCTGCTGCCCGCCCTGGCGCGCGTCCGACGGTCTGCTCGCCTCCTGCGGCCGCGCCGGCGCTTCCCGCCTTGGCGCATGACCCCGGTCCGGCGCATCGAACGCCGAGGGCTTTGGCGTGGCCGCGATCGGCGGGCTGCCGTGGTTGATCGATGCCCGCTGGATGGGTGTCGTCATGGCGGTGCGCTCGTGCTGCACCTGAATCGGCATCGGATCGATGTGCCGGCCGGACTGGACCCGATCGTCCCGGTCGCTCGGCCGGGCAGCGACGCCATCGGGCCCGCCGTTGAAGCTCACCCGTCCGGGGTTGTGGTTGTTGACCACCCGGCTGGTGTAGACGTTGTGCACGACGGTCGTGCTGACGTTGTTGACGCTTCGGTTGTAGTGAAAGACGTCGCGGTCCCAGCGCCCGCCCTGGTAGCCGTAGCCGCTGTATCCGTGGCCGTAGTTGATGCCGCCATAGAAGCCGACCTGGCTGGCCCAGTAGCCCATGGTCCAGCGGTAGCCGCCGCCCTCGAATCCCCAATAGCCAGGCGTCCAGAGGAAGCCCGGCGTCGGCGCGCGCACCCAGGTGCCCGGGATCCAGAAGTAGTCGCCGTACGAAGGGCTCCAGCCCCAATACCCGGGTGTCCAGAGGTAGCCCTCGCCCGGCACCGGCGGCTGGACGTACACCGGAAGCGGTGGCGGCCCGAAGTTGACGAAGACCGAGAGCTGCGACCATGCCGGCAGCGGGGCCAGCAGGGCCACGGCCAGGGCGGAAAGTGCGAGGGGCGATTTCGTCGAGGTTCTTTCATCGAGGGTGCAAGCCCGCAGCGATGCTCGAACACATCGGTTGCGGATGCGGGCATTTCTGCCGTCCCCGAACTATCGATCCGTCCGCTCCCGCTGGCCGTAGGACAAGGCCGCGCATTGTTGTGGGTGGTCCCGACTGACAGGCGAAAGCGCAGTGGACCAAACAACCCCTACATGAACCGACACGTCATCTCCGCTGCAGACCGCCCCTGCCGTGGGCAAGAGACGCTGCCGAAGTGCCCGCCTGGGGGCGGCTGCGCCGAGGCGCCCGAGCGCCCCGAATTCTTCCCGCTTCGTTCGCCAGCGCACAGAGCCCGGCATGGCTTGCGCCTACGCTCTTGCCGAGCCGAGGGCGAACGTTCGCCTCGTGCCGGCTTGTTCGCGGAGGTCTCGAAGGCATCCGTGCCGTGATTTCCCACTGCCAAAGGAGTCCCCCCATGAACCACTCGATACTGATTTCGGCCCTGCTCGGCACGTTGAGCCTCGTCGCCTGCGAAAAGCCGACCGTGGTCAACGTACCGGCCACGACGGTCGCCGTGCCTGGCCCTGCGGGCCCGCCGGGCGCCACCGGCAGCCAGGGCGCCCCGGGCGCCGAAGGCAGCAAGGGCGAGACCGGCAAGACCGGCGAAGGCAGCACCTTGATCGTGATCCCGCCCGCCGCGTCGGCGGCAAAGTACTGAAGCCATCCACTTACTCACGACCTGAAGGAGAACTCCATGAGTCTGGGCACCATCTTGTTGATCGTTCTGATCCTGATGCTGATCGGCGCCATTCCGAGCTGGCCGCACAGCCGAAGCTGGGGCTACGGGCCCAGTGGCGCATTGGGTCTGGTGGTGGTCGTCATCATCGTATTGCTGCTGATGGGACGCCTGTGATGGGTTGCACCCGCCCTGTTCGCGGGCGGGTGCGAGTACGTTCCTCGGCTGCGCTTCTGGGCGCGGGGGTGCTGGCGCTCGCTGCTTGCGGCGACGTGGCCACGCTGCCGATCGCGGCCGGTACCGGGCCTCGGCCGACGCTGCCGCCCCCGCGGCAGGCGTTGATTCCGACCCTCCACATCGCGCCCGCCAAGGGTTGGCCTGCTGGTGCAGTGCCGCAGGCGGCAAGCGGCACGCGGGTGTCCGCGTTTGCGAGCGGACTGGAGCACCCGCGCTGGCTGCATGTGCTGCCCAACGGCGACGTGCTGGTGGCCGAGACCAACGCCCCGTCCCGTCCCGAAGACGCCCAGGGCATCAAGGGATGGTTGACCGGTTGGGTGATGAAGCGGGCGGGTGCCGGAGCGCCCAGCGCCAACCGCATCACCCTGCTGCGCGATACCGATGGGGACGGCGTGGCCGACCTGCGCTCGGTGTTGCTGGAGGGGCTGAACTCGCCCTTCGGCATGGCGCTGGTGGGCGACGATCTCTACGTGGCCAGCACCGACGCGGTGCTGCGCTTCCCCTATGCCGCGGGCGACCTGCGCATCAAGGCGCCCGGCGTCCGGGTGGTGGAGTTGCCCGCGGGCCCGATCAACCACCACTGGACCAAGAACCTCATCGCGAGCCCGGACGGTACCAAGCTCTACGTGACCGTGGGCTCGAACAGCAACGTCGCCGAACGCGGCATCGAGGCCGAAGCCGATCGTGCCGCCATCTGGGAGGTGGACATCCAGACCGGCGCGCACCGCGTCTTCGCGTCCGGTTTGCGCAACCCGAACGGCCTGGCCTGGGAGCCCAGCAGCGGCGCGCTGTGGACGGTGGTCAACGAGCGCGACGAAATCGGCAGCGACCTGGTTCCCGACTACCTCACTTCCGTAGGCGACGGCGCCTTCTTCGGCTGGCCCTACAGCTATTTCGGCCAGCACACCGACGAGCGGGTCAAGCCGCCCGCGCCGGAGCGGGTGGCCCGGGCGATAGCGCCGGACTATGCGCTCGGGCCGCACACCGCCTCGCTGGGTCTGGCTTCGTCGGTGGGCACCACATTGCCCGCCGCCTTCGGCAATGGCATGTTCATCGGCCAGCATGGCTCGTGGAACCGCCGGCCGCACAGCGGCTACAAGGTGATCTTCGTTCCCTTCGAAGGCGGCAAGCCTTCCGGCATGCCGCTGGACGTGTTGACGGGCTTCCTCAGTGACGATGGCGATGCCTTCGGCCGGCCGGTCGGCGTGGCGCTCGACGCCAAGGGCGCCTTGCTCGTGGCCGACGACGTGGGCAATGTGGTGTGGCGTGTGAGCACAGGGCGCTGAGAACGCGACGATCAAGGGGTTCGCCGGTCCGCACAGACAGCATGGCAAGAACGGACCGCGGCATTGAAGCCATCCATATACCATCTGATTGGATGGTGTTAGGATGGCTCGATGCAACAGAAGGCCCGTGCGAATCCCGTCCAGCCCAAGGCGCCGGACTCCGAGAAGATCACCATCAACCTCGGCTTCGTCGATCTCGGGCAGATCGACCTGCTGGTGGCCGAAGGCTTCTACGGCAACCGCACCGATTTCATCCGTACGGCGATCCGCAATCAGCTGGGCAGTCAGTCCGAAGCGGTCAAGCAGGTGGCGGCGCGCAAGATGCTCGTGCTCGGCCTGCAGCACTTCAGCGCCGACGATCTGCGCAGCCTGAAGGCAGCGAAGCAGACGCTGCAGATTCGCGTGCTCGGGCTGGCCACGATCGCGAGCGACGTGACGCCCGAACTGGCCCTGGCCACCATCGACTCGCTGGACGTGCTCGGCGCGCTGCATGCCAGCCCGGCGGTGAAGACCGCACTGGCCGGCCGGCATCGCCGAGGCCCCCGATGAGCCTGGCATGGCGGGCGAGCGCCTCGCATGCCACTGCCGGAAGGATCGCATGAACGACAGTCTCCACCAACTGATGCAGGAAGCCACCCGATTGACGCTGGGAGGCCGCTTGAACGAAGCCACGCAGGCGATCCAGCGCGCGCTCGCCGGCACCGCGGGAACGGACGCGCCGCCTCGCCCGGCGCCTGAGGACGCCGTCGCCAGAGCCGCCCGAACCACTGGCGCCGGGGCCGCCACAGGCCCGGCAATGGTGCTCGATGGCTGCGTGTTCGAACTCGATCCGCCGTCGTCAGCGGCCGGCACGCCGAACGACCCTGCTGCGAACCCGGCAGCCGACGCCGGCCCTGGCGAATTCAGCAGCGGCACGTACACACACGCATCGCGAACCTGTCGCTACAAGCTCTACGCGCCGCCCGGCAGTGCCGTCCCGAGTGGACTCGAGCGGCCACTGGTGGTGATGCTGCACGGTTGCACCCAGGACCCCGAGGACTTCGCTGCCGGTACCGGGATGAACGAACGGGCGCGCGAACAGGGCTTCTTCGTGCTCTACCCGGCGCAGGCGCAGGACGCCAACCCGCAGCGATGCTGGAACTGGTTCAAGCACAACCATCAGCAGCGTGGCGGCGGCGAACCGGCGCTGATCGCCAGCCTGACGCAGGCGGTGATGAAGCAGTGCGGCATCGACCCACGGCGCGTCTATATCGCCGGCCTGTCGGCCGGTGGCGCGATGGCCGCGATCGTTGCCGCGGCCTACCCGGACATCTTTGCTGCCGTCGGCGTTCACTCGGGCCTGCCGACCGGTGCAGCGAGCGACGTGGCCGAGGCCATGGCAGTGATGCGAAGCGGCGCCGCGAGGCCCGGCCGACCGGGCAGGGCAGGTCGCCGCGCCGGCACCGCATCCGTCGCGGGCGCGAGGCCTCCGAGGCACGTGCCCACCATCGTGTTCCACGGCGACCAGGACCAGACCGTGCACCCGCGCAACGGCGAACAGGTGATCGCGGCCGCACTGGGCAGCGCAGCTGCGGCGGCGGGCCCCTTGCAAGCCATGCCTGCGGGCAGTCCGCGGGTGGAGCGGGGCATGTCGGCCCAGGGGCGGCGCTACACGCGTTCCACGCACCATGGCGACAAGGGCAGGACCGTGGCCGAGCATTGGCTCGTCCATGGGGCAGGGCACGCCTGGTCGGGCGGCCAGGGCCAAGGCTCGTACACCGATGCCGATGGGCCCGATGCCACGCGCGAAATGCTGCGCTTCTTCTTCGAGCACCCGCACGACCGGGCCTGATGCAATGCTGTTCAGTTGGCCGTCCGCCCTGAGCCTGTCGAAGGGCCGGCGCCATCGGCAGCGAGGCTTCGACAGGCTCAGCCCGAACGCGACGGTGGCTGACCGAACAGTATCGGGGCCTGATGCGCCCATTGCGAGGCCACCGGCGTCGGACGCGCCGGCGGCCTTGTGTTCGATGGCGAACAGACGCGGTGCGTCGGAGCGCGCCTACTGCAACCGGTGCAGATGGTTGCCGGCGCCTGCCAACCCGAGCCCAGATGTGACGCCGCGCCTGCCGACGGACTGGGTGAAGCAAGGCGACTCGGCGAAATTCTGAGCCGCGTCAATGTCAAGCCAGAAAGGCGGCCGGGTGGGCTGGACGACCGAGTTGCTGGGTGCCTAAATTGCGATGTGCGAGAAGTGGGTCTGTTCCGCTGCGCGGTCGGTTTGGGTCCGTGAAGATTCTTTCAATCGTCGGGCGGTAGCGGAGTTGCGGCTTCCCGACCCGTCCCATCACTCACACAAAGGAGAAACGAAATGCTCGAGACCCTTGCGATCATCCTGATCGTGCTCTGGCTGCTCGGCCTGGTCACCTCGTACACGATGGGCGGGCTCATCCATGCGCTCCTGGTGATCGCCATCGTGGTGATCCTGGTCCGTGTCATTCAGGGCCGACGCCTGTAACCCGAGGGCATGCAATGAATGCAATCAAGATCGCGGCGATCGCCCTCATCGTTGCCGGCGCACTGGGGCTGGCCTATGGCGGTTTCAGCTACACCAAGCAGACCCACGAGGCCAAGATCGGACCGATCGAGTTGTCGGTCAGCGAAAGGCAAACGGTCAACGTCCCGGTCTGGGCTGGTGTGGGGGCCATCGTGATCGGCGGCGCGCTCCTGCTGTTTGGAACGAGGAAGAGCTAGGCGCTTCGTGCGCCCGCCGGGCGGGCGGCGGGGCCGTGAGCTGCGCTCGGGCGTCGTGGCTTGGACCGCGAGCTGCTGGCGAGGTGCAGGGGTCGAGACCGCCCGCCGTGGCTGAGGGCGCTGCGATTCGCGTGATCGAACTGGAGGACAGAAGATGCGTGCTGTATGGGTCGGGCTCTGGATGCTGTGTTGCGCGGTGACTTCGGCCGTCGCGCAGGTGAGCATCGGTATCGGGCTGCCGGGCGTGAGCATCGGGATCAACCTGCCGGTTTACCCGCAGCTCGTTCAGGTGCCGGGTTACCCGGTCTATTACGCGCCGCAACTGAACGCGAACTTCTTCTTCTACGACGGCATGTACTGGGTGTACCAGGGCGACAACTGGTACGCGAGCACCTGGTACAACGGGCCATGGGGCATGGTCGGTCCGCAGTATGTGCCGCCGTACGTGCTGCGCATCCCGGTCCGCTATTACCGGGTTCCGCCGCCGTACTTTCGCGGCTGGCGGGCCGATGCGCCGCCGCGCTGGGGCGAGCACTGGGGCAACGATTGGGAGCAGCAGCACAAGGGATGGGACCAGTGGAACCGCCACCACGCACCTGCGCCGGCCCCGCTGCCGGCCTACCAGCGGCAGTATTCGGGCGATCGGTATCCCCATCAAGCCGAGCAGCAACAGGCGCTTCGCAACCAGAACTACCGCTACCAGCCGCATGACCCCGTCGTGAAGCAGCACTACCAGGAGCGGCCGGTGCAAAGAGCGCCAGCGCCTTCGCAGCCGGGGCACGACGCGGCGCCGCGCGACAAGGGCTCGAAGGCGCAGGACGGCCAGCACTCCGGCTCACAAGCTCCGGCCCAGCAGGCCGCGCCCCAACAGCGGGGCCAGGCGGGTCAGGATCAGAAGAAGGCAGACCACCAGGGGCAAGGGCAGGGGCAGGGTCAGCACAAGGGCCGCGACAAGGGCGAGGACGACCACAAGCCATAGGCGAGCTGAACCGCTGCATGAGGGTGCCCGATCGCCTACGCGTGCATTGAGGCCCATGCCGGACGAACGATCGATTCGTGCCGCAACGGGCTACATTGAACTTGACCGCTTCCACGATGCAACAGGAGAGAACCATGGGCACCCGCAAGTCGAAGAACACCGAACTGGCCGCAGCGGCCGGCAACCTCGCCGAGGCTGCGCGCCACATCCGTCAGGCCGTCAGCGACAAGGTCGAAGCGATCGGCGCCTCGGCTTCGATCGAGCTCGGCAAGGTGAGGCAGGTGGCTCTGACCAAAGGCGGGCAGGCCGAGCGCCGGCTCGAGGCCTTGTTGAGACGGGTCGAGGGGCGGTTGACCCAGGCCATCAACGAGGCCAGCAGATCGCTGCACAGGGTGGTGCGCGATGCCGAGAAGACGCTGCAAGCGACGACGAAGGCGGCGCAGGCCGGGCTCACCGACCTTCACCTCGCCGGCCAGGGCAAGGCAGCGACCAGGAAGGCCACACTGACGAAGGCGCCGACGAAGAAGGCCGCACTGGCCAAGGCGCCGGCCAAGAGAGTGGTCGTGAAGAAGGCGCCTGCCAGGAAGCCTGCGGTCAAGCGGGTGCCAGCCCGCAAGCCTGCAGCCTGAGAACGCAGCGATCCGCCTCACAACGGCCGGACGATGGCTCGAGCGGCCGTGTGTCGGCCGCTGCTTCAGCTGCCGCTTCGATCAGGACGCCAGCGTGCAGCCGGCGCCAGGCTGCTCAGTCGTGGTCGCGCGAACGGGTCAGCAGGCCGACGAGCGCCATCAACGCAGCGCCTGCGGCGGCGGCGATCAGCATCGACTTCACCGGCTCGTCCTTGATGTAGCCCAGCGTGTGGTCCGATGCCCGCATCGCCCTGTCGCGCAGGTGCTGCGAGCTGTCGCGAACGGCATCCACGCCACGCCGCGCCAGCGCGACGGCTCGCTCGTTGGCGCGGTTCAGCAGCGGCGCGGCCTGGTGGCGCATGTCCTGCACGCTGACGGCCAGGCTGTCGAGGGCGTCGTTCGCGACACGTTGCGTGGACCGGATGGCGCTGTCGGCCGACTGCGCGGCCTGGTCGGCAAGATTGTGGCGTGGTTCGAACGGTCTGGTGGCAAACATGATGCTTCCCTTGCGATGAAGTGAGGTGGAATGCGGGCTCAGTCGAGCACCGGGCCGCCCCAAGCCGACTGAGCGCCCCTCGGGGGCCGCGAACGCAGTGAGCTGGGGGTCGTCATCTCAGCCCTTCCTGACGATGCCGAACAGGAAGCTGGCGACAGCCAGGATTGCGAACACGATGAACAGGATCTTGGCAATGCCCACGGCGCTGGCGGCAATGCCGCCGAAGCCGAACAGGGCGGCGATCAAGGCGATGACGAAGAAGACAACGGCGTAGTGCAACATGGCAGGCTCCTGGATTGACGATCCCTGCGCCGCAGCGGTGCAGGGAGTTCGCAACGTTTGCCGCTGCGATGCACCCAGTGTGGTCCTTGGCGCGGACGGCGACGATAGGTGGGCTCCGCTCCACGCTGTCGGGTGAGGGCGGGAGCCGGTGTAGGACGGCGCCGACAGGTTGCCCGGGCAGGGGTGGGGAGCGAGCCTCAGGCGGGCGCGGATCCGGATTCCGGCAGCGTGACCTGTACCCGCGTGCCCAGTCCCGGCGCCGACACCACGGCCAGCGTTCCGCCTTCCGCCTCGACGCGAAAGCGCATCCCCAGCAAACCGTACGCCGAACTCGGCTTCGCCGCGGTGTCGAAGCCGACGCCATCGTCGCGCACCGAGACTTCGACCCGGCCACCGTGCGCGTCCAGGCTCACCCAGACCTGGCGCGCCTTGGCGTACTTGCTGATGTTGGTGATGGCCTCCTGCACCACCCGATAGACCATCAGTTCGGCGCTCGGCTCCAGCCTGACGGGCGCCAGCGCGCAATGAACTTCGATGCCCGACTGCTCGGCGAATTCGCGCGCCAGGATCTCGAGCGTCGCGACGAGGCCGAGGTTGCTCAGCGTCGACGGCCGCAGGTCTTCGATGATCCGGCGCCCCAGCGCGATGCTGCTGTTGAGCGTGGCCACCAGGTGGGCGAGCCGCTCCAGGGCCTCCGGCGCGGTACCGGCCAGGCGCGACTTGATGCGCGCCGCATCGAGCTTGGCCGAGGTGAGCAGCGCGCCGAGTTCGTCGTGCAGGTTGCGCGCCAGGCGGCTGCGCTCGTCTTCGCGCGCGGTCTGCAGGTGATGAGTCAGGTCGGTCAGCTGCGCCGTGCGCTGCTTGACCTCTAGTTCGAGCCGGTCGCGCTCGACCTGCACTGCGAAGTTCACGTGCTCCTGGTGTTGTTCGGCCGCGGCAATCTGCCGCAGGAACAGGAACAGGGCCAGCAGGCTGATGGCGCTCAACGATGCCATGCCCATGCGGCTGAGCAGCAAGGTCTGGTCCAGCTCGCTTCGCCCGTTCGCAAGGTTCATCGCCTCGTGTGCCAGCAACTCGGCGCCGAGCGAGCGGATGGCCTCCATCTTCTCCTTGCCGATGTCGCTCAACACGAGTTCGGTCGCCGCATCGACCTTGCCCTCGTCGTGCAACCGGATCGTCAGCGCAAGTTCCGACACCTTGGTGTCGGTCAAGGCGTGCAGCCTCGCGAGCACCTCCCGCTGCGCCGGCTTCTCACCGTAGAAGAGATCGAGCTGCTTGAACGATTCGTCGATGTTCGCGAGCGCATTCTCGTAGGGCTGGAGGTACTCCTTGCGGTCGGTCAGCAGGTAGCCGCGCTGCCCGGACTCGGCGTCGAGGATGCTCTGGGCCAGGCCCAGCATGCTCACGCGCGACGCCTGCATCGCGCCCAGTTCGTCGAGCGTGTGGACGGACTGCCAATATGAACCCTCGCTGATGACCAGCATCGCCACCGCGGCCACGCAGGCCAGCGGAAAGACGATCGGGCTGCGCTTGACGATCGTGACGACATCCATCTTCAGCCTCTGCCCCAAAACGTGGGATCATTCAGCGAGGATCGCTTGTACACGCCATGATACGAATTGCCATCGTCGACGACCACGCCATGGTGCGCGCCGGTCTGCGCCAGTTCTTCGCCGACCAGATCGACTTCGCCGTCGTTGCCGAAGCGGCCAACGGCCGCGACGCGCTCGACATCGTGCGCAAGGGCGGGGTCGATGTGGTCGTGCTCGACATCTCGATGCCGGGCCAGAGCGGCGTCGATGCGCTGGCCGCCATCCGCGCCCGCGCACCCGACCTGCCGGTGCTGATCCTGAGTGGGTTTGCCGAGGAGCACTACGCCACGACGCTGCTGCGCCAGGGCGCCAGTGGCTACCTGAACAAGGACTGCGACCCCGAAGAAATCGTCAAGGCGATTCGCACCGTGGCCCGTGGGCGCAAGTACATCACCGCCGGCGTGGCCGAGCGCCTGGCCGAGGGCTTGGGCGGCGGGGGAGACCAACCGCTTCACGAGCAGTTGTCGGAGCGCGAGTTGCAGGTGTTCCTGCGCCTGGCCAAGGGCGAGACCATCGGCCACATGGCAGAGAGCCTGTCGCTCAGCGTCAAGACCGTCAGCACCTACCGCACCCGCGTGATGGAGAAGATGAGGCTCGAGTCCAACAGCGACCTGACCTACTACGCGCTGAAGAACGGCCTGATCCAGTAGGCGCGGGCCAGGCCGTTCAGGCCAGCGCGCCGGGACCGCTGTTGCCAACGCCGTCGGCGGCGAGCCGGGCGCAGTACAGGATCAGCGCATCGATGTCGTTGGACTTGTCGAACACCCGGTCGGCGCCCAGCTCCAGGCACTTGCGGCGCATGTCCGGCGTGGCGTAGTTGCTCAGGACGACCATCTTGTGGCGCTGCGACAGCCCGTTGCCGGCCCTGAGCACGCCCAGGCCGGAGCCGCCCTTCAGGAAGATGTCGACGATCACCAGATCGAAATGGTTGTTCGACCGCGTGAGCCACTGCAGCGCGGTCGATTCGTCCTCGGCCGTGCCGACCACCTCGACCGGCACGAGCTCTTCCAGCGTGGCGATCAGGTTCTCGCGGATCACCTGGCTGTCTTCGACGATATAGGTCCTGAGCGGCTGCATGGACAGCGGTACTTCCTTGAAGGCCAGCGGCCGTGGCCTCAGCCCAGCGTTGTCTCGAGGCCCGCTGGCAGAGCCATTCGACGCCGGAAAGACGTGAGGCATGGTCAATATCGCTCGAGTGTGAGGTCGAAGCTGCGCAAGCGCCAGCCGACCGAGGCGCGCGTCGCTGTGGGACAACGCCTACACGCCCGACGAGCCTTGCCACGCCGCCGCTTCCGGCAGCACCTGCATCGGCGACGTGGCAGCTTCGTGCACCAATGTGACCTCGGGGCTCATGGCCACCATGCGCGCCGGGCCGAAGATGGTGGCAAAGGCCACGTCCTTCGCGTCGCGCCCGGTGGCCACGCGCACCACCTGGTCGACCGGCACCATGCCCGACGGGTCGAACAGCACCCAGCGCCCGCCGAGGTAGGCCTCGAAGATCGCGTGAAAGTCCGGCGGCGGCTCGGGGAAGCGCGCGTAGCCGCTGACCAGCCGCGCCGGTATGTTGAGCGCCCTGCAGAAGGTGACCGCCAGGTGTGCGTAGTCGCGGCACACGCCCAGGCGCTGCGCGAACACGTCGCGCGCCGTCGTCGTGGCGTGGGTCGAACCGACGCGGTATTCGATGTGGTGCTGCACCCAGTCGGCGATTGACTGCACCCGCGAGCGGCCCCGGGGCAGGGCGCCGAACAGATCGAGCGCGGCCGGGCCCAGGTGGTCGGACTCGCAGTAGCGCGTGGGCAGCAGGAAGCGCAGCACGTCGTCGGGAAGCTCGTGGATCGCCATTTCCGGTGCCGCCGGGTCGGCGGGCTCGGGCCTGCGCTCGACCACGGCGAGGTACTCCACCTTGAACGGGCCCGCGACGGCCTGCAGGCGCAGGAAGCGGTTGCCCGAGTGCGTGTCGATGTAGGTGCGGCTGGGCGTCGCCGGCTCGAGCCGCAAGTCTTCCTCCACGACCGTCTGGCTCGGCCCGGCCGCGGCATGGATCAGGAACACGAAGTCGCACGCGGCGTCGAGTTCGTAGGCGAGCGCGCAGTCGATCATCATTCGCGTGCTGCCGGCGGGCGCCGGGCTCGCGTCGGGCAAGGGGCTGCCGCGCAAGGTTTCGGCTTCGGTCATCGGACAGGCTCGCTCTCGGTTGGGCGCATGGACGTGAGGGCCGAAGATCGCCGACCCGACCCGCATTGAAACAGAGCCAAGACGCTTGGTGAATCGGCCGGCGAGCATCGCTGCCGTAGGACAAGGCGTGGCGTCGCAAGGCGACGGCGTAGGAAATCTACTACGGCGCTTCGCGGCGCAGTCCGCTGTTCGCGCTGGGCTGGGCTCCCGATACTGGGTTCTTCAAACCCGCAACGGTTCAGAAAGCGAGACCCCCATGAAGACGAACCATCGATTGACCTTCAGTGCCGTGGCCGTGGCCATGCTTCTCGGTCTGGGCGCCTGTGCCGGCATGTCCTCGCAGGACAAGAGCACTGCGATCGGTGCCGGCGCCGGGGCCGTCGGAGGCGCCGTCCTGACGGGTGGCAGCGCGGTCGGCACGGTGGGCGGCGCCGTCGTTGGCGGCGTGATCGGGCATGAAGTCAACAAGCCCAAGTAGGACGATCGAGCCGCGATGCGCCGGCCCGTCCGGTCGGCACATCACGCTTGCTCGGATGCGCGAGCCCGTCGCGAGTCTGCGCACCCTGCCGCTCTCGCCGATGGACCCACGCGCCGATAGGAGCCACAGATGATGAAACGCAACAAATCGCTCGGTGCCTCGCTGGCCCTGGCCGCCATGATTCTGACCTTGTCCGCCTGCCAGAAGCAGGAGGGCCCGGCCGAGCGGGCTGGCAAGGAAGTCGACAAGGCGGTCGACAAGGTCGGCCAGCAGATCGAGAAGGCCGGCGACAGCATCGAGGACGCGACCAAGCGCGACAAGAAGTAGCCATTGCGCATGGAGCGCCCTCGGGCGCTTGGCGCAGCGCTCGACGCGGCGTCGGAGATCCGCCCCCGGCCCGAGCCGCAATCGCGCCGCTCGGGGGGGCCGGGTACTTCGCGCGCCGAGATCACCATGCGACTCGCGCGGGCCGGAACCGGCTTGCACGAGCGCACCTGCATCCCCAAGGAGACATCGATGAAAGCATTGCTGAAAGGTGCGCTGGCGCTGGCCGCCGTGGCGATCGCCGCGCAGGCGAGCGCCCAGGTCACGTTCTACGAGAACAACGGGTTCGAAGGCCGCTCGTTCGCCACGAGGCAGCCGGTCGACGATTTCAGGAACACCGGCTTCAACGACCGCGCCTCGTCGGTCGTGGTGGTCGGCGGCCCGTGGGAAGTCTGCGAGGACGCGCGCTTCAGCGGCCGCTGCGTCGTCTTGCGCCAGGGCAGCTATTCGTCGCTCGCGGCGATGGGCCTGAACGACCGCGTCTCCTCGGTGCGCTCGGTGAGCAGCAACGCGCGCATCGCCGACGATCGCTACGCGCCCGCTCCGGTGGCCGCGCAGGTCACCTTCTACGAGAACGAAGGCTTCGGCGGCCGGACCTTCTCGACCCAGCAGCAGGTTGGCGACTTCAAGCGCAAGGGTTTCAACGACCGCGCCTCGTCGGCCGTGGTGGCCGGTGAACGCTGGGAAGCCTGCGAAGACGCCCGGTTCGGTGGTCGATGTGTCGTCCTGCGTCCGGGCAGCTATCCGTCGCTGGCGGCGATGGGACTGAACGACCGCGTCTCGTCGGTCCGGGCGGTGAGCGCGAACACGCGTGTCGACGACGCGCGCTATGCGCCGGCGCCCGTAGCGGCCTACGACTACCAGCGGCGCGGCGGCGAAAGGCTGTACGAGGCCGACGTGACGTCGGTCCGGGCGGTGGTCGCCACGCCCGAGCAGCGCTGCTGGGTCGAGCAGCAACAGGTCGCGCAGGCCCAGCCCCAGGGCAACCTCAATGTTCCCGCCGCGCTTGCCGGCGCCGTGATCGGCGGCATCCTGGGGCACCAGGTGGGCGGGGGGCGCGGCAAGGACCTCGCCACGGCCGGCGGCGCCGTCGCCGGGGCCGCGGTGGGCGCCAACATCGGCCGCGACGGCGCCGCAACGCAGGCGCGCACGCAGAACGTCCAGCGTTGCGAAACCGTGCCCAGCCGGGCCCAGCCCGACTACTGGGACGTGACCTACAACTTCCGCGGGCAGGAACACCGGGTCCAGATGACGACGGCGCCCGGCGCCACGGTGACGGTCAACCGGCAGGGCGAACCCCGGGCCTGACGGCACGAATCCTACATTCCAAGCTTCACCACGATCGATAAGGACTCACATGAACAAGCAATTCAAGCTCAAGGCTTCGCTCGTCGTTGCCGCCATGCTCGCGCTGCCGATGGCGCAGGCCGCAACGATCACCAAGGGCGACTACAACGCCGGCAAGACGCGCATCGCCGCCGACTACAAGGCCGACAAGGCGACCTGCGCCCAGCTCGCGGGCAATGCCAAGGACATCTGCGTCGAGGAAGTCAAGGGCAGGGACAAGGTCGCGCTCGCCGAACTGGAATACAGCTACTCAGGCAAGCCGGGTGACCGCAACAAGGTGCTGGTCGCGAAGGCCGAGGCGGCGTATGCCGTCGCCAAGGAAAAGTGCGACGACCTGGCCGGCAACGTGAAGGACGTTTGCGTCAAGGAGGCCAAGGCCGTCGAGACCAAGGCGCTCGCCGACGCCAAGCTCGGCAAGCAGATCGGCGAGGCGGCGACGGACGCCGCCGATACCAAGCGCGACGCCGACTACAAGGTCGCCGCCGAGAAGTGCGACGCGCTGGCGGGTGATGCCAAGTCCAGTTGCGTGGCCGCCGCGAAGTCGAGGTTCGGCAAGAACTGATCCCCTGTGGCGACGAGAAGGGCCGGCGCGAGCCGGCCCTTCTGCCGTGTGCGGGGCCGGCCCGCTCGGTCCGACGCGGCCGGCTGCCCGGGCGCCACCGGTATCGCCCCTGCGGCGCAACCCTGGCCTGTGGTGGCAGTGCGTGCCGGTTGCCCGACCCAGCGCCATCGCTCATTCGTGGCGCAGCGCCTCGATCGGGTCCATCTGCGCGGCGCGCCGGGCCGGGAAGTAGCCGAACAGCACGCCGATCCCGGCCGAGAACAGGAACGAGAGCAGGTTGATCGTCGGGTCGAACAGGTAGGGCACGCCCATCACCCCGGCCAGCACGATGGACGCGCCGGTGGCGATGACGATGCCGACCAGCCCGCCCAGCGCCGCCAGGACGACCGCCTCGATCAGGAACTGCAGCAGCACCTCGCGCTCGAGCGCGCCGATGGCCAGGCGCAGGCCGATCTCGCGGGTACGCTCGGTCACGCTGACCAGCATGATGTTCATGATGCCGATGCCGCCCACCAGCAGGCTCACCGCGGCCACCGCGCCGAGCAGCGTCGTCATCACCTGCGTCGTGCCCGACAGGGTCTCGGCGAGCTGCTGCGTGTCGAGGATGTTGAAGTTGTCGTCGTCGCCCTCGGCGAGCTTGCGCCGCTCGCGCATCAGTTGGCGCAGGCCGGCCTTCAGGCGCATGCTGTCGGTGCCGTCCTCCATCGACACCAGCAGCGTGGCGACCTTCTGGTTGCCCGTGACGCGGCGCTGCAGCGTGCGCAGCGGCACCAGCACCGTGTCATCCTGGTCGTTGCCCATCGCGGCCTGCCCCTTGGACGCGAGCACGCCGATCACCTCGCACGAGAACTGCTTGATGCGCAGTTGCTCACCGAGGCCGCGCGTGCCGCCGAAGATCTCGCGCCGCACCGTCTCGCCGACGATGCAGACGGCGGCGCCGGCGCGTTGCTCGTCGTCGGCGAAGATTCGCCCGCTGCTGAGCTTCCAGTTGCCGGTGTCGAACCAGGCGTTGCTGCTGCCGATGACGCTGGTGGCCCAGTTGCGGCCGTTGCCGACCACCGTGACGCCGGCGCGACCCTCGGGCGCCGCCGCGGCGACGCCCCCGATCTGGGCCCGGATGGCCTCGGCATCGGCCTCCTTGAACGATGGCACGCCGCCGCCACCGCCGCCGGGGCCCTGGCGCTGGCCCGGCCGCACCATCAGCAGGTTGCTGCCCAGGCTCGAGATCTGCATCTGCACCGCCTGCGTGGCGCCGTTGCCGAGCGTGACCATCGTGATCACCGCGGCAACGCCGATCACGATGCCCAGGATCGTCAGGAACGAGCGCATCAGGTTGCGCCGGATCGAGCGCAGGGCCAGGAAAAGCGTGTTCAGCAGCATCAGGGTGCCGCCGTTGCCGTCGCAACCGCGGGGAGGCGCGACGCCACCGGGTGCGGGTTCGGGGCGTCGCTGTCGATGCGGCCATCGACGAAGCGCACCAGCCGCCGCGCGTACGCCGCCATTTCGGCCTCGTGCGTGACCATCAGCACCGTGATGCCGTGCTCGGCGTTCAGGCCCCGCAGCAGCTCCATGATCTCCCGGCTGCGTTCGGTGTCGAGGTTGCCGGTCGGCTCGTCGGCCAGCAGCACGGCCGGCTCGGTGACGATGGCCCGTGCGATCGCCACCCGCTGCTGCTGCCCGCCGGACAGCTCGGCCGGCGTGTGGTGTTCCCAGCCCGCGAGGCCGACCGACTGCAGCGCGCGAGCCGCGGCGGCGTGTCGCACCGCGGCGCTTTCGCCGCGGTAGAGCAGCGGCAGTTCGACGTTCTCCTGCGCCGAGGTGCGCGCCAGCAGGTTGAAGCCCTGGAACACGAAGCCGAGGTAGCGCCGGCGCAGCCGCGCGCGCTGGTCGCGCGACAGCGTCTCGACGTGCGCGCCCTGGTACAGGTACGCCCCCGCGCTGGGCGTGTCGAGGCAGCCCAGGATGTTCATCGCGGTCGACTTGCCCGATCCGCTCGGCCCCATGATCGCGACGAACTCGCCCGCGTCGATGTCGAGGTCGATGCCCTTCAACGCCATCAGTTCGGCCTGGCCGCTGCCATAGACCTTGGTCACGCCGCGAAGCCGGATCAGCGCCGCGCTCATTTCGCCGCCGGCGCCTTCTGGTCGGTGATCACCTCCGTGCCGGCCTGCAACTCGGCGCCGGTGATCTCGGTCATGCGGCCGTCGCTGATGCCCGGCGTCACGGCCACCGGCACGGGGGTGCCCTCGCGCAGGACCCAGACCTGGCGCGACGCCGCAGTGCTGGCGCCGGCGGCAGCCGGCCGGCGCGCGGTGCCCGGCATGCGCGGCACCAGGCTGGACACGATGCCGCCGCTGGCCGGCGGCTTGGCGGCGACAGCCGTCGCCGGCATGAAGCGCAGCGCGCTGTTGGGCACCAGCAGCACATCGTTGCGCTGCGTCGCGGTGATGGTCGCGGTGGCCGTCATGCCGGGGCGCAGGCTCAGGTCGCTGTTGTCCACGTCGAGATAGGTCAGGTAGGTCACGACGTTGTCCGTGATGGTCGATCCGTAGGCCACCCGGGTGACGCGGGCCGGGTACTTGCGGCTGGGATGGGCGCTGACGGTGAAGCTGGCCTGCTGACCCACTGCGACCGCACCCACGTCGGCCTCGTCCACATAGACCTGCAGTCGCAGTTGCGTCAGGTCTTCGGCCAGCGTGAATAGCGTGACGGCCTGCAACGATGCCGCTACCGCGTTGCCGGGGTCTACGCTGCGCGTCAGCACCACGCCGTCGGCGGGCGAGCGGATCGACGCCTTCGACAGGTTGATCGCGTCGGTGGACAGCGCGGCCTGCGCGTCGGCAACGCTGGCGCGGGCGCTGGCCGCGTCGGCAATGGCGCGGGCGAGCGTCGCGCGGCTGGCGTCGAGCTCGGCCTTCGAAGGGACCTTGCCGCCCGACAGGCGCTCCACCTCCTCGAACCGGGCCAGGCCGGCGCGCGCCTCCTTCACCGTAGCCTCGGCCTGTGCGACTTTCGCGCTCGCTGCGGCCAGTGCGGCGCGCGAGCGCAGGATCTGGTCGCGCAGCTTGGCGGTGTCGAGCTCGACCAGCACCTGGCCCTTGCGGACGCGGTCGTTGACATCGACGTTGACCTTCAGCACGGTGCCCGAGAGCTCGCTGCCGATGCTCGTCGAGCGGGTCGGCTGCAGCGTGCCGTTGGCGGTGACGTTCAGCGTCAGGTTGCCGCGCGCCACGGTCTGCGTGGTGTAGCGCGGGGCGGCGCTGGCCGTGCGGCGCGCCTGCCACGCCCACAGGCCGGCCGCCGCGAGCGCCAGCAGCAGCACACCGATCCAGAGGGTGGGGCGGCGGTACCAGGCGTGACGAGCGGGTTCGCCGAGCAGCGTCGCGAGATCGGCATCGGTGCCCGCGCGGGGGGGCTGCGCAGCGGCAGTGGAGGGCATGCTCACGATCGGGAGGCCTGGGCTGCGTCTTCGCTGCTGCCGGGGGTTGCGTCGCCGCCATCGGGGCGCCAGCCACCACCGAGCGCCTTGTACAGGCGCACATGATCGGCACACAGGTCGGCGCGGGCGACGGCCACGCTGTACTGGGTGTTGAGCTGGGTGCGCTGGGTGTCGAGCACGGTCTGGAAGTCGATCAGCCCGCTGCTGTAGCGCTGACGCGCCAACAGCGCGGCCTGGGCGGCCGCCTCGGCGGCGCGCTGCAGGGATGACAGGCGTTCGCGGTCGCCCCGCAGCGCGAGCAGTGCGTCTTCCACGTCCTTCAGCGCCGTGAGCACCGTGGCCTCGTAGGCCGCACCCGCCTGGTCCAGCGCGGCCTGCTGGGCGCGCACCTGGGCGCGCAGGGCGCCGCCGTCGAACACCGGCATCGTCACGCCGGCCAGCAATGCGCCGACGACCGACGCACCGCTGGTCAGCGAGCCCAGCGTCAACGCGGCCAGGCCCAGCGAGCCGCCGATCCTGAAGCTCGGCGCGAGTGCCGCGTCGGCCTGCGACACGCGGGCGACGGCCGCCGTCACCTGCGCTTCGGCGGCGCGTACATCCGGCCGCTGGCGCAGCGTCTCGGCGGGGAGGCTCAGCGCCAGCGAGTCGCCCGCCTGCGGCACGGGGCCCGGCACGGCCAGCATCGGCGCCAAGACCGCCGGTGGCTGGCCGGCCAGTACCCCGAGCGCGTGAGCGCTTTGGCCGATGGCAGTCTGCAGCGCAGGCACCTGGGAGCGGGTCTGCTCGGCCGCGGCGATCGCCTGCTCGACTTCGAGCGACCCGACCAGGCCAGCCTGCTGGCGCCACTGCGTGAGCTGCAGGGTCTCGAGCTGGCTGGCCAGGTTGTCCCGGGCAATCGCCAGCAGCGCCTGGGCGTTGCGAAGCGTGACGTAGGCCAGCGCCACTTCGGCGGCGATCGACACCCGAACGTCTCCGAGGTTCGCGGCGCTGGCCTGCGCGCCGGCCTCGCTGGCGTCGAGCGCGCTCTGGTTGGCGCCGAAGAAGTCGAGCTCCCAGCCGGCGTCGAGGCCGACCCGGAAGCTGCTGCCCGTGGTGTATCCGCCGGCAGCGCCGCGCTGCGCCGATGCCGAACTGACGAGCGTCGGCAACAGGCCGGCTGCCGACACATCGCGCAGCGCCCGCGCCTGCCGCAGTGCGGCCTGGGCGCTCTTCACGCTGGTGTTGGCCTGCAGCGCCTGGGCGACGAGGCGGCCGAGCAGTGGATCGTCGAAACGCAACCACCACTGCACGAGCGTGGCCGGGCTGGCCGCCGCCGAGGCATCGGCGCCGGCCCATGCGGCAGGCACCTCGAACGCGAGCGCCGGGCCCGTCGGAGGCGAAACCGAAGCACAGCCGCAAAGGGCCAGCACCAGGCATCCGACAGCGGCGACGCCTCGCGTCCGGGGGGCAGCGAACTTGCGGCCTTCAGCACGCGCGGGAATAACACGGCCGGGGGAGGTGTCTTGAGACATGGTGCAAGTGTGCCTTCGCCCTGTGTCGGTCGTGTCTCCGGGCGTCAAGCTCTGTAAAGAGCAGGGCA
This sequence comes from uncultured bacterium, assembly GCA_963779155.1. Classification (GTDB taxonomy): domain Bacteria; phylum Pseudomonadota; class Gammaproteobacteria; order Burkholderiales; family Burkholderiaceae_C; genus CAIKUF01. The sequence goes on along the minus strand of CAVZXE010000008.1, from coordinate 75,480 downwards.
CGATGCCGGCCGGCCAGCGTGGCACATCGCTGCAGAATGCACTGCAGGTGCGGCACCGGTCTGTGCCGTAGCGCACAGTACGTCCGGAGCGCGCAGGGAGGGCGGCGTCCGCGACGGCCGTCCCCCACGGGGCCTTGGCCACCCCGCTGCTCGACGTTCAATGCCGCGCGCCCATGCAGGCGGTTCACCCGCGGCGGCGGAGGGCATTTCGCGATCGATGCGGCTGGCCCATGCTGCTTCTTGGCGGGCAGGGCGGTGGTTGACCGCTGCGTTGGCCCGGCATAGTCTGCGAAACTTCGGCCAGAGCTGCGACAGGTCGTGACGCAGCGACACCTTGGACGCCATTGCCGGGCGCGATCGGGAGGTCTTGGTGCACGACGATGCCCTGCGAGTGCTTTGGATCGAAATGCCGTCGGCGGCGGGTCGCTTCGACGCGAGCGCGCTGGAGCGCTCGGGGTTCGGGCCGTTCGCGATCGAACGCTGCGCCGGCCTGGCACCGGCCATCGGGCTGCTCGGCGAGCGTGCCTTCGATGCCGTGATGATGAGGGCGGGCGCGCTCGAGGCCGAGAATCTTCCGGTCTGGCCCGGCCTCTCGCAGGCCACACTCGACGCAGCCGTGGTGGTGTGGCTCTCCGAGGCCTGCGATGCGGCACTTGCGCTGCGCCTGGTGCAGGCCGGCGTGCAGGATGTGCTTGGTGGCACCTCGACCGGCGAGGCGACGGGCGCCGCGGTGGCACGCAGCCTGCGCCTGGCCGTTGAGCGCAAGCGCATCGAACGGGCCGCGCGCAAGGCCTACGCGACCGACCTGCGGACCGGGCTGCCGAACCGGCAGCAGCTGATCGAGCACATGAGCCAGCTGTTGGCACTGCGCGGGCGTGAGCCGGCGCCGATGGCCTTGCTGGTGCTGCGGATCGAGGGCTTCGGCAGCACCGAGGCAACGCTGGGGCCCGAATCGGCGAATGTGCTGCGGCGCAAGGTGGCAGTGCGCCTGCGCGCGGCGGTGCGCGCCAGCGACGTGGTGGCATCGCTCGGCGCAGATTCGTTCGCGTTGCTGCTGGCGTCGACCGAGGAGCCGCTGGATGCCGACCTCGTGGCGCGCAAACTGCTCGCCGCGCTGCACGAGCCGTTCCTGCTGTCGGGGCAGCCGATCGCGGTGGCCGCCAGCGCCGGCATCAGCCGCTACCCCGCCGACGGCGTGGACGCCGACGTCCTGATGCGCCAGGCGGTTGCCGCCGCGGCAGCGGCGCAGGCCTCGGGGCGGGGTGGCTTCGTCAACTGGCGCGAGAGCGTGTGGCACGACACCGGCGCGGCCAACGACGGCGACATCCACTCGGAGTGAGCCCTCCGGCGGGGCCCGAGCGATCGGCGTTCGGCCAACCGCCGCCGCGTTGATCAGACTCAACGCAACGCCCGAGTTCCCGCGATAGGCTGACCCCGCATCACTGGTGGAGGGGCAAATGAACAAGCTTCTCGCAGTTGTACTTGTTGGCTTCGGCCTCACGGGCCCGGTTCCAGCGGCAACGGCCTTCAGCAATCTGGGCGCGGGTGATTCGTATGATTGCTGCTATGGCTGGGCAATCTATGGCTCGGCGGCCCCCATCAAGCTGGACAAGGGGTCTCGGTTCGTGCCTCCCAGCAGCTACACGCTGGACTCGGTTCAAGCCGCATTCAATTGGTACGGCGGCACGGCGGGAGGCTACCTTTGGCTCATGTCTGATACGGCAGGAGCGCCTGGAGCAATCCTGGAGTCCTTCCACTTCGCCAGCCTGCCCGCCCCGTCTGCCGCCAAGATCGTCACCGGCACTTCAACGCTGCATCCACTGCTTTCGGCGGGCCTTCAGTACTGGGTGGTCGCATCGGCCGATTCGGATTCGTTCCTGGGCTTTGGCTGGAACACCACCGGCGACACGGGTCTGGCGTCTCGGGACAGTGATGGGCCTTGGGGCGTCATGCCTTGGGCGACGGCGGGTGCGTTCCGCGTGACAGGGACGCTGGCCCCCATTCCCGAGCCAGAAGCAACTTCCCTGATGCTCATCGGCCTGGGCTTGTTGGGGCTTGTGGCCCATCGTGAGAAGGGGTTTGTTCATCAATAGAGCAACGCGCCTTCACGGCGCCATTCAGCAGGAGGCATCATGCGCAAACAACTCTCTGTCCTGGCCGCACTGCCACTAATCTTCGGTGCAGCAACATCGGTCAACGCAGCCATCATCTCAGATGGCAGCTTCGAGATGCCCAGCCTGGCAGGCACAACCTATGGCTACTGCTATCCCCAGGCAGCTTTCGCCGTCAACTGCGTCGGCGAGGGGGTGGAAGCGGTCTATGGCAGTTTCGGTTCGTGGCACGGTGATGCCGCGGCAGCCGCAGCGAGGGTCGGCAGCAATTGGGGTCTGAACGGTTCGCCACCAGACGGCGTTCAGTACGGTGTGCTCCAGGGCATCAGTAGTTGGCAGCACAGCTACACGATCCCCACCGCAGGTCAATACCTGTTGACTTGGTGGGACGCGGGCCGGACTAACCCGTTCGGGCTTTGGGATGGTGATCAGACCTATGTCGTGAAGATGGACGGCCCGGTGGTTGCGAGCTTTTCGACCGTCACCGGCCAACCCTTCACTCAGCACTCACTTCTTGTGACTTTGACCAGCGGTTCGCACAGCCTGCGGTTTTCTCATCTGGACGCGGTGGCCGGTGATCACTCCGCCTACATCGACGCGGTCTCTCTGGCACCGGTACCAGAGCCGGCTACCGCCTCGCTGCTCTTGGCGGGCTTCCTCGGTCTGGCGGGCTTGCTTCGCCACAGGCCAAGGCCGTCGATGAATTCGCCGTCAACAACTGGGCCGTGACCGTCGGCCGAGGGATGAAGACCGGCAAACGGGTGGGTCTTTGCGGGCGCTGACCTGCCGCGGGCCTTCGGTCAAAGGCCGTTCCGCATGCCCCCCCGCCTTTCGCGTTGCGCGCCGCTACTTCAGGATGTCACCCAGGCACAGGTACTTGATCTCGACGTAGTCGTCGATGCCGTGGTGCGAACCCTCGCGCCCGAGGCCCGACTGCTTGACGCCGCCGAAGGGCACCTCGGCGGTCGAGATGATGCCGGTGTTGACGCCGACCATGCCTGACTCGAGCGCCTCGCCGACGCGGAAGATGCGGCCGATGTCGCGGCTGTAGAAGTACGCCGCGAGGCCGAATTCGGTGTCGTTGGCGAGCGCGATCGCCTCGGCCTCGGTCTTGAAGCGGAACACCGGCGCCACCGGACCGAAGGTCTCCTCGCGCGCGCAGAGCATGTCGCTCGTCGCGTCGGTGAGCACGGTGGGCTCGAAGAAGCGATCACCCGACTTCTTGCCGCCGAGCTTGAGCTTGGCGCCCTTGGCGAGCGCGTCGGCGACGTGCTGCTCGATCTTGGCGATCGCGTTGTCGTCGATCATCGGCCCCTGCGTCACGCCGGCCTCGAAGCCGTTGCCGACCTTGATGCCGCGCACCTTGGCGGCGAGCTTCTCGACGAAGGCGTCGTAGACGCCGTCCTGCACGTAGAGACGGTTCGCGCAGACGCAGGTCTGGCCGGCGTTGCGGTACTTGCTGGCGAGCGCGCCGTCGGCCGCGCTGTCGAGGTCGGCGTCGTCGAAGACGATGAAGGGCGCGTTGCCGCCGAGCTCGAGCGAGAGCTTCTTGATCGTCGGCGCGCACTGCGCGGCGAGGATGCGGCCGACTTCGGTCGATCCGGTGAACGACAGGTGGCGCACGACCTCGCTCTCGCACAGCAGCTTGCCGATCGCCGCCGAGCGCTTGGACGTGACGATGTTGAGCACGCCCGGGGGCAGCCCGGCCCGCTGGCCGAGCTCGGCCAGCGCCAGTGCCGACAGCGGCGTCTGCCCGGCGGGCTTGACGATCACCGGGCAGCCCGCGGCGAGCGCCGGGCCGACCTTGCGCGTGATCATTGCGTTCGGAAAGTTCCACGGCGTGATCGCCGCGCAGACGCCCATCGCCTGCTTGATGACGACGAAGCGCTTGTTGTTGTCGGTCGTCGGCACGGTCTCGCCGTAGACGCGCTTGCCTTCCTCGGCAAACCATTCGATGAAGCTCGCGCCGTAGACGACCTCGCCGCGCGCTTCGGCGAGCGGCTTGCCCTGCTCGGCGGTCATGATGCGCGCCAGGTCGTCGGCATGCTCGTGCATCAGGCGGAACCAGGCCATCAGGATCGCGCTGCGCTCCTTCGCGGTCTTGCCGCGCCAGCCCGCCAGCGCTCGGCTCGCGGCGTCGATCGCGGCCTGCGTCTCGGCGACGCCGAGATCGGCCACGTCGACCAGCTTCAGGCTCGTCGCCGGGTCGATCACGTCGAAGCGCGACGTGCCGCGAACCCATTCGCCGCCGATCAGGGCGTCGGTCTTGAGCAGCGTCGGGTCGTTCAGCGTCGCCAGAGGGGAGGTCTTCGCGTCCATGGGGTTCTCCAGTTGAAAGTCGATGGTTCCGGGCTCAGCGAACGCGGACGCCGGGCAGCACGCACAGCATCTCGTAGAGCAGATTCGCGCCGAGCAGCGCGGTGTTGCCCGAAGCGTCGTAGGGCGGCGCGACTTCGACCAGGTCGGCGCCGACGAGGTTCAGCCCCGCGCAGCCGCGAATGATCTCGAGCGCCTGCGGCACGCTCAGGCCGCCGATCTCGGGCGTGCCGGTGCCGCCGGCGAAGGCGGGGTCGATGCCGTCGATGTCGAAGCTCAGGTAGACCGGCGTCGCCGGGCCGATGCGCGCGCGCACCTCGTCCATCAGTGGCGCGAGTGAGCGGTACCAGACCTCGTGCGCCTGGACGACCGTGAAGCCCTGCGAACGTGGCCACTCGAAATCGTCGGCTGCGTAGCCGGTGCCGCGCAGGCCGATCTGCCACACCTTGTCGCACTGCAGCAGGCCCTCCTCGACCGCGCGCCGGAACGGCGTGCCGTGGGTGATGCGCTCGCCGAACATCTCTTCGTTGACATCGGCGTGCGCGTCGACGTGCACCAGCGCCACCGGGCCGTGCCGGGCGGCGACGGCGCGCAGGATCGGCAGCGCGATCGTGTGGTCACCACCGAGCGTGAGCGGGCGGCAGCCGGCAGCGAGCACGCGCTCGTAGAAGGCGCCGATGATCGTCATCGACTTCTCGAGCGAGTAGGTGTTGATCGGCACGTCGCCGAGGTCGGCCACCTGCAGCGTGTCGAACGGCGCCGCGCCGGTGGCCATGTTGTAGGGGCGGATCAGCGCCGACTCGGCGCGCATCTGGCGTGGGCCGAAACGCGCGCCGGCGCGGTTGCTGGTGCCCGTGTCAAGCGGCACGCCGATGAAGGCGGCGTCGAGGCCATCGGGGGCCTCGGCGAGCGGCAGCCGCAACATCGTCGCGATGCCGCCGAAGCGCGGCATCGCGTTGCCCGACAGCGGCTGGTTCATGTCGCTCATGTCAGTACCGCCCGGCCGTCTGAAGCGTCCGACGCGTTGGCCGCGAAACGCGGCCACCCTGCTTGCCGTCCAAGTCCGCGCAGGCGAACTTGGAGCCGCGGCGCGCAGCCCCTCGGGGGGTGGGCCAGTGCCGAGCGAGCGCCTGCGCGCTCGCGAGTGGCTGGCAAACGCCGGGTGGCTTGCAAGCCACCCGGCCGCGAGCGAAGTGGGCTTGGGGCAGGTTCATCTTAGCGCCGGCGGCCGCGAATCCACTCGAGCACCAGCATCAGGCTGGTCGTGAAGATGATCAGCAGCGTCGCCACCGCGGCGATCGTCGGGTTGATGTTCTCGCGGATGCCGGTGAACATCTGTCTCGGCAGCGTCACCTGCGTCGGCCCGGCGATGAAGAGGGTCACGACGACCTCGTCGAACGAGGTCGCGAACGCGAACAGCGCGCCCGAGATCACGCCCGGCGCGATCACCGGGAGCGTGACGCGAAAGAAGGTCTCGACCGGCCCGGCGCCCAGGCTCAGCGACGCGCGCACCAGGTTCTGATTGAAGCTCTGCAGCGTGGCGATCACGGTCGTGACGACGAACGGCGCGCCGAGCGCGGCGTGGACCAGGATCAGCCCGAGGTAGGTGTCTGCCAGTCCGATCTTCGCGAAGAACAGGTAGGTGCTGACGCCGACGACGACGATCGGCACCACCATCGGCGCGATCAGCACGCTCATCAGCAGGCCCTTGCCGAAGAACTGCACCCGCGCCAGGCCGACCGCGGTCAGCGTTCCCAGCACCGTGGCGATCACCGTCGCGGACGGCGCGACGATGAAGCTGTTGCGCGCCGCGCGCGCCCAGTCGTCGGAAGTGAACAGGTTCTGGTACCACTTCAGCGACCAGCCCGGCATCGGGTAGGCGAGGAACGAACTCGAGCTGAAAGAGAGCGGGATGATGACGAGGATCGGCAGCAACAGGAACACGAGCATCGCCACGCAGAGCGCGCGCAGCGCCCACCAGCCGAGCTTGTCGAGCGCCGTCGCATAGGCGGGGAAAATGGGCAGCAGCTTCATTCCGGTCGCTCTATCGCGCTTCGCCTGACCTGCGACGCATCACTGGCTGATACGCGTCGGGCTGCCTGCGGCCCGTTGCTGCCGTCCGCCTGCGTCCGCTCTTGTGCAGCTTTAGCGCGGCGCGGCAGGCGGTGCCCGGCAGAGGCTCATGCTGTGGCGGTTGGCGCTGCGCGCCGACTCCGCTGCGTGCCCTAGCGCTTGCAAGCGCTAGGGCGCTCGCCAGGCACAGAACAGTCCGCAGGGACTGTTCTGTGTCCGGGCTCGCTGCGTCGCCCTGGGGTCGCGTCGCAGAACTCGCTTCGTTCGCTTCGCTCTCTGCGCTCAGACAACTGCGACGAGTCAGTCTACGAAGCGCGCTGCGCGCGCCGACTGCAGCCCTCCGCTCCTCGCCGCCACAGAAATCGCCCCCACCGGGCACCGCCTGCCGCGCTGCAGCGATGGGTGTTCGGGCTGCGGTCAACACCAGCGTCTCAGCAAAGGCGCGTTCGGGCAGGACGGGGCGCGCCTCTGGGGCGCCGAGAAGCGCAGGGCTCGTGGCCTCGCGCGAAGCGCGAGTTGTCCTCTGACTCGTCGCGGATGTCCGAACGCAGCGAACGCAGTGAGCGAAGTGAGTTCTGCGACGGGGCCACGAGGCCGAGCATCGCAGGGGAGTCGGCGCGCAGCGCCGACCGCTCCAGTGAAGCGCCACGGCCTGCCCGGACGCGCCTTTGCCGCGCCAGACGTGGCCCGCAAAGCGGACGTTCAAGGGCGGCAATCGGCCGAAAGGGGACTTGCGGCAGATGTCGACGTTAGGCGCTTTCATCCCAGGCTCAATTCGGACTTCACGACCCGCCGGTAGATGCTGTAGAGCACCAGCGTTGCCGCGAGCAGCACAGCGCCGAGCGCGCAGGCCATGCCCCAGTTGACATCGACATTGGTGTATTGCGCGATGTAGTAGGAGAGCATCTGGTCGTCCGCGCCGCCAAGCAGCGCCGGCGTCACGTAGTAGCCGATCGACAGGATGAAGACCAGCAGCGCGCCGGCACCGATGCCGGGCCAGGTCTGCGGCACATAGACGCGGAAGAAGGCCGCCAGCGGCGGGCTGCCGAGCGACACCGCGGCGCGCAGGTAGGTCGGCGGCACTGACTTCATCACGCTGTAGAGAGGCAGGATCATGAACGGCAGCAGGATGTGCGTCATCGAGACGATCACTCCGGTGCGGTTGAACAGCAGCGTCAACGGCTCGGAAACCACGCTCAGCGCCAGCAGCGCCTTGTTGACCAGGCCCTCGCGCTGCAGCAGCACGATCCAGGCCGCCACGCGCACGAGGATCGAAGTCCAGAACGGCACCAGCACCAGGATCATCAGCACGTTGGCCTGGCGCGGCGACAGCGTCGACAGCCAGTAGGCGAGCGGGTAACCGAGCAGCAGGCAGAACAGCGTCACCACCGCGCTGATGTTGAACGTGCGCAGCAGGATGCGGCCGAACACCGCCTGATCGGGCGCCACTCTCTCGATGCGGCCGTCGATGCTGCGCCTGAGGTCCACCGAGGTCAGCAGGTAGTCGGGCGTCCAGCGCGACGCGTTCTTCGCGATCGCCTGCCAGTACGGCAGCTCGGCCCAGCGCGGGTCGAGCTCGAGCATCCTGTCGCGCAGCTGCCCGGGCGTCATCTGGTCGGCGCGCAGATCGGCCTGCGTCGCGCGGTAGGTGCTCATCACCAGCGAGCGTGCCCCGGGAACCTCGGTGTTCAGGCGGCGGGCCAGCGCGCCGGCCTGCGAGCCTTCGTCGAGCGCGCCGAGGTCGGCCGCCAGCGCCGCGAACGCCGCCGCCGGTGGCGCGGTCTTGCGGTCCCATCCCGCCAGCGCGGCCCCGCTGCGCGGCAGCGCGGCGGCCACCTCGGGGTTCTCGATCGCGCGCAGCAGCAGGGCGCCGATGGGCACCAGGAAGGTCGCGAACAGGAACAGCAGCAGCGGCAGCGTGAGCGCCAGCGCGACCGTGCGTCGCCGCGACTGCACGCGTGCCAGGGTGCGTTGCAGCTCGGGCGACCCGATCGCGGCGGCGGTCATCGTGCGCTCGCTGCCCGGCCCTTGCCTCGCCTACTGCGTGGCCCAGGCGGCGAAGCGCTTCTCCAGCGCCTCGCCCTGGTCGGCCCAGAACTTGATGTTGAACTGCAACGCGTCCTTGGAGTTGGCCGGCGCCGTGGGCAGCAGGGCAAGCACCTTGGCGTCGAGCTTGGCGAGCGCCTTTGAATTGGTCGGGCCGTAGGAGATGAGCTTGGCGTACTCGGCCTGCGCATCGGCGCTGCTGGCCAGGGCGATGAACTTGTGCGCCAGCTCCTTGTTCGGCGTGCCCTTGGGCATGACCCAGTAGTCGAGGTCGTAGATCCCGCCGGCCCAGCTGATCTGCAGGTTCTTGCCTTCGCGCTGCGCGGCGTCGATGCGGCCGTTGTAGGCGGTGGTCATCACCACGTCGCCGGCGACCAGGAACTGCGGCGGCTGCGCGCCGGCTTCCCACCATTGAATGTAGGGCTTGAGCTCGGTGAGCTTCTTGAACGCGCGATCGGCGCCTGCCGGCGTGGCGAGCACCTTATACACGTCGGCCACCGGCACGCCGTCGGCCATCAGTGCGAATTCGAGGTTGTAGCGGGCACCCTTGCGCATCGCGCGCTTGCCGGGGAACTTCTTGGTGTCCCAGAAGTCGGCCCAACTCGTCGGCCCCGGCTTGAGCTTGTCGGCGTTGTAGGCCAGGACCGTAGACCAGACGAAGACGCCGATGCCGCACTCGTGAACCGCGGCGCCGGTGAAGTCGGCCTTGCTGCCGATCTTGCTCCAGTCGAGCTTCTCGAACAGACCTTCGTCGCAGCCGCGGTTGATGTCGGGGCTCTCGACCTCGACCACGTCCCAGGTGACCTTCTTGGCCTCGACCATCGCCTTGATCTTGGCCTGCTCGCCGTTGTACTCGACGCCGACGACCTTGGCGCCGCCCGACTTCTCGAACGGTTCGAAGTAGGCCTTCTTCTGGGCGTTGCCGTTGGCGCCGCCGAAGTTGACGACGGTGAGCTGGCTTTGCGCGACGGCGGGTAACGCCACGCATGCGGCGAGCAGGGCGATCAGCGGGTTCATCTTCATCGAGGGTCTCCTGTGGAGGGTGTGGGGAAGGGGGCGTTCGCGCTCAGGCGTAGATGCGCAGGTGCGGGTCGGGAAATCGCAGCCAGACCGACTGGCCGCTTGCCACCGGCGCCTCGCCGGAAAGCGGCAGCTTGACCGTGATCTCGGGCTGTTCGGCAATGGCGCATCGCAGGCGCAGGTGGTCGCCGAAATAGATCACGTGGGCAACCGAAGCGCGCAATACGTTGGCCTCGGACGGCGGTGCGGCGAAATGCGCCTCGATGCGCTCGGGGCGGATCGAGGCCACGACCATGGCGCCAGGCGCGACGCCGTTGACGTTGATGCCGCTCAGGCGCTCGCCCCCAGGCAGCAGCATCTCGCAGTGCTGTTCTCGGGTCGAGCCGCTGACTCCTCGGAGCACCGTGCTGTCGCCGACGAACCCGGCGACGAAGCGGTTCACCGGCGTCTCGTAGAGCTTGTCGACGGTGTCGATCATCTGGATCGCGCCATCGTTGAACACTGCGACGCGGTCGCTCATCGTGAGCGCCTCGCCCTGGTCGTGCGTGACATAGACGAAGGTCACGCCGAGCTGGCGGTGCAGCTCCTTCAGCTCGATCTGCATGTGCTCGCGCAACTGCTTGTCGAGCGCGCCCAGCGGCTCGTCCATCAGCACGAGCTGCGGGTCGAATACCAGTGCCCGCGCCAGCGCCACGCGCTGCTGCTGCCCGCCCGAGAGCTGCGACGGATAGGCCCGGTCGCGCCCTTCGAGCCGGACCATCGCCAGCGCCTTGGCCACCTTCTGGGCGAGCTCGGCCTTGGGCACCTTGCGCACCGTCAGCGGATAGGCCACGTTGTCGCCCACCGTCAGGTGCGGAAACAGCGCGTAGTTCTGGAACACCATGCCGAAGTTGCGCTTGTGGGGCGGCGTGCGCGTGATCGGCTGGCCGTTGAGCAGGATCTCGCCGGCGGTGGGCGACTCGAAGCCGGCGAGCATCATCAGGCAGGTGGTCTTGCCCGATCCCGAGGGGCCGAGCAGGGTCAGGAACTCGCCGCGCCGGATCTCCAGGTCGAGCTCGCGCACGACCAGCGTCTTGCCGTCGTAGGTTTTTTGCACCCCAGCAAAGGTCACGAGCGCCGTGGCGGTGTTCAAGAGGGGTCTCCGTTCGCCTTGGCGGGCGTCGGCCAGCCGGGCTTCTTGTTCAGTGAAGTCCGGAGCATAGCGCCGTGCTCGTCGAGCCCTGGCGGCGCATGCGGCGCCAGCGCGCGCGCGCCGTCGAAGACGACCGGCGCGGGCACCATCGGCAAGGCGCGCGATCCGTCCGAACGCAGCGTGGCGTGCATGCCGCGCGCCTGCACCTGGGGCGACTGGAAGACCTGGGCAATGTCGAGGATCGGCGCGCTCGGAACGTCGCGCGCATCCAGCAGCGCCGCCCACTCGGCGGTGTCGTGGCCGAGCATCCAGCCGGCGATCAGCGGCACGAGTTCGACCCGGTGCGCGACCCTTGCCGCATTGGTGGCGAAGCGCGCGTCGCTGGCCAGCTCCGGGTGGCCGGCCAGCTCGCAGAACTTAGCGAACTGCACGTCGTTGCCGACCGCGAGCACGATGTGCCCGTCGCGGGTGGCAAACACCTGGTAGGGCACGATGTTCGGGTGCGCGTTGCCCAGGCGCCTCGGGGTCACGCCGCCGACCAGGAAATTGCTGGCCTGGTTGGCGAGCATCGCGACCTGCACGTCGAGGAGCGCCATGTCGATGTGCGTGCCCAGGCCGCTGCGGTGACGCTCGTGCAGCGCAGCGAGGATCGCGCTGGTGGCGTAGACGCCTGTCATCACGTCGACCACGGCGACGCCGACCTTCTGCGGCTCGCTGCCCGGCGTGCCCTGCGCCTCGCCGGTGACGCTCATCAGCCCGCCTGCGGCCTGGATCGCGAAGTCGTAGCCGGCGCGCTGCGCATCCGGGCCGGTCTGGCCGAACCCCGTGATCGAGCAGTAGATGAGCCCCGGGTTCAAGGCGCGCAGCGAGGCTGCGTCGAGCCCATAGCGGGCGAGCTGGTCGACCTTGTAGTTCTCGATCAGCACGTCGGCATTGCGCGCCAGCGTGCGGACGAGGCTGCGGCCCTCGTCGCTGGCGATGTCGACCGCGATCGAGCGCTTGCCGCGGTTGGTGCACAGGTAGTAGGCCGACATGCGTTCTGCGGGGTCGCCCCACCACGGCGGCCCCCAGGCCCGCGTGTCGTCGCCGGCGCCGGGCCGCTCGACCTTGATCACGTCGGCGCCGTAGTCGGCCAGCAGTTGCCCGGCCCACGGCCCTGCGAGCACGCGCGACAGGTCGAGCACACGGATGCCTTGCAGCGGAGTGGGGCGGTGGGTCATTTCGCTCGCGGTCGGCAGGTGGTCAGTTGGCGAACGCCGCGATCCCGGTCTGCGCCCGCCCGAGGATCAGCGCGTGCACGTCATGAGTGCCCTCGTAGGTGTTGACGACCTCGAGGTTGACGAGGTGGCGCGCCACGCCGTATTCGTCGCTGATGCCGTTGCCGCCCATCATGTCCCTGGCCAGCCGCGCGACGTCGAGTGCCTTGCCGCAGCTGTTGCGCTTCATGATGCTCGTGATCTCGACCGCCGCCGTGCCTTCGTCCTTCATCCGCCCGAGCCTGAGGCACCCCTGCAGCCCGAGCGCGATCTCGGTCTGCATGTCGGCGAGCTTCTTCTGGATCAGCTGGTTGGCCGCCAGCGGGCGGCCGAACTGCTTGCGGTCGAGCACGTACTGGCGCGCGCGGTGCCAGCAGTCCTCGGCCGCACCGAGCGCCCCCCAGGCAATGCCGTAGCGGGCCGAGTTCAGGCAGGTGAACGGGCCCTTAAGGCCGCGCACTTCGGGGAACGCGTTCTCCTCGGGGCAGAACACGTTGTCCATCACGATCTCGCCGGTGGTGCTGGCCCGCAGGCCCACCTTGCCCTTGATGGCCGGCGCCGACAGGCCCTTGGCACCCTTGTCGAGCACGAAGCCGCGGATGCGCCCCTCGTCGTCCTTGGCCCAGACGACGAAGACGTCGGCAAAGGGGCTGTTGCTGATCCACATCTTGGCGCCCGACAGGCTGTAGCCGCCGGCGACCTTCCTGGCGCGGGTGACCATGCTGCCGGGGTCTGAGCCGTGGTCGGGCTCGGTCAGGCCGAAGCAGCCGATGAGTTCGCCCTTGGCCAGTCCGGGGAGGTACTTCTGGCGCGTCGCCTCGGTGCCGAACTCGAAGATCGGCACCATCACGAGCGAGCTCTGCACGCTCATCATCGAGCGGTAGCCGGAGTCGACGCGTTCGACTTCGCGCGCCACCAGGCCGTAGCAGACGTAGTTGAGCCCGGCGCCGCCGTAGGCCTCGGGCAGGGTGGGCCCGAGCAGGCCGAGTTCGCCCATCTCGCGGAAGATCGCCGGGTCGGTGGTCTCGCTGCGGAAGGCCTCGAGCACGCGCGGGGCCAGGCGCCCCTGGCTGTACTCGCGCGCGGCGTCGCGCACGGCGCGTTCGTCGCCGCTGAGTTGCTGGTCGAGCAGCAGCGGGTCGTCCCAGACGAAGCGGGCGGCGGTCTTGGTCATGTGGTCTCCGTGCGGTTCAGGCCAGCGCGTCGAAGCTCGCGCCGAGGATTGCCAGGCCCTCGTCGAGCAGGGCATCGCTGGCCGTCAGCGGCACCAGGATGCGGATCACGTTGGCATGCGTCCCGCACGAAAGCAGCACCAACCCGCGCCGCGCTGCTTCTGCGACAAGCTTCCTGGCCAGGTCGGCGTCGGGCTGCGACAGCTCGCCGCCCTTGAACAGCTCGATCGCCACCATCGCGCCGAGGCCGCGCACGTCACGGATGCTCTTGTGCCGTGCTGCAAGCTGCGTCAGGCCCGCCGTCAGCCGCACGCCCATATCGCGGGCGCGCTGCAGCAGGTCCTGCCGATCGAACACGTCCAGCACCGCGAGCGCCGCCGCGCAGGCCAGCGGCGTGCCGGCATAGGTGCCGCCCAGCCCGCCCGGGTTGGGCGCGTCCATCACTTCGGCGCGCCCGATCACGGCCGAGATCGGAAAGCCGCCTGCCATCGACTTGGCCATCGTGATCAGGTCCGGCGCCACGCCCGACTGCTCGATCGCAAACCAGGTGCCGGTGCGGCCGGCGCCGGTCTGCACCTCGTCGGCGATCAACAGCATGCCGTGCCGGTCGCAGAGCGCACGCAGGCGCTGCAAGAGCTCGGGCGGAGCGACGTTGAAGCCGCCTTCGCCCTGCACCGGCTCGATGATGATCGCGGCCACGCGGCTGGCTTCGACGTCGTTCTTCAGGATCGTCTCGACCGACGCCATCGCATCGTCGACCGTGATGCCGTGCAGCGGGCTCGGGAACTGCGCGTGGAAGATCTCGGCCGGGAACGGCCCGAAGCCGGCCTTGTACGGCGCGACCTTCCCGGTCAACCCGAGCGTCAGCAGCGTGCGCCCGTGGTAGCCGCCGGTGAAGGCGAGCAGCGCCGAGCGCCCGGTGTAGGCGCGCGCGATCTTGACCGCGTTCTCGATCGCCTCGGCTCCGGTGGTCAGGAACAGCGCCTTCTTGGCGAAGTCGCCCGGCGCCTTGGCGTTCAGCCGTTCCGCGAGCTCGACATAGGGCTCGTAGGCCAGCACCTGGAAGCAGGTGTGGGTGTAGAGGTCGAGTTGGGACTTCACGGCCTCGATCACGCTCGGGTGGCGATGGCCGGTGTTGAGCACCGCGATCCCGCCGGCGAAATCGATGTAGCGCTTGCCCTCGACGTCCCAGACCTCGGCGTTCTCGCCGCGCTGGATGAAGATCTCGTGCGCATGGCCCACGCCGCGGGCAATGGCGGCACTGCGCCGCGCCATCAGTGCCGCGTTGGTCGGGGTGGCGAACTTTGCTTGAGGGTCGCGTTGCATTCGGGTGGCCTGGTCGGTGTCGGATGGGGCGCACTGTAGGCGCCGGGCGCCGGCGCTACCATGTACACGCAAGGGCAGTTGCCGACCCGGTGTACAGGTCGGCGGGCCTGTACAGCGCAGGCCTCCGATGTTCACGTTGCAGCCCCGATCCTCCACGCCACTGGTCACGCAGATCGTCGAGGGCTTTCGTCGCCTGATCGAAGCGAACTCGCTGCGTCCCGGGACGAAGGTGCCGTCGGTGCGCCAGTTCGCGGCGCGGCACGAGGTCAGTGTGTTCACGGTCGTCGAGGCCTACGACCGGCTGGTCGCCCACGGCTGGCTGGTGTCGCGGCCGAACCAGGGCTTCTTCGTCAAGCGCCGGCCGGCGGCGGCGGCGACCGGCACGACGACAGCCGGCTTCAGCTTCGACTCGATGTGGTACCTGCGCAAGATCTTCGAGAATCGTCGTCTCGAGATGAAGCCCGGCTGCGGTTGGTTGCCGCACGATTGGCTGTTCGACGATGGGCTGCGCCGCGCGTTGCGGCACATCGGCTCCGAAACCATCGACCTGGCAGGGTACGGACACCCGAAGGGCTACCCGGAGCTGCGCCGGCTGGTCAGCGAACAGCTCGCCGAGCAGGAGATCGCGGCCACGCCGGAGCAGGTGTTGCTGACCCAGGGTTCGAGCCAGGCGCTCGACCTGGCCGCGCGCCGCCTGGTGCGCCCTGGCGATGCGGTGCTGGTCGACGAGCCTGGCTACGCGAACATGCTCTTCATGCTGCGCCTGCAGGGCGCGCAGCTCGTCGGCGTGCCGCGCACGCCGAACGGATACGACCTGGCGGCGCTGGAAGCGCGGATCGCCGCGCACGCGCCGCGGGTCTTCTTCACCCAGCCGCGGCTGCAGAGCCCGACCGGGTCGATTGCCTCGCTCGCGCAATGTCACCGCGTCCTGCAACTCGCCGAACGGCACGACATCACGATCGTCGAAAACGACATCTATGCCGACCTCGACCCCGAGCCGCGCTTGTCGCTGGCGAGCCTGGATCAGTTGCAGCGCGTCGTCCACATCAGCAGCTTCTCGAAGACGATCTCGCCGAACATCCGGGTCGGCCACGTCGTGGCGCACCCTGATCTGATCGAGGACCTCGGGCAACTCAAGATGGTGGCCGGGCTGACATCGTCCGAACTCAACGAGCGCGTGGCCTTCGGCGCGCTGACCGACGCGCGCTGGCGGCGCCACCTCAAGGCGCTGCGCGAGCGGCTTGCGCAGGCGCAGCAGCGCGTGGCGCAGCGCCTGCTGGACATCGGCTTCGAGTTGTTCGCCGAGCCCGGATGCGGCATGTACCTGTGGGCCCGTCACCCCGACATCGCGGACAGCGCCGAAGTCTCGAATCGTGCCGCCGAAAGCGACATCATGCTCGGCCCCGGACATCTGTTCCTGCCCGACCTGCGACCCACCGGCTGGTTGCGCTTCAACGTCAGCTTCTGCGGCGACGAGCGCGTCTTCGCATTCTTCGAGCAGCTGCGCCGCGCGGCCTGAGCCGTCCGGAGCTCGGCAGGGCACGCCCGCTAAAATCGCCTGTTTCGCGCGGCCGTCCTGGCCGTCGTGTCGCCCACCGAAAGCCCCGGCATGCAAGCCTCCGAGATCCGTTCCCAGTTCCTGAAGTTCTTCGAATCGAAGGGCCACACGATCGTCGCCTCGAGCCCGGTGGTGCCGGGCGACGACCCGACGCTGCTGTTCACCAATGCCGGGATGAACCAGTTCAAGGACGTCTTTCTCGGCTTCGACAAGCGGCCCTACCACCGCGCCGCCACGTCGCAGAAGTGCATTCGCGCCGGCGGCAAGCACAACGACCTCGAGAACGTGGGCTACACCGCGCGCCACCACACCTTCTTCGAGATGCTGGGCAACTTCAGCTTCGGCGACTACTTCAAGCACGACGCGATCCAGTACGCCTGGGAGCTGCTGACCGAGGTCTTCAAGCTGCCGGCCGACAAGCTCTGGGTCACCGTCTATGCCGAGGACGAAGAGGCCTACGAGATCTGGCACAAGGTGGTCGGCGTGCCGGCCGCGCGCATCGTCCGCATCGGCGACAACAAGGGCGCGCGCTATGCCTCCGACAACTTCTGGATGATGGGCGACACCGGCCCCTGCGGGCCCTGCACCGAGATCTTCTTCGACCACGGCGAGGGCATCCCCGGCGGCCCGCCCGGATCGCCCGACGAAGACGGCGACCGCTACATCGAGATCTGGAACAACGTGTTCATGCAGTTCAACCGCGACGAAGCGGGCGTGATGCACAAGCTGCCGAAGCCGAGCGTGGACACCGGCATGGGCCTGGAGCGCATCACGGCCGTGCTGCAGCGCGTGCACTCGAACTACGAGATCGACCTCTTCGTGACGCTGCTCGCGGCCGCGAAGGCCGCCGTCGATGCAGCCGGCGCGATCGACTGCGACCGCGACTCGCCGTCGCTGAAGGTGATCGCCGACCACATCCGCGCCTGCGCGTTCACCGTCGCCGACGGCGTGATTCCGGGCAACGAAGGGCGTGGTTACGTGCTGCGCCGCATTGCCCGCCGCGCGATCCGCCACGGCTACAAGCTGGGCGCGCGGCGGCCCTTCTTCCACACGCTGGTCGGTCCGCTGGCCGAGGCGATGGGCGATGCCTACCCAGAGCTGCGCCTGCAGCGCCTGCGCATCACCGAGGTACTGAAGCAGGAAGAGGAGCGCTTCTTCCAGACCATCGCCAACGGCATGGAAATTCTCGAGGCGGCGCTCGCTGCACTGCCTCTGCCTCCGGGAGAGGGCGGGGGCGAGGGTGCGACGCCGGCCCGAAGCCCTCAGCCCAGCCCCCTCCCGCAGGCGGGAGACGGGGTCCGGCGGCTGAGCGGCGACGTGGCGTTCAAGCTCCACGACACCTTCGGCTTCCCGCTCGACTTGACGGCCGACGTCTGCCGCGAGCGCGGCGTGACGGTCGATGCGGCGGGCTTCGAGGTCGCGATGAACCGCCAGCGTGAACAGGCCCGCGCAGCCGGCAAGTTCAAGATGGCGCAGGGCCTCGACTACGAGGGCGCGGCGACCACCTTCCACGGGTACGAACACCTGGCCTGCGAGCACAGCCGCGTGAGCGCGCTCTATGTCGACGGCACGCCGGTGCAGCGCGTGAAGGCCGGTGACGACGTGGTCGTCGTGCTCGACCACACGCCGTTCTACGCCGAGTCGGGCGGCCAGGTCGGCGACACCGGCGAGCTGCGCAACGCCCGGGCTCGGGTGATCGTCGAGGATACGATCAAGGTCCAGGCCAGCGTGTTCGGCCACCACGGGCGGGTCGTCGAGGGCGAGATCGAGGTCGGCGACAGCCTGCACGCGAAGGTCGATGCCGATCGGCGCGCAAGGACCGTGCGCAACCACAGCGCGACGCACTTGATGCACAAGGCGCTGCGCGAGGTGCTGGGCGCGCACGTGCAGCAGAAGGGCTCGCTCGTCACGCCGGAGCGGACGCGCTTCGACTTCGCACACAACGCGCCGCTGACGGCGGCGCAGATCGCGCAGGTCGAATCGCTGGTGAACGCCGAGATCCTCGCCAACACGGCGACGCAGGCACGCGTGCTGCCGATCGAGGAGGCGCAGAAGTCGGGCGCGATGATGCTCTTCGGCGAGAAGTACGGCGACGAGGTGCGCGTGCTCGACATCGGCACGAGCCGCGAGCTCTGCGGCGGCACGCACGTGCAGCGCAGCGGCGACATCGGCCTCTTCAAGGTGGTCGCCGAAGGCGGCATCGCTGCCGGCGTGCGCCGCATCGAGGCGGTGACGGGCGACAACGCGCTGGCCTACCTGCAGGCGTTGGAGGGCACGTTGAACGGCCTGGCGGGCACGCTGCGCTCGGCGCCGAACGAAGTGCCGGCGCGCGTCGGGCAGGTGATGGAGCACGTGCGCGCGCTGGAAAAGGAACTCGCCGCGCTGAAGGGCCGCCTCGCGTCGTCTCAGGGCGACGAGCTGCTTGCGCACGCGATCGACGTCAACGGCCTCAAGGTGCTCGCGGCGCGGCTCGACGGCGCCGACGCGAAGGGCCTGCGCGAGACGATGGACCAGCTGAAGAACAAGCTCAAGACCGCCGCGATCGTGCTCGCCGCGGTGGAGGGCGGCAAGGTGCAGCTCGCCGCCGGCGTGACGGCCGACGCGGTTGGGCGCATCAAGGCGGGCGATCTCGTCAACTTCGTCGCCCAACAGGTCGGAGGCAAGGGCGGCGGCAAGGCCGACCTGGCGATGGCCGGCGGCACCGATGCGAGCCGGCTGGGCGCCGCGCTGGCGTCGGTGCAGGGCTGGGTGGCCGAGCGGGCTTGACGTTCCGTGTGAGAGCGGCGCACGGCGGCGTCTCGAGATGCAACCGCCGCTGCGGCCGGGGCTGTGCCGCGCCAGGTATCCCCCGGCAACCGCGCCCATTGCGCACGCGGCCGGGCCGCGCTGTGGCACGCTGAGCGCGCGCTCGGCAGGGTTCGGCCCGGCTGTGCGACCATTGTGACCATGAGCACACATATCCGCCGCGCCACCGTCGACGATGCCGCCGCGTTCGCCCGCATCCTCGGCGACCCGGCCGTGTACCCGAACCTGATGCAGCTGCCCTACACCAACGAGCCGATCTGGCGCGCCCGCCTGGCCGAGAGCACAGCCCCAGGCAGGGGCGACCTGATACTGGTGGCCGAACGCGTGGTCGATGGCCTGGCCGAGGTGGTCGGCAGCGCGGGGCTGCACCCGATCTCGCCACTGCCGCGTCTGCGGCACGCGGCGATGATCGGCATCTCGGTCGCGCGCGAGGCGCAGGGGCAGGGTGTCGGCACGGCGCTGATGCAGGCGCTGTGCGATGTCGCCGACCGCTGGATGCAGGTGCTGCGGATCCAGCTTGAGGTGTACACCGACAACGCCGCGGCGGCGGCGCTCTACCGCAAGTTCGGCTTCGAACTGGAGGCCACGCATCGCGGCTATGCGCTGCGCGACGGCGCGTATGTCGATTCCCACGCCATGGCCCGCCTGCACCCGAACCCGCCCGCGATGCCCGCGCGGGCAGGGGCGGCGCCGCGAGTCGCGACCACACCGGCCCTGGTGCAGCGCGGCACCGCCGGTGGCAGTTGGACGATCCGCGCCAGCGAGCCCGCCGATCTCGATGCAGTGGCGGCACTGATGACCCGCCACGGCGTCGTCGAGGACCTGCAGCTCACGCCGTGGACGCCGGGCGACGTGGTGCGCGAGCAACTCGCCAAGCCGCCGCGGGAGTGCGCGCTGGTGGCGCTGACCCAGGGCCGCGTCATCGGCTACGCCAGCCTCGGCGTGCATGCGTCGCAGCGCCGCCGCCACGCGGCCGGGCTTTCGCTGTGCGTGGCGCCGGAGTGGCAAGGCCATGGCGTCGGCGGAGCCTTGCTGGCGGCGCTGACGGATTGGGCCGACGGCTGGGCCGGCCTGCTTCGCATCGAGCTCGACGTGCCCGCGTCAAGCGCTGCGGCGCTGGCCTTGTTGCGCAGGTTCGGCTTCGAGCTCGAGGGCACGCGCCGAGCCGCGCTGTTGCGCGAAGGCGCGTTCGTCGATATGCGTGCGATGGCCAGGCTGCACCCCGGACCGCCCCAGGTCGGTGCGCCGGCGACGGCTTGACCGCCGCCGTCGATCGACCGTGTGGCAAGGGGCGCAGACGCTCACGCCCTGAGGGCCCCCAGGGTCGGGTTTCGCCCAACTTGCCCCGCGCGGCGGTCAAGGAGACCTGGGGCGGCACGGCGTTTCCTCGGATGGCAACAGCGAATCGAACGGAGCCTTCGACGTGTTCTCGATCCTGATCCCGACCTGGAACAACCTCGACTACCTCAAGCTGTGCGTGGCCAGCATTCGGGAACATTCGGCCCATCCGCACCAGATCATCGTTCATGTCAACGATGGCAGTGATGGGTCGCGGGCCTGGGTGCGCGAGTCGGGGCTCGATGCCACGTTCTCGGACGACAACGTCGGCATTTGCTACGCCGTCAACGAGGCGGCGATGCTGGCGCGGCACGACCACATCGTCTACATGAACGACGACATGTTCTGCTGTCCGGGCTGGGACACGGCGCTGCTCGCGCGCATGACGGCGCTGCCCGGCGACCTGTTCATGCTCTCGGGGACGATGGTCGAGCCCAGGGCGAGCGGCAACCCTTGCGTCGTCGTCGCCGACTTTGGCGACACGACCATGACCTTTCGCCGCGAGGCCTTGCTGGCCGCGCTGCCGCAGCTGCGCCGCACCGACTGGCTGGGCGCCACCTGGCCGCCGACGCTGGTGCACCGCAAGTGGTGGTTCAAGTGCGGGGGCTACAGCACCGAACTCTCGCCCGGCATGAGCAGCGACAACGACTTCTCGATGAAGCTGTGGCACGCCGGCTGCCGCCACTTCATCGGCGTTGGCGACTCGCTGGTCTATCACTTCCAGTGCAAGTCGACCGGCAAGGTGGCGAAGAACGACGGGCGCCGCCAGTTCCTCCAAAAGTGGGGCCTGACGCAGTCGACCTTCGATCGCTACTACCTTCGGCGCGGCGAGCTCGCCAGCACCTTCGACGCGCTGCCCGAGCCCGACCCCGCACGCGAACCGGGGCTGAGCTGGGCGCTGCGCAAGAGCCGGCTGCGGCGGCGCCTGGGCTGACGGATCAGCGTTCGCGCGCCAGGGCACGCTTGAGCCAGAACAACGGTGCCAGCAGCGCCGGGAAGGCAGCGTAGGTCCCGACCCGCAGGCGAACGGACAGCGGCACGCTGCGCGCTGTCGCGATGAGCATCATCCGCCGCGCCAGGCTGTCGGCGGCAAACATGTCGCGGATGAAGGTCTCGCGTGCAAGGCGCGCCGAGAGCGCCGCTTCGACGGCCGGCAACTGGCCGGCGACGCGCGCATCGGCCAGCAACTGCGGCAGCTCGACCAGGCTGCTGCGATTGTTCTTCATCAGCCCCGCGACGACGTCGCGCGCGCTGAGGGCGCGCCGGCCTCTCGACACGCCGCCGCGCCGGTAGCGCACCAGCGGCTCCGGCAAGGTCGCCGCACCGCCGCTGACGATCGCGCGAAACACCATCAGCAGGTCTTCGGCCACCACCCCTCGGGGCAGCGGGCCGAAGCGATCGAACACGCGGCGCGTCCAGGCCTGCGCGGCGCCGACGACATGGGGCGGCCGGGCCAGCCAGTCGGCGGCGTCGCGGTAGCTCGCCAGGTCGCTGGGGACGATCCGGCCGTGAACCTGCCCGTGCTCGTCGAGGTCTTCCAGCGCGCTGGCGATCAGGTCGAGCCGCTTGCCCGATGCCAGCCAGGCCTCGACGACGCGCCCGCATCGCTGCGGCAGCGAGACGTCGTCACCCGCGGCGACGAACAGCAGTTCGCCATGCGAGATCGAGACCAGGTGGCTCAGGTGAGCGCCGATGCCGAGGTTGATCGGGTTGCGGTTCAGCCGCACCCGGTGCGGTCCGTCGTAGCCGGCGAGCGCGGCCTGCATCGCGGCGAAGCTGCCGTCGCTCGACGCGTCGTCCGAGACAACGATCTCGAGCGGCGAGTAGGTCTGCGCCAGCGCGCCGGCGATGGCCTGGCCGACGCTGCGCTCCTGGTTGAACGCGATCAGCAGCATCGACACCAGCGGCCGGGTGTCGCCAGCCGAGTCGGCGCTCGCGGGCACGGCGCTAAGGGCGCGACCTGAGGTCGCCGAGCAATTTGGTCTTGAGCCCCCGACGCAGCGCCTTGGCGCTGGCGTTCATCGCATAGCGCGCGTCGAGGGTCTGCACCAGCGCGGCGTCGAGCCGTGGCGGGCCACCGATCCGCATGCCGATGAAGTACAGGTCGCAACTGATGTAGTTGACCCAGCTGCGCCAGTCCGCCAGCCAGCCCCCGAGATTCACCCCGCGCTCGAGGTCGCGCGCAGTGAGGTTGCGGTAGTAGTCCCACTTCTCCTGCACCGTGAACGGCGACGCGTCGGGGTTGGTGCGCGAGGTGCCGTGCTCCTTGCGCCCGGTCGTCGCGCAACTCACGAGCACCAGCCCGCCGGGGCGGGTCATGCGCAGCATGTTGGCCAGCGTTTCGCGCCAGTACGGGTTGTGCTCGAAGCATTCGGCCGAGATCACGGTGTCGAAGCCGGCGGTCGGCAGCGCCAGCAGGTGCCCGGGGCAGGCCAGATCGACCCCCGGACCGGGCTGCAGGTCGACGCCCGTGTAGTCGCAGCCGCTG
The DNA here is from genome assembly GCA_963779155.1 of uncultured bacterium. Taxonomy (GTDB): domain Bacteria; phylum Pseudomonadota; class Gammaproteobacteria; order Burkholderiales; family Burkholderiaceae_C; genus CAIKUF01. The sequence goes on along the minus strand of CAVZXE010000008.1, from coordinate 52,839 downwards.
AACAGGTCGCGCACCGAACCGTTGATGTCGAGCGAGCCGACTTCGAGCACCCGTGCGCGCTCGAAGTGGGCGGGGTAGTGCGCGCGCACGGCGGAGAAGTACTCGGCTTGTTGCGGATGGGCCATGGCGCTCGGTCGGTGGCAGGCTGCCATGCGGGCAGCGGCCGATGGTAACGCCGCGCCCGGCGGGGCGCCGGCCGGGCGCGCGTCGTCAGCGCCCGGGCGACAGGCCCCGCGCGAGTTCGAGCAGCGCGGCCACGTGCAGCGCGACCGACGGGTCATAGCCCAGGCACTGCGCCGGTGATTCGAGCCGGGCCGTGCCCGCCTGCCAGCGAGCGAGTGCCTCGGCGACGGCCGAACCGAGGCTGGCTGCCACCTGGCGGTCGAATGGCAATTGCGCCGGCGGCCGGATCACCTCGGCGCAGCCCACGCCTGCGGCGATCAGCACCGGCGTGCCGCACAGCACCGACTCCACGCCGACCAGCCCGAACGGCTCGTAGGTCGAGGCGACGATCGTGAAGTCGACGGCGCGATAAACGTTCTCGATGTCGTTGCGGTAGCCCAGCGACCGGATGTTCGGCCCCGTGGCATCGATCGGCCGGCCGGCGACGACCAGCGAGACCGGCAACGCCGTCGCGCGGAAGAACTCGACCAGCAGGTCAAGCCCCTTGCGCTTGTGCCCGGTGGAAGCGAGCAGGAACACCGCCCGGTCCGGCGGCAGGCCCAACTGCTCGCGCAGGCGAAGCCGCTCGTCGGGGCCGACGCGGCTGAAGAGCCGGGCATCCACCGGCGGGTAGAGGAGGTGGATCTTGCCCGCCGGCACGCCGTGGTAGCGCCGGGCCTCGTCCGCCATGCGCCGCGAATGGGCGACGACGACCTGCGCGTGGCTCAGGTGGGCGTGTTCGAGGGCGATCTTCCAGCGGTCGGACAGGCGCGCTCGCCGCCCCATCGCCTCGAGGTATCCCGGGTGCGTGCTGCCGCAGATGGCCAGGTCTGCGGCGCCGGTCTGGTTGCAGGCGATCAGCGGGAACAGGTCGCGCCGTTGCTTGATGCTGCGGATGCGCCAGTCGAACACCGTGTCGCGCAGCTTGGCGGGCAGGCCCGTCATGCGGACGCGAATCGGGTCGACCCAGGCCACCTCGGGCAAGGACCGATCGAAGCTCTTGGCGATGAAGGTGGGCCGCACGCCGCTCTCGTGCAGCCCGCGCACCAGGGCCAGCGCGTAGCGCTCGATGCCGCCGCCGCTGCGCAGCCCGTGATTCGAGATTGCCAGCGATCCCCACCGCGCCGCGCCGGGCGGAGCGCCGCCCGGCGCGCTCAAGGGAGCACCCCAAGGCCCGCGGCCCGTCCGCCAGGACGGGAGCACGAGCCCTCGGGACGGTTCGGCGGGCTCATGCCTTGGCGCGCGGCACCCGGCCCATCAGGTAGAACTCCTCGTTCGGTCGCATCGAGCTCATGTTCGCCATCCGGTTGGACAGGCCGAAGAGTCCGGTGATCGCGCCGATGTCCCACGCATCCTCGTCGCTCAGGCCATGCTCGCGCAGCGCCGCGAAGTCGGCCTCGACGATCGAGGCCGAATCGGTGCAGACCTTCATCGCGAAGGCGAGCATGGCCTTCTGGCGCGGCGTGATGTCGGCCTTGAGGTAGTTGACCGCGACCTGGTCGGCGACGAGCGGGTTCTTCTCGTAGATGCGCAGCAACGCGCCGTGCGCCACCACGCAGTACAGGCACTGGTTGGCGCCGCTGGTGGCGACGATGATCATCTCCTTCTCGCCCTTGGAGAGGCCCGACTCGCGCAGCAGCAACGCGTCGTGGTAGGCGAAGAAGGCGCGAAACTCGTCGGGCCGGTGGGCGAGCGCGAGAAACACGTTGGGCACGAAGCCGGCCTTGGCCTGCACCTCGAGGATCCGTGCCCGGACATCTTCGGGCAGCGACGCGAGCTCGGGAACGCCGAATCGGCTGATGGTGGGCGTGGCAGTCATGGCTTCAGCTCCTGAATTGCAGTGAGTGCAGGCGCGCGTACAGCCCGCCGCGGGTCAACAGCTCGGCGTGCGAGCCCTGCTCGACGACGCGGCCGGCCTCGAGCGCGACGATGCGGTCGGCGCGTTCGATGGTCGAGAGCCGGTGAGCGATCACCAGCGAGGTGCGGCCACGCATCAGCACGTCGAGCGCGGCCTGGACGAGGCTTTCGGATTCGGAATCGAGTGCCGATGTGGCCTCGTCGAGGATCAGGATCGGCGCGTCCTTGTAGATCGCGCGCGCGATCGCCAGGCGCTGCCGCTGGCCGCCCGAGAGCTCGCTGCCGTTGTGGCCGATCATCGAGTCGATGCCCTGCGGCAGCGTGGCGACGAAGTCACTCAGGTTGGCGCTGCGCAGGGCATCGGCAACCCGCCCGCGGTCGAGCGGGGCGCCCAGCGACACGTTCTCGGCGACGCTGTCGTTGAACAGCACCACGTCTTGGCTGACCAGCGCGAACTGGCGCCGTAGCGCCTTCACGTCCCAATCGGCGAGCGGGCGGCCGTCGAGCCACAGCGAGCCCGAGCTCGGCTCGATGAAGCGCGGCAGCAGGTTGACGAAAGTCGACTTGCCCGCACCCGAGGGCCCGACCAGCGCCACCGCCTCGCCGGCGTGCAGCGTGAGGCTCACGTCTTCGAGCGCGGGCGCCTGGTCGTCGCGATAGCGCAAGGTGACGTTGCGCAGCTCGAGGTCGCCGCTCGAGCGCCCAGGGTCGAAGCCGCCGCCGTGCTCGAGCGGGCTGTCGTCGATCAGCGCCACGCCGCGCTCGAGCGCGGCAATGCCGCGCGTGACCGGGCCGGCCACCGACGACAGGCCCTTGATCGGCGAGATGATCATCAGCATCGCGGTGATGAAGGCGGCGAAGCTGCCCACCGTGCCGCCCGACGTGCTGCTCTGCCACAGCGCCACGACCAGCACCGCCGACAGCGCGCACGCCGCAAGCACCTGGGTCAGCGGCGTCATCGTCGCGCCCGCGGCCACGGTCTTGAGCGTCAGGCGACGCAGCCGGTTGCTGCTCTCGCCAAAGCGCCTCGCCTCCGTCCGCTCCGCACCGTGCAGGCGCACGATGCGCCAGGCCAGCACGTTTTCCTCGACGACGTAGGCGAGCTCGTCGGTGGCCGACTGGCCGAGCACCGTCAATCGGTGCAGCCGCTTGCTGAGCGCGCGCATCACAAGCGCGACCGTCGGCAGCAGGATCGCGACGAACAGCGTCAGGCGCCAGTTGAGCCACAGCAGGTAGCCCAGCAGCGCGACCAGCGAGAACGAGTCCTTCACCAGCCCGACCAGCGAGTGGACGAGCTGGTTGGCGCCGCTCTGCACCTCGTAGACCAGCGTATTGGTCAGGTTGCTGGCCGTGTGGCGGCTGAACGTGCCGGGCTGCGCGGCGAGCAGATGCTCGAACATCGCGCGGCGCATTTCGTCCACGCCGCGGTTGGCCGACCACGACAACGCATACTGCGCCACGAAGCCGGCCGCGCCGCGCAGCGCGAACAGGCCGACGATCACCACCGGCACCATCCACAGCGGCACGCCGCCGGCCTGGAAGCCCTTGTCGAGCAGCGGCTGCATCAGCGCCGGCAGCACCGGCTCGGTAGCCGCGCCGACGAGCGAGGCGACGACGGCCACCGCGAACCCGGCGCGGGTATTGGCGAAGTACGGCGTGATGCGGGCGATGCGTTGCTTGAGGGGCGGCATGAATGGGTGCGGGAGCGGGGCCGGTTCGGGCGGGGCCGATTATCCGCTGCCACGCTGCCTACAATCGGCCATCGCCGCTCTCGCGCAAAGCGCAGCCCATGCCCGTTTCGCCAGACGCCGTCAAGCTGTCGGTCATCCTCATCACCCACAACGAAAGCCGCAATGTGCTCGCCTGCCTGCAGTCGGTCGCCTTCGCCGATGAATGGATCGTGGTCGATTCGGGCAGCAGCGACGACACGCGCGATCTCGCGGCCGCGTTTGGCGCGCAGGTCGTGCAGACGAACGACTGGCCCGGCTTCGGCCCGCAGAAGAACCGGGCCCTGGCGCTGGCCCGCGGCGGCTGGGTGCTGAGCATCGACGCCGACGAGCGCGTCGACCCCGAGCTCGCGGCGCAGATTCGTGCCGTCGTCGCACAGGCCCCGGCGGTGCCGGCCGCCTACGAGCTGTCGCGCCTGTCGAGCTTCTGCGGCCAGTGGATGCGCCACGGCGACTGGTATCCGGACCGCGTGCTGCGCTTGTTCCGGCGGGGCGCGGGGCGCTTCTCCGACGACCTGGTGCACGAACGCGTGCGGGTGCACGGCGTGGTCGGGCGCCTGTCGGGGCCATTGCTGCACGATACGATGCCGAGCCTGGACGACGCACTGGCGAAGATGAACCGCTACACCAGCGGCCGCGCGCAGGACATGGTGCGCGCCGGGCGCCACGCCAGCGTTGCCGGCGCCCTGGGACATGCGCTGTGGGCGTTCCTGCGCGGGTATGTGCTGCGGCGCGGGTTCCTCGATGGGCGGCTCGGCCTCGTGCTCGCGCTGTATGTGGCCGAAGGCACCTACTATCGCCACCTGAAGATGTGGCTGCTGGCTCGCCAGCCGGCTCAACCGACAACGAAATGAACCCGATGCCCTCAGTCAAGTCTGCACGCCTCGTGAGGCTGCGCCGCACCTTGCTCGGATGCTGCGCCGGAGCGTTCGCGCTCGCGCTTGCGCCCGCGGCGGCGCAGTTCCGGGTCGAGATCGCCGGCGTCGGCGGCACCCAGTTGCCGCTGGCGATCGCGAAGTTCAAGGACGAAGACAAGGCGCCGCAGCCGGTCTCGGCGATCATCCGTGCCGACCTGGAACGTAGTGGCCTGTTCCGCCTCGTCGATGCCCCCGGCGTCATCGACGAGACCGCGCAGCCGGCAATGAGCGACTGGCGTGCGCGCGGCGCCGACGCGCTGCTGACGGGCTCGGCGTCGCGCCTGGCCGATGGCCGCTTCGACGTCCGCTTCAGGTTGTGGGACGTGGTCAAGGGGCAGCCGCTGCTGGCGCAGAGCACGGCGGTGCAGCCGGCCGACCTGCGCCTCGCGGCGCACCGCATCGCCGACAGCGTGTACGAGAAGCTCACCGGCGACAAGGGCGTGTTCTCGACCCGCATCGCCTACGTCACCAAGGCCGGCAACCGTTTCACGCTGCGCATCGCCGACGCCGACGGCGAGGGCGGGCAGGTGGCGCTCGCCAGCCCGGAGCCGATCATTTCGCCGTCGTGGTCGCCCGACGGGCGCGAGCTCGCCTACGTGTCGTTCGAGAGCCAGAAGGCGGTGGTCTGGGCGCAGGACGTGGCCTCGGGCAAGCGTCGCGCGGTGGCCAACTTTCGCGGTTCGAACAGTGCGCCGGCGTGGTCGCCCGACGGCAGGCAACTGGCCGTGACCCTGTCGCGCGACGGGGGCTCGCAGATCTACCTGATGGACCGCAACGGAGAGAGCGTGCGCCGTCTGACGAGCAGCGCCTCGATCGACACCGAGCCGGCGTTTTCGCCCGACGGCCGCAGCCTGTACTTCGTCAGCGACCGCGGTGGCGGCCCACAGATCTACCGGATGCCGGTGTCCGGCGGCGCGGCCGAACGCGTCACCTTCGCGGGCGGCTACAACATCAGCCCCGCGCTGAGCCCCGACGGACGCCACCTGGCCTACATTTCACGCCAGGGCGGCGCCTACCGGCTCGTGCTGCAGGAGCTCGGCGGCAACGCGGCGCCGCGCAACCTGTCCGAGACCGCCAGCGACGAGCGACCGAGCTTTGCGCCCAACGGCCGGCTGATCGTCTACGCGACGCAGGCCCAGGGGCGCGACGTGCTGATGACGACCACGCTCGACGGCAAGATCAAGACCAGCCTGATGGTGTCGCAGACCGATGTGCGTGAACCCGTCTGGGGCCCGTTCGGGCGCTGATGCGATGCTTTTTGCAAGTTTCCAAGGAGAACTTTTGATGACCAAGATGCGAGCGCGATGGAGTGTGTGGGCTGCGGCCGTGCTGTTGGCCGGATGTGCCTCGGGCGTGAAGCTCGACGACGCGGCGCCGGTGGAGACCCGCGCGCCGACCAGCGTGGGCGCCGCTGCCAGCGGGGCGGCCGGCAGCAGTGGCACAGCGCAATCGCAGGTCACCTCGGTGGACCTGACCAAGCAAGGCAGCGCGGCCGTCAACACGCTGCCCAGGGCGATCTACTTCGACTTCGACAGCTTCGTCGTGAAGGACGAGTACCGCGGCACCGTCGATGCGTACGCGAAGGCCTTGTCGGCCGATCGCAAGAAGCGCCTGACGATCGAAGGCCACACCGACGAGCGCGGTGGGCGCGAGTACAACCTGGCTCTGGGGCAGAAGCGGGCCGAGGCGGTGCAGAAGGCACTGGTGTTGCTGGGCGCGTCCGACGGCCAGATCGAAGCCGTGAGCTTCGGCAAGGAGCGCCCGGCAGTGGCGGGCGACGATGAAGCGGCGATGGCGAAGAACCGTCGCGCCGAGTTGAACCTGCGCTGATGGGCGGGCCGTTGCGAACGATGTGCCGCGGCGTGTCGGTGAGATCGTGGCTGTCGGTGTGCGTGCTCGGCGTCGCCCTGTTCGCCCCGGCGGCGCAGGCCGCGCTGTTCGAGGACGAAGATGCGCGCAAGGCGATTCTCGACCTGCGCCAGCGTGTCGACCAGAACAGCGATCAGCTCAAGGCCCGCCTGGCGGAGCAGGGCGAGCAGCTCAACCAGCTGCGGCGCAGCCTGCTCGAGCTGAACAACCAGCTCGAGGCGATGCGCTCCGAGTCGGCCAAGCTGCGCGGCCAGAACGAGCAGCTCGCCCGCGACGTGGCCGAGATGCAGCGCCAGCAGAAAGACATGCAGCAAGGCGTCGACGAACGGGTGCGCAAGTTCGAGCCGCAGAAGGTGACCGTCGACGGCAAGGAGTTCGTCGCCGAGCCCGAAGAGCGGCGCCTCTACGACGAGGCGATGGCAACGCTGCGCAAGGGCGACTTCGCCGCCGCCGCGAGCGCCTTCCTCGCCTTCCAGAAGCGCTATCCAAAGAGCGGCTACGCCGATTCGGTGCTGTTCTGGCTCGGCAACGCGCAGTACGGCAAGCGTGAATACCGTGAGGCGATGGCATCGTTCCGGTCACTCGTCGCCGCGGCCCCCGAAAGCCCGCGCGCACCCGAGGCCATGCTGTCGCTGGCCAACTGTCAGCTCGAGCTGAAGGACGGCAAGGGCGCGCGCAAGACGCTCGACGATCTGCTGAAGGCGTATCCGAAGTCCGAAGCCGCACAGGCCGGACGCGAGCGGCTGGCCTCGCTGAAGTGAAGCGGTGGTGACGCCGGGGCGAGCCCGAGGTGAACATCAGCGAGATCGAGCTGCAGGCCCTGTCGCGGCAGGTGCTGTGGGCCGGGTTCGCGCTGTCGCTCGCCTTCGGCGTGATCGCCCAGCGCACCCGCTTCTGCACCATGGGCGCGGTGGCGGACATCGTCACCATCGGCGACTGGACCCGCATGCGCATGTGGGTGCTGGCGATGGGGGTGGCGATCGTCGGCTTCAACACGATGGCTTGGCTCGGCTGGGTGGATCCGGCAAAGAGCCTGTACGGGGGCCCCAGGGTCGCCTGGCTGTCGGCGCTGGTGGGCGGGGCGATGTTCGGCTTCGGCATGGTGCTCGCCTCGGGTTGCGGCAGCAGGACGCTGGTGCGCATGGGCGCGGGCAACCTGAAGTCGCTGGTCGTGTTCATCGTGCTCGGGCTCAGCGCCTTCGCGACGCTCAAGGGCATCACCGCGGTCGCCCGCGCGGCCACGGTCGATACCGTCTTCATCGCGCTGCCGACCGGGCAGGACCTGCCGTCGCTGGCCGCCAGCGCCTTTGGCGCGCCGCGGCCGCTGCTCGCGCTCCTGCTCGGGCTGGCGGTCGGCGGGGCGGCGATGGCCTGGTCGGTGTCGCGGCCCGAGGGGCGCAGCGCCGAGTGCTTGCTGGCCGGCCTCGGCATCGGCAGCGTGGTCGTCGCCGCCTGGTGGGTGTCGGGGCGTCTGGGCCACGTGGCCGAGGATCCGACGACGCTCGAAGAGGCCTTCCTCGGCACCAACTCGCGCCGCATGGAGTCGCTCAGCTTCGTCGCGCCGATCGCCTACACGCTCGACTGGCTGCTCTTCTTCAGCGACAGGAGCAAGGGGCTCACCCTGGGCATCGTCTCGACGGCGGGCGTCGTCGCCGGCTCGGCGCTGCAGGCGCTGGCGGCGCGAACCTTCCGCTGGGAGGGCTTTCGCAATGCCGAGGACACCGCCAATCACCTTGCCGGCGCCGCGCTGATGGGCATCGGCGGCGTGACGGCGCTGGGGTGCACGATCGGCCAGGGGCTTTCCGGCGTATCGACGCTCGGCCTGACGAGCTTCGTCGCGTTGGCGTCGATCATCGCCGGCGGGGTGGCGGCGGTTCGCTGGCAGGCCTGGCGTATCGCGCGTGAAGGCTGAGCCGATGTCGGACGCTGCGGTCGACGCGCCGGATCTCGAGCGCCGCTTCGGCGGGCTGCGCCGCCTCTATGGCGATGCGGCCTATCGGCGCCTGCGCGCGGGGCGCGTCGCCGTGGTGGGGCTCGGCGGCGTGGGCTCGTGGGCGGTCGAGGCGCTGGCCCGCAGCGGCGTCGCGGCGCTGAACCTGATCGACCTCGACCATGTGGCCGAGTCGAATATCAACCGCCAGGTGCAGGCGCTTGGCTCGACCCTGGGCATGGCCAAGGCGCAGGCGCTGCGGCAGCGCGTGCACGACATCCACCCGGCGTGCCGCGTGACGGCCGTCGAGGAGTTCGTGTCGGCCGAGAACTGGCCGGCCCTGCTGGGCGAGCCGGTGGACGTGCTGATCGACGCCTGCGACCAGGCGCGGGCCAAGTTCGTGCTCGCAACGTGGGCGCGCACGACGGGCACGCCTCTCGTCGTTGTGGGTGCCGCGGGCGGCAAGCGGTTGCCGCAGGCGGTGGCCGTGGGCGATCTCTCCGAGGTGACGCACGACCCGCTGCTCGCCTCGCTGCGCCAACGGCTGCGAAAGGACCCTGCGGCACCGCGCAGCGGCCGGCTCGGTTTGATCTGCGTCTACTCGCGCGAGGCGGTGCAGCGGCCGCCAGCGGCGGGCGAGGATTGCGCGCTCGACGGCAGCCTGAACTGCCACGGCTACGGCTCCAGCGTCAGCGTGACCGCGACCTTCGGCATGGTCGCCGCGAGCGAGGCGCTGCGCCTGCTTTGCATCGGTGCGCAATGACCGGCGTACGCCTGCCGCGGCGCCAAAGCTCGTTACAATGGCGCGCTTGCCGGGTTGTTAGCTCAGTCGGTAGAGCAGCGGACTTTTAATCCGTTGGTCGTGGGTTCGAGTCCCGCACAACCCACCAGCGATTAGAATTCCCGAATTCGGGCTCTTAGCTCAGTTGGTAGAGCAGCGGACTCTTAATCCGTTTGTCGCAGGTTCGACCCCTGCAGGGCCCACCAGATTTGAAGACTTGGGTGTCGAGCAGAAAAGGCCTAGCGGTGGCGCTAGGCCTTTTCTCTTGGTGCCGACGGGTCGTGAACGCGGCGCCGATGGGCCCGGACAACGGCAATCCATGACAGACAGCAACGAATGGCTGGCGGTCGAGTCGCTCGACCTCGAGGCGCAGGGCGTCGCCCGCAACGCCGAGGGCAAGGTCGTGTTCATCGAGGGCGCGCTGCCAGGTGAGCAGGTGCAGGCGCGGGTTTCGCGCCGCAAGAACAACTGGGAGCAGGCCACGATGACGGCGCTGCGCCGCGAGAGCGCGCAGCGCGTTGCGCCGGCGTGTCCGCATTTCGGCCTCCATCCGGGTGCCTGCGGCGGCTGCAAGATGCAGCATCTGCATGTGGCCGCCCAGGTGGCGATCAAGCAGCGCGTGCTCGAAGACAACCTCTGGCACCTGGCCAAGGTTCGGCCCGAGCAGGTGCTTCGGGCCATTGAAGGCCCGGCCTTCGGATACCGCTACCGGGCGCGCCTTTCGGTGCGCAACGTGCACAAGAAGGGCACGGTGCTGGTCGGCTTCCACGAGCGCAAGTCGAGCTACGTGGCCGACATGCGAAGCTGCGCCGTGCTGCCGCCGCACGTCAGTGCGCTACTGATGCCGCTGCGCGAACTGATAGGCACGATGGATCAGCGTGATCGCCTCCCGCAGATCGAACTGGCCGTGGGCGACGCGGTGACCGCGCTCGTGCTGCGCCACCTGGAGCCGCTGTCGGAGGGCGATCTCGGCCGGTTGCGTGCCTTTGCCGCGGTGCACGGCGTCCAGTGGTGGCTGCAGGCGAAGGGGCCGGACGCGATCGTTGCGCTCGACGCCACCGGCGCGGCGCTCGCCTACGCGCTGCCGGAGTTCGGCCTTTCGATGCCCTTCCGGCCGACCGACTTCACCCAGGTCAACCCGCACATCAACAATGTGCTGGTGGGGCGCGCGCTGCGGCTCCTCGACGTGCTGCCGCACGAGCGGGTGATCGACTGGTTCTGCGGTCTCGGCAATTTCACGCTGCCGATCGCGACCCGGGCGCGCGAGGTGCTGGGCATCGAGGGAAGCGAGGCCTTGGTCGCGCGCTCGCGCGCCAATGCCGTGCTCAACGAGCCCGCGCACCCCGGCCTTTCGGTGCGCACGCGCTTCGTCGCGCGCGACCTGTTCGAGCTGACACCCGAGCAACTGGTTGCCGATGGCGCGGCCGACAAATGGCTGGTCGACCCCCCTCGGGAAGGCGCGTTCGCGCTCGCCAAGGCGCTTGCCGCGTTGCACGAGGAACCGCTGCCGGCGCCCGACTGGCAACCGCCGCGTCGCATCGTCTATGTGAGTTGCAACCCGGCCACACTGGCCCGCGACGCCGGCCTGCTGGTCCATCAGGCCGGCTATCGCTGCGTCGCGGCCGGCGCGGTCAACATGTTCCCGCACACGGCACACGTGGAAAGCCTGGCGGTCTTCGACCGCCAGGCTTCGGCGTAGGCTCGTTTCGCGCAGCGAAGTGGGCCGCAGCCAAAGCGCCGCCGTCTTCGATCGCAAGGCTTCGGCGTAGGCTCGTTTCGCGCAGCGAAGTGGGCCGCAGCCAAAGCGCCGCCGTCTTCGATCGCAAGGCTTCGGCGTAGGCTCATTTCGCGCAGCGAAGTGGGACGCGGCCAAAGCGCCGCCGTCTTCGATCGCAAGGCTTCGGCGTAGGCTCATTTCGCGCAGCGAAGTGGGACGCGGCCAAAGCAGCGCGATGCCTGGCTGCCTGCGGGTTCGCCGCGCCAAGAAGAACGGGGCCCGAAGGCCCCGTCTCCTCGCACTCGTGAGCAAGCCTCAGTCGTTCGAGCCGCCGAAGATGCCCAGCAGCGCCAGCAGCGACTGGAACACGTTGAACAGGCTCAGGTACACGCCCAGCGTCGCGGTGATGTAGTTCGTTTCCTCGCCGTCGCGCACGCGCTTGAGGTCGTGCAGGATGAAGGCAGAGAAGATGCCGATCGCCAGCACCGAGAGCGTGATCATCAGCGGTCCCGACTGGATGAACACGTTGGCGATGCCCGCCACCAGCAACATGATGCAGCCGATGAACAACCACTTGCCCATGCTGCTCAGGTCGCGCTTGATGACGGTCGACATCGTCGCCATGCCCAGGAAGATCAGCCCGGTGCCCGTGAAGGCGGTCATGATCAGCCCGGCGCCGTTGCCCAGGCCGAGCACCGCGCCGATCAGGCGCGACAGCATCAGGCCCATGAAGAACGTGAAGGCGAGCAGCACCGGTACGCCGGCGGCCGAGTTCTTCGTCTTCTCGATCGCGAACATCAGGCCGAAGGCGCCGCCGAGGAACACGATCAGGCTCATGCCCGGGCCCATGGCGGCCATGATTCCGGTGGAAACGCCGATCCATGCGCCGAGCACGGTGGGCACCATCGACAGCGCAAGCAGCCAGTAGGTGTTGCGCAACACACGGTTGCGTTGCGCGACAACATCGCCGCTGCCAGCGTAGCCGGTGAAGACGGGTTGCAGACTTTCGTTCATGGAGTCTCCAAAGTGGACAGGATGCGGGCTCTGATCCCGTGGGCGGCATTCTAGTTCCCTACGCCGTCGCTCGGGTATGAGCGTCGCAAATTGCGTACAGTCCCGGGCTGCCGGCGCATGTCGCCACCACCGGAAGCCACCGATGATCACCAAGCCCGTTCTGACCCATGACGACGTGAAGCGCATCGCTGCCGCCGCCGAGGCCGAAGCATCGAAGAATGGCTGGGCGGTGACGATCGCGGTCGTCGATGACGGCGGGCACCTCCTCGCGTTGCAGCGGCTCGACGGGGCGGCGCCCATCTCGGCGCACATCGCTCCGGCGAAGGCGCGGACCGCCGCTGTCGGCCGGCGCGAGAGCAGGATCTACGAGGAGATGATCAACCAGGGCCGGGTGTCCTTCCTGAGCGCCCCGAACCTGGACGGCCTGCTCGAAGGGGGCATCCCGGTACTGGTGGAGGGCCACTGCCTGGGGGCGGTCGGGGTCAGCGGCGTCAAGTCGGCCGAAGACGCGCAGATTGCCCGGGCCGGGATCGCGGCCCTCTGAGTTCATCCGGCCATCGGTTTGGCGGGGTGAGGGCGGGCCTCGCTCCCCTATAATTCACAGGTTTACCCTCGATCATCCCGCCTGGCGAAACTGCTGCTGTTTCCCGCCGAAACCTGCCCTGGTTCAATTGCGACATAACTTGAGGTCAAGTTAGTCTTCACTGAGCTGGGTCTTGTCTCCGGACTCGCGCTCTCAGAGCAGAGCTGGGCGCGCACAAGAACGGAGAATCGTGTGCTGCCGCCTCTGCTGCCACTGGAAAGTCAGGCCCTGCTCGCACTTGCCGACGGCACGCTGTTCGAAGGCCGGTCGATCGGCGCCGCCGGCCACGCCGTCGGCGAGGTGGTGTTCAACACCGCGATGACGGGCTACCAGGAGATCCTCACCGATCCGAGCTACTGCCGCCAGATCGTCACGCTGACCTACCCCCACATCGGCAATACCGGCGTGAACGAGCAGGACGTCGAGGCGGGTTCGGTGCACGCCGCGGGGCTGATCGTGCGCGACCTGGCGCTGCGCACCTCGAACTTTCGCAGCACGCGCACGCTGGCCGAGTACCTGCGCGACGAGGGCACGGTGGCGATTGCCGACATCGACACCCGCAAACTGACCCGCATCCTGCGCACCCGCGGCGCCCAGAACGGCTGCATTCTTGCGCTGCCGCCCGGTGAGGTCTTGACGGCGGCGCACCGCGCCGACGCGATCGCCCGTGCCCAGGCCGCGCCGGCCATGGCCGGGCTGGACCTGGCCAAGGTCGTCAGCGCGCGCGCACCCTACGACTGGACGCAGACCGAATGGGCGCTGTCGGGCGCCGACGGAAAGCCGGGCTACGGCGAGCAGCGCGCGCCGCGCTTTCACGTCGTGGCCTACGACTTCGGCGTCAAGCGCAACATCCTGCGCATGCTGGCCAGCCGGGGTTGCCGGCTGACGGTGGTGCCGGCGCAGACCCGCGCGGCCGACGTGGTGAAGCTCGCACCCGACGGCATCTTCCTCAGCAACGGGCCCGGCGACCCGCAACCCTGCGACTACGCCATCGAGGCGACCGCCGAGCTGGTCGAGCGCGGCCTGCCGACCTTCGGCATCTGCCTCGGTCACCAGATCCTGGCGTTGGCGTCGGGCGCACGGACCTTCAAGATGAAGTTCGGCCACCACGGCGCCAATCATCCGGTGAAGGACCTCGACAGCGGTCGCGTCAGCATCACGAGCCAGAACCATGGCTTCGCGGTCGACGAGCAGACGCTGCCGGCCAAGCTGCGGCCCACCCATGTGAGCCTGTTCGACGGCACGCTGCAGGGGCTGGCGCGCACCGACCGACCGGCCTTCTGCTTCCAGGGCCACCCCGAGGCGTCGCCCGGGCCGCACGACATCGGCTACCTGTTCGACCGCTTCGTGGCACTGATGGAGAAGACGCAATGAGCCCCCGGGCCTGCCGCGGTGCGGCGTCGCGGCCGTGCGAGGGTGCGCGTGCCTCGCACCGGACGGCACTGCGGGAGTCACGACATGCCTAGACGCACCGACCTCAAGTCCATCCTCATCATCGGCGCCGGGCCGATCGTCATCGGCCAGGCCTGCGAGTTCGACTACTCAGGCGCCCAGGCCTGCAAGGCGCTGCGCGAAGAGGGCTACCGGGTCATCCTCGTCAACAGCAATCCGGCGACGATCATGACCGACCCGGAGATGGCCGACGCTACCTACATCGAGCCGATCACCTGGCAGGTCGTCGAGAAGATCATCGCCAAGGAGCGGCCCGACGCGGTGCTGCCGACGATGGGCGGACAGACCGCACTCAACTGCGCGCTCGACCTCCACAAGCACGGCGTGCTCGCGAAGTACGGCGTCGAGATGATCGGCGCCAACGAGCATGCGATCGAGAAGGCCGAGGACCGGCTCAAGTTCAAGGACGCGATGACGGGCATCGGCCTGCACTCCGCGCGCAGCGGCATTGCGCACTCGATGGAGGAAGCGCTCGCGGTGCAGCGGCGCATCGCACACGAAACCGGCGGCACCGCGCAAGGAGCCGTCTTCGGCGAAGCCGGCGGAGCTGGCTTTCCGATGGTGATCCGGCCCAGCTTCACGCTCGGCGGGACGGGCGGCGGGATTGCCTACAACCCGGAAGAATTCGAGGAGATCTGCAAGCGCGGGCTCGACCTGTCGCCGACCAAGGAACTGCTGATCGAGGAGTCGCTGATCGGCTGGAAAGAATTCGAGATGGAGGTCGTGCGCGACCGGGCCGACAACTGCATCATCATCTGCTCGATCGAGAACCTCGACCCGATGGGCATCCACACCGGCGACTCGATCACGGTGGCGCCGGCGCAGACGCTGACCGACAAGGAGTACCAGCTGCTGCGCAACGCGAGCATCGCGATCCTGCGCGAGATCGGCGTCGATACCGGCGGCTCGAACGTGCAGTTCGCGATCGACCCCAAGACCGGCCGCATGGTGGTGATCGAGATGAACCCGCGGGTCTCGCGCTCGTCGGCGCTGGCGTCGAAGGCGACCGGATTCCCGATCGCCAAGGTGGCCGCCAAGCTGGCCGTGGGCTACACGCTGGACGAGCTGCGCAACGACATCACCGGCGGCGCCACGCCGGCGAGCTTCGAGCCGAGCATCGACTACGTCGTCACCAAGATCCCGCGCTTCGCGTTCGAGAAGTTCCCGCTCGCCGACTCTCGGCTGACGACGCAGATGAAGTCGGTCGGCGAGGTGATGGCGATCGGCCGCACGTTCCAGGAGAGCTTCCAGAAGGCGCTGCGCGGGCTGGAAACCGGCATCGACGGGCTGTCCGAGCGCAGCACCGACCGCGAGGAGATCATCCTGGAGATCGGCGAGGCCGGGCCGGAGCGCGTGCTCTACGTCGCCGACGCCTTCCGGATCGGCATGAGCCTGGCAGAGGTGTTCGAGGAAACGGCGATCGACCCGTGGTTCCTGGCCCAGATCGAGCAGATCGTGGCGATCGAAGGCGCGCTGGCGGGGCGCAACATCGGGGCGCTGTCGGCCGCGGAACTGCGCTACCTGAAGCGCAAGGGCTTCTCGGACCGGCGCCTGGCCAAGCTGCTCGGCGGCAATCAGCACGAAGTGCGGCAGCGGCGCCATGCCCTGGGCGTGCGACCGGTCTACAAGCGCGTCGATACCTGCGCTGCCGAGTTCGCGACGCAGACCGCGTACATGTACTCGACCTACGAAGACGAGTGCGAGGCCGAGCCGTCCTCGGCCAAGAAGATCATGGTGCTCGGTGGCGGGCCGAACCGCATCGGCCAGGGCATCGAGTTCGACTACTGCTGCGTCCATGCCGCCCTCGCGATGCGCGAAGACGGCTACGAGACCATCATGGTCAACTGCAACCCCGAGACCGTGTCGACCGACTACGACACCTCGGACCGCCTGTACTTCGAGCCGGTGACGCTGGAGGACGTGCTCGAGATCGTCGACAAGGAAAAGCCCCTCGGCGTGATCGTGCAGTACGGCGGGCAGACGCCGCTCAAGCTCGCGCTCGACCTCGAACGCGCCGGCGTGCCGATCATCGGCACCTCGCCCGACAGCATCGACATCGCCGAGGACCGCGAGCGCTTCCAGAAGCTGCTGCACGAGATCGGCCTGAAGCAGCCGCCCAACCGCATCGCGCGCAATGAAGAGTCGGCGAAGGCGCTCGCCGCCGAGATCGGCTACCCGCTCGTGGTGCGCCCGAGCTACGTGCTCGGCGGTCGCGCGATGGAGATCGTCCACGGCGAGCGCGACCTTGAACGCTACATGAGAGAGGCGGTGAAGGTGTCCGAGAAGTCGCCGGTGCTGCTCGACCGATTTCTCGATGACGCGATCGAAGTCGACGTGGACTGCGTCAGCGACGGCGCGGACGTGATGACCGGCGCGATCATGGAACACGTCGAGCAGGCGGGCATCCACTCGGGCGACTCGGCCTGTTCGCTGCCGCCGTATTCGCTGCCGGCCTGGTTGCAGGACGAACTGCGGCGGCAGACGGCACTGATGGCGCGGGCGCTGAACGTCTGCGGCCTGATGAACGTGCAGTTCGCGATCCAGGGCGACGTGAACGGGCCCGCCGGCGAGGTCGAGGTCTACGTGCTCGAGGTCAACCCGCGCGCGTCGCGCACCGTGCCCTTCGTCTCCAAGGCCACCGGGCAGCCGCTGGCCAAGATCGCCGCCCGCTGCATGGTGGGCCAGGCGCTGAAGTCCCAGCGTGCCCTCAACGGCGAGGCGCCGCGTGAGGTCGTTCCGCCGTACTACTCGGTCAAGGAAGCGGTGTTCCCGTTCAACAAGTTCCCCGGCGTCGACCCGATCCTCGGGCCCGAGATGCGCTCGACCGGCGAGGTGATGGGCGCCGGCCGCAGCTTCGGCGAGGCGATGCTCAAGAGCCAGCTCGGTGCCGGTTCGCGCCTGCCCAGTGGCGGCAAGGTGTGCATCACGGTGAAGAACGGTGACAAGGCCCGCGCAGTCGTGGTCGCGCGCGACCTGCATAGGCTCGGCTTCCAGATCGTCGCGACTCGCGGTACCGCCGCCGCGATCGCCGCCAGCGGTGTTCCGGTGCGCACGGTGAACAAGGTCAATGACGGGCGCCCGCACATCGTCGACATGGTCAAGGGCGGCGAGATTCAACTCGTCTTCACGACCGTGGACGAGACGCGTACGGCGATCGCCGATTCACGCCACATCCGCCAGGCCGCCCTGGCCCACCGCATCACCTACTACACCAGTATGGCCGGTTGCGAGGCCGCGGTCGAGGGCATGAAGCACCAGGCCGACCTGGTGGTGACGTCCTTGCAGGACCTGCACGCCGAGTTGCACTAAACTCCGCTCGGTTCCGCCGCCGGTGCTCCCGCCAGGGAGTGGGCGGCGGTTTGTTTTGAGCCTCGCTTGGCGACGCTCGTTCACCAGTCATCCAGGTTCGACATGGCAACGATTCCCCTCACCCGACGCGGTGCCGAAAAGCTCAAGGACGAGTTGCAGCGACTGAAGAACGTCGAGCGCCATGCGGTGATCCGCGCGATTTCCGAGGCCCGTGCGCAGGGCGACTTGTCCGAGAACGCCGAGTACGAGGCGGCCAAGGACAAGCAGGGCTTCATCGAGGGCCGGATCCTCGAGATCGAAAGCAAACTGGCCGCGGCGCAAGTCATCGATCCGGCGGCGCTGCACGCCGAGGGTCGGGTGGTGTTCGGCGCCACGGTCGCACTCGAGGAAGAGTCCACAGGCGCCGCGGTGACCTATCAGATCGTCGGCGACGACGAAGCCGACCTGAAGCTGGGGCTGATCTCCATCAGTTCGCCGATCGCCCGCGCGATGATCGGCCGCTCGGCCGGCGATGTGGCCGATGTGCAGGCGCCGGGCGGCGTGAAGCGCTACGAGATCGTCGAAGTCCGCTATGTTTGAGCTGCTGCGCTCGCCGCATCGGGCGCGTTGCCCGGTGGCGGGTTGAGCACGGCGCCGGCACGTGCTTTCGCCCCGACTCGGTGCCTGGCTGGCCGGCCTCTGGGCGGGCGCATTGCTCTGCATTGCGTTCATCGCCACGCCGGCGCCCTTCGCGACCCTGCCCGTGGCCGACGCCGGGCGGGTTGTCGGCCACATCTTTGCGCGCGAGGCCTACCTAAGCCTGGCGCTCGCGGTGCTGCTGTTCCTGATCGTGCGCAGGCAGGCGCGTGGGGTCGCGGCCGCGGGGGCTGGGTCGGTCCTCGGCGCCAATGTGCTGCTGGTGCTCGGCACGCTGTTCTGCACCGTGGCGGGCTACTTTGCGCTGCAGCCGATGATTGCGGCCGCGCGCGCGGGGCAGGGGGCGGTTTCGTTCGCCGCCCTGCATGGCGCGTCGACGGGGTTCTTCGCGCTCAAGGCCCTGCTGGTGCTGGTGTTGGCCTGGCGCCTGGGCGGACGCTGAACGCAACGGCCTCATGGGCAAACGCCGGGCCGCCCCAAGTTTGCTCAACCCCCTCGGGGGGGCGGACGACGTATGTCGTCGGCCTGCGGGCGCTCAGGGACGGGCCGACTTCTTCGGGCTGGCGAGGCGCTTGCGGGCGCGCTTGATTTCGCCGCCCGCGGCGAGACGCTGATTGCCCAGCACCTTGATCTTCTTGACCTGCGGCCGGTGGTTGCCGCTCTTCGAGAACTTGAGCACCTTGACCACCTTGGGGCCGGCGCCGCGGTCTTCGCGCTCGGTCTTCTCCTTCGGGGGCATCGGGCGCCACAGCACGAGCAGCTTGCCGATGTGCTGGATCGGTGCCGCACGGAGCTGGTCGCTGAGCTGGGCCAGCATTGCATCACGCGCCGCGCGGTCGTCGGAGAACACCCGCACCTTGATCAGGCCGTGCGCGTTGAGCGCCAGGTCGATTTCCCGGGCCACCGCTGGTGTGAGGCCATCGCCGCCGATGAACACGACCGGGTCCAGGTGGTGGGCGAGGGCGCGCTGGTCCTTGCGCTCGGAGGGGGTCAGGTGGATGGCCGGCATCGGCCTATTATCGTTGGCGCCGCAGGAGAGGCCGTGAAGATCAAGTCGAAGAGCAGGAAGTTGAACAAGGCGTGGCTGCATGACCACCTCAACGACACCTATGTCAAGCTGGCGCAGAAGGAGGGCTACCGGGCCCGCGCCGCCTACAAGCTCAAGGAGATCGACGAGGAACTGCACCTGCTCAGGCCAGGGCAGGTCGTGGTCGATCTGGGTGCCGCCCCGGGGGCGTGGAGCCAGTATGTTCGGCGCAAGTTCGCGCCTCGCGATGCGGGCACGGGTGGCGCGGCTTCTGGAGCGCTCAATGGCACCATCATCGCGCTGGACCTGCTCGAGATCGAGCCCATCGAGGGGGTGACCTTCGTCCAGGGCGACTTCCACGAGGAGGCCGTGTTGCAGCGGCTGGAGGCCGTGCTGGCCGGACGGCCCGTCGATGTGGTGGTCTCGGACCTCGCGCCCAACCTGTCGGGCATCGCCAGTTCCGACTCGGCGCGGGTGGCACACCTGGTCGAGCTGGCGGTGGACTTCGCGCAGCGCCACCTCGTGGCGCAGGGCGCGCTGGTGTGCAAGGTCTTCCACGGCAGCGGGCACAGCCAGCTGGTCGAGCTGTTCAAACGGACCTTCCGCGTGGTCAAGCCGATCAAGCCCAAGGCATCGCGTGATCGATCGGCCGAAACCTTTCTGGTCGGGATCGGTCTCAAGCAAGTGTCGGCAGGCACCGATAGCTTGCGGTGAGCGGGTCGTGGCCCCATCCGGCACCCCCTTGGGTGATGGCTTGACTCGACTAGAATCATCCCCAGCTACCGTGGATGCCAGGCGCAGGTCTGCGCGCGCATGTGTTTTGTTCGGAAGAAGGAGCCGCGGTGAACAATCAATGGTTCTCTAAAGTCGCTGTCTGGATGGTGATCGCCCTCGTGCTGTTCACCGTCTTCAAGCAGTTCGACCGCAGCGCCGCGCAGGGCAGCCAGATCGGCTACTCCGACTTCCTCGAGGAAGTGCGTGCCAAGCGCATCAAGGCCGTGACGCTTCAGGAAGGCCCGAACGGCACCGAGATCATTGCCACCACCAACGACGACAAGCGGCTGCGCAGCACGGCCACCTACCTCGACCGCGGGCTGGTGGGCGACCTCATCAACAGCGGGGTCAAGTTCGACGTCAAGCCGCGCGAGGAGCCCTCGATCCTGATGAGCATCCTCATCTCGTGGGGGCCGATGCTGCTGCTGATCGGCGTTTGGGTCTATTTCATGCGCCAGATGCAGGGCGGTGGCAAGGGCGGGGCGTTCAGCTTCGGCAAGTCCAAGGCACGCATGCTCGACGAGGCCAACAACACGACCACCTTCGCCGACGTGGCCGGCTGCGACGAAGCCAAGGACGAGGTCAAGGAACTGGTCGACTTCCTGAAGGACCCGCAGAAGTTCCAGAAGCTCGGCGGCCGGATCCCGCGCGGCGTACTGCTTGTCGGCCCCCCGGGCACCGGCAAGACGCTGCTCGCCAAGGCGATCGCCGGCGAGGCCAAGGTGCCGTTTTTCAGCATCAGCGGCTCAGACTTCGTCGAGATGTTCGTCGGCGTCGGCGCCGCGCGCGTGCGCGACATGTTCGAGCAGGCCAAGAAGAGCGCGCCCTGCATCATCTTCATCGACGAGATCGACGCCGTCGGCCGCCACCGCGGCGCCGGCCTCGGCGGCGGCAACGACGAGCGCGAGCAGACGCTCAACCAGATGCTGGTCGAGATGGATGGCTTCGAGACCAACGTCGGCGTGATCGTGATGGCGGCGACCAACCGGCCCGACATCCTCGACCCGGCGCTGCTGCGCCCGGGCCGATTCGATCGCCAGGTCTACGTGACGCTGCCCGACGTGCGCGGGCGCGAGCAGATCCTCAACGTCCACATGCGCAAGGTGCCGATCGGGCAGGACATCCGCGCCGACATCCTGGCCCGCGGCACACCGGGCTTCTCGGGTGCCGACCTGGCCAACCTGGTCAACGAGGCGGCGCTCTTCGCAGCACGCCGAAGCGGGCGCGTCGTCGAGATGAACGACTTCGAGCGCGCCAAGGACAAGATCATGATGGGCCCCGAACGCAAGTCGATGATCATGCCCGAGGAGGAACGCAAGAACACCGCGTACCACGAGTCGGGTCATGCGCTGGTGGCACGCCTGATGCCCAAGACCGATCCGGTGCACAAGGTGACCGTGATTCCGCGCGGGCGCGCGCTCGGCGTGACGATGCAGCTCCCCGAGACCGACCGCTACAGCCTGGACAAGGAGCGGATGCTGTCGACGATCTCGGTGCTGTTCGGCGGGCGCATCGCCGAAGAGGTGTTCATGCACCAGATGACCACCGGCGCCAGCAACGACTTCGAGCGCGCGACGCACATCGCGCGCGACATGGTCACCCGCTACGGCATGACCGACGAACTCGGCCCGATGGTCTATGCCGAGAACGAGGGCGAGGTCTTTCTCGGCCGTTCGGTGACCAAGCAGGTCAACGTCTCGGAAGAGACGATGCAGAAGGTCGACAAGCAGATCCGCCGCATCATCGACGAGCAGTACGCGATCGCGCGCAAGCTGATCGAGGACAACCAGGACAAGATGCACGCGATGGCCAACGCACTGCTTGAATGGGAGACGATCGACAGCGAGCAGATCGAGGACATCATGAACGGCCGCCCGCCACGGCCGCCGAAGGACTGGTCGCCCTCGTCGAGCAAGACGGTGCCTGTTCCGCCGATCAACCCCGATGGCGCTCCGGCAGCGGCCTGAGCCGGTGCTTACGGCAGGTGCGGGCGGGGCTTCGGCCCCGTTCTGCATCTCGGCGTTGCTTTGAAGGCGTCTGGGAAGTTCATCTTGCAGAACATCCATCCCCCTCGGGTCGGACAGTCCCTCGCACCCGGCTCGGGCGAGCGCCGAAGCGCGTCGCCAGGCTGAAAGCCAGCTCGTGGGCACTTGGCAGACAACGCGGTTCCGGATCGATCTGGATCGCCCCCGCGTGATGGGCATCGTCAACGTCACGCCGGACTCGTTTTCCGATGGCGGAACGCATGCCACGGCTTCAGCGGCGCTGGCGCACTGCGAACGCCTGCTCAAGGAGGGCGCCGACATCCTCGATATCGGTGGCGAGTCCAGCCGCCCCGGTGCGGTCAGCCTCTCCGCTGGCGACGAACTGGCGCGCGTCTTGCCGGTGCTGCAGGGGGCCCTGAAGCTCGGCGTGCCCGTGTCTGTCGACACCTGCAAGCCAGAAGTGATGCAGGCGGCGCTGAGCCTCGGCGTCGACATCGTCAACGACATCCTGGCCCTGCAGGCACCCGGCGCGACCGAACGGATCGCAGCGCATCCGACCTGCGGCGTGTGCCTGATGCACATGCGCAACGACCCGCAGACGATGCAGGACGCCACCGACTACGACGATGTGGTCAGCGAAGTCGCTGCCTTCCTGGCCCGTCGGGCTGCCGCGGTCATCGAGCGCGGCGTGGCACCCGACCGGATCGTGCTCGACCCGGGCATCGGGTTCGGCAAGCGTTTCGAGCACAACTTCGCCCTGCTCGCCCGGCAGCGCGAATTGCTGGGGCTCGGCCACCCGCTGCTGATCGGCTGGTCGCGCAAGTCCTCTCTCGGCACGCTGACCGGGCGGGCCGTCCAGGATCGCCTGCCGGCCAGCCTGGCTGCGGCGCTGGCAGCGGTGCAGCTCGGCGCCAGCATCGTCAGGGTGCACGACGTCGCGCCCACGGTCGATGCGCTGCGCGTCTGGCACGCCGCCGGCCTGGGCGCGCAGCCCGCCACGCCGGCATTGCACAATCCAGATGCACCGGATTCATCGCTCGACCCCTCCTTCCCAACATGACCAGAACCTATTTCGGCACCGACGGCATTCGCGGCACGGTCGGCCACGCCCCGATCACGCCCGACTTCATGCTGCGCCTGGGGCACGCCGTCGGGCGCGTGCTGAAAGCCACCGATGAACGGCCGACGGTGCTCATCGGCAAGGACACGCGCATCTCCGGCTACATGATCGAATCAGCGCTCGAGGCGGGCTTTGCGTCAGCCGGCGTCGACGTGCTGCTGACCGGCCCGCTGCCCACGCCGGGCGTGGCATACCTGACACGCGCGTTGCGGCTGAACCTGGGCGTGGTGATCAGCGCCTCGCACAACCCGTTCGACGACAACGGCATCAAGTTCTTTTCGGCGCGGGGCGAGAAGCTTCCCGACGACTGGGAGCGCCAGGTCGAAGCCACACTCGCCGAGGCGCCGCAGTGGGTCGGCGCGGCGCATCTGGGCAAGGCGCGCCGGCTCGACGACGCACGCGGCCGCTACATCGAGTTCTGCAAGGCCAGCTTCAGCAGCGAGCTTTCACTGAAGGGGCTGAAGATCGTCGTCGACGCCGCGCACGGGGCCGCCTACCAGGTCGCGCCCGACGTCTTTCACGAGCTCGGTGCCGAGGTGGTGTCGATCGGCTGCTCGCCCGACGGCAGCAACATCAACGCTGGCTTCGGCGCGACCGCCCCCGACGCACTGCTGCGTACGGTGCGCGAGACCGGCGCCGACTACGGCGTCGCGCTGGACGGCGACGCCGATCGCTTGCTGCTGGTCGACGCCTCGGGTCGCCTCTACGGCGGTGACGAACTGCTCTACGTGATGGTCGCCGATCGACTGGCGCAGGGCCAGGCGGTGCCGGGCGCCGTGGGCACGCTGATGACCAATCTCGGGGTCGAACTCGCGCTGAAGGCCCGCGGCGTCGCCCTCGTGCGCGCCAAGGTGGGCGACCGCTACGTGCTCGAAGAGCTCAACACGCGTGGGTGGCTGCTCGGCGGAGAAGGCTCGGGGCACCTGCTCGCGCTCGACAAGCACACCACCGGGGACGGCATCGTCAGTGCGTTGCAGGTCTTCATGGCCATCGGCCGGAGCGGTCGCAGCCTGCAGGAGCTGCTGGCCGGCGTGGCCCTCTATCCGCAGACGCTGATCAACGTCCGGCTCGGCGCCGGCGCCGACTGGCAGGCCAACGCGCGCCTGGCCGTCGAGCACGAGCGGGTGCTGGTCGAACTTGGCGACCGCGGGCGCGTGTTGATCCGCCCGTCGGGCACCGAGCCGCTCGTGCGCGTGATGGTCGAGGCGCGCGAGGCGGCATTGGCCAGGGGCTGCGCGCAGCGCCTGGCCGACGCGCTGCGCGACTGAACTCCGACCCCAGACCCAAGCGGCCGCCGTTCCCGGCAGGATCTCCGTTCGCTGTCGGCGGCGGCGCGAGTGCGGTCGGGGCGACGGCGCCGGGCGCTTGGCGAGCCCGCGCCGAGCCTACTTGCCGAACGGGCCGCCTTGCAGCCGCGAGCCGGGTTTGATGCCGCGCTTGGCGAACCAGCCCTGATTCATCTCGAGGGCGAAGCGCACCGGCTTCTCGGCGCAATGCGACTCGGTGGTCTGCGGCTTCATGTCGGCGATGTTGACGACGCTGCCGTCGTCGGCGACGAAGGCGATCGACAGCGGCAGCAGCGTGTTGCGCATCCAGAAGCAGTGTGTCGCTGGCTGCTCGAAGGCGAACAGCATGCCGGCATTGGCACCCATCTCCTTGCGGAACATCAGCCCGGCGGCGCGCTCGTCGGGTGCCGCGGCCACCTCGGCCTGGATGATGTGCATGCCTGCGGTGAGCCGGACCGTGGGCAGCGGCGGCTGCGGGCCCGTCTGGGCGCGAACTTCGCCCGTGGCGATCAGCATTGAAAGCGCAACCGCGACGGTCAAGGGAACTGTCAGCTTGATATTCATCAGGTTCAGGGGATCTCGGATCGCGTAGAGTAACGCATGGATATCAACGCCCGTGCCGCACCGACTGCCCTGCGCAGTGCTGTGGCGCGTCGTCATGGCCGCCGCGTGGACGAGCGCCGTCGCGCTTGAGCCGGCGCCGCCGCTGGCGCCCAGCGTGGCAGCGGCGCTGGACGACGATTCCTCGCTTGCCGACTGCACGCGTTGGCACAGCCGCGCCGACGGCTCGCGCGAGGCGGTCACGACGTTCGCGGTGCAGGGGATCTACTGCGCCGCCTGCGCCGGCGTGATCGAGGCCGCCGTGGCGGCGCTTCCGGGCGTCGAGCGCGCCGAAGTCAACGCCGCCAGCCGCCGCCTCAAGGTGAGCTGGGACCCACGGCGCGCCCGCGCGTCGGCGCTGGTCGACGCGGTGCACCGTGCCGGCTACCGCGCCTTGCCGACGCAGCGCGAGGACGCGCAGGCCGCGCTGCGCCAGGAGTCGCGCAGTGCGCTGTGGCGGTTGTTCGTGGCAGGCTTTTGCATGATGCAGGTCATGATGCTCACCACGCCGATCTACCTGGCAGCGCCGGGCGAGATCGCGCCCGATCTGCTGGCCCTGCTGCGCTGGGCGGCGTGGATGCTCAGCCTGCCGGTGCTGCTGTTTTCGGCCGGGCCGTTCTTCAGCGGCGCCTGGCGCGCGCTGCGGCAGCGGCGCATCGGCATGGACGTGCCGGTCGCGCTCGGTATCGCAATCACCTTCGTGGCCGGGACCGGCGCCACGTTCGAGCCGAACGGCGTGTTCGGCCACGAACCCTACCTCGACTCGATGACCATGTTCGTCGCTTTCCTGCTGGCCGGGCGTTGGCTCGAACTGCGCGCCCGCACCCGCAGTACCGAGGCGCTGGACGCACTGCTGCAGCGGCTTCCCGACAGCGTCGAGCGCCTCGGCGCCGATGGCTGCACGCAGGCCGTGCCGATCGCCCGCCTGCGTGCGGGCGACCGGGTGCGTGTCGCGGCAGGCCAGGCCTTTCCCGGCGACGGCGCGGTGCTCGAAGGGCTCACCCAGGTCGATGAGGCCCTGCTGAGCGGCGAATCGCGCCCGGTGGAGCGCGGCGTCGGCGACGCCGTCGTCGGCGGCAGCCTCAACCTGGGCGCACCCGTCGTCGTGCGGCTCGACCGGGTGGGCGAGGGCACGCGCTACCAGGAGATCGTCGACCTCGTCCAGCGGGCGCTGACCGAAAGGCCGGCCCTGGTGCGCGCTGCCGACCGCCTGGCCGGGCCGTTCCTGTGGACGGTGCTGGCACTGGCGGCGCTGGCCGTGGCGGTGTGGAGCGCGATCGACCCGTCGCGCGCACTGTGGATCGGCGTGTCGGTGCTGATCGTCACCTGCCCGTGTGCGCTCTCGCTGGCGGCGCCGGCGGCCTTGCTCAGCGCGGCCGGCGCGCTGGCCCGGCGGGGCGTGCTGGTGCAGCGGCTCGACGCGTTCGAGGCGCTCGCGCGGACCGATCTGGCCTGCTTCGACAAGACCGGCACGCTGACGCAGGACCGGCTGCTGCTCGCCAACACGGTACTCGACGCGCAGGCCGACGGCGCGGCGCTGCGCGCGCGGGCTGCGTCGCTGGCGCTGCAGTCGCGCCATCCGCTGTCGGTGGCCTTGGCGCAAGCGCTGCCCGCTGCGCGGGGCGACTGGACAGCCGTGCGCGAGGTGCCGGGCCAGGGTGTCGAGGCGATCGACGCGCAGGGGCGCATGTGGCGGCTCGGGTCGCCAGCCTGGGTCGGCGTGCCCGCCCCGGGCTCGACGCGACCGGCCGTCGCCTGCGGGCCGGTCGGCGGCGGGCCGCACGAGCAGGTCTGCTTCGAGTTCGACGAGGCCTTGCGTCCGGAGGCCGCCGCGGCGGTGCAGGCGCTGCGCGACCAGGGGCTCGAGCTGCGCTTGCTGTCGGGCGATTCGCCGGCCAGCGTGGAGGCCGTCGCACTCGACCTGGGCATCGCGCAGGCGCAAGGCGGCGCAACGCCGGAGGACAAGCTCGCCGCGCTCGGTGCCTGGCAGCGCGAGGGCCATTGCGTGCTGATGGTCGGCGACGGCCTGAACGACGGCCCGGTCCTGGCGCGATCCGATGTCTCGTTCGCGCTCAGCCATGGCAGCGCGCTGGCGCAGCAGCGGTCTGACTTCATCGTGCTCGGCAGCCGGCTCGGCGAAGTGCCTGCCGCGCGCGTGCTGGCGCGGCGGACGCTGCGCGTGGTGCGCCAGAACCTGGCCTGGGCCGCGCTGTACAACGCCGCCTGCGTGCCGCTGGCGCTGGTCGGCTGGCTGCCGGCATGGGCCGCGGGCGCGGGCATGGCCCTGAGTTCGCTGGCGGTCGTGCTCAACGCGCTGCGGCTCGCACACTGAGACATGAGCGTCTCCCGGCACACATCGTTCGCGCCCACAGCGGCGACGCGGGCGTTCCCTCATGGGCGTGGCGCTGCCCGACTGCCCCGAAGCCGGCGTGGCGCCGGCTGAGACCGATGGACAGCCTGTACCTCCTGTTGCCGCTCTCGGTGCTGCTGGTGCTGGCGCTGATCGGCCTCTTTGCCTGGGCCCTGCATCGCGGCCAGTTCGAGGACCTCGAGCGCGAAGGCTGGCGCGTGCTCGAAGGGGCCGAACCTGTTGTTCAGGCGCCACCTCCAGCCAAACCAAGTGTTTTTTCACCACCGCTTGATCTCGCTCAAGCAGAGCCCAACCGACCCTGCGAAGAATAGGGTCAATAGCTGATGAACCGAGGAGCAGCCCATGAATGAGAAGCAACCGGCGCTAACGCCGGTCTACAACGACCGTGTGGTCACGCAGTTCGCGCTCGCCGCCGTGCTGTGGGGGGTGGTCGGCATGCTGGTCGGCGTGATCATCGCCAGCCAGCTCGCCTGGCCCGAACTCAATCTCGGCATCCCATGGCTCAGCTACGGTCGCCTGCGGCCGCTGCACACGAACGCGGTCATCTTCGCCTTCGGTGGTTGTGCGCTGTTCGCCACCTCGTACCACGTGGTACAGCGCACCTGCCAGGCGCGGCTTTTCGGCGGCAAGCTGGCCGAGATCACGTTCTGGGGATGGCAGTTGGTGATCGTGGCGGCGGCCCTCTCGCTCCCGCTGGGATACACCACCGGCAAGGAATACGCCGAGCTCGAGTGGCCGATCGACATCCTGATCACCCTGGTGTGGGTGTCTTATGCGATCGTGTTCTTCGGCACGATCGGCATGCGCCGGGTGCGCCACATCTACGTCGCCAACTGGTTCTTCGGTGCGTTCATCATCGCCGTCGCGCTGTTGCATGTGGTCAACAGCGCCGCGATCCCGGTCGGCTACATGAAGAGCTACTCGGCCTATGCCGGCGTGCAGGACGCGATGGTGCAGTGGTGGTACGGCCACAACGCGGTCGGCTTCTTCCTCACGGCCGGCTTCCTGGGGATGATGTACTACTACATCCCGAAGCAGGCCGAGCGCCCGGTGTACTCGTACCGGCTGTCGATCGTCCACTTCTGGGCGCTGATCTTCACCTACATGTGGGCCGGGCCGCACCACCTGCACTACACCGCGCTGCCCGACTGGGTGCAGAGCGTCGGCATGGTGTTCTCGCTCGTGCTGCTGGCACCGAGCTGGGGCGGGATGATCAACGGGATCATGACGCTCAGCGGTGCCTGGCACAAGCTGCGCGACGACCCGATCCTGAAGTTCCTGATCGTCTCCCTGTCGTTCTACGGCATGAGCACCTTCGAGGGGCCGATGATGTCGATCAAGACCGTCAACGCCCTCAGCCACTACACCGACTGGACCGTGGGTCACGTGCACTCGGGCGCGCTGGGCTGGGTCGGCTTCATCTCGATCGGCAGCCTGTACTACCTGATCCCGCGCATGTTCGGCAAGACGCAGATGCACAGCGTGCGGGCGATCGAGATGCACTTCTGGATCGCCACCATCGGCGTCGTGCTCTACATCGCCGCGATGTGGATCGCCGGCGTGATGCAGGGCCTGATGTGGCGCGCAATCAACCCCGACGGCACGCTGGTCTACAGCTTCGTCGAGAGCGTCAAGGCCACCTACCCGTTCTACGTCGTGCGTGTGCTCGGCGGCCTGCTCTACCTGGGCGGCATGCTGTTGATGGCCTGGAACGTCGTGATGACGGTGCGCGGTCCGGGCACGGCGCCCGTGGTGCGCCCGGTCGCGGCCGCTGCATGAAGGAATCCCCATGAGCAATGACCCAATCAAGATGTTCAGCCACGAGCGCATCGAGACCAGCAACTTTCTGATGATCGTGCTGATCCTGATGGTGGTGGCCGTCGGCGGCGTGGTCGAGATCCTGCCGCTCTTCTACCAGCGCAGCACCACCGAGCCGGCGCCGGGGCTGAAGCCCTATACGGCGCTGCAACTGGCCGGGCGGGACGTGTATCTGCGCGAGGGCTGCTACAACTGCCATTCTCAGATGATCCGCCCCTTCCGCGCCGAGACCATGCGCTACGGCCACTACTCGACGGCTGGCGAGTTCGTCTACGACCACCCGTTCCAGTGGGGCAGCAAGCGCACCGGTCCCGACCTGCACCGGGTCGGCGGCCGCTACAGCGACGACTGGCATCGCATCCACCTGAACAACCCGCGCGACCTGGTGCCCGAGTCGAACATGCCCGCCTATCCGTGGCTGGCCACGGCCAACGTGGCGCCGGCAGACATGCCTCCCAGGATGCGGGGCATGCGCACGCTGGGCGTGCCCTACACCGACGCCGAGATCGCCAGTGCGCCGCAGGACGTGCAGGGCAAGACCGAACTCGACGCGCTGATCGCCTATCTGCAGGTGCTCGGCACCGCACTCAAGTAAAGAGAAAGAGGAGTCGTGATGGACATCAACGATCTGCGAATCGCGGTCACCCTGCTGTCGTTCGTTGCCTTCGCCGGCATCGTTGCCTGGACATGGTCGCGTCGCAACCGCCAGGCCTTCGACGAAGCGGCGATGCTGCCTTTCATCGACGAACCGCGCATGGGGGGCCGCCATGAGTGACTTCGTCTCCAGCGGCTGGTCGGTCTTCATCGCCGTGGTCACGGTGGTGTCGCTGCTGGCCTGCCTGCTGCTGCTGATCGGTGCCAGCCGGCGCAAGGTCATGGCCGGCGACAACACGACCGGCCACGTCTGGGACGGCGACCTGCAGGAGCTCAACAACCCGCTGCCCCGCTGGTGGGCGATCCTGTTCGTGCTGACGGTCGTCTTCGCCGGCGTCTATCTCGCGCTCTACCCCGGGCTCGGGTCCTTCTCGGGCGAGCTGAAGTGGACCGAACAAGGCCAGTACCAGGCCGAAATGCAGAAGGCCCAGGCCGAGCTCGCGCCGCTGTACGCCAGCTTCACCGGCATGACCCCGCAAGCGCTCGCCGCCGACCCGAAGGCGCACGCCATCGGGGAGCGGCTGTTCGTCAACAACTGCGCCGCGTGCCACGGCTCGGACGCGCGCGGCAGCCTCGGATTTCCGAACCTCACCGACAATGACTGGTTGTGGGGGGGCTCGCCCGAGGACATCGTGACGACGATCACCAACGGTCGCGTGGGCAACATGCCCCCGATCGCAGCCGCGGTCGGCAGCTCCGAGGACGTGCGCAACGTTGCGAACTATGTGCTCAGCCTGTCGGGCAGCCCGCACAACAACGTCGCCGCGCAGCTCGGGCGCGCCAAGTTCGTCGTCTGCGCGGCTTGCCACGGGCCAGAGGGCAAGGGCAACCCGGCGCTGGGCGCGCCGAACCTGACCGACAAGGTCTGGCTGCACGGATTTGGCGAGGAGACGATCGTTCGCGCCGTCAATCAGGGCTGGCACAACGTGATGCCGGCGCAGGCGGGGCGCCTGAGCGAGGCGCAGATCCGGGTGCTCGCGTCCTACGTGTGGAGCCTATCGCAACCGGTCACGACCGCCGCGGCCAAGCCGTGAGCCCGCGCGCCTAGTGGCAGACCGTCCGCGCGTCATTCCCATCGCCGCCAAAGCGGCAGATGGCGCCCGGACGGTGTCGCTGTACGCCGCCGGAGCGGCGATCCATCCGCGCGCGGTGCACGGCTGGTTCGCCGCGTGGCGCTGGGCGCTGGTGTGGGCCACGCAGATCGCGTTCTACGGTCTGCCCTGGCTGACCTGGAACGCGCGGCCGGCGGTGCTGTTCGACCTCGCCGCGCGGCGCTTCTACATCTTCAACCTGGTGCTCTACCCGCAGGACTTCATCTTCCTGACGGGTCTGCTCATCCTCAGCGCCTACAGCCTGTTCCTCTTTACCGCGGTCGCCGGGCGGCTGTGGTGTGGCTATGCCTGCCCGCAGACGGTCTACACCGAGATCTTCATGTGGGTCGAGCACCACCTCGAAGGCGACCGGTCGGCACGGATACGGCTCGACAACGGCCCGTGGAACGCCAACAAGCTGTTGCGCCGCGGGGGAAAGCACCTGGTCTGGCTCGCGATCGGGCTGTGGACGGGCTTCACCTTCGTCGGCTATTTCACGCCGATCCGCGTGCTCGGCGCCGAGGTGCTGAGCATGGGGCTCGGGCCCTGGGAGCTGTTCTGGGTTCTGTTCTACGGCTTCGCCACCTACGGCAACGCCGGCTTCATGCGCGAGCAGGTGTGCAAGTACATGTGCCCGTATGCGCGCTTCCAGAGCGCGATGTTCGACCACGACACGCTGATCATCAGCTACGACGGCAAGCGCGGCGAGCCGCGCGGCGGGCGCTCGCGCACGGCCGACAAGGCCGGGCTCGGCCTCGGCGACTGCGTCGACTGCAATCTCTGCGTGCAGGTGTGCCCTACCGGCATCGACATCCGCAAGGGCCTGCAGTACGAGTGCATCGGCTGCGCCGCCTGCATCGACGTATGCAACGGCGTGATGGACCGGCTCGACTACCCGCACGGGCTGATCCGCTACGCCACCCAGCGCAGCCTTGACGAGGGCGGCGAGCCGCTCACGCTGCGGCGAGTGCTCAGGCCGCGGGTGCTGGTGTACAGCGCAGTGCTCTTGCTGATCGGCGGCGCGTTCGTCGTCAGCCTGGCGCTGCGCTCGCCGCTGCGGGTCGACGTGGTGCGCGACCGCGGCGCGTTGGCGCGCCTCGTCGAGGACGGGCGGATCGAGAATGTGTACCGGCTGCAGGTGATGAACGCCACCGAGGCGCCCCAGCGCTACCGTTTCGCCGTGGGCGGGATTGAGGGCGCGAAGGCCATCATTCGCGGCGAGACCACGCTTGCACCGGCCGAAGCGCGCTGGGTTCCGGTGGCGGTTCAGATCCCGCCGGAGCAGGCGCGCGCGCTCGGCCCGGGTGCGCACAAGCTCATCTTCCAGATCACGCGCGAGGCCGACAGCGCTTTCCCGGAAGTGACGGTGGGCGAGAAGTCGACGTTCATAGTGCCCCGATGAATGCGGGCGACGAGAGGAAAACGGATGAGAAAACTTGCGCACGACCCCTCGCCCTGGTGGCGCCATCGCATGATGTGGCTCGTGATCGGCGGTCCGCTCGTCGTCGTGGTGGCGGCGCTTGTGACTGCGGTGATCGCGATACGCGGTGCCGACCCGGTGCTGAAGGTTCCCGATGCGCAGCAGGCCCGCGGCGCAGCGCCCGCCGTGCAGGCGCGCAATCACGCCGTGACGCCGGTCGAACCCAAGCCGTGACGACGGCCGAGTCTTCGGAGGCAGCGCTCAGGCGCGGCCGATGGCGAGGCCCGCGCCGCTGACCGGTCGCCGGCCCATCTCTGAATCGTTCAGCAGGGAGCCTCGTTGAGCAGGCGGCGCAGGCCGGCCTCGTCGAGCACACTGATCTCGCGCTGGCGCACTTCGAGAAAGCCTTCCTCCTGGAAGCGCGAGAACGCGCGGCTCACCGTTTCAAGCTTGAGCCCGAGATAGCTGCCGATTTCCTCGCGAGTCATCCGCAGCACGAGCGATGTGCCGGAAAAGCCGCGGGCCTGGAGCCGTTGCGTCAGGTTGAGCAGGAATGCCGACAGGCGTGCCTCGGCGCGCATGCTGCCGAGCAGCAGCATCACGCCGTGGTCGCGCACGATCTCGCGGCTCATCACCTTGTGAAACTGGCGCTGCAGGTCGGTCACTTCGTGCGTCAGTTCCTCCAGCCGCGAGTACGGAATCTGGCAGACCTGAGAGTCTTCGAGCGCCACTGCATCGCAGGAGTGGCGTTCGGTGCTGATGCCGTCGAGGCCGAGCAGTTCGCCGGCCATCTGGAAGCCAGTGACCTGGTCGTGCCCGTCCTCGGCCGAGACGCGGGTCTTGAAGAAACCGGTCCGCACAGCGTAGAGCGACTCGAATCGGTCGCCATTGCGGAACAACAACTCGCCGCGCTTGAGCGCGCGCCGGGACCCCACCATCTGGTCGATGCGCTCGAGGTCCGACTCCGACAGGCCCACCGGCAGGCACAGCTCGCGCAAGTTGCAGCTGGAGCAGGCGACCTTCATTGCTTCGATCTTCATGGGGGCCCTTGGACACGGATCAGCCGCTCGGCCGGCGCAAGAAGCCAGGCGCGCCGGACGGACTTGCCATTGTCGCCTGACATGATCGACCTCAAGTTCTGAGATCATAGTCGGCTGCGATCTCCCTTTCCCGTTGATGCAGATCAAGACCACAAGGTGCCAAGCTTGGCAAAGTCCAACGATGCAACAAAACGATACCGAAATCAGTGCGGGTGAGCCGGGCTGGGCACCAAGCGACGCGTTGCTGCGCCGCTTCAACCTCAGCGGGCCACGCTACACCTCCTACCCCACCGCCGACCGCTTCGTCGAGGCCTTCGGGCCGGCGCAGTACCGCCAGGCGCTCGTCCAGCGTTCGAGTTCCGGCGCCGGGCTTGTCGGAGGGCGTTCGCCGCTGTCCGTTTACGTGCACATCCCGTTCTGCGAATCGGTCTGTTACTACTGTGCCTGCAACAAGGTCGTCACCCGTCAGCACGGGCGGGCGGCCGAGTATCTCGACGCGCTCGAACTCGAGCTCGAACTGCAGCTCGCCTCGCTCGGCCGCGGCCAGCCACTGACGCAGTTGCATTTCGGGGGCGGCACGCCGACCTTCCTTTCCGACGCCGAGCTCGAGCGGGTGATGCGCGCGCTGCGCGCCGGTTTCGACTTTCTGCCAGGCGCCGAGGTGTCGATCGAAGTCGACCCGCGCACCGTCACGAACGAGCGGCTGGCACACCTCGCTGCGGTGGGTTTCAACCGGCTGAGTTTTGGCGTGCAGGACTCCGACCCGGCCGTGCAGCAGGCGGTTCATCGTGTCCAGCCCTTCGAGCAGGTGGTGGAGCTGATGAAGGCGGCGCGCGCATTGAACTTCGAGTCGATCAACGTCGACCTGATCCACGGGCTCCCGCTGCAGACGCCGGAGTCGCTCAAGCGCACGGTCGCGCAAATGGCCGAGCTGCGCCCGGACCGCATTGCGCTCTATGCCTATGCCCATCTGCCGCAGCGTTTCAAGCCGCAGCGCCGCATCGATGCGACCCAGTTGCCGACCTCGGCGGATCGCGTGCACATGCTGTCGGTGGCCATCGCGGGCTTCCTGGCGCAAGGCTATGTCTACATCGGCATGGATCACTTCGCGCTCCCCGACGACGCATTGGCGGTGGCCAAGCGGCAAGGGCGCCTGCACCGCAATTTTCAGGGCTACAGCACGCAGCCCGACTGCGATCTGATCGCCCTCGGCGTTTCGGCCATCAGCAAGGTCGGCGCCATCTACAGCCAGAACGCGAAGACGCTGCCTGAGTACTACGACACCCTGCGTGCAGGGGAGCTGCCGGTCGTCCGCGGCGTGGCGCTGAACCGAGAAGACCTGGTGCGTCGCGCGATCATCATGAGCATCATGTGCCAAGGGCGGCTCGACTTCGAGTCGATCGAGCTTGCCCACCTGACAGACTTCCGCAGCCATTTCGCGCCTGAGCTCGAACGCCTCGCCGAGCTGGAAAAGCAGGGCCTCGTCAATCTCGAGCCCGACAGCGTGGAGCTGACGCCGATCGGCTGGTACTTCGTCCGGGCGGTGGCCATGGTCTTCGACCAGCCGCTGCAATCCGACCGCGCCCGGGA
Organism: uncultured bacterium; assembly: GCA_963779155.1. Classification (GTDB taxonomy): domain Bacteria; phylum Pseudomonadota; class Gammaproteobacteria; order Burkholderiales; family Burkholderiaceae_C; genus CAIKUF01. The sequence goes on along the minus strand of CAVZXE010000008.1, from coordinate 18,109 downwards.
GCGATACTCGCGCGTGATCTGATCTGGGCGGGACTCGCGCTGAGGCTGGGGAGATGAGTGGATCGCTGATCGCCGCCGGCTTGCTCATGGGCTTGGCCAGCACCCCGCATTGCGCGTTGATGTGCGGCGCGCCCTGCGCGGCGATTGCGCGAAGCTGCGGCGGGCCGCAAAGCCATCAGGCCCTGCTTGCCTGGCATGCCGGGCGCGCGGCCGCCTACAGCGGCGCCGGTGCGCTAGCGGCGACGGCCGTCGGCCTGCTCGCCAGCTGGTCGGCCGGGAGCGCGTTCGTTCGGCCGCTCTGGACAATGTTGCAGGCGGCCGTGTTGGTGTTCGGGCTGGCGCTGTTGCTGTCCGGGCGCATGCCGCGGTGGGTGAACGGCGCCTCGCAAAGCCTGGCGCGCGCGGTGCCCGTGAACGGGCCACATGCCGCTGCGCGAACAAGGGGCTCGCGGCGGGCGGCCCTGCTGGGCCTCGGTTGGGTCGCGATGCCCTGCGCCGTGCTGTACGGGGCGCTCGCCGTGGCCGCGCTTGCCGCCGGCCCCTGGGAAGGGGCCGCCGTGATGGCTGCGTTCAGCCTCGGTTCGGCCACCGGCCTCGCCGGTGTGCCGTTCCTGTGGGCGCGCCTGGCCCGGGTGCCGCAGACGGCGGCGCTGCGGATCGCCGGCGCCATGCTCGCCGCGGGCAGCCTGTGGGCGCTCTGGCACGGCATGGAGGGCGCTTCCGGGGCCTGGTGCCGGGTTCCATAGCACTTGCCGACAGCCCCGGCAACAAGCGGCAATCAGATGCTGCACGCTCGTGCGCCGTGCAGACTTCGCGGTGCCAAATGACGAACGCCCGGCGGGGCCGGGCGTTGATGTCGCGGGCAACGGGCGGGCCCGTCGCGAGCGGCAGATCGGGCGGTCGACGCCTCGTCTTACTTCTTGGCAGCCGATGCGGCAGAAGCGGCCGGCTTGGCTTCGGCGGGCTTGGCTTCGGCCTTCTTGGCGGCTGGCGCGGTCGAGGCAGCGGCGGCAGCGGGGGCGGGCTTGGCTTCAGCCTTCGGCGCGTCGGCAGCGTAAGCGCCGGCAGCAAACAGGGAAGCGACGAGGACAGCGAGGATCTTGTTCATGGTCAAGTACTTGAGTGGTTGATGATCGCCACCCTGGACGGGGCAGCGTGTCGTTAACGCAGCCACCTGCCGGCCGGTTGACACACCCGGTGGCATAGAATGCAAGACTGCCTCGAGCCGCCCCGAACGGGACTTCCGAGACTCGTCATTCACCGGAGCCAAATGCACATGTACCAGCACATCAAGGTGCCCTCAGGCGGGCAGAAGATCACCGTCAACGCCGACTATTCGCTGAACGTGCCCGACCAGCCGATCATTCCGTATATCGAGGGCGACGGCACCGGATTCGACATCACGCCGGTGATGATCAAGGTGGTGGATGCCGCAGTCGCCAAGGCCTACGGCGGCAAGAAGCAGATTCACTGGATGGAGATCTATGCCGGCGAGAAGTCGACCAAGATCTATGGCCCCGACGTCTGGCTGCCCGAGGAAACGCTCGCGGTGCTGAAGGACTACGTGGTCTCGATCAAGGGCCCGTTGACCACGCCCGTGGGCGGCGGCATCCGATCGCTCAACGTCGCATTGCGCCAGGAACTCGACCTCTACGTCTGCCTGCGTCCGATCCAGTACTTTGCCGGGGTGCCCTCGCCGGTGAAGGCGCCCGAGAAGACCAACATGATCATCTTCCGCGAGAACTCGGAAGACATCTATGCCGGGATCGAGTTCGAGTCGGGCAGCGAGAAGGCCAGGCGCCTGATCAAGATCCTGCAGGAAGACTTCGGCGTCAAGAAGATCCGCTTCCCGAACACCTCGGGCATCGGCATCAAGCCGGTGTCGAGCGAAGGCACCGAGCGCCTGGTGCGCAAGGCGATCCAGTACGCCATCGACAACGACAAGTCGAGCGTCACGCTGGTGCACAAGGGCAACATCATGAAGTTCACCGAGGGCGGTTTCCGTGACTGGGGCTACGCCCTGGCGCAAAGGGAGTTCGGTGCCGAACCGATCGATGGCGGCCCGTGGTGCAAGTTCAAGAACCCGAAGACGGGCAAGGACATCGTGATCAAGGACGTGATCGCCGACGCCTTCCTGCAGCAGATCCTGCTGCGCCCGGCGGAGTATTCGGTGATCGCCACGCTCAACCTGAATGGCGACTACGTGTCGGACGCGCTCGCGGCCCAGGTGGGCGGCATCGGCATCGCCCCGGGCGCCAACCTGAGCGATTCGATCGCGATGTTCGAGGCCACGCACGGCACCGCGCCGAAATATGCCGGCAAGGACTACGTGAACCCCGGCTCCGAGATCCTTTCGGCAGAGATGATGCTGCGCCACATGGGCTGGACGGAAGCGGCCGACCTGATCATCAGTTCGATGGAAAAGTCGATCCTGTCGAAGAAGGTCACTTACGATTTCGCGCGCCTGATGGAAGGCGCCACGCAGGTGTCGTGCTCCGGCTTCGGGCAGGTGATGATCGACCACATGTGATCTCGTTCCACGGCGTCTCATGACGCCCCGTAAGCCCCTGATTTTGTTGAAGAAATCAGGGGCTTTTGCTTTTCAGCTCGTCTCACGGCCGACCACGAAATCCCGTCACTTTGGACGGGAAATTGACGGGAAACGCGGAGGGAAACCCTCCAAATTCCGTCCATTTGGACGGGGCCGCAAAGACGAACCGAGAGGCACCATGAGACTCGACTACTACTCCCTTTCCCCGACCCGGATCAACAACGCCAAGGCCAAGGACAAGCTCTACAAACTGAGCGATGGAGGCGGACTCTTCATCGAGGTCAGCCCCACAGGACAGAAGACGTGGCGATACCAGTACCGATTTGGCTGGCGTCGCGCCGTGACGTCAAGATCGGCAGGTATCCTGAGGTCGGCGTTGCCGATGCCCGAGATCGCCACTTCGAACTACGGTCCTGTTGGAACGTGGCGTCGATCCGTTCGACTCCCGACGCCAGGAGCTGAGCGAGCGGAAGGAGCGTGTCGCCGATGCCAAGGCCGCCGGCAGCGAGTTCGAGGCCTTCTCCAAACGCTGGGTCCGCGAGCGGCTGACGACCAAGTCAGATACCTACCGCAAGCAGATCGAGTCCCGACTTGAACGGTTCATCTGGCCTGCGATCGGAACCCGTGCACTGAACGCCGTTCGCCCGGCCGACGTGCTGGAGATCATCGAAGCCCGGCGCGACACGCCGAAGACCGCCGAGGGCGTGCGCGGCCATCATCCAGCAGATCTACAACTACGCCATCCAGAAGCTGCTGGTGGAAGTGAACCCCGCGCTGCCGCTGCGCGGCGTGATCGAGGTGCCGCCGGCTGAGCACCATCGCCACCTGAGCGAGTCCGAACTGGGCGCCTTCTGGCGGTCCGTTGAGCGACAGGGCGCGCACTTCGCAACCATCGCATCGACGAAGCTGCTGATGTACAGCATGTGCCGCAAGTCGGAGGTCCTGCGCGCGCGCTGGCGAGAGTTCGACCTCGAGCAAGGCGCAGTGGGATCTGCCCGCCGAGCGCATGAAGATGAAGCAGCCGCATCGCGTCTACCTGTCGCGCCAGGCGGTCGAGTTGCTGACCTTGCTGAAAGCGCTGGGGTCGGAGCCGCAGGCCTACGTCTTCCCATCGATCCTGCGGTCGTCGGTGCCACTGGGCGAAGCGACGCTGAACCACTTCTTCAAGCGCCTCGACTTCGGCGTCCAGGACTTCTCGCCGCACGGCACACGCGGCACAGCGGCGACGCTGCTGCGCGAGCATGGGTTCAGTCGGGATGTCGTGGAACTGCTGCTGGCGCATGCAGAGCGCAACAAGGTCACCGCTGCCTACCACCACCACGAGATGGCCGAGGAGCGGCGACGTGCGCTCCAGTACCTGGCCGATCAAATCGACAGACTCGCGGTGCCGACAGCAACTTGACCAGCTATGGCGTTGTAGCGTTGTTGCCGTGCTGCGCAACGTGTGCTTAAATGATGCACCAAAGAGGCAAGCGAGGTTTTGTTGTGACCGATACCGCCGTTCTTGAACCGCCGGTGCTGGGCGGAACCTTCCAGCACTTCGTCGAGTTCCTGCGGGAGGCCGACACACCTGCGCCGGTACTTTCGCCAAAGCGCTTCAGCCAGGCCATGCACATCGACCTGCAGACGCTGGCCGAGCAGGCGCACGTGCATCGAAACACGATCAGCCGTGCACCGGGCTCTCGTGGGGTTCAGGACTTCCTGCGCGAGGCCCTGCGCGTCATCAAGGCCGCGACAGACCTGAATGGCGACCTGAACAAAGCGCTGTTCTGGTACCGCAACGAGCCGCTGTCCGTGTTTGGCTACAAGACTGCCGAGCGGCTGGTCTCGGAAGGGCGCACCGATGACCTGCTGCGCTATGTGGCGTCTATCGAGGCTGGCGCGGCGGGATGATCCTGACCGAGCTGGGCCCGGTCACGGCGTACCGCATGCATTCGCCACGGTGGGCCACGGCGCCGACCAGTGGCGCGGGCGCGGCGGCACACGGGGGGCGGGCGAACCGACCAGGCGTTGCGGCCCTCTACTTGGCCCTGGAGTCTGAAACCGCTGTCCGCGAGTACCAGCAGCTTTCGCCGCTGATGCCACCTGGCACGCTGGTGAGCTACACCGTTCGCCTTGCGCCGGTCGTCGATTTCCGCGCCGGCTATGACTCCAGCCGGTGGTCCGACCTGTGGGAGGAGTTCCACTGCGACTGGCGCGAGCTGTGGTTCAACCAGCGCGTGGAGCCGCCGAGTTGGGTGTTGGCTGACGAAACGCTTGCCGCCGGCGCCAAAGGCATCCTGTTCGCGTCGAGGCTTGCAACGGGCGGCACAAACCTTGTCGTCTTCAACGAGCAGTTGATCGCGGATGACACGCTGCAGGTCTATGACCCGGCTGGGGCGCTGCCAAAGAATCAGGACTCCTGGCTTTGAAGCGAAAAGGCTCATGCCCTCTCGGGCAAATCACAGCATCGGGCGCACGTCGCCAGTGGACCGGCAGGCTCACAACTCTGTTGGGGTCGGTCAGTGCTGATCACGCTCCTCGCAGATGGAAACTCCCCAGCGCCCTGCTGAGCAGCAGGCTGACCACCAGCGGCACGCAGGGCATCGCCAGCGGATGCAGGGCGAACGGCACGACGAAGCCGACCACCGTCGCGCAGACCAAGACGATCGCGCCACAGGTGTAGAGCGCGAGCTGCAACAGGCGAACCCAAGGAAATTCGCGGAGCAGGCTGAGGCGTTGGCGAGGCTGCTGGGGTGAAGTCGGTCTGGCTACGTCGCGACCGCAATGCTTCCGAAGCGGGTAGGGCGATGACGAGCTAGCGAACTGTTTCGGGTGGCAATTTCTGCCGCAAGGCACAACATCGGCGGCGATCGATTTGCAGAATGCGGCGGAGGGAGTACGCTTTGCGCCCGGGAAACTGCGGACATGCGAAAGCTCATCTTCATCGGCATCGTCGCCGTCGGCGCGATTGTTGGCCTTGTCTCGGCGATCCATGATGACTTGGGCACGCGCGGTGTCATGGTGATGGTTGGCGCTCTGTTCGGTGCCGCAATCGGCGGCGGCGTGACAAGGCTTGGCCGGCCCCGCGAGCCCGAGAACCGCCCGCGGGATCCCATTCCGGCGTTGGGCATGACTTCGGAGGACTTGCTAGCCAACTATTGGCGTGACAAGGGGCGCCCGCAGTTGACAAGCGCACTTGAGCCAGAACACGGGCGCAGTCAGTTCGATCCCGACAAGCTGTAGCCCGCCGCGCTACTTCTTCTTGCGGAACATGTCCGTGACGATCTCGGTGGCGTTGTCGACGGACGCGCTCGCATCTTTGGCGACCTGCTTGCCAGCCTGCTTCAGCAGCGACTTTCGAGACTGAAGAGTCCCGTCCGGCGTGCTCACGGTCTCCGTCCTCGCATCAACCGCAGCTGAATCCGATCGGACTTGTTGCCTGATGTCGACGCCGAGAGCTTCAACCTCGCTGCGAAGGCCAGAAGGCGTTGTGCGGCTCGCGGTAAACGGCACGGGTGTCGCGCGCGCGGACACCTTCCCGCGGTTCGTGCTTGCTTGCGCGTCGATATCCGCTTGCGAGCGTCGGGTCAGCGGCGCCTGCCTCGCAGTCGTCGAATGTCGCCGAAGGATGAAGGGAGCGCCGTTCCGTCCGAGAACGTCCGGTTGGGCGGAAGTCCTTGCCGGGCAAGTTCGGCTTCGAAGAGAGCCAGCGCGGACGCACTGTTGCCTCCGTACTGTTCGGCAAAGCGCAGGAACATTGCCAAGTGGTGAGGATCTTGCGCTGTGTCTATGGCGATCGTTTCGCCGCGTTCACGTGCGGCGGAAAGACGCTCGGCAAGCGCAGTTCGCTCGGCAACGGCGGCGTCAGCACGTGTCGTTCGAGATACGGCTGAAGCCAGGCGCGACGACAGGTCCTTGGACTCGCGTGAATCGGAGGACAAGGCATTCATGACTGTAGTGTCACGCGACACGCGGTCGCCAAACTGCTTGAACTCGGCGAGCTGTTCGCTCGTTAGCGAACCGAGGACTTTCTGCTGCTCCGCCGATAGACTCGACTGATAGTTCTTGCCGGCGTTGGCTCGCGCATCCGCCCCCGCGAAAGGCGTCGATATGCCAACGTGCGCAGCGGCGCCAAATGCAATTTGAGCGACCTGGGATTGCGTCAACCCGGTTCTGTCGGCAACGCTCCTCGTGATCTGATCCAGCCGATTCAGCGTCTGCCCGAGTTGCTCGAAACTGCTCGACGTCGATCCGGTGGTGTTGCGCGTGGACCGCAGCTTCGACAGCCCGCGGCTGAACGCCTCGGACAGGACAGCAGAGCGCTCCGTGCTTGCCGCCACGGCTTCGCCTCTCGCGGCGTCGACCTGCCGGCTGGCGTCCTGAACGTCCTGCTCAGACACCCGCATCGAGACCACCCGCGACGCATACCCCTGGTTGCGCAACAGGCTGACAGCCGTGCGGCCGGTCAGCGCATTCGATGAGAACGTGTTGCCGCTCAGGTCGTTCTGCCAACTGCTCATGAACGCGGAGGTCCGGTTCGGCGCCAGTTGCATCTGGTCCATCGCCACGTTGCCCATGTTCACGTTGCCGACGGCGGCAGAACTCGTCGTCCCGGACAGCATGCCCTGCAGGCCCGACAGGCCACCCACCAGCGCGGTGCCGAAGTTCTCCATCCGCTTCAGCGCGGCCCAGGCGATGAAGGGGATGCTGATCGCCAGGTAGCCGACCACCGCCTCGCCCGAGATCGCTCGCGAGTAGATCGTCGACGCGGTCTGCAGCGACAGTGCCTTGGCGCCGGTCCCCAGATCGGCCGCGGCGGCCAGGTCGTAGGCGGCGTAGATCGACGCCATGTAGTTCAGCACCGCGTAGAGCGGTGGCCAGAGCTGGATCCAGATCAGGATCGCGGCGTAGCCCTTGAACGCGATCATGGTTTCGCGGCCGCTGGTCAGCAGAAGCAACAGCACCAGCAGCGGGAAGAGGGCATAGGTGACTGCCTCGATGACGTTGCGGAACACCGGCAGTGCCTGTTCCGCGACCTTGCCGTAGTTCAGCCAGGTGGCGTTCTGCTGCGCGACAGCCTGGGCACGGCCGACGGCCAGCACCATCGACGCCGGGTCGTTGACCTTCTGGCCGATGATGCTGCTGGTGTCGTTGATCGCGTTGAGCACCGCGTTCTGGCGGATCAGGTCCGCCGCGGTCGCCGCGGCGTTGGCGATGCTGTTCTTCACATAGGCCTGCTGGATCTGGCCGGCTATTGCCCCCGCCGCAGCCGCATTGGGCAACGTCGGGTTCAGCTGGAAGGCCAGCTTGCCCTGGATGCGGGTGATCTGTGCCGGCAGCCGGCCGTTGAGATTCGTGTAGGCGTTCGGGCAGGTGTCCACCGTGACGGCGCCGCCTGCGCCGGTGAGGGTCGTGAAGCGCGCCGGGTTCGGGGTTCCCATGAGCGCCCAGACATCGTCCGAGCCGGAGAACGTCCCTGGATCGACGGTGCCGTCGATCAGGTCGTACATCGTGCAGTTGTGGATGTAGTTGATCAGATCGGTGCGGAAGTTCGGGTCCTGGAACACGACGCTGCCGGTGTCGCGGATCAGGCGGTTGCCGAACATCAGCCCGTTCTTCTCGTAGGTGAGTTCGCTGGGTAGGCCGCCAACACCCGGGATGACCTGGAAGGCCGTCTCGAACAGGCCCGTGAGCGTGTGGCCGATGGTGCTGGTGATGCTGCCCAGCATGGCCACGCCGAAGGGCACGTTGGCCACCACTTTCACCGCCGAGCCGCCGGTCTTGTCGACGATGCCCACGGTGACGCGCGGCACGATGAGCACCGAGAACACGATCAGAACCGTGGCCAGCCACTTCCAGCCCTGCAACTTCTCGGGCGCGAACGCATAGGCGATCAGCGCGGCGGCGAAGCCGCAGAAGGCGACCGCCGCCGCGGCGGCCATGTAGTCGCTGGAGGCATGGATGGCCGCGGCCGCGTTGAAGATGCCGAACAGGCTGTCGGAGTTCTGGTAGGCGTAGATCTCCCACATGACGAGCCCCCGGATTCGCCAAGTACGCTGCCGTCTATCGCGACAGGAAGGCAGCCTGCTGGCCCAGCATGTCCATCACGTGTTGCGGCATGCTGGATCGAAGCTGGCGCTCCAGCTGCTCCAGGTGGCTGGACACGGCCCGGAACGAGCCGACCTTCTGGTACAGCAGGTTCTTCTCCTGCGACAACTGAAGCAGCATGGCCTGCGCGCGCTGACGCACGTGGTTGGCGAGGTCGCGCTGCGTCTGCTGCAGCGTGTAGTCCTTGTCGAGCGCCGCCATGCCGACGCGAAGGTTGCGCTCCAGGAAGACGTACGCGTAGTCGGCGGCGATGACGTCGCGGTATTGGCCGATCAGACTGTCCGAGAGGCCAGACCCGGGGATGGTGGCGCCGATCGACAGCATCTTGTAGACCGGCTCGGTGGTCTGGTTGACGAAGCCGACTTCGGCCGAGTTGTTGGGGATGGCGGCGCGCGTGGCGATCTTGTCGGCGATCGAGCGCATCATGGTCTCCACCCGCGCCGTGAACGGCGTGTGCGTGTAGGCCGGGTTCAGCGTCACCACGTCGCAGTTGACGTAGTCGTTGCAGCGCAGCATGTGCTGGGTCACGTCGGTGCCGGCGCCGGGGGCCTGGCCGTAGAGCAACTGGCTGATCGAGGTGATGGTCGGCGCGATCGGCTCGGGGTCGCGCGCGTCCTCCTCGGCGTGGAAGATCACCGTGCCGACGATGCTCATGATCAGCTCGCGCTCCGCATCGTCGAGCGAGGCGCCTGTGCGCTGCAGTGCCTTCCAGGTCAGGTTGCCGACGAAGGGCGCCTTGTTGCGCACATTGGCGTCGCCGGATGAGCGGGCGGTGGCCAGGATGCTGGTGCGGTCGGTGGCGCAGCGCCGGCGCGCCGCGTCGCGGTCGCTCTCCAGCCCCGTCTCGATCGCCAGATCGGCGCAGGCCTCCTGGGAGCTGTAGCCTGCCGCTTCGGCCGCCGTGCTGACGATGGCCTTGGCCGTCTCGCAGGAGTTGATGCGGGCGTTGTTGATCCAGGTCTCCAGCCCCTTCGCCCACTTGGTCAGGCCGCCCAGCAAGGGCGAGACCGATTCGAGCGCCAGCTGGAAGGCGATGCCCGGCAGCGCGGCGGTGATGTTGCGCAGCATGTTCTTGAACTCGGCGGCCGAGATGTGGGAGAACGAACCGCCGAACACGTCGATGCCACCGCAGCCAGCCTTGGCGCTGGGGAACTGGATCGCCGCGAGCTGGTAGACCTTGTTGGGCGCGCGCATGAACAGGCTGCCGCCGGTATAGGTGTTGAAGGTCTGGCCGCGGAACGCGCCGGGCGCCGTGTAGTTGCCGATCGCTCCGAGGCTGTTGAACATGTTGTTCACTTCGGTGTTCAGGTCCCCGGCACGTAGGGTGATCGGCGACAGGGCGAGTGCGGTGGCCGCGACCGTCGCGATCGTCGCTCTGGCGCGTCCGGCCATGCGTTGCGGGTTCAGCGAGTTCATGAGGGTGCTCCTTTTGAGCGTCAGGGCGGCCCGGATTGCCGCGCGAGGAGGGACGTGGCCGACTCCGCGGGTGACGCTGTGGAGGGTGCCGCGACGATGGCGATCCGTTCCACCAGCTGCGCTTCCGACAGCACGCCGAAGCCGATGGGCGTGATCTTTCCGGTGAAGGGCTGGGCGAGGTAGACGGCCGGGACCTGGGTGACCTTCAGCGTGGTCGCAATGCCGTTGTCGCGCCGTGCGTCCGGGAAGCCGGGCATCGGCCCACCATCGACGCTGATCGCCACCACGCGAATGCCGTGGCGCGCCTGGAACGCTTCCAGCGTCGGCGCGAAGGCATGGCAATAGGGACAGTCGCTGCGGAAGAAGAAGAACAGCACGTGGTCGCGTCCCAGGGCACCGATGGACTCGCTGCGCTGGGACATCTGCAGCTGGTCGAAGACCTCCAGCGCCTTGGCGTTGACGGGGCGGCCCTGCAGGGTCGGATCCAGCTCGGGCGTGGCCCAGGCGATGCGCTGGGCGACGTCGGCGAAGGTCGAGGCGCGCGCCACCACCTTGGCCTCGAGCTCCATGTAGCGACGCACGTTCGCTTCGGTCGGCCGCATGATGGCGATGTTCCGAGTCTCCTCGAGCGACTTCTGCAGGCGCTCGAACTCGACGATCTCGGGCGGCTTGCCGGCAGTGGGCCTCGAAGCGGCAGGCGTGGCCTTGGGAGGCACAACGGGTCGATCCGCGGGCTCCGCTTCGGGTTCTTCGTAGAAGTGCCAGCCGCGCCACGCATCGGACCAGTAGCGCGACGCCGTGGCCTGCGCCTCGGCGGTCAACGGCAAGATGACGGTCGACAGCAACGACAGCGAAACGAGGATCCGCTTCATCACGGGCTCCTCACGACAACGACCTGGGCGGTTGCCCGTCACGGCAGTAGCTGATACCGAAGTCGATGGTCTGACGGCGCGGTGCCGGCACGCCGGGCAGCTGAACACCGTCCTGCCAGAAGCGAACCTTCAGGCGGCTGCAGCCTGCCTGCGCATACCGCCGCTCGGTGGTCACGTCGATGTAGATCGGTGTCGTGCCCCTGAAGCGCTGGGTGATCGCGTCGGCGATCTCACCCACCAGAACACCCTGGGCCTGCCCGCTCGGCGCATCGATGGCGGCGATCAGCAGCAGCTTGGCGTCCTGCACCGGCGTGCGGTCCTGCGCCATGGCTCCCGAGCCGACGCCGATGACCATCGCCAGCAAGTGGACTGGATGCGGCTTCATTGGCATCTCCCTTGGCCGTAGTAGCAGGTCGGGATGCGGCTGGCGCCGTTGCCTTGCAGCGTGGCCACGTCGGGCAGCATCGGCACCAGCGACGCGTAGAACTCCGACAGGTCCATCGCCGCAAAATTGAGCGTCTGCAGCTGCGCGACGGTGAAGCCGGAGCAATCGGCGCTCTGCGCGCCACCCCAGCCCTTGCCGATCTGCGCGCGGCCCTGTTCGTTGACGATGCGCGCGAGCATCGAGTTGAAGCAGCACTTCGAGGTCGTGTGTTCGATGCAGGACACGCAGGCGCCGAGGATCCGGATGCAGGACGAGCACCAGGTGCCGATCGTGTGGCACAGCTTGGCGCCTTCCTTCATCGCCAGCTTTCCCTCGTCCTCGTTGCAGGACATCATCGACAGGATGATGTAGATGACCACGGCGATGACCAGCGACCAGGGGTCGAAGGCGACGACCAGGCTGTCGCCGGCATAGAGCACGGACGAGCCGGCCGGCAGTGCGGTGCCGTTGACCGCGACGGTCACGCCGTAGCTCGTGAAGCTGCCGCTGAAGCCGGCGCCGGACAGCAGGGCCGACATGCCCTGGTACAGGAACTCCCGGTTCTCGGAGTTCATCAGCACGTCGTAGACCAGCCGGGAGCCGCTGCCGAACAGGCTTTGGTTGGTCATGCCCGCGCCCGCAGCGTCGGCGTAGCAGCAGTTCTTCAGCAGGCGGTCCCGGCAGCGGTTCTCCTCACCCTTGAACACCTGCATGCGGTCGGAGTCGAGATACACGCCCGCCTCCCGGCCCGCCTCCAGCATCGACATGCTGCGCGCGAAGTCGGCGTCGTTCGGTGCGCTGATGTCGAAGCAGTTGCCGTTCAGGCAGAAGACGTTGGACGGACAGTTGCTGGCCGTGGTGACGCTCTGCGCCGGCACCGGGCAGCTGTAGCCGTCTTCAACGACCTCGCAGACGCCCGTGGTGGCGTTGGCCTGCTTGCAGATCGAGTTCATCGGGGTGCAACCGGCGGCCACCAGCGGCGCGCATTGGTCCACCGGCGCGCCGCTGCTGCAGGTCATCGTGCTCGTGTACTCCCAGCAGTCGCGGTACACCGAGACGCCGTCGATCACCTTGGTCGCCGGGCCGTCGGTGCAGACGGCGGCCGTGCTGACGGTGCAGCGGCCACCGGCCGCGAGCGCCGGGCACTGGTCGTCCCAGCGGTCGGTTGCGGTCACGGCCGTGGTCGCCCGCGTGTAGGTCAACCGCATCGTCGGGATCGGGCCGTAGGCCGGATTCGGTGCCCAACCGACCACGGCGCGATCGGCGTCGATGTTCCAGTAGTAGCCCGGCACCGTGCCCGTGACGTCGGTGCCGGCGTAGGGTGTCCAGCCGCCGGCCGGCGCATAGCACTTGGCGCCATCCAGCACGGTCGTCGTGCAGCCGTTGTCGCCCTGACACAGGGTGTCCTGGATGTTGTCGCCGCTCTGTGTGCCGGCGCGGCAGGCCGCGTAGATCTTCAGGAAGGGCTCGGCGCTGGTGCAGCTGAAGCCCGAATCGCCGTTGCCGGTGCAGATCTCCTGTACCTCGGCGGCGATCATCGCGGTCAGGCTGCAGGTGCTGCCGGCGCAGGACTTGTCCGCCACCCAGACGCCGGTGCGGATCGGCAGACCGGTCATGCCGGAGTAGTTCGTCTCCAGCACCGCGACCATCTCGGGGAAGACCACCGGCGTCGTCATGTTCACGTCGAAGAAGGTCAGCGGGTTGCTGTCCTGCGTGACCCGGAAGTGCTGCGCCGTTTCCGGCCGGTCGGGAAGGCATTGCGACGTCGATGCCGGCGCGGCCGGACCCGGCGTGGGCGAACCAGTCGCCCGGCGTGCAGCTCGTGGTGCGATCGGTGGCGACCGTCAGCGACCGGGCGCAGCTGTAGTTGCCGACACCCAGGTAGCGCAGGCAACTGCGCGTCTGGGTCGTGGCGGGCTGGTTGGTCACCGTGGTCGTACAGCCGCTGTAGTACGCGGCCAGGCTGCCGAGGACGCTGGACGGGCTGCGACCGATATCGCGGGCGGCGGCCACGGCCGGATCGTCAGGCGAGACCGCAGGTCGGGGCGTGTTCGCGGAGCTGAGCGCGCCGCGCTGCGCCTGGCAGGTCGGGTCGTTCGGCAGCGTCGCGCACAGCGCCAGGCGTGCGTTGCCCTGGGACGCGAGGTTCGGCTGTCGGTAGTAGGACCGCTCCGGCGGCGTGGTCGTGTAGCCGGGCACGACGCCAGTGGCGCTGGGGGCGGTGACGCTGCCGCGCGCCACCGGGTTCGCGGCCTGGCCGGCGGCGACACCTTCCTCGTGCGGACCGGCCACGCTCGCGGTCTGCGTCGTCACGAAGCAGACGAGCGTGAACCAGACGACCACCTTGCGCAGGCTCATCGCACCGCCCCCTTCATGCGCTGCAGGTAGGACGATGCGTCGCGAGCCATGCCGGGCGCCGAACGCTCGAAGAACCTCAGCGCGTAGTCCAGGCTGACGTCGCCGGCCGCCAGCACGAACTGGTCGCTGGCGATGCACATGCCGGCGGCGCAGGGCTTCGATGCGGCGCCGTCGCGCACCAGCACGAACGAAGGCGTGCGGACGATCGAGAAGCGGTCGAAGGCCTGCGGGTCGATCTGCACGGCGACCTGGCGATTGCCGATCAGGCGCTGCATGCGCTCGACCGTGTCGCGAAGCGAGCCGTTGACGAATCCGCGCAGCACCAGCGTGGCCCGCGCGCGAGACGCCTGGTCCAGCAGCCGGGTGATCGTGGCTTCGGGCATCGAGAAGCTGATGAAGACCAGCAGGCTGGGCCCCGAGGCTGCACCGAGAGCCGGCTTGTCCGCCTGCGCATCGAAGCCCTTGGCCAGCGCCTCCAGGTCGACAGGCGTCCTGGTCGCAGGTTGGGGCAGCGCGTCGATACGTGGCGTCGAAGGTACGGGAACGCGGGCCAACTCGGCGTCGGTGGGCATCGGGTGCTGCTGGCGCGCGCGCTCGATGTCGGCGTCCGTCACTTTCGGCAGGGCCTGGCCGAGAGCCGCGCTCTGAAGCACCAGCGCCGCAGCGGCGCAGAGCACTGCGCGTGTGGTCCGGCAGCGGGCCAGGAGGCGATCAGTAGCCCACACAGCAGTTCCGCTTCCTGAACAGCATGAAGGCGAAGTCCTCGCCGCGGACGGGGTACTCCTTGCCGGCGCCCCAGACGATCGTGCTGCGGCCGAAGGGCTGGCAGCAGCGGCCCCCGTCCTTCGCGGTGTTGGCCACCGGGTAGGTGAGCTGGGTCTTGTAGGCGGTCTTGTCCATCGCCGGCAGGAAGTAGGGGCCGCACAGCCCCGGCTTGCCATGCCAGCCCCACGCCAGCAGTTCGCGGTGCATCTTGGCGGTCAGGCGCTGCGCGATCAGGGCCGCCGTGCGGACGCCGCCCATGTGGTACGGAACGTGGCCGTCGAAGGGGTAGATGCCGCCCTGGCACCCCGCGCACCAGAACATCTCGGCAATGCCGAACCCTGCGGTGGCGGCCACGCAGTCGGCGGCGCACGCCGCCACGGCGATGGGGTTCGCGAAGAGCACCGCCTCGGGGTTGAGGATCAGCGTCAGCTCGTCGTCGTTCCACAGCGGGTCGACCTCGGTCAGGTAGGCCAGGTCGAACGAGCCCCGTTCCAGGCAGGGGAAGTCGGTCACCACCTCCAGCCAGTAGAGGACCGGGTTCACGTAGAAGTGCGCCTGGTAGAAGCTGCCGCCGTCGCCGTCCCCCTCCGCCCGCGTGAAACGCGCGGCCGCCGGGGCCGAGATGCCCGGGTCGAGATCGATGCCGCCCAGCGACGCCAGGCAGAACGGTTTGCGCACCGCCTCCACGTGGCGGGCAGGTTCCCAGAAGCCGATGGACAGGCCGATCGTCGGGTTGACGCCGCAACTGCAGACCGGGCTCGACGGGTTGGCGATGTCCTCCTGCCCGTCGACGTTGGCGATCGTCGCGCTGCCGATGCTGATCGGCAGGATGCAACTCCAGCAGATCTCGGTGATGGGATTCGGGAAGCGGCCGGTGCAGGTCAGGCTGTCGGCGGCGTGGGAGAGCGCGGGCAGCAGGCCGGTCGTCAGCGCGAGCATGATCGCGAGCACGAAGTGGCATCGTGGGCGGCAGACGTTCATGGCAGCCCCACCTCGTCGACGCGCAGCCGTTGGCCTTCCTGCGAGACCAGGGCCGGGACCTGCCGGATGCCGAAGCGCCGCGTCAGCGTACCCTGCTGGTCGAAGTACACCGTCACCCGCCAGGCCTTCATCAGGTCCAGGTAGGAGCCGCCGGTGAGGATGGGCTTGACCTTGCCGCCGTAGCTGGCGATCAGCTCGCGTGCCCGCGCGACCTGGCGTTGGTCCCGGGCGTCGAAGAACAGCAGGCGCTTCGACAGGGAAACCACCTCGAGCGGGTTCTTGCGCGTGCCCGCGGCGAACAGCAACCGCCCCTGGGCGTCGACGACGTTGCGGTCCAGCGTGAAGGTCGGATCGACGTAGAAGGTGCGCGGGCCTTCAGTCGCCCGCAGGCCTGCCACGGGTTGGGGTCGCTTCACGGCGTCGATGCCGCGGGACTGCGCCTCCTGCATCAGGCGCTGCAGTTCGCCGCTGCGTTCCTTGTCGCGCAGGCGCTGCTCGATGAAGTTCAGCAGATGCGGCTCTGCGATGCCGTAGGTAGGCCCCAGCGTGCCGAGGTCGGCCGCGCCCGCAAGCGTCGGGAGCAGGGCCAAGCCGAGTGCGGCGCAAGAGGCGACGACCGGAATCATCGTGAGGCCCGCCGTTCACATGCGATCCGCTGAGCCAACTGGGCCTGGGTGGCGTTGTCGCGCAGGTGGCTCGCCCGGATCATCGCCATCAGCATCGGATCGCCGTCCCCGTCGGACATCGCACGCCGAAGGTCGGCGGTGGCCAGCTGCCGGCCGCAGCGTTGCTGGTAGGCCTGCAGGTAGGCCCTGGCGCCTTCTTCGGCCGCCGGCGCGATCTGTGCCAGCAGGCCGAGGTAGTCGGCCATCGGTATGTCGTCGGCCACCGATGGTGGTGCGGCGCCGGCAGCCCCGCATGCCAGCGCGACGCTGAATGCCGCGGCCTGGGCTGCACTGCGGACGATGGCGCTCCTCATCACACGCCCTCAGAACAGCGGCACCACGGTGCCCAGCACCTGCTCGGCGCGCACCAGACCGCTGGCGCGATAGCGCGAGTCGAAGGAGTCGGCGCTCGTGCCCTGCACGTAGTAGTGACCCGGCGGGATCACCGTGGGCGCGATCGGGTCGAGCGGCCGCCGGTCGAAGGCATGGGTCTTGGCGGTGCCGACGACCTGGCCGTTGATCGCCACCGTGCGTCCCGAGACCGTCACGGTGTCGCCGGGCAGGCCGCGCACGATCTTGAAGAACGGCTGCCCGCGGAGCCCCGGGTAGTCGGTGCGCGCCTCCCCGGCGAACGCAAAGACGATGTAGTCGCCGCGCTGCAGGTCGTGCCGTCCGTAGTGCATCACCGCGACGCTGTACGGCAGACTCGGCGTCCAGTTGAACAGCACCGGCACCCGTGGCGTCGGGTCGACGAACAACCGGGTGTACGCAAAACCCCAGACGGCAAAGACCGGCACGTAGAGGAACCAGCGGGCGCGCATGTGCCGAAGGAACTCGGCGAACTGGCCCACGAACTTCCCCATCGGGCGGGTTGGCGTGCTGGTCATGGTGCCTCCACCTTGCGGCGCAACTGGGCCGTCAAGTCCACCGTGCGCGGCGTCGACCCGGCAACGGCGCTCTTGAGCACCACCAGGCAGCCGCATTCCCGGGGCAGCTCTTCCAAGGCGAGCGGGAGGCGCTGGGAGAAAGTGCGTGCCATCGCGAACGCCTTGTCGCGCTCGCCCTCGGACCCGGCCTTGGTGAGGATCTGCGTGAACTCGGCTTCCTTCTGGCGATAGACCTCCCCGACATCGACGACGCCGACGCGTTGCGCGGGTCGCACCACCATCCGGTCGTAGGCGGCCAGCGTGCCGAACACGATCAGCGAGGCGAAAGCAGCGTTGAGCAGCAGCGCCTTCATGCCGTCCTTCATGCCTGTGCCCCCGTCGCCGCAGCAACTCGGCGATGGCCTCATCGATGCCCAGGCCCTGCGCGCGCAGTTCGTCGATGGGCGCGTTGTCCTCCAGCTTGTTGGAGAACAGCAGGTGCGTGGCCGGATCGAGGATGTTGCGCGCCACGCCTTCGCCCACAGGCGAGGAGATGTAGACCTCGGAGAACACACCGGGCTCGGTGCGCAGCGAATTCAGCAGCCGCTTCTTCGGCTCGTCCATCGACAGACGCCCCTTGCGGTCGAGCATCTCGATGGACTCGGGCTTCTGGCGCAGCAGGAATACCCAGTCCGAGCAGTTGAAGGCGGCCTCCATCTGCGCCGAGCCGTAGTAGTCGTCGGCGCTCTGGGTGGCGGTGCCCAGCGATCCGCCGTACTTGCGCGCGCGCCGGGCCGCCTCTTCCACCACGGCGGCCTTGACCGGGTCGTCGGCGCCGATGTCGCCGAGCTGCTGCTTGAGTTCGTCGATGAAGAGCACCTTGCGCCGGTTGCGCGTCAGGTACATCTCGCCGGTGATCTGGTGCAGCAGCGAGGATGTTGACCACCGCGTGCAGGTCGGGCCGGCGCTTCAGCTCCTCGTTCTCGATGACGACGAAGTCGTTCGCGAAGTCGATGTTGTTGCGGCCCTCGAAGAAGCGCTCGTACTGGCCGCCCCGCGCATACGGGTTCAGCATGATCGCGAGGTCCTTGATGCGAGGGTCGTTGATCGCGCCGAGTTCC